>NZ_RWKH01000014.1:112500-160923 GCF_003984625.1 Variovorax sp. DXTD-1 | reverse complement strand
GCACTCCGGAAGAAGATCACCCCATCGCGAATCCCGCGAACGTCCAACTTCCAGGAAATCGACACATGACCACGCAAGCCTCTTTCTCTTCCGCCGCCATCCACGTCATCGGCCAGTACAACGACGCCGGCAAAACCCTGGTGGGTGCCTATCGCGCCGGCGTGCATCGCCTGCTGGGCGGCGCTGCTTCGCGTTACAGCGAATTCCTGGGCAGCCGCCAGATTCCGCTGGTGAGCGAGCAGGTCAAGGCCAACCTGATCGGCGCACAGGAAAAGATCAACGGCTTCCTGGCCAACCGCCTGGACATCGACACCGGCCGCATCGTCTCGGTGATGGACCGCGTCGCTGCGGGCACCACCAGCGGCATCGAAGCCGTGGCCGGCCGCGTGGCAGGCGTCGAGTCGCCCGTGGTCACCTCGGTGGTCAAGACCTTCAACGCGCTGAACCAGCCGATCGCCAACGTGTCGGTGCAAATTGCCGACAAGGTCGCGGCCGGTGCCAAGCAGATCGAAGTGCGCGTGAGCGGCACCGAAGAAGCCAAGCCCGTGCGCACCGTGAAGGCCAAGGCGGCCGCCGCCAAGAAGCCGGTTCGCCGCACCGCCGCCCGCAAGGCAGCCTGACCTGATCCTGGAGCAAACAACGCATGGCGACCCGACCCCGTTCGACCGATCCGGCTGACGATCTGAAGAAGAAGAGGGCGGCGCCTGCGAAGAAAGCCTCCGCGGCCAAGAAGGTGCCCGCAGCCAGGAAAACGGCTGCGGCGGCAAAGAAGAAATCCGCTGCTGTCACACCATCCAAGGCCCGGCCGGCCGAAAAGACCGGTGGGGCCGAGGGCCTGCTTCGCGCGGGCCTCAAGGCACTCGGCAATGTGCGCGACGACGTCGCCAAGCGCCAGGCCAATGTGATCGAAGGCCTGCTCGGCATCGGCCAAGGCAAGTTCGACTCAACCGCTGGCGCCACCAAGGCCCCGCTCACGCGCGGCTTTCCGAGCCTCGACAGTTTCGGCCTGCGCAAATTCGAAGACGTGTTCGACCAGCGCGTGGCGACCGCTCTCGAGCGGCTCGGCATGCCCAGCGCGCAAGAGGTGCAGGCACTGCATGCAGAAGTGGCCCGGCTGCGCGAGCGCCTTGCCGAGCTCGAACCAAAGAACGCCAGCCCGCGCGGCAGCGGCAGGCGCTGAGCCCCAAGCCCAGCGAACACCGACGCACGCACCAGCCGGTTGTGGCCAGTTCCAACACCACGCGCGATCGCATCCTGCAGACCAGCCTTGCGCTGTTCAATGCGGAAGGCCTCGCGGCGGTGTCCACCCACAAGATTGCGGCCGAGCTCGGCATGAGCCCGGGCAACCTGCACTATCACTTCAAGGCCAAGCAGCTGATCGTCGAATGGCTGTTCCGGCGCTTCGAGCAGCGGCTCGAGGTGCTCAACGGGTCTTCGGATTCGATTGCCGCCATCGACGATCTCTGGCTCGCACTGCACCTGCGCTTCGAGGCCATCGACGAATACCGGTTCATCTATCGCGACATGGCTTTCCTGGCCGGCGAATACCCTGCGCTCGGCCAGCGCGCGCAGGCGCTCACCGCGCAGAACCTGCTCGCGGCCCAAGCGCTTTGCGAAGGGCTGGTGGCCTCGGGCGTCATCCAGACCAGCGCGGAGCAGGCGCGCATCCTGGCGTTGCAGATGGTTTTCACCACCACCTGCTGGCTCTCGTTCGAACGGCTGGTGCCGGGGCGCGATGCACTCGCACAGGCCGACCCGGGGCTCGCGGCTTTTTACACGCTCACCTTGATTTCCCCGTATGTTTCCAGCGAATCGAGGGCTTACCTTGATTACCTGCGGGGCAAATACCTCGGATAAACATCGCTGTTGTCCGACGAGGCGGTGAAACTTTCGTTCGCCATGCTCGTCCCACACAACAGCGAAACAGAAAAGGAACGCCGTCCTCATGACCACAGCCACCCGAGACCACATTGCGCCACCGTCGGGCCTGCTGATGCTGGCCGAAGCACGCGCGCTCTGGGAAACAGGTGCCGGCGTTGCGATGTGGCCGCTGCTGCAGCTCACGCCGCGCGGCGACGGGCACCCGGTGATCGTGTTGCCGGGGCTCGTGGCGGGCGACGGCTCCACGCTGCTGCTGCGCCGCTACCTGCGCAGCCGCGGTTACGACGCGCACGGCTGGGGCCTGGGCCGCAACTTCGGTCCGCGCGAAGGCGTGGAAGACGGCATGCTGGCGCTCCTCAAGTCGCTGCATGAAAAGAGCGGCCAGAAGGTCAGCGTGATCGGCTGGAGCTTGGGCGGAATCTATGCGCGGCTTCTCGCGTCCGCGCAGCCCGATCTGGTGCGCAACGTCATCACCCTGGGCAGCCCGTTCTCCGGCAGCCCGCGCGCCACAAACGCATGGCGGGTGTACGAAGGCGTGAGCGGCCAAAGCTCGCACGACCCGCGCCGCATGAAGTTCGTGCAACCCACGCCGCCGGTGCCCACCACGTCGATCTTCAGCCGCACCGACGGTGTCGTCGCATGGCGCTGCAGCCTCGAGAAGCCTGGGCCCAAGGCGGAGAACATCGAAGTGGTGGCAAGCCACCTGGGGCTTGGCGGCCACCCCGCCGTGCTCTACGCGGTGGCCGACCGCCTTGCGCAGCCGGAGGGCAAGTGGAAGCCCTTCAACCGCGGCCTGCTCGGGCCGCTGGTCTATCCCGATCCAGACCGCGAGATCTGAGCTGAGCCACAGGGGCTAGGCCCCGGCCCACACGTCCAGCACGTAGCGCTGGTCGGCAATCATCCTGTCCATCCAGGCATTGCCGTCGTGCCCATGCTCGCGGGCCAGGTCGGCGAGCGTGCGCCGCACGTCGGGCTCCATGCGCGAACCATCGCCGCACACATAGATCACCGCGCCTGCTTCCAGCAGCTTCCACACGGCCGCGCCCTGCTCGCGGATGAGGTCCTGCACATACACCTTGCGTTCGCCTGAGCGTGAGAAGGCCGTGTGCAGCTTCATCAACCCGCGGTGCGACCAGGCCTTGAGTTCTTCTGCATAAATGAAATCCTGCTCCGGGTGCCGGCAGCCGAAGAACAGCATCGCATCGCCCAGCGCTTCACCGCGTTCGACCTGTGCCGCACGCTCCTGCAGAAAGCCGCGAAACGGCGCAAGGCCGGTGCCGGGGCCGATCATGATGAGCGGGCGCTGCGCATCCTCCGGCAGGCGAAAGCCCTCGGCCGTGGTTTCGCGGATCACGCCGTGCACCGTGTCGCCCGCTTCGGCGCGCGCCAGGTAGTTGGAGCACACGCCCTCGAAGGTGCCGTTGCCCGAAAGCGCCGGTGCGCTCACCACGCCCACCGTGACGTTGCACCGCCCCGGCGTCATCGAGGGCGACGACGAAATCGAGTAATACCGCGGCGAGAGCGGCGACAGCATTTCAAGAAACACCGCGAACGGCACCTGGCAGGCGCGGTGCTCCTCGAGCAGGTCGAGCAGCGACTTGCGCTTGTGCAGCACCTCGGCCCTGTAGGCGGCCTGCGAAGCTTCGTCGCTGCCGGAGAGCGCCGTGAGCCTGGGCTTGGTGAAAGGGCACTCGGTGTAGGCCGCGAGCGTGGCAATCTGCTTTCGCGTGGCCACGTCCTGAAGCTCGACGTAGTCGCCCAGCAGGCGGTCGACCGCCACCACCTGGTCGACCGGCAGGGCCGCCTTGCGGCCGGCCGCGGCATGCAGCCGCACATGCGCGGAGCGGTCGAACCCGAAGCGGGCCATCGCGCGCTCCACCTGCGCGGGGCTGTTGCGCGGCACCACGCTCAGGTGATCGCCGGGCACGTAGTTCAGGCCCTCGGGCAGCATCAGCTCGACATGGCGGGTGGAGCGGCTGCTTCCCGCATCGCCGCCGGGGCTTTGCAGTTCGCGGTTTTCCGCCACGCGCAGCGCCACGGCGCCGAGCGCATCGACCAGCGCGTTCTTCTGCGGCGGCGGCAGTTCTTCGAGCGTGTAGAGCGGCTCGGCCTCGGCGGGCGTGTCGGCGCCGGCTTGGATGCCGAAGGTCTTCACCAGCTCGGGCCAGAGCGCGTCGCTCCAATCCTGGAACGCGCCGTCCATGTCTTCGCGCGCATCGCCTTCGCCGCGCGGATGCACGCGCGTGGCGCCAAGTGCCTGGAGCCGCTCGTCGATGCGCCGCGGCACCGCCTGGTAGGTGGCGGCCCAATCGGTATTGCCGCAGCCGAACACGCTGAAGCGCACGCCGTTGAGCGAGTCGTCCGCCTTGTCGAGCCAGCGATGGAATTCGGCCGCGTTGTCCGGCGCCACACCGTTGTAAGAGGCGCAGACGATCGCCACCGCGCCATTCGCCGGCAGCCGCTCGGCATAGTCGTCGAGCGAAGCGACTTGCGTGGAGAAGCCGCGCAGCTCGCCGGCCTCGGCCAGCTGGCGCGCCAGGTCTTCGGCCGTGCCCAGGTTGGAGCCCTGCAGCACCAGCAGCGAGGTGCCGTGGCGCGCGGCCTGCGGCTTGCGCCCTGCGGGCTTGGTGGGCGCATCGGGCGCGGCGGCGGAAATCTCGCCGTTGTTACGCGGGCGCGAGGCGGGGTCGCGCAGCAGCGCCTTGATCTTGAAGTCTTCGGGCTTGATCGTCAGCGCTTCCTTGATCTTGAGCTTGTAGCCCGTGTGATCGACCAGGTTGAAGCGCTGCAGGATCATGCCCAGCGTGAGCACCGCCTCCTGCAGCGCGAACTGGCGCCCGATGCAGGCGCGCTGCCCGTTGCCGAAGGGCTTGAAGGCGTTGACCGGCCGCTCGCGCTCGGCTTCGCGGCTGAAGTTGTCGGGGTTGAACCGGTCGGCGTTCTCGCCCCAGATGCTTTTGTCGCGATGCAGCGCGAGCGCATGCATGATGACCATGTTGTTCTTCTTGATCGTGTACTGCCCGCCAATCGTGGTGTCTTCCTTCGCGCGCATCGAGATCGCGGGCGCGGTCGGGTACAGGCGCAGCGACTCCTTCAGCACCTGCAGCACGTAGGTCAGCCGGTTCACCTGCGCATAGGTGGGCTTCTGCGAGGTGTCGCCGCCCAGCACGCTGTCGACCTCGGCCTGCGCCTTGGCCATGGCCTCGGGGTTGTTGAGCAGGAAGTAGATGGCAAAGGAGAGCAGGCCGCTGGTGGTCTCGTGCCCCGCGATAAGAAACTCGATGCACTCGTCGCGGATCATCCTGTCGGTGAGCTGCTCGCCGCTTTTCTTGTCCACGCCCGCAATCATGTAGCTCAAAAGATCGGGCTTGGTGGCAATGTCGGCGCCGCTCGCTCGCCGCTCCTCGATGATGTCTTCCACCATCTTGTGCATGTAGCGGATGTCCTTGCGCTGCTGCGCAAGCTCCTTCTTGAGCATGAGCTCCTCGAGCGGCAGGCCGCGGCGGTTCTGCACCGTTTCGAGCGTGCGCACCATCGCATCGACAAAGGGATGAAAACCTTCGCGGTAGAACGAGTTGAAGCGGTAGCCAAAGCCGCACAGGCCGATGGTGTCGAGCGTGAGCGCGGTCATGTCGCGCACCACGTCCACCTCTTCATCAAAGTTCAGGCGCTCCCACTTGGTGACCAGCTGGCTCGCAATGTCCAGCATCATCGGGTGATACGCCTGCATTGCGCGCTGGCTGAAGTTGGCCAACAGGATGTTGTGCGGCTTGGACCAGGTTTCTTCATGCGTGTCGGAGGTGAACAGCCCGTGCGATGCGGCCCGCAACCGGCGCAGCGCACCCCGCGTGCTCTTGTCGAAGCGCGCCTCTTCGCACAGTTCGTCGACCAGCGCGGGCGACGACACCACGATCACCGGCATGCCCGGCATGTCGAGCCAGTAGATCCCGCCAAGCTCCTGCGCGATCCGCCACATGTCCAGCACGGGAGAGTCGGACCCGATCGACAGCAGGTTGCCGACGAATGGCTTCTTCGCCGGATGAGGGATCGGATGGAGCGAGTTCTTGCCTGCCATGGGTTTGCGCCTTTGGAGTGGACCCGCTTCGGGGTGTCCGGGGTGTGACTTCCGGAGTATCTCGGGGGCGTGAGGGCGAGGCAGACGGGGTTTACCTTAGGGAGGCCGGGACGGTTCAGGTTCAGGGCGGCGCACCCGCCGACGGGGTACCTTTCTCCGCGAATGTCCCCCGGCCTGCGGCCTCCTCCTTTATTTCGCTGCGCAAGGCACCCCATCGACGGGCGCGTTGCAAACAGCGGTCGTTGATCAGGGGAGCACCAGCAGCGTGCCCAGGTGCACAGGGCATCGGGTGCTCCGCGCAGCGAAATAAAGGAGGAGGGGCGCAGCCCCGGGGGACATTCGCGGAGGGGAGTACCCGGTGGCCTTTGCACAAGCCCTGAAGGACTTCGGCCCAGAGTCCAAGCCTAAGGCCGAACCATCTTGCAGTCAGTCCCCTGAGCCAATTCGTTCCCGGTATACACGGCATCAGTCCGGAACCCGTAGTTGGTCCCTTCCCAGCCCACCTTCACGCTCTTGCCATCCACAGGCGCAATCGTGTTGACCACTTGCGGCAACAGCAATTGATGGTCCTCACCGCGCATGCGCACAGGCCCCACCACCGAGTCGAAGCTCAGGTCCTCGAGTGCACGCGCCACCTTCACCGTGTCCGTGCTGCCGGCTTTGTTGATAGCCGCTGCCAGGAGACGCGGCGTGAAGTCGATGCGCGGCGCGAGAAAGTCCTTTCCGGTCTTGGCCTTGTAGGCTTTTGCGAGTGCATCCGCGCGCGGTGTATCGGCCTGGCCCGGGTGCCATTCGGCAACCCATGTCAGCTGCCCCAGCTTGGCCTGCGACACCGCCAGCACCGTTCCCGGTACCGAACCCGCGCTGTGGTTGAAATAACGCAGGTCGTAGCCCGCGTCTCCCGCGGCCTTGAGCAGCAACGTCATATCTTGCCCCCAGTTGCCGGTAATCACCGAGTCCGCGCCGCTCTGCTTGATGTTCGCGACATAAGGCGAAAAGTCTTTCACGCGGCCGATCGGATGCAACGTTTCGCCGACGAACTGCACATCGGGCCGCGCAAGGCCCACCAGCTGGCGTCCGTAGCTTGCCCATTGCTTGCCGTGCGCATATTCCTGGTTTAGCAGATAGACCTTCTTCACCTCGGGCGTCTTCTTGATGTAGTTGGCCAGCGCCTTCATCTTCATCGCCGTATTGGCCTCCGTCTGAAAGTGCCAGAAGCTGCAGGTCTTGCCCGTCATCTCGGGGTCGATCGACGAATGGTTCAGCACGATCAGTTCCTTGCCCGGATTGCGCTGGTTCCAGCGTGTGACCGATTGAACGAGCGCCGCCACCACCGATGAACCCGACCCGCCCGTGACGATGGCCTTGGCGCCCTGGTCGATGGCTGCCTGCAGTGCGCTCTGGCTCTCCTGCGCCGAGAGCTTGCTGTCGAACTGAAGCAACTGCAGCTTGGTACCGCCGAGCACACCGCCCTTGGCGTTGACTTCTTCGATGGCGTATTGCGTGTGCGTCAGCATCAGCTCGCCCACGTTCGCGAACGGGCCCGAGAGCGGATCGATGTACGCGATCTTGTAGGTCTGCTGCTGCGCCTGTGCCGTACCCGCAAGGGCCAGCAGTACCGCAAGGGCGATGGGGGCGTGCCTGGATTTCATGTCAGTGTGTCTCCGATGTTGTTTGAAAAGAAACTTCCGCGGAGGGCGCCGTGCGCGCCTTTCGCTTCAATGCGCTTCTTTGGCGCGAAGGCCGATCACGCGGCTTGCCAGCTTCGTGAGTTCGGCGACCACTTCGTCGGCCGAAAGGCGGCCGTCCGGCCGGTACCAGCTGTAGAGGAAACCCGGCAGGCTGCAGGCGGCCAGCGCGGTGATCTTGGTTTCCGTGAAGTCCAGGTCGCAATCGCGCCGCGCTTCTTCGAGCAGCGGGCACAGCAGGTCGTAGAAGTGGTGCGCGAGCTTTTTCTGCGCCGCAATGTATTCGGGCCGGTACACCTGCGGCTCGCGGTACGCAAAAAATGCGCAGGGGTGGTGCGAAACGGTCGCGCGAATCAGCCGCTCGATACCTTCGATCACTTTTTCGCTCGCTCGGCGCGGATCGCTGGCCGCAAAGTCGAGCGCGGTGAAGCAGTCGACCGCAGGTCGCCAGGAAAGCGTTTCGAAGATCTCCTGCTTGTCGCGAAAGTAGTAGTAAACAAAGGGCTTGGTCACGCCCAGCGCGCGAACGATCTGCGCCATGGTGGTGTTGGCATAGCCCTGCGCCGCAAAGAGCTGCGCCGCCGCCTGCAGGATGCGCTCGCGCTGCAGGTCGGTGCCCTGCGTGGCTGCTCGCTGGCGGCCCGTGCCTTGGGGCAGATGCGGCTGTGCCGTGGTGGATGCCGAAGCATCGGCATCGCCAGAGGGTTTGTGCCGTGTCGCCGAAGTTATACCCATGGGTAGGATTGTTGGTGCACCATGCACTCATTGGCAAGCGCCGGCCCCGTGCAGGCGGCTATCGATAACCCTGAGAAAGTGACGCCATGGAGACAACCGCAACAGCTCGCGGGTTGAGCGAGCTTCCACCCCGTCCAGAGCAACCGCTGCACGAATACCTGCGCGCCCATGCACGCGAGCGCGGCGACAGCGCGGCGTGCATCTGGTACGGCCAGGTCATGACGTGGGCGCAGCTCGACCTTGCGAGCGATGCCTTCGCGGCCCGGCTGCAAGCCATCGGCGTGAAGAAGGGAGAGCCGGTGGTGCTCTTCCTCAACAACTGCCCGCAGTACCTGGTGGCGCATTTCGGCATCCAGAAGATCGGCGCCATCGTCTGCCCCAGCGGCCCGCTCAACAAGGAGCACGAGCTGGCCTACCAGGTCAACGACCTCAAGGCGCGCGTGATCGTCGCGGCCGCGCCGCTCTTGCCCGTGGTGCGCAAGGTGCAGCCCGAGAGTGCGCTCGAACATGTGTTCGTGGTGCACTACGCCGACCTGCTGCCTGCCAATTCCGCACTCGATCTGCCGGCCGAGCTGCTTGCCGAACGCAATTCGGTTCGCAGCGTGCCTGAAGGGTGCGAAGACTTTCTTTCCGTGATGCAAAGCGGCGCCGCACCGCAGCCCGTGAGCATCGGACTGGACGACGTGGCGCTCATGACCTACACATCGGGCACCACCGGTTTGCCGAAGGGCGCAATGCTCACTTACGGCAACGCGCTCTTCAAGACGCGCGCTGCTGCCGATTGCAATGGCGTGACTGGCGACGACGTGCTGCTTTCCATTGCACCGCTCTATCACATCGCCGGCATGCTGATGGGCGTGAACGTGCCGGTGCTCAGTGGCGCCGCATCGGTGCTGCTGCATCGCTTCGATCCGCGCGCCGCATTGCAAGCCATTGCACAGCACAAGGTGAGCTGGTGGTACAGCATTGCGCCGATGAACGTGGCCTGCATGCAGGTGCCCGACATCGCAAGCTTCGATCTCTCGAGCCTCAAGCGCAATCCGGTGACCAGCTTCGGCATTACCTTTACCGAACCGCTGGCGGCGCAATGGCGCTCGCATGCGCCCAATTGCACATCGTTCGAGGCCGCCTACGGGCTCAGCGAAACCCACACCTGCGACACCTACACGCCGCACCACTCACCACGATGGGGCACGCAAGGCATTGCAGTGCCCGGCGTGACCATTCGCATCGTCGACCCCGACACGCAAGCCGACCTGCCCACCGGCGAGGTCGGCGAGATCGTGCTGACCAGCCCCGGCTGCTTCAAGGGCTACTGGAACAAGCCCGAAGCCACTGCGGCCACGCTGCGCGGCAAATGGGTGCACACCGGCGACATGGGCAAGCTCGACGCGGATGGGTACCTCACCTTCATCGGCCGGTTCAAGGAAATGATCAAGGTCTCGGGCTACAGCGTGTTTCCTGAAGAGGTAGAAGCCATCCTCATCAAGCACCCCGCGGTGGCACAGGCCGCGGTCATCGCCCAGCCGGACGCGGAGAAGGGCGAGGTGGTCAAGGCCTTCGTCGTGCGCAAGCCCGGTGCCACGCTCGATGCCGACGCGCTCATTGCATGGTCGCGCGACAACATGGCGAGCTACAAGGCGCCGCGCGCCGTGAGCTTCATCGACGCGTTGCCGACCACGGGTGCGGGCAAGGTGCTTCGGCGCCTGCTGAAAGACAAAGCCTGAAAGGTTCTCTCTTGTTCTCCAAGATCCTGATTGCCAACCGCGGCGAGATTGCCGTGAGGCTGGTGCGCGCTTTGCGCGACCTGGGCATTGCCAGCGTGGCTGTGCATGCGCGCGACGATGCATCCGCGCTGCACGTGCAGCTGGCCGATGCCGCCGTCGCGCTCGACGCCACGGGCCCGTCGGCGTATCTCGACATCGGCGCGCTGATCGCCGCTGCACGAGCGCAGGGCTGCGATGCGGTGCACCCCGGCTACGGCTTTCTGAGCGAGCGCGCAGACTTTGCACAGGCCTGCGCGGAGGCAGGGCTGGTCTTCATTGGACCGGCGCCCGAGCAGCTGGCACTGTTCGGCGACAAGGCGCGTGCGCGTGCGCTCGCCGCGCAATGCGACGTGCCCGTGATGCCGGGCAGCACCGGCGCGGTGACGCTCGCGCAGGCGCAGGCTTTTTTTGCCGAGCAGCAGGCGCAAGGCGCGGGCGTGATGATCAAGGCCATCGGCGGTGGCGGCGGGCGCGGCATGCGCGCGGTGCTCCATGCCGAAGAGTTGCCGGACGCGCATGCGCGCTGCATGTCCGAGGCCAAGGCTGCGTTCGGTGTCGAGGGCGTATACGTGGAGCGCCTGATGCGCAATGCACGCCACATCGAAGTGCAGGTGCTGGGCGACGGGCAGTCCGTGGCAAGCCTCGGTGAGCGGGAGTGCACCTTGCAGCGGCGCTTCCAGAAGCTGGTGGAGATTGCGCCCAGCCCTTCGCTGCCCGACTCGCTTCGCGCACAGGTCACGCATGCAGCGCTGCGCATGGCCAAGGCCGTGAACTACCGGAGCCTCGGCACTTTCGAATTTCTGGTCGATACCGAGTCGGCCACGCTGCCCTTCGTCTTCATCGAAGCCAACCCCCGGCTGCAGGTGGAGCACACGGTGACCGAGGCGGTGAGCGGGCTCGACTTGGTGCAGCTGCAGATCGCGGTGGCCGCGGGCCAGCCCCTGAGCGCGCTGGGCATCGATGCGGACCGCACCGCGCCGCAGCGCGGCTTCGCGGTGCAGTGGCGCATCAACGCGGAGACGCTCGATGGGCACGGCAATGCTCGGCCCTCGAGCGGCACGCTCGCGCGCTTCGACCTGCCGGCCGGGCCGGGTGTGCGCATCGACACGCATGGCTATGCAGACCTTGCGCCCTCGCCGCACTACGACACGCTGCTTGCCAAGCTGATCGTGCATTCGCCGTCGCCGCACTTCGCCGATGCGTTGCGCCGCTCGCTTCGCGCGCTGGACGAATGCCATATCGACGGCATCGCGACCAATCTCTCATTGCTGCGCGCCATTGCGGCGCGGTCCGAGTTCGCGAGCCAGGCGGTGCACACGCGCTTCGTGGAAGCGCACCTTGGCGACCTGCTCGCCGCGGCGGTTGCGTTCGAGAAGAAGAACACGAGAAAGAACGCATCCGCATCGGAAACAGGAAACGCGGCGCAGGCAAGTTCTTCGGATGACGAAGACGGCCTCACGGTCAAGGCCCCCATGCCCGCGAAGCTGGTGCAGTTCGAAGTTGCGCTGGGCGATGTGCTGCCCGCGGGTGCGCAGCTTGGCGTGCTCGAAGCCATGAAGATGGAGCACCTGTTGCATGCGCCCGCCGCGGGCAAGGTAATCGCACTGCTTGCCGAACCCGGCGACTACCTGGTCGAGGGCCAGTCGCTGGTGCGGCTGGAGCCCGTCGACGCGCAGGCGGTCGAAGCCGAGGCACACGCTGGACATGACCTCGATGCCATCCGCCCCGATCTGCAGAAGGTGATCGACCGGCATGCCTACACACTCGACGCCAACCGTGAGGCAGCTGTGGCCAAGCGGCACGCGCAAGGCGGGCGCACCGCGCGCGAGAACATCGCGGACCTGTGCGACACCGCATCGGACTCGGGCAACTTCATTGAATACGGCGCGCTTGCCATTGCCGCGCAAACGAGGCGGCGCACGCTCGAAGACCTGATTGCGAACACACCGGCAGACGGCATGGTGACGGGCCTTGGCAGCATCAACGCCAAGCTGTTCGGCCTCGAGAAGTCGCGTTGCGCCGTGCTGGCCTATGACTACACGGTGCTGGCCGGCACGCAAGGCATGCGCAACCACCACAAGACCGACCGGCTGCTGGCAGTGGCGCACCAGCTGAAGCTGCCGGTGGTGCTGTTCGCCGAGGGCGGCGGTGGCCGGCCGGGCGATACCGACATGCCGATCGTCGCGGGCCTCAACAACCACACCTTCAGTCAGTTTGCGGCGCTCTCGGGCAAGGTGCCGGTGGTGGGCATCGTGCATGGCCGCTGCTTCGCGGGCAATGCGGCGCTGCTGGGTTGCGCCGACGTGATCATTGCCACCAAGGCAAGCAACATCGGCATGAGCGGCCCCGCGATGATCGAGGGCGGCGGGCTTGGCAGCTTTGCGCCGGAACAGATCGGGCCGAGCGGCGTGCAGTCGCGCAACGGCGTGATCGACATCCTCGTGGAAGACGAAGCTGCCGCGGTGGCCGCGGCCAAGCAATACCTCTCGTACTTCCAGGGCCCCGTGGCCGACTGGCATTGCGCCGACCAACGCGCGCTGCGCCACGTGGTGCCCGAGAACCGGCTGCGCGTGTACGACGTGCGCGCGGCAATGCGCGGCGTGGCCGACACCGGCTCGCTGCTCGAGCTGCGCGCCGGCTTCGGCGCGGGCATCGTTACCGCGCTGGCGCGCATCGAGGGCAAGCCCGTGGGCTTGATGGCCAGTAACCCGCATCACCTGGGCGGCGCCATCGATGTGGAGGCCGCCGACAAGTCCGCGCGCTTCATGCAGCTGTGCAACGCACATGGGTTGCCGATCGTCTCGCTGTGCGACACGCCCGGCTTCATGGTCGGGCCGGAGATCGAGGCGCAGGCGCAGGTGCGCCACGTGTGCCGCATGTTCATGGTGGCCTCGCACCTGCGCGTGCCGTTCTTTGCCGTGGTGCTGCGCAAGGGCTATGGCCTGGGTGCGCAGGCGATGACGGCTGGTGGCTTCGATGCCCCGGTGTTCACGGTGGCGTGGCCCACGGGCGAGTTCGGCGCCATGGGACTCGAGGGTGCGGTGCGGCTGGGCTACCGCAAGGAGTTGGCCGCCGAGCCCGAAGGTGCCGCGCGCGATGCGCTGTTCAAGAAGCTCGTGGCGCAGCAGTACGCCAACGGCGAAGCGATTCACATGGCGCAAACGCTGGAGATCGACGCGGTGATCGATCCCGCCGAAACACGCACCTGGCTGGTGCGTGGACTTGCATCGGCCGGCCGTTCGGTTGAAGTTGCCCGGCCGTATGTAGACACTTGGTAACGATGCACTAGACCTCGTCACACGAGAGGGCAAGGAGGCTCCGTAAACTGAGTCGCTTTGCGCGCATGAAACTGGGTTCGCATTGGCTTTCCGTTCTTTGCCAAGGTGTTTTGCGGCATGGCGTGGCCGCGGTCGGGCTGTTGCTGCTGGCCGCTGCGGTCACCGTGCAGGCTGTTCAGCCGGATGAACGGCCGAAGCAGCCGGTCGAGGCGCATTGGGTGACCAGCTGGGCCGTTGCGCCGGTGGATTTTCGGGAGCTGAGTGCGAATCCTCTCGCCAAGGCTGCGGCGCCCAAGCCCGGCGGCGACGTATTCCGCGGGCAGACGCTGCGCCAGCAGTTCGAGACCGCACTGGGAGGCGATCGCATCCGCATCCGCTTTTCCAACAGATTCGGCAAGGCCCCGCTGCGCATCGCGGCCGCGAGCGTGGGGCTCAGCACCGGCGCGGACGCGGTGTCGCCGGCGACGCTGCGTACCCTGCGCTTCGGCGGCCGCGACAGCGTGGTCGTTGCGCCGGGCGCCGATGCATGGAGCGACGGTGCCGACCTGAAAGTCGAAGCCGGACAGGCCGTTGCGGTGAGCGCTTTCTTCGATCAAACCGTGCCTTACGCGACCGTTCACACGCAGGTGTCCGACACGAGCTGGGTGGTGGGTGGCAATGCCGTTGGCACGCCCAAGTTGCAAGGGGCCGCGCCGCTGCCGCTCAACCACATCGTCACCGGTCTCGATGTCATGACCACGCACCCGGTTCGCGTGGTGGTTGCCTTCGGCGACTCCATCACCGCCGGCGGCGGCGAGGCGGGCCAGGGCGCGTATCCCGATCTGCTTGCCACGCGTTTGCGCAACAGCCCTTCGGCGGCGCAGCCGGTGTCGGTCATCAACACCGGCATTGGCGGCAACCGCCTGCTGACCGACGGCATCGGCCCGAGCGGCCTTTCGCGCTTTGCGCGCGATGCGCTCGGGCAGACGGGCGTGACCCATGTCGTCGTGCTGCTGGGCACCAACGACATCGGCCGCAGCGTGCTGGTCGGCATGGCGCGGCTGCCCACGCCGGAGCACGAGGTGCCGACGGCGCAGCGCATTACCGAAGGCTTGCAGCAGCTGATCAAGCAGGCGCGCGCCAAGGGGGTGAAGGTGCTGATCGGCACCGTGCCGCCGTTCAAGAACACCGTGTACTGGAGCGAAGCTTCCGAGGCCATGCGCGCCGAGGTCAACCGCTGGATCCGTAGCCGGCACGATGTCGACGCGGTGATCGACTTCGACGCGGTGCTTCGCAGCCCCGCCGATCCCCTGGCACTCAATCCCCTGTATGACAGCGGCGACCACCTGCATCCCAACAAGGCCGGCCATGCCGCCATGGCAGCCGCGGTGGATCTTCGCGAATTGCAAGAGTAAGCGCTAACCAAAGAACTACTTTTTGCGATACACGTTTACACAAACTCCGGTGTAGGGCTTACAGGGGGTTCACATGGGCCCCGCAGCATGAAGGCTCCAACAACTCATGAGGGCCAACCCATGAAAAAACTAGCAATCACGCTTTCGATCGGTGCCGCTTCGCTGCTTTCCGCGGGAGGCGCGCTCATGGTGCCGACAGCAGCCCATGCGCAGCCCGGCGTCTATGTCGAGGTGCCGCCGCCGCCGCCGCGGTACGAGCGCGTGCCGCCCCCGCGCCGCGGCTACGTGTGGGCCCCGGGGCACTATGAATGGCGAGGTGGACGCCATGTGTGGGTCCGCGGCATGTATGTGCGCGCCCGCCCGGGCTATGCCTACCGTGCGCCGGAATGGCGCGAACGCGATGGCCGCTGGGAATACCGCCGCGGCCAGTGGGACCGTGACGGCGACGGCGTGCCGAACCGCCATGACCGTCGTCCGAACAACCCCAATCGCAACTGATTGAGGTTCAGGGGTGCCGCTAGCGGAACACGACCGTGCGGTGCCCGTTCAACAGCACGCGGTGCTCGCTGTGCCACTTCACCGCGCGGGCCAGCACCTGGCTTTCGGTGTCGCGGCCGCGGGCCGTGAGGTCTTCGACCGTATCGGTGTGATCGGCGCGCGCCACGTCCTGTTCGATGATCGGACCCTCGTCGAGGTCGGCCGTCACGTAGTGGGCGGTGGCGCCGATCAGCTTCACGCCGCGGTCGTGCGCCTGGTAGTAGGGCTTGGCGCCCTTGAAGCTCGGCAGGAACGAATGGTGGATGTTGATCGCACGACCGGCCAGGCTGTTGCACAGGTCGTTGCTCAAGATTTGCATATAGCGCGCGAGCACCACCAGTTCGGCGCCTTCCGCCTCGATGATCTCCAGTTGCTTTGCCTCGCCCTGGGCCTTGGTGGCGGCCGTCACGGGAATGTGATGGAAGGGCACGTTGTAGCTGGCGGCCAGCTGGTAGAAGTCGCGATGGTTCGAGATGATGGCGCGCACGTCGATGGCGAGCAGCCCGCTCTTCCAGCGGAACAGCAGGTCGTTCAGGCAGTGGCCTTCCTTGCTGACCAGGATCACCGTCTTCATGGGCTGGGCCGCGGCGTGCAGCTGCAGGTTCATGCCAAAGCCGGCGCCAAAGGTGGCTAGCTGTTCGCGCAGCGCGGCCTCGGTGTGATCGCTGCAGGCAAAGCGCACGCGCATGAAGAACAGGCCCGTGTCGTGGTCGTTGTACTGGGCGGCTTCCTCGATGTTGCCGCCGCGCTCGAGCAGAAAGCCCGAAACGGCATGCACGATGCCCACGCGGTCCGGGCAGGAAAGGGTCAGGATGTATGCACTCATGAGGCCCCGATTGTCGCAGCGCGCGCCGCGGCCCGGCGCCGGGCGCGCTCAAAGCCCCAGGGCGCTGCGCAGTGCGCTGCGGCTCGTGACCCCGAGCTTCGAATAGGTTTCACGCAAGTGCACGCGCACGGTGGCGGGCGATACGGACAGCCGCGTGGCAATGTCCTTGCCCGAATAGCCGGCGCAATAAAGGCGGCTGATCTCGGTTTGCCGCGGCGTGAGCATGGCGCCGGTGCCTGGCGCATTGCGGCGCAGCGCCACGCGCAGCCCGCCATGTGCGGGTGTGACTTCGCACTGCCATCCGGCCGCATGCAGCTTGCGGATTGCGCCTCGCTCACCCTCCAGCCATGACTTGGGCAGGCGCGGTTCCGACACCTTTGCGATTGCGGCGAGCCGCGGCCACGCGCGGCAGAAGTCGCCGTTGGGAAAGAGGATCCAGCCTTCGTTGTCGGTCACGGCCAGCGGCTGGTCTCCGCTGCCGGTGTCTTCGAGGCCCTGGCGCGCACCGGCGTAGAGCCGGTTGATGAGCAGGGCCTCGCCGATGCCGGGCGCAAGCGCGGTGAGTGCGTCGACCTCGGCCGTGCCGTAGCGCGGCGATGCGGGCCCGCGGTTCAGGTAGCAATGCGCAAAGGTTTCGCTGCCTTCGAACGGGATGGACACGCCCAGCTGATGGTGAATGCCGTAGCGCGCCTGGAAGCTGCGCCATGACGGATGGCTCTGCCTCCAGCGGGGATCGTCCTCGTTGACGCACACCGCCCGCAGGGGCTGTGCGTGCATGGCGGGCGTGGTGAAGTCGAGCTCGGCGCCGCCGATGGCGTACCAGTCGGCGCTCATTCCGGACAGGTCGTAGCCGACGCCGACCGAGGCCACGAAGCTGCGTGGATGCCAGATGTTGATGGCGCCATGGTCGGCGCCCATCAGCGCGACCAGCCGTTCGAGCAGTTTCTGTGAAAAGCGCTCACAGGAGGTAGTGCGCGCAAGGCGCAGCAGGCCCAGTGCCGTGGAGTCCGGATCGGTGAGTGAGAACGGGGACTTGGGCGCCATCGAACGGTTTGTCGAATCGCGAGGCGGCGGAGGCTACCACAAGCCATGGTAGGCGGCGGAGGCAGGCGCGAAGGACGATTCCGTCTTCGGACGGGCGGCATTCACACACACAAGACCGAGGAGAAGAAACCATGCGCTTTCGAAGCAGGCGCCGGCTGGGGGCCGGCATTGCGTTGGCCTTTTGCGCGGCGGCGGCCGCACCGGCAGGCGCGCAAGTGCTCAACCCCAACACCTGCCCCGGCGGCACGCTCTACAGCAGCACCGACCAGGGCGCGTACTCGGGCTTCAGCGCGCAGCGCGACATCGTGCAGCACGATTGCCAGGGCAACATGGCGGGTGGGGCGGGCTCGCAGGCCGGCATTGACCTGAGCAGCGCAAACACGGCTCTCGGCCGCGACAGCAGCGCAAGCGGCGGCCAGGCAACGGCACTTGGGCGCGGCAGCACTGCGGCAGGGGTTTCGGCCGCGGCAGTCGGTGCGAACAGCAACGCGGCCGGCAACGGCGCCACCGCGATGGGCTCCAGCAGCAGTGCGACCGCCAACTCGGCCACGGCCATAGGGTCGAACACCGTGGCGTCGAGCGGTTCGGCCACCGCGGTGGGCAACGTGGCCAATGCCACGGGCGAGGCGGCATCGGCCGTCGGCTATCGCGCGCTGGCATCCGGTTCCGGATCTGCCGCATTCGGGCGCGAAAGCGAGGCGAGCGGCGACGGCAGCACGGCGCTGGGCGACATGGCCACCGCCACTGGACGCAGCGCAACGGCGCTCGGTCGCTCAGCCCTCGCCACGAGCGATTTCGCGCTGGCGCTTGGCGCCGGCGCAAGGGCGACGGACATGAGTGCGCTGGCCGTCGGAACGGCAAGCTTCGCATCGGGTTTCAGCAGCGTGGCTATCGGCACGGGCAGCAGCTCGAGCGGTGCGGGCTCGGTCGCCATCGGCGCCGGCAGCACGGACGGCGGGCGCGAGAACGTGGTTTCGTTCGGCAGCACGACGGATCGCCGCAGCCTGATCAACATCGACGGCATCAGCGCGACGGGCCATGTGGACGCCGGCAGCCTCTCGGTGAACGGCAATGCTTCGGTGAGCGGACGGCTGACCGCGAGCGGCATCGACAACCTGGGCGGCGGGATCACCAACGCGGGGCGGATCAGCGGCGTCACCGCCGGCGCGGTTACGGCCACCTCGACGGATGCGGTCAACGGCAGCCAACTCTATGCGGTAAGGAACACGGCAGAGCAGGCGCTGAACCTGGCGAGCCAGCAGGGCACGCAAGTGCAGCAGATCTCGACACAGGTGACCCAGAACACCCAGCAGATCACGCAGCACACCGAACAGATTGCCGAGCACACGCAGCAGATCACGCAGCACACTCAGCAGATCACGGAAAACACTCAGCAGATCACGGAAAACACGCAGCAGATCGCGCAACAGGCGGTGCAGATACAGGCCATGGTCAATGGCCAGCTGGGCGTCTGCACAGTCAATGGTGGTGCCCTGCAATGCTCGGTGCAAGGCCAGGCGGCCGCACGTGCCGAGGGCGCGGGCGCTGCAGCGATAGGCAACGGCTCGCAGGCCATCGGCAACGGTGCGCTGGCCGTGGGCCGCAACGCCAAGGCGCTTGCCGCCGGGGCCATGGCGCTGGGCGACGGCAGCACGGCCACTGCGCGCAATGCAGTGGCGCTGGGCCAGGGCTCCGTGGCCGACCGGCCCGACAGCGTGAGCGTGGGCAACGCGGCCACGGGCTACCAGCGGCAGATCACCAACGTGGCGCCCGGCGTGGCGGCGAGCGACGCGGTCAACCTTGCGCAGATGGAGCGCGCGGTGGCCGTGTCGTATGGCCAGGCGCGCGACTTTGCCGCGCGCGGCGTGGCGCAGGCGATGGCCATGCCATCGATCCCGCTGCTCGCGCCGGGACGCAAATGGCTGGGCGCGGCGGTGGGGCACTACGCGGGGCAGTCGGCGCTGGGCGTGGCCTTTGCCTACCAGCTCGACGAGCGCTGGAGCGTGGGCGCGGGCCTGAGCGCGGCGGCGGGCAACAGCGCGCAGCTCGGCGGCAGGCTGCAGGCCGGCTACCAATGGTGATCGGCAACTGATCGGCAACTGAGTGCCGGCCATGAGGCGGTCTCGTGGCAAAAGTGCAAGAATGCCACGGGCGGCCGCCGCAAGGGCGGCCAGCATCCACCGAGACCAAGAAGGACGCACGCATGGCCTACCAGGACTTCAACATGGGCAACCAGTGGTTGCCCTTCACGCCCAACCGCCACTTCCAGAAAGACCCGCGCGTCTTCGTCGCGGCCGACGGCATGGAGTTCACCACGCACGACGGCAAGAAGGTGATCGACGGCATCTCGTCGCTCTGGTGCGTGGGCGCGGGCCACAACCGCAAGCCCATCAACGAGGCGATCAAGAAGCAGCTCGACACGCTCGACTACGCCACGGCCTTCCAGGTCAGCAACGACAAGGCTTTCAAGGCGGCCGAGATGATCGCCTCGCTGGCGCCCGGCGACCTGAACAAGGTGCTGTTCTGCAATTCGGGCTCGGAGGCGGCCGACACCTCGATGAAGGTGGCGCTGGCCTACCACCGCGCGCGCGGCGAAGGGCACCGCAACGTGTTCATCGGCCGCGAGAAGGGCTACCACGGCGTGGGCTTCGGCGGCATGTCGGTGGGCGGCATCCCGGGCAACCGCAAGGTGTTCGGCTCGGCCTTTCTGCCGCGCGTGGACCACATGCGCTTCATCCACGATCCGGTGAATCATGCCTACATCCACAACGAGGAACCGGTGTGGGCCGAAGACCCGCTGGTCGAGCTGGAAACCCGCATTCTTCCGCTGCACGACCCGAGCAATATCGCGGCGATCATCGTCGAGCCGGTGGCCGGTTCGGCCGGCTGGTACCTGCCGCCCAAGGGCTACCTGCAGAAGCTGCGCGCCATCTGCGACAAGCACGGCATCCTGCTGATCTTCGACGAGGTCATTACCGGCTTCGGCCGCATGGGCACCAACTTCGCGTCCGACTATTTCGGCGTGGTGCCCGACATGCTGAACTTTGCCAAGTGCGTGACCAACGGCGTCATTCCCCTGGGCGGCGTGATCTGCCGCGACAAGCTCTACGACGCGATGATGAAGACCGACGCGCCCGAGCACGTGGTCGAGTTTTTTCATGGCTATACCTACTCGGGCCACCCGGTGGCCTGCGCCGCGGCCATTGCCACGCTCGACCTGTTCAGGGAAGAGAAGCTGTTTGCGCGCGCGGGCGAAATGGGCAAGGTGCTGGGCGATGCGTTCCACAGCGCATTCAAGGGCCTGCCGAACGTGATCGGCATCCGCAGCCTCGGCCTTGCCGCGGCGGTGGAGCTTGCGCCGATTGCGGGCACGCCGGGCAAGCGCGCCTACGACATCTTTTTGGACTGCTTCCACAAGGGCGCGCTGGTGCGGCCCGCGGGCGACGTGCTGGTGATTGCGCCGCCGTACATCGTCGAAAAGCAGCACATCGACACGCTGGTCAACACGCTGGCCGATTCGATCAAGAAATTCGCCTGAGCCGCCGGACGCCCGGGCCAGGCGCCCAGATTACGCGGGGGCCCGCATGCCCGCGCAGTAGTCTTTGGGCGGCAGGGCGGGCGTTCGCCACACGGCGTCGTAGGCGCCCTTGTTGTCTTCGTCCGACTCGGGTGAATCGCCGCCGGCCTGCAGCCGCACCGTCTTGACCGAAACATCGGTCGGCAAGTGCTGCGGCACCCCCAGCACCTTGGTGGCGTGGCCTGCGCCGCTGATCAGCAGCACCGTCTTGCCCGGCTGCCGGGCCTTGACGATGGCTTGCGCCATGGCGCGGTCACGCCCGACCTGGATGCGCGTCATGGGCACGATCTGGGCTTCGGGCAGCAGCTTGCAGTGGCCCTCGCGCACGGCGTCCTGCTGCGCGGTGTAGGCCTCGCCGTTGAGCTGTACGTCGAGCGAAACGTCGGCCATGGCGTTCTTCATTCGAGCGCGCGGCATGTTGGCCCCGATGACCGGCACACCGGCGCGCACGGCGGCCATCACTGCCGGGCCGTAGCTCCGCCAGGGCCAGGCCTTGTCGTTCCAGCCGAGGGCGGCTTGCACCTGCGCTTCGGTGGCCGTGCGGTCGAGGCGGGCGGTGCTGTTGCCCTCCTCTGCCATTTCGAGCAGCAGTGCGGCCAGCTTGCCCTGGCTCGCCAGCGCCTCGACGGTTTCCCGCTCGATGGCGTGGTGCTCGGCCGCATCGTGCTGCTCGCCCAGGATGAGCGCGTCCGCCGGCAGCAGCGCCGCGGCGCGCTTTGCCACGGGCGCATCGGGGCCGGGCGAAAAAGCGGAGCACCCTGCCAGCACGACGGCGGCGAGCAGGGGGACCAGGAATCGGGGAGCCCGCGCGGGGAAGGGTTGGGATTGCATCGGGCCATACTATGCGTTGGCGCCCGCACGCCTTGCCGTCCAATTTCGCTTTTTTCCTGTGGTGTCCCTTCGCTTTCCGGTTCGCGTGCTGGCCACGCTGTTGCTTGCACTCGCCGCGGCGGAAGTCTGCCTGGCCCTGCACACGCCCCTGCCATGGATGATCGGTCCGCTGCTCGCGGTGTCGCTGGCATCGATTGCCGGCGCACCCACCGCCAGCTACACGCCGCTGCGCAATGCCGGGCAATGGACCATCGGCACTGCGCTGGGCCTCTACTTCACGCCGCAGGTGGTGGCGCTGGTGGCCGGCGTCTGGTGGGCCATTGCGCTCGCCATTGCCTGGGCCTTGCTGCTCGGCTGGGGCTTCGGGCGCTGGTTGCATGCGCTGCATGCCAAGCGCATGCCGCATGTGCCGGAGAAATCCATGAGAGCGACAACTTACTTCGCAGGCGCCATTGGCGGTGCGTCGGAGATGACGCTGCTGTCCGAATCGGCCGGCGCGCGCACCGACCTTGTGGCCGCGGCGCACAGCCTGCGCCTGGTGGTGGTGACCGTCACCATTCCGTTCGCCATGCAGTGGAGCGGCTTGCATGGGCTCGAAATCAATCCGCCCATGTTGCGCGAGGTGAATGCGAGCGGGCTCCTGCTGCTTGCGCTGGCCACCGGCATCGGCGGCCTTGCGATGCGTGCGCTGGGCCGCACCAACCCTTGGTTCATGGGCCCGCTGGTGGTTGCCATGGGGTTCACCATCGCAGGCCAGGCGCTGTCGGCCGTGCCCACCTGGATGTCGAACACGGCGCAGCTGGTGATTGCCGTGAGCCTGGGCGTGCGCTTCAGCCGCGAGTTCTTGTACACGGCGCCGCGCTGGCTGGGTTCGGTGGCGCTGGGCACCGTCGTCATGCTGGTGGTGTGCGCAGGCGCCGCGTGGCTGCTGGCCCGGGCGACGGGGCTGCACCCGGCCACGATGATCCTGGGCACCTCGCCCGGCGGCATTGCCGAGATGTCGATCACCGCCAAGGTCTTGCAGCTGGGGGTGCCGGTGGTCACGGCGTTTCAGGTGTGCCGGCTGGTGGCGGTGCTGCTGCTGGTCGGGCCGATGTACCGGTGGATCTACGGCCGGAAATGAGCGGCCACGGCTGAGCGGGCGCAAAAAAGCGCCTCGAAAGGCGCTTTTTTTATCCCGGGCGGCAGGGGCTCAGTGCACCAGCACCGGCGTGTGAGCCAGTTCGGCATAGCCTTCGAGCGTGTCCTCGACCTCTTCCTGGGTGGGCGTATTGAGCTGCCAGGCGGCTATTTGCTGCTGGAACAGTTCGGCCCACGAACCGTCGAGGTAAACCTCTTTGCCCGAGCGCTTGTCGACGATTTCGAAGCCGTGGCGTTCCAGAACCGGCACATTGGGCTGGGCGGGTGTGTCGCTTTCGTTCGGCTGCACGTGCACGACGACGAAGGACTCTGAGTCATAGAGCATGTTCATTGCGGGGCCTGTGAGGATGTCGATGGCGTTCATGGGGGTTAGATAGCAATCAACGCGCCAGTTTCAAGCTCGGTTGTCTTTTTGTAGAGAAAACGCATTAATTCCTATGCTTGTTTCCTCCACTTTCGCGCTAGTTCGAGGGCCCCGCCGGAAGGGATTCGCGCAACTGCATGTCGGCGAAGTCGCCGTTGGCCTGTGTCTGTTTCATCCGCACCGGCAGGTAGCCAAGGGCCGGCGCCAGCCAGATTTCGATCTTGTCGTCGAACTCGCGCCGGGGGCTGCGCGTGAGCTTGCGCACAGAAAAGTCGCCGGCCGGAACGGTCATCTGCTCTTCGCCTTCGATGTTGAAGACCCAGACGCCGGCATCGCGCGGGCCGACCGTCTGGATGGAAATGCGGCTGCCGGCCGGGTAGCGCCCTGGGTCGCCCGCCAGCATGCCGCCGAGCTGCATCACCACGCTGAGCCGGTCTTGCGCGCCGGGCAGCAGGGGCACGCTGGGCGCGTTGTTGCTGAACATCACCTGGCCCTGGTCGCGTACGAAGTGCGAAGCGACCTCGCCCTTGCGGGCCTCCGAAAAGCGGTCCGGCTCGATGCCGGTGGGGCCGATCTTGCCGGTGCTGTGCTGGCTGCGGATCGTCCTGAACAGGAATTTGAGAGAAAGCCGCGCGTCGTAGCTGCTGCCGTCCTGCAGCCAGGCCAGGTCGCCGAAAACGCCCTGCATCGGCGAGGCGCCCTGTTGACCGGTGACCGCGAAGGCGAGCTTGACCGAGCCGGGAATGCGCAGCGCCTCCGGGCCGACGACATTGCCGGCCGTTGCGCTCGCGGCGCCCGCGGCTCCTCCGTCCCCGATGCCGGCGTTGCTTGTGCTGCCCGCGCCGCCCAGCGCAGCGCCCGCCGGAGCGCTTGACGGCTGCTCAGGAGTGGTTGCTCCTGAATCGATAGCGGTTTGCGCCGTGAGAGCCCGCGTTTCTGGCGGAGGCTCTTCGAAAACCTGGGGCGTCGGGACTGGCATGGGCTCGGGCGCCGCTGCCGCTGGTTGGGGCCTGGAAGGCTCGCGCGGCCGCCGAGGTTTGGCGGGCGGCGGCGGCTTGGCCTCAGCCGGGGCGGCGGCTGCGGCGGCAGCGGCCGGCTTTTCCGGTGCGGGCGGCGCGATCACGATCGTCCGGGTGGTGAACTTGTTCGCAAGCGGCGAAGGATCCGGACCGATGGCCGTGGGCGCCAGCCCCAGCAGCAGAACGTGAGCCAGCGCCACCGCCAGCGTCAGCCCGGCCAGCGCCCGCCACGACGGGCGTGCCGGGGGCGCAACTGACGGAAACGGGGAGGCGGCAAGCGTCGGCATGAGGTGTGGAGTGAGCGCCGGCGCCGAGGTTCACCAGGAGCACCTCGGTACACTGCCGCCCGTTCACCCAGTTTAGTGGGCGCGGCGCCGGCTCTCGTGTTCGCCCCGTGTCCTTCATCACGCATTTGCCACCATGAAACTCGCCACCCTGAAGGACGGCTCGCGCGACGGCCAGCTCGTCGTCGTCTCGCGCGACCTCACGCTCGCCCACTACGCCACCGGCATTGCCAGCCGGCTGCAGCAGGTGCTGGACGACTGGGGCTTCATGAGCCCGCAGCTGCAGGACCTGTACGACGCGGTCAACAACGGCCGCGCGCGCCATTCCTTTCCGTTCGATCCCTCGATGTGCATGGCACCGCTGCCGCGCGCCTACCAGTGGGCCGACGGTTCGGCGTACCTGAACCACGTCGAGCTGGTGCGCAAGGCGCGCAACGCCGAAGTGCCTGAAAGCTTCTATCAAGACCCGCTGATGTACCAGGGCGGCAGCGACGACTTCCTGGGCCCGACCGACGACATCGTGGTGCCGAACGAAGCCATGGGCATCGACTTCGAGGCCGAGATTGCGGTGATTACCGGCGACGTGAAGATGGGCGCCACGTCCGACCAGGCGCTCGACGGTATCCGCCTGGTGATGCTGGCCAACGACGTGAGCCTGCGCAACCTGATTCCGGCCGAGCTGGCCAAAGGCTTCGGCTTCTTCCAGAGCAAGCCCGCCACCGCCTTCAGCCCCGTGGCCGTGACGCTCGACGAGATCGGCGAGGCCTGGCAGAACGGCCGCGTGCACCTGACGCTGCAAAGCAGCTGGAACGGCCGCAAGGTCGGCATGTGCGACGCCGGGCCGGAGATGACTTTTCACTTCGGCCAGCTCATCGCCCACATTGCCAAGACCCGCAACGTGCGCGCCGGCAGCATCGTCGGCAGCGGCACCGTGAGCAACAAGGGCGTGGAAAAGAATGGCCGCATGGACTGGCCCAAGGGCTACTCGTGCATTGCCGAGAAGCGCTGCATCGAAACCATCCAGGGCGGCGAGCCCGTGACCGAGTTCATGAAGTTCGGCGACACGATCCGCATCGAGATGAAGGGGCTCGACGGCCGCTCGCTGTTCGGCGCGATCGACCAGGAGGTGGTGTCGGTGGCGGGGCGGCCGAAGGTGGCGCCGGTGTCGCTGGTGAATTCACAATCAGAAGTTTCGGAAGACTGACAAACCATGCTGACCGGTGAGCTGAGAAACAAGGTCGATCAGGTCTGGAATGCGTTCTGGTCCGGTGGCATCGCCAACCCGCTAGAGGTTATCGAGCAGATTACTTACCTGCTCTTCCTGCGCGCGCTCGACAGCGACCAGACGCGAGAAGAAAACAAGGCTGTGCGGTTCAAGACGCAGCCTGTGCGCATCTACCCCGCCGGCAACGACGCGCGCGGCCGGCCTTTTGACGACCTGCGTTGGTCGCGCTTCAAGGGCTTTTCTCCGGCCGAGATGTTCACCGTGCTCAGCGAGCACGTGTTCCCGTTTCTGCGTGGCCTGCACGCATCGGAGGGCGAGGCGGCCAGTTCGGCCTTTGCGCATCACATGCGCGATGCGCGCTTCACCATCCCGGCGCCCGCGCTGCTTGCCAAGGTGGTCGACCTGCTCGACACCATTCCGATGGACGATCGCGACACCAAGGGCGATTTGTACGAGTACATGCTCGGTAAGATTGCCTCGGCCGGGCAGAACGGGCAGTTCAGAACGCCGCGCCACATCATCCAACTGATGGTCGCGCTGACCGCGCCCATGCCGAAAGACACCATTTGCGATCCGGCCTCGGGCACCTGTGGCTACCTCGTGGCTGCCAGCGAATACATCCGCGAGCAGCATCCCCAAGCGTTGCGCGACGCCAAGCTGAACGCGCACTTCCACCGCGGCATGTTCCACGGCTACGACTTCGACAACACCATGTTGCGCATCGGCAGCATGAACATGCTGCTGCACGGCGTCGAACACCCGGCCATTCAATACCGCGACTCACTCGCCCAAGGCCATGCCGACGATGCAGGTGCCTACAGCCTGATTCTCGCCAACCCGCCCTTCGCCGGCAGCCTGGACTACGAGAACACCGCCAAGGATCTGCAGCAGATCGTCAAGACGAAGAAGACCGAATTGCTGTTTCTCGCGCTCTTTCTGCGCCTGCTCAAGACCGGTGGCCGGGCCGCCGTCATCGTGCCCGATGGTGTGCTCTTCGGCAGCAGCAAGGCCCACAAGGAACTGCGCCGCAAGCTGGTCGAAGAGCAGAAGCTCGATGCCGTCATCAGCCTGCCCGGTGGCGTGTTCAAGCCCTACGCCGGCGTGAGCACTGCCATCCTGCTGTTCACCAAAACCATGAGCGGCGGCACCGACCACGTGTGGTTCTACGACATGAAGGCCGACGGTTGGAGCCTGGATGACAAGCGGCAGCCGTTGCTGGCTGATGCCGACCTCGGCCTGAATCCCGCGTATGACGGGCGCAATCTGCTGTCGGACGAAGTTCATGCCAAGAACAACCTGCCCGATGTGCTGGCACGCTGGGGCGAGCGCGATGGCAGCGAGACCAAGCGGCCGCGAACTGCGCAGAGTTTTTGCGTGCCGAAGGCGGATATCGAGGCGAATGGGTACGACCTGAGTTTGAACCGCTATCGAGAAGTGGTGCATGCAGGCGTCGCGCATCGCAAGCCGACTCAAATCCTTGCCGAGTTGAAGCGGCTGGAAGCGGAGATTGCGGCCGGAACGAAGGCACTTGAGGACTTGTTGACGTGAGCAAGTGGCCTTTGGTCGCGATGTCTGAAGTCGCCGACATTGAGCGCAACGGTATTCAGGCCTCAGAAATTCAAGACGGTACGTTGTACGTTGGTTTGGAGAATATCGTCTCAGGTGGCGATTTTCTTGATGTGCGCAAGGTCGCAAGCGGTGAGCTCGCGAGCAGCAAGTTTCGATTTACACCTTCGCATCTTCTGTACGGGAAGCTGCGACCGTATCTAGCCAAGATCGCGCGGCCGACGTTCTCCGGTGTTTGCAGTACGGACATTCTTCCCGTGCTGCCGGGCGCCAAACTTAGTCGAGACTACCTGTCGCACTACCTTCGGCGGCAGGAAATTGTCGATCTGGCAAACGCCCGCGCATCAGGCGCCAATTTGCCGCGGCTGAGCCCCAGAGCCTTGGCGTCTTTCGAGATTCCGCTGCCGCCGCTAACGGAACAGCGCCGCATCGCCACCATCCTCGACCAAGCCGAAACCCTCCGAGCCCAACGCCGTGCGGCCATCGCCCAACTCGACAGCCTTGGGCGTGCGGTGTTTCTTGAGATCTTTGACACAGCGCTTGAAGACACTGAGCGGATATCGCTCGATGACCTCGTCACCGAATTTCGATATGGCACATCAGAGAAGTCCAGTTCGACTGGATATCCCGCTTTGCGCATTCCCAACGTAACAAGCGGCTCTCTGAATCTGAATGAGCTGAAAACTGTGCCGGTTTCGATGGCGGAGTTCGAGCGACTGCGCTTGATCAATGGCGATCTGCTGTTCGTTCGCACCAATGGCAATCGAGACTATGTAGGCCGCTGCGCGGTGTTTGATCAAGCGGCCGTGGCACACACTCGCTTTGATGCTGCGGAGTTCATTTACGCCTCTTACTTAATACGGGCTAGATTGAAGGCGGGGGGTGTGCTTCCGATCGTCCTGCAGTGGTATCTGTCTGATGGCGAAGGTCGTCGGGCATTACGCTCTCGCTGTAAGACTTCGGCCGGACAGTACAACATCAACACGGAGGGGCTGGGTAGCCTGCCAATTCCTAGCTTTCAACCAGATGCTCAACAGCAATTTGCGATCCGAATTAGGGCCATCGAGAGACTTAAAGTTATCCATCTCGCCGCGCTGGCCCGCCTCGACGAACTCTTCGCCTCCCTCCAGCATCGTGCCTTTCGTGGTGAATTGACTCCGCCCACACGTGCCTCAAGCCCCAAAGATATCTGCGTTCTGGAAGCCGCCGTGGGGCTCGAAGCCCTGATCTTCGTCGCCAAGCGGATGCCTGCAGGCCGCCACCATCACTACAAATCGCTCAAGGCGCTTTACTTCGCTGACAAGCGCCACCTGGAAAAGCACGGTCGGATGATCTATGGCGAGACGCACAGCGCCTTGCCGTACGGACCGGTACCGCAGGCCGCCTACGATGCAACGCGCGTTCTGAACGGCGAGAGGCTGATCAGCGATTTCGATGACGAGGCGCTGCGTGCGGGCCTGCGTCGCGCAAAGGATGACCAGCAGGACAAGCTGGTTGCGTTGCGCGATGCCGATTTCAGCAAGCTGGGCCATGCCGAGCGCGAGAGTCTGGAGTGGGCCATCCGCTACTGCGCCGACATGAGCTTTGAGCAGGTCAAGGCGGCCTCGCACGACACCGCATACGAACGCACGCCGGCCAACGCGCCGATCCCCGTCGAATACATGACCGACATGCTTCCGCCTGAAGCTTGAAGGTGTCATGGGATCTTTGATTGCCTGAAGGTGGGTCTCTGCTTTTTGGTATTCAGTGACTCATGAAAACCGGAGTCTGCGGGTCGCGTCGCAGAACGGAAAGGTCGCCCGTTCGGTGTTGGTGCTCGAACGCCAGCTTCCGCCGAACCTGATTCAACTCAAGCTGATGCTGCGGGTGAATGTGCTGGATGGCGTCACCCCGCAGACGTAGCCGACACCATTGCCGCGTCGGTGGCGCTACCGTCAGCCTGAATTTGACCGCTAATGGCGCGCATCCTCGATGATCTGGGGCTTTCTATTTGACCGAAAAACGTGGTATTTTTCGGTCAAATAAAACCTGCTCATGCCACGTGCCCCATCAGCCCACAGCATCGACGCCCAGCTTGCACGCCGGGTGCAGCGAGCCGCGCGCGGCACCGTGTTCACGCCGGCCAGTTTTGCCAGTCTCGGTAGCCGCGCGGCAATCGACAAGGCGTTGCAGCGGCTGGTAACTGCCGGAAATTTGCGCCGTCTGTCTCGCGGTCTGTACGACAAGCCCCGACAGGATGAAATGTTAGGTACCCTCTGGCCGACCGTCGATGCGGTCGTGCGTGCCCTGGCGGGAAAGGACCGCATCCGCACGCAACCGACTGGGGCCTATGCGGCCAATTTGTTGGGCTTGTCGGAGCAGGTGCCCGCCAAGGTGGTTCTGTTGACCGACGGCACCGCACGCTCGGTGCAGGCGGGCCCGATTCAGATCACTCTCAAACGCACCACGCCGCGTGACATGGCCGCCGCGGGGCGTCTCAGCGGATTGGTGATTCAGGCCTTCAAGAGCTTGGGTGTCAAGAACATCAACTCCGAGCGGCTTCAGCGCCTGCGACAGACGATTCCGGCAATCGAGCGCGCAAAGCTCCTTCAAGACATTGCGCTGGCCCCGGCCTGGATGCAGCCCCTTCTGCGCGAACTGGCTCGCGACGATCGCGACAACGCCTCAGCCGAAAAGGCGGCTTCATCACCATGAGTGCAACTCCACCGCTGGCCAGTCGATTCCTGTCCTTGCCGGCGGAGCGACGAACCCTTGCGTTCGAGCAGACCGCTGCGGGTCGTGCGGGCCAGCAGGTCATGTTGGAAAAGGACTTTTGGGTCACCTGGCTGCTGGGGGTGCTCTTCGCATTGCCCGAGGTGGCTCCGCATCTGGTCTTCAAAGGTGGTACGTCGCTCTCGAAGGTCTACAGCGTGATCGATCGCTTTTCAGAGGACATCGATCTTTGCCTGATGCCGGATTTCGTTGGCGCCGATGCCGCGGCCTTCGACGCGCTGGGCAGTCGCACGCGCCGTGACGCTGCTGTGCTGGAAATGCAGCAACTGTGCGGTACCAAGGCGCAAGAGATCGTGCAGCCGGCGCTGGAGGCCCGCATTCGTGAGGCGCTGGGTGCGCCGCAAGATGTCGATGCATGGCTGCGCTATGAAGTGGATGCGGCGGCGCGCTCACCCATCATTTACTTTCGCTACCCGACGCAGGAGCGCACCGGCTTTGCTTATATCCAGCGCGAGGTCAAACTCGAACTCGGCACGCTGACCGACCAGCAGCCGACCGGGCGCTACCCGATCCGCCCGTTGGTCGCCGACGCTTTTCCAGCGCTCTTCGACGACTGGCAATGCGAGGTCACCACGCTCGTGCTGGAGCGCACCTTCTGGGAGAAGGCGACCATCTTGCACTCGGAGTTCTACCGTCCGCCGGACCAGTCCATGCCGGATCGCTACGCGCGCCACTACTCGGACATGGCGCGCCTGCTGGAGCGCGAAGATGCGGCGCGCAACCTGGCCGATGCGGCGCTGTGCGCACATGTGGTCGACTGGAAGGGCCGTGTATTTCCTCGCGCCTGGGCCCGCTACGACCTGGCGCGGGCCGGAAGCTTTCGCCTGGTGCCCGCCGAATCGCGGCGTGCTGCGCTGGCGCAGGACTACGCGGCGATGCAGCAGATGTTCATCAGCACGCCCCCGGCGTTCGAACAGGTGCTCGAGCGTCTCGCCGAGGCCGAAGCACAGCTCAACGCGGGGAGGGAGGCTTCATGACGACAGATTCCAACTTCGGCTTTCTGCAAACAGAGTGGCCTGAGCTTCATGCCGAGGCACAGCGTGCCGAACGTGCTGCGCTTGCAGATCCGCGCACTGCATGCTTCTACGCCCGCCGAACGCTGGAACTGGCCACCGCCTGGCTCTTCAAGGCCGAGAGCGGCCACGGCGGCAGTTTGCGCATGCCCTACAAGGCCGACCTCGCCGCCTTTCTGTACGAGCCGAGCTTTCAGCAACTGGTCGGGCCGGCGCTGCACGCAAAGATGGACGTGATCCGCAAGCTGGGCAACAACGCGGTGCACAGTGCTCGGCCGGTGACAACGCCCGAGGCAACGTCGGCATTGCGTGAGCTGTTCCATGTCGCTTTCTGGTTGGCGCGAAACTATGCGCGCAAGGTGGCAGAGCGGCCGGAAGCTTCGTTGCAGTTCCGCGCCGATCTATTGCCCAGGCCGGCGACCGCCGATGCGGCGCTGTCTCAAAGGCAGCAATCTGCTATTCAGGCGGAACTGCAACAGAAGGCCGACGCCTTGGCCGAGCGCGACGCCCAGTTGCGGGACGCCGAAACCCGTCGCGCCACGCTCGACGCAGAACTGGCTGCACTGCGTGCGGAAGTCGCTGCCGCGAAGGCAGCCAATACCACCCAGCCCGACACTCACGACTACGACGAGGCCGCGACGCGCGACCTGTTCATCGATCTGTTGCTCAAGGAGGCCGGATGGACGCTCGCAGACGCACGCGACCGCGAGTACGAAGTGACCGGCATGCCCAACCAACAGGGCAACGGCTTCATCGACTACGTCCTGTGGGGCGACGATGGCAAGCCGCTCGCCCTCGTCGAAGCCAAGCGGACGCGTCGCAGCGCGAAGGAGGGCGAACAGCAGGCCAAGTTGTATGCCGATTGCCTCGAAACGCAGTTCGGCCAGCGGCCGGTGATGTACGGCACCAATGGCTATGAGCACTGGATGTGGGACGACGCGACCTCCCCGCCCCGCGCTGTGCAGGGCTTTCACAAGAAAGACGAGTTGCAGCTGATGGTCCAGCGCCGCACGAGCCGAAAGCCGTTGGCGCAAGCAACGATCAACGAGGCCATCGTCGAGCGCTACTACCAGCACCGGGCCATTCGCCGCATCGGTGAAACCTTCGAGCGCGAGCAGCATCGCAAGGCGCTCGTGGTGATGGCAACGGGTGCGGGCAAGACGCGCACTGTCATTGCGCTCGTCGATCTGCTGATGCGCAGCAACTGGTGCAAGCGCGTGCTTTTTCTGGCCGACCGCGTGGCGCTGGTGAATCAGGCCGTGGGTGCGTTCAAGACCCACTTGCCCGATGCTTCACCGGTGAATCTTGTGACCGAAAAGAACACCGAGGGTCGCGTCTATCTGTCGACCTACCCGACCATGATGGGTTTGATCAACGGTGGTGGGGTTGGTGCGCGGCGATTCGGCGTGGGGTACTTCGACCTGATCGTGGTCGACGAGGCGCATCGCTCCATCTATCAGAAGTACCGCTCCATCTTCTCCTATTTCGATTCGCTCCTGGTCGGGCTCACGGCCACACCCAAGGATGAAATCGACCGCAACACCTATGGTTTGTTCGACCTGGAAAGCGGCGTGCCGACCGACGCCTACGGGCTCGACGACGCGATCGCCGAGCGGTATCTGGTGCCGCCCAAGGCGGTATCGGTGCCGCTCAAGTTTCAGCGGCAGGGCATTCGCTACGACGATCTGAGCGAGGAAGAAAAGGACCAGTGGGATGCGCTGGAGTGGGACGAGGGGGGCGCGGCCCCGCCCGAAGAGGTCAGCGCCGAAGCAGTCAACAAATGGCTCTTCAACATCGACACGGTCGACAAGGTGCTGGAGTTGCTGATGACGCGCGGCCACAAGGTGGCCGCAGGAGATCGCATCGGCAAGACCATCGTCTTTGCCAAGAACCAGGCGCACGCAGAGTTCATCGCGCGGCGTTTCGACATCAACTATCCGCAGTATCGCGGCACCTACGCGCGCATCATCACTTTCAAGACCGAATACGTGCAGTCGCTCATCGACGATTTTTCGGTGAAGGACAGGGCGCCGCACATCGCGATTTCGGTCGACATGCTGGACACCGGCATCGACGTGCCCGAGGTCGTCAACCTCGTCTTCTTCAAGATCGTGCGTTCCAAAGCCAAGTTCTGGCAGATGGTCGGGCGAGGCACGCGTTTGTGCAAAGACCTGTTTGCACCCGGGCAAGACAAGACGAACTTTCTGATCTTCGATTTTTGCCAGAACCTCGAGTACTTCGGTCAGAACCTGGAAGGCACCGACGGCGCGATGGGCGAGCCGCTGGGGCAGCGGCTTTTCAAGGCGCGGACCGAATTGCTTCAGGTGTTGGACGAGCGGCTGGCAGCGGGCGGCCCGCGCGCAGCCGAAGCCTCGGGCGCCGAGATCGCGGGTCTCACGGAAGCGCGCATTCGTCACGACACGGCGGCCGTCTTGCACGAGTTCGTCGCAGGCATGACGCTCGACAACTTCGTGGTGCGGCCGCAGCGTCGGCGAGTTGAAGTCTGGTCCGCGGCCGAGGCGTGGAAGCAACCAAGCGCCGAAGATTTGAGCGATGTGGCAGCACACCTCTCAGGCCTGCCCAGTGTGGTGCGCGACGATGACGAAGACGCCAAGCGCTTTGACATGTTGATGCTGAAACTGCAACTCGCGCAGTTGCGTGTGGAGCCGGAATTCGATCGTCTGAAGAAGCAAGTGCGGCAGATCGCGGAGGGCCTGCTTGAATTGAACAGCATTCCTGCAGTTCGTGAGCAGCTTGTTCTCGTCGAGGCGATAGCAGGTGAAGACTGGTGGCAGGACGTGACGCTGCCGATGCTGGAGCAGGCGCGGCGCAAGCTGCGCATTCTGGTAAAGCTGCTTGAGAAGACCCGACGCAAGGTCGTGTACACCGATTTTGCCGATGAGTTGGGGGAGCTAACAGAGGTGGAGCTCCCCACGGGAACAGGTGCGGTGGATTTCGAGCGTTTCCGCAGCAAGGCCAAAGCCTTCTTGCGAGCCCACGAAGATCGTTTGGCCTTGCACAAACTGCGGCGAAATCAGCCGTTGACTGAGACCGATCTGGGCGAGCTCGAAAAGATGCTGCACGAAGCAGGTGGAAGTCACGGGGATATTGCCCGAGCGCTCGATCTGCATAAAAGCTTGCCGGGCTTCGTGCGCTCTCTTGTTGGGCTGGATCGCGAGGCCGCAACGCATGCCTTTGCCCACCTGATCGCAGGCTCGACGATGACAGCCAGCCAGTTGCAGTTCATTGAGGAGATCGTGCAGCATCTGACTGAACATGGGGCCATGCCCCAAGAGCGGCTGTACGCCTCACCCTTCACGGATATTCACTCACGCGGACCTGAAGGCGTTTTCGCACCCAATGTTGTCGAGCAGCTCTTTGCGGCGCTCGATGGTTTGGAACTGAAAACAGGTTAGACGCGCCGTTGAATTGGCACTCGCCGGCGGCGAGTTACTGGCACACCCTTCGCTGTCCTGTGAACGCCTGGACGCTCGAAATAGGCGCTACGGGCTTTTCTCCGGTGCGCGCAGCAGCAGCTCCTTCTGGCTGCGTATTCCCAGCCGCCGGAACGCCCGGTACTGATGGGTGCGCGCCGTCGTCAGCTCGATGCCAATCTCGCGTGCCGCCTGCTTGGCGGTGCTGCCCGCCATCAGGTGGCCGATGACCTCGCGCTCGCGCAGGCTCAAGGTCAGCAGGCGCGAGGCCAGGGAGGGCGCCACCGTGCCGCCCGCCGCCACCGTGCTGCGGCCATGGGCCATCGTGGCTTCGGCCAGGAGGGGGGCGTGGCTCTCGATCGCCACGAAGTCGCGCTCGTCGAACTCGGCCTGCGCGAGGCTCCGGTAGAAGCTCACCGCCACGCGCTGGCCGGTGGGTGTGAGCAGCAGCACGGACGCCCGCTCTCGGATGCCCACGTCGCCGTAGCAGGCCGCGCGGTAGGCGGGGTCGGCCACCTCGTCGGCGCGCTGGTGGCCCAGCCACAGCTGCGCGCGCTTGGGCAGCTTCCGCTTCGCGAGCCATGTCATGTTGGTGTCGAGCAGGTCGAAGCGCTGCGCCACATAGCGCTCCGCCGTGCGTTCAGCCGTGGTGCCATAGCTGCTGGCCGCCGACACGGCTTCGATGCGGCCGGTGGCATCGACCGCGAACACGGTGCAGAAGGTCACGGGCATTACGCGGTGCATGGCCGCAAGGCAACTGGCTGCCAGATGCGGCGTGCCGATGCCCGCCAGAACGTCGCGGACGATGGCCGCGGACAGCGCAGTGTCGGCAGCGGGTTGAATGCGCCAGCGTCTCATGGGAGCAGACCAGACTCAGGGTAAATACGTCGTACAAAGTTATGACAACGAACGTGGCCCCGCATCGGGACAATCCCGCTGCATGACCAACCCCACCATTGCGGCCGATGCACCGGTACCCGGCGCCATTGCCGCCGATGCCGCAAGCGGCCCCGTGCCGCCGATGCCGAGTGCGACCGCACTGCCGCCTTCGGTCGGTGCCTTTCACTACACGCGCTACAAACCGTGGTCGCCACCGCTGGAGCAGGGCGGCATGGAGCCGGGCCGCCATCCGGTGGTGATTGCGGGCGGCGGGCCGGTCGGCATGGCGCTGGCGCTGGGGCTCGCGAACCACGGCGCGCGCTGCGTCATCCTCGAGGCCGACGACACGGTGTGCGTGGGCAGCCGCGCGGCCTGCATCTCGCGCCGCAGCCTGGAGATCATGGAGCGGCTCGGCGTGCTGCCGGCGTTCCTGGCCAAGGGCCTGCCGTGGACCGGCGGGCGCAGCTTCTACAAGACGGCCGAGGTATTCCGCTTCGAGATGCCGCACGACGAGCGGCAGAAGCTGCCGCCGATGATCAACCTCGAGCAGTACTACGCCGAGCACTACCTGCTGGAAGAAATCTTCCGCCGCAACGAGGCGACGCCGGGGCTCATCGACATCCGCTGGGGCACCGAACTCGCCGGCATTGCGCAAGATGAGGATGGCGTGACGCTGGAGGTGCGCAACGCGGAGGGCGCCTACCGGATGCAAGGCCAATGGCTCGCGGCCTGCGACGGCGGCCAGAGCTTCGTGCGCAAGGCGCTGGGGCTTTCGCTCGAGGGCACGGGCTACGAAGGCCGCTACGTCATCATCGACATCGAGCTGCACAGCGAGCACCCGACCGAGCGCCGCGCGTGGTTCGATCCGCCGTGGAACCCGGGATCGACCGTGCTGATGCACCGCCAACCCGAAGACATCTGGCGCATCGACTACCAGCTGCGCGCCGGCCAGAGCACCGAAGAGGCGCTGAAGCCCGCGGCCGTGGCCGAGTTCGTGCAGCGCCATCTGGACGCCATCGGCGAAGGCCACCTGCCGTGGAAGACGGTGTGGACCTCGGTCTACCGCGCTGGCGCGATGACGCTCGAGAGCTACCGGCATGGCCGCGTTCTTTTCGCCGGCAATGCAGCGCATGCCATGCCGATCTTCGGCGTGCGCGGCCTCAATTCGGGCTTCGACGATGCCGACAACCTGGCCTGGAAGCTGGCGTTCGTGGCGCGCGGTCTCTCGGACGCGGCGTTGCTCGACTCGTATTCGCAAGAGCGAATCGAAGCCTTTCACGTCAATGCCGAGAACGCGATGCGCAGCACCGAATTCATGTCGCCGCCTTCGCGCGGCTTCGACCTGATGCGCGAAGCGGCGCTGTCGCTGTCGGAGGCGCATCGCGGCATTGCGCAGCTGATCAATCCGCGGCAGACGCAAGCCGTGCGCTATGCGGCTTCGGCGCTTTCCAGCGAAGGCGATGTGCTGCCGGCAGGCCCGTTGCCCGGAGAGGTGATGGCCGAGCAGCAGCTTGAGCGGGGGCACCTGACCGACTGGATCGCGCCGGTCTTCACATTGCTCGTGCTGCGGCCGCGGGCCGGTACCGCCTTGCTGCCCGAAGACGACGTGGCTCACGCGCTGCGCGGCGATCTGCCGTTCGCGGTGCGCACCATCGGGGGACTGGGCATCGACGGCGCCGATGCGCATGCCGACGCGGCGGTGTTCGAGGCGCTGGGCGCACGCGACGGCGCCTTTTATCTGCTGCGGCCCGACGGCCACGTGGCCGCGCGCTGGCAGCACCTGCCGAGCGGCGCGTTGGCCGAGGCGCTGCACCGCGCCGCCGCCGCTTTCAAGGAGATTGCCGCATGACGACATCGCTCGGCCCCGACGCGCGGGACCGCATCTACGCGGAATGCGCGCGCGCCATCACCGAAGCCGGCACCGAGCGGGAATCGCTGTTTCTCGCACGGCTCGCGCTGCTGCTGTTCGAGCAGGTCGGCGACGAGGCGCGCTGCCGCCGCGCATTGGCCGACGCACTTCATGCGCTGCCCGTACCATCGCTGTCCGCAACCCAATCACAACAAACCGGAGACTGATCCACATGGACCGCCGCACTCTTCTGACCACGCTCGCTTCGGGCGCGGCCATGGTCGCAACCCCGTTCGCCCGCGCGCAGGACTATCCCTCGCAACTCATCAAGTGGGTGGTGCCCTATCCCGCGGGCGGCGGCACCGACGTGATTGCGCGCACGCTCGCCGAGGCCATGCGCCAGGCCCTGGGCCAGCAGATCGTTGTCGACAACCGCCCCGGCGCTTCGACCAACATCGGCGCAGACCTGGTCGCCAAGAGCAAGCCCGACGGCTACACCGTGATGTCGGCCGACAACGCCGTGCTGGCCTTCAACGAGCACCTGTTCGGCAAGCTGCCGTTCAATCCCGAAAAAGACTTCACCTACGTTGGAGCAATCGGCAAGTTTCCGCTGGCGCTGGTGGTGCATCCGGACTTTCCGGCCAAGAACTTCAAGGAGTTCCTGGCGTATGCGAAGGCCAATCCGGGCAAGGTCAACTATGCCTCGCCGGGCAATGGGTCGCCGCATCACCTGGCCATGGAGATGTTCAAGGTTCGCACCGGCACCTTCATCACGCACATTCCCTACCGTGGCGCCGCGCCGGCCATGGCCGACGTGATGGGCGGGCAGGTGCCGTGCATGTTCCTGGATCTGGCCTCGGGCCTGCCGATCATGCAGGGCAACAAGGTGCGCGTGCTGGCCATCGGCTCCGGCGCGCGCAACAAGCTGCTGCCCAACGTGCCCACGCTGGCCGAAGTGGGCGTGCCCAATACCGAGGTGTTCGCGTTCCAGGGCGTGCTGGGCCCGGCCGGTCTTCCGCCCGCCGTGGTGGCCAAGCTCAACGGCGAGTTGAACCGCGCGTTCGGCACGCCGGCGGTGCAAAAGCGGTTCGACGATTTCGGCATGGAAGCCATGCCGGGCACGCCCGCGCAGTTCGAAGCGCTGGCGCGCGCCGAGTCGAAGCGCTGGGGGCCGATCATCAAGCAGGCCGGCATCAAGCTGGACTGAGTTCGCCGCGCGCTTCGCAGCCGGCGGGCTATTTCCTGGAGCCGTCTTCCAGCACGTGCTCGTCGCGTTGCAGCTCGCCGTTTTCGTCCCAGCTGCGCTCGCGCGTCACGCGGCCCCTGGCATCGAAGCTCGATTCGGCGAGCAGCGTTCCTTTTTCGCTGAAGCGCTGGTGCTTGCCGACCGGCACTTGCCGGCCGCGGCCTGCCACCCGGTAGCGTCCATGCGCGGCACGCTGGCCGCTCTCGTAGAACTCGGTGATCTCGACCGCGCGCGCATCGCCGGAGCCGCTGTAGGCGGACTTGCTGCGGGGCTGGCCATGCAGGTAGTAGCTGTCGTCTCGCACCGGCTCGCCCGCGGGGTTCCAGCGCTGGTCGCGGATCAGCGAACCCTTTTCCGAAAACTCCTGCTCGCGTTGCCGCACGGCGCTGCGTTCCACCAGCAGCCACGCCGTTTCGCGGCGCTTCACCCCTTCGGATGAAAAATGGCGCTCGGTGCGCTGGTTGCCGTTGATCTCGTCTTGCACCGAGGGCTTGCCGTTGTCGTAGAAGTCCTGCGACCGCACGCGCTTGCCGAGCATGTACGACAGCCGCGAACGCAAGAAGCCGCGCGCATCGAACAGCTGGACCTGCGACGGTCCGCCTGTGAAGCCGCACAGCCGGGCGTCGTCGGCCACGGGCGCGAGCATGGGCGTTTCGCCGCAGCGCAGCGCGGACAACTGGCCGCGCTCGGTGTACTCGACGAAGGCGCGGTCGGTTCCGGTGCTCGGGTAAAAAGTGACGCGGCGCAGCCGGCCACCGGGATAGAAGCTGCGAACCAGCCCGCGCTCCTGGCCATCGTCGTACGTGGCCTCGCGCAAGACTTGCCTCTCGGGCCCGTACTCGCGGGCCAGGCCATGGATGTTTCCGCCGGCATTGAGGATGTGCTCCCTGGCGAGCTTGCCTTTTTCATAGAAGCGCGCCAGGCCGGTGAAGGCGCCGTTCTGCACCTGCTGTTCGCGCTGGGGCTCGCCGGTCGCGCGGTCCTTGCAGCGCATGAGGCCTGTCGCGCCGAGGAGCGTGCTGCCGCCGGAGGGGTTCACCCGGCGTCCGTTGAGTTCGCAGTCGATCGCGGCATGCGCGCCGCCGGCGGTGAAGAGCGTGAAGAACCACAAGGCCGCCGTTGCGGCGCGCAGCGCAGGCGCGCCGGCTCCTTCAGGGAGAAGGGCGAGCCGGTTGGGAGCGGCCCCGCGCCGGCGAATCATTTGTCGTACAGCGCGGCGAGCGAACGGAATCCCTTGACCTCGATCGGGTTGCCGAAGGGATCGCAGAAAAACATGGTCCATTGCTCGCCCGGCTGCCCCTCGAAACGCACCTGGGGTTCCAGCACAAAGTCGGTGTTCGCGGCTTTCAGCCGCTCTGCGAGCGCCTGCCAGTCGGGCAATGCGAGCACGATGCCGAAATGCGGCATGGGCACCATGGCGTTGCCGACCTGGCCGGTGCGCGTGGTGGCGAAGGGTTCGCCAAGATGCAGGGAGATCTGGTGGCCGAAAAAGTCGAAATCGACCCAGGTGTCGGTGCTGCGGCCTTCGGCGCAGCCGAGGACATTTCCGTAGAAGCGGCGGGCCGCGTCGAGGTCGCGAACGTGAAAGGCAAGATGGAAGATGCTCTGCATGGTTCCGGATTATGGGCAGCGGTGCTGTGAGAATGCCGGACTTTCTTTCATCGTGGAGCAAGCCTTGCGGATACTCCGGAACTTCTTTGCGCCCGGGCGCAATTTCGACTTGAAGGCGCCCGCGCGCCAGTGGTTTCTTGCCCACCTGCCGCGCCTTGCGCTGGCGGGTGCCTGTTCCCTTCTCGCGGTGGCGGCGCATGCCGCCTGCCCGCCTTCGGCCATTGCGAGCCTCGGCAAGCCGGGCTCGGCGGTCGGCCAGTGGAATGCGGTCGACCGGGGCCTGCTGTGGCGCGCCGACCGGGACGGGCGTACCTCCTGGCTCTACGGAACCATTCATCTCGGCCGGGCCGAGTGGGTGCGGCCCGGCCCCACCGTGCAAAAGGCGCTGGAGCAAAGCGACGCGCTCGCGCTGGAACTCGACGCGCGCGATCCGGCGACCATGCGCGCCATGACGCAACCGGCGGATCCGGCCCTGGTGGCGCGGCTGCTGAGCGGCCAGCGTGCGCAGCGGCTGGCGCGCCAGAATGAAGCCGCCTGCGTGCCGCCCGGAACCATGTCGGGGCTGCAGCCCATCCTGCAGGTCACGGCACTGGCGGGCCTGGTGGCGCGCGCCGATGGCCTGTACCCGGAATTCGGCGTCGACGAAACGCTGGCCGTCTCGGCGCGCAACAACAGCAAGCCGGTGTTCGCGCTGGAAAGCGCGGCCTCGCAATTGAAGATGCTCACGGGAGATTCCGAAGCCGAAGAGGCGGAACAGATCGATGCCGCGCTGGATGAATTGGAGTCGGGCCAGTTGCGCGCTCAGATGAAGGAGCTGGCCGAGGTCTGGGCCCGTGGCGATGTGGACAAGCTGGGCCGCTATCCCGAGTGGTGCAACTGCGTCAACACGCCGGCCGAACGGCGGCTGATGAAGCGCCTGCTCGACGACCGCAACCCGGGGCTCGCGGACGGCATCGAGCGCATGCACGCGGGCGGGCGGCGCGTGTTTGCAGCCGTGGGTGCGCTGCACATGGTGGGTCCGCAAGGGTTGCCTGCGCTGCTGGCGGCCCGGGGGTTCACGGTTGCCGCGGTGCCGCTTTCTGCGCAGCCGCCGCTCGCGGTGCCGGCAGCACCGGCCGTGGCGCCGCCCACGGCGGAGGGCCGGAATGCAAGGGGCGCTCGCAATGCCCGCAATACCCGTGACGCCCGCGGTGCGCGCGGTGCGCGCGGCAGCCAGGCTGCCAAGAGCAGCAGCGCCAAAAGCAGCAGCGCCAAGGGTTCCAAGGGCAGCGCCAAGCCCGCGCAACGCGCGCCGGCCACGAAGGCCAAACAGCGCCGATAATCGCCAACACCATGCACCTGCTGCGAAACTACCCCCGCTTCCTCGGCCTCGTCGGCCGATGGGTGCTGCTGTGGTTTGTGCTTTCGCTCGGCGTGGCGGTGGCGTCGCCCATCGTGCATCCGCAGGCCGTGGAGCTGGTGTGCTCGAGCGTCGGCTCGGTCAAGGTGGTGGTCCACACCGAAGACGGCGTGCAGGAAATGGGCGCCTCGCACATGGACTGCCCGCTGTGCGTGCTCACCGGCGCGCCGCCTCCTTCGGCGGACCCCGCCGGTTTCGATCTTCCCTTGCCGCTGGGCCGCGTGGTCCAGTCCATTCCCGCCGCGCGCCTTGCCGCGGCCACCGCCGCGCCATTGCCGGCGCGCGGGCCGCCCGCCTTCTCCTGAAGCTTTCAAAACCGTAGCCGCATGCGCCGATCGACAGGTGCGTGCGGCCTGTCTGGCTTGAAGTTCGTGGAGCAGGTTTCCAGTGAAAAAGCATTCCCGGGCCTTGGCGATTGCCATGGCATTCCCCTTCGGCGCGCCCTTGTGGGCGCAAGACGCACCCGAGCCGCCCGAGAGTGGCGGCGTTCGCACCCTTGGCACCGTCACGGTCACTGACGGCCGCCCGACCTCGCTGCCGACGCAGATTCCCGCCACCATCGAGGGTGTGACAAGCGAGCAGATCTCCGAAACGGTCAACGCGACCGACAGCGAAGACGCGCTCAAATACTTGCCCAGCCTTGTGGTGCGCAAGCGTTACATCGGCGATTTCAACCATGCGGTGCTTGCCACGCGCGCCTCGGGCACGGGCAACAGCGCTCGCTCGATGGTGTTCGCCGACGGCATCATGCTGTCGAACCCGCTGGGCAACGGCGCCACCTACGCGCCGCGCTGGGGCATGGTGTCGCCCGAAGAAATCGAGCGGGTCGACGTGCTGTACGGGCCCTTCTCCGCCGCCTACCCGGGCAACTCGGTCGGGGCCGTGGTCGATTACGTGACGCGCATGCCCACCAAGCTCGAAGCGCGCGTCAAGCTCAGCGGCTTTGCCTCGAACTTCGACCTTTACAACAGCCATTCGTCACCGGCGGGCCAGCAGATCGACCTTTCGCTGGGGAGCCGCAGCGGCAATTGGTCCTGGTGGCTCAGCGCCTCGCGCACCCATAGCAAAGGACAGGCGCTGGTGTTCGGCAACCGGCTGGTGAGCGCCGGTACGGTGGGCCGTGCGGGCACACCGGTGAGCGGCGCGGTGCTGGGGCTGAACCCATCGAACCAGCCCTGGTGGCTGGTGGGCGGCTCGACCATCTACGACACCACGCAGGAGCTGGCCAAGCTGAAGGTGGCCTACGACTTTTCGCCCACGGTGCGGGCGACCTACACCCTTGGCGCGTGGAACAACACGACGCACGGCAGCGTCGACACCTACCTGCGCGATACGCTCGGGCGGCCGGTGTATTCAGGGCGCGTGAACATCGGCGGGCGCAGCTACAACCTCGATGCGCCGAGCGCAGCGCTCGCGCCGACAGAGACCGCGCTCACGCACTACATGCATGGCCTGTCGGTGAAGAGCCATACCGGCGGCGTGTTCGACTGGGAGGTGGCTGCGAGCCTGTTCGACTATGCGAGCGACACCTCCCGCACGCCGACCACCCCGTTGCCGGGCGCCTTCGACGGAGGCGCCGGGCGCACCACCGACATGGGCGGTTCCGGCTGGCACACGTTCAAGGCCGCGGGCACCTGGCGGCCGACCGGCTCCGCCGAGGGTGTGGGCGCTCATGTGGTCGAGTTCGGCTTTCAGCAGGACACCGCGCGGCTGCGCACCAGCGTCGGCAACACGCTCGACTGGATCGGCGGGCCGGTGGTCGCGCCGTTTTCCGCCTTCAACGGCAACACCCGGCTGCAGTCGCTCTACGTGCAGGACACCTGGCGCTTTGCCGAGAAATGGAAGACCACGCTCGGCCTGCGCCATGAGCGGTGGGAAGCCTACGGCGGCCAGCTCGGCAATGCGACGAGGCTGCTCGACTTTGCGCCGCGCAAGAACAGCTACGGCTCGCCCAAGGCGGCCGTTGCCTGGCAGGCCACGCCCGACTGGTTGTTGAAGGCTTCGACCGGCCGCGCGGTGCGCATGCCGACCGTGAGCGAGCTCTATCAGGGGTCCATCGAAGGCAACCGCATCGTCAATACCAACCCGAACCTGCGGCCGGAGCGCTCGTGGACCACCGAGCTCAGCGCCGAGCGCGACCTGAAGGGCTGGGGCGTCGACGGCGTGCTGCGCACCTCGCTGATCTTCGAGAACACGAAAGATGCGCTCTACAGCCAGGCGCTCACCAACCTGGTGAGCACGGTGCAGAACGTCGATGCGATTCGCACGCGCGGCCTGGAAGTGGCGCTGAATGCGGTGGATGTGGGCATCAAGGGGCTGGATCTGGGCGGCAGCCTGACGCTGACGCGGTCGAAGATTGCCGCCAACAGCGGTTTTGCCGCCAGCGTGGGCCGCGACCAGCCGCGCGTGCCGAAGGTGCGCGCCACGCTGCTCGCCACCTACCGGCCCGATGCGAAATGGAGCTACACGGTGGGCGCGCGCTACAGCGGCAGGCAGTACGGCACGCTCGACAACAGCGACACGAACGGCGCGGCGTACATGGGCTTTTCGAAGTTCTTCGTGGTCGATGCACGCGTCCGCTATCGCTTCGACCGGCAATGGAGCGCTGCCGTGGGCATCGACAACCTGAACAACAACAAGTACTGGGCCTTCCATCCCTATACGCAACGCACCTTCGTGGCCGAGCTCAAGTTCGACCTCTGATTTTCTTTTACCGATTTCTTCAAGGAGTTCCATCAATGAACCACCCGCGCATCATCCTCAAGACCGTTGCTGCATGTGCCGTGCTGGCCAGCGCGACCACCGGCTTTGCCCACGTCACCCTGCCACGGGGCGGAGCGACTGTCGGCAGCGACTACAACGCGGCGTTCCGCGTGGGCCACGCCTGCGAGGGTGCCAAGGCCACCACCGGCCTGGCCGTTCGACTGCCCAAGGGATTTGTTCTGAGCGACGCGCAGGCGCGCAAGGGCTGGAAGCTCGACGTGCAGAAGAACGCCGGCAACGGCGAGGTGCGCTGGACCGCAGAAAGCGCGCAAACCGCGCTGCCCGCCAGCGAGCGCGCCGAATTCGTGCTGCGCGGCCAGGTGCCCGGCACCCCCGGACCGCTGTGGTTCAAGGTGCTGCAGACCTGCGACGTGGGCAGCATCGACTGGGCCGAAGTGCCCGCAACAGGCAACTCGACCGCGGGGCTCAAGACGCCCGCCGCCAAGCTCGACGTGGTGGCGCAGGGCGTGGCCACGGTCGACGTGCGCGACGCCTGGGTGCGCCAATCGGTGCCGGGCCAGAGCGGCACGGGGGCTTTCATGAAGCTCACCGCGCCCACGGGCACCAAGCTGGTCGGCATTGCGACGCCAGCGGCCGGCGTGGCCGAGGTGCACGAGATGAAGATGGAAGGCGACACGATGAAGATGCGCGAGCTGCCGGGCGGCCTCGATCTTCCCGCGGGCCAGACCGTCGAGCTCAAGCCGGGCGGCTACCACGTGATGATGATGGACCTGAAGCAGCCGTTGACCAAGGGATCGACCGTTCCGGTGACGCTCCGCTTCGAAGATGCCAAGGGGCAGAAGACTTCGCTCGACCTGAAGCTGCCGGTGGGCGCGCCCGAAGGTGCCGATGCGGCGGCACCGGCTCACCAGCACAAGCACTGACCGCCCGGCGGCCAGCGGGAAGCGCTTACAGCAACTGGTCGGGCGCCAGCGGACCGAAGAGCCTGAGCAGCAGGCGCAGGGTCAGGCTGGCGTCGGGCTCGGTGGAGGTGTCCTTCAGGCCGCTGCCTTCGGGCGCCCGCCAGAGCAGTGAACCATCGTTCAGTTCGACGCGCCACGAGCCTTCGCGCATGCCGCGTTCGATCTGCTCGGAGGCGGCGCGGGAGAGCTCGGCGCTTCGCACCAGCAGCGCGATTTCGGTGTTCTGCAGCTGCGAGCGCAAGTCGAGATTCATCGATCCGACCACCAGGAGACGGCCGTCCATCACCAGCACCTTCGAGTGCAGCATGGAACGCGACTTGCCCAGGTTGCCGCTGCCGGAAGAACCGAATGCGTTGCTGACGCTGGCCTGCTCGCTGCGCAGTTCGTAGAGTTCGACGCCGAGCTTGAGCAGGTCTTCGCGATGGCGCGCGTAGCCGACATGCGCGACCGGCGCATCGTTCGAGGCGAGCGAATTGGTCAGCACCCGGATGCGAACTCCGCGTCCGCGGGCCGCCGCGAAGGCTTGCTTCATGTCCGGGCCGGGCACGAAATACGGCGAGATGATGAGCAAATCGCTGCGCGCCTGCCCAATCAGCTGCAGCAGCCCTTCGACGACCGTGTCGCTGCCCGCGGCAATGTCGGAAGTGGCCTGCAGCGATGCCGCGCGCCGCGAGGAGCCGGCCGCGTCGCCAGGCTGGCTCACCACCAGGCCGGGCGCCTTTGTCTGCTCGGGCCCCCTGTCGGCCGGAATCTTTCCGGGCTGGTCGGCAAGCATCACCGCGGGCGCCCAGACGAAACGGGCGGTTCGCAGGTCCAGCGGCTTCTCGTCCCAGGCGCGGGCGAGTTGCGCGGGCGTGGGCGCTGCGCCGGGTTTCGATTCGCCGTCGGTGGTTGCTGGCGGCGCGTTTTGCGCTCGGGCCGATTCGTCGGCCAGCTCGCGGTCAGCCTGCTCCGCGCGCTCGCGGATGGCTTTCAATTCTTCGCGCTTGACCAGCGATTGCACGGGGTAGGCGCGTTCGTTGTTCCAGTAGCTGTCGAAGCTGCGCGACAGGTCTTGCACGATGGGGCCTGCCGCCAGAATGTCGACGTCGATGAAGTTACCCTTCAGCGCGTTGCCGAAATAGGCGTCGCCCAGGTTGCGGCCACCGGTCACGCCGAGCACGTTGTCGGCAAGAAAAAGCTTGTTGTGCATCCGCTGCTGGATGCGGGAAGCATCGCCGACCGAATTGAGAAGGCGTGCGAATGACGAGCCGCGCGCGCCCGCGAGCGGGTTGAACAGCCGCATTTCGATGTTGGGCACGAAGGCCAGGCCCAGCACCAGCGCATCCCGGCCGGTGCTATGGAAATCGTCGAGCAGGATGCGCACGCGCACGCCGCGCTGGGCCGCCGACCGGATGCCGCGCAGCAGCCTGCCGGTGCTGGCGTCGGCATGGATGGCGTAGTACTGCAGGTCGAGCGTCTTCTGCGCGCCTTCGATCAGCGCGAGCCGGCTGCCGTAAGCGGCGGGAGGGCCTCCGAGCAGCAGGAAGCCCGACTCGAAGCGTGCCGCGTCGGCCTTTCGCCGCTGCTGGACCAGGGCTTCCAGGGCGGTGCCGTTCGGCGAGGGAAGTGCGCTGGACACTGGCCGGTCGACATGCTCCGGCAGTTGCGCGCAGGCGCCTTGCAGCACGATGGCCAGGAGCACGACGGACCGGCCGAAGAACGCGAAGATGGAAGACATGCGGCTTTCCGGGAATTTGGAGCCGCATATATAGCTCAGTCGGCGCCGTCCCGGCGTGGGACGGCGTGACGGTTCTATGTAGAACTAACGAACTAGCGACCGGCGGACAGTTCTTCCTGGCGTTCGAGGGCGGCCAGCAACTCGTCGTCGATCTGGGCGTGGCGCTGGCTCAGTTCGGCGGCGCGCGAGGCGTCCGTGGCATAAATTGCCCCGCCGTCGAGCTCGAGCATTTCGCTGATGCGTTTCTGCTCCGCTTCGAGGGCTTCGATCTGCGCGGGCAGGGCCTCGAGCTCGCGTTGCTCTTTGTAGCTGAGCTTTTTGCGTGGGGCTGTGGAGCGTGCGGTGGTCGGCTCGGCTGAAGCCGGTGCCGGGACCGGCGGCGGGCTGGCGGCTTGCCGCTGTTCGGCAATCTCGCGGGCGCGCTTCGACTGGATCAGCCAGTCTTGCACGCTGCCTTCGTATTCACGCCAATGGCCGTCGCCCTCGAAGGCGATCGTGCTGGTCACCACGTTGTCGAGGAAGGTACGGTCGTGGCTGACCAGGAACACGGTGCCGTCGTAGTCCTGCAGCAGGCCTTCCAGCAGCTCGAGGGTGTCGATGTCGAGGTCGTTGGTCGGTTCGTCGAGCACCAAGACATTGGCCGGGCGGGCGAACAGGCGGGCCAGCAGCAGCCGGTTGCGCTCGCCGCCGCTGAGCGAGCGCACGGGGGAGTTGGCGCGCGCAGGGGAGAAGAGAAAGTCCGAAAGGTAGCTCTTCACGTGCTTGCGCTGGTTGCCGATCTCGATCCACTCGCTGCCGGGGCTGATGAAGTCTTCCAGCGTGGCGTCGAGGTCGAGCTTGTCGCGCATCTGGTCGAAATACGCCACCTGCAGGTTGGTGCCGCGGCGGATCTTGCCGCTGTCGGGCTCGAGCTCGCCCAGGATGAGCTTGAGCAGCGTGGTCTTGCCCGCGCCGTTGGGGCCCAGCAGGCCGACCTTGTCGCCGCGCAGGATGGTGCCGGTGAAATTGCGGATCACCGTCTTTTCGCCGAAGGACTTGGTCGCCTCGGTGAGCTCCGCCACGATCTTGCCGCTCGATTGTCCGGACGCCACGTCCATGTTGACGCTGCCCTGGACTTCCCGGCGCGCGGTGCGGCTCGCGCGCAGCGCTTCGAGCCGGCTGATGCGGCTTTGGCTGCGGGTACGGCGGGCTTCCACGCCCTTGCGGATCCATATCTCTTCCTGGGCCAGCAGTTTGTCGGCCTTGGCGCTGATGACGGCTTCCTGGGCGAGCTGCTCTTCCTTCTGCAGGAGGTATTGCTCGAAGTTGCCCGGATAAGAATTCAGCTTGCCCCGGTCCAGCTCCACGATACGGGTGGCGACGCGATTCAGAAAACTGCGGTCATGAGTCACGGTGACCACGCTTCCCTTGAAGTCGATCAGCAACTGCTCGAGCCATTCGATGGAGTCCAGGTCCAGGTGATTGGTGGGCTCATCCAATAGAAGGACGTCCGGGGCGGCCACCAGGGCCTGCGCCAGAGCGACGCGTTTGCGGGTACCACCAGAGAGAGAGCCGACGCGGGCATCGCGGTCCAGGTGGAGGCGA
>NZ_RWKH01000014.1:0-102500 GCF_003984625.1 Variovorax sp. DXTD-1 | reverse complement strand
GAGTCGTCCTGCGCGGAAGATGTAACGGGGCTAAGCCAGTTACCGAAGCTGCGGATTTGCAATTTATTGCAAGTGGTAGGAGAGCGTTCTGTAAGCCTGTGAAGGTGCGTTGTAAAGCGTGCTGGAGGTATCAGAAGTGCGAATGCTGACATGAGTAGCGTTAAAGGGGGTGAAAAGCCCCCTCGCCGTAAGCGCAAGGTTTTCTACGCAACGTTCATCGGCGTAGAGTGAGTCGGCCCCTAAGGCGAGGCAGAGATGCGTAGCTGATGGGAAACAGGTCAATATTCCTGTACCGATATATAGTGCGATGTGGGGACGGATCTTAATAGGTCATCCAGTTATTGGATTATTCTGGTTTAGTTGGATGTAGGCGTGCATTAGGCAAATCCGGTGCACATATACCGAGGCCAACGATCGAGCGGACTTGTCCGTGAAGTGACTGAACGAGGTTCCAGGAAAAGCCACTAAGCTTCAGCTATATACGACCGTACCGCAAACCGACACTGGTGCGCGAGATGAGTATTCTAAGGCGCTTGAGAGAACTCAGGAGAAGGAACTCGGCAAATTGACACCGTAACTTCGGAAGAAGGTGTGCCCTATTAGTGTGTAGTGAACAACGAAGCATGAATGGGTTGCAAAAAATCGGTGGCTGCGACTGTTTATTAAAAACACAGCACTCTGCAAACACGAAAGTGGACGTATAGGGTGTGACGCCTGCCCGGTGCTGGAAGATTAAATGATGGGGTGCAAGCTCTTGATTGAAGTCCCAGTAAACGGCGGCCGTAACTATAACGGTCCTAAGGTAGCGAAATTCCTTGTCGGGTAAGTTCCGACCTGCACGAATGGCGTAACGATGGCCACACTGTCTCCTCCTGAGACTCAGCGAAGTTGAAATGTTTGTGATGATGCAATCTCCCCGCGGAAAGACGGAAAGACCCCATGAACCTTTACTGTAGCTTTGTATTGGACTTTGAACAGATCTGTGTAGGATAGGTGGGAGGCTTTGAAGCAGGGTCGCTAGATCTTGTGGAGCCAACGTTGAAATACCACCCTGGTGTGTTTGAGGTTCTAACCTAGGTCCATTATCTGGATCGGGGACAGTGCATGGTAGGCAGTTTGACTGGGGCGGTCTCCTCCCAAAGCGTAACGGAGGAGTTCGAAGGTACGCTAGTTACGGTCGGACATCGTGACGATAGTGCAATGGCATAAGCGTGCTTAACTGCGAGACTGACAAGTCGAGCAGATGCGAAAGCAGGACATAGTGATCCGGTGGTTCTGTATGGAAGGGCCATCGCTCAACGGATAAAAGGTACTCTGGGGATAACAGGCTGATACCGCCCAAGAGTTCATATCGACGGCGGTGTTTGGCACCTCGATGTCGGCTCATCTCATCCTGGGGCTGTAGCCGGTCCCAAGGGTATGGCTGTTCGCCATTTAAAGAGGTACGTGAGCTGGGTTTAAAACGTCGTGAGACAGTTTGGTCCCTATCTTCCGTGGGCGCTGCAGATTTGAGGAAGCCTGCTCCTAGTACGAGAGGACCGGAGTGGACACACCTCTGGTGTATCGGTTGTCACGCCAGTGGCATTGCCGAGTAGCTAAGTGTGGAAGAGATAACCGCTGAAAGCATCTAAGCGGGAAACTCGTTTCAAGATGAGATCTGCCGGGGCCTTGAGCCCCCTAAAGAGTCGTTCAAGACCAGGACGTTGATAGGTCAGGTGTGGAAGCGCAGTAATGCGTTAAGCTAACTGATACTAATTGCTCGTGCGGCTTGACCCTATAACTTTGATCAGTCTGATCAAGGTGTTATGCCAAGTTGACGCATTCAAAATACATTCAAGCAGCGCAGTCATTGCGTGCTGATTCCAAACTCTATGAATTCGTTTGATTGATCACGTGATCAACCAGACAACAAGTTATGCCTGATGACCATAGCGACGTGGTACCACTCCTTCCCATCCCGAACAGGACAGTGAAACGCGTCAGCGCCGATGATAGTGCGGGTTCCCGTGTGAAAGTAGGTCATCGTCAGGCTCTTACAGCCAGGAAAAGCCCAACACAGCGTGTTGGGCTTTTTTCTTTTGGATTGATAAAAAGCGCGTCACCTCACCGTAACGCGCTTTTTTATTGCCGAGTGGCAAGCGTCAAGTATTTCGTATGAGCGCCGAATCGGTCTCGGCCGCACCGGCGGCGACCAATTCAGCCAAGATATCTTCGGCCAATTGATCCAGCTCCGTGTCTGCGAAGAAGCGCTCGCGGATAACACCGAAATATGACGCGCTCCGAAGCCAGTCGGTCCATTCATTCAGCGCAATGGACTGCACCTCGAGCAGCTTGAACTTCATCAGCACTTTGATGGCATGCCGTGCATGCTTCACCGGATCCCGCTGGAGCCCGTCAAGTCGACGGCGCGCGGTAGCCAGGGAATTGCTGACGTCAGTGAAGACGCGCCCGTGGCCAGGAACCACCTGAAGCGGCGCGAGCGCCTCGATGCGATCCAAGGTGACCGCGATATCTCCGAACGACGGCTCGCCTGCCAGTTCTGGAAAGGCGACACCAAAACCATTCTCCCAAAGGGCATCGGCCGAGATCAGTGTTCGCGAGACGGGGTCGAACAGAATGATCGAATGCGGATCGTGGCCTGGTGCGCTGTGCACCTGCCAAGCCCTGTCCCCGAGCATGCATTCCGTCCCAGGCCGCAGCAGCCCGTCGAACCGAAACCGTGGGCATACCTGTCCTGTCGCACGGAAGCTCAGGCCGCTTTCGTCCCACTGCTCCACAAGATTCGCCTCCCCAGGCGGAATCTCTGTTACCACCTTGGGGTAGTGCCGCTGCAGTGCCGCATTGCCGCCGCAGTGATCGCTATGCAGATGGGTGTTCAATATCCGATGGAGCGGCCGCGTCCCGAGCGTCGATTCGACAAGCGCCAAGGTTTGATCGGCATGCGTGGCATACCCGGTGTCGACCAGCGCGGTCTCGTCGGCCCCGACAAACAGAATGTTGTTCGATGAAAGCCAGCCGCGCTCGAAGACGACGAGGTTCGCCGGCAGCCCAGCCGCGGCGAGCTCGCTCACTCAGGCGCTCGCGCTGGTTCGAAGCTCACGGCGCAGGATCTTCCCGACATTGGTCTTCGGCAAGGTTTCCCGAAACTCGATGTGCTTGGGCCGCTTATAGCCGGTGAGCTGGCTGTTGCAGTACTGGAGCACCGCCTCTTCGGTCAGCGTCGGATCCCTGCGCACGACGAACACCTTGATCGCCTCGCCCTGCTTTTCGTCCGGCACGCCCACGGCGGCGCATTCGACAACGCCTGGGCACAGCGAGATCACGTTCTCGAGTTCGTTCGGAAAGACGTTGAAGCCGCTGACCAGGATCATGTCCTTCTTGCGGTCGACGATGCGGCTGTAGCCGTCTTCCTGCATGACGGCGATGTCGCCGGTGCGCATGAAACCGTCGGCTGTGAAGGCTGCCGCGGTTTCGGCCGGCTGGTTGTAGTAGCCGGTCATCACGTTCGGGCCCTTGATGCAGAGCTCGCCAGCCGTGCCGACGGGCAGGGAGTTGCCTTCATCGTCCTTGATGGCAATCTCGATGCTCGGCAGCGGCAAGCCGATGGTGCCGGTGAACTTCGTGTTCGACACCGGATTGTTTGTGCCGATCGCACAGGTCTCGCTCATGCCCCAACCTTCGATCATCGGGCAGCCGGTCGCTTCGAACCATCGCTGTGCCGTGCCCTCCGAGGCGGCCATGCCGCCGGCCTGCGACACGAACAGCGTCGAGAAGTCGATCGACTTGAACTGCGGATGCATCAGCAGCGCATTGAACAGCGTATTCACCGCCGGCAGCATATGGAAGGGACGCTTCTTGAGCACCGCAATGAACTTGTCGAAGTCGCGCGGATTGGGAATCAGCGTCATGTGCGAGCCCTGGCGGATGACCAGCAGGCACAGCGTCAGCGCGAAGATGTGATACAGCGGCAAGGCCGCGATGCTGTTGACCTTGGAGAGGTCGCCTGCCCGCGACAGTGCGGGCGTGAACCACGCCTCCGCCTGCAGGGTGGCCGCAACGATGTTGCGGTGGGTCAGCACCGCGCCCTTCGACAGACCCGTCGTGCCGCCGGTGTATTGCAGGAATGCGATCGAATCGAGCGTGCTCTGGACTGGACCGAGGGGCCGGCCGCGTCCCTCGGCAATGGCCTTGGAAAACTCCGTGACTGTGCGGCCGCCGCTCAGCGGCAGCTTGTAAGGCGGAACCATCTTGGCCAAGTGGCGAACCGCAATAGTGATCCATGCGCCATAGAGGCCGCCCAGCAAATCGCCCATCGAAGTGACGACGACATGCTTGACCGGGGTGCGCTCGATCACCTGCTCGAGCGTGGAGGCGAAGTTCTCGAGGATGACGATGGTCGTTGCGCCGGAGTCCTTGAGCTGGTGCTCGAGCTCGCGGGCCGTATAGAGCGGGTTGACATTCACGCAGGTGTAGCCGGCCCGGAGCACGCCGCACATCGTGACGGCAAACTGGGGCACGTTGGGCAGCATGATGGCCACTCGCGCGCCCGGCTCGAGGCCAAGCGACTGAAGCCAGGCGCCCAGCGCCTTCGAGAGCGTGTCGAGCTCTCCGTACGACATCCAGCGCTCCATGCAGACGGAGAACGGCCGCTCCGCGTAGCGGCCGAAAGCCTCGTCGAACATGTGGGTCAGAGACCGATACTGCTCGGGATTGATCTCGTGCGGCACGTCGGCCGGGTAGTTCTGTCGCGCGGATGTCTGCATGCAAGCTCCTTTGCGCGGATTGTGGGAGCCAGATGCGCCCGACCACTAGCGGGCTTGTCCTAGGGCAACGGCAAGCACTGTCGCGCGCGCGATAGCTGCGCGGCTTGGCCGGCCTCGGGCGGGCGTGGTGGCGCCGCCCCGGAAAGGAGCGCTCTCAGGCCTTGCCGGATTCACCCGGCAGCAGCACGCCGGCTTCGATGTCGGGCTCGACTTCGAGTGCCTTGTAGATCGGCGTGAAGTCGGGCGCCGTGAGTTCGAAGAGCTCCGCGAAGCTCTTGATCACGAAATAGTTAGCCTGGTAGGTGTCGATCTTGTAGCGCGTGCGCATGGCACGCAGCAGGTCCAGCGGAAGTCGGCGCGGCTCGTCGCTGAGCACTGCGTGCTTCAACTCTCCCACCGAGCTCAGGATGCCGGCGCCATAGGCGCGCAGGCCATCGGGCTGGCGAATCAATCCGAACTCCACCGTGTACCAGTACAGCCGCGACAGCTTTTCGCCGGCCCCCAGCTCGTGCGCCTTGATTCCACCGGCGCCATAGCGCTGCACATAGTCTGCAAACGTCGGGTCGAACAGCATCGGCACATGGCCGAACAGATCGTGGAACACATCGGGCTCGACGATGTAGTTGAACTCCTCGGGCTTGCGGATCCAGTCGGTCACCGGAAACTTGCGGTTCGCCAGCAAGGTAAAGAACGGCAGCTCTGGAATCAGCCCCGGCACCGCGACGATTTCCCATCCGGTGGCGCGATGCAGCCGCTCGTTGATTTCCTCGAAGCGCGGGATGCGGTCCTTCACGCCGAGCAAAGGCAGCGCCTCGATGAACGCGTCGCAGGCCAGGCCCGGCAACTGCGCGGCCTGCCGCTCGTACAGGCGCCTGTAGGTGTCGTGGTCGGCCGGCGTGTAGCTGGCCCAGTCCTGCGGGCAGGTGTAGTCGGCATGCACCGCGCCGCCGCGCGAGTAGTCGCCGCGCGGCGGGCGATCCGAAGCGCCGTAGACGGCAGGTTTGACGGCGGTGGCGGCGGCAGGGGTGTCGTCCATCAGGGTGTTTCTCTGGTTATTTGAGCCAGCGGTTCATCACGCGCTGGAAGTCGCCGCCGGCTTGCTGCAGATGCAGCCATTGGTCGACATAGGCCTTGAAGGCCACGTCGTCGCGCGGCAGCATCCAGGCCATTTCGCCGTACTGCAGCGGCTTCTCGGGGTTGATTGCGCAGAGCCCCGGCTTGAGCTTCTGCTGCGTGATGGCTTCCGCGGATTCGGTCACGAACACGTCGGCCCGGTTGGCAAGGATCTCGTCGAAGATCGTCACGTTCTCGCCGTGCAGCGTGAGCTTGGCCTGCTTGAAGTTGGCGCGCGCAAAGCGCTCGTTGCTGCCGCCCGGATTGAAGATGACCCGGGTGGAAGGCTTGTCGATGTCGGCCACGCTCTGGTACTTGGCAACGTCGGCGCAGCGTGCAATAGGCGCCTTGCCGTTCACCATGTAGGGTGCGCTGAAGAAGGCGCGCTTTTGCCGATCGGTGGTCACCGAAACACCGCCGACCGCGATGTCGCACTTACCGGCCGTGAGGTCGGGCAACAGGTTGGCCCAGGTGGTCTTGACCCACTCGGGCTTAGCGCCCAAGCTGGTGCTGAAGCCGGCCATCAAGTCGACGTCGATGCCTTCGAACGACCCGTCGGCCTTATGAAAGCTGAAGGGTCTGTAGTCGCCCGGCGTGCAGATGCGCAGCACGGCGGCCTTCTGCACCGTGTCCAGGTGCGACACGGTCGCGGGCGCGGCCGGCGCCATCGCGCAACCGGAAAGAACGGCGGCCGCCGCGATGAGGGTCAAGCCGATCGAAAACGTGCTGCGCATGGAGGCTCCTGGGCAATGAAAGAGGCGCTTATTTTGGGGCCGCCAGCACGCCTCGGCGCATCTGGTCGAGCTCGATGCTTTCGAACAGCGCCTTGAAGTTGCCGTTGCCGAAACCGTCGTCGCCCTTGCGCTGGATGAACTCGAAGAAGATCGGGCCGAGCTGGTTCTCGCTGAAGATCTGCAGCAGCAACGCGTCCTTCTTGCCGTCGATCAGGATCTTGCGCTTCTGCAGTTCGGCCACGCTTTCGCCGTGCCCGGGAATGCGCTTGTCGACCAGTTCGTAGTACGTGTCGATGGTGTCGAGCAACGTCACGCCCTTGGCGCGCAGCGCGTCGACGGTTTCGTACAGATTGTCCGAACCCATCGCAATGTGCTGGATGCCTTCGCCGCGGTACATGTCCAGGTACTCCTGGATCTGGCCCGCCTGCTCCTTGCCTTCCTCGTTGATCGGGATGCGGATCTTGCCGCACGGGCTGGTCATGGCCTTGCTCTTCACGCCCGTCACCTGGCCTTCGATGTCGAAGTACTTGATCTCGCGGAAGTTGAAGAGCTTCTCGTAGAAGCCGGCCCACACATTCATCCGGCCGCGGTACACGTTGTGTGTGAGGTGGTCGATATAGGTGAGGCCATTGCCCTTGGGTGCCAGCGCATCCTGCGAGGCCACGCCCGGCAGCGGCTCGAAGTCGACGTCATAGAAACCGATGTTGCCGATGTCGCCCGGCTTCGCGCCGTTCTTGCCGGGCCAGCGGTCCACCAGGTAGATCAGGCTGTCGCCGATGCCCTTGATGGCGGGAATGTTCAGTTCCCCCGGGCCCGCCTTGTCGGCAAAACCCCAAGCGCCCAGCCCAATCGCACGTTCATAGGCCTGCTTGGCGTCTTGCACGCGGAAAGCGATAGCGCAGACGCTCGGGCCGTGTTCGCGCGCAAAGCGCTGCGCGAACGAGTCGGGCTCGGCGTTCACGATGAAGTTGATCGTGCCCTGGCGGTACAGCAATACGTTCTTGTGGCGGTGCCTGGCCACAGCCGTGAAGCCCATGCGCTCGAACACCTTGCCCATGGCGACCGGATCCGGTGCCGCGTACTCGATGAATTCGAAGCCGTCGGTCCCCATCGGGTTCTCCCAGGGCGTGAAGGCGGGGGCGTCGGTATGGCTCATGGGTGGGTCTCCAGAAGTGGGTTCGAATGACAAGGAAATTGCGGTGCAGAAAAGCGAAAAAGCACGCGAGAGCGGCCTTTGCAGCAATGTAGGGCGGATGCCACTCATGTTTTCAGCGTTATTGGGCGCTGCGGGTGGCTATGGCGCAGTAAAACTGCAAAAATTCAGATATGGAAGCACTCGACAAGATTGATCGGCTCATATTGCGCACGCTGCAAGCAGACGGGCGCGCCACTTACGACCAGATTGCGGAAGAGGTCAGCCTTTCCCCCAGCGCCGTGCTCAGGCGGGTCAAGCGGCTGGAGGAAAGCGGCGTCATCGACCGTTATGTCGCCCTGGTTCGCCCGGAAGTCATAGGCCTTGGCCTCACCGCCTATTTGAATGTGCGGCTCGAAAAGCACACCGAAAGCCACAAGCGCAATCCCATGGACCTGTTCCGGGCCAGCGTCCAGACTTGGCCCGAGGTGGTCGAATGCGCCGCGCTGACCGGTGAGATGGACTACCTCTTGCGCGTGGTGGTCGCGGACATGGGCCACTACAGCCGCTTCATCATGGACACCCTGCTCAAGCACCCCAGCGTTGAAGACTGCAAGACCAGCTTCGTGCTCGACCGTGTCAAGGCCACAACAGCTGTGCCGGTTTAGCAACGGATCAGTTGCTTGAACAACACACCCTCTGGTATTGGTTCACGAATGAGAACTGGAAGTACACATTCAACCTTGGTGGTTAAGGGAAAACCCTTATATTTGAGCCATGCTCACCGCCAAGACCCTTTTTCAAGCGTCTCTCGGCCTCGGCTCTTTCCTGAAGGCGCCGATGGTTGAGGCACAACCGCGCGCGACCTTCGCGCCCCAGCCCGTCATGGTGCCGATCCGCTCGATCGGCCCGCGCGAACGCGACCGCATCGCGCGCCACCTGCTGGCGCTGACCCCCCATGACCGTTACCTGCGTTTCGGCTATGCCGCGGCCGACGAGCAGGTGCAGCGCTACGTCGACGGTCTCGACTTCGATCGCGATGAGCTCTTCGGCATCTACAACCGCCGCCTCGACCTGATCGCCATGGCCCATCTGGCCTTCGCGCCGGACGACCAGCACAGCGACTGCGCCGAGTTCGGCGTCTCGGTGGCGGCGCATGCACGCGGCCGCGGTTACGGGGCCCGCCTGTTCGAGCGCGCCGTGGTCGTGGCGCGCAACGAAGGCGTGGGCATGCTCTTCATTCATGCGCTGAGCGAAAACGCCGCCATGCTGAAAATTGCACGCAACGCCGGTGCCACCGTGGTGCGCAGCGGTTCGGAGTCGGAGGCGCATCTGCAACTGCCGAGCGCCACCTTCGACAGCCGCATGAGCGAAATTGCGCTCGAGCACTACGCGGCGGTCGACTACCACCTCAAGACCCGCGCCAAGCAGTTCTGGGCTTTTCTCGCCAGCCTGCAGGAAGTGCGCAGCGGCATGCGGGACGCACGCAGCAAATCTGCGCCCTGAATACCCGAAAAGGGCCTGTGACGGCCACGCGGTAGTGCCTGTCACACGCAATCCGGTATCCTTGTATCTCTTCAACTACGCCTCCCGCAGTGGCCGAACCTCACCCTGAACGCGCTCCCGTTGAACGGGAAGACAAGCGCGGCTTTCTCCAGAAGCTGGCCGAATTCATCCACCCCGGTCCCGACTCGCGCGACGAGCTGATCGAAACCTTGGCCGACGCCGAGGACAACGAGGTGATCGGCGCGGAGTCGCGCGTGATGCTCGAAGGCGTGCTGCGCATGGCCGACATGACGGCCGGCGACGTGATGGTTGCCGCCCCGCGCATGGACCTGGTGAACATCGACGCGCCGTACGACGCGCTGCTGCATCTCGTCATCGACACCGCGCACTCGCGCTTCCCGGTGTACGAGGGCGAAAAAGAAAACATCATCGGCATCCTGCTCGCGAAAGACCTGCTCAAGCTGCAGCGCGCGCCGGGCCTCAACATCCGTGCGCTGCTGCGTCCGGCCACCTTCGTTCCCGAGAGCAAGGGCCTGAACGATCTGCTGCGCGAGTTCCGCGGCAACCGCAACCACCTGGCCATCGTGATCGACGAGTTCGGCCGCGTGGCCGGCCTCATCACCATCGAGGACGTGCTCGAGCAGATCGTCGGCGAGATCGAAGACGAGTTCGACATTGCCGAAGACGAAGGCGACATCTTCGGCCTGGCCGACCATACCTATCGCGTCTCGGGCGACACGCCCATTGAGCGCGTGGCCGAGGCCTTCGGCATCGTCTTCGATGAAGAACAGCTGAGCGAAGACTTCGACACCATCGGCGGCCTCATCGCGCACGAGATGGGCCACGTGCCCAAGCGCGGCGAGCACCACGCCATCGGCGGCTTCGACTTCGTGGTGCTGCACACCAAGGGCGGCGCCGTGCGCTGGTTCAAGGTGTCCCCGGCCCGCGGCAGCGACGCGGCCGACTGATGCCGTTGCCCGCAGCGGCCACGCTCCGCACGTCACCAACCTTTTCCGCCGTGGGCCTGCTGCGCCTCCTCGGCTTCGCTTTTGCCGGTCTCGCGCAGGCCGCCGCCATTGCCTGGCCCGCGAACGGCCACCCGCTGTGGTGGCTGCAGCTCATCTCGCTGGCCGTGCTCGTCGGCCTGCTGGACCGGCTGCGCGCCGAAGGCGCCGGCTGGCGCCGCGCCGGCCTGTATGGCTGGGTCTTCTCGACGGCCTGGCTCACCGGCAGCTTCTGGTGGCTCTTCATCTCGATGCATACCTACGGCGGGCTTCCGGCGCCGCTCGCGGCCATCGCGGTGCTCTCGCTCGCGGCCGCGCTCGGGCTCTATTACGCGGTGGCCTGCGCCTGGTTCGTCGTTCGCGGGCCGCGCGGGCCTGTGGCCGGTGCCCTGGTGTTCGCGGCGTTGTGGACCTTGGCCGAGCTCGTGCGCGGCAGCTGGTTCACCGGTTTTCCGTGGGGTGCCGGCGGCTACGCGCACGTCGAGGGACCGCTGGCAGCGTGGGCTCCGTGGATTGGCGTGTACGGTATTGGTGCGGTCGCCGCCATCGCAGCCGCGCTGGTCGCGCTCACACGGCCCGCGCGCACCGCGGCGCTCGCGCAGTCGCTGGTAGTGATCGCCGCCGTCTTCGTGGCGCCGCACCTGGTCAATCCGCTGCCCGCCGAGGCACGAGGCGAAAAAGGTTCCAGCGGCAAGCTGCAGATGGCGCTGCTCCAAGGCAACATCCCGCAAGACGAAAAATTCATCCCCGGCGGCGGCATCGACCTGGCGCTGCGCTGGTACGGCGAGCAGCTGCGCGATGCCAAGGCTTCGCTCGTGGTCACGCCCGAAACCGCATTGCCGCTGCTGCCGCAGCAATTGCCCGCCGGCTACCTCGAAGCCATCCAGGCGCGCTACAGCCAGGGCGCGCAAGCCGCGATCGTCGGGCTTCCGATGGGCGGCCAGGGCACCTACAGCAATGCGGTGCTCGGCTTTCAGCCCGGCGCCGCGCAGCCCTACAGCTACAGCAAGCACCACCTCGTTCCCTTCGGCGAGTTCATTCCGCCAGGCTTTCGCTGGTTCATCCGCATGATGAACATTCCGCTCGGCGACTTCGCCCGCGGCGGGCTCGCGCAGGCGCCTTTCGCCTGGCAAGGCCAGCGCATCGCGCCGAACATCTGCTACGAAGACTTGTTCGGCGACGAGATCGGCGCCAACTTCAAGAACGAGGCCACGGCGCCGACCATCCTGCTCAACGTGAGCAACATCGCGTGGTTCGGCGATTCGGTCGCCATCGACCAGCACCTGGCCATTTCGCGCATGCGCTCGCTCGAATTCGCGCGGCCGATGGTGCGAGCCACCAACACCGGCGCAACCGTGGTGATTGACGCCGAAGGCCGCGTCACGCACCAGCTGCCGCGCCTGACGCGCGGCGTGCTCGAGGCGCCGGTCGAAGGCCGCAAGGGGCTCACGCCCTATGCGCGCTGGGTGGCGCCGTTCGGGCTCTGGCCGTTGTGGATTTCGGCGCTGGCTGTCGTCGCCATTGCCTTCGCGCTGCGCCGCCGCAACGGCTGACGCAGGGCGATCGTCGTCAGGCTGTTGCCGGCACCGCCTTCACAGGCCAGCCGCGCAGCTTGCCCGGATTCAGCAGCCCCAGCGGATCGAAGCGCTTCTTCATCTCGATGAACTCGGGCGGCAGCGGCCCACCGGCCTTGCCGTCTTCCACAATGTTCACGTGCGGGTTGTTGATGTGCACGTTGTGGGCACGGTGAATGTCGATGATTTCCGAGAGCCTTTCTTCGGTGCTGAAGCGCACCAGCTGAAGCCCGCTGCAGGTCATGAGCCCCGCCACGTTGCGGATGAACTCGATGTGCATCATCACCTCGCCGCCGAGCAGTTTTTCCATCTCGATGATCTGCTCGACGTGCCGACCGGGCACGAAGCCGCTCTGCAGATAGGTCAGCGTGGGGTCGATCTTCAGCGCATGCAGCGTGGTGTGGTTCCAGGTGAACTCCATCAGCGTGCGGTTGCTCTTCTGCACTTCGGCCCCCGTCTTGCGGTAGCTCACGGTGCCGCCGTGCGCTTCGGCCAGCATGAGCATCGCCGGTTCGCAATACTCCGCCACCAGCGACAGCACCGTGTGGCAGCCCTTGGGAAGGTGCGCCGCGAGCTGCGCCAGATGATCGGAAATCGGCGCGGCAAAAAAAGCGATCTCCCGCTTCACGATTCCGGGCGCATTCGCGAGCTTGTCGGCGAAGTGCAGTGCGTCTTCAAGCTGGTCGAAGGTCACCAGCGTTTCGAGCCAGGGATGTACCGGCGCGAGCGCGACCTCGAGCTCAAGTACCAGCCCGTTGGTGCCCCACAGGTGGTGCATGCGCATGGCCTCGGCGCCGCGCAGTTCGACCATCTGCGGCTCGGGCTCGATGGTCATCGCGCGAATGCCGAGCACGTTGCCGGGCGCACCGAGCGGTCCGTAGTTGATAGAGCCCACCCCACCGAAGCCGCCGCCGAACAGGCCGCCCAGCGTGGCGCTGCGGTAGGTGGAAGGCACGCAGCGCATCTCCTGGCCTGAAGGTTTCGTCTGCTTCTCGAGCTCGCCCAGGCGAATGCCGGCTTGCGCGCGCGCCACGCCGGGCTTCACCCAAAGAAAGGCGTTGTAGCCCGTCATGTCGAGCACCACGCCGCCCGCGAGCGGCGTGGTCTGGCCGTAGTTGCCGGTGCCGCTGCCGCGGAGGGTGATCGGCACGCCGCGGCGCGCGCAGGCGCTCACCACTGCGCGAATCTCGTCCTCGGTGCGCGGACGCACGACCACGTCGGCGCGTTTGTCTTTCAGCTGGCGGTTCAGCACCGGGCTGAACCACGAGAAGTCTTGCGACAGCCGCGTCACCCGGCTTTCGTCGGTGATCCAGTCGAGCTCGGGCAGTTCGAGCAGCAGCTGTTCGATGGCGGAAATGGAAGCGTTCATGGTCAAGGGTTCAATCCTGGGAAAGTTCGCTCGCGTGCCACGAGCCCAGCGCCAGCTTGGTGAGCCAGGCCATCAGCACGAAGAGCGCGACACCGGTCAGCGAAATGAGCAGCAGGGCCGCGAACATGCGCGGAATGTTCAGCTGAAAGCCGGCCTGCAGGATCTGATACGCCAGCCCCGCGCCCGAGCCGCCCGTGCCGGCCACGAATTCGGCCACCACGGCGCCGATCAGCGCGAGGCCGCTCGAAATGCGCAGCCCACCGAAAAAGTAAGGCAGCGCGCTCGGAATGCGCAGCCGCACCAGCTGCTGCCAACGTGTGGCTCGGTTGAGCTTGAAATAACTCTGCAGGTCGGGATCGATGCTGCGCAGCCCGAGCGTGGTGTTGCTGATGATCGGGAACAGCGCCACCAGCGCGGCGCACACCGTCATCGCCGCCACGGGGTTCTTCACCCAGATGATGATGAGCGGCGCCACCGCCACGATGGGCGTCACCTGCAACAGCACCGCATACGGAAAGAGCGCGGTCTCGATGCGCTTGCTCTGCACGAAAAGAAACGATATCAGCACGCCCGCGACCGTGGCCAGCGCGAACGACAGCAGCGTGATCTTGAGCGTGACGAGCAGCGCATTGCCGAGCGGCGTCCAGTCGGTGACGAGCGTCTGCACCATTAGGATGGGCGAGGGCACCAGGTATGGCGGCAGCTCCATCGCCACCACCATCCATTGCCACAGCGCGACCAGCACCACGCCGATGAGCACGGGGTAGAGCACGCGCTGCACGCGCGGTTGGCTCAGAAGGGGCGTGCTCTTTTTCATTGCGCATGCTCCTCGTCGCCCTGGCTCGCGCGCAGCAGGCTGTCCTGCAGGCGCCTGGCATGGCGCGCGAATTCGGGCGTCACCATGAAGTCGGGTGTGCGCGGATAGGGCTCGCCGATGTGGAACTGCTCGACCACGCGGCCAGGCCGCGCGGCCATCATCACCACGCGGGTCGAGAGAAACACCGCCTCGTGGATCGAGTGCGTCACGAAGATCACCGTGAGCTTCTTCTTGCGCCACAGGTCGAGCAAGTCTGCATCGAGCTTGTGCCGCGTGATCTCGTCGAGTGCGCCGAAGGGCTCGTCCATCAGCAGCAGGTCAGGCTGCGTCACGAGGCCGCGCGCAATCGAAACGCGCATCTGCATGCCGCCTGAAAGCGCGCGCGGCAATGCATCGGCAAACTTCTCCAGTCCCACCAGTGCAAGCGACTCCATCACGCGCGCATCGGCCTCCTTGCGCGGAACGCCGGCCAGGTCGAGCGGCAGCCGCACATTGGTGCGCACGCTGGCCCACGGCATCAGCGTGGCCGACTGGAACACGAACGACAGCTTGTGCGGGCAGCTGTGGATCTCCGCCACCGGCTTGCGCCAGACGAGCAGCCGCCCGTCGCTCGGCTCGAGCATGCCCGCGATCATTTTCAGCAGCGTGCTCTTGCCGCAGCCCGAAGGCCCCAGCAGCGTGACGAATTCGCCTTCGGCAATCGACAGGTCCACCGGCAGCAGCGCTTGCGTGCCGTTGGGATAGGTCTTCTCGGCCGAGAGCACTTCCACCGCGGGCACGGCAGGCACCCCGGGCGGCGCAAGGGTGTGGGGTTCGATGCGGTTCATGGCGCAAGACTCAAGGCAGTACCTTCGCGTCCTTCACGAACTCGGTGGTGTAGGTCTTCGCGAGCTCCACCTTGGCCGGGTCGAGCAGCTTGGCGCTCACGAGAAAGTCGTAGCTCGCCTTTGAACGTGCGTCGGTGATCACGCCGATGCCGAGCTTGGCCGCGTCGCCGCCGGTGATCATGCCCATCTCCTTGAGCTTGGCGACGCTGTAGGCCAGCTGGTCGTCGGTCATGTTGGGGTTGTCTTTCTTGATCAGCGCGTTGGCGGGCGCCGGGTCGGCGAGGTAGCTCTTCCAGCCTTCGGCCGAGGCTTTCACGAAAGCCGCCACCTGCTTGCTGCGGTCCTTCACGGTCTTTTCCATGCACGACACCGTGGTGGCGTACGCAGGAAAGCCGTGGTCGCTGAACATCAATACCGTGCTCTTCACACCCGCTTTCTGGATCGCATAGGGCTCCGACGTCAGGTAGCCCTGCTGCGCGGTGTTCTTGTCGGCCACGAAGGGCTGGATGTTGAAGGTGTAGGGTCGCGTCTGTTCGTCGGTCAGGCCGAACTTGGCCTTGAGCCATGGCCAGTAGCCGCGGTTGGCTTGCGCGCCGATCAGCAGCGTCTTGCCTTTCAGGTCTTCGAACTTCTTGACATCGTCGTGCGCAATCAGCACCTGCGGGTCCTTCTGGAAGAAGGCCGCCACGTTGACCACCGGCACGCCGCCTTCGCGCACCTGCATCATCTGGATGTCGCTCGAGCCCATGATGCAGTCGGCCTGGCCCGCAGCCATCATCTGCGTGATGTTGACCTGGGGGCCGCCCATCTTGATGGTCACGTCGAGCCCGTGCTTCTTGTAGATGCCCTGTGCCACCGCCTGATAGAAGCCGCCATGCTCGGCTTGCGCGTACCAGTTGGTCATGTAGGTGAACTTCTCCTGCGCCGATGTGGCGGTGGAGAACAGCGCGAGCGCGGCGGCGCCGGCCATGGAAAGAGCGAAAGAACGCATGCTGGGAACCTCTCGAGGCTGGTGGAAGAACAGTTGAAGAAGAAGGAAGCCGATGGGCCGATGCAAGGAGCGGGCCTCAGGCGGGCTCGAACGATTGCTGGATGAACCCCTGCTGGTGGCCGCGCTCCCAGGTCGCCTCTTCGCGCATAAGCCATCGCAGCGCATGCAGCTCGGTCAGTGCCTGCACCCAGCTGTCGGAGAGCGTGTCCAGGATCTCTTCGCCCTGTTCACGCGTCGCACTGGTCGGGTCGCCGATCACGCCGCTCGGGCCGAAGTCGCGCGCAGTCCATGCGCAGGCGGGGCGGCCGTCGGCCGACAGCAGCTTGATCGGGAACGGCGGCGGAAAGTTGGCTGCCGCGCGCTCCATGTGCACCGTGTCGGGCGCGAGCGCGAGCATCAGCGCGGTCTCGGAATGGCCGGCATGCATCGACAGGCGCTTTTCCTGCTCGCTGATCTGCTTGCTGGATGCATTCGGCAGGCGCGAGACGCCGTGCGGCACCACCACGAAGTCGCCGTGCCGCAGGCGCAGTTCACGCGCCGCCATCTCCAGCACCTGCGGCTGGCCGCCGTGGCCGTTGGCAAAGAGCAGCTTCCGAAAGCCCGCGCGGTAGACCGATTCGCCAATCTCGGTCACCGTCGACAACAACGTGGTGCCGGTGAGCGTCATGGTGCCCGGAAAGTGCAGGTGCTCTTCCGACTTCCCATAGGTGATGGTCGGCAGCGCGAAGGCGCGCACTTCGGGCGGCAGCTTTTCGAGCGCCTTGCCCATCACACCCGAGGCGATCACGCTGTCGACCGAGCAGGGCAGGTGCGGACCATGCTGTTCGATAGCGCCACACGGCAGCACGATGACCGTGTTCTCGCGATCAGGCAGCGCGGCAATTTCTGTCCAGCTCAGGTAGGGCAGGAAGCGATGGGGCGGTATGTAGCCGTGGAGCATGGGAGGTCCTTGGTTCTTTAGCGGGAATGAAAAAGCGACGCGTCGCCGTGCGTGACGCGGCCGTCGCGCAGCACCACGCGGGTCGCGCTGCGCGAGGGCCAGCCGTGGCGGTCGGCCTGGGTGAACAGCACCAGGTCGGCCTTGGCGCCGACGAGCGTGGGCGCCGCCGTGGCCGGCCCGCGCTGAAGCCAGTCGCCGCGGCACAGCGCCTGCGACCAAGTGTCGAAAGGTTCGTCGAGCTGCGCCACCAGCGCGGCGGTGCCCAGTGCCTCGACCGGGTCGAAGCTGCCGAGCCGGCAGAACGGGTCTTGCACGTTGTCGCTCGCAATCAGCAGCGGAATGCCGCGTTCGCGCGCCTCCTTCACCAGCGTGATGCCGCGCATGCGCGGCGTGCGGCCCGTGACGGCGTCTTGCAGCAGCAGGTTGGTGGCGGGCAGCGACACCACGGTGATGGGCGCGCGCGCCACCGCGTCGAGCGTGGCAAAGGCCTGGGCCTCCGGCTGTGCGGCCAGCGCGCAGATGTGGCCGCACACCACGCGGCCTTCGAAGCCGATCTCTCGCAGGATGCGGGCGGCCGTCTGCAAGCCGACCGCTGCCGGATTCAGTTCTTCGTCGACATGAAGGTCGACGTCCAGGTCGCAGGCCTGCGCCGACACCAGCAGGTTGCGCAGCGCGCGTTCGCTCCAGTTGGTGGAGTGCACAAAGCCGCCCAGCAGCGCTTGCGGCCCGGTGGCCTTTACCTGCTGCGCGAGCCGCATTGCCTGTGCCGCATCTTCAAACAGCGGCAGCTTGATCAGGCTGACCTGCTCCAGCCGCACCTTGCCAGCCCATTCCTGTGCCAGTTCGGCCATCACCGGCCAGGCGAGCGGCACCGCATCGGGCTCCCACCAGTCGACATGCGTGCGCACATGCGTGGTGCCGTATTCCCACGCCCACTGCAGGCCGCGAGAGGCGCGCTCGCGCACGTCGGCGGCGCTCCAGTGCACGCGGTCGTTCAGCATCGCGTCGATGGCGCCAAGCAGGCCGGGCTGCACCTCTTTCATGCGTGGCAGCGTGAACGCCTTGTCGAGGTGCGTGTGCGCATCTACAAAACCGGGGAGCACCAGCGTCCCGGCAAGGTCCCAAGCCTGCGGGGAAGCCGCGATGCCATCGGACGCGGGCCGCACCGGCTGCACGCGCCCGGCTTCGAGTTCAATGCGGGCCAGCACCGGCACGCCGCCTTGCTGCGGCCAGTCGGCGGGCAGCAGCCAGCGCGGCAGCCGAGCGTTGTCGAGAAAAGCGGGCGCCATCATGCGAAGCGCGCCATTGCGGTGCCGACCCGCGCCATGAAGCGTTTGAGCTGGGGCTCGGTCGCCACGTTCATGTGGTAGTGGGCGTGGTAGTCCACCCTGGCGCGCCGGCCGGTAAGCCGCAGCATGTAGCGCGTGACGATCTTGCGGGGCGGATCGCCCATGTACCAGGCCATCCAGCGCGGGCGGCCATAGGTAACCACGGCGCTGATGCGCTTGATGTGCGTGAGCATCGGCTTCACGTTGGCCGGGTCGCTGATGTCGAACGCCACGCCGGGCATGAAGAGCCGGTCGAAGTAGCCCTTCAGCATCGCCGGCAAGCCGAAGCACCAGGTCGGAAAGCAGAAAACGATGCCCTCCGCCCACTGCAGGCGCTCCACATAAGGCTTGAGCGGCAACTGGTTGTGCGGCACGTCGTGGTAGCCCAGCCGCTCCTCGCGCGAAAGCACCGGGTTGAAGCCCTCGGCGTACAGGTCGCAGTCGTCCACCTCGTGCCCGGCCGCGCGCAGGTTCTTCAGCACCTCCTGGTGCAGGGCCGCATGGAAGCTGGTTTCGACCGGGTGGCAGTAGACGACGAGCACGCGCATGGTGTTTGACCGCTTAATCAGAGCAAGTGGTCAGGCTATGCAAGCGGCGTGCCAATCCGGATGCACCGGAGTGGTGAGGCGGGAGTCTTGTCCCGCGGCTCAGAGGTTGGCGGCTACGCCGCCTTGCCTCGCCAGAGCCGCACGCCCAGCCCCACTGCGGCCGTGCCGGTTGCCAGCCAGGTCACACCGGCCCAGCCCCACTGCGCGAGCGCCAGCGCACCCAGCGCCGAGCCGGCCGCCATGCCGATGAACATGCCGGTGAACAGCACCGCGTTGAGCCGGCTGCGTGCACCGGGCTCGATGCCGTAGACGATGGTCTGGTGCGCGATCAGCGCCGCCTGCATGCCCAGGTCGAAGCCGATTGCGGCAAGCGCCAGCAGCCAGAGTTGCGCATGCGGCGGCAGCAGCGGCGCAAACCCCATGGCCGCGAACGACACCACCACCAGCCCCGCGCCGAGCCGCGTCACCAGTTCGGGCCCGCGGCGGTCGGCCAGCCTTCCGGCCAGCGGCGCCGCCAGCGCGCCCGCGGCGCCGGCCAGGCCGAAGGCGCCGGCAGCCGCGCTGCCCAGGTGGAACGGCTCGCCGTGCAGCATGACCGCCAGCGTCGACCAGAAGGCGCTGAAGCCCACTGCCAGCAGCGCCTGCGCCAGCGCAGCGCGGCGCAGGGCGCCGTGGCGCGACCACAGCGTGCCCAGCGATCCGAGCAGCGCGCCGTAGCCCAGGTGCGTGGTTGGCCTGAAACGCGGCAGGCCGCGCCAGGCGGCCGCGCCAATGAGCGCGATGCTGGCTGCCGCCGCAATGAACATCGCGCGCCAGCCGAAGTGCTCCGCCACGAAGCCGCTCACCACCCGGGACAGCAAGATGCCGAGCAGCAGCCCCGTCATCACCGTGCCCACGGTCTTGCCCCGCGAGGCTTCGGGCGCCAGCGTGGCGGCGGCGGGAACGATGTCCTGTGCCATCGTCGCCGCCAGGCCGATGGCCAGGCTGGCCGCGAGCAGCATGCCGATCGACGGCGCGGCCCCGGCCACCAGCAGCGCGGCGCACAGCGCGGCCGCCTTGGCCAGCACGATCCGGCGCCGGTCGTAGCGGTCGCCCAGCGGTGCCAGCAGCAGGATGCCCAGCGCGTAGCCAAGCTGAGTGAGCGTGGGAATGAACCCTACCGACCGCGCGGAGGCGCCGATGTCCGCGCCCAGCACGCCGAGCATCGGCTGGGCGTAGTAGAGCGAGGCCACGGACAGCCCGGCGCCCGTGGCGAGCAGCAGCACCAGCGAGGCCGGCAGGTCGCGTGTGGCCGGTGCAGTGGCATCAGATGCATGCGTCTGTTGAATGAAAGACATGGCGTTAACCCTTGAATACTGAGCGAGGGTTGAAATGTGCGCCTCTGAGGCGTGACTTGGTAGCCCTGGAGATCGCACAATGTCTATACGTCACACGCATAAAGACAGCACATGTCGACCTCTTCCCCCGCCGCCGACCGCATCGAGCTGATGCAGACCTTCGTTCACATCGTCGAGGCCGGCAGCCTCTCGGCCGCCGCCCAGCAGATGGGCGCCACCCAGCCCACCGTGAGCCGGCGGCTGCAGGCGCTGGAGCGTTCGCTGGGTGTGCGGCTGCTGCGCCGTTCCACCCACGCCATGAAGCTCACCGAGGACGGCGAGCGCTGCTACGAGCGGGCGCGAGAACTGATTGCCGACTGGCACGCCTTCGAGGCCGACCTTCGCGGCGTGGGTGACGAGCCCGAGGGCACGCTGCGCGTGGTGGCGCCGCATGCGCTGGGGCAGTTGCTGCTGGTCGGGCCGCTGGCCGACTACCTGCGTGCGTACCCGCGGGTGTCCGTCGAATGGCTGTTGAACGACCGCCGGCCCGACTTCATCGCCGAAGGCGTCGATTGCGCCATTCAGGTGGGCGAAGTCACGGACACGATGGCGGTGGCCATCAAGCTTTCGGAGGTGCCGCGCGTGGTGGTGGCGGCGCCCTCGGTGCTGGCCGGGCGCAAGCCGCCCACGCATGCCTCGGAACTGGCCGAACTGCCGTGGATCGCGCTGCGCACCTTCTATCGCAACGAGGTGGTGCTCACCTACAGTCCGTCTGGGGAGATTGCGCACGTGCCCATCCGGCCGCGCATGAGCACCGACAGCCTCTATGCGCTGCAAAGCGCGGCGCGCATGGGTCTTGGCGCCTGCATGGGTTCGGCCTGGCTCATGAATGACGACATTGCCACTGGCCGCATGGTGCAGCTTGTGCCGCAGTGGCATGTGGCGGCGCTACCCGTCTATCTGATTTATCCGCATGCGCGGTTCCAGCCGGCGCGGCTGCGCCGCTTCATCGAGATGATGCGGCTCGCGCTGGCCGACCCGACCGGCCGCGCCTGGGAAGCTGGGGCGTCGTAGTCGGCGCCTCAGGGACGGCGCGGCTAGGCCTTGATGCCGCAGCCGCCCAGCACAAAAGCCACCAGCTCGCGCGCAATCGGCTCGCGGTCGATGGGCGCATCCGGCGGCAGGCCGAGCATCACGCGCGTTTGTATCGCGTAGTCGGCATAGCTCTGGGTCATGGCCCAGATGTGCATCAGCAGCAGACGGGCGTCGAGCGGGCGCATCTGCCCGCGCGCGATCCAGCCGTTGATCACGTCGACTTTTTTCTGCGTCCACGCCCGCGCATTGGGCCAGTAGCGGTCGAGGTTGCGGCCGCCGTCGAGCACCTCGCGCGTGAAGATGCGCGAGATATCGGGGTTGTCGAAGGCGTGGTCGAGCTTCTTGCGGATGTAGTCGCCCAGCACCGTGCCCGGGTCGCTCGCGTCCTCGAACGAGAACACCACCTTCCACGCATGCAGCACTTGCATCAGCAGCTCTTCGTAGAGCTCTTCCTTGCCGGCGATGTAGTAGTGCAGCTGGGGCTTGGTAAGGCCGGCGCGCGCGGCAATGGCCTGGGTGGAGGTGCCCTTCAGGCCGTGCAGGCTGAACTCGGTGACGGCCGCCGTGCGGATGGCCGCCATGATGCGCTCGCGCCCTGGCCGCGCGCGCGACAGCGGGCCCTCGGGAGCGGGCATTTCCTGGGCGGCGGTCGGGGGAAGGGCGGCGGGATCGGCGTTCATTGGCATGTGTTGCGGCGGTGCGCCCGGCGATGGTAATCCTTGGCGCATGGCCGCATGCCATGCCGGCATGGAAGCGAAGAGCATGCGGGCACGGTTCATGTATCTTCTCGCCGCTTCCAGAAATTCATCCAAGACAAAGGAGTTCCCTCATGTACCTTTCTCCCCGTTTCAGGGCCTTCGCGGCCGGCGCCGCATTGCTTGCGGCCAGTGCGCTCGCGCAAGCCCAGCAGGCGCTGCCCAATGTGGTCATCCTGGCCACCGGCGGCACCATTGCGGGGGCCGGTGCCTCGGCCGTGAACAGCGCCACCTACGCGGCCGCCAAGGTCGGCGTCGACAAGCTGATTGCCGGCCTGCCCGAGCTCTCGAAAATCGCCAACGTGCGCGGCGAGCAGGTGTTCCAGGTCGCTTCCGAGAGCCTGACCAACGACAACCTGCTGACGCTCGCCAAGCGCGTGTCCGCACTGTCCAAGCAGGCCGACGTGGACGGCATCGTCATCACCCACGGCACCGACACGCTGGAAGAAACCGCTTATTTCCTCACGCTCACCGTGCGCACCAACAAGCCGATCGTCGTGGTCGGCTCGATGCGTCCGGGCACGGCGCTCTCGGCCGACGGCGCGCTCAACCTGTATGACGCAGTGAGCGTGGCCGGCAGCAAGGATGCAGCGGGCAAGGGCGTGCTGGTGACGATGAACGACAACATCGACAGCGGCCGCGACGTGAGCAAGAACGTCAACATCAAGACCAGCGCCTTCTCCAGCCAGTGGGGTCCGCTCGGCATGGTGGTCGAGGGCAAGAACTACTGGTTCCGTGCACCGGTCAAGCGCCACACCATGAACTCGGAGTTCGACATCGACAACATCAGCACGCTGCCGGTGGTCGAGATTGCGATGGGCTACGAGGGTGTTTCGTCCATCGCCATCGACGCGTTCGCCAAGAGCGGCGTGAAGGCGATCGTGCATGGCGGCACGGGCAACGGCTCGGTCGCCAACCGCATCGTGCCCAACCTGCAGAAGGCGCGCACCGACGGCGCCATCATCATCCGCAGCTCGCGCGTGGCCGACGGCTTCGTGATTCGCAATGCCGAGCAGCCCGACGACAAGTACGACTGGGTGGTGGCGCACGACCTGCGTCCGCAGAAGGCCCGCATCCTGGCGATGGTCGCCCTGACGAAGACCAGCGACACCAAGGAACTCCAGCGCATCTTCTGGGAGTATTGACCCACCCCCGAAGCGGCTCACTTCGTGTAGCCGCCTCCCCCTCAAGGGGGCAACACCAGCGGCCCGGCAAAGCCGGTTCCGCGGTGTTCCTGGCGAAGACCTTCTCGATCTATTCCATTCAGGGGCGGATGCGCCGGCGCTTGCGGTGCCGCGCGTATTCGAGGCTGCTCACGCACACGAGCAGCCAGGCGAGGCCGGTCAGCAGGCCGGCCACCACGTCGCTTGCAAAATGCACCTGCAAAAAGACGCGGCTGCACGCAATGGTGACGATGGCTGCGGCGGCCGCCATGGCCGCCGGCACATGCCAGCGCGCCGGCAACAGGCGCAGCGCCAAGTACATCAGCATGCCGTAGCTCACGATCGCGCCCGCGCTGTGGCCGCTCGGAAAGCTGAAGCTCGTCTCCAGCGCCAGCCCATGGTCGTGCAGCGGCCGTGCCCGCGCGAAGATGCGCTTGAGCGCGGGGTTCAGCAGCACGATGCCGCCGAGCGCCATCACCCAGCCCAGCGCGAGCCCGCGGTGCGCGTTGCGCCACAGCACCAAGGCCAGCACCACGCACACCGGCGCCAGCAGTTCGGCATCGCCCAGGTGGGTGAGCCAGCTGAAAGCCACCAGGGCCGCCCACGGCACATGCTCGCCGATCGCATCGGCCAGCGCCTGGTCGGCCAGGCCGAGCAAGCGCCCGTCGCCCAGCATCGATGCGATGTAGGCCACCAGGCTCGCCGCCGCGAGAATCAGCACAAAACCCAGTGCCAGCCCGACAGCCACGCGCGGCTCGTCGGGCTCGTCGCTCGACGAAATCCTGGCGCGGCGGCGCTGAAGAAGCTGGCAGGCGAGGCCGGCGCCCAGCACCGACACTGCGAAAACACACAGGAACCAGGCAAGGGCATGTTCGCCCAACTGGCGGGCGAGAAGAACGAGGGCAGGGGCTTCCATTGGCATGCGGGGCACCCTAAGGGAGCACCGCGCCGCTGGCAAGCCGAAGCCGCAATACTTTGCCGCACACAAAGGCCTTGTGAGCCGCCGAATGGTCCCACCGCTCCGCTTGGCAAACGCGGGTACCACCAATGTTTTCCATGCGCAGCACGTTCACCGAATTGGGATGCCCCGCGCGCACGCGCGACGACACGGCCGTGCCGGCCTGCACCGCCCACGTGGTGCGCGGGCAACCCGCATAGGCGTCGTGCAGCGAGCGCACAAAGGGCAGGTGAATGTGGCCGCCCAGGATCAGGTCGGCGCCGGCAGCGCACCAGCGCGCCACGGCCGTTTCGCGGCCGTGCAGCCGGTTGTGCATGTCTTCCTGCCGCGTGACCATCACCGGCTGGTGCGTCACCACCACGCGCAATTGCGAAGGCGATGCCGCGGCCAGCCGGGCCTCGACCCGTTCGACCTGTGCGGGCGAAACCTCGCCGTCCTCGTGCCGGTACCAGCGTGTGGTGTTGACCGCAACCACCAGCCATTCGGCGGATTCGAACACCGGCTCCAGGTCGGCGCCGAAGGCTTCGGTGTACCTTTCATAAGGCGAGAACAGGCGCGCCGCCATGTGAAAGAGCGGGATGTCGTGATTGCCGGGGATGGCCACCACCGCCGGCGCCGCGAGCCGGTCGACAAAGGCGCGGGCCGCCGCAAACTGCGGGCGCGTGGCCCGCTGGGTAATGTCGCCGGAGAGCACCACCACTTGCGGCGACAGGGAACGCGCAAGCTGCTCCAAAGCTTCCATCACGTGAGGCTGCTCGGTGCCGAAATGCGTATCTGAAATCTGGAGCAGGCAGCTCATTGCTTGGCGGCCTCCAGTTCGGGCGCGGAATCGGGCCGCACCAGCCACAGCGGCTCGGGCGACACCCTAAACAGCAGCGGCATCTCGGTCCAGGCGATCTCGCCGTCGGTGGCCACCTTCACGCGGCGGGGGGAATGCAGCCGGCCGGTCTTCACCGTCATCGATTCGAACGGAAAGCTCAGCACCTCGTCGGCGCTCCCAAGGCGGCCCAGCGCGCCGCGCACCAGCAGGCCGGGCATTGCCAGAACGCCTGTCGGCTTCAGCACCACAGCCGCCAGCTGACCGTTTTCGGGCGCGTCGGCATGTTCGATGCCGACTTGCAGCAGCTGCAACGGGTTGTTGCCGACAAAAAGCGTCGGTGTTCGAATATCGCGCTCCTGGCCACGCCAGGCCATGCGCAGGTTCCAGAGCCGGTGCCCGCGCAACACGGTCACAAGCCCCGCGAAAAACGCAATCCACCGGTGGCGGCCGTAGCGCGCCTTGTAGCTTTCGCGCTCTTCCAGCAGCTCGGCGTACAGCCCCATGCTTGCGTTGACCAGGAACACGCGGTCGTTCACCAGTCCCACCTGTGCGGGTTGCGGCTGGCCGGTCAGCAGCAGTTGCAGCGCCTCGGCCGTATCGCCTGGAATGCCATGCGCGCGGCTGAAGTAGTTGAAGGTGCCCTGCGGCAGCACGCCAAAGGGCAGGCCGCTGCCGAGCGTGGCCTGCGCCACCGCGTTGATGGTGCCGTCGCCGCCTGCGGCCACCACCACGCCGCCAACGGCGCGGGCCCGCTCCACGGCCTCGCGCGCCAGCGCCTGCACCGTGGTGCGCCCATCCACAAGAAAGATGCGGTGCTTGCGGCCGGCCACGGTGCAGCCCTCCTCGATGATCCGGCGGGTTTCGGCGGTGTCCGCGCTGCCCGAACCGGCGTTGAGAACAATGAACAGAGGAGAGTTCGGACCGATTTGAGGCGGCGGCATGTCGGTGGAGGCAGGGAGGAAGGACGCCCGGCGGGCAAAAAAAGGCCGGAAAAAGACCGATAAAAGGCGATTGCATGCAACCGGCCCGCCTTTGTCGCACGGGCCAGGCCGCGGCGCCGGCAGCCGGCATCCCGGCTTGCTGTGGGAGAGTTGCCCTCCGACCGTAAAATCGTCCGCTTTCGCGGCGCATTGCCGCGCTACCGTCCAAATGTCCGGCCCACGCCGGCCAGCTTCATGTTGACCTTCCAGCAAATCATTCTCAAACTGCAGTCGTACTGGGCCGACAAGGGCTGCGCGCTGCTGCAACCGTACGACATGGAAGTGGGCGCGGGCACCTCGCACACCGCCACCTTCCTGCGGGCGCTCGGCCCCGAACCCTGGAAGGCCGCCTACGTGCAGCCCAGCCGTCGCCCCAAGGACGGCCGCTACGGCGAGAACCCCAACCGCCTGCAGCACTACTACCAGTACCAGGTGGTGCTCAAGCCGGCACCCAGCAACATCCTCGAGCTGTACCTCGGCAGCCTGGAGGCACTGGGCTTCGACCTGAAGAAGAACGACATCCGCTTTGTGGAAGACGACTGGGAGAACCCCACGCTCGGCGCCTGGGGCCTGGGCTGGGAGGTGTGGCTCAACGGCATGGAAGTGACGCAGTTCACCTACTTCCAGCAAGTAGGCGGCATCGACTGCAAGCCCATCACCGGCGAAATCACCTACGGCCTGGAGCGCCTGGCCATGTACCTGCAGGGCGTGGACAACGTCTACAACCTCACGTGGACCGAAGGCCTGAGCTACGGCGACGTGTACAAGCAGAACGAGGTCGAGCAGTCGACCTACAACTTCGAGCACAGCGACGCCGAATTCCTGTTCACCGCCTTCAATGCGCATGAAAAGCAGGCCAAGCACCTCATGACGGAGCAGCTCGCGCTGCCGGCCTACGAGCAGGTGCTCAAGGCCGCGCACAGCTTCAACCTGCTCGACGCGCGCGGCGCCATCAGCGTGACGGAGCGCGCGGCCTACATCGGCCGCATCCGCAACCTTGCGCGCAGCGTGGCGCAGAGCTACTACGAGAGCCGCGAGCGGCTCGGTTTCCCGATGGCGCCGCGCGAGTGGGTTGCACAAATCACGAAGAAGGCGGCTTGAGCGATGACGAGCGTGCAAAAGAATCTGTTGGTCGAACTCTTCGTTGAAGAGCTGCCCCCCAAAGCGTTGAAGAAACTCGGCGATGCCTTCGCCAACGGCCTGCGCGACCAGCTCGTGGCGCAGGGGCTCGCCGAGCCGGGCTCGGTGCTCACTGCCTACGCATCGCCGCGCCGCCTGGCCGCGCACCTCACGCACGTGGCCGAGCGCGCCGCCGACAAGGCCGTGTCGCAAAAGCTCATGCCCGTGGCCGTGGGGCTCGATGCCTCGGGCCGGCCCACGCCCGCGCTGCTCAAGCGGCTGGCCGCCCTTGGCGCCGATGCCTCGGCCGTGCCCGGCCTGAAGCGCGCGGCGGACGGCAAGGCCGAAGTCCTGTTCTACGAAAGCACCGCCAAGGGCGCCACGCTGACCGAAGGCCTGCAGAAGGCGCTGGCCGAATCCATTGCCAAGCTGCCGATCCCCAAGGTGATGAGCTACCAGCTCGAAAGCGGCTGCGAGCTGCCGGGCTGGAGCAGCGTGAGCTTCGTGCGCCCCGCGCACGGCTTGGTGGCGCTGCATGGCGACGCTGTGGTGCCCGTCGAGGTGCTGGGCCTGCATGCGGGCCGCGAAACGCACGGCCACCGCTTCGAGGCGGCGGTCGACCCGGTGGTGCTGCGCGATGCCAACAGCTACGCGCTGCAGATGCAGGACGACGGCGCGGTCATCGCGAGCTTCGAGGCCCGCCGCACCGAAATTGCGCGCCAGCTCGCGGCCGCGGCCGTGCGGGTGGGCGGCGGCACGGTGCCCATTCATGACGACGCGCTGCTCGACGAAGTGACGGCGTTGGTCGAGCGGCCCAATGTGCTGGTGTGCAGCTTCGAGCGCGAGTTTCTCGAAGTGCCGCAGGAGTGCCTCATCCTCACGATGAAGGCCAACCAGAAGTACTTTCCGCTGCTCGACGCGTCGAATAGGCTCACCAACAAGTTTTTGGTGGTCAGCAACATCAGCCCCGAGGATGCGAGCGCGGTGGTCGGCGGCAACGAGCGCGTGGTGCGCCCACGCCTGGCCGACGCCAAGTTCTTCTTCGACCAGGACCGCAAGAAATCACTGGCCTCGCGCGTCGAATCGCTCGGCAAGGTGGTCTATCACAACAAGCTGGGCACGCAGGGCGAGCGCGTGCAGCGTGTGATGCGCATTGCGCGCGGCATTGCGGCGCAACTGGCGCAAGCGGAGCAATCGGCAGATGCCACGCTCACCGCGCACGCGGTGCAGGCGGCGCAGCTTGCCAAGGCCGACCTCGTGACCGACATGGTCGGCGAGTTCCCGGAACTGCAGGGCACGATGGGCCGCTACTACGCACTGCACGACGGCTTGTCCGCCGAAGTGGCCGACGCCATCGAAGACCACTACAAGCCGCGCTTTGCCGGCGACGAACTGCCGCGCAACACCGTCGGCCTGGTGGTTGCGCTGGCCGACAAGCTCGAGACGCTGGTCGGCATGTTCGGCATCGGCAACCTGCCGACGGGCGACCGCGATCCGTTCGCGCTGCGCCGCCATGCGCTGGGCGTGATCCGCATGCTGATCGAGGAAGACCTGCCGCTGGGGCTCGACGCGCTGCTGCAGGACGCCGCCGCGCAGTTCAAGGACATCGAAGGCTTCGACAGCGGCAAGGCCACGGTCGCGCTGCAAGACTTCATTCTCGACCGTCTTGCCGGCAGCCTGCGCGAGCAGGGCGCCAGTGCGCAAGAAGTCGACGCCGTGCTGGCACCGCGCCCGCAGCGCCTGGGCGAGGTGCCCAAGCTGCTGGCGGCAGTGCGCGCCTTTGCAGCATTGCCGGCGGCCGCCGCGCTGGCCGCAGCCAACAAGCGCATCGGTAACATCCTCAAGAAGGCGCCCGAGGCCGACGCGCACGTCAGCGAACTGCTGCTGCAGGAGCCCGCCGAGAAGGCGCTGCATGCCGCCATGGCCGAAGTGGTGCCCGCCGCAAACGCCCAGTTCGAGGCCGGCGACTACACCGCGTCGCTGCAGACATTGGCTGCGTTGCGCGAGCCGGTCGATGCCTTCTTCGACGGCGTGATGGTCAACGCCGAACAGGCCGATCTGCGCCTCAACCGGCTGGGCTTGCTGATGTCGTTGCACGCCGCGATGAACCGCGTGGCGCAACTCGAACGGTTGGCAGTCTGAAGCGAAGCACGGGCTTTTTTGCCAACGCCATGAAACTCGTCATCCTCGACCGCAACGGCACGATCAACGTGCACCGCGAAGACTTCGTCAAGAGCGACATCGAGTGGACGCCGCTGCCCGGTGCGCTCGAAGCCGTGGCCAAGCTCAACCATGCGGGTTGGCACGTGGTGATTGCGTCCAACCAGTCGGGCCTGGGCCGCGGCCTGTTCGACATGGCGTCGCTCAACGCCATGCACGCCAAGATGCACAAGATGCTCGCGGCCGTGGGCGGCAAGGTCGATGCCGTGTTCTATTGCCCGCACAGCCCCGACGAGGACTGCGACTGCCGCAAGCCGAAGCCGGGCCTGTTCCTGCAGATCGGCGACCGCTACGGCATCGATCTGCAGGGCGTGCCGACCGCGGGCGACAGCCTGCGCGACCTGCAGGCGGGCGCCGCCGCGGGCTGCGAGCCGCATCTCTTGCTCACGGGCATGGGGGCCGCCTGCATCGGCGTCGACCCGCTGCCCCCCGAATACCCGGCGAACACCATGGTTCACGAGAACCTCGCCGCCTTTGTCGACTTCTTGCTTGCGCGCGAAGCGCAGGCCGCACTGCAGGTGGCTGTCTGATGGCGTTTTTCCGTTCCGTTGTCCATGCACTGTGGATGCTCGTCACCGTGGTGCCCTGGGGCATCATCATGTGCGTCAGCTCGCTCTGGAAACGCGGCATTCCGCTCTACTGGATGGCGGTGCAGTGGCTCAGCTGGGCCATCGGCGGGGCGCGCGTGCTGCTGGGCATCAAGACCCGCGTCACCGGCATGGAAAACCTGCCGACCGACAAGCTTGCCGGCGCGATCCTGCTGGTGAAGCACCAGTCGACCTTCGAGACCTTCCTCATGCCCACGCTGATGCCGCATCCGCTGGCCTTCGTGTTCAAGAAAGAGCTGATCTACGTGCCCTTCTTCGGCTGGGCCATGGCTCGGCTCGACATGATTCATATCGACCGCAGCCAGCGCGCACAGGCGTTCAACAAGGTCGTGAACCAGGGCCGCAAGCTGCTTGCGCAGGGCATCTGGATCATCATGTTTCCCGAAGGCACCCGCATTCCGCGCGGCCAGAAGGGCACCTACAAGAGCGGCGGCACGCGGCTCGCATGCGAGACCGGCGTGCCGGTGATTCCCGTCGCCGTCACCTCGGCCAAGGTGTGGCCGCGCAAGGCGTTCATCAAGCGCCCCGGCGTGGTCGATGTGTCGATCGGCCCGGCCATTCCCAGCGTCGGCCGCAAGCCCGATGAGCTGATGCGCGAAGTCGAGGCCTGGATCGAATCGGAGATGCGCCGCCTCGACCCCGAGGCTTATCGCGACAGCCCGCCGCTGCAGGCGGCGCCAGAAGTGCACTGAAGAGAAAGCCCGAGATGCGGGGACTGCTTCAGTTCACGATGGACCTGTTCGAAGGGCTGGGCAACGAGTTTGCGCCGGCCAAGCCGCCCGAGCGCAAACCGGGAAGAGTCAAGAAGAAGGCGGCACCGCCGATGGTGACGCCCATGGCTGCGCCTCCGGTGACCGATGTGCAGCCGCAAGCCAATAGCGCCGGCCCCGCGCTGCCCGCGGTTCCGCTGCGCGACACCCTGACGCTCGCGAGCTTCGCGCATCCCCTCGCCACGCGCGAAACGGTGCTGGGTTCGGCGCGGGTGGCCTACGAGTTCAAGCGCGGCAAGCGCAAGACCATCGGATTCGTGGTCGGCGCCGAAGGGCTGTCGGTGCGCGCGCCGCGCTGGGTCACGCTGCGCGACGTCGATGCCGCCATTCAGGAAAAAGCCGACTGGATCATTCGCAAGCTGCTCGAAACGCGGCAACGCCACGCACGCGTGGAGGCTACGCGCATCGACTGGAAAGACGGGGCGGAGTTTCCTTTCATGGGCGAGCCGGTCGTGATCCGGCTCGACCCGAAGCATGGCTTCGCAAGTGTCGGAGGCACGCTCGATGAGGCCGATGCGATGGGCGGCCCGCGCATCCTGCGCTTGGCCGTGGCGCAGAACGCCGGGCCTTCGCAGATCCGCGATGCCGCGCAGGCGTGGCTGATGCGGCAGGCGCGCAAACTGTTCATTGATCGGCTCGACCACTTCGCGCCGCGGCTCGGCGTGCGCTGGCAGAAGCTCTCGCTCTCGAATGCGGCCACGCGCTGGGGCAGCGCGAGCGCGGACGGTTCGATTCGCCTCAACTGGCGGCTCATTCATTTCCGCTTGCCGGTGATCGACTACGTCGTCGCGCATGAGTTGGCACACCTGCGGGTGATGGACCATTCGCAGCGCTTCTGGGAAACCGTCGAGAGCGTGGTACCCGACTACGGCCTGCTGCGCCAGCAGCTGAAAGACGAAGCGGTTCCTCGCTGGAACTGACTGGCTGCCGGACCGGCTGGCTGGCGTGCCGCGCTATTCCTTCACCGACCCGGTCATTCCCGAGACGTAGTACTCGACGAAGAACGAGTAGATGAACGCCACCGGCAGCGAGCCGAGCAGCGCGCCCGCCATCAGCGGCCCCCACTGGTACACGTCGCCTTGCACCAGCTCCGTCACCACGCCGACCGGCAGCGTCTTCACTTCCGACGACGAGACGAACGTGAGTGCGTAGATGAACTCGTTCCATGACAGCGTGAACGCGAAGATGCCCGCGGAGATAAGTCCGGGCACCGCCAGCGGCAGCACGATCTTCACGAGAATCTGCCAGCGGCTCGCGCCGTCGATGAGCGCGCACTCTTCGAGTTCGGCGGGAATCGAGCGGAAGTAGCCCATCAGCAGCCACGTGCAGAAGGGAATGAGAAAGGTCGGATACGTGAGGATGAGCGCCCAGCGTGTGTCGAAAAGTCCGAGGTTGAAGACCACGTTCGCGAGCGGAATGAACAGGATCGACGGCGGCACCATGTACGCGAGGAAAATCGAAAGCCCGACGTGCTTCGATCCCCTGAAGCGCAGCCGCTCGATGGCGTACGCCGCGAACACCGAGGCAGCGAGCGACACGAAGGTCGACACCACCGACACCAGCACCGTGTTCCACAGCCACTGCGGGTACGAGGTCCCGAACAGCAGCTTGTGGAAGTGCGAGAGCGTCGGGTTGATCACCCAGAACGGATTGCCTTCGCGCGAGAGCAGCTCGGCATCGGGCTTCACCGAGGTGATGGCCATCCAGTAGAACGGGAACAGCAGCACGATCAAGAAGACCAGCAGCGGCAGGTACACGGTCACCAGCTTGCGAGGGATCGTGTCGAGGTAGCTCATGCCGACGGTGTCGACCTGGCCTGCATTGCTCATGGAAGTTCTTTCATTTGTCAGATCCGCCCTGTTGCCAGGCGCGGCGCTGCAGGCCGAAGAAGCTGAACATCACGCAGGCCAGCAGGAACGGCACCATCGCGATGGCAATGGCCGCGCCTTCGCCGAGCGCACCGCCCGAAATCGCGCGCTGGAACGACAGCGTGGCCATCAGGTGCGTGGCATTCAGCGGGCCGCCGCGGGTGATGACGTAGATGAGCTGGAAGTCGGTGAAGGTGAACAGCACCGAGAAGGTCATGACCACCGCGATGATCGGCGTGAGCAGCGGCATCGTCACGTGGCGGAACTGCTGCCACGGCGTCGCGCCGTCGATGGCGGAGGCTTCGTAGTAGGAGGGCGAGATCGTCTGCAGCCCGGCGAGCAGCGTGATCGCCACGAAGGGCACGCCGCGCCATACGTTGGCGATGATCACCGCGATGCGCGCATTCCACGGCGAGCCGAGGAAGTCGATGTACTGGTCGATCAGCCCCATCTTCACCAGCGCCCAGCTGATGATGGAGAACTGCGAGTCGTAGATCCACCAGAACGCGATCGCCGAGAGCGCGGTGGGCACGATGTAGGGCAGCAGAATGACCGCGCGGAAGAAGGTCTTGAAGCGGATGTTGCGGTTCAACAAGATCGCGAGCCACAGGCCCAGGAAGAACTTCAGCACGCTCGCCACCGCCGTGTAGAAGAGCGTGTTGAAGAGGGCGAGCCGCGTCACGGCATCGCCCCACAGGTACTCGTAGTTCTCCAGGCCGATCCACTCCCCCGAGCGGCCCACCTTGGCATCGGTGAAGCCCAAGTAGGTGCCCAGCCCCAGCGGGTAGGTCAGGAACAGCAGCAGCAACACCGCCGCGGGCAGCATGAACGCGAGCCCGAGGGCGTTGCGGCTGTTCTGGAACCTGGCCAAAAGTGTCATGGGATGGACGGCTTGGAGGTGGAAGAATCAGACCTTGTAGTACCGCTCGGCGCGCTTCTGCGCGCGCTCGGCCGCTTCCTTGGGCGTCTTCGATCCGCTCGCTGCTTCGGCCACCATGTTCGGAACGATGAAGTCCGCCGCCGCGCCGGCCGAGGCGTAGCCCAGCTTGCCGTCGTAGCCGCCCGGGCGCAGGTTCTTCACCGAATCGCGGTACGGCAGGTTCTTCGGGTCCGAGCTCCAGATCGCGCTGTTCTCGTAGAAGCGCAGGGGCTGCGCCACGTAGCCGCCACCGCCTTGCAGCCACGGATCGAATTGTTCCTTCTCCATCATGAAGCGCAGGAACTCCTTGGCCGCCTGCGGGAATTTCGTGTACTTCATGACCATCTGGTTGAAGAACAGGTGCGACTCCGTCGGCACGCCCACCGGGCCGATGGGGAACACCGCGTGGTTGATGTCCGCGGCCATTTCCTTGACCTTGGGGTCGGCCGAATTCTTGGCCGCGTAGTAGATCGAGATGCCGTTGTTGGTGACGCTGATCTGCCCGTCGAGAAAGGCCTTGTTGTTGTTCGGGTCCAGCCACGAGAGCGTGCCGGGGATGAAGTTGGCATACAGCTCCTTGGCGTACTCCAGCGCCTTGAGCGTCTCGGGGCTGTCGATCACCACCTTGTTGGTCTTGTCGACCAGCTTGCCGCCGTGCGACCAGATGAGCCAGTTGCACCAGGTGCTGTCGCCGGTCGCGTTGCCCAGCGCCATGCCGCCGGGCGTACCCTTTTCCTTCAGCGCCTTGTAGAGCTTCAGGAACTCGTCGGTGGTCTTGGGAAAGGTCGCGAAGCCTGCGGCCTTCACCATGCTCTCGCGATACACGATGAGCGAGCCCGAGGCGCCCAGCGGCAGGCCCAGCCACTTCTTGCCGTCGGGCCGCATGAAGGCCTCGCCAGCGGGGTACCAGCCGCCGTATTTCTTGCCGAGGTATTCGGCCAGGTCGGTCACGTCGAGCAGCTTGTCGGGGTAGAGGTTGGCGTCGTCGTTGGTCGACAGAATGATGTCCGGGCCCGCGCCGGTGTTGGCGGCCACGGCGGCTTTGGGGCGCACGTCTTCCCAGCCTTCGTTGTCCACGCGCACTTCCACGCCGGTGGTTTCGGTGAACTTCTTGACGTTGGCCATGTAGGCATCGATGTCGCCCTGCACGAAGCGGCTCCAGCGCAGCACGCGCAGCTTGGCGCCCTTCTCGGGCTTGAAGGTCATGGTCTGCTGCGCCTGTGCAAAAGGCGCGAAAAGCGCGCTGCCCGTGCCGACGGTCGCGGCGGCGGCAACGCCGGCCGAACTCTCGAGAAACCTGCGGCGATTGAAATCACTCATGAGCTGTCTCCTTCGTTGTGAACGGACCGGTGTGAACCAAAAAATCAGGCGGCCAGGCGCAGGCCGCTTTCGGCATCGAACAGGTGCGCGCGTTCGAGGTCGGGCAAGAGATGGATGGTGCTGCCGGGTGCGAAGTCGTAGCGCTCGCGGAACACGGCCGAGAGCTCGGCGCCCTCGTGGCGGCACGCGACGAAGGTGTCCATGCCGGTGGGCTCCATCACCACCACGCGCGACGGAATGCCGCCGCTGTCGCTCAGCGACAGGTGCTCGGGGCGCGTGCCGTACACCACGGGCTGTCCATCGGTGCCGCCTGCATGAATGGGCGCATCGAGCCGGGTGCCGTCGGGCAGTTCGACATGCGCCGTGCCGCCCGTGCGCCGCAGCGTGCCGGGCAGGAAGTTCATGGCCGGCGAGCCGATGAAGCCCGCAACGAACTGGTTGGCCGGGTGGTCGTACAGGTCCAGCGGACTGCCGGTCTGTTCGATGCGGCCGTCGCGCATCACCACGATCTTGTCGCCCATGGTCATGGCTTCGATCTGGTCGTGCGTGACGTAGATGGAGGTGGTCTTCAGCCGCTGGTGCAACTCCTTGATCTCGCTGCGCATCGCCACGCGCAGCTTGGCGTCGAGGTTGGACAGCGGCTCGTCGAACAGGAACACCTGCGGATCGCGCACGATGGCGCGGCCCATCGCCACGCGCTGGCGCTGGCCGCCCGAGAGCTGCCGCGGATAGCGTTCGAGCAGCGGCTTGAGCGCCAGGATTTCCGCCGCGCGCTGCACCTTGGCGTCGATGGCAGCCCTGTCCATCTTCGCGAGCGCGAGGGCGAAGGCCATGTTGTCGCGCACCGTCATGTGCGGATAGAGCGCGTAGTTCTGGAACACCATCGCGATGTCGCGTTCCTTGGGCGGCAAGTCGTTCACGCGGCGATCGCCGATGCGGATCTCGCCGCCGTGAATTTCTTCCAGCCCCGCGATCATGCGCAGCAAGGTCGACTTGCCGCAGCCCGAGGGGCCCACCAGCACCGTGAACGAACCGTCGGCAATGTCGATGTCCACCCCGTGAAGGATGGCGACTTCGCCGAATCGCTTCTTGACCGCCTGAATCGTGACACTGGCCATGCAAGGAGTCCTGTCAAATCGCGGGAAGGGAGCGGCGCGGAGACCTCCGCGTCGCAGCCCGGGCAGTATCGGCACTGGTTTTTGAAACCGGTATCAGGGCAAACCGGTACGAGAAAATCCCGGTTGACTTGTATGATGACCCGATAACCGTGCTCCACTTTTCCGCTGCCGTGCAGGCTCCCGCCCTCTCAGAATCCTTTCTTCTGGTCACGGACCGCCTGTCTGACCGGCTCGCTTCGCGGCTGGCCGCGCAGATCGCTTCCGGCGCGCTGCGCCCCGGTGACCGGCTCCCCACCGAACAGCAACTCGCGGCCTCGCACGGGGTATCGCGCACCGTGGTGCGCGAAGCCGTGCACCAGCTCAAGTCGCAGGCGCTGGTCAGCTCGCGGCAGGGCTTGGGCTGTTTCGTCGCGCAGGCGCCGCTGAACCGTCCGCTGGCTTTTGACCCCGCGGTGCTCGAGTCTGTGCAGTCGGTCGTTCATGTGGTCGAGGTGCGGCGCGTGCTCGAAGGCGAGATCGCCGCGCTGGCGGCGCAGCGCGCGAGCCGCAGCCAGATCGCGGCGCTGCGTCGCGCCCTCAAGGCCATCGACGCAGCCGCCGCGGCCGGGCAAGACGGCGTGGCCGAAGACCTCGCCTTCCACCGCGTGATCGGCGAAGCGACCGGCAATCCGCAGTTCCGCCTGCTGCTCGGCTTCCTGGAGCAGTACCTGCGCGAGGGCATGCGCATCACGCGCGGCAACGAAGCGCGGCGGCTCGACTTCATGGAGGCAGTGCAGAGCGAGCACCGCGCCATCGTCGAAGCCATTGCGGCGCGCGACCCGGTGGCGGCGCGCCGTCATGCGACCCAGCATCTGATCCGTGGCGAGCAGCGCCTGATCGAAGGCGGCGTCATCACCGGTCAGCGCCGCCGCGCCGCGCCGCGAGCCGCCATGCCGGCCACCGCCACCCGCGCGAAACGCACCACCGAAGCAACCGTGACTACCGTGACCACCCAAAGGACCAAGAGGAAAAAATCATGAAACTGTTGATCACCGGAGGCGGCGGCTTTGTCGGCGCCCGCCTTGCGCGCGCACTGCTGGCGCGCGGCACGCTGGCGGGCCAGCGCATCGAACGCATGGTGCTGACCGACATCGCGCCGCCGCCGGCCGACCTGCTGGCCGATGCGCGCGTGGAGGCCCGCACCGGCCCGCTGCTCGCGCAGGCCGAGGCGCTGAAGACCGAGGCCTTCGACGGCGTGTTCCATCTGGCGTCGGCCGTTTCGGGCGAATGCGAAGCCGACTTCGAACTGGGCCTGCGCTCCAATCTCGACAGCACGCGTGCGTTGCTCGATGCCCTTCGCGCCAACGTCGGAGCGGGCGGCAAGGTGGCGCGGCTGGTGTTCTCCAGCTCGGTCGCGGTGTTCGGCCCGGATCCTTCGGTGCCGCTCCCCGCCCTGGTGGCCGACGACACGCTGCCGCTGCCGCAGACCTCCTACGGCACGCAGAAGCTGGTCTGCGAGCACCTCGTTGCCGACTACACGCGCAAGGGCTACATCGACGGCCGCGCAGCACGGCTGATGACCGTGACCGTGCGGCCGGGCCGCCCCAACGGCGCCGCCTCGTCGTTCTTCAGCGGCATCATCCGCGAGCCGCTGGCGGGTGTGGAATCGGTCTGCCCGGTGTCGCCCGACGTGTCGCACCCGATGACCTCGCCGGCCCGCACGGTGGAGGGCCTGATCGCCGTCTACGAGGCCAGCCGCGAGGCCTTCGGCGGCCGCGCCGCGCTCAACCTGCCGGCGCTCAACGTGCGCGTGAGCGACATGCTCGATGCGCTCGAGGAAGTGGCCGGGCCGAAGGTGCGCGCGCTGGTGCGCTTCGAGCGCGACGAGCGCATCGCCGGCATCGTGGCCAACTGGCCCGGCGGCGCCACGGCCGAGCGGGCCGCACGGCTCGGATTGCATCCGCACGACAATTTCGCCGACATCATTCGCCAGTACATCGCCGATTGCGCCGCGCTTCCGAACGCGGCCGAAACACTGAAGGGAATGTCCTGATGGGCACGAAGAAAAGCACCACGCCGAAAAACCCTGCGCCGAAGAGCACCCCGAAGAAGCCCGCGGGCGCCTTGAAGCTGCGTTCGCAGGCCTGGTTCGACAACCCCGCCAATACCGACATGACCGCGCTCTACCTGGAGCGCACGATGAATTTCGGCCTGGGCTTCGAGGAGCTGCAGTCGGGCCGCCCGATCATCGGCATCGCGCAGACGGGCTCCGACATCGCGCCCTGCAACCGCCACCACCTGGTGTTGGCCGAGCGCGTGCGCGAGGGCATCAGGGATGCGGGCGGCATCGCCTTCGAGTTTCCGATCCATCCGATCCAGGAGACCTGCAAGCGCCCGACTGCCTCGCTGGACCGCAACCTGCAGTACCTCTCGCTCGTCGAGATCCTGTACGGCTATCCGCTGGACGGCGTGGTGCTGACCACCGGCTGCGACAAGACCACGCCGGCGCAGCTGATGGCCGCGGCCACGGTCGACATTCCGGCCATCGCGCTCAACTCCGGCCCCATGCTCAACGGCTGGTACAAGGGCGAGCGCACGGGCTCGGGCACCATCGTCTGGAAGGCGCGCGAGCTGCTGGCCGCGGGCGAGATCGACGAGCCCGGCTTCCTGCGGCTCGTGGCTTCGTCGGCCCCGTCGACCGGGCACTGCAACACCATGGGCACGGCCTCCACGATGAACTCGCTGACCGAGGCACTGGGCATGACGCTGCCCGGCAGCGCGGCCATTCCCGCGCCCTACCGCGACCGCCAGGAGATGGCCTACATGACCGGCAAGCGCATCGTGGAGATGGTGCGCGAAGACCTGAAGCCCTCGGACATCATGACGCGCGCGGCCTTCGAGAACGCGATCGTCGTGAACTCGGCCATCGGCGGCTCGACCAATGCGCCCATCCACCTGAACGCCATCGCGCGCCACATCGGCGTGCCGCTGACCACCGGCGACTGGGAAAAGCACGGCTACAAGGTGCCGCTGCTGGTCAACCTGCAGCCGGCCGGTGAGTACCTGGGCGAGGACTACTACCGCGCAGGCGGCGTGCCCGCCGTGGTGGCCGAGCTGATCGCCAAGGGGAAGATCCAGCCGGCGCTCACGGCCAACGGCAAGAGCATCATCGAGAACTGCGAAGGCCGGTTCACCGAAGACCGCAGGGTGATCTTCCCGTACGCCAAGCCGATGATGAAGAACGCGGGCTTCCTCGACTTCAGCGGCAACCTGTTCGACTCCGCGATCATGAAGACCAGCGTGATCACGCCCGAGTTTCACAGCCGCTACCTGGAGAACCCGGCCGACCCGATGGCCTTCGAAGGCACGGCCGTGGTGTTCGACGGGCCCGAGGACTACCATCGTCGCATCGACGATCCGAAGATGAAGATCGATGCGCACAGCATCCTGTTCATGCGCGGCGTGGGGCCGGTGGGCTACCCCGGTGCGGCCGAGGTCGTGAATATGCGCGCGCCGGCCTACCTGCTGAAGAAGGGCATCACCGCGCTGCCTTGCATCGGCGACGGGCGGCAGTCGGGCACGTCGGGCTCGCCGTCGATCCTGAACGCCTCGCCCGAGGCCGCGACCGGCGGTGCGCTGGCGCTCTTGAAGACGGGGGACCGCGTGCGCATCGACCTGAAGAAGCGCACGGCCAACATGCTGGTGTCCGACGAAGAACTGGCCAAGCGCCGCCAGAAGCTCGAGGCCTCGGGCGGCTACCCGTACCCGCCGAGCCAGACGCCGTGGCAGGAGATCCAGCGTGCGGTGGTCGACGAGCTCTCCGAGGGCATGGTGCTCAAGCCCGCGGTGAAGTACCAGAAGATCCACGCCACCTTCGGCGTGCCGCGCGACAACCACTGAGGTGGCCGCCGCGTGGGCGCTTCAGGCGCTCAGCGCGCGTGCGTCACGCCGCCGTCGACCACCAGCGTGGAACCCATCACGTAGTCGCCGGCGCGCGAGGCAAGATAGATGGCGGCGCCGGCCATGTCTTCCGGCGTGCCGATGCGGCCCGCGGGAATGCGGCCCTTGACCTCGTCGCCGTGGTCGCGCGCGTCCTTGTTCATGTCGGAAGCGAACGCGCCCGGCGCGATCGCGCTCACCACGATCCGGTCTTGCGCAAGGCGCAGTGCCATGCGCCGCGTCAGCTGGATCAGCCCGGCCTTGCTGGCCGCATACGAATACGTTTCCTGCGGGTTCACCGAGATGCCGTCGATGGACGCGATGTTGATCACCTTCGCCAGGTGATCGGTCGCAGCCTTCTTGAGCATCGGCGTCAGCGCCTTGGTCAGGAAGAAGGGTGTTTTCAGGTTCAGGTCCACCACCTTGTCCCAGCCGCTCTCGGGAAACTCGTCGTACGGTGCGCCCCAGGCCGCGCCGGCGTTGTTGACCAGGATGTCGAGCGAGTCTTCATGCTTGGCATACGCATCGACCAGCGCCTGCGCACCTTCCAGCGTCGACACGTCGGCCGGCAAAGATACGCATTGCCCGAAGGCCGAAAGCTCCTTGGCCGTCTGATCGCAGGGCGCGGCCTTGCGGGCTGAGATGTACACGCGCGCGCCCTGGGCCAGAAAGCCCTCGGCGATCATGCGGCCGATGCCGCGCGAGCCGCCGGTGATCAAGGCGCTGCGGCCCTTCAGCGAGAAGAGTTGGGTGGTGTCCATGGTGCAGGTGTCTCCTGAATGAAATGACGAAAGATTTCAGGAAACGAGCTTAGTGCGCCGCGTGCGCGCAGCGCGTCACCTTGGCGGCAGGGCCAGGCTCCGGGGGCTCGTGAAGCTGCGCAATTCGCCGCTCACGGGGTCTTGAAACGCCACCGACTTGGCCAGCAGCTGCAAGGGCTTGTCGAAGTCGTCGCTGTCGGGCGGCAGGAGTGTGGGGTAGATCGGGTCGTTGACGATCGGCATGCCCAGCGCCATGCAGTGCACCCGCAACTGGTGCTTGCGGCCGGTCACCGGCGAAAGCTTCAGCAGCGCGTAGCCGTCGGCCGCCTCTTCCACGGCGATGCGCGTTTCCGAATTGGGCTCGCCGGCTTCTTCTTTCACGCGCATGAAATGCTCATCGTCGACCAGCCGGCTGCGGTAAGTGCCGGGCACCGACGACACGCCCGGCTGCCACGGCACCACTGCCTCGTAGTGCTTGGCGATGCGCCGCTCGGGAAACATGGCCTGGTAGGCGCCGCGGGTTTCGGGGCGTATCGAAAAGAGCACCAGCCCCGCCGTGCTGCGGTCGATGCGGTGCAGCGGCACCAGGTCGTCGAGCTTCAGCTTGCGCTTGAGCCGCACCAGCAGGCTTTCCTGCAGGTACTTGCCGGTGGGCGTCACGGGCAGGAAGGGCGGCTTGTCCACCACCACGAGCTGGTCGTCCTGGAACAGCACCTGCTCGTCGAACGGAATGCGCACCTCAGCGTCGAGCGTGCGGTAGTAGTACACGCGCAGCGGCGCCTGGTAGCGGCGCTGCGCGGTCACGGGCACGCCGTGCTCGTCGATCACGTCACCGGCCTCGATGCGGGCCATCCACGTCTCGCGCGAGATCGCCGGAAAGCGTGCGATCAAAAAATCGACGATGGTGGGCCAGTGGCCTTGCGGCAGGCCGACGCAGCTCGGGCCGACCCCATCGCGCGTGGGCAGCGGCAAGCGCGGGCTCGTCATTGCGAGAGCTCGCCCTGGAGCAGCGACAGCGCCTCGGCGAACGACGGCCGCGCGGCAATGTCGGGCTGCATGCAGCGGTCTTTCAATGCCATCATGGCCTCGGGCGGGGCATCGCTGCAGCGGTCGAGCAGCTCTTCCAGCAGGCAGCCAAAGGCGCGCATCTCCAGCCGTTGCAAGGCTTCGATCTGCACCGGATCGAGCGCGTCCGTCATCCACGCCGCGCCAAAGTCGCCAAGCAACCCGCCGCCCTGCGCCCTCCACAGGATGTTGTGCGCGTAGAGGTCGCCATGAAGAATGCAGCGCGCATGCAGATGCCGCATGGCCGAAGCAATGTCGCGCGCAATGCCCAGAGCCACGCCGGAAGTCCATTGCGCATCGGCCGCATAGACGTCGCGCGTGCACGAAGCCAGGCTGGGCGGGCCCGCGAGCGTGCGGAAAGATGGATCCACCAGCGCCATGACGAGGCCTTCGGTGCCTTCCGGGTGACCGTCGATACGGCTTTGCGCGGCAATCAATGTCGGATGCACGCCGGCTGCGATACTCGCAGCCATTTCGCTGTGCGGCCAGCCGTCGCTCGTCACCGCGCCCTTGAACAGCTTGACGGCCACGGGCTTCGACGTCGTGCCGAGCGTCGCCTGGTAGATCACCCCCGAGGCGCCTTCGCCGAGCTTTTCGCCCAGTGCCAGTTCGCGCCAGTGGACGCGCGGCACCGATTGCGCGGCAATGGCGGCATCTTCGACTCGTGCATCGTAAGGATTGCCAGCGCCTGCCAGCCACGAAAGTCGCGGCAGCGAAAACACCAACTCGGGCAGCACATCGAAGCGATTGGCGGAGGTGCGCAGCATCTCGAGCTCGCTGCAGGCCGCCAGAGATTCCGGCAGCGCGCACAGTCGATTGCCGGCGAGCATGAGCTTCTGCATTCGCGTGCATTGGCCGACCGACTCGGGCATCGTCTCGACCTGGTTGTCCGTCAGGATCAGCCAGCGCAACAAGGGCAATTGCAGCGCCGCGGTGGGCACGGTGCGGATGCGGTTGGCCTTGAAGCCGACCATCTCCAGTTCCTGGCATCGGCCGATCGATTCGGGCAACTGCGTGAAGCGGTTGTCGGAGCAGAACAGCACGCGCAGGCGGTGCAGCCGGCCAAGATCGTCGGGCAGCGCATCGAGCGCGTTGCCCGAAAGGTTCAAGACCTCGAGCGAATCCGCCAGGTCATAAATTTCGCGCGGAAACTCCGTGAGTCCGCACGAGAGATCGATTCGTTTGGCGCCAGCCAGCCGGCCGGCGCGCAGCTCAGCCAGCGTGTCCATCCGGCGAGTCTAAATCCCTACGCTGCGGCGCTGCGGGCTCCGAAGCGGTAGATGCCGTCCGACCCCAGTTCGCGCCTGAGCTGGCCCGAGAACCACAGCAGGTGCAGGTGCGCCACGGTCTCGCCCATGGCAAAGGTCATCTGGTGCAGGTCGAGTTCGCGCTTGAACAGGATGGGCAGGCCCTCGGCGGCGGTCAGCGGGCGGGCGGTGCAGGCTTCGAGCAGTTCGGCCAGGCGGTCGCGGTGGTGCTCCTGCAACTGGTCCACACGGCGGTGAATGCCGGTGAACGGCTTGCCATGCGAAGGCAGGCCCAGCGTGTCGGCCGGCAACGCCTTGAACTTGTCGATGCTGTCCAGGAAAAGCCGCAGCGAGTTGGCTTCCGGCTCGCCCGAGTGCACGCTCACGTTGGTGGAAATGCGCGGCAGCATCATGTCGCCGCCCAGCAGCAGCTTCAGTTCGTCGCAGTAGAGGGCAATGTGTTCGGGCGCATGGCCGTAGCCGCTGATGCAGCGCCAGGCGTGGCCGTTGATCGATACCGTGTCGCCGTCCATCATGCGCGTGAAGCGCTCGGGCACCGAAGGCACCATGTTGGCGTAGTAGTTGGTGCGGGCGCGAATCTTGGCCACGGCCTCCGGGTCGGTCAGGCCGTGCGACGCAAAGAAGTTGGCCGCCGCGTCGCCGCCGGCCAGCGTGTCGCCGGCGGAGGTGAGCACGCGGGCCACGTGGTAGTCGGTCGAGCTGATCCACAGCGGCGCGCTCCAGCGCTTGCACAGCCAGTCGGCCAGGCCGATGTGGTCGGGGTGCATGTGCGTGACGATCACGCGCAGGACCGGCAGGCCCTGCAGTTGCGTTTCGAACACGCGTTCCCACTGCGCACGGGCTTCGTCATGCGCAATGCAGCAGTCGACTACCGTCCAGCCCTCGACCCCGTCGAGGCTGTCGCGCAGCAGCCAGAGGTTGATGTGGTCGAGCGCGAATGGCAGCCGCATGCGGATCCAGCGCACGCCCGGCGCGACTTCCAGTACTTCGCCGGGGGCGGGCAGGGTGTCGCCCAAGGGGTAGTGGAGTTCGCGTTCGAGGAGGTTCATGTAAGATTGACGTTTACGTAAACGTCATGGGTTAAGGGCATCATTGTAGGGAGACCGGGGCAAACCTGCTGTCGCCATCGCAACGCCCCTCCAGACGGCTTTTCGACCGATTTCAGCCACATGCCTGCGCCGACCTTCACCATCAGCCAGCTCGCGAAGGAGTTCGACCTCACGACGCGCGCCATCCGCTTCTATGAAGACATGGGGCTGCTCACACCGGAGCGGGCCGGCATGCAGCGCATCTACAGCGCGCGCGACCGGGCGCGGCTCACGCTCACATTGCGGGCCAAGCGCCTTGGCCTGAGCCTGACCGAGGCCAAGGACATCCTCGACATGTACGACAGCCCGCGCGACACCGTGGCGCAGCTGCAGAAGTTTCTCGGCGTGCTGGGCGCGCACCGCGCCCAGCTGGAAGAGCAGCTCGCCGAACTGCAGGCCAACCTGGCCGAAGTGCGCGAGCACGAGAAAAAGGGCCGCGCGGCACTGGCCAAAGCCCAAAGGACGGCCAAAACGGCCAAGACGGCCTGAAATACCGCACCGAATCACCACTCATCGACAATCATGCCCATGTCCGACAATCTTGATGACCTGTTCGCCCACAACCGTGCCTGGTCCGCACAAATGGAACGCGACCGGCCCGGCTTCTTCACCAGCCTGGTGAAGCAGCAGACGCCGCGCTACATGTGGATCGGCTGTTCCGACAGCCGCGTGCCCGCCAACCAGATCACCGGCCTGGAGCCCGGCGAGGTGTTCGTGCACCGCAATGTCGCCAACATCGTGGTGCATTCCGACCTGAACGCGCTCTCGGCGATTCAATTCGCGGTCGAGCACCTGAAGGTCGAGCACATCATGGTGGTGGGCCACTACGGCTGCGCGGGCGTCAAGGCGGCGCTCAGCGGCAAGCGCATCGGCCTGGCCGACAACTGGATCCGCCACATCCAGGACGTGCGCGACCGCCACGCCGTGATGCTCGACAGCCTGCCCGAAGAGGTGCGTGTCGACGCGCTGTGCGAACTCAACGTGGCCGAGCAGGTGGTCAACGTGGCGGTCAGCACCGTCATGGTCGATGCCTGGGGCCGCGGCCAGAAGGTCGAGATCCACGGCTGGACCTTCGGCGTGCACGACGGCCTGCTGCAGGACCTGGGCCTGAACGTGGACGGCGCCAAGCCGCTGGACGCGGTGTACAAGGCGGCGGTGCAGCGCATCCGCTACAAATGGAGCAAGCCGCTGGGCGCCTCGCCGTCCGCACAGGCCGGTGCCGACGGGACCGAAGCCACCGAAGCCCTCCCGCTCGTCCAGCCCGGGGAAGGCAGCGGCGCGAAAACCGGCTGAAGCCATGTTTCCGCAGCGCCTCGATTCGCCGCTGGCTTACGACATCGCCAAGGCGATGATCGATGGATTCAATCGCCACTACAGCCTGTTCCGCGCTGAATCGGCGCGCGCCAAGCACCGCTTCGAAACGGCCGACTGGCACGGCCAGCAGCGCGCCCAGCGGGAGCGCATCGAGTTCTACGACCTGCGCGTGAACGAGGCCGTGGCCCGGCTCGAGAAAGAATACAAGGCCGGCGACCAGCCGATGGAGGTGTGGCACCAGATCAAGCTGCACTTCATCGGCCTCCTGGTGGACCACCACCAGCCTGAACTGGCCGAGAGTTTCTTCAACTCGGTCACGACGAAGATCCTGCACCGCGCCTATTTCCAGAACGACTTCATCTTCGTTCGGCCGGCCATCAGCACCGAGTACATCGAGCCGCGCGGCGCGCCCACTTATCGGCCCTACTACCCCTCGCACGACACGCTGGCCGACACCATCGAGCAGATGCTCGATGACTATGCGCTGCAGGGCACATTCGCCAACAAGCGGCGCGATGCCGAGCGCGTGGCGCACGCGATCATGGGGCGCTTTCACCAGGTGAAGCTGCGCGCCAACTTCCAGATCCAGGTGCTGTCGGGGCTGTTCTACCGCAACAAGGGCGCCTACGTGGTCGGCAAGATCATGAACGGCTTTGTCGAGCTGCCGTTCTCGCTGCCCATCTTGCACGACAGGCATGGCAAGTTCTATGTGGATGCGGCGCTCTTCGGCGAAGACGACCTGCAGATGCTCTTCAGCTTTGCGCGCGCCTACTTCATGGTCGACATGGAAGTGCCCTCGGCCTGCGTGCAGTTCCTGCGCTCGCTCATGCCGCGCAAGCCGCGCGCCGAAATCTACAACGCGCTGGGCCTTGCAAAGCAGGGCAAGACGCTGTTCTACCGCGACTTTCTTTCACACCTCAACTATTCGAGCGACCGCTTCCGCATTGCGCCGGGCATCAAGGGCATGGTCATGCTGGTGTTCGACCTGCCTTCGTTCCCGTTCGTGTTTAAGGTCATCAAGGATTTCTATCCGCCGCAGAAGGACACCACCCGCGAGCAGATCAAGGGCAAGTACCTGCTCGTGAAACAGCACGACCGCGTGGGCCGCATGGCCGACACGCTGGAGTACAGCGACGTGGGTTTTCCGCTCGACCGCTTCGAGCCCGAGCTGATCGAGGAAATCCGGAAGTTCGCGCCCAGCCAGCTCGAGATTGCCGACCGCGACGGCAACGGGGAGATGGAGCTGGTGCTCAAGCACGTCTACATCGAGCGCCGCATGATTCCGCTCAACATCTTCCTGCAGGAAGCCTTCGACACGCTGGCCAACCCGGAAAGCCCGGCCCATGCCAAGCGCGCGAAGGAGCAGCTGGAGCACGCGGTCGTCGAATACGGCAACGCCATCAAGGACATGGTGGCGGCCAACATCTTTCCCGGCGACATGCTGTGGAAGAACTTCGGCGTCACGCGCGGAGGCAAGGTCGTGTTCTACGACTACGACGAAATCGAATACATCACCGATTGCCAGTTCCGCAAGGTGCCCGCGGCGCGCAACGAGGAAGACGAGATGAGCGGCGAGGTCTGGTATTCGGTCGGCCCGAAGGACGTGTTTCCCGAAACCTTCGGCCCCTTTTTGCTCGGCAACGACGCGGTGCGCGAAGCCTTCATGGCGCACCACGCCGACCTGCTCGACGCCGCCTTCTGGCAGCACCACAAGGAACGCATCCAGGCCGGGCAAATGCTCGATGTGTTCCCGTACGAAGAAGCGCAGCGCTTTCCGCACGACGGGCACGCGACGCATTTTTGATTGAGACCCCGGTCCACCGCGACACCTTTCAACTTTCCGAAGGAGATCACCATGTCCGAATCCATCGTCATCGTCGGCGCCGCCCGCACCCCCATGGGCAGCTTCCAGGGCGACTTCTCTTCCCTCTCCGCGCACGACCTCGGCGGCGCCGCCATCAAGGCTGCCGTCGAGCGCGCGGGCATTGCGACCGAGAGCGTCGGCGAAGTGCTGTTCGGCAACTGCCTCATGGCCGGGCAAGGCCAGGCGCCGGCGCGCCAGGCGGCCTACAAGGGCGGCTTGCCCGACAGCGCGGGCGCGGTCACGCTCAGCAAGATGTGCGGCTCGGCCATGAAGGCCGCCATGCTCGCACACGACCTGCTGCTGGCCGGCACGCACGAGGTAATGGTGGCCGGCGGCATGGAAAGCATGACCAACGCGCCCTATCTCATGCTCAAGGGCCGCGGCGGCTACCGCATGGGCCACGACAAGATCTATGACCACATGATGCTCGACGGCCTCGAAGACGCCTACCAGCCGGGCCGCTCGATGGGCACCTTCGGCGAAGACTGCGCCGCCAAGTACAAGTTCACGCGCGAGCAGCAAGACGCCTTTGCCATTGCCAGCGTGCAGCGCGCCAAGGCGGCCACCGAGTCCGGCGCGTTCAAGGACGAGATCACGCCCGTCACCGTGAAGGGGCGCGGCGGCGACACCGTCATTTCCATCGACGAGGGCCCGGGCAAGGTCAAGCTCGACAAGATCGCCACGCTCAAGCCCGCGTTCAAGAAAGAGAACGGCACCATCACCGCCGCATCGAGTTCGTCGATCAACGACGGCGCTGCGGCGCTGGTGATGATGACCGAATCGCATGCGAAGAAGATCGGCGCCAGGCCCATCGCGCGCATCGTCGGCCATGCCACGCATGCGCAGCAGCCCGAGTGGTTCTCCACCGCGCCGGTGGGCGCCGTGGCCAAGCTGTTCAAGAAGACCGGCTGGAGCGTGAAAGACGTCGACCTGTGGGAAGTGAACGAAGCTTTCGCCGTCGTGCCAATGGCGCTGATGCATGAGCTCGACGTGTCGCACGAGATCGTCAACGTGAACGGCGGTGCCTGCGCGCTGGGTCACCCCATCGGCGCCAGCGGCGCGCGCATCATGGTCACGCTCATTCATGCGCTGAAGGCGCGCGGCAAGAAGCGCGGCGTGGCCACGCTGTGCATCGGCGGCGGCGAAGGCACCGCCGTGGCACTCGAATTGCTCTGATAAAAACGACCGCCACAAGCGCCCCTTGCCGGCGCGCCTCGTGGTTCTTCTTCAAAATATCGCAGACGCCAGGAGTTCTTCATGCGCCCATCCATCCAACGTACCGTCATGACGGCCTTGCTCGCCGGCGCCTTTCTTGCGCCCGCCGCCGGCTGGGCGCAGAAACGCGACAACGTGCTCTTCCAGGCCGCGACCGATGCGCAGCCCGCGGTGCTCAAGACGCTGGAGCAGCTCGTCAACATCGAAACCGGCACCGGCGATGCCGAAGGCATTGCGGCCGCGGGCAACTACCTCGAGGCCGAACTCAAGAACCTCGGCTTCACCGTCACGCGCAGCAAGTCGGCCGGGCTCGCGGTGGGCGACAACATCGTCGGCAAGATCAAGGGCCGGGGCGGCAAGAACCTGCTGCTGATGTCGCACATAGACACCGTCTACCTCAAGGGCACGCTCGCGAAGGCGCCTTTCCGCATCGAGGGCAACAAGGCCTACGGCCCGGGCATTGCCGACGACAAGGGCGGCAACGCCGTCATCCTGCACACGCTGAAGCTGCTCAAGGACTACGGCGTGCGCGACTACGGCACCATCACCGTGCTCTTCAACACCGACGAGGAAAAAGGCTCCTTCGGCTCGCGCGACCTGATCCAGGAAGAAGCCAAGCAGGCCGACTACGTGCTTTCGTTCGAACCCACCTCGGCCGGCGACGAAAAGCTTTCGCTGGGTACCTCGGGCATTGCCTACGTGCAGGTCAACATCACCGGCAAGGCCTCGCATGCCGGCGCCGCGCCAGACCTGGGCGTGAACGCGCTCGTGGAGGCGTCCGACCTGGTGCTGCGCACCATGAGCATCGACGACAAGGCCAAGCACCTGCGCTTCAACTGGACCATCGCCAAGGCCGGCAGCGTGTCGAACATCATCCCCGCCAGCGCCACGCTGAATGCCGACGTGCGTTATGCGCAAAACGAAGACTTCGAAGCCGCCTTGAAGACGCTGGAAGAAAAGGCGCAGCAAAAGAAGCTGCCCGAATCCGACGTCAAGGTGCTGGTCACCCGCGGCCGCCCGGCCTTCAATGCAGGCGAGGGCGGCAAGAAGCTGGTCGAGAAGGCCGTAGCTTTCTACAAGGAAGCCGGCGGCACGCTGGGCGTTGAAGAACGCACCGGCGGCGGCACCGATGCGGCCTACGCGGCGCTTTCGGGCAAGCCGGTGATCGAAAGCCTGGGCCTGCCGGGTTTCGACTATCACAGCGACAAGGCCGAATACGTGGACATCAGCGCCATTCCACGGCGCCTGTACATGGCGGCGCGGCTCATCATGGACTTGGGCGCCGGCAAGTAACGGCTGTCGAATGATGAGGAGCAAGCGCCTTCGCGCATCCATCCGTTGGACTGATCGGCTGATGTTGTTGTCCACCGCACTAGGTCTGATGGCGTTCGGATGTGCGCGCGCTTTGGCCGAACAACCTAAGGCGAATCTGCAACTCGGTGAGATTTCTGTTCATGTGCTGGGAACCCTGCTGCTCGACAAGGTTCGCGGTTCTGTTCAATGGAGTGCGATCCCTATCGACACTATCCCTCAAGTCGAATCGGACCTCGTCATGATCTACAGGGCGCAGGTCATTCGTTGTGGCGGCTTTCTCGATGAGTTGGCCCCAATGCTGGCTGCGCGCCCCGATGCGATCACTTCAATTCAGCGCACCGAGAAGAACGCCGCAATGGCGCCGCTGGAAATAAGCAGCAGCGTTCTTTCGAGCATGCGATGGGCTTTCCCCGACCTGGATGCTCGCGCCGAGCGCTTTTCGCGAACTCGACTGACAGAAGTGATGAAGGTCTTGGCGTCTGGAGATTGGCAGATCCAGCCGCCGTGTCTTTCGCCTGGCTACGCAGCACAAGTCGCTCAGCCAATCGAAGGACAGAGCCGCCGTTGAAGAGCCTGCGGTAGAGCCATCAGACAACAATCCAACGACCGAACAGCTCGGAAACACTCATGCTGCTTACCCCCGACCAGGAAGCCATCCGCGACGCGGTGCGCGATTTCTCACAGGCCGAACTCTGGCCCAACGCCCCGAAGTGGGACCGCGAGCACAGCTTTCCGAAGGAAGCGCACCAGGGCCTTGCGGCGCTGGGTGCCTACGGCATCTGCGTGCCGGAAGAGCATGGCGGCGCGGGCCTCGACTACCTCACGCTCGCGCTGGTGCTCGAAGAAATTGCGGCCGGCGACGGCGGCACCAGCACGGCCATCAGCGTGACCAACTGCCCGGTCAACGCCATCCTCATGCGCTACGGCAACGCGCAGCAGAAGAAGAAGTGGCTCGAACCGTTGGCGCAAGGGCAGATGCTCGGTGCCTTTTGCCTGACCGAACCGCAGGCCGGCAGCGATGCGTCGAGCCTGCGCACCACGGCGCGCAAGGATGGCGATACCTATGTGATCGACGGCGTGAAGCAGTTCATCACCAGCGGCAAGAACGGCCAGGTCGCCATCGTGATTGCGGTGACCGACAAGGGTGCCGGAAAGCGCGGCATGAGCGCCTTCATCGTGCCCACCGATGCGCCCGGCTACAGCGTCGCGCGTCTCGAGGACAAGCTCGGCCAGCACAGCAGCGACACCGCGCAGATCAATTTCGACGGCTGCCGCATTCCGGCGGAAAACCTGATCGGTGCGGAGGGCGAGGGCTACAAGATTGCGCTGGGTGCGCTCGAAGGTGGTCGCATCGGCATTGCGGCGCAGAGCGTGGGCATGGCGCGCAGCGCGTTCGACGTGGCGCTGGCCTACGCCAAGGAGCGTCAGGCCTTTGGCGGTTCGATCTTCGAACAGCAGGCCGTGGGCTTTCGCTTGGCCGAATGCGCCACGCAGCTCGAAGCCGCCCGCCAATTGATCTGGCACGCCGCGAGCCTGCGCGACGCCGGCCGCCCCTGCCTGAAGGAGGCCGCCATGGCCAAGCTGTTCGCCAGCGAAATGGCCGAGCGTGTGTGCAGCGCCGCCATCCAGACGCTGGGCGGCTACGGCTATGTGAACGACTTTCCGCTCGAGCGCATCTACCGCGACGTGCGGGTGTGTCAGATCTACGAAGGCACGTCCGACATCCAGAAGCTGCTCATTCAACGCGCGCTGGCGTGAGCTCCGGCACGCGCCGCCGGCCGCCGGTGTTCCGGATCGCGGCGGCGGTCCTGCTGCTGGCGCTGGCCGCCTGGACCGTAGCCGTCGAGCCGCTGAGTTCGGCGCAATGGCAGGCGCCCGCCGGACTCAAGGTGGCCATGGCGGGCGATTGGCATCTCACCACGCGCTCGGCATGGCGCATTACCAGCGTGGAGCGCGCCGCGCGCATCGTCGACCAGATCAACGCCGCGCAGCCCGACGTGATCCTGCTGCCCGGCGACTTTCTTGCGGGTTCGGGTGGCGACGAAGACCTGTCCATCGAGGAGATGGCCGCCGTGCTGGGCCGCCTGAAAGCGCCGCAGGGCGTGTACGCGGTGCTCGGCAACCACGACTGGTGGCACGACGGAGAACGCACGGCGCGGGCCTTGTCTGCACAGGGCATCCGCGTGCTCGAAAACGCATCGGTACGCCTGCCGGATCATGACATCTGGGTGGTCGGCATCGGCGACGACTCGACGGGCCACTCGCAGCCGGACAAGGCGTTGGCCGGCGTGCCGAAGGGCGCCGCCACGCTGGTCATGATGCACGACCCCTTCAGCTTCGCGACCATGCCGCGCACTCGAGGCTTGGTGGTGGCCGCGCACACGCACGGCGGGCAGATCAGTGTGCCGGGCTACGGCGCCCTGGTGGTGCCGGGGCGCGCGCCGCGTGAGTGGGCCTATGGCTGGATCGCGCACAAGGACAAGCGCATGTACGTGACCAGCGGTCTGGGCGTGAGCATTCTTCCGGTGCGCTTCAACATGCGGCCCGAGTGGGTGATGTTCCAGTAAGACATTCATGCGGTGTCATCGGTTTCGATGACAGACAGAACGGTGACAGCGGCGCAGCATGGCGGCCTCTTCGTCGGAGGTTCTTGCCATGCCCTTTTTAAAATCCATTTCCCTCGCCGTGGCCCTGCTGTGCCTCGGTGCATCCGCACTGGCGCAGCCCGCCGCCGCTGACGTTGCCACGCTGACCGCGAGCGATGCCGTGCAGCAGCTTTGCGCCGGCACCCTGACCAGCGAGCAACTCGTGACGGCCTACCTCGCGCAGGCCAAGGAGAGGGCGAACCTCAACGCCTTCATCACCCTCGACGAAGCCGGGGCGCTGAAGGCCGCGCGCGCCGCCGATGCCTTGCGCAAGCGCGGGGGCGCCTGCAAGCCGCTGGCCGGCCTGCCGGTGGTCATCAAGGACAACATCCAGGTGCGGGGCCTGCCCGCCACGGCCGGTTCGCCTGCGCTCAAGGGCTTCGTGCCCACCGCCGATGCGCCGGTGGTGGCCAAGCTTCGGGCGGCGGGGGCCGTCATCCTCGGCAAGACGAACATGCACGAGCTGGCCTTTGGGGTCACCGGCTACAACCCCGCGTTCCAGAGCGGACCCGAGGTGGGGGTGCGCAACGCCTACGACGCGAGCCGCGTGGCGGGCGGTTCGTCGTCGGGCAACGGCGCGGCGCTCGGCGCGCGCATGGCGCCCGCGGCCCTGGGCACCGACACGGGCGGCTCGGTGCGTATTCCGTGCGCATTCAACGGCTGCGCTTCGCTGCGTCCCAGCATGGGCCGCTACTCGCAGCGGGGCATCGCGCCGATCTCGCACACCCGCGACACCGCCGGACCGATGGCGCAGTCGATGGCCGATGTCGCGCTGCTCGACCGCGTGATTGCAGGTGGCGCCCCGCTGAAGCCTGCCGACCTGAAGCGCGTGCGGCTCGGCGTGGTGCCGGCTTTCTACGCCAACCTCGACGCCGACACGCGCGCCGCGACCGACGCAGCGCTGGCCAAGCTGCGCGCTGCGGGCGTCACGCTGGTGGACGTGGAGATGCCCAGGCTCATGGAACTCAATGGCGCCATCGGCTTTCCGGTGGCGCTCTACGAGGCGCACGACGACATGGTGGCCTACCTCGCGAAGTACCGCACCGGCATCGACATCGCGCAACTGACGGCCGGCATCGCAAGCCCCGACGTCAAGGGCACCTTCGAAGCTTTCGTGATCCCGCGCAAGCTGCCCGCGCCGAACGGCGTGGTCGACGCGAAGCCGGCCTACGACCACGCGATGCGTGTCGCGCGGCCCGCATTGCAGAAGCTCTATCGCGACACCTTCGCGAAGAACAGGCTCGACGCACTCGTGTTTCCGACGGTGCCGCGCGTGGCGCTGGCCGCCGGGCCCGAGGCCAGCAGCCCCGAGAACTTCGGCGCGCTGATCCAGAACACCGACCCCGGCAGCAACGCCGGTATTCCGGGCATTCAGCTGCCCTCGGGCCTTGGCGCAACCAGCGGGCTGCCTGTGGGGTTGGAACTCGACGGACCCGCCGGCAGCGATCGCAAGCTGCTCGCCGTGGGGCTTGCAGTCGAAGGCGTGCTGGGCCGGCTGCCGGCCCCGAAGTCGAAGTAGGGCGCCTCCGGCCGTATCAGCGCTGAGCCAAACCGGCCAGCGCCGACCGGCGCTCGATGCCGAGCTTGTCGAAAATGCGCCGCAGGTAGGTGCGCACCGTCGGCACGCTCACCGCCATGCGGCGCGCAATTTCCTTGTCGGTCAGGCCTTCGCACACGGCCCGCGCGACTTCTTGCTCCCGCGTGCTCAATGCGCGCCACGCCGTATCGGCGGCGGGCATCGGCACGGCAGCCGCCGTGCGTTGCGCACGCTGCAGCGCACCGATGAACGCGGGCTCGATCAGGTCGAGCAGCGCCTTCTCGTGGTCGCCGAAATCGCCGCGGCCCTTGCGCCGCCAGATGCGCAGGTCGCCCAAGGCGCGGCTGCCCTCGAAGGCATGCAGGTTCATGCCCCAGTGCAGTCCGTCGCGCGAAAGAAAGTCGGTAAAGAACGCCGTGCGCATCAGTTCGCGCTGCGGCATCACGTCGGTCACGCGGGTGGCGCGGCGGTGCGACTGCAGCACGAAGGTGATCGGGTCGTGGTGCTGGTGCCATTCACCGTAGCGGTCGAGGTTGGCGGGGTCCATGTTCAGCGCCACGCGGCCGTCGAATCGGCCGCTTTCGGCATTCCACACGAAAGAGGCGAACTGGTCCGCGTGCAGCAGGTCGAGCAGCGCCCAGCCAAGGCGCTCGCGAATGTCGCCTTCGCCTCGGTCTTCCGCCAGCAGCGTGAAAACGCCGCGCAGCGCCTGCTGTTCGGAACCTGTCAGGTACATCGCCGCCTCGCTCTTTCGTGTGCCGAAGTAAGGCTAACGTTTAGCAAGCGGCGCGCCAAGGGTGGATCTCCGGGGCGGCCCCGGGGTTGCCCCATCGAGGGGAGGCCCGCGAGGTGTTCCAATAGAGGTCTTCATGAGTGCCACCGTTCCCACCACCGGACCTTGCCCCTGCGGCCGCACGGACCGTCGAGACAAGCCCATCGGCTATGCCCTGTGCTGCGGCCGCTACCTCGAAGATTTCGAGGGCATGCCCGCGCCGGACGCCGAATCGCTGATGCGTTCGCGCTACACGGCCTTCGTGCTGGAGCGGGGGCCTTACCTGCTCGCCACCTGGCATCCGTCGAAGCGGCCGGCCTCGATCGAGTTCGAGCCGGGCGTGAAATGGCTGGGGCTCGACATCCGCTCGCGATCGGTGCTCGACGCCGACCATGCCGAGGTCGAATTCGTCGCCCGGCAGCGCAGCAGCACCGGCACCGCCACGCGGCTGCACGAGCGCAGCCGCTTCGTGCGCGAGGGCGATCGCTGGTTCTACCTCGAAGGCGACTTGCAGACTCCTGGTTGACTCGGCGGGCCGAGGCTCGCACAATCGGCCTCGCTCCGGGGTGCACGCATGTGGCGTGCTGAGATGGCAAAGCTGCCGACCCGCGAACTTGATCCGGGTCATACCGGCGTAAGAAGAGCTGCACTCCCTGACTCCGGTCCCGCCACCTACCCACCGTGGCGGCCCAAAGTCCACCGAGCGATTGCGGAGCACCCTTTCCCTCAACAAGGAGTGCCCCGCATGAATGCCCCCGACAAGTTCACCTCCCTGCTCTCGCTCACGCGCGAGCCCTTTCCCGCTTCGCACAAGTGCCTGATTCCGGGCAGCCGGCCCGACCTGAACGTGCCGGTGCGCGACGTGCTGCTCACCAACGGCGAGACCGTGTCGCTCTACGACACCTCGGGGCCGTACACCGATGCCAAGGTCGAGATCGACGTGCGTCGGGGCCTGCCCGGCGTGCGCGGCGCCTGGATCGTCGAGCGCAACGACACCGAAAGCTACGAAGGCCGCTCGCACCAGGCGCTCGATGAGGGCCTCAAGCACGCGCACGACCACGATGCCCAGCGCCTGGCCGAACTGCGCGCCGGCGCCTCGGCGTTGCAGCGCACGCCGCGCCGCGCGAAGTCGGGTGCCAATGTCACGCAGATGCACTACGCACGCCGCGGCATCGTCACGCCCGAGATGGAATACGTGGCCCTGCGCGAGAACGGCAAGCGCGAGTGGATGGCCGAGTACTTGGCCAACGAGGAGCGCGCGAAGCGCGTGGCCGGCAACCCCATGGGCGCGAGCATTCCGCGCATCATCACGCCCGAGTTCGTGCGCGACGAAGTGGCACGCGGCCGCGCAATCATTCCGGCCAACATCAATCACCCCGAGGTCGAGCCGATGGCCATCGGCCGCAACTTCAAGGTGAAGATCAACGCCAACATCGGCAACTCGGCCGTCACTTCGAGCATCGAGGAAGAAGTCGAAAAGCTGGTGTGGGCGATTCGCTGGGGTGCCGACAACGTGATGGATCTTTCGACCGGCAAGAACATCCACACCACGCGCGACTGGATCGTGCGCAACAGCCCGGTGCCCATCGGCACCGTGCCGATCTACCAGGCGCTGGAGAAGGTGGGCGGCGTGGCCGAAGACCTGACCTGGGAGATCTTCCGCGACACGCTGATCGAGCAGGCCGAGCAGGGCATCGACTACTTCACGATCCACGCCGGCGTGCGCCTGCCGTTCATCCACCTGACGGCCGACCGCATGACGGGCATCGTCTCGCGCGGCGGCTCGATCATGGCCAAGTGGTGCATCGCGCACCACAAGGAGAGTTTTCTCTACGAGCGCTTCGAGGACATCTGCGACATCATGAAGGCGTACGACGTGAGCTTTTCGCTCGGCGACGGGCTGCGCCCGGGATCGGGTGCGGATGCGAACGACGAAGCGCAGTTTGCCGAGCTGCGCACGCTGGGCGAGCTGACGCAAGTCGCATGGAAGCACGACGTGCAGACCATGATCGAAGGGCCGGGCCACGTGCCGATGCACATGATCCAGGCCAACATGGACGAGCAGATCAAGCACTGCCACGAGGCCCCGTTCTACACGCTCGGGCCGCTGACCATCGACATTGCGCCGGGCTACGACCATATCGCGAGCGCCATCGGCGCCGCGATGATCGGCTGGGCCGGCACCGCAATGCTCTGCTACGTGACGCCGAAGGAGCACCTGGGCCTGCCCGACCGCGATGACGTGAAGCAGGGGATCATTGCCTACAAGATCGCTGCGCATGCGGCGGACGTGGCCAAGGGACACCCCGGAGCACGCTCGCGCGACGATGCGCTCAGCAAGGCACGCTTCGAATTCCGCTGGCAGGACCAGTTCAACCTGGGGCTCGACCCCGACACGGCGCGCGAATTCCACGACGAGACCCTGCCCAAGGATTCGAGCAAGGTGGCGCACTTCTGTTCGATGTGCGGGCCGAAGTTCTGCTCCATGAAGATCACGCAGGAAGTGCGGGAGTACGCCGCCAAGAAAGGCGTGGCCGAGGCCGAAGCAATGGCCGAGGGCATGGAGGAAAAGTCGAAGGAGTTCATGGCGGGTGGCGGGGAGATCTACATCCCCATACGGCCGGTGGCCTGAGCGTGCGCGGGGTCGTTGCTACCATGGGGGCTCTCCCCGAAACCCCTTCAGCGCAATGACCCCATTTCCCTTCGCCGCAGTCCTCTTCGACTGCGACGGCGTTCTCGTCGACTCCGAACCCATCACCAACCGCGTGCTTGCCGAAATGCTCGGCGAACTCGGTTGGCATCTGACCACCGAAGAGTCGATGAACACCTTCACCGGCAAGGCCGTGAAGGACGAAACGGACCTCATCGAATCCAAGACCGGCGTCCGGATTACCGAGGAGTGGCTCAGGGCATTCAGGGCCCGCCGCAACGAAGCCCTCGAACGGGACTTGGTAGCCATTCCCCACGCTCCCGCAGCCATCCGCGAAATTCATGCAAGGCTCAAGGGCCGCATCGCGTGCGCCTCGGGTGCCGACCGCCACAAGGTCGAGCTTCAACTGGCGAAGGTGGGCCTGCTGGATTGCTTCCAGGGCCGCATCTTCAGCGGCCACGAGACGCCGCGCTCCAAGCCGCACCCCGATGTGTACCTTGCCGCCGCCGAGGCTCTGGGTGTCGATCCGAAGCGCTGCGCGGTGGTCGAAGACACCGTCACAGGCGCCATGGCCGGCGTGGCCGCAGGCGCCACGGTGTTCGGCTACAGCACCGGCGAATCAGGCCATAGCGGACCCGAGGCGCTGCGCAGTGTGGGCGCGCTGCAGGTGTTCAGCGACATGCGGGAGCTGCCGGCGCTGCTTGCGGCGCATGGCATGCAGCCCGCCTGAAAAACCAGCCGGCTAACCCAAGCCCCTGCCGCAAGCAAGCCCGCAAAATTTTGGTGCAATGGACCAAGCAACCCAAGAAAGGAGCCAGATCGCCATGACTTCCGAATACAAGACCGAGCAACCGGCCCGCGCCGAAATCGATGCCCTGAAAGGCCCCGCGGTGGTCGAGTTCGGTACTAACTGGTGCGGCATCTGCAAGGCCGCGCAGCCCAATATCGCAGAAGCTTTTGCCAAGTATCCGGACATCCCGCGCATCAAGGTAGAGGATGGCAGCGGCCGTCCCTTGGGGCGCTCGTTCAACGTGCGGCTGTGGCCCACGCTGGTGTTCATGCGCGATGGCAAGGAAGTCGCGAAGCTGGTGCGTCCGGAAGACAGCCAGTCGATTTCGGATGCGCTGGCTTTGATTGCTCAGCCGGGGTGATTGCTCGGTTTTAGCACTGCTTCTTTCGGGGCGGCGCACCCGCCGACGGGGTACCTTACTCCGCGAATGTCCCCCGGGGCTGCGCCCCTCCTCCTTTATTTCGCTGCGCAAGGCACCCCGCCAGCGGGTGCGTTGCACAGAGTGGTCGTTGATCAGCGGAACACCAGCAGCGCGTCCATGTGCACAGGGCATCGGGTGCTCCGCGCAGCGAAATAAAGGAGGAGCCGAAGGCGGGGGACATTCGCGGAGGGGAGTACCCGGTGGCCTCTGCACAAGCCCTGAACAGCAGCGCCCCGAACAGCAGCAAAAATAAACTACAACCCCAGCGCCCGAAAGTCACGCGGCGCGTGCCCGGTCCACTGCAGGAACGCACGCGAAAAACTCTTCTCGTTGCGAAACCCCACCGACAGCGCCACTTGCTTGATCGGCCGATTGGTCCGGCGCAGCTGCTCCACCGCCATCTCGTGGCGTACTTCGTTCTTCAGCACCTGCAGCGATGTCCCTTCTTCGTGCAGTTGCCGGTGCAGCGTGCGGCCCGATACGTTCAGCAGCGTGGCCAGCGCCTCCGCCGTGGTGGCTTCGCCGGCGCGCGAACGCAGCAGCTCGCGCACCCGCTGCCCCAGCAGGCGGTCGCGACGGTACTGAAGGATGGTGAGCGGCAGCGCACGCTTGAGCATGGCGCGCAGTGCTCGCTCGTCACGCTGCAGGGGCAGGGCGAGATATCGCTCGTCGAAGCTGATGGTGGCCTGCGGCGCTTCGAAGCGTACCTCTGGCGTGAACATCGGCGCGTAGGCGTCTCGGTGCGGCGGCGCCGCGAACGGAAAGGTGGCGTTGCGCAGCGAAATGCGCGAGTCGATGGCCCAGCACATGTAGCCATGCATGAAGCGCAGGCTGGTCACCAGGCAGAACTCGCGAAACGCCTCGTCGAGCGGGCGCTTCTCGGTAATGCGCAGCGTGGCCACGCCACCCGCCACCTCGAGCGCAAGACCGATGTCCTCGGTCAGCAACCGGTGGTGGCGGCACCAGCGCTTGATGGCCACGCCCAGGTCGGGCGAGCTCAGCGATGCGCGGCACAGCATGCCGTAGCTGCCCCAGGGCAGGCGCCGCGAGAACCAGCCCAGCGCCTCGTCGTCCAGCTCCTGCATGGCGTGTTCCGACAATGCCTCGAACTGCGCCGCAGTGACCCGCGCGCCCGGCCGCGCCAGTTCGCGCGGCGTGATCTGTGCCGCTTTCAGGGCCTCCGCCGGGTCGATGCCGTAGCGCTCATAGCCCTTCACGATGGCTCTCACAAAGGCCATGGGCGTGACCGCTCGGGCGGGTTTCAGGAAGGCGGGCGAGGTCATGGTCGGGCGAGCAGTGCGTGGCGCAATTTGCAACCATTGTGGCGCCAATTGCGGCGCGGCGAGGCGTAAGCTGTGTTTCTTCCAAGCGCCAATCCGCGTGGGTAGCTCTGCGCGCCGACCCCTCAGAGGAGACAAGACATATGCACGATCCCGGCCTGAACTTCGACCTGGGCGAGGACATCGACTCGCTGCGCAGCGCCATCCAGGACTTTGCCGCGAACGAAATCGCGCCGCGCGCCGCCGACATCGACCGCGACAACCTGTTTCCGCACGACCTGTGGCAAAAGCTCGGCGAACTCGGCCTGCACGGCATGACCGTGAAGGAAGAATTCGGCGGCACCGAGCTGGGCTACCTGGCGCACATCGTGGCCATGGAAGAAGTCTCGCGCGCCTCGGCTTCGGTAGGCCTCTCGTACGGCGCGCACTCCAACCTGTGCGTGAACCAGATCCACCGCAACGGCAGCGACGCGCAGAAGAAGAAGTACCTGCCCAAGCTGGTGAGCGGCGAGCATGTCGGCGCGCTGGCCATGAGCGAGCCCAACGCCGGCTCCGACGTGGTGAGCATGAAGCTCAAGGCCGAGAAGAAGAACGGCTACTACGTGCTCAACGGCGGCAAGATGTGGATCACCAATGGCGGCGACGCCGACACGCTGGTGATCTACGCCAAGACCGAACCCGAGATGGGCGCGCGCGGCATGACGGCCTTCATCGTCGAGAAGAGCTTCACGGGCTTTTCGGCCGGCAGCAAGCTCGACAAGCTCGGCATGCGCGGCTCCAACACCTATCCGCTGTTCTTCGACAACTGCGAAGTGCCGGAAGAGAACGTGCTCGGCGGCGAAGGCATGGGCGCGAAGGTGCTGATGAGCGGCCTCGACTACGAGCGTGCCGTGCTCTCGGGCGGCCCGCTGGGCATCATGGCCGCGTGCATGGATGCGGTGCTGCCCTTCATTCACGAGCGCAAGCAGTTCGGCCAGAGCATCGGCGAGTTTCAGCTGATGCAGGGCAAGCTCGCGGACATGTATTCGACCTGGCAGGCCACGCGCGCCTATGTGTACGCCGTGGGCAAGGCCTGCGACCGCAACGACCATGCGCGCACCTTCCGCAAGGACGCGGCCGGCGCCATTCTCTATTCGGCCGAAAAGGCGACCTGGATGGCCGGCGAGGCGATCCAGGCGCTGGGCGGCATGGGCTACACCAAGGAGTTTCCGGTCGAGCGGCTGTGGCGCGATGCCAAGCTGTACGAGATTGGCGCGGGGACGAGCGAGATCCGAAGGATGTTGATCGGGCGTGAGCTGTTCGCGGAAACGGCCTAGGATGTTTTTCTCCCTCCCCCTCTGGGGGAGGGCAGGGGTGGGGGCAAGCGGCGTTCGATGAAGCACTGCACCGAACAAGCGCCGCTCGCCCCCATCCCAACCTTCCCCCGGAAGGGGAAGGAGCAAGGCAAAACGGAGACAAGGAAGGACAATGAGCATGACTGCTGCGCTGACCGAGAGTTACGGCAAGGGCGCCACCGACGTCCCCCTCATCGAACAAACCATCGGCGACTTCTTCGACGGCATGGTCGCGAGGCAACCCGATCGCGACGCCCTCATCAGCCGCCACGAAGGCCTGCGCTTCACCTACCGCGAACTGCAGGCTGAATCGAACAAGCTGGCGAGCGCGCTGCTGAACCTGGGCCTCGCCGCAGGCGACCGGGTGGGCATCTGGTCGCACAACAACGCGCCTTGGGTGCTGATGCAGATCGCAACCGCCAAGGCCGGCCTGATCCTTGTCAACATCAATCCGGCCTACCGCACTTCAGAGCTCGAGTACGCGCTCAACAAGGTCGGCTGCAAAGTGCTGGTGACCATGGCGCGGTTCAAGACCAGCGACTACCTCGGCATGCTGCGCGAACTGGGCGCCAAGCGCCTGCCGCAGCTGCAGCACACCTTCTGGATCGACGGCAACGCGGCAGCCGATGTGGAAGAGCCCGGCATGCAGCGCTTCAGCAAGTTGCTGGCAAGCGGCAATGCAGCCGACCCGCGCGTGGCGCAGGTGCAGAAGACGCTGAAAGCCACCGACCCGATCAACATCCAGTTCACCAGCGGCACCACGGGCTTTCCCAAGGGCGCAACGCTCACGCACCGCAACATCCTGAACAACGGCTTTTTCATCGGCGAGTGCATGAAGCTCTCGCCCGCCGACAAGCTGTGCATTCCGGTGCCGCTCTATCACTGCTTTGGCATGGTGCTCGGCAACCTGGCCTGCCTCACGCATGGCTCGGCCATCGTGTACCCGAACGACGGGTTCGATCCGCTCACGGTGCTGGAGACCGTGCAGGCCGAGAAGTGCACCGGGCTGCACGGCGTGCCCACGATGTTCATTGCCGAGCTCGACCATCCGCGCTTCAAGGAGTTCGACCTTTCCACGCTGCGCACCGGCATCATGGCCGGCTCGCCGTGTCCCATCGAGGTGATGAAGCGCGTGGTGAACGAAATGCACCTGAGCGAAATCACCATTGCCTACGGCATGACCGAGACCAGCCCGGTGAGCTGCCAGAGCAGCACCGACACGCCGCTGGACAAGCGCGTGTCGACCGTGGGCACCGTGCAGCCGCACATCGAGGTGAAGATCGTCGACCCCGAGACCGGCGCCATCGTGCCGACCGGCCAGTCGGGTGAGCTGTGCACGCGCGGCTACTCGGTGATGCACGGCTACTGGGAAGACGAGCCCAAGACACGCGAAGCCATCGACGCCGAGCACTGGATGCACACCGGCGACCTGGCCACCATGGACGCCGAGGGCTACGTCAACATCGTCGGCCGCATCAAGGACCTGGTGATCCGCGGCGGCGAGAACATCTACCCGCGCGAGATCGAGGAGTTTCTGTACCGCCACCCGAAGGTGCAGGACGTGCAGGTGGTTGGGCTGCCCGACAGGAAGTACGGCGAAGAGCTCTGCGCCTGGATCATCGTCAAGCCCGGCCAGAGCGCAACCGACACCGAGATCCGCGATTTCTGCAAGGGCCAGATCGCGCACTACAAGGTGCCGAAATACATCCAGTTCGTCACCGAGTTTCCGATGACGGTGACCGGCAAGATCCAGAAATTCAAGATCCGTGAAGCCATGACCGAGCAGCTCGGTCTCACGCAAGAAAAGACAGCATGAGCAAACTCGAAACGAAATTGAATGCGCGCTCCGCCGACTTCCAGGCCAACGCCGCGGCGATGCGCGCACTGGTCGACGACCTGCACGCGCAGTTCGCAAAAGTGGAGCAGGGCGGCGGCGAGGCCGCGCGCGCCAAGCACACGGCGCGCGGCAAGCTGCTGCCGCGCGACCGCGTGGCTGAGCTGCTCGACCCGGGCACACCGTTCCTCGAGATTGCGCCGTTGGCTGCGCATGCGATGTACCTCGACGCCAAGGGGGCCGAATCGGCACCCGGCGCCGGCCTTATCGCAGGCATCGGCCGCGTGAACGGCGTCGACTGCATGATCGTGTGCAACGACGCGACGGTGAAGGGCGGCACGTACTACCCGATGACGGTGAAGAAGCACTTGCGTGCCCAGGAAATCGCCGAGCAGAACCGCCTGCCCTGCATCTACCTGGTCGACTCGGGCGGCGCCAACCTGCCGAACCAGGACGAGGTGTTTCCGGACCGCGACCACTTCGGCCGCATCTTCTACAACCAGGCCAACATGAGCGCCCAGGGTATTCCGCAGATCGCGGTGGTCATGGGTTCGTGCACGGCGGGCGGCGCGTACGTGCCGGCGATGAGCGACGAATCGATCATCGTGAAGAACCAGGGCACCATTTTCCTGGGCGGCCCGCCGCTCGTGAAGGCGGCCACGGGCGAGGTCGTCACGGCCGAAGACCTGGGCGGCGGCGACGTGCACACGCGGCTCTCGGGCGTGGTCGACCACCTGGCGCAGAACGATCTGCACGCGCTGGCGCTTGCGCGCGCGGCGGTGGCCAACCTCAATGCGAAGACGGCCACCGAAGGCGCCGAGAAGGCCGCCGTGCGCGAACCCGCGTTCCCGCGCGAAGAGCTCTACGGCGTGATTCCGACCGACACGCGCAAGCCCTTCGACGTGCGCGAGATCATCGCGCGCATCGTCGACGGCAGCGAGTTCCACGAGTTCAAGGCCCGCTTCGGTGCCACGCTGGTCTGCGGCTTTGCGGAGATCGAGGGAATGCCCGTGGGCATCATCGCCAACAACGGCATCCTGTTCAGCGAGTCGGCGCAAAAGGGCGCGCACTTCATCGAGCTGTGCTGCCACCGCAAGATTCCGCTGGTGTTCCTGCAGAACATTACGGGCTTCATGGTGGGGCGCAAATACGAAAACGAAGGCATTGCGCGCCATGGCGCCAAGATGGTGACGGCGGTGGCCACGGCCAACGTGCCCAAGTTCACCATCATCATCGGCGGCAGCTTTGGCGCCGGCAACTACGGCATGTGCGGCCGTGCCTACAGCCCGCGCTTTCTCTGGATGTGGCCCAACGCGCGCATCAGCGTGATGGGCGGCGAGCAGGCCGCGAGCGTGCTGGCCACGGTGAAGCGCGACGGCATCGAGTTGAAGGGCGGCAGCTGGAGCAAGGAAGAGGAAGAAGCCTTCAAGGCGCCGATTCGCCAGCAGTACGAAGACCAGGGCCATCCGTACTACGCAACAGCGCGGCTGTGGGACGACGGAATCATCGATCCGGCGGATACGCGGCGGGTGCTGGCTTTGGGTCTTGCTGCTGCGCGCAATGCTCCGATTCCGGAGCCCAAGTTCGGCATTTTCCGGATGTAGCCGTGGCTCATCCTTTATTTGCTTTTGGGCTGTATGGGCGTCGCGTTTCGGGGCGTTCAGGGCGCTCACCCGCCGACGGGGTACCTTTCTCCGCGAATGTCCCCCGGCCTGCGGCCTCCTCCTTTATTTCGCTGCGCAAGGCACCCCGCCAGCGGGTGCGTTGTAAGGAGCAGTCGTTGATCAGCGGTGCACCACGAGCGTGCCCCAGTGCACAGGGCATCGGGTGCTCCACGCAGCGAAATAAAGGAGGAGGGGCGCAGCCCCGGGGGACATTCGCGGAGGGGAGTACCCGGTGGCCTTTGCACACGCCCCGAAAGCACTGCGAACTACGCATCAGCACCACGGACGAATGACATGACCTTCACCAAACTGAAACTGGAAGTCCAGGACACAGTAGCGCGCATCTGGCTAGACCAGCCCGACGCACGCAACGCCTTCGACGACATCGTCATCGCCGAACTGACGCAGGCCTTCACCGAAGCCGGCACCCAGCCGCAGGTCAAGGCCATCGTTCTCGGCGCAAACGGCCCTGCTTTTTGCGCCGGCGCGAATCTCAACTGGATGCGCCGCATGGCCGACTACACGCGCGACGAGAACATCGCCGACGCGGGCAAGCTGGCCACCATGCTGCGCACCATTGCCGAATGCCCCAAGCCCACCATCGCGCGCGTGCAGGGCGATGTGTATGCGGGCGGCATGGGGCTGGTCGCGGCCTGCGATATGGCGGTGAGCGTGGATACCGCCTGGTACTGCCTGAGCGAAGTGAAGATCGGCCTCGTGCCCGCGACCATCAGCCCGTATGTGCTGCGCGCCATGGGCACGCGCGCATCGCAGCGCTACTTTCTGACGGCCGAGCGCTTCACCGCCGCCGAGGCACATCGCATCGGCTTTGTGCACGAAGTGGTTGCGGGCGCCGACGCGCTCGATGCCAAGGTCGACGAGCTCGTGAAGGCGCTCACCGGTGCCAGCCCTGCCGCGGTGCGCGCCTGCAAGCAGCTGATCGCCGACGTAGACGGGCGCGAGATCGACGACGCGCTGATCGCCAAGACGGTCGAAGGCATCGCCGACATCCGCGCAAGCGACGAAGGCCGTGAAGGCGTGCAGGCCTTCCTGCAGAAACGCAAGCCGTCCTGGCTCGGCCGCTGAGCGCACGCCATGAACGCGCTCGACATGCCCCAACTGCTTGCCCTGGCCGCCGCTATCGGCTGGGCCAGCGGCGTGCGGCTGTACCTGGTCGTGCTGCTCACCGGGCTGGCCGGCTACTTCGGTTGGGTGCCGCTGCCCGGCGGGCTGCAGATGCTCGCGCATCCGGTCGTCATTGCGGCGAGCGGCTTCATGGTGGTCATCGAGTTCTTCGCCGACAAGATCCCCGGTCTTGATTCGCTCTGGGATGTGGTGCACACCGCCATTCGCATTCCGGCCGGCGCGGCACTCGCGGCCAGCGTGTTCGGCGCCGACCATGGTGCCATGGCCGTGGTTGCGGCGCTGCTCGGCGGCGGCTTTGCGGCCACCGCACATGCGGCCAAGGCCACCACGCGCGCGGCCATCAATACATCGCCCGAGCCGTTTTCCAATGTGGGCGCTTCGCTGGTCGAAGACAGCATGGTGCCGGCCGGCCTGTGGCTGGCGGTGGCGCATCCGCTGGTCTTCCTGGTGATTTTTGTGCTGGTGCTTGTGCTCAGCGTGTGGCTCATCCGCAAGAGCTGGCGCTTTCTGAAGGCATTGTTCAGCCGCGTGGCCCGCATCTTCAGCGGCCGACCCGATCCGGGCGTCACGCCTGCATTTCAACTGAAAAAGAATCCTCCGGGAGACACTCCGAATGTTTAAGAAGATCCTGATCGCCAACCGTGGCGAGATCGCGTGCCGCGTGGCGGCTACTGCCCGTCGCATGGCGATCCGTACCGTGGCCGTGTACTCCGATGCCGACGCGCATGCCAACCACGTGCGCGCCTGCGACGAGTCGGTGCACCTGGGCGGCAGCGCGCCAAAAGACAGCTACCTGCGCTGGCAGAAGATCCTCGAGGCCGCCAAGGCCACGGGCGCCGAAGCGGTGCACCCCGGCTACGGCTTCCTGAGCGAGAACGAAGAATTCGCGCAGGCCTGCGCTGATGCAGGGCTTGTCTTCATCGGCCCGCCGCCCTCGGCAATCAAGGCGATGGGCCTGAAGGCGGAGTCGAAGCAGCTGATGGAAAAGGCCGGCGTGCCGCTCGTGCCCGGCTACCACGGCCATGATCAGGAGCCGGCGCTGCTGCAGCGCGAGGCCGACCGCATCGGCTACCCGGTGCTCATCAAGGCCAGCGCGGGCGGCGGCGGCAAGGGCATGCGCGCGGTCGACAAGGCGGAAGACTTTGCGGCGGCGCTCGCTTCGTGCCAGCGCGAGGCGATCAACAGCTTCGGCGACGATGCGGTGCTGATCGAAAAGTATGTGCAACGCCCGCGGCACATCGAGATCCAGGTGTTTGGCGACACGCACGGCAACTACGTCTACCTGTTCGAGCGTGACTGCTCGGTGCAGCGCCGGCACCAGAAGGTGCTCGAGGAAGCGCCAGCCCCCGGCATGACCGAGGCGATGCGCAAGCAGATGGGCGAGGCCGCCGTGGCTGCGGCGCGCGCCGTGAACTACGTGGGCGCGGGCACGGTCGAGTTCATCGTCGAGCAGCGTGAGCCGAGCGCCGCGCCGGGCCGCCCCAAGCAAGCGAGCGCCCCCACGGGGGGCAGCGAGGACACGTCAGTGCCGAGCGTGGGGGCAGGCCAACCCGAGATGAACTTCTTCTTCATGGAGATGAACACGCGCCTGCAAGTCGAGCACCCGGTGACCGAGGCCATCACCGGCCTCGATCTGGTGGAGTGGCAATTGCGCGTGGCCTCGGGCGAGCCGCTGCCGGCCAAGCAGCAGGAGCTGCAGGTCCATGGCCACGCGATCGAAGCGCGCATTTGCGCCGAGAACCCCGACAACAACTTTCTGCCCGCCACCGGCACGCTGCGCGTGTACCGAAAGCCGCAGGCCACCGCTTTCCAGCGCAGCCGCGTGCGCATCGACGACGGCGTGCGAGAGGGCGGAGAGATCTCGCCGTTCTACGACTCGATGATCGCCAAGCTCATCGTGCACGGCAGCACGCGCGACGAAGCGCTGGCGCGGCTCGATGCCGCGCTGGCGCAGGTGCAGATCGTGGGCGTTTCGACCAACGTGCAGTTCCTGCGCGGCATTCTCGCGACCGAGTCGTTCTCGAAGGCGAACCTCGACACCGCGCTGATCGAGCGCGAACGCGCCGTGCTGTTCGACCGCGAGGCGCTGGGCCTGCCGCTGGCCGCTGCCGCCGCCATCACCCGCACGCTGATCACCGAACGTCCGGCTGGCGCACCCGATCCGTTCGAGCGGCGGGACGGCTGGCGCGCGATGGGCGAGTACCGGCGCCACTTCGACTTCGAGTTTCGCGGCGCCGAGCAGGCGGCCTTGCTGACCTACAAGCGCGACGGCAGCCTCTGGCTCGAAGCCGGGGGCGCGCAAGGCCCGCTGGTCGTGGGCCAGTTCCCGTCGGGCGAGTTCGAAGTCGAGTTCGCGGGCACGCGGCAGACTCTCGACGTGCATCTGGACGGCGCGACGGCCCATGTGTTCGCCTCGAAGGGCGCGACGAAGATCACTACCATCGACCGGCTGGCCCATGCCGGCGACACCCATGCCGAAGGCGGCCGGCTCACTGCACCGATGCCCGGCAAGGTCGTGTCGTTCGCGGTCAAGGCGGGCGACAAGGTCAGCCGCGGCCAGCCGCTTGCGGTGATGGAGGCCATGAAGATGGAGCACACCATCGCCGCGCCGGCCGACGGCACCGTGGAAGAGCTGATGTTCTCCCCCGGCGAGCAGGTGGCCGAAGGCGACGAGTTGTTGCGAATGGCCGCGGCAGCGGCTTGAGTCAGCCCACCACTACTTCGCTGATCTGCATCACCGGCGCGATGTCGGTGTAGTTCCTGATGTCGCCGAGGATTTCCTTGGCGTGCGGGCCGAAGGCGGCCTGAAAAGCTTCGGTCGATTCGCAGAACACATGGCACATGCCGACATAGGTCGGCGGCGTACCGGGTGCGCCGCCGGCCAACCCTTTGTCGATGGTGTACGACTTGCAGGCGTCTCCCATGCGGGCCTTCAGAAGCGGCATGTGCGTGTCGCGGTAGTAGGCGTGGTCGAATCGGGCGCCCTCGGTGTAGGGGTACATCACGCTGACTTTGATCATTGCTTCGGTCTCCTGGTGTTTCGATGTCTTCGGCGGTCGCGCACCAGCATAGAAGAAGCCCTGGGGCGCCACAAGCGGCCAATGGTCATGGCCCCGGCAAGGCGGCCCCTCTGACGGCCCCTCTAAGATTGAGCCATGAAAATCATCGTCTCTCTCACCGACAACCGCCCCGACCCGTGGATCGAAGGCCTCAAGGCCGAGTTGCCCGGAGCGCAGATCGAGACCTGGCAGCCGGGTGCCGCCCAGGCCGACCATGCCGTGGTGTGGGCGCCGTCGCAGCAACTGCTCGACGAACAACCCCAACTCCATGGCCTCTTCAACATCGGCGCGGGCGTGGATGCGCTGCTCAAGCTGAAGGTGCCGCCGCAGACGCGCATCGTGCGGCTCGACGATGCCGGCATGTCGGTGCAGATGGCCGAGTACGTGTGCCACACGCTGATCCGGCACTTCCGCGAATTCGACGTGTATGAAGCCGATGCGCGCGAAGGACGCTGGAGCTACCGCAAGCCGCGGCTGCGGCGCGATTTTCCGGTCGGCATCATGGGCCTGGGCGTGCTGGGTGAGAGGGTTGCCAAGGCCGTGGCGCAGTTCGAGTTTCCGGTGCTGGGCTGGAGCCGTTCGCCCAAGGCCATCGACGGCGTGAAGGTGTTCAGCGGCGAGGCGCAGTTCGACGAGTTCCTGTCGTCCACACGCGTGCTGGTCAACCTGCTGCCGCTGACCGATGCCACGCGCGGCATTCTCAACCGCAACACGCTCGGCAAGCTGCGGCCGGGCGGCTATCTCATCAGCATTGCGCGCGGCGCGCACCTGGTCGAAGACGACCTGATCCCGATGCTCGATGCGGGCCAGCTGGCGGGCGCCACGCTCGACGTGTTCCAGGTCGAGCCGCTGCCGGCCGACCACGCCTTCTGGCGCCATCCGAAGATCACGGTGACGCCGCACGGCTCGGCGCGCACGCTGCGCGAGGAGTCCATCGCCCAGATCGCCGGAAAGATCCGGGCCATGGAGCAGGGCCTGCCGGTCAGCGGTGTGGTCGACCCGGTCCGGGGCTACTGACAACGAACGGCATGCGTTACCGACGATTACGCTGAAAGGAGGCGCAGCAAGGGGCAAACCCTGACGCTTTAGTTTTTCACATACGCGAAAATTCCTTCATGGTTGTGAAAACTGCTTTTCGCGTGATCGAGATCGTCGAGCTCTTCGCCCGGGAGAAGCAGCCGCTGGCGCTGTCCGAAATGGCGCGCCTGCTCGAAATGCCCGTGTCCAGCTGCCTCGGGCTCATCCGCACGCTCGAAGAGCAGGGCTACATGTACGAAACCGGCCGCCGCCAGGGCTACTACCCGACCGGCCGGCTGCTCGCCATGGCGCAGATCATCGCGGCGCACGACCCGGTGCTCGACCGCGTGCGGCCCGCCCTCGAAGAGCTGCGCGACGGCGCGCGCGAAACCGTGCTGTTCGGCAGGTTCCGCGACCCGAACACGGTCGTCTACCTCGAAGTGCTGAGCGCGCCGCAGAGCATTCGCTACTCCGCCGAGTCGGGCGAAACCCGCCCGGCCTATGCCAACTCGATGGGCCGCGCGCTGCTGTCCACGCTCGCGCCCGAGGCGCGCCGCAAGCTGCTCGAAGCCACCCGGCTGGCGCCGCTGACCGACGCCACGCTGATCACCGCCGAAGCCATCGAACAGGAGCTCGAACGCTCGCCCGTACGCGGCTGGTACGGCAACCTCGGCGAAAGCATTCCCGATCTGGTCGGCCTTGCATGGCCGCTGCGCATCGGCGGCGAGGCCTACGCCATCTCGGTGGCGGGCCCACGCTACCGGCTGGAGCCCCGCATCGACGACGTGGCCGCCATGCTGCGCGCCGCCTGCCTGGCCATCGAACACAAAGGCTGAAAAACCAATGACCTCCCCACGCTACTTCGTCCGCGAAAGCGAGATTGCCGGCTACCACCCGGCCAACCACACCGGCACGCTCAACAAGCGGCTCATCGGCCCCGAGACCGTCGGCGCGAAGCAGCTCGAGGTGCTGGTGGGGCATATCCAGAAAGGCAAGGGCGCGCTGCCCCACGCCCACCCCGGCATCGAGCAGGTCTGCTACATGCTCGAAGGCCGTGCGGTCGCCGAGGTCGACGGCCAACGGCAGGAGCTGCACCCCGGCGACAGCTGCTTTTTTCCGGCAGATGCAATGCACACCTTCACGGTGGTGAGCGACGAGCCGGTGCGCGTGCTGGTCATCTACAGCCCGCCGTATGAAGAGTCGCCGGAGCGCGTGATCCGGCCCTGAACGACAACCACCCGGAGACAAAAACCATGCAGACGAAGAACGCGACAGAAACAGTCGCGGTGGCAAGCCGCCGCCGTTTCATTTCCATCAGTGCCGCAGCGGGCCTGGCCGGCGCGGTGCCGTGGGCCCTTGCACAAGAGGGCTATCCGAAGCAGCCCATCAAGCTGATCGTGCCCTTCGCGGCCGGCAGCGGCACCGACGCGGTGGCGCGCATCACTGCGCAGATGCTGGGCGAGGCACTGAAGACCTCGGTCATCGTCGACAACCGCGCGGGCGCCAACGGCGTGATTGCCGCCGAGTTCGTGGCCAAGGCGCCGCCCGACGGCTACACGCTCTTCATGACGACCAACACCACGCACTCGGCCAACCCGAGCCTGATGAAGTCGCTGCCCTATGACCCGGTGAAGGACTTCGCGCCCGTGAGCCGCATGGGCAACCTGCCGTTCATGCTGGTGGTCAACAACGACCTGCCGGTGAAAAGCGTGGCCGAGCTGCTGGCCTGGGGTCGGGCCAACCCGGGCAAGCTGACCTATGCGAGCGGCAACAGCACCGGCATCGTGAGCGGCGCCACGTTGTCGCGCATGAGCGGCGTGCCGATGCTGCACGTGCCCTACAAGAGCACGCCGCCCGCCATCGCCGACCTGATCGGCGGGCAGGTGTCGATGATGGTGGTGGACCTTGCCGCGGGGCTTGCCACGGTGAAGGCCGGCAAGATGCGCGCGATTGCGGTCACGACGCAGGAGCGCACCAAGCTCTTCCCGGAGCTGCCGCCGCTGGCCGACACGCCCGAGCTCAAGGGCTTCGACATCACCTCGTGGAACGGCGTGTTCGCGCCGGCCGGAACGCCGCGCGACATTGTGCTGAAGCTCAACAAGGCGCTGGCGGAGATGGCGAACGGCGCGGTGTTCCGCGAACGCGTCGCGAAGCTGGGCTTCGATGCGTTCGGCAGCACGCCGGAGGAGTTGGGGGCGTTCACTGTGTCCGAGTTGGGCAAGTGGAAGAAGCTGATCCAGGCCGCCGGCATTCAACCCGAATGAGCAATCTGTATTTCTCCCTACCCCGCTGGGAGAGGGCAGGGGTGGGGGCACGCGGCACATCCATCGAGCGCTCTGCCTGCCCCCATCCCAACCTTCCCCCGGAAGGGGAAGGAGCAAAGACATGAACACCACGGGACCTCTCGACGGCATCCGCATCCTCGACCTCACGGCGGTGGTGATGGGGCCGTACGCCACGCAGACGCTCGGCGACCTGGGCGCGGACATCGTCAAGGTCGAGCCGCCCTCAGGCGACAACCTGCGCGCGGTCGGCCCGATGCGCCACGCCGGCATGGGCGCGATGGCGCTGCACCTCAACCGCAACAAGCGCTCGATCGTGCTCGACCTCAAGCAGCCCGAAGGCCGCGAGGCCTGCCTGCGGCTCGCGGCGGGTTGCGATGCGCTCATCTACAACACACGGCCGCAGGCGATGGCGCGGCTCGGGCTCGGCTACGAAGCGGTGGCTGCGGCCAATCCGAAGATCGTCTATCTCGGCGCGTTCGGCTACGGCGAAGAAGGCCCGTATGCCGGCAAGCCCGCGTACGACGACCTGATCCAGGGCGCGGCCGGCGTTGCCTCGCTCTTTGCGCAGCAAAGCGGCGGCGCACCACGCTACGCCCCGGTCACGCTGGCCGACCGCGCCGTGGGCCTGCAGGCAGCCATCGCGCTGCTGGCTGCCGTGCTGCATGCGCAGCGCACCGGCCAGGGCCAGGCGGTGGAAGTGCCGATGTTCGAGGCGCTCTCGCAGTTCGTGATGGGCGACCATCTGGGCGGCCACAGCTTCGAGCCGCCGCTCGGCCCGACCGGCTATGCGCGCCTGCTCGCGCCGCACCGCAAGCCCTACGCCACGGCCGATGGCTACCTGAGCGTGCTGATCTACAACGACAAGCACTGGCAGGCCTTCTTCGATGTGATCGGCCGGCCCGAGCTGCGCGACTCGCCGATGTTCGGCACGCACACGGCGCGCGCGGCAAATATCGGTGCGGTCTACGCGTTCGTGGCCGAGGTGATGGCCACGCGTGGCAGCGACGAATGGATGGTGGTGCTCGGAGCAGCCGACATCCCGGTCGCGCGCCTGCACAGCACCGAGAGCCTGCTGGACGACCCGCACCTGCGCGCAGTCGGTTTCTTTCCGGAACTCGACCATCCGAGCGAGGGCCGCATCCGCACGCTCGCGCCGGTCGGCCGCTACAGCGCCACGCCCGCCGCCATTCGCCGGCCAGCGCCGCGCATCGGCGAACAGAGTGTCGAGCTGCTGCGCGAAGCCGGCTATGCAAGCGAAGAGATCGACCGGATGCTCGCGCGCGGCGTCACGCTGCAGCCGGAACCCACGAAGGACAGCGAATGAACTTTTCCCTGAACGAAGACCAGCGCTCGCTGGTGGCGGCCATCGAGCGCCTCTGCGAAGACTTTCCCGCCGACTACTGGCGCGACCACGACGACCGGGCCGCGTTCCCGCACGAGTTCCATCGCGCTGTCGCCGACAGCGGTTGGCTCGGCATCGCCATGCCCGAGGCGCAGGGCGGCGCGGGCCTCGGCATTACCGAAGCCGCGCTGATGATGCGCGCCATCAGCGCGTCGGGTGCGGGCATGTCGGGGGCGTCGTCCGTGCACATGAACATCTTCGGACTCAACCCCGTGGTGGTGTTCGGCAGCGAGGCGCAGCGCCAGCGCTTCTTGCCGCCGCTGATCGCCGGCACCGAGAAGGCCTGCTTCGCCGTGACCGAGCCCGACGCGGGGCTCGACACCACCAGCCTCAAGACGCAGGCGGTGCGCCAGCCCAACGGCAGCTATCTGCTGCACGGCCGAAAGATCTGGATATCGACCGCCCAGGTGGCCGATCGCATGCTGATCCTCACGCGCACCACGCCCGTCGACCAGGTGAAGAAGCCCACGCAAGGCCTCACGCTGTTCTACACGCCGCTCGACCGCAGCAAGGTCGAGGTGCGCGAGATACACAAGCTCGGACGCGCGGCGGTCGACTCGAACATGCTCTTCATCGACGGGCTCGAAGTGCCGGAAGAAGACCGCATCGGCGAGGAAGGCCGCGGCTTCGAGTACATCCTGCACGGGCTCAACCCCGAGCGCATCCTGATTGCGGCCGAGGCCATCGGCATTGGCCGCGCCGCATTGCGCATCGCCTCGCAGTACGCTCAGGAGCGCGTCGTGTTCGGCCGGCCCATCGGCCAGAACCAGGGCGTGGCGCATCCGCTCGCGCGCGCCTGGGCCAACCTCGAGGCCGCCGACCTGATGGTGTTCAAGGCCGCCACGCTGTACGACGCGGGCGAGCCCTGCGGCATCGAGGCCAATGCCGCCAAGTACCTGGCGGCCGAAGCGGCGCACGATGCCTGCCAGAACGCCGTCCTCACATTGGGCGGCATGGGCTATGCGAAGGAATACCATGTCGAGCGGCTGCTGCGCGAGAGCTACATTCCGCGCATTGCGCCGGTGAGCCCGCAGATGATCCTGAACTTCATCGCGGAAAAGGCGCTCGGCCTGCCCAAGTCGTATTGAGCGATGTTGCTGCGCTGGCGCGATTTGCAACGCCGGTGGCGGGCATTGCAACCCCGCGCAACAGCCCGGCCGAGCACGGCGGACGCAGGTGGCCGACAATCGACGGACGGCCTATTTTTCTTCTTCCTGCGAACTCCAGAGACACGCCATGAAACTCCCCGCCAAGGTCAAGATCGTCGACGTCGGTCCGCGCGACGGACTGCAGAACGAGAAGCAGCCGGTCTCGGCTGAAGTCAAGATCGGGCTCGTGCATCGCCTGCAGGACGCCGGCCTGAAGGAGATCGAGGTCACGAGCTTCGTGAGCCCCAAGTGGGTGCCGCAGATGGCCGACAACGCCGAGGTGATGCATGGCATAAAGCGCAAACCGGGCGTGCGCTACTCGGTGCTCACGCCCAATATGAAGGGCTTCGAGGCCGCCATTGCCGCGCCGCGCGAAGAGTGGCCCGACGAGATCGTGGTGTTCGGCGCCGCGAGCGAGGCCTTCAGCCAGAAGAACATCAACTGCTCGATTGCCGAGAGCATCGAGCGTTTTGCGCCGGTGGTGGCCGCGGCTCGCGAGAAGGGCATCGACGTGCGCGGCGCCATGTCGTGCACGGTGGGCTGCCCGTACGAAGGCGAGGTTGCCCCCGAGCGCGTGGGCATGCTGGCGAAGCTGATGAAGGACATCGGCGTGCAGCGCGTGGACGTGGCCGACACCATCGGCGTGGGCACGCCGCGCAAGGTGCGGGCTGCCATCGAGGCCACGCTGGCGCATTTCGGCGTGGACCACATCTCGGGCCACTTCCACGACACCTATGGCCAGGCGCTGGTCAACACGCTGGCCTCGCTGGAGCTGGGAGTCTGGAACTTCCAGTCGTCCTCCGCCGGGCTGGGCGGCTGCCCCTACGCCAAGGGTGCGACGGGCAACGTGGCGACCGAAGACGTGGTGTACATGCTGCACGGCATGGGCATCGAGACCGGCATCGAACTGGACAAGCTGATCGACGCGGGCGTGTACATCAGCGAGGCGCTGGGGCGCGAACCGAATTCGCGGGCGTCGAAGGCGATACGTACCAAGAGGGCCGGTTGATGAGAGCAACTAAAAGCGTGGAGGCCATCTGATGTGCGGCGCTGAACTTCATTCGCTGCCCGAAGGCGTGCAGCGCGTTTCGCGCGTGCTGCAGGACGCGGGCCACCCTCATTCGCCGCGCATGCTCGACGATGCCTGCCGCACCGCGCAGCAGGCGGCCGACGCGCTCGGCATCCTGGTCGGGCAGATCGCCAAGAGCATCATCTTCCGGCGCAAGAGCGACGACGCGGCGGTGCTGGTCATCACCTCGGGCGACAAGCGTGTCGACGAGAAGAAGGTCGACGCACTCATCGGCAAGACCGGCCGCGCCGACGCAGAGTTCGTGAAGGCGCGCACCGGCTTCACCATCGGCGGGGTCTCACCGGTAGGGCATGCGACGAAGCCGGTGGTCCTGATCGACCGCGAGCTGTTCCGGTTCGAGGAGATATGGGCGGCGGCCGGGCACCCGCATGCGGTGTTCCAACTGCGCCCGCAAGACCTCGAGAAGCTCACCGGTGCGCCGGTGGCGGACGTGGTGTGAACTTCGACGCTGCGGAACTGCTGGCCGAGCGCGCCACCGCCGTACAGCGCTCGGCGGGCGATGCGCCTTCGCCTTGCACCTCGGTTTGCCGCATGGACCGCCAGAGCGGCTTTTGCGAAGGGTGCCTGCGCACCATTTCCGAGATTGCGGCCTGGAGCAAGATGGACGACGCAGCGCGGCGCGGCGTGTGGCGTGCCATAGAGTTGCGGGCGCGCGCCGGCATCTGGCGCATCCCCGAGGCATTTGGAGACAAGCACGCATGAAGCACATCGACTTTTATCTCGACTTCATCTCGCCCTACGCGCACCTTGCGTTCGAGCACCTGCCAGAGGCGCTCGAAGGCCTGAGCTACAGCGTGGCCTACAAACCCGTGCTGCTCGGCGCCCTGCTCAAGCACCACGGCCAGCTCGGCCCCGCGGAGATTCCAGCCAAGCGTGCCTGGACCTACCGGCATGTGCTCTGGCTCGGCCATGCGAACGGCATCCACATCGAGATGCCGGCGTCGCACCCCTACAACCCGCTCCCGCACCTGCGGCTTGCGGTCTCGACTTCGGAGGACGGCAGCATCAGCCGCCTCACGGCCGAGACGATCCTTCGCATCGTGTGGCGCGGCGGAGAAGAGGCCGGGGATGCCACGCGGCTGGCCGCGCTGGCTGCGCAACTGCAGCTCAAGCGCGACATGAACAGCGACGAGAACAAGGCCCTGCTCAAGCGCAACACCGACGAAGCACTGCAGGCCGGCGTGTTCGGCACGCCCGCCTATGTGGTGGACGGTCGCCTGTTCTGGGGCTTCGACGGGCTTGCGATGCTGCGTGCCTACCTGGGCGGCGACACGTGGTTCGAAGGGCCGCAATGGGCCGGCGCCGACCAGCGGCCTTCGATGCTGCGCAGCAGCAAAAACTGACTAGTGGTTTCCCGATTTCTTACAACCTGAAACGAGCCCTGCGGGTTTCACCTTAATCCGTAAGCGTCGGTTCAGTTTCGCGAAAGGCTCGGGTCAGTCGCGCCTCCAAGAATGCCCCACGGTCCCGATTGCCGGGGCTGAACGAACGCATACACAGGAGACGACGCAAATGGCAGCAACACTGGATTCGAAGGGGATGCCGCATCCGGCCCCCCGGCCCATGTCCGCGGAGGAAAAGAAGGTCATCTTCGCTTCCTCCCTTGGCACGGTGTTCGAGTGGTACGACTTCTACCTTTACGGTTCGCTGGCCGCGATCATCGCGAAGCAGTTCTTCAGCGGCCTCGATGCGGGCGCCGCCTTCATCTTTGCGCTTCTGGCATTTGCCGCGGGCTTCCTGGTGCGGCCGTTCGGCGCCATCGTGTTCGGCCGCCTGGGCGACATGATCGGGCGCAAGTACACCTTCCTGGTCACCATCCTGATCATGGGCCTGTCGACCTTCATCGTCGGCCTGCTGCCCAGCTACGCGACCATCGGCGTTGCCGCGCCGGTGATCCTGATTGCGCTGCGCATGCTGCAGGGCCTTGCGCTCGGCGGCGAGTACGGCGGTGCCGCCACCTACGTGGCCGAGCACTCGCCGCACGGCAAGCGCGGCGCCTACACCTCGTGGATCCAGACCACTGCAACGCTCGGCCTGTTCCTGAGCCTGCTGGTCATCCTGGGCGTGCGCACCTGGCTCGGAGAACAGGCGTTCGGCGACTGGGGCTGGCGCATTCCCTTCCTGGTGTCGATCGCACTGCTCGGCATCTCGGTGTGGATCCGCCTGTCGCTTTCCGAGTCGCCCGCCTTCCAGAAGATGAAGGCCGAGGGCAAGACCTCGAAGGCGCCGCTGTCCGAATCGTTCGGCCAATGGAAAAACCTCAAGATCGTGATCCTGGCGCTCGTCGGCCTGACCGCCGGCCAGGCCGTGGTCTGGTACACGGGCCAGTTCTACGCGCTGTTCTTCCTGACGCAGCAACTGAAGGTCGACGGCACCACCGCCAACCTGATGATCGCCGCCTCGCTGCTGCTGGGCACGCCGTTCTTCGTGGTGTTCGGTACGCTGTCCGACAAGATCGGCCGCAAGCCGATCATCATGGCGGGCTGCCTGCTGGCCGTGGTGACCTACTTCCCGGTCTTCAAGATGATCACGGAATATGCCAACCCCGACCTGGCCCGCGCGCAAGCGACCGCCGGCGTCACGGTGACGGCCGATCCGAAGTCGTGCTCGTTCCAGGGCAATCCGGTGGCACGCGAAATCGACTTCAGGAGCTCTTGCGACATTGCCAAGCGCTACCTGGTGCAGAACTCGGTGAGCTACGACAACGTCGAAGGCGCCCCCGGCTCCAAGGCCGTGGTCAAGATCGGCACCAAGACCATCGAGGCGCCGGTCGGCAACGTGGTCAACCTGAAGTTCGACGAATCGTCCGCCAAGGAAATCGCAGCCTTCAAGAAGGCCGTGGCCGACGACCTCAAGGTGGCGGGCTATCCGGCCAAGGCCGACCCCGCCAAGATGAACAAGCTGATGGTCGTGGCGCTGCTGTTCTGGCTGGTGCTGCTGGTCACCATGGTGTACGGCCCCATTGCCGCCATGCTGGTCGAGCTGTTCCCCACGCGCATCCGCTACACCTCGATGAGCCTGCCGTACCACATCGGCAACGGCTGGTTCGGCGGCCTGCTGCCGACCACCGCCTTCGCGATCGTGGCGACCACCGGCAACATGTACAACGGCCTCTGGTACCCGATCATCATTGCAGCAATGACGCTGGTGATCGGCATGCTCTTCATCCGCGAGACGAAGGACGTGGATATCTACGCGAACGACTGACGCGAGGCATGTTCGACAGGAGGGCGCAAGCCGGCCCTCCGTTCAACAAAGGGGCTTCATGCCGTCGGCATGAGGCCTTTTTCTTGAACCCATTGAACCCCCATCAGGAGATTGAACCCATGTGGAAACTCGTTGTCGGCTTCGTCATCTTTGCCGCTATTGCCCTTTACGTGATTTCGAAGGGCGGTGACAAGATCGACATGTCCGGCGAGAAGCACGGCGGCGATGTGACGCACGAGCCCGCGCCCGCTACCCCGGCGGCCCCCGCAGCGCCTGTTGCGCCCGCCAAGTAAGCCGCTACCGCTTGAAGCGGCCTTCGCTGACGATCGACAGGTCGACGTAGTCGATGCCTGTGTGGTCCTGCGGCGAGTAGCTCACGTCGAGCTTGCCGCCCACGTCGTAGCGAAAGCGGTTGAGCGTGGCGATCAGCCTGGCGCGGGTCGGCCTGGGGCCGGTGCGGCGCAGGGCTTCCACCAGCACCTTGGTGGCCACAAAGCCTTCGAGGAATGCCGGCGACAGCTCGGTCTGGCCCCGGGCCTGCGCGAGCGCCATCGCTTCCTTCACCAGCGGATGGCCGAGCGCGCGCTCGTAGGGCAGCACCTGCGTCACGATCACGCCGGTGCTGGCGGAGCCGAGTTCCTTGATGAAGCCTGACGCCGCGTTGTTCGACAGCGTGATGATCTGCGCCGCCGAGCCCGCGGCACGCAGCGCCTTCACGCCATCGGTCACCGCGGTGCCGGAGCCTATCCACAGCACTGCCTGCGCGTTGGCCCTGATGAGCTGCGGCACGATCGCCGCGTAGTCGGGCTTGCTGCGGTCGGCCAGCGCGAGCACGGCCGGCGCCAGCCCGGCCCGCTCGAAGCCCCGGCTCGCGCCTTCCATTGCGTCCCTGCCGAACGAGTCGTCGGCCTGCACCACGGCAATGCGCTGGATGCCCGTGGTGTACAGGTGCTGCACCGCCGTTTCGGCCTCGCGCTGGTAGGTCGAGCGCACGTTGAATACGTTTTTCTGCAGCGGCTTGTGCAGCGCCATGGCGCCGGTCGAAGGGCCGACCAGCGCCACGCCGTGTTGGTCGAGCAGGGGAATGACGGCAAGGGTGTTGGGCGTGCCCCGGTTGAGCAGCAGCGCCAGCACCTTCTTGTCCTCTATGAGGATGCGGGTGTTCTCGAGCGAGCGCTTGGGGTCCAGGCCGTCGTCCAGCCGGATCACCTCGATCTGCTGGCCGTGGACACCGCCCTGGGCGTTCACATGGTCGATGACCAGCTGCGAGCCCATGATCGTTTCCTTCACGCCCACCGCCGCCGGGCCCGACAGGTCGGCCGACTGGCCGATGACGATCTGCGCCGATGCGCCGGAGACCGCCATGGCCAAGGCCACGCCCAAGAAAAGCGCGGCGGCGCGGAACCTGTACATCTTCATCGAACGAGCCTTTACGCGAAGCGGATGCTTCCGTCGGAAGATGCGCAATGTGTTGCAGCGAGTGGCGTTCACTCGCTCGTGGAAACCCTGTCAAACCATAGTTTCCTATGGAACGGGCAGGGAGCTCCGCAACAACGTGGCTCGCGCGGGCGCGGTTTACCGCTTGAAGCGGCCGTCGCTGATGATGGCCAGGTCGGCGAAGTCGATGCCCGAATGGTCCTGCGGCGAATAGCTCACCTCCAGGCCGCCGAGATCATAGGCGCGCAGGGTTTCAAGCGCCGCAAGCACCTTGGCGCGCGTGGGCTTGGGCCCGGCGCGGCGCAGTGCCTCCACCAGCACCTTGGCTGACGCAAAGCCCTCGAGCGCCGCGGGCGAGAGTTCTGTCTGGCCCTTGGCCTGCGCAAGCGCCATGGCTTCCTTGACCATCGGGTAGCTGATGGAGCGCTCGTTGGGAAACACTTGGGTCACGATCACACCCTTGCTCGTATCGCCCAACTGCTTGATGAAACCCGACGAGGCGTTGTTCGACAAGGTGACCACCTGCGCGAAGGAGCCGGACGCGCGCAGCGCCTTGATGCCCTCGACCACCGCAGTGCCCGAGCCGATCCACAGCACCGCCTGTGCATTGGCGTCCTTGATGGCCGGCACGATGGACTTGTAGTCGGGCTTCTCGCGGTCGGCCGGCACGGTGACGATGGGCTTGGCCTGGGCCTTGGTAAAGCCGGTCATTGCGCCTTCGAGCGCGTCCTGGCCGAAGGAGTCGGTCACGTAGACCACCGCAATGCGCGCAAGGCCGGTGGTGAGCAGGTGCTGAACCGCCTTCTCTGCTTCGCGCTGGTAGGTGGCGCGCACGTTGAACACATGCTTGAGAACCGGCTTGTGCAGCGCCATGGCGCCGGTGGAGGGTGCGATGAGCGGCACGCCGTGCTTGTCGAGCCACGGCACGATGGCCTGCGAGTGCGGAGTGCCGCGGCTCAGGAACAGCGCCAGCACCTTCTTGTCTTCGATCAGCACGCGGGCGTTCTCGCTGGCGCGCTTCACGTCGAAGGCGTCGTCCATGCGGAGGATCTCGATCTTCTCGCCGTGAATGCCGCCTTGGGCGTTGGCGGCGTCGATCACCAGCTGGGCGCCGCCCAGGGCTTCGTTCACGCTGGCAGCCACCGAGCCGGTCACGCCGGTCGTCTGGCCGATCAGGATCTGGGCCGAAGCGGCCGTAGCGGCCATCGTCAGGAGGGCGGCGCAAAGCGCGTGCAGCGTCTTCATGGGTGGTCGTCCGGAGGTGTTCGAGTAAACGTAAATAAAATCGTCTATTTGTTACTCAAAGTGTCTTCGACTGAATCCGTATAAACCCCTGCACGGGCAGAGTCCATGTGGCGGAGTGCACGAATTCGTCACCAGCCACTCCCTAGAATGTTTGCCCCACCCCCAAGGCACTCATGACACAGGGCTCCATCCGGATTCGCGGCGCGCGCCAGCACAACCTCCAGAACCTCGACCTCGACATCCGCACAGGCGAGATGACCGTGGTCACCGGGCCCAGCGGCTCGGGCAAGTCGAGCCTCGTGTTCGACACCCTCTATGCCGAAGGCCAGCGGCGCTATGTGGAGACCTTCTCCGCCTATGCGCGCCAGTTCCTGGACCGCATGGACAAGCCGGCGGTCGACAAGGTGGAGGGCGTGCCGCCCGCCATCGCCATCGACCAGACCAACCCGGTGCGCTCCTCGCGCTCCACGGTCGGCACCATGACCGAGCTCAACGACCACCTGAAGCTGCTCTACGCGCGCGCGGCCCAGCTGTTCGACCGCGAAACCGCGTTGCCTGTGCGCCACGATTCGCCGGACAGCATCTATGCGCAGATTGCCGAACGGGCGGCTGCGGCGGGCGATCCGCGTCTGGTGGTCACCTTTCCGGTCGAGTTGCCCGCGGGCACCACGGCAGACGAAGTCACGCAGTGGCTGTCGGCCAGCGGCTTCACGCGCGTGCAGGCGGAGCGCGAAGTGGCCACGCCCACGGGGCCGCGCAAGATGCTCGATGTGGTGGCCGACCGCTTCCGCATTTCGAGCGCCGAACGTTCGCGCGTGGTCGAAGCCATCGAAGTGGCGCTCAAGCGCGGCAGCGGGCGTGTCACCGTGCATGCCACGGGCGCGGATGAGAGCGCGCCGACGGACGTATGGAAGTTCTCCACCGGCCTTCACTGCCCCGAAAGCGACATTCGCTACACCGACCCGATCCCGTCGATGTTCTCGTTCAACTCGGCCGTGGGCGCCTGCGACACCTGCCGCGGCTTCGGCCGGGTGATCGGCGTCGATCTGGGCCTGGTGATTCCGAACGACAAGCTCACGCTGCGCGCCGGCGCGATCAAGACCATTCAGACGCCCGCCTGGAAAGAAGCGCAGGACGACCTCATGCGCCACGCCGAGGCGGCCGGCATTCCGCGCGACACGCCCTGGAACAAGCTCACCGACGAGCAGAAGCACTGGGTGATCGAGGGCACGCCCAACTACAAGGAAGGCAACTGGAACAAGCAGTGGTACGGCGTGCGCCGCTTCTTCGGCTACCTGGAGAGCAAGGCCTACAAGATGCACATTCGCGTGCTCTTGTCGAAATACCGCAGCTACACGCCGTGCCCGGTCTGCAGCGGCGCCCGGCTCAAGCTCGACAGCCTGCTGTGGCGCATCGGCAGCAAGGAAGACGCCGACGCGGTGCTCGATCCCGCCAAGCGATTCATGCCGACCGGCGCCAAGTGGACGCGTGCGCAGCTCGAAGCGCTGCCGGGGTTGTGCCTGCATGACCTGATGCTGCTGCCGATCGAGCGGTTGCGCAAGTTTTTCGACCGCATGGGTTTGGCTCCCTCCCCCGCTGGGGGAGGGCTGGGGTGGGGGCACGCGGCCTCTGCAAAAGCTGTGGCGGTGGTGGAGGCCGGGAGCCCCCATCCCCACCTTCCCCCAGCGGGGGAAGGTGCAAGGCAGGGCGAAGCCCAGGCCCTCAAGCTCCTCTTCGAAGAAATCACCACACGCCTGCGCTACCTGCACGACGTGGGCATCGGCTACCTCACGCTCGACCGCCAGAGCCGCACGCTCTCGGGCGGCGAGGTGCAGCGCATCAACCTCACCACCGCGCTCGGCACCTCGCTGGTCAACACGCTGTTCGTGCTCGACGAGCCCAGCATCGGCCTGCATCCGCGCGACATGAACCGCATCACCGAGGCCATGCTGCGCCTGCGCGATGCCGGCAACACGCTGGTGGTGGTCGAGCATGACCCGGCCGTGATGCTGGCGGCCGACCGCGTGATCGACATGGGCCCCGGCCCCGGCATCCGCGGCGGGCAGATCGTGTTCGACGGCACCACCGACCAGCTGCGCGATGCCGACACGCTCACCGGCCAGTACCTGGGCGGGCGCAAGAAAATCGGCATGGGCTTCAAGCGGCTCGTGAGCGAGAACACGCACCGCCTCATCCTCGAAGGTGCGCGCGAGCACAACCTGCAGAACGTGGCGGTCGAGTTTCCGCTCGCGCGCCTGGTGTGCGTGACCGGCGTCAGCGGCTCGGGCAAGTCGACGCTGATCCAGGACGTGCTGGCACCCGCGCTCATGCGGCACTTTGGCAAAGCCACCGAAACGCCCGGCGCGCACGACCGCCTGCTGGGCGCCGATCACCTGGGCGACGTGGTCTTTGTCGACCAGTCGCCCATCGGCAAGACGGCACGCTCCAACCCGGCGAGCTACGTGGGCGCTTGGGACGCGATTCGCGAGATCTTCGCCACCGCGGCGCTCTCGCGCCAGCGCGGCTACACCGCGAGCAAGTTCAGCTTCAACTCGGGCGACGGGCGCTGCCCGACCTGCGGGGGCTCGGGCTTCGAGCACGTCGAGATGCAGTTCCTGTCGGACGTGTACCTGCGCTGCCCCGATTGCGACGGCAAGCGCTACCGGCCTGAAATCCTCGAAGTGAAGGTCGAGCGCAGGGGCAAGAGCTACAACGTGGCCGACGTGCTCGAGCTCACCGTGGCCGAAGCGGCCGCCGTGTTCGAGGCCGACCGCGACGTGCTGCGCGTGCTGCAGCCTATTTCCGACGTAGGGCTCGACTACGTCAAGCTCGGCCAGCCCGTGCCCACGCTGAGCGGCGGCGAGGCGCAGCGCCTGAAGCTCGCGGGCTTTTTGGCGGAAGCGGCAAAGAACGGCACGGCCAGCAAGCAGTCGGTCGCGCGCAAGGGCACGCTGTTTCTCTTTGACGAGCCGACCACCGGACTGCACTTCGACGACATTGCGCGCCTGATGCGCGCGCTGCGCAAGCTGCTGGACGCGGGGCATTCGCTGATCGTGATCGAGCACAACCTCGACGTGATCCGCGCGAGCGACTGGTGCATCGACCTTGGCCCCGAAGGCGGCGAGGGCGGCGGCCGAGTGGTGGCTGAGGGCACGCCGGAGCAGCTGCGTGAGAACCGCGCTTCGCTCACTGGCGCGGCGCTGGCCGACTATGAACTGGCCGTCGGTCCCGAGGCCTACAAGGTGGCCGAGCGTGCAGCGCGGCGCTACGTCGCCAATGCCAAGACGGCACCCGGCAGCAACGCGATCGAGATCGTCAACGCGCGCGAGCACAACCTGAAGAACCTCAGCGTCAATATTCCGCGCGGCAAGTTCAGCGTGGTGACGGGCGTCAGCGGCTCGGGCAAGTCGACACTGGCCTTCGACATTCTGTTCAACGAGGGGCAGCGGCGGTATCTCGAATCGCTCAACGCCTATGCACGCAGCATCGTGCAGCCCGCGGGCCGGCCTGAAGTGGATGCGGTGTACGGCATTCCGCCCACGGTGGCCATCGAGCAGCGCCTGTCGCGCGGCGGCCGCAAGAGCACGGTGGGCACCACCACCGAGGTGTGGCACTTTTTGCGCCTGCTGTACGTCAAGCTGGGCATCCAGCATTGCACGCACGACGGCGCGGCGGTGCAGCCGCAAACGCCGGACAGCATTGCGGCGCAGCTGATGCGCAACTTCAAGGGCCAGCACATCGGCCTGCTGGCGCCGCTGGTGAGCAACCGAAAGGGCGTGTACACCGAGCTCGCCGACTGGGCCCGTCCGCGCGGCTTTACGCACCTGCGTGTGGACGGAGAGTTTCTTCCGACCACGGGCTTTCCGCGCATCGACCGCTTCAAGGAGCACAGCATCGAATTGCCGGTGGCCAGCCTCGACGTGCTGCCGTCGAAGGAAACCGAACTGCGCGAGGCGCTGACCAAGGCGCTCGAGCACGGCAAGGGCGTGGTGCACGTGCTGAGCGAGCTCGACGGCCTGAAGGCCGCGATGATGGCGGGCGTATCGGCGCACGGCATCGGCCGCGTGAACGTGTTCTCCACGCTGCGCGCCTGCCCGATCTGCAGCACCAGCTATGCCGAGCTCGACCCGCGCCTGTTCAGCTACAACAGCAAGCACGGCTGGTGCCCCGACTGCGTAGGCACCGGCGTCAAGCTCAGCAAGGACCAGCGCAAGGTCTTCGACGACTCGATTCGCGACGACGACAACAAGGGCCGTGAGCAGACCTTTGCGGAGCCCGAGGTGGAAGACCTGGCCGACGTGGCGTGCCCCACCTGCGAAGGCACCCGGCTCAATGCCACGGCGCGCGCGGTGAGCTTCGGCGCATCGCTGGCGGACGGCATGGGCGGCATCGGCATTACCGAACTCGCGCGCATGAGCGTGACCGAGGTGCGGCAGTGGTTCGAAGGGCTCGCATTGACAGGCCGCGAAGCCGAGATTGCGCGCGACCTGGTGCCCGAGATCAAGAGCCGGCTCGAATTTCTCGAAGAGGTGGGCCTGGGCTACCTCACGCTCGACCGCGGCGCCCCCACGCTGAGCGGCGGCGAAGCGCAGCGCATTCGGCTCGCGGCGCAGCTCGGCAGCAACCTGCAGGGCGTGTGCTACGTGCTCGACGAGCCGACCATCGGCCTGCATGCGCGCGACAACCAGATCTTGCTCGACGCGCTGCACAAGCTCGGCGACAAGGGCAACACGCTGGTGGTGGTGGAGCACGACGAAGACACCATCCGCCGTGCCGACCACATCATCGACATCGGCCCCAGCGCCGGCAAACGGGGCGGCCGCCTCGTGGCGGAAGGCTCGGTGGCCGACATCCAATCGGCGGGCGATTCGCAAACCGGCCGCTACCTGCGCGACGCCATCAAGCACCCGCTGCAGGCGCGCCGATTGATTCCCTCGCCGGACCCGAAGGCGGAGGACAGCGGCAACTGGCTCACCGTGCACGGCGCCGACCTGCACAACCTGCAGGACGTGACCGCCACGTTGCCGCTGCACCGCCTGGTGGTGGTCACCGGCGTGAGCGGCTCGGGCAAGTCGACGCTTGCGCGCGACGTGCTGCTGGCCAGCGTGCAGGCGGTCGTGATCCAGCGCATGACCAAGGCCGGGCGCGACGCCGATGCCGCGGGCAAGCGCCCGGCGTGGTCCGGCTGCGATCGCGTCGAGGGCTACGAAACCATCGACCGCGTGCTGGAGGTCGACCAGACCCCCATCGGCAAGACGCCACGCAGCTGCCCGGCCACCTACATCGGCTTCTGGGACACCATCCGCAAGCTGTTTGCCGACACGCTCGAGGCCAAGGCGCGCGGCTACGGCCCGGCGCGCTTCAGCTTCAACACGGGCGAAGGCCGCTGCCCCGGCTGCGAGGGCGCGGGTGTGCGCACCATCGAGATGAGCTTCCTGCCCGACGTGAAGGTGCCTTGCGAGGTGTGCCACGGCGCGCGCTTCAACCCCGAGACGCTGGCCGTGAGCTGGCGCGGCAAGAGCATTGGCGACGTGCTGCAGATGGAAGTGGACGAGGCGGTAGAGTTCTTCGCCGCCATGCCCAACATCAGCCATCCGCTGCAACTGCTGAAAGACGTCGGCCTGGGCTACCTCACGCTGGGGCAGCCTTCGCCGACGCTCTCGGGCGGCGAGGCGCAGCGCATCAAGCTGGTGACCGAGCTCAGCAAGGTGCGCGACGACATCACGCGCCGCGGGCAGAAGGCGCCACACACGCTCTACGTGCTCGACGAACCGACAGTTGGCCTGCACATGGCCGACGTCGAGAAGCTGATCCACGTGCTGCACCGGCTGGTGAACGGTGGCCACAGCGTGGTGGTGATCGAGCACGATCTCGACCTGATCGCCGAGGCCGACTGGATCATCGACCTGGGCCCGGAAGGCGGCAATGCCGGCGGGCGCATCGTGGCCGCGGCGCCGCCGGAAGAGGTGGTGCGGCTGGGTACCCACACGGGCGTGGCCTTGGCGCCAGTGCTGGCACGTTGACGCAAGCAGGCGCACAATGGCCTCGACCCCTGGCGCAGGCGCATCCTGAATCAGCCATGGTGGAGTGAGTGAATCGTGTGACGGGATGACGCGCCGTGCCGGGCTACGCAAGGAGCCATGTCATGACCCGCTTCATCGATGTTCACAGCCTGGTTCGCCTGGTGGACGAAACCGGCGTCCCGCAATTTCTCAAGGCGCTGGCCGACGCGCTGCGCGACGATTTCTTGCGCTGGCGCGAGTTCGACAAGAAAGCGCGCGTGGCCAGCCATTCGCATCTCGGCGTGATCGAGCTGATGCCCGTGGCCGACGACGGCGCCTACGCCTTCAAATACGTCAACGGGCATCCGCACAACACGTCGGTCGGGCTGCCCACGGTCATGGCTTTCGGGGTGCTGGCCGAGGTAGACACCGGCTACCCGGTGCTGTTGTCCGAACTCACGCTCACCACCGCGCTGCGCACCGCCGCCACTTCGGCCATGGCGGCGCAGGCCTTGGCGCCGACTGGCTCGCGCAGCATGGCGCTGATCGGCAACGGCTCGCAAAGCGAGTTCCAGGCGCTGGCTTTTCATGCGCTGCTGGGCATCGAGGAAGTGCGCGTGTTCGACATCGACCCCCAGGCAACCGACAAGCTGGTGCGCCACTTGTCCGCCTGCACACCGCTGGACGTGGTGCGCGCGCGCTCCGTGGCGGACGCCGTGCGCGGCGCGGACATCGTCACCACCGTCACCGCATTTCAAGGGCAGGCCACCGTCCTCACGCCCGACATGATCGAGCCCGGCATGCACATCAACGCCGTGGGCGGCGATTCGCCCGGCAAGACCGAGCTGCACCCCGACGTGCTGCGCCTCGCGCGCGTGTTCGTCGAGTACGAGGCGCAGACCCGCGTCGAGGGCGAGATCCAGCAGTTGCCGGCCGACTTTCCGGTGCACGAACTCTGGAAGGTGCTTGTCGGCGACGTGCCGGGCCGCGAAACCGCCGACCAGGTCACGGTGTTCGATTCGGTCGGCTTCGCGCTCGAGGACTACACCGCGCTGCGCTACATCCACCAGCTGGCCATCGAGCGGGGTGTGGGCCAGCAGATTGCGCTGGTGCCCGAGCTGGACGACCCGAAGGATCTGTTCGGCCTGACCGCGTCGGGCCGGCGCCGCGCGGTGCTGCGGCGTGCGGCATGATCGAGGCATGCTTACCATCTACAACGACCAGCACGCGCTTCACCAGGGCAAAGTCGAGATGTTCCGCGGCGAGCTGGTGCCGTGCTTCGAGGTGCCCGACCGCGTCGACCACGTAAAGCATGAACTGGATCGCCGGGGCCTGGGCCCGCTGCAGGCGCCCGATGATTTCGACGAAGCCCTGCTGGCCAAGGTGCATGCGCCGCGCTACCTGGACTTCATTGCGCATGCCTGGGAGGAGTGGGTGGCGCTCGACGCGGCCAATGCCTCGCGCGATGCGCTGCCTTCGTACTGGCCCACGCGCGGCATGCGGACCGATGTGCTGCCCCAGAGCTTTCCGGCCCGCCTGGGCCTGTTCTCGTTCGACGCTGGCACGCCGCTCACGGCCGGCAGCTGGGCCGCGGCGCGGCATGGCGCCGCCTGCGCATGGACCGCAGCGCAGCGCGTCATCGGCGGGCGGCGCTCCGCCTTTGCGCTCACGCGGCCGCCGGGCCACCATGCGGGCGCCGATTTCTTCGGTGGCTACTGCTTCGTCAACAATGCCGCCGTCGCCGCGGAGGCGCTGCGCGACGCCGATGTGGAGCGCGTTGCGGTGCTCGACGTGGACTACCACCATGGCAACGGCACGCAGGCCATCTTCTATGAGCGGAGCGATGTTCACTTTGCAAGCCTGCACGGCGACCCGCTCACCGACTACCCGTATTACCTGGGCCATGCCGACGAGCGCGGCGCGGGCGAAGGGGAGGGCTTCAACCACAACCTGCCGCTCGCGCGCGGCACCGATTTTTCCATCTGGCGCGCGGCACTCAGGTCGGCGCTCGACGGCATCGCGAGAGTGAAGGCGGGTGCCCTCGTGGTGTCGCTCGGCGTCGACACCTTCGAGGGTGACCCGATCTCCGGGTTCCAGCTGAAAAGCGAGGACTACCTGCGCATGGGCGAAGACCTGGCTGGCGCGGGGTTGCCCACGGTGTTCGTGTTCGAAGGCGGCTACGCGGTCGCGGAAGTGGGCATCAACACCGCGAACGTGCTCGAAGGATTCGGCCAGGCGGCCGGCTGAGGAACCTCGGCGACAGCAGTCGGGTGAGCCCCGATTGCGGGCGGCGGCGGGGCAAGGCCCAATGCGCGGTTCATTTCAGTTTCAGGAGTCCTCCGCCATGTCCCGCCGTTCCCTTCTCTGTGCCGCCACGCTTGCCGCGTGCGGTCTTGCTTTTCCGCTGGCGGCGCTTGCCCAGGCCTTTCCCAGCAAGCCGATCAAGCTGGTCATCGCCTTCCCGGCGGGCGGCCCGACCGACATCACCATGCGCCAGCTGGCCGACAACGCGAGCAAGATCCTCGGCCAACCCGTCATCGTCGACAACAAGCCCGGCGCCGGCGGCACGCTGCCCGCGCAGGCGCTGCAAACCTCGCAGCCCGACGGCTACACGGTCGCGCAGATTCCGCTTGGCGTGTTCCGCCTTGGCTACACCACGAAGATCAACTGGGATCCGCTCAAGGACATCAGCTACGTCATCAACGTGACGGGTTACGCCTTCGGCATCGTGGTGCCGGCCAGCAGCCCCTTCAAGACCTGGGCCGACTTCGTCGCCTACGCCAAGGCCAACCCCGGCAAGCTCACCTACGGCTCCACCGGCAACCTGACCAGTCCGCACCTCACAACCGAAATCATTGCGCAGAAGGCCGGCATCGAACTGCAGCACGTGCCCTACAAGGGCAGCGCCGACCTGATGCTCGCGGTGGTCAGCGGCCAGCTCATGGCCGCCGCCGACAGCACCGGCTTTGCGCCGCAAGTCGAGGCCGGCAAGCTGCGCGTGCTGAACACCTGGGGCGAGAAGCGCCTGGCCAAGTTCCCCGATGCGCCGACGCTGAAGGAACTGGGCTACGACCTGGTGCAGAACTCGCCGTTCGGCATCGGCGCCCCCAAGGGCACGCCGCCCGAGGTGGTGAAGAAGCTGCACGACGCGTTCAAGCAGGCCATGGAAGAGCCGAGCTACGTGGCCTCGCTCGGCCGCTACGACATGCTGCCGAACTACATGAGCTCGGAAACCTATACCAAGTTTGCGCAGGAGACCGTGGTGAAGGAGAAGGCTGTCATCGAGAAGCTGGGCCTGGCGAAGAACTGAGGACGGGCGGCCCGCTGCCGTCAGCCGGCGGTGCGGCTGGCCAGTACGTCTCGCGCCGCTTCGCTGAAACCCGCCCCGCGCTCGCTTTCGGTCATGTAGCGGGGCAGATGCTCCAGCTGCGGCACGAAGCGCGCCACGTTCGCCACGCCGATGCTGCTTGCAAAGATGCGGAACATCAGCTGGTCATTGGTCGAATCGCCCACATAGGCCCAGCGGTCGAGCTCGTCGTCGAGCGTGCGGCCCCAGAGCTCGCGCACGATCCAGCGTGCGCCTTCGAGCTTGTCGTTGTCGCCGTACCAGCCGTTGATGTGGATGCTGCTCACGGTGGCGTGCATGCCTTCGCTTCGCATCAGCGCCACCACCTGTGCGATGGTTTCGTCGCTCAACTGCGTGAACTCACTGTGGTCGATGGCGATGTCGGTCTCGCGGCCTGGCGAATCGGTAGCGCGTCGGGCGCCTGGAATCTCGCGCTCGATACGGGCCAGCACGGTCTGCATGCGGTCGAAATTGGCAGCGCGGGTTACCGCGTCCTGCTGGTAGCGCTTCTGCAGCTTGTCTTCCTGCGGGGGCAGCAAGGCGACCGCGCCGTTCTCCGCGACGATGGAATCGACCGGCCATGCCGAAACGAAAGGCACGCTCCAGCCGACCGGACGGCCGGTGATCGCCACGACATGGAGGCCGGCCGCCTTCAGGTCGGCCAGTGCCTTCAGTGCATCGGGCGTGATGGCGCCTTCGGTGGTGAGCGTGTCGTCGATGTCGGTGAACACGCCGATCAGGTTGCCGCGCGCCGCCACCGGCCATTGCGCCAGTGGCAGCAGGTGGGTGGAGGAGGGCGGCGGGGAGGACGGCTGGCGCATGCCCGGCTCAGCCCGCGCTCTGCAGCGCCAGCCCCGCGTGCTCGCGCAGCGGATGGAAGTGAATCTTCGGAAAGCGCTCCTGCGCCAGCCGCACGTCGTAGGGCGAAGTGCACAGGAAGGCCAGCGTATCGGCCGCGTCCTTTGCCATCCGCTGCGGATAGGCGTTGACGAACTCGCGCAGTTCGGCCGGCGAGTCGGCCGTGATCCAGCGTGCGCCGGTGTACTGGCAACCCTCTAGCCGCACGTCGGCGTCGTACTCGGCCTTCAGCCGGTGCTGCACCACTTCGAACTGCAGTTGGCCAACCGCGCCGAGCAGCATCGGGCCGCCGATCTCGGGGCGGAACACCTGGATGGCACCTTCCTCCCCGAGCTGGGCGAGGCCCTGCTGCAATTGCTTGGTGCGCAGAGGGTTCTTCAGGATCACGGTCATGAAGAGTTCGGGCGCGAAGAAGGGCAAGCCGGTGAACTGCAGGCTCGCACCGTCGGTGATGGTGTCGCCCAACTGCACGCCGCCGTGGGTGGTAAAGCCCACGATGTCGCCCGCATAGGCTTCTTCGACCGCCTCGCGGCGCTGGCTCATGAAGGTGACGACGCTGGTGGGGCGCAGCTCCTTGGCGGTGCGCTGCACCTTGAGCTTCATGCCCGGCGTGTACTTGCCGGAGGCCATGCGCACGAAGGCGATGCGGTCGCGGTGGTTGGCGTCCATGTTGGCCTGCACCTTGAAGACCACGCCCGCGAAGTCCTTGTCTTCGGGCTGGATCTCCTTCACCACCGGCTGGCGGTTGACCATGGTGGTGCTGGTGCGCGACTGCGGCGGCGGTGCCAAGTCGACAAGCGCGTCGAGCACTTCCATCACGCCGAAGTTGTTCACGCCGGAGCCGAAGAACACGGGCGTCTGCTTGCCGGCGAGGAACGCCTCGCGGTCCCAGGTGGGCGAGGCGCCGGTGGCCAGCTCCATGCTGTCCATGGCGGATTCGAAATCGGCGCCGAAGCGCTGGGTGAGCGTGTCGCGCTCCGAGAGCGCAATGGTCTCGAAGTCGTGCGGCAGCCGCTCGCTGCCCGACTCGAACACCGTCATCGCCTGCGTGCGCAGGTTCATGATCCCGCGGAAGCTCTTGCCCTGGCCCACCGGCCAGGTCATCGGCACGCAGGGCATGCCGAGCTCGCGTTCCACCTCATCGAGGATGTCGAGCGGCTCGCGCACTTCCCGGTCCATCTTGTTGACGAAGGTGATGATGGGCGTGTCGCGCTGGCGGCAAACCTCGATCAGCCGGCGCGTCTGCGCTTCCACGCCGTTGGCCGCGTCGATCACCATCAGGGCCGAGTCGACCGCGGTGAGCACGCGGTAGGTGTCTTCCGAGAAGTCCTTGTGGCCGGGCGTGTCGAGCAGGTTGATCACGTGGTCGCGGTACAGCATCTGCATGACCGACGAGGCCACCGAGATGCCGCGCTGCTTTTCGATTTCCATCCAGTCGGACGTGGCATGGCGCGAGGCCTTGCGCGCCTTGACCGAGCCGGCGATCTGGATCGCGCCGGAGAAAAGCAGCAGCTTCTCGGTCAGCGTGGTCTTGCCGGCGTCAGGGTGGGAAATGATCGCAAAGGTGCGACGGCGGCGGGTTTCGGCAACAAAAGGTGATGACACGGGGGCTCCAAGAACCCGCGATTTTCGCAGACTGGGATTCTGGAGGTTCCTCCGTGGACTCAAACATCGCTACCAATTCTTGCATTCTGGAATGGTTGAGTCAGTTGGCGAGGCCAATATGCAAATGATTGATAGCTGGGCCCATCGGCATCATGAGAGCCATAGCCCCGTTCTGAAGTACCAAAAACCTGGCGCCGCCGACATCCGTCCCCACTCGTACTTGAGAGCTGGTCGGGTCGGACTGAAGTGTTGATGCCACGGTGGTTAATGCCCCATTTGGCTGAACGTATTGGGTTGTGTAGCTGCTCGCGTCAGTGAGGGCGGTACCAAAGGTGGACGCTGTGGAGACGCTGTGCATGGCCAGTGTGGGCCAGGAGGCATCAACGCTTCCGGGAGCCGGCTGGCGAAATCCTGTTAGCAGTAGCCAAGCGGGCTGCGGGGCGTTCGGCTCCGTTGAGATATTGAGGAATTCTTTCGCCTCCAGTAGAATCTTCCGGCTTCCGATCTTCGCAACGCGAACAGCGAATGTTGGCGCTCCGTTACTCGACATGAGCAGCCATATGCCTGGGGATGCACCCGAGGCGATCGAATAGTCATAGGAAATCGGGGAAGCGGCCGGTGCCTGGCAGGGCGATGTGCCAGCGGAGCACTGAGTTGCGATGGTCCCTGAGTCATTAACACGCAACTGCCAGTAAGCCCCCATATACCCGCTATTGTTGGAGCTTCCTGATGCAATCAGCACGTCATAGAGGCCAGCCAGTTCGCTTTTATTGGTCACGAAGGATCGAGCGGCGATGAATGGCTGCGCTGCATAGGCTACAGGTGCCGACTTGAAAATAGCGAACGGAAATGCACCGACGACGGCATCGGTCGTTACCCTGAAACGTGCGGTGTTCGAGAACGTGGTGATGCGCTCGTTCGAAAAGATGTAGGTTCCGGGATCGTTCGGATCCTCGGTGAACGGCCCGGTCGCAGTGTCACCGCCGGGCGCCGTCATCGCGTATCGTCGGGTATCGAAATCGACGTCCAGCAACTGCTCGGTGCCATTCGTTGCGAACACGGTGTAGCGTCCGCTGCGCACATCCAACGCTTCCTTGAACAGGTTGACCTGGATATATCCCTGCGTATCGGGATTTCGTGATCCCACGATAACGGAGAGCACGCCGTTCTGCATGGCGAAATATTTCTTCGGTCCCGCGGCGTTCAGGCTTCGAATGCCCTGAGGCCCGCTTATGGATGTGAATGGGAGAATGACGTCGCTGGTGCCACCTTCCGGCGTAATTGCTCTTCGCACAGAAGTTGCAGTGTCGAAGACATTGGATCCCCAACTGCCTTCCGTCGAAGCTCCGATGTACCTGATCTTTGGCCAATTCGGAGTATTGCGCAGCCCGACACGAAAGACGCGGACATCGGTCGCCGAGTCGGTATAACCACCCGACAACCAGACGTTCTCCCCGTCGATGCGCGCCATTCGAAACTGAAGTAGATCGGCAGGTGTTGTGCCGGTTGCCGTCCACACGGAATCGGGCGATGCTGTGACGGTGTAGGTCCGCTTCGAGGCGGTAGGGCAGGCATCGATCGCATAGATGATGTTGTTAAAGCACATCTCCAGCACAGTGCCGTGCCCCGAAATTCGCATGGCAAGGATCTGCGAGTCCGAAAAGCCATTGCTGTTGTGACTGATGCCAAATCGGTTGTAAGAACCATCGAGCTCAGCCGGATTCGTAACGAAAGCGCGTGCCCCGATGAATGGCACTACCTCATAGCTGGCCGGATTCGACCAAGGCTTTTCGAATGGGAAGGCGCCAACGATTGCATCGGCAGTGATGCGAAAGCGTGCCGTGTTGACGACGCTCGTGATGCGCGTGTTCGCGAAGATGTAAGTCCCCGGTTCCGTCGCATCCTCGCTGAACGTACCGGAGGTGCCGTGCCCCAAATTGTCCGCTACCGTGTAGCTCTTGGTATCAAAGTTAAGTTCGAGGCGTTTCCGCGAACCGTTGGCGGCATAGACATGGAACTGACCGTTTCGTGCGAACGCGAAGGGGCTTCTTGCGAGCGGGCGATTGGCCGGGAAAAGCTCATCGGCCTTGCCGTCTGCGCGCGCGGCTGTCGCTGCAAGTGCGCTCCCATCGGTAGATCCCGACCCGCCGGGAACTGCGGCCTTTGCCGAAAGACCCGCCACCCCGAAGCCGCTCGGTGCGTTTTCGGTCCCCCCGCCGCAGCCTGCAAGCATGAGGCTGCAAAGCAGCAGGGCGCAAAAGCCGGTTAATTTTCTTCGCATAGAGGCCGATGTTCTCTGTTTTCTTGCTACTCCACGCATTCCACCATTGCGCGGGCCAACACGGTGCCAGGCTCCGCGTCAGCTCATGGGCTGCCCCAGGCGAAATATCGGGGCCCTTCGTAGGCGTATTCGGGAAGGTTCTGCCGGATGCTGTCGCGCTCACTTGCATTCATCGTGTAGAAGTGAGTTTGATTGCGCGCATGGTAGAAGCGAAACATCGGCTGCGCTCCGTTGCCTTCGGAGGTGCTGGCGAACCAGGTCACGTGGTCGTAGTGGTACCACGGCAGCGTGGCGACGATGTTGGCGCGCTCCTGCTCATCGATGGTGTAGAAGTGCGTGCCATTACGCGTGTTGTAGAACCGGTGCACCGGCGTGGTCCCGGGGGCCTGAGCACCGAATGCGAAAAAGGCGGGGCCTTCGTAGTTGTATTCCGGCAGCTTCGTAATTACGAGATCACGCTCTGGCACGTTGGCGGTATAGAAGTGCGCACCGGTCCGGGTGTTGTAGAAGCGATAAACGGTTGTACGCACGGTCGTCGAAGGGGCGTCGAGCCACTGCCGCAGCACGGCTTGGAAGGGGATGTCGAAACGTCCGTAGAAGTCGTAGCTGAGGGGCCGGCTGCAGGATGCCGAGCCTCCTTGCAGTTGCCCGACAAGATAGTCCTTGCCGTTCAGCCTGCGAAAGAGGCCGGACCCGCTGCTGCCGCTTTCTGTGACGCCCCGGTACCACCTCACTGCCAGGTGCTTTGCGGCACTGCTCGATGAAAGCCTGCAGCTGTCGGTATCGCAGGCCGCCGTCCCGACGTATGTGCCCTCGCTGATTTTTTGCAGGTCACCCTCAGGGTGGTGGACGCCATAGACGTCGTTCGAGAGGCCGTTGAAGAGGTCGGGTCCGAATGGGCTGGATCCTGCGAACAGCGCTCCCGCTGGAGGCTGGGAGTTCAGTCGCATGAAAGACGTGTCGGTATCGGCTTGTGCGTACAGCAGCGTGGCGCCGGAGGTCATGGCCGCCAGTGCGGGGCTGACCTGCGTGCTGTTGCAACTCGCGGATTTGTAGAACCACAAGGTGTAGAGCGTCGACGCGACCGTCTGGCTGGAGATGCAGTGGTTGGCGCTCAAGAAATACGGCGTCCCCGTCGACATGCGGTCGTTGAGCAATGTGCCGGTACACACGTAATTGCTTCCATCCTTGACGAAGTCCATCAATGCGACGGACTTGCTGAGCGCATCGTATTGAGACTCGCAACTCACGTCCCGATTACAGCTGCCCGCTTCGCCGATCTTGTCGAACGATTCCCGATTGGTAATGTCGATATTCACGTGCGACAGCATAGGAAGCGCGATCTTGACCGATTCCGGCGCGGCGTTCGGCGGGATTTCGAGCTCGACCGTGAGGGCCTCGCCGCCCATGTTGGGTGACCAGTAAATTCGTGCGTTTTCACTCGAATCGCCCGCATCGAGATTGCGTTGAATGACCGTGGCGATCTCGTGCGCTGACACCTCATACATCTTTTCGCCCGCATCACTATAGAAACGGACCAGGGTGCCCAGCGGAAGGTGTTCAACGCGCAGGCCGAGACGAACGCCCTTGGCCTTCGGAGAAACAATGCGCCACGCGGCCAGGTTCCCGCCACGGTCGGAGGGAGTCCAACTGGTCATGGCAGCCACTGCTTCGGCGCTGGCGCTCTGCGCGATCTGACGGGCAACACCGATCTTGGCCGGAACACCAAACATCGCTGGCGCGGCCTTCAGCGGGAAAGTGCTCTCCGGGGGCAACGCGGGCAGTACCACCTGCTGTGGCACCGGACCCCGATGGAGCACGCGGTCCTTGAACGGGCTGACGTCGACGGACGCGCTCTCCGGGGTCTGAATCCTGGGCTCGATGAGGACGGGGGGGGCGTTGGAGGGGGTCTGCGTTGGTTGCTCGGCCTTGGGCGCTGTTTCGGAGCTGCTCGATTTCGACGGCAGCTGAACAGCACTGGTGCCGGCGCCACTGCCGCTCGATCCACCGCACGCCGTCAGTAGCGCTGACAAAAAGACCGTGCTCCATCCCAATGCAAGACTCGTGCGCATTCCTTACCCCCTGATTTGTTGCTATTCGACACGTCATTTTGAATGAATGTTGGCGTATGCCCGAAAATGCGGCAGGGTGTTGTATGCGAAAACTCACACGCGCATGGAAATTGCGGGCTCGGGTGGATTTCATGCAACAGCAGTCCGGCCGCGGCGGAGCGCTGTGATGTGTCTTGCGGGAGGCGGCTGTGCGCGCGGCGACTTCGCCCGGCCCCATCGCTGCTTGCCTTACTTCCGCTGCAGCATCTTGCTCACTTCGTCCACATTGGCCTGGATGCGCTGGCGCACCAGTTCGAACGCATCGGCCTGCGACTTGGCGGCCAGGTTGGCCAGCTCCTTGATGTCGTCGATGGCGCGCTGGAACGACTGGCGGCCGAGTTCGTCGAGCTTGGCGAAGTTGGCCTTCGGGTCCTTGCCGGGCATTTCCTTGGCGGCCGTCTGCCATTCGGTGATGGCGCTCTTGATCATCTCGGTCTGCCGCTGCACCACGGTCTGCAGGCCCTGGTAGGACTTTTCGTTGGCCTGCATCAGCGCTTGCAGATCCTTCTGGCCGCTTTCGAGCAGCTTGCTTGCCCCGCCGGTCAGGTTGAGCCCCTGCAGGCGATCGGTCATGGCCTTGAGATTCTTCAGCGGATTCAGCATGTCGGCGGCATCGGGGGCGGATGCCCTGGTGCTCCCGTTGCTGTTGTCGCTGCTGCTGGCCGTGGTCTTCTTCGCGGCGGCTTTCTTGGCTGTGGCCATGGTGCGGTATCTCCTGTGTCGGGTGAACGGGTGAATGGCAAGGACCGGCCGGACGGCGAAGTCCCTCGGCACGATACGCCGGGCCGGCCTCGCGGGCGATGGGTCCGGCAACAAATTTGCCTGCGGGATTTCCCTTGGTCTTGCCTGGTAACCCAAAAGAGGCGTGCACGCCCTAGCATTCCGGCATGTGGGATGCCCGGGCGATTGGCTCGCCTCCCCACCCCGTTTACAATCCCCGGTTCCGAGGAGCGTTGCAGCGCCGTCAGGCGTGAGGCTCGGACTACATCGCAACCACGCTCACCCGCTGTTCTCGCGGTGAGTCTTTTTCCCCGAACGCAGTGGCACCTTTCAAACTAGCTTTGTTGGAGTTCTCATGAGCGCTGTTCTCAAGCCCACCCCCGTTTCCTCCGCCGACCAGGCGATTGCCGATCTGTCGCTGGCCGCCTGGGGTCGCAAGGAAATCCGCATCGCGGAAACCGAGATGCCCGGCCTGATGGCCATCCGCGAGGAGTTCTCGAAGGCGCAGCCGCTCAAGGGCGCGCGCATCACGGGCTCGCTGCACATGACGATCCAGACCGCCGTGCTGATCGAGACGCTGCAAGCGCTCGGCGCCACCGTGCGCTGGGCTTCGTGCAACATCTTCTCGACGCAGGACCACGCCGCCGCGGCCATTGCAGCCGCCGGCACGCCGGTGTTCGCGATCAAGGGCGAGTCGCTGACGGACTACTGGGACTACACGCATGCCATCTTCGACTTCGGACCCAAGGGTTCGAAGGGCGAAGGCCCCAACATGATCCTGGACGACGGCGGCGACGCCACGCTGCTGATGCACCTGGGCCAGCGCGCCGAAAAGGACCTGGGCGTGCTCGCCAACCCGACCAGCGAGGAAGAACGCATCCTCTACGCGGCCATCAAGGCCAAGCTGGCTGTCGATTCGACCTGGTACACCCGCAAGTCGGCCGAGATCATCGGCGTGACCGAGGAAACGACGACCGGCGTGCACCGCCTGAACGAGATGAGCGCCAAGGGCACGCTGCTGTTCCGCGCCATCAACGTGAACGACTCGGTCACCAAGAGCAAGTTCGACAACCTGTACGGCTGCCGCGAATCGCTGGTGGACGGCATCAAGCGCGCCACCGATGTGATGATCGCCGGCAAGGTGGCGTGTGTAGCCGGCTACGGTGACGTGGGCAAGGGCTCGGCCCAGGCGCTGCGCGCACTGAGCGCCCAGGTGTGGGTGACCGAGATCGACCCCATCAACGCACTGCAGGCTGCGATGGAAGGCTACAAGGTCGTCACCATGGAATATGCCGCCGACAAGGCCGACATCTTCGTGACCACCACGGGCAACAAGGACGTGATCCGCCATGAGCACATGGTTGCCATGAAGGACCAGGCGATCGTCTGCAACATCGGCCACTTCGACAACGAGATCGACGTGGCGTCGATCGAGAAGTACGAGTGGGAAGAGATCAAGCCGCAGGTCGACCACATCACCTTCGCGGACGGCAAGAAGATCATCCTGCTGGCCAAGGGCCGCCTCGTGAACCTGGGCTGCGGCACGGGCCACCCGAGCTTCGTGATGTCGTCGTCGTTCGCCAACCAGACCATCGCGCAGATCGAGCTCTTCACCAAGCCCGATGCCTACCAGGCCGGCAAGGTCTACGTGCTGCCCAAGCACCTCGACGAGAAGGTTGCGCGCCTGCACCTGAAGAAGGTCGGCGCGATGCTCACCGAACTGACGGACGAACAGGCCGCCTACATCGGCGTGAACAAGGCGGGTCCGTACAAGGCGGACACGTACCGGTACTGAATGCGCGCTGATCAATTGCTGGTGGAACGCGGCTTTGCCGCGTCGCGCTCGCAGGCCGTGCGGCTGATTGCCGGCGGCATGCGCTGGCGCGATGCTGGCACGGGCGACGCGTGGCGCTCCGTCGTGAAGAACCGCGACGAAGTGCCCGAATCGGCCGAAGTCGAACTCGACGACGCGGCCGAGGCCCGCTACGTGTCCCGCGGCGGCCTCAAGCTCGAAGGTGCGCTGGCCGCAAGCGGCCTGGACCCATCGGGCAAGCTGTGCCTCGACGTCGGCCAATCGACCGGCGGCTTCACCGATTGCCTGCTGCAGCGCGGCGCTGCGAAGGTGGTGGGCGTCGACGTGGGCCACGGGCAGTTGCATGCGCGGTTGCGCGAGGACGAGCGCGTGGTCGCCATCGAAGGCGTCAATGCGCGAGCCTTGTCGCCGGACGACCTTCAAGAAGAAGGCGAAGAGCCTTCCGAACTGCGTTTCGACCTCATCGTCGGCGACCTGTCGTTCATCTCGCAAACGCTGGTGCTGCCGGCCGTGGTGCCGTTCCTGGCCGACGACGGGCACCTGCTGGTGCTGGTCAAGCCGCAGTTCGAACTGCAGCCGGGGCAGGTCGGCAAGGGCGGCATCGTGCGCGACGAGTCGATGTATGCGGTGGTCGAAAAGCGCCTGCGCGATGCCTGCGAAGCGCTCGAGCTTCGCGTGCTGCAGTGGTTCGACAGCCCCATTGCCGGCGGCGACGGCAACCGCGAGTTTTTCATTCACGCCGTGCGCGTTGCTCGCGCGAACGGCTCTTAAGGAGACGCAGGTGCGCCTTCCTCTGAGTTTCGAATTCTTTCCGACCAAGACGCCCGAAGGCGCGGTCAAGCTGCGCGCCGTGCGCCAGCAGCTGTATGCGTGCAAGCCCGAGTTCTGCTCGGTCACCTATGGCGCGGGCGGCTCCACGCACCAGGGCACGTTCGGTGCGGTGCAGGAGATCCTGTCAGAGGGCGTGGACGCCGCAAGCCACTTCTCGTGCATTGGCGCCACGCGCGCCACGGTGCGCGAACAGCTGGCCGAGCTCAAGGCCATGGGCGTGAAGCGCCTCGTCGCACTGCGCGGCGACCTGCCGAGCGGCTACGGCATCGGCGGCGAATTCTTGTACGCGAGCGATCTCGTGGCCTTCATTCGCGAAGAAACCGGATGCGACTTCCACATCGAGGTGGCCTGCTACCCCGAGGTGCATCCGCAGGCGCGTTCGCCCGAGGCCGACCTGCAGGCCTTCGCCGCCAAGGTGAAGGCTGGCGCCGATTCGGCGATCACGCAGTATTTCTTCAGCCCCGAGGCGTACTTCCGCTTTGTCGACGACGCCCGCAAGCTGGGGCTCAACATACCGATCGTCCCGGGCATCATGCCGATCATCAGCTCGACGCAGCTCATGCGCTTCTCCGACGCCTGCGGCGCCGAGATTCCGCGCTGGATTCGCCTGCGGCTGCAGGGCTTCGGCGACGACACGGCATCCATCAAGGCCTTTGGCCTCGACGTGGTGGCCGACCTCTGCGCCCGCCTGCGCGATGGCGGCGCGCAGGCGCTGCACTTCTACACGATGAACCAGTCGGCGCCGACACTGGCTGTGCTGGAGCGTCTCGATTGAGGGGGCGCGCGGAAGCAGCAAGCTCGCTGCGCGGGGCCTTGCGAGTGGCCCTTGTCGCAGCAACCTGCGCGCTGGCCGGCTGTGCCATGCCCCCGGCCACCGAAGGCGCGGCGGCTGACCCGAAAGACGCAGAGCTTTCGCCATTGCCGCGCCAGTTGGCTGTACCCGCAGGCGCGCCGGCGCGCTCGAACGTGCCTTCGGTCCGTTACGACCTCGCGGCGCCCGGGCCCGGCGAGTCGGGGCCCGACGACGGCGTGCCCGGCGACGGTGGTCCCCGCGAGATCTATGAACGCGGCGGGGCTTCCTGGTACGGCATTCCGTTTCACCAGCGCAAGACTGCGAGCGGCGAACGCTTCGACATGATGGCCATGACGGCGGCCCACAAGACCTTGCCGTTCAACACCCGCGTCTGCGTGCGCAGCCTGGTCACCGGCAGCGAAGTGCTGGTGCGCATTACCGACCGCGGTCCCTATGCGCAGGGCCGCATCATCGACCTGAGCCGTGCCGCGGCCGAGCGCATCGGCATGATCGGTCTCGGCATCAAGCAGGTGGCACTGACGATCATCGATCGCGACGGCATGCGCTGCGGTGGTGCCGACGTGGAGGCGGCCGAGCCAGCGCTGGCGTCCGCACCAGGGGCCCCGCGCCGCAAGGTGAATGTGCCGGCGCGCCGCCGGCGCTGAATACCGGATAAAGAAGAAAGCGAAGGGCGC
>NZ_RWKH01000013.1 GCF_003984625.1 Variovorax sp. DXTD-1 | reverse complement strand
CTGGTATTTGCGGTCCGGCATCATCATTGCGCCACCGCCCCCTCCGCCGCCACCGCCGCCGCCTCCTCCTGCTCCTCCGGGACCACCAGCGCCTGCACCTGCACCTGCACCTGCACCTGCACCTGCACCTGCACCTGCGCCTGCGCCTGCGCCTGCACTGGACGACGGCAACCCGCTGAGCGGTGACGGCGGCTCTCCCAACGCGCCGGCGGGCATCACGGTGCCCACCTACCGCGCCGAAGTGCCGCTCTACGCCGCCCTGCCCGAGCAGTTCCGCCAGTCCAACCTGGCCATGGTGGGCAACCTCCACCAGCGCGTGGGCGACGAAAACGCGGGCGGGCCCGGCATTGCCACGCCCAACCAGGGCCTCCGCCAGGGCTGGGCCCGCATCATCAGCATGGACCGCACCGTGAGCCAGGGCGGCACCGTCAGCCCCAGCAGCGAAGGGCGCCTCACGGGCTTCCAGGCCGGCAACGACCTGTGGGCCGATCCGAACTGGCGCGTCGGCATCTACGTCGGCCAGCTCGAGGGCGACGTGCGCGTGAGCGGCTTTGCACGCGGCGTGCAGGGCTACGCGGCCGGCTCCAACGACCTGCGCAGCCAATACCTGGGCGCCTACGCCACCTGGAAGAACGACGGAGGCTTGTACGTTGACGGCGTGCTGCAGGCCGGCCGCCACCGCTACACCACGGCAACGGACCTGGGCGCCTCCAGCTCGGGCAAGGGCCACAGCCTGCTGGCTTCCATCGAGGTGGGCCAAGCCTTCCGCATTTCACCGGAGTGGATCGTCGAGCCGCAGCTGCAACTGGTGCACCAGCGCGTGAGCCTGGACGACACCGGCATCGTCGGCGCCGTGGTGCAGCAGGACAGCCACAGCGGCTGGCTGGTGCGCGCCGGCGTGCGCATCAAGGGCGAGCTGACCACCGCCGCAGGGCCGCTGCAACCTTATGCGCGGCTCAACGTTTACCGCAGCAGCAGCGGCACCGACGTGACCCGCTTCACAGGGCCCGCGGCCTACACCGACATTGCCAGCCGCACGGGCGGCACGAGCACCGAACTGGCGGCCGGCGCCACGCTGCGGCTGACCCAGAACATGAGCCTGTACGGAGAGCTGGGCAAGTACTGGGCATCGGGCGGCGGGCCTCGCACGAAGAGCGGCGTGAACGGCAGCGTGGGCGTGAAGATCCGGTGGTAAGGATTGCCGACGCTATCTTGGCGAGACCACCACCGCAGCAGGCGCGTCGGGCATCGCCAACGGGTTGAGCCCCGGCTCCGCCACCCGCGTGAGCGTGTTGCGGTCGGTGTGATGGAAAGGCTCGGCCCGCCCCTGGATCTGCATCACCGTGTCCTGGTCGTAGGACCATGTGCCGTCGGCATTGATGATGACCGTGATGTTCCACGCCAGCGTGGTGAAGGCCTGTTCGATGAACGGGTTGGACACGATGCCGTTCACCAGGCTGCCGCGCTCGGCGCTGAGCGTGAAGCGCGTGTCGCCGGCCTTGGCATGGCCGCTCGCCATGGCCACCTGGCCGCGCGGAATGGCCAGCGTGTGCATCACCGTGCCGGTGGCCGGCTCCCAGAGCCAGTAGCCCACCTGGTCGTGGTACATCTTGGTGAGGCCGGGCTTGTGGATGTAGGTGTGGTAGCGCAGGCCATACAGCAGCTGCGGGCCGTTGGTCTGCGGATCGATGGGCTGCAGCTCGTAGCGCTCGACGTAGACCTGCGTCTTGGGGCCTTCGCGCTTGGGCTTCACGTCCACGCCGCGGCTGCCCTCCCAGATGCCGGCCATGGCGCGCAGCGGCCCCAGGTTGGCAAGGGTGTCGGGGTCGGCGCTCGGCTCGGTGTAGATGTCTTCGGTCATAGTGGAGCTGGCGATCATGCGATCGCTTGGTGGTCTTCTTGGAATTCTGATGGAGTGCGCAGGCGCTAGTCGCCGTGCGCCGCCGACTTGTCGGGCGCGGCCAGCACGCGGTCGATGCGGCGGCCCTCGAGCGCGGCGATTTCGAAATGCCAGCCCGCGCATTCGATCACCTCGCCCGCCTTGGGCAGATGGCCCGAGACGGCCATCAGCAAACCTGCCACGGTGTTGTAGCGCCCGCGCTCTTCGTCGGGCAGCTCCCGAATGCCGAGCCGCGCGCGCAGCTCCGAAACCGGCATCAGCCCGTCGAGCTCCCACACGCCATCGGGCCGCTCGCGGGCCCAGGCGTCGGTAAGGGTGCCGGGCTGCAGCTCTCCGGTGATGGCTTCGAGCATGTCGCGCGGCGTCATGAGGCCCTGCACCACGCCGTATTCGTCGACCACGAACACCAGCCGGCCGCCGCGTTCGCGGAACTGCTCGAGCAGTTCCATGCCGGTGAGGGTTTCGGGCACGAACACCGCCGGCGCAGCCTCTTGCCCGAGCACGCCCGCGTGCTCGGTGCCCAGCCGCAGCAGATGCGCCACGCTGATCACGCCGACCACGTCGTCGAGCGAATTGCGGCACACTGGGTACCACGAATGCACGATGTTGAGTGCACCCGCATCGGCCACCTTCTTCAGCGCCTGCGCCACGGTGTCCGATGCGTCGAGCCACTCGATGTCGGCGCGCGGAATCATCAGCGACGACAGCCGCCGGTCGTCCAGGTGGAACACGTTGCGCACCATCTGATGCTCGTGCTGCTCGATCACGCCGGCGTCCACGCCCTCTTCCAGGCTGGCCGAGATTTCTTCCTCGGTCATGGAGCGGGCGGCATTGGCGTCGATGCGCAGCAGCTTCAGCACGGTGGCCGTGGCGCCCGCCAGCAGCCACACGAAGGGCTTGGCCCCCTTGGCCAGCCCGCGCATGGGGCGCGACACCCAGCGCGCCACGGGCTCTGGGTAGAGCTGGCCGATGCGCTTGGGCACCAGCTCGCCGAAGATGATGGTGAAGAAAGTGATGCCGGTCACCACCACCGCAGTGGAAACCACGCTGGCGGTGCCGCGGCCCATGCCGAGGCTTTCCATCCAGAGGGCGAGCGGCGCGGCAAAGGCGGCCTCGCCCACGATACCGCTGAGCATGCCGATCGATGTGATGCCGATCTGCACGGTCGAGAGGAAGTGGGTGGGTTCCTCCATCAATCGGAGCGCGGCTTCCGCGCCGGTATCTCCCGTCTCGGCCAGCGCGGCAAGGCGCGCGCGCCGGCTGGTTGAAAGGGCCATTTCGGACATTGCGAACAACGCATTCAGCGAAGTCAGCAAGGCCAGCAGGAGAACGTCCATGAACAGGGGGTGAAAATAAGGAAATGGCACTTTACTTGATCGGCGACATCCAGGGCTGCGACGCCGCCCTCCAGAAACTGCTCGACAACATCGGTTTTTCTCCCAGCCGCGACACCGTCGTGCTGCTCGGCGACCTGGTCAACCGCGGCCCCGATTCAGCGGCGGTGCTGCGCCGCGTGCAGGGCTACGGCGCCTCCGCGCTCAGCCTCTTGGGCAACCACGACCTGCACCTGCTGGGCGTGGCGCACGGCGCGCGCAAGCCCAGCCGCAAGGACACGCTGGCCGGCTTGCTCGAGGCGCCCGACAGCGAAGCCATGCTCGAATGGGTGCGCCAGCAGCACATGGCGCTGCACATGCAGATCGACGGCGGCGACCTGCTCATGGTGCACGCGGGCGTGCTGCCGCAGTGGACGGTGGGCGACACGCTGGTGCTGGCGGCCGAGGTCGAATCGGTGCTGCGCGGCCCGGCGCTGGGCGAGTTCCTGCTCACCATGTACGGCAACGAGCCGGCGCAATGGAACGACAAGCTCAGCGGCAGCGCCCGGCTGCGCGCCATCGTGAACGCGCTCACGCGCATGCGCTTCTGCTCGGCCGATGGTGTGATGGAGTTCGACAGCAAGGACGGCGCCGCCACGGCCCCTGATGGCTTCATGCCCTGGTTCGATGTGCCCGGCCGCAAGACCGCGAACGCCACGGTCGCGTTCGGCCACTGGTCCACGCTGGGCTGGCTTTCGCGGCCCGACCTGCTTTCGACCGACACCGGCTGCGTCTGGGGCGGCTGCCTGAGCGCGGTGCGGATCGGTGCCACGCTGGACGAGCGCGAGCTGATCCAGGTGACGTGCGAGCAGGCGCAGAAGCCGGGCTGATCGACCCGCGCGGCTAGGCGCCCGCGGCCACCCCAAAGCCCGTGTCGAAGGTGCCCTTCACATCGAGCGGCTGCTTGATGAGCCCCACCTGCCGGTAGAAATCCGCCGTGCCCTGCTGGTCGGCAATCACCTGCGCATCGATCGGTATCCACTTCTGCCGGCGGCGCTCGAACTGCAGCTTGGCCGCCTCGGGCGGAATGCCGATGATGCGCGCCAGCGCAGCCGAGTAGGCATCGACATTGCGGTACGACCAGAGCTGCGCTTTCACCACGCGCTGCAAGAAGTCTTGCAGCACCGGGCGCTTGGCGGCAATGGCCGCATCGGTGGCCGCCAGGTAGCTGAGCCCCGGCAGCAGCCCGCGCCCGCTGACGAGCACGCGCGCATGCTGGCTGACCTCGGCCAGCGCGGTGTAGGGCTCCCAGGTGGCCCAGGCATCGACCGAGCCCTGCGTGAGCGCGAGCTTGGCGTCGGCCGGCGCGAGGAAGCGGATGTTCACCTCCTCGGGTTTCAGGCCGGCCGCGGTGATGGCCTTGAGCGTGACGTAGTGGCCGATGGAGCCGCGGTTCGTCGCAATGCTTTTGCCCTTGAGGTCGGCGGCGGTCTTGAGCGGCGAGTCGGGCCGCACCAGCACTGCGGTGCCGTAGGAATCCGAACGGTTCGCGCCGATGGCCTTGACGCGCGTGCCGGCGGCGAGCGCGAAGATGAGCGGCGCATCGCCGATGGGGCCCGAGTCGACCGCGGCCGCATTGAGCGCCTCGGCCAGCGGCGCCGCTGCGGGAAATTCGGACCACTGGATGTCGTAGCCCAGGCCTTCCAGGCCGTTGGCCGCTTCGAGCAATGCGCGCAGGCCGCCCTTCTGGTCACCGGCCTTGAGGACTGGGCGGCCCTGCGCATTCGCCTTCAATAAAAAGGTGGGCAAGGCCCCCGATGCGGCCGCGGCAAGGCCGTGCGTGATGATCTGCCGGCGCAAGCGGTTCGGGTGTCGGTTCATCGTCGGTCTCTCTGACAAGAGGTTTTCTTCAGTCCAGCAGTTCGGGTTCCGCTTCGACAAGGCCTTGGTAAAGGCTGTCGAAGGAATGGATGGCCCCCTCCGGGCCGCCGATCTGGCTGTGGGTGTGGCGTGCCGTGGCTTCGTCGATGGACTGCGGCTTGCCGGCCGCCTCCGCCAGCAGCTGCGTATGGCAGGCGTTGTCGAGCGCGATGTACCACCACGCGGCAGCCTCCACCGTAGGCCCCACCGTCAGGATGCCGTGGTTCTTGAGAATGGCGCCCTTCTTGTCGCCCAGCGCCTGTGCAATGCGATCGCCCTCGCTGGTATCGACCACCATGCCGGTGAAGTCGTCGAACAGGGCCACGTCTTCGTGGAACACGCAGCTGTCCTGCGTGATGGTGTCCAGCTTGCGGCCCAGCGTGGACCAGGCCTTGCCGTAGGTCGAGTGCGTGTGGGCCGCGGCAACGATCTTCGGGTTCTGCTCGTGGATCGCGGCATGGATGGCAAAGGCGGCCTTGTTGAGCGGCTTGTCGCCGATCACGGTCTCGCCTTTCGAGTTGACGAGCAGCAGGTCGGACACCTTGATGCGCGAGAAGTGGGTGCCCAGCGGGTTGACCCAGAAGTGGTCGGTGAGCTCCGGGTCGCGCGCGGTGATGTGGCCGGCAAGGCCCTGCGCAAAGCCGAAGCGCGCGAACAGGCGGAAGGCGCCGGCCAGGCGCTCCTGCCGGTGGCGGCGCTCGGCCTGCACGCTGGTGCGCGGCGGGATGGGGTCGAACCAGTATTTTTGCTGCGGATTCGGGTTGCGCCGAAGCGCGAAGCCGGCATCCCAGTCGATCGATAGAACTGCACTCATAGCTCAGGCCGCCTTGCGTTGAGACTGCAGGCGCTGCGCCACCAGTTCGCGGGTGCGCGGAATCAACTCGCGCCCATAGTCCGTCGCATCCTCCAGCGGATCGAAGCCGCGGATCAGGAACGTCGTCACGCCCAGGTCGTAGTAGTCGAGCAGCGCATCGGCCACCTGTTCGGGCGTGCCGACCAGCGCCGTGCTGTTCGAGCGGCCGCCAATTTCTTGCGCCACCGCGGTCCACAGCCGCTTGTCGAGCCGCGTGCCCTTCTCGGCCGCGGCCAGCAGCCGCTTGGCGCCTTCGCTCTGCTGCGGCCCGCCGCGGTTGTAGCCCTGCACCACCCGCAGGCGTTTCGTCTCGGCCAGGATGTTCTCGGCGCGCGCCCATGCGGCTTCTTCGGTCTCCGCCAGGATCGGCCGGAACGACACCGAGAAGCGCACGCTGCGCGAGTGTTTCGCGGCCTCAGCCCGCACGCGGGCCGTGAGCTCGCGCGCCTGGTCGAGCGATTCGCCCCACAGCGCATACACGTCGGCGTACTTGCCGGCCACGGGAATCGCAGCCTCCGAGGCACCGCCAAAATACACCGGCACATGCGGCTTGCCGTTGCGCGTCTGCACCGGCTTCACTTCCGAGAACGCGTTCTGGAAGCGATAGTGCGCGCCCTCGTGGTCGAAGGGTTTCTCGCTGGTCCACACCTTGTGCAGCACCTCCAGGTACTCGTCGGTGCGTGCGTAGCGCTGGTCGTGGTCGAGCCAGTCGCCGTCGCGGCGCTGTTCCTCGTCGGAGCCGCCCGAGATGTAGTGCACGCCGAGCCGCCCGCCGCTGAATTGGTCGAGCGACGCAAACTGCCGCGCGGCCAGCGTGGGCGCCACAAAGCCGGGGCGATGCGCCAGCATGAAGTGGATGCGTTCGGTGACCGAGGCGGCATAGGCCACCGTCAGCGTTGCATCGGGGCTGGTGGAATGGTGCGGCACCAGCACGCGGTCGAAGCCCGCGTTCTCATGTGCCTGCGCAAAGGCGCGCACGTAGTCGCGGTCGATCGCGGGGCCCTTGGCGGCATGGATCTCCGAGACCTTCTGGCCCTGGATCATGCCGATGAATTCAACGTCGTTCTGGCTCATGGTGTCCTCGTGTTTTCAGGTGGATGCGTGGTTGTTCAGGCGGCAGGCAGGCGCAGCACGCTTTCGAAGCTGCGGTCCCACAGGGGCTTCACGTCGGCGGGGCCGTCGAGCACGCCGATCTTCAGGAAGGTGTCGGCCACCTGCTGGTGGCTGCGCACCACCGCATCGGTGACGGGGCCCAGGCTGTAGTCGCCGCTGCGGCCGTTGAAGAGCTCGACCAGGTCGCCGATGGGCACGCGCGTCTCGGCCGACTGCGCACGCGCGTAAGCCAGGAAGTTGCCGTTGATCCACGCGAACGAGCGCTGCAGGCGCTGCAGCAGATCGCTCAATGCCGCGCGGCGCAGCGCATCGTCCAGCGCGCGCGGGTTGGCATAGATGGGAAAGTTGCCCGACAGATAACCCACGCCGGTCTTGATGGTGCGCGCGCCGTACTGCGTGCGCGCAAGCTGGCCGTTGTAGCCATAGATGGCCCAGGCATCGAGATCGCCGCGCGCAAAGGCCGAAAGGCCATCCGCAGGCGTGAGGCTCACGGCCTGGATGTCGCTGAACGAGAGCCCTGCCTCCGCCAATTGCCTGGCCAGGTAGTAGTGCGAAGTGGTGGCGCGCACATAGCCGACGCGCTTGCCCTTGAAATCGGCAATGCTGCGGATCGGCGAATCCTTGCGCGCCAGCGTGGCCTGGTTGTTCAGGTCTTCATGCGTCACGGCGACCAGCTTCACGCTCGACTTCTGCCGCGCCGCGAACACCGGCGGAATCTCGCTGCCCGAGCCCAGATCGAGTGCGTCGCCGTTGATGGCCTCGATGTGCAGCACGCCGTTGTTGAGCTCTCGCCAGTCGATCTTGTAGGGTGTGTCGGCCTGGCCCGAGGCCGTGAGCAGCGGCCGCCACAGGCCCTTGTAGGTGCCCACGCGAAGGGTCACGCCGGAGAGGTCGCGTGCCGGTGCCGCGGCCCGCGCTGCGCCGCTTGCAGCGGCCATGGCGCTCCAGGCCGCGGCGGCCTGCAGCAGGCGTCGCCTGTCGAGTGGGAATTCAGGTTTCATGCACCGGACCGTACCGGCGCACGCAGCAAAAGCGAACGCAGAAAAACGAGTTTGCATATGCGGGATGCGTCGTTTCCGCCGCGGCGCGCGGCCGGTACTGTGCGCAACCATGAGTGCACTCCCCTTGCGCCGCCCGCCGGCCACCAACGACCTCCCCACGGCAAACGCCGCTCCGGCCGCAGTCGGCGGCGCCCTTCTCGCGCGCCTGTCGGCCCAGTTCGCGGCGACTGCGGCCGACCACGACCGAAGCGGCGCCTTTCCGCGCCAGAACTTCGAGGTGCTGCAATCGCACGGCCTGATCGGCCTGGTGGCGCCCGCGGCGCAAGGCGGTGGCGGCGCCACGTTGGCCACTGCGCGGCGCGTGATTGCGGCGGTGGCGCGCGGCGAGCCCGCCACTGCGTTGATCCTGACGATGACCTACCTGCAGCACCACGCCCTTGCGCGCAGCGACAGCCGCTGGCCGCTGCACCTGCGCGAACGCGTGCTGCGCGACGCGGTGGAGCACGGCGCGCTCATCAATGCTTTGCGCGTGGAGCCCGCGCTCGGCTCGCCGGCGCGCGGCGGGCTGCCCGCAACCGTGGCTCGCCGTGAAGGCAACGGCTGGAAGATGGACGGCCACAAGCTCTACACGACCGGCATCGAGGGTCTCTCCTGGCTTGCCGTATGGGCGCGCACCGACGAAGCCGCGCCGCGCACCGGCGTGTTCCTGGTGCCGCGCCATGCGCCCGGCGTGCGCGTGATCGCAAGCTGGGACCATCTGGGCCTGCGTGCCTCGGGCAGCCATGAAGTGGTGTTCGAGAACGTCGCGATCGACCTGGACCAGGCTGTCGACCTGCGCGCTCCGGCCGACTGGGCGCCCGATGCCGGCAGCCAGACGGACATCGACGCACACGCCACCCAGCAGGCCTGGATGGCCGTGCTGCTCGGCAGCCTCTACGACGCGGTGGCGCAGGCCGCGAATGACTGGTTGACGGGGTTCCTGAACCAGCGCGCGCCCGGCAGCCTGGGCGCGCCGCTTGTGAGCCTGCCGCGCGTGCAGGAGCATGTGGGAGAAATCGCCGCGCTGCTGCGCACCAACCGCGTGCTGCTCGACGATGCGGCCCGCGCCGTCGACGAAGGCCACGCGCAGCCCGCCACCGAGAGCGGCCTGCTCAAGTACACCGTGACCGGCAACGCGGTGCGCGCAGTCGAAATCGCGCTGCAACTGAGCGGCAACCACGGCCTCGCACGGCAGAACCCGCTGGAGCGGCACCACCGCGACGTGCTGTGCAGCCGCATCCATACCCCGCAGAACGACGCCATCCTGGTTGCGGCGGGCGCTCGCGCATTGCAGTCTTCGGGAGCCACCGCATGACCGACCTCCTCTTCTCCAAGGCGTCGCGCCGCAGCTGGCTCAAGCAGGGCACCGCACTCGCCCTCGCGGCTGCCGGCTCCATGCGTGCATGGGCGCAGCAGCCGCAGACCACGCTGGTGCTCGGCGACCAGGCCGGAGGCCTGCGCGCCCTCTTCGAGGCATCGAAGGTGCTCGACGAGGCGCCCTTCGCCTACCGCTGGGCCAACTTCCAGGGTGCCGCGCCGCTGTTCGAAGCGCAGCGCAGTGCGGCGGTCGATACCGCCGTGGCCGGCGACCTGCCGGTGCTGGCCGCCGCCGTCGGCCGCACGCCGCTGAAGATCGTTGCCACACGCGTGGGCAAGGCCGACGCGCTGGGCATTGTGGTGCAACCCGATTCGCCCTTGCGCACTGTGGCCGACCTGCGCGGCAAGACGGTCATCGTCTCGTCCGCGCGCGGAAGCATTTCGCAGTACCAGCTGTATGGCGCGCTCGAAGAAGCCGGCGTGCCGCGCAGCGAGGTCACGGTGAAGTTCGTGCTGCCGACCGATGCGGCCGCCGCTTTTGCTTCGAAGCAGATCGATGCGTGGGCCGTGTTCGACCCCTACTACACGATCGCGCTACAGCAGGGCGGGCGCATCTTGCGCGACGGGCGCGGCATCAACACGGCCCTGGGCTTCATCACCGCCAGCGAGCCTTCGCTGGCCGATCCGGCCAAGCGCATTGCCATCGTGCAGTTTCTCGACCGGCTGGCGCGCGCGGGCGAATGGGCGCTGGCCAACCCCGAGGCGTATGCGCAGGCCTACAGCAAGCTCACGCGGTTGCCGATCGAGTCGGCGCGCATCATCACCGCGCGTGCCTCGGTCACGGGCCGGCCGGTGGCCGAAGCCGACATCGTTGCCTTGCAGGCGGTGGCCGACCGCTCGGCGCGCGACGGCATCTTGCCGGTGCGCGTGGACGTGCGCGCCATCACCGATGCGCAACTCTGGAAACGGCCGGCATGACGGTGGCCGAAGTTGCGGCCATCGCGCCGCTGCGTGAATTCGTCGGTGCGTTCGGCCGGCTGCTCGACAGCGCACCCGGCGAGCCGCGCATTCTTTCCGAAGGCCGCGCGCTGCTTCGCACGCTGGTCGCGCGAGACGACTGGCTGCCCGATGCCTTCGCGCAGCCCGACCCGGTGCACTACCGGCAGTTTCTGCTTCATGCCGACAGCACCGAGCGCTTCTCGATCGTGAGCTTTGTCTGGGGACCGGGGCAGGCGACGCCGGTGCATGACCACACCGTGTGGGGCCTGATCGGCATGCTGCGCGGTGCCGAATACAGCCAGGGCTATGCGGTCGGCAGCGACGGCCGGGCACGCGCGCAAGGCGATGCCGTGCGGCTCGACGCCGGCGACGTGGAGGCCGTGTCGCCCACCGTGGGCGACCTGCACCGCGTGCACAACGCGCATGAAGACCGCGTTTCCATCAGCATCCACGTGTACGGCGCCAACATCGGCGCCGTGCGGCGGCATACTTACCCCGCAGAGGGCGGACGCAAGCCCTTTGTTTCGGGTTACTCCAACACGCTTCTTCCCAACCTGTGGGACCGCTCCGCCGAACTCCGATCGACATCCGCATGACGACCACCGCCTTTCCCCTGCTGCCCTTTGCCGTCGTGCGCGCGCGCCTGCTCGCACGCGAAGAAACCGCGCTGCTCGACGTGCGCGAGGAAGATCCCTTCGCGCAGGAGCATCCGCTGTGGGCCGCCAACCTGCCGCTCTCGCGCATCGAGATCGAGGCCTGGCGGCGCATTCCGCGGCGCAGCACCTTCATCGTGCTCTACGGCACGCACGGCGGCATCGACCTGGCGCCGCTCGCCGCGCAAACACTGGCTGCGCTTGGCTACACGAACGTGCACCTGCTCGAAGGCGGCCTCGAAGGCTGGCGCGCGGCCGGCGGCGAGCTGTTTCGCGACGTGAACGTGCCGAGCAAGTCTTTCGGAGAGCTGGTCGAGCACGAGCGGCACACGCCCTCGCTCTCTGCACCCGAGGTGAAGGCGCTGGTCGAAGGCAAGGCGAACGTGGTGGTGCTCGACGCACGCCGCTTCGACGAATACCAGACCATGAGCATTCCTTCGGCCACCAGCGTGCCCGGCGCGGAGCTGGTGCTGCGCGTGCGGGAACTCGCGCCCGACCCGGCCACGCAGGTGATCGTCAATTGCGCCGGCCGCACGCGCAGCATCATCGGCACGCAATCGCTGGTGAACGCGGGCATTCCGAACCCCGTGGCTGCCCTGCGCAACGGCACCATCGGCTGGAAGCTCGCGGGGCAGGTGCTCGACCATGGCGCGAGCCGCCGCGCGCCCGGTGCCGTGTCCGATGCGCACCGCGTACAGGCCGAGGCCGATGCGCGCCGCGTGGCCGACAAGGCCGGCGTGCGGCGCATCGCGCTCGATGCGCTGCACACGCTCGAAGCACCGGAGCGCACGCTTTACCGCTTCGACGTGCGCACGCCCGAGGAATACGAGGCTGGACACCTGCCCGGGTTTGCAAGTGCGCCTGGCGGTCAGCTGGTGCAGGAAACCGACCATCAGGTGCCGGTGCGCGGCGCACGCATCGTGCTGGCGGACGACGACGGAGTGCGGGCCTCGATGAGCGCGTCATGGCTCGCACAGATGGGCTGGGAGGTGTATGTGCCCGATGCGGTGCCCGCGGCTTCGTCGTTCACTGAAACCGCGGCACCTTCGCCTGTCTATCCACCGGTTGCCGCCGCCGTCGCCGAGATCGAGCCGAAGGCGCTGGCAGCGCTGCTTTCGCAGCCCGGCACCGCGGTCATCGACGTGACCACCAGCGCCAACTACGTGAAGCGGCACATTCCCGGCGCCTGGTACGCCATTCGCGCGCAACTGGCGCAGGCCACAAGCACGGCCATTCCGCCGTCGCAGCGCTACGTGCTCACCTGCGGCAGCAGCCTGCTCGCGCGCTATGCCGCGGCCGACTTGCGCACCTTGCTCGATGCGCGCGGCCAGCGCGATGCGGAAGTGCTGGTGCTGGCCGGCGGCAATGCGGCGTGGTTTGCCGCGGGCCTGGAGCCCGAGTCAGGCGAGACGCGGCTGGCCACGCCGCGCACCGACCGCTATCGCCGCCCGTACGAAGGCACCGATGCGCCCGCCGAAGCGATGCAGGCGTACCTCGATTGGGAATTCGGGCTGGTGGCACAACTGGCGCGCGACGGCACGCACCACTTTCACGTGATCTGAGCGTTTCGCACTGCCTATTGGCCCAAAGAAAAAGCCGGCATTCGCCGGCTTTTTTTTGTGGACGGGAAACCTCGCCGAAGCAGGCCTCGAGCCTCGTCAGTTCGTCTCGGCGCTCTTGAACAGCGCCGCAACCTTGCGCTTGGTCTTGATGTTGCTCGAGATGCCGCGCGCGGGCGCAGCCTTGGCGGCGGCTTCCCAGTCGGGAGCGGCTTCGCGCTCGCCCGGCTCATAGGGCTTGTCGAAGAACGGATCGCGCGGTGCGGAAGGCGCGCGATGCGGGCGTCCGCCGCCGCGGCGCGCATCGACGCCGATGCTGCTGCGCTCGCGCGGCTGATCGAGCACGTCGCGTGCGTCGCCGGCCTCGCCCTCTTCGCGCCAGTGGCGGCGTCCGTCGTTGATGCGGCCACGCGGCTTGTCTTCTTCGAACTCGACCGGTTCGAGCTCGATCTTTTTCTTGATCAGCTTCTCGATGTCGGCCACCAGCCGCGCATCGTTGCCGCCGCTGGCAAAGCTCACGGCCAGGCCCGAGGCGCCGGCACGGCCCGTGCGGCCGATGCGGTGCACGTAGTCTTCGGCGTTGAACGGAATGTCGAAGTTGAAGACCGCCGGCACGTCCTTGATGTCGAGGCCGCGGGCCGCAACGTCGGTGCATACCAGCAGGTCGACTTCGCCCGCCTTGAACGAGGCGAGCGCCTTCAGGCGTTCGTCCTGGCTCTTGTCGCCGTGCAGCGCCGTGGTGCGAAGACCGTCGCGCTCCAGCGAGCGCGCGAGGCGCGCGCAGCCGAGCTTGCTGTTGACGAAGACGAAAGCCTGCGTGATGCCGCGCTGCTTGACGATCTGCTTGAGCGCGCGGCGCTTGTCGTCGTCGCTCACGCTGTAGAAGTGCTGCTCGACGGTCGACGCCGTTTCGTTCGGCCGCGCCACTTCGATGGTGACGGGGTTCTGCAGGTAGCTGCTGGCCAGCCGCTTGATTTCAGGCGAGAAGGTGGCCGAGAACAAGAGCGTGGTGCGCTGCTTGGGCAGGTAGCTCAGGATGCGCTGCAGGTCGGGCAGAAAGCCGATGTCGAGCATGCGGTCGGCCTCGTCGAGCACCACGTACTCCACCTGGTTGAGCACCGCGTTCTTGGCTTCGATGTGATCGAGCAGCCGGCCCGGCGTAGCCACCAGCACTTCGACGCCCTTCTTCAGCTCGAGTGTCTGCGGCTTCATGTCGATGCCGCCGAACACCACCGTGCTGCGCAGGTTGGTGTACTTGGCGTACAGCTTGACCTGCTGGGCCACCTGGTCGGCCAGTTCGCGCGTGGGCAGCAGCACCAGCGCACGCACCGGGTGCCGCGCGGGCGAGGTGGACGAGTTCTCGTGCTTGAGCATGCGCTGCAGCAGCGGCAGCGAAAACGCCGCGGTCTTGCCGGTGCCGGTCTGCGCGGCCCCCATCACGTCCTGGCCCGAAAGCACGACCGGAATGGCCTGCTCCTGGATGGGAGTCATGGTCTCGTAGCCCATTTCGGCTACGGCGCGCGCCAGCGGTTCCGCCAGCGATAGATTGGAGAAGGAGCTTGTCATTAAGCCTTCTATTGTCGCATTGCCGCAAAAAATGGCAGTGACGGCGCCGTGACAACGTCCGCGCCGGCCACATTGCTATTTATTCTATAGCATCATCTGCAGCAACCATGCGCCCCGCAGCGCACCAAGGCTCAAAGAGTGCGCGCGTTGAAGGTGTCGCAAGACTTGATATCGCCGCTCTGATACCCCGCGCCGAACCAGCGTTGGCGCTGCGCGCTGGAGCCGTGGGTGAAGCTGTCGGGCACCACCGCGCGGCCCGCGGAACGCTGCAAGGCGTCGTCGCCGATCTTCTGCGCGGCGTTCATGGCCGCCTCGATGTCGCCCGGCTCGAGCCACTTCTTCGACTCTTGCGAATGGTGCGCCCAGATGCCGGCAAAACAGTCGGCCTGCAGCTCGACGCGCACGCTCAGCGCATTGTTCTGCGACTGGCTGAGGCGGCCGCGCATGCCGTCCACCTTGGCGGTCACGCCGAGTTCGTCCTGCACATGATGGCCTACCTCGTGCGCAATGACATAGGCCTGTGCAAACTCGCCCGGCGCGCCGAGCTGGTTCTTCAGCGTGTCGTAGAAGCTCAGGTCGATGTAGACCTTCTTGTCACCCGGGCAGTAGAACGGCCCCATGGCCGATTGCCCGGTGCCGCAGGCCGTGGGCGTGGCACCGCGAAACAGCACGAGCCGGGGCGGCTGGTAGGTGCCGCCGTTCTGCCGGAAGATGTGGGTCCAGACCACTTCGGTGTTCTTGAGCACCGTCGAGACGAAGGCCGCCTCGCGGTCGCCCGATGGCGGCTTGGGTGCGGGCCCTTGTTGCTGCTGCACCTGGACGGGATCGCCACCGCCGCTCAGGAGGCTGAGCACCGTGAGCGGGTTGATGCCGAAGATCCAGCCGGCAATCAGCGCGACCGCGATGGTGCCGATGCCGATGCTGCGGCCGCCGATGAAGCCGCCACCACCGCCGCCGCCCCCACTGCGCCGATCCTCGACGTTGTCCGATTGTTCGTTGCCTTCCCATCTCATCGCAGTCTCCTTGCCGGGCAGTTGTGCCGGAGCGTCGCTGGATGGTACTTTGTCCGCGCCGGTTCCTTGTAAGCAAAACAGGCTTTTGCATGCCTGTGGCAACGCCGCCGGAAGCGGAGGGACGCGAGGGGTACCCCCGCGCGAGGCCTCTCAGGTCTTGGGGAGCGTGACGCCGCGCTGGCCCTGGTATTTGCCGCCGCGGTCCTTGTAGCTGGTTTCGCAGACCTCGTCGCTCTCGAAGAACAGCACCTGCGCGCAGCCCTCGCCCGCGTAGATCTTGGCGGGCAGCGGCGTGGTGTTGCTGAACTCGAGCGTCACGTAGCCTTCCCATTCGGGCTCGAACGGGGTCACGTTGACGATGATGCCGCAGCGTGCATAGGTGCTCTTGCCCAGGCAGATGGTGAGCACGTTGCGCGGGATGCGAAAGTATTCGACCGTGCGCGCCAGCGCAAAGCTGTTGGGCGGAATGATGCAGTAGTCGCCGTGCATGTCGACGAAGCTCTTCTCGTCGAAGTTCTTCGGGTCGACCACGGTGCTGTGGATGTTGGTGAAAACCTTGAATTCAGGCGCGCAACGGATGTCGTAGCCGTAGCTCGAAGTGCCGTAGCTGATGATCTTGTGGCCAGAGGCCTCGCGCACCTGGCCGGGCTCGAAGGGCTCGATCATGCCGGTCTGCTCGGCCATGCGCCGGATCCATTTGTCGCTCTTGATGCTCATATGCGGTCGCTGATGCTGCTGCGGGGAGGAATGGCGCGAATTGTGGCATGTGCCATGCCTCGCCTTCCCGGCTGCAGCTATTCCGCCTGCGAGATCACCGTCCGCTCGATCAGCCGGTCGTCGCCCAGCACGATCATCGAGAACAGCAGTTCCTCCAGGTTGTTCGCGCGGGCAGCCTTGCGGGCCATCAAAGGCGTGGCCTGGGGGTTGAGCACCAGAAAATCGGCTTCGCAGCCGGGCTGCAGGTTGCCGATCACGCCTTCGAGCCCCAGCGCGCGCGCCGCGCCGCCGGTATGGCGCCACCACAGCTGCGAAGGCGCAATGCTCAGGCCGGTCTTGGTCTGGCCTTCGCGGCCCACGTAGTAGGCTGCCATCATGGTGTGGAAGGGGCTGAAGCTGGTGCCGCCGCCCACGTCGCTGGCCAGGCCGTAGGGGTAGCCGACGCGGTCGGCCGCGCCGAAATCGAAGAAGCCGCTGCCCAGGAACAGGTTGCTGGTGGGGCTTACCGCGGCGGCCGTTCGGGTGTCGCGCATCAGCTCGCGGTCGGTGTCGTCCAGGTAGATGCAGTGCGCATACACGGCGCGTTCGCGCATCAGCCCGAAGCCGGCATACACGTCGAGGTACGAACGTGCCTGCGGATACAGCTCGCGCACCCACGCCACCTCGTCGCGGTTTTCGGCCACGTGCGACTGGATCCATGTGTCCGCGTATTTGGCGGCCAGCTCGCCGGCACCGCGCATCTGGGCGTCGGTGCTCGCGGGCGCAAAGCGCGGTGTGATGGCGTAGCCCAGGCGGCCGGCGTTGTGCCACTTGCGGATCAGCGCTTCCGAGTCGATGAGGCTCTGCTCGGTTTCGTCGCGCACGCCGTCGGGCGAATGCCGGTCCTGCAGCACCTTGCCGCTGATCATGCGCAAGCCCCGGCGCTGGGCGCCTTCAAAAAAAGCATCGACCGACGCCACATGCGACGTGGCAAAGGTCAGCGCCGTGGTGACGCCGTTGCGCAGCAGTTCGTCGAAAAACACGCCGGCCACTTCGTTCGAATGCGACGGGTCGATGAATTTTGCTTCCGCCGGGAATGTGTAGTTCTCCAGCCAGGGCAGGAGCCCCGGCGAGGGGGAACCGATGATGTCCGTTTGCGGAAAGTGGATGTGCATGTCCACGAAGCCCGGCGCGAGGATGCGGCCCGGCAGGTGGGTCAGCTCGGCATCGGGGTGGCGCGGCGACACCGCGGCATGGCTGCCGGCGTCGAGCACGCGCTGGCGGCCGGCGCTGTCGGGGGCGACGACCAGCAGGCCGTCTTCATCGAAAACGGGCAGTCCGGCGTCGTCGAATCGCAGGAGGGAGGCGCGGTAGGCTTTTTTCATCGTTGCTGCGGAGGGTAAACCAGCCCGGCAGCGCCGCGATTTCCATGCGCGTATGAGTGCTATATGCCAACGCTCAACAGGCGCAGCCCGCCCGGCTAACGCGTGACGCGCCCCTGCACGCCTTCGGCAAGCCAGTTCATCTTCAGGATCTGCTCGTCGTTCAACTGCGCACCTTTCGCGATGACGACACGGCCCTCGTTGTCGCGCACGTCGCTGTTCACCGCGCGAAACGGCTGCAGTTTGCCCGCGGCAATGTCCTGCTGGCGCGCCAGCACTTCCTGCTGCACGGCCTTGGGCACCTTGGTGCCGAAGTCGCCGACGCGGATCATTCCTTCCTTCACGCCGCCCCAGACGTTGCCGCTCTTCCAGCTTCCGTCGAGCACCGCCTGCGCGCGCTGCGTGTAGTAGCCGCCCCACTGGTGGGTGACCGCGACGATCTGCGCATCGGGCGCGATCTTGCGCATGTCGGAGTGGTAGGCCACGGCCATCTTGCCGCGCTCCTGGGCCGCGGCCATCACCGCGGTGGAGCCGGTGTGGAAGGCGACGACGTCGGCGTTCTGGTTGAACAGCGCCATGGCCGCGTCGCGCTCCTTCGGCGGATCGAACCATTCGTTGAGCCACACCACGACCACCTTCGCATTCGGGTTGACCGAACGCATGCCGAGCGTGAAGGCATTGATGCCCTGCAGCACCTCAGGAATCGGAAAGCCCGCCACGTAGCCGGCCACGTTCGTCCTGGTCATGCGGCCGGCCGCAATGCCCGCGAGGTAGCGGCCCTCGTAGTAGCGCGCGTTGGCCGTTGCCACGTTGGGCGCGGCCTTGTAGCCGGTGACCGATTCGAACTTCACATCGGGAAAGTCGCGCGCCACCTTGAGCGTCGGCTCCATGTAGCCGAAGCTGGGCGTGAAGATCAGCCGGTTGCCCTGCTGCGCAAGGTCGCGGATCACGCGCTCGGCATCGGCCCCCTCGGGCACGTTCTCGACGAAGGTGGTCTTGACCTTGCCGCCGAGCGCCGCATCGACGGCCTTGCGGCCTTCTTCGTGCTGGCGCACCCAGCCGGCATCGGTAACCGGCGTCACGTAGACGAAGCCGATCTTCAGCGGCTCCTTGGGAGCCTGCGGTTGCGAAAAGGCGGGAAATAAAAAACAGGCGGCTGCCCACGCCAGAACGGCGCGGCCCGCGAGGTTTTTGTACATGGTGGTCCTCTACATGGCCCCGGAAAAGCAAAAACCCGCAGCAGGCCGGGACGCCCTGCTGCGGGGTGCGGATTCTAGCGGGGCCGCTCAATGAAGCTGCGCCGACTCCAGCTGCACATGCTGGCGCACGGCCTCCAGCAGCAGCGTGGCAAGCCGCTCCACCGGGGTCTCGGCCGCGGCCTGCGCGCGGTAGAGCATGAGCGACATCTGCGGCAACGCCGGAAGACCCACGGCCGTGCGGTCGATGGGGCGCACATGCGCTGGCAGCCCGAACGGCGTGCGCACCGAAAGGCCGAGGCCCGCCGAGGTGGCCGCCCACAAGGCCGCAAGGCTGGCGCTGGTGAACGCATGCCGCCACGGCGTGCCCGCTCGGTCGAGCGCGGCGGTGACGATCTCGCGCAGCGGGCACGGCGCATCGAGCAGCACCAGTGGCAGCGGCTCCTTGCTCTTGCGCGCTCCGGGGCGGCGCTCGCGCTCTTTCCACCAGGGCGCGTCGAGCGCATCGGGCGCCCTTGGGCCGATCCACTGCAGCGGCAGCCGCGCCACACGTTCGCCGTGCGCCGTCATCTGCTCGCCGGTGTCCCACGCCAGCGCCAGGTCGAGCTGCCTAAGCTCGAGCCGCTCGCGCAATTCGGCACTGCGCGCCACGAAGGCTTCGATGCGCACCTTGGGGTGCGCGCGCGAAAAGCGCCCGAGCACGGCGGGCAGCAGCGTTTCGCCGAAGTCTTCCTGCAGGCCGAGCCGCACCCAGCCTTGCAAGTCGGCCCCGCGCATGGCGGCACCGGCTTCTTCGTTGAGTTCGAGCATGCGGTGCGCGTAGGCAAGCAGCGTTTCGCCCGCATCGGTGAGCTCCAGGCCGCGTCCGGCCTTGCGGAAAAGCGCCGTGCCGGCCTGCGCCTCGAGCTTCTTGAGCTGCGCGCTCACCGCCGATGTGGAGCGGCCCAGCCGGTCGGCCGCGCGCGCATAGCTGCCCAGTGCGATGCCGGTGGAAAAGCTGCGCAGCACGTCGAGATCGAACATCACCTGGGACATGGATTCACCTTTCAACGATCGTCCTGCTTTTTTGGACGGTTCGCCCATTATTTTCTGATTTTCAAAACCTTTGCAACGGCGGAAACTCCGCCGCAAATGAACCCATCGACCTCCTCTTCTTCGTTCCGGCCCAGCCACCGCTGGAAGGTGCTGGCCGCGGGCGTGGCCGCCAACGCAGCCTTCTCCGTGGCTTTCAGCGGCATTCCGATGACCGCGGTGCTCATGCGCACGGGCTACCAGCTCGACAACGCCACGCTGGGCCTGGTGCTGGGCCTCATGGGCCTGGGCATTGCGGTGAGCGAGCTGCCCTGGGGCCTGTTGACCGACCGCTGGGGCGACAGGCCGGTGCTGCTGACGGGCCTGGGCAGCACCGCCGTGGCGCTCACGGCAATGGCGCTCTGGGCCGCCCCCAGCGCGCAGCACATTCCCGGCCTGGGCTCGTTGGGCGCGGGACTGCTGCTGGTGGGCCTGCTCGGCGGCAGCGTCAATGGTGCGAGCGGCCGAGCGGTGATGACGTGGTTCGAGGCCGGCGAGCGCGGGCTCGCCATGAGCATCCGCCAGACCGCCGTGCCGCTGGGCGGCGGCATCGGCGCGCTGGTGCTGCCCTTTGTGGCGCTGCACTTCGGCTTTGCCGCGCTCTATGGGCTGCTGGCGGTGCTGTGCCTGCTGAGCGCGGTGATGAGCTGGGCCTGGGTGCATGAGCCGCCGATTGCGCCGCGCACAAAGGCCGGCACTGCACAAGCGCCGGCTTCACCGCAGAGCGGCCCGCTGCGCGACGCGCGCGTCTGGCGCATCGTGGCCGGCATCGGCATTCTGTGCGCGCCGCAGTTCGCGGTGCTTTCTTTCGGCACCGTGTTCCTGCACGACTTCGGCCATGCCGGGCTTGCAACCATCACCGCCACGATGGTGCTCATACAGATCGGCGCCATGGTCATGCGCGTTTGGAGCGGCCGCTGGACCGACCGCCGCAGCAACCGCCCCGCCTATCTGCGCGCCTGCAGTGCACTGAGCGTTCTGCTGTTCGCGGCCCTTGCGGGGCTGGTGATGGCGGCTGGCACGCACACGGCCGATTCAGCGGCGCTGCGCATCGCGCTGGTAGTGCTGCTGGCAGCTAGCGGGGTCTGCGTATCAGCCTGGCACGGCGTGGCCTACACGGAACTGGCCACGCTGGCCGGTGCGGCGCGTGCGGGTACCGCGCTGGGCATGGCGAACACCAGCGTGTTCCTGGTGTGCTTTGTCACGCCCTTTTCCATTCCGCACCTGCTCACCCTGCAGGGCTGGGCATTGGTGTGGCTCACGGCCAGTGCCTGTGCGCTGGTGGCAATGCCGCTGCTGGTTCCGCGGCAACATGCCGCCGCGGATGCCGGCGGTCAGAAGGTTGCGAAGACGGCGTTGAGCCGGTCGACGTAGGCGCGCTTGGCGCTGGCGTCGATGAAGCTGCCTTCGAAGCTGTTCGCCGCGAGCTGCCATGCCTGCTGAACGCTGAGCCCGGTGGCCGCAAAGGTCTGCGTGAAGTTCTGGTTCATGTAGCCGCCGAAGTAGGCCGGGTCGTCCGAGTTGACGGTGGCGACCAGCCCCGCGTCGAGCAGCGCGCCGAGGTTGTGCTGTGCCAGATCGGGGAACACACAGAGCTTGAGATTCGACAGCGGGCACACGGTGAGCGGAATGCGCTCTTGCGCAAGCCGCTTCATCAGCGCCGGGTCTTTCGCGCTCTGCACGCCGTGGTCGACACGCTCGACCTTCAGCACGTCGAGTGCGCTCCACACGTACTCTGGCGGGCCCTCCTCGCCCGCATGCGCGACGAGGTGAAAGCCCAGCTCGCGGCAGCGCGCGAACACGCGCGCGAACTTTTCGGGCGGATGGCCCACTTCGCTCGAATCGAGCCCCACGCCGATGAACTTGTCGCGGTACGGCAGGGCCTGCTCCAGCGTTTCGAAGGCTTCTTCTTCGCTCAGGTGGCGCAGAAAGCACAGGATGAGCGCCGCGCTCACGCCCAGCTTGGGCAGCGCGTCGACGCAGGCCCGATGCAGGCCGTTGACCACCACCTCCATCGGCACGCCGCGCGCCGTGTGCGTCTGCGGGTCGAAGAACATCTCGGTGCACACCACGTTGTCGGCCGCGGCGCGCTCCAGGTAGGCCCAGGCCATGTCGTAGAAGTCTTGCTCCTTCAGCAGCACGCTGGCGCCGGCGTAGTAGATGTCGAGAAAACTCTGCAGGTTGGTGAAGGCATAGGCGCGGCGCAGCTCTTCCACGCTCGCGTAGGGAATGCTCACGCCGTTGCGCTGCGCGAGCGCGAAGATCAGCTCGGGCTCGAGCGAGCCTTCGATGTGCATGTGCAGCTCGGCCTTGGGCATGGCGCGCAGCAGTTCGGGCAGGCGGTCGGCGGCAATGTTGCCGAAGCTCTTGTCGAAGACGGGTCGGTAATCGGTCATGGTGGGGCAAATCAGGCGTTGTGATTTGCGCACAGCATAAGCGCTGCCGCGCCCGTGCGCGAGGCCGCCGCGGCCCGGATAATCGGGCATCTACCCGCATGAGGATTCCATGAGAGCCATTGCGCCTATTGCAGCCCTGCTCCTGGCCGCCTGCTCGGCGGTTGCCGTGCCTTCCGCCTTTGCGCAGACACCCTACGCCGGCCCGCTGTTCGACACGCACCTGCACTACAACCAGGAAGCCTGGGACGGCAATACCGGGCCGTATCCTCCGGCCGAAGCGCTCGCGCGCATGCAGCGCAACAACGTGAAGGCGATCATCGCCAACTCGCGGCCCAACGCCGGCACGCAAACCCTGGCGGCGGCGCGTGAAACCCGCGAGGCGGGCGTTACCGTGGTGCCCTTCGTGCGCCTGTACCGTAACCGCGACGACTACAGCAACTGGTTCCGCGACGAAACCATCCACGAGATGGTGCAGACCGAACTGGCGCGCGGCACCGCAAGCGGGCCCTATCGCGGCATCGGCGAATTCCACCTGTACGAGAGCGCCAATGCCAACGGCCCTGTCGCCAGGAAGCTCATTGCGCTGGCGGAACGGCAGAAGCTCGCGGTGCTTGCGCACGTGGACGACGTGGCAATCGACCTGCTGATGGCCAACGCGCCCTCGAAGGGCCAGTCGCTGCGCCTCATCTGGGCGCACACGGGCATCGGCGGCGCGCCGATCGAGCGGGTGCAGGCGTTGCTGGAGCGCTATCCGCTGCTGATGGGCGAGCTCTCTTACCGGCCCGGCCTCACCTGCGAAGGCGGCAAGCTGTGCCCCGAATGGCGTGCGCTTCTGCTCAAGTACCCGGACCGATTCGTGGTCGGCTCCGACACGTGGGTCAACCAGCGCTGGAGCGCCTACGACGAGATCATGCGCGGCTACCGCACCTGGCTTGGCGACCTGCCGCCCGACGTGGCGCAGCGCATTGCATGGGGCAACGCGGCCGCGCTGTTCAACCTGCGCTGAGCGGGGCGGCTGCCTTGGTCTCGACCGGCAGTTTGAGCGTGGCTCTCCCCGCAACCGCCCGACCGTCCCGCGTCAAACGTGAACATCGTATAAACTTGAACGACGTTCATATTTCAATGGCTGACCTTTGGCAGACGCAGAACCTACAGGCAGGCGCGAGCGGCGCCGCGCCCAAACGCTCGACAGCGTGGCAACCATTGCCATGCGGCTCTTCGAAGCCAACGGCTACAACGCCACCACCATGGAGCAGATCGCGCTGCAGGCCGATGTGGCCAAGGGCACGCTGTACAACCACTTTCCGACCAAGGAAGCGATCCTCGCGCACTGGGTGCACAAGGAGCTGGCCGAGGACACGCAACGGCTGAGCCGCCTGGCCGAGAAGCCCGGCAGCTTCGAGTCGCGGCTGATGCAGCTGCTCGACGCGTCGGCCGAATGGTCGGAGCGCTACCGGGCCTATCTGCTCGACTACTTCCGGTTTCGCTTTCTCAACATCGAGGACGAGCTCGACGCCGGCGATGCCCAAGGGCGCCCGCGCGACCTTGCAGGGCTCTTTGCGCTGCTGATCGCGCAGGCTCAGCAAGACGGCACGCTGCGCGCCGACCTGCCGGCCGAACACCTGGCTTCGCTGCTGCACCACCTGTACTTCGGCGCGCTGATGCGATGGCTCACGCAGCCGGGCCTGGTGCTCGGCGACGAGTTTGCGGTCATTGTCGAAATCTTTGTCAGCGGCGCCCGTGCCGCCGGCAAGCCACTGCGGAGAAAGCGCGCATGAAGATCGCCATCGTCACCTACGGCACCGAGGGCGATACCCGTCCGCTCGCAGCGCTGTGCCATGCGCTCGACAACGCAGGCCATGCCTCGGTGCTGCTGGCGGACGCATCCACGCTGGGCACCGCGCAGCGGCTCGGCGTGCGCTCGCACGCTTTGGCGGGCGACATCCGCGGCGCGCTGGGCACCGGCGGGGCCATTGCCAACGTGGTGGCGCAGAGCGACCGGCCCGGCGCGGCAGCCAAGGCGCTCGCGGACATCGCCAACGCGCAAGCCGCGGCCTGGCTGCGGCAAACGGCCGAGGCCGCTCGCGGGTGCGATGCCATCGTGTGTGCAGGGCTCGCCGCTTTCGTGGGGCTGTCGGCGGCGGAAGCACTCGATGTGCCCGCCATTGGCGCCGGCATGTTCCCGCTCACCCCAACGCGTGAGTTCGCATCACCCTTCCTGCCGCCTTCGCGCGTGCCGCGCGTTCTGAACCGCGCCAGCCATCACCTGGTCACTGCAATGCTGTGGCGTGCATTCCGGCAGGCGCTGAATGCAGCGCGCGCCGAAGTGTGCGGCCTGCCGCCGCGCCGGCGCATCTGGAGCACGCACCCGGCGCTCTACGGCTTTTCGCCCAGCGTTTTGCCGCGGCCGGCCGACTGGCCCGCGAACGCAGCCGTTTGCGGCCAGTGGATTCCACCGGCGCCGGAATGGCAACCGCCGCAGCCGCTGAGTACCTTTCTCGCCGCGGGCGAGCCACCGGTCTACATCGGCTTCGGCAGCATGACCGGCTTCGATGCGGGCCGCCTGCGCCAGGTGGTGGTCGATGCCGTCGGGGGTCGGCGCGCCGTGTTCAACCCCGGGTGGAGCGGCATCGACGTGCAGTCGCTGCCCGCCAACTTCCATGTGGTGGGCGACATGCCGCACGACTGGCTGTTTCCGCGAATGTCGGTGGTGGTGCATCACGGCGGCTCGGGCACCACGCATTCGGCCGCACGCGCGGGGGTGCCGTCGGTGGTGGTGCCCTTTGCGGGCGATCAGTTCTTCTGGGCGCACCGGCTGGCGCTGGCAGGCGTTGCGCCGGCGGCGGTTGCAGGCAGCCGCCTGGGCGCGGATGAACTGGCGCGGGCGATTGCATTTGCAGATCGCCCGGAGGTGCGCGCCAAGGCGCATGCCTTGGGCGAGCAGATGCGTGCGGAGAACGGATTGGCCCGGGCCGTGGAGGCCATCGAGAAAATCGCGGCGACTGCTGCCTGATTCGAGGGCTGCCGCTAGTCCGCGGCCCTGCCTTGCACCTGGGCCTTGAAGCCGCGGTTGTTTTCGAAAGCCACGTTAAGCCTGGCGCCATCGAAGCGCAGCAGGTACATCGACACGTCGCCATCGCTCAGCGAACGCGAGAAGATGCGAAAGCTCTGCGGGTCGGTCCAGTCGCCCCTGACCGCGACCGGTGCGTCGGCAACCTTCTCGTTGATGCGGTAGTAGCCGTCGAGCCCCAGCGGCCCGGTCACCGGCTCGGCCGGCGCATCGGCGCGGCCGTTGTCGAAGAGTATTTCGTAGCTTGGGTTGGCCGCCGTGAGATCGAGCATCAGCCGCTTCACCCCCAGCACATTGCGGTCGAATTGCCAGACCTTGCGCGAAACCGCCGCGGCAAGCTCCGGCGCGGGCGCCACGGGACTTTGCTTTTCTACGGACGCAGCGCGAATGCGATCGGCCAACTGGGCTTGCGCAGCGCCGTCGTCGCGCAGCGGCCGGCCCGAACGGACAGAGCCCGCGATCATGTCGATGAACGGAGGCAGCAGGTAGTTGCGCCTTCCCGTGACGACCGCAACCACGTCGATGTCCGGCATCACGATGACGAGCTGCCGGTTCATGCCCGCCGCAATGTAGGCGCGCTTTTCCGGAATGGTCCACCAGCCATTCGCATAACGGAAGACGGGCCCATTCTTGAAGCCCATGTCCACCGATGCTTGAAAGACCTGGTCCACCCACGCGGTGGGCAGCAACTGGCGCCCTTCCCATTGGCCCTTGCGCAGATAGAGGTAGCCGATCTTCGCCATGTCGCGCGGATGCAGGTAAAGACCGAAGCCGCCGGTCTCGATGCCCTGCGGGTCCTTGCGCCAGCGAACGTCGCCGATGCCCAGCGGCTGGAACAGCCTGCGCTGCGCATAGGCCAGCGTGCTGCCGCCTGTCTTCTTCGCAAGAATGGCCGACAGCAGATGCGTGTTGCCGCTGTTGTAGTTGAAGCTTCCGCCGGGCGGCTGTGCCATCGGGCGGTCGAGCACAAAGCCTTGCCAGTCGCGGCTGCGCCCGAACTGCAGTGCTGTCTCGGGTACCGAATCGTCAAGCTTCTCCTTCCAGTCGATGCCCGAAGTCATGTCGAGCAGGTGCCCGATGGTCACCGCCTTCTTGGAAGCATCGAGATTCGCAATGCTTCGCTCGGGAAAGAAGTCGATCACCGGCTGGTCGCGCGAAGCCAGCAGCCCGTCCTGGATCGCCATACCGGTGAGCGTTCCCACAACGGCCTTGGTGGTGGAGTTCACCGCATGCTTGAGATTGGCGCGGTAGGGTGCGTAGTAGGCCTCGGCAACCAGCCTTCCATGGCGCGTGACGAGCAGGCTGTCCATTGCGTTCGCGGCGCCAAAGTCGACCAGCCTGGCGACCGCGGCGGAATCCATGCCTTGCGCCTCGGGTGTGCTTGTCAACCACCCGGCGGTCGGCCAGACGGCCGGCTCGTCCGCCGATGCGGCCCTGAGCGGCAAGGCTGCAAAGAGCAGCGCGGCCCCCAGGCTGGCCAGAAAACCTGTCTTGCCGTGCACTCGCATACCGGTCTCCCAGTGAGTTTGGCGCCGATCATATCGGCGCTGCTTCAATCGCCAAAGGCGCGCAGCATCGCCTTGCGCAGCCACGCCTCCGCCGGGTCCTTGTCGGTTACGGCGCGCCATGCCAGCTTGATCTGGTAGCTCGGGCTTTCGAACGGCAAGGCCTCGTAGCGAAGCCCGCCCTGCGCCGACAGCGCCTGCGCCACATGCTCGGGCACCGTGGCCAGCAACTCGGTGCCGGCCAGCACCGCGGGCAGGCTGCCGAACTGCGGCACCGAGAAGGCCACATCGCGCTGCCTGCCGAGCGCGCCCAGTGTCTCGTCGACGGTGCCGCAAAGGTCGCCCGCGTAGGTCACGAGCACATGCCGGCGGCGGCAGTAATCGTCGAGCGAAATTTTTCCGGCGGCGGTGTCGGTGCGCAGCAGTGCGAAACGCGCCGTGCGAACCTTGCGGACCTTCGCACCCGCGGGCAGGTCTTTCAGGAAGCTCATCACCGCACTGACCTGCCCGTCGTCCAGGTGCTGCGCAGCGTTGCGGTAGCAGACGGTGAGCGTGACCAGCCTGGCGCGCGGCGCCTCGGCACCGAGCGCGCGAAGCAGCCGCGGCAGCATGGCAATCTGCAGGTCGTCGGTGAGGCCGATGCGAAACACCGGCGCGGCGCGTTCGGGTTCGAACTCCGCCTGCGCCCGAAACGTTGCCTCGATCTGCTCGAGCGCGGGACCAAGCCCTTGCATCAGCGCCAGCGCGCGCTCGGTCGGCTCCATCATCCGCCCCTGGCGCACCAGCAGCGGATCGCCGGTGAGCTCGCGCAGCCGCGCGAGCGCGTGGCTCACCGCGGGTTGCCCCAGGTTCAGGCGCTCGGCGGCGCGGCTCACGTGGCGCTCGCGCATGAGCGCGGCCAGCACAGTGAGCAGGTTCAGGTCGATACGACTGAGTTCGAAGGGTTTCATTCAGGCGCCTTGAAGCTATCGATTGTGTGCATACCGAATATCGTGCGAATCGATTTCCTTGATTGTCTCGGAGCCTCTAGATTGGCGTGGTCGGTTGCGATTTCGCAGCCGCGGTCTTTCAACGGAGATTTTTCGCATGAGCAAGATGGTCCGCTTCCACGAGTTCGGCGGCGCCGAGGTGCTGAAGGTTGAGCAGGTCGAAACGCCCGCGCCCGGCGCCGGCGAAGTGCGCATCGCCGTGCAGGCGATCGGCCTCAACTGGGCCGATGCGCTGTGGCGGCAGAACTTGTACATCGAAGACGCGACCCTGCCGGCCGGGCTGGGCAACGAGGCGGCCGGCACCATCGAGGCGGTGGGCGCGGGTGTCAGCGGCTTCTCCATCGGCGACCGGGTTGCGGTTCTGCCCGGCGCCAATCAGGGCCGCTACCCTACCTATGGCGAGAGCATCCTGTTTCCCGCGACCCACGTGGTCCGCTACCCGGAAACGCTCCCACCCGCGCAAGCCGCCGGCGCCTACATGGCCTACCTGACGGGCTACTTTCCGATGTTCGAGATGGCGCGGCTACAGCGCGGGCAAACGATGCTCGTCACAGGCGCCTCATCGGGCACGGGCATTGCGGCGCTCCAGATGGCGCGCGCGGCCGGCATCATTGCCATTGCAACCACCCGCACGGCCGCCAAGCGCCAGGCGCTTTTCGATGCGGGCGCGTCGCATGTGGTGGTCACCCAGGACGAAGACGTGGCCCGGCGCGTGCTGGCGCTCACCGATGGCCGCGGCGTCGACCTCGTGTACGACGGCGTGGGCGGTGCGCAGCTGGAGCGGCTGGGCGGCGTGGTCGCGCAACGCGGCTGGTATGTGCTGTACGGGCTCTCCGGCGGCGCGGAGCTCAGGTACCCGGTTCTTGCGCAGTTTCGCAAGAGCTGGCGCTTCCACGTCTATACGGTTCTCGAGTTCATCGGTTCGCCCACCATGGGTCTGCCGCGCGACGAGGACGCGTTCGGCCGCGGACTGGGCTTCGTCAACGAGGGCCTGGCCAGCGGCGCCTTGCAGATGCGCATCGACCGCAGCTTTGCGCTCGACGACGTGGTGCAGGCTCACCAGTACCTCGAACGCGCGGGGCACGTGGGCAAGATCGTTCTCACAGTCTGAGCTACCAGGCCGCCTCACCGCCCTGCAGGGCACGCTGCGCAAGCAGGAAGGTGGCGGCGTTCCAGCTCTGGCCCGCCATGCCCATCGGCACCAGCGTGCGGCCATGGAACCACTCGGTAAAGCGCCAGCCGCCGAGTTCGTTCACGTGCGCCAGGCGCGCAAGCTCGGGCCAGGCGAGGTCGTGCAGGCCCATGCGCGCGAGCGCCATCACCCAGAAGCCGCCGACGAAGGGCCAGATGCCGCCGTTGTGATACTGGTGCACCACGTTCTGCTGATGGCGCGCCATGTACGGCCGCCACAGCGCATGCTCGCGCGTGAGCGGATGCAGCACCACGCGCACGGGGTAAGGTTCTGCAGCGCGTGCGGCCACGATGGTCTTGACGATGCGGCGCGCCATGGGAGCGTCGGCCAGCCCGCTCTGTATGGCCAGCACGTTGCCGAATACATCGCCCTCGTTGCCCACGAATGAAAGATTGACGAAGCTGAGATACAGGCCCGGGTCGTCGCGGCCGCGTCGCGCGTAATGGCGAAGCAACCGTGCGCGATGGTATTCGGGCAGGTCTTGCTGGAACGGATTGAACAGGTGATTGAAGTGATGCTCGGTGGCCTCGGCGTGCTCCAGCGCGAAGCGGCGCTTCACCTCGTACCAGAGCGCGTTGGTGTACAGCACATAGCCCGAGCGGGGCATGATGTCAGCCCAGTCGCTGGCCTCGTTCTGCTGCAGCAGCCTGAAATGCTGGTGCTCTTGCGCCAGCAGCCAGCCAATGGCGCGCTCCACCTCGCCGCTCCAGTGCGAGGCACCCACCTGGCCATGGCGGCGCACATGGTCAACAGCAATCAGCCACCACAGCGTGGCATCGATGCAGCCCAGGTACCAGAAGTCGGCGTCGAGGCCTTCGGGGTCGACGTATTTGGGAATCTGCCCGTTGGCCGCCTGCTGCGCCGCGAGCGCATCGAGGCTGGCGACGGCGCCCTTCTCCAGCGCGGGCACGCCGCTGCCGCACATCGCCATCACGCAGATCGCGGCGTCGCGCCCGAAGATGCGCGTGTAGCGCCGCGCCACGGCCGCCTCGGTGGGGCTCGCGGCCAAAATCCCGTGCGGCGTCAGGTTGCGTTCCAGGAGCTGGATGGAAGCTTGGGCGCAGTTGTCGATCAGTGCAAGGGCGGTAGCGTCAAGTTTGGTCATGGGTTCGATAGGCTTGCGGCGTCAGGCCGTGCTGCCGCGCGAAGGCACGCTGCAGTGCATCCACCGATCCGAAGCCGCTGAGGCTCGCGATCCGGTCTTGCGGCCACTGCGTCTGGCGCAGCAGTTGCGCGGCGGCTGCCACGCGAATCTGTTCAACAAAGCGCGCCGGCGTGCGGCCGGTCTCCGCCGCGAAGGCGCGCGCGAAATTCCTCGGGCTCATCTGCACACGCCCGGCCAGCGCCTCCACCGAGAGATCGTCCTGCGGATGCGTGCCGATCCACGCCACCAGTTCGCGCAGCCGATGGCTCGCCGAAGCCTGCGCCTCGAGCGCCTGGCTCAGTTGCGGCTGCTCGGCCCCGCGCAGCATGGGCAATGCCAGCGTGCGGGCAATCTCCATCGACACGGCATGGCCGAGATCGTCTTCGACCAGCGCGAGCGCCAGCTCGATGCCGGTGGTGACGCCGGCCGATGTCCACACCGGCCCGTCATGCACGTAGATGCGTTCGCGTTGCACCCGCACCTGCGGCCACAGCGCCTGCAGCTGGTCGCAGGCGCGCCAGTGCGTGGTGGCCTCGCGGCCGTCGAGCAGGCCGGCCGCGGCAAGCGCGAACGCCCCGCTGCACACGCTGGCAACGCGGCGTACGCCGGGCGCAACCTCTGCGAGCCATGCGCCGATGCGCTGCTCCACGATGGCCGTCCGCACGCCCGGTTCGTCCCCGCCCGCGACAACGAGCGTGTCGATCGCCGCGGGCAATTGCCGCAGGTTGCAGGTTCCGGCAAAGCTCAGGCCGCCGTTCGTCAGCACATTGCCGCCCGATGGCGAGGCGATGTGCAAACGATAGCTGCCGGGGCGCAGCAGTTCGGCCTTGCTGAACACGCTCGCCGGGCCGGCGACGTCGATGGCCTCGACACCGTCGAACGCGACAAGCACCACATCGCTGGCAGAAACCGCGGCTTCTTCGTCCTTGTGGGTGGGCGTGGGTATTCGTAGGCTCAAGACATCACGGTCATCGAGGGACAGCATGTTTAGGTTACTACGAGTGCTGGCAGAGGCAAGTATTACAACGCTGGCCGTGCTGGCGGTAACAGCTTGCGGAAGCGCCACCCCGCTGCTGCCGCCGCCGCCGGCCGATGCGGCCATGTTCGCGCGCGCACAGCAGGCCTTTGTCGATGCGCTGAAGCCGGTTCGTGCCGGCAGGCCCGTGATTGCCGTGCTCGCGCTGAACGAAGGCACCGAGATGACCGACCTGCTGCTGCCGCATGCGGTGCTCAGGCGTGCCGATGTGGCCGAGGTGCGCATCGTGGCGCCGCGCAGCGGACGGGTGACCCTGTATCCCGCGCTGGAGATCGACGGCGCGCAGGACTTTGCCGGCTTCGACCGGCAGAACCCTTCGGGCGCCGACTACGTGATCGTGCCCGCGATGATCACGGACGACGATCCCGCTGTCTCCGCATGGCTGAAGCAGCAGGCGGCGCGGGGCGCGCGCGTGATCGGCGTCTGCTCCGGGGCGCTGGTGGTCGGCCGCGCCGGCCTGCTCGATGGGCGTCGCTTTGCGGGCCATTGGTACGATCGCGGCACGCTGCATAAGCGCCACCCGGGCGCCACCTACGTGCCGCACCAGCGCTACGTGGTGGACCGCGGCGTTGCCACGACCACCGGCATCACCGCGTCGGTGCCGACGATGCTCGCACTGCTCGAAGCCATCGGCGGGCCCGAGAAGGCAAAGGCAGTCGCCACCGAGCTGGGCGTGGCCTCCTGGAGCCCCGAGCACGACAGCACGCCGTTCTATCTCGACGCAGGCCGCAGAGCCGACTTTCTGCTGAACAAGGCCGCTTTCTGGCGCCAGGAGCGGCGCAGCATCGAGGTACGCCAGGGCAGCGACGACATCGCCCTTGCGCTCGTGGCCGATGCCTGGTCGCGCAGCGGGCGCGCCAGCGTGGAGGCGGTGTCGGATTCAGGGCCGGTGAGCGGCTGCCCAAGCTGATCTTCAGCCGCTTGAAAACAAAAAAGGCCGCCTGAGGCGACCCTTTTCTGGATGCGAGGCTCGAAGCGATTACTTCTTGTCTCCGCCCGGCACCTTGCCTTCCACGCCCTTGACGTAGAAGTTCACGCCCGAGAGAAACTTGTCGTCGGCCACGGCGTCCTTCGCGACCACTTCCTTGCCGTCCTGGCCGAGGATCGGGCCCTTCCAGATCACGAAGCTGCCGTCTTTCAGGCCCTTCTTCACTTCTTCGACCTTGGTCTTGATGTCAGCCGGCACGTCTTCGGCGATGGAGACAATGTCGATGGCACCTTCCTTCACGCCCCACCAGCTTGGGCCGGTGGCCCACTTGCCGTCGAGCGCGTCTTGCGTGGCCTTGATGTAGTACGGAGCCCAATTGATGGTGGCCGAAGCCAGGTGGGCCTTGGGGCCGTAGGCGGTCATGTCCGAATCCCAGCCGAAGGCGCGCTTGCCTTTTTCCTGTGCGGTCTTGAGCACGGCCGGCGAGTCGGTGTTCTGGAACAGCACGTCGGCACCGCCGTTGATGAGGGCGGTGGCGGCCTCGGTTTCCTTCGGCGGGCTGAACCATTCGTTCACCCACACCACCTTGGTCGTGATCTTCGGGTTGACCGACTGCGCGCCCAGCGTAAAGCTGTTGATGTTGCGCAGCACCTCTGGAATGGGCACCGAGCCGACCACGCCGAGCGTGTTGGTCTTGGTCATGGCACCGGCAATCACGCCGGCCATGTAGGCGCCTTCATACGTGCGGCTGTCGTAGGTGCGCATGTTCTCGGCGGTCTTGTAGCCGGTGGCATGCTCGAACTTCACGTCCTTGCTGTCGGTGGCCACCTTGAGCATCGGCTCCATGTAGCCGAAGGTGGTGCCGAAGATCAGCTTGTTGCCTTGCCCGACCATGTCGCGGAACACGCGTTCGGCGTCGGCGCCCTCGGGCACGCTCTCGACGAAGGTGGTCTTGATCTTGTCGCCGAATTCCTTTTCGAGCGCCTTGCGGCCGTTGTCGTGCGCGAAGGTCCAGCCGCCGTCTCCCACCGGGCCGATGTATGCGAATGCGATGTTGAGCGGCGTGGCCGGGGCCGGTGCGGCGGCTGCAGGCGCGGGAGCCGGTGCGGGCGTTGCAGCCGGTGCCGCTGCCTCTTCTTTCTTGCCGCAGCCGATCAGGGCTGCCGAAGCCACCGCGGTCAGGGCGGCGAGCTTGAGCAGGGAAGAGCGCTTGTTCAGATCATTCATTGTCGGAAATCCTCAAAAAAGGACAGGTTGGCGGGAAACGAAAAATAAGATTATGAGCCGGGGTAGAACGGCTTTCCGATGGATGCCGGCATGTTGATGCGAATGAACCCAGGGTTTCGCGAAATCAGGGCCAGCACCACGATGGGCGCGATGTACTGCAGCATGCTGAGGAACTGCGGCGGCACGTCGACGCCGCTGCTCTGCAGGTGAAAGCCCAGCATCGAGACGCCGCCGAAGAGGTAGGCCCCCAGCAGCACGCGAATCGGCCGCCAGGTGGCAAAGGTGGTGAGCGCGAGCGCGATCCAGCCGCGGCCCGCAACCATGCCCTCGACCCACAGCGGCGTGTAGACGGTCGAGAGGTACGCGCCCGCCAGCCCGCACAGCGCGCCGCCCGCAATCACGGCCATGAAGCGGATGCGCCGCACCGGGTAGCCGAGCGCATGCGCCGATTCAGGCGACTCCCCCACCGAGCGCAACACCAGGCCGGCGCGGGTGCGGTACAAGAACCAGATCAGGCCGACGGTCAGGACGACCGCGAAATACACCATCGGGTGGTGCCGGAACAGCGCGGGTCCGATGAGCGGAATGTCGCTGAACACTGGTACCGCATACGACACGCTTTCGAGCAGCTTGGCCTGCACGAAGTTGATGCCCACGAACGCGGAGAAGCCGACGCCGAACAGGCTGAGCGCAAGCCCGGTGGCGTACTGGTTGGTGTTGAGCCAGATCACCAGCACGCCGAAGAAGGCCGCAAGCAATGCGCCGGCCGCCATGCCGGCCAGGAAGCCGAGCCAGGGGTTGTGCGTGATGACCACCGTCGCAAAGCCCGCGATGGCGGCGCAGAGCATCATGCCTTCGGCGCCGAGGTTGACGATGCCGGCTTTCTCGTTGATGAGGAGGCCCAGTGCCGCGATGGCGAGCACGGTGCCGGCGCTGAGGGTCGAACCCAGCAGGAGTGCGTAGCTGTCCATGTCAGAGGGCTCCTTCGGTCGACCGCGCGGCGGGAGCCGTGAGCGGCGTGCTGGCTTGCAGCGAGCTCGTTGCGTGGGTGGCGGCGGCCTTGGTCGCTGCCTTGCGGCGGATGCGGTAGGCAATGAGCGTGTCGCAGGCCAGGAGCGTGAAGAGCAGGAGGCCCTGGAAGACGCCGGTGAGCGACTTGGGCAGGCCGAGGCGCGATTGCGCGAGCTCGCCGCCGATGTAGAACATGCTCATGAGGATGGCCGAGAACACCATGCCGACCGGATGCAACCGGCCGACGAAGGCCACGATGATGGCCGCGAAGCCGTAGCCCGCCGGCACGTACGGCGTGAGCTGGCCGAGAGGGCCGGCCACTTCGAGCGCGCCGGCCAGGCCCGCCGCGCCGCCCGAGGTGAGCAGCGCGATCCAGATGGCGCGCCGTGCCGAGAAGCCCGCGTAGCGTGCGGCCGCCGGTGCAAGCCCGCCGACCTGCTGCGCGAAACCCGCCCGGGTGCGGAACAGGAACACCCACAGCGCACCCACGCCTAAAAGCGCGATGATCAGGCCGATGCTCACGCGCGACCCCTTGAAGAGCCGCGGAATCTGCGTCACGGCTTCGAAGGTCTTGGACTGCGGAAAGTTGTAGCCCTGCGGATCTTTCCACGGGCCGAACACCATGTAGCCGAGCAGCAGCGTGGCCACGTACACCAGCATCAGGCTCACGAGGATTTCGTTGGCGTTGAACTTGTCGCGCAAGAACGCCACGATGCCGGCCCACACCATGCCGCCGAGGGTGCCCGCAACCAAAATGGCCACCACGATCCATGAGCCGGTGGTCTTGTCGGCCATGAGCGCGACGCCGCCTGCGGCAATGGCGCCGAACACGAACTGCCCCTCGGCGCCGATGTTCCACACGTTGGAGCGAAAGCACACCGCCAGGCCGAGCGCGATGATGAGCAGCGGCGTGGCCTTGATCGTGAGCTCGCCGATGGCGTAGCCGCTCTTGATGGGCTCGTAGAAGAACACCAGCAGGCCCTTGACGGGGTCTTTGCCCAGTGCGGCGAACAGTGCCACGCCGATGAGCACGGTGATCAGCAGCGCCAGGATCGGCGAGGCGAAGGTCCAGAAGCGCGAAAGCTCCGGACGAGGTTCGAGCTTAAGCATGGGCCGCCTCCTTGTTGTTGTTCTTGTTATCCCAAAGGCCGCTCATCCACTCGCCGATCTGCGGCAGCGTGGCGGCCGCGCGGTCGATCGAAGGAGAAAGCCGGCCCTTGGCAATCACGTGCAGCCGGTCGCTGATGTCGAACAGCTCGTCGAGCTCTTCGCTCACCACCAGCACGGCGCAGCCCGCATCGCGCAGCGCGAGAATTTCGCTGCGAATGAGCGCGGCGGCGCCCACGTCCACGCCCCAGGTCGGCTGCGCGACGATGAAGAGCTTGGGGTTGGCGTCGATCTCGCGGCCGACGATGAACTTCTGCAGGTTGCCGCCCGAAAGCGACCGCGCAGCCGCATTCGGTCCGCCGGCCTTCACGTTGAAGCGCTCGATGATGCCGCGGGCCTGTTTTTCGAGCGCCGAGGTGCGGATCCAGCCGCCCTTGCCCACCGCATTGCCGCGCGTGAGCAGGAGGTTGTGCGCAAGGCCTAGCGTGGGCACCGCGCCGCGGCCCAGCCGTTCTTCGGGCACAAAGTGCAGGCCGAGCGCGCGCCGCGCACGGGGCCTGAGCCGGCCGGCCTGCTTGTCGAACACCCGCACCATCGCGGGCTCGGCACGCGCGTCTTCGCCCGAGAGCGCGTAGAGCAGTTCCTTCTGGCCGTTGCCGGACACGCCCGCAATGCCGACCACCTCGCCGGCCCGCACTTCGAACGAAATGCCGTCGAGGTCGACGCCGAACTGGTCTTCACGCGCGAGGGACAGTTTGTCGACATGCAGCGCCACCGCGCCCGCATGCACGGGCCGGTGCTTGAGCGGCGGCGGCTCGGCGCCGATCATCAGCCGCGAGAGCGACTCGTTGCTTTCGTTCTGCGGATTGCACACGCCCGTGACCTTGCCGCCGCGCAGCACCGTGCACGCCGTGCACAGCTCGCGGATCTCGTGCAGCTTGTGGCTGATGTAGAGAATGCTGCAGCCCTCCGAAGCCAGCTTGTTCAGCACGCCGAAGAGCTTGACCACCGCCTGCGGCGTGAGCACCGAGGTGGGTTCGTCGAGGATCAGCAGCTTGGGGTTGGTGAGCAGCGCGCGGATGATCTCCACGCGCTGCATCTCCCCCACCGAGAGCGTGTGCACCGGGCGCGAAGGATCGATGTCGAGCCCGTATTCGCTCGCCTTGGCCGTGATGCTGCGCGCCACTTCGGCCAGCTGCAGCGACTTGTCGAGGCCCAGCCACACGTTTTCGGCCACGGTGAGCGTGTCGAACAGGCTGAAGTGCTGGAACACCATGCTGATGCCCAGCGCCCTCGCCTGCTGCGGGTTGCGCAGGTTGACGGTCTGGCCGTCGAAGACGACCGTGCCTTCGTCGGGCTTGACCGAGCCGTAGATGATCTTCATCAACGTCGACTTGCCGGCGCCGTTCTCGCCGAGCACGGCATGGATTTCGCCGGGCGCCACGGCCAGCGAGATGTCGCTGTTCGCCACCACCGCGGGGTAGCGCTTGGTGATGTTCGCGAGCTGGAGTCTGGGGGTTGTCATGCCGGGTTTCGTGGGTTTGTCTCGTTCAACAGCAACAAAGCGGAAGCAGCTATAAGTTTAATAGCGGCTTCCGCATCCATCGGCGCCCGACGGCGCTTCGATCAGTGTCCGCCGATGTAGGCGAACTTGAACAGGAAAATCGCCGCGATCACCCAGACCATCGCATGCACTTCCCGTGCCCGGCCGGTGAACAGCTTGAGCACCGCATACGTGATGAAGCCGAAGGCCAGGCCGTTGGCAATCGAGTAGGTAAAAGGCATGGCCAGCGCGGTCACCGCCGCGGGAATCACCTCGGTGGTGTCTTCCCAGTCGAGCTCGACCAGGTCGCGCAGCATCAGGCAGCCCACGAAGAGCAGTGCCGGGGCGGTAGCGTAGGCTGGCACCGAGCCCGCGAGCGGCGAGATCATCAGGCAGGCAAGAAAGAGCGCCGCCACCACCACCGCGGTAAGCCCGGTGCGGCCGCCGGCCTGCACCCCGGCGGCGCTTTCCACGTAGGCCGTGGTGCTCGATGTGCCCAGCAGCGAGCCCGCGAAGATGGCGCCGCTGTCCGCCAGGAGCGCCTTGTTCATTCGCTCCATCTTGCCGGGCACCAGCAGGCCCGCGCGCTTGGCCACGCCCATCAGCGTGCCGGTGGCGTCGAACATTTCGACCAGGAAGAACACCAGCACCACGTTCAGGATGCCGCCCTTCAGCGCGCCCAGGATGTCCAGCTGCATGAACGTGGGCGCAATGGACGGCGGCGCATCGAACACGCCATGGAACTTGTTGCCGCCGAAGAAGAACGACAGCACCGTCACCAGCATGATGCCGATCAATATCGCGCCACGCACCTTGAGCCGGTCGAGCGCCACGATCACCAGGAAGCCCACCGTGGCCAGCACCACCGGCGGCGAATGCAGGTCGCCCAGCGTGACGAAGGTGGCCGGCGAAGCAGCCACCACGCCCGCGCTCTTGAGCGCGATGAGCGCAAGGAACATGCCGATGCCCACGGTGATTGCCGTTCGAAGCGACTGCGGTATGCCCTGTATGAACAGCTCCCGCAACCCGGTGACCGTGACGATGAGGAACAGGCAGCCCGAGATGAACACCGCACCCAGCGCCACTTGCCATGTGTAGCCCATGCCCAGCACCACCACGTAGGCGAAGTAGGCGTTCAGGCCCATGCCCGGCGCCATGGCAATCGGGTAGTTGGCATACAGGCCCATGATCAGCGTGCCCAGCGCCGCGATCAGGCACGTGGCCACGAACACCGCGCCCTTCGGCATGCCCGCGTCGCCGAGGATCGACGGGTTCACGAAGATGATGTAGGCCATCGTCAGGAAGGTGGTGAGCCCTGCGATGACCTCGGTGCGCACGGTGGTGTTGTGCTCGGTGAGCTTGAACATGCGTTCAAGCAAGCCCGCATTACGCGGCGCCGTGCGCGCGGCTGTCCCCGAGGCGTGGGGATCGGTGACCTTGGGCACCTCTTCAAACCTGTTCATGTCGCTTGTCTCCAGCTGTTGTATTTGGCGGTTCGTTCATCGTCGCCCCGGCCGCGACGCCGGCGCGGCCGAAGGATTCGTCAGGGCGGGTCGGGAGCCTCCGCTGCGAGGGCCCGCTGGCCCGGCGTGGTGAAGGCGGGCCGCAGCGAGGCCGCCACGTCCTTGATGCATTCGCGCAGCCAGCGCGCGGAGCTCGACGAATGGGTGCGCTCGTGCCAGAGCTGGTAGTACATGAGGCGCGGCAGCGCCACCGGGCAATCGAGAATCTTCACCGGGAGGCGTGCGGCAAAGCGCTCGCAATACTGGCGCCCGGTGGTGAGCACCAGGAGGCTCGAGGCCACCATGTCCGGAATGAGGCTGAAGTGCGCGCAGCGCGCGGTGATGTTGCGCTGCCGCCCGAGCTCGTCGAGCATCTGGTCGATGATGCCGCGCCCGCCCGGGTGCATGGGCGTGGGCGCGATGTGCTCGGCCGCAAGCCAGGTCTCCAGGTCCCAGCCGCGGCGCACGGCCGGATGGTCCTGGTTGACCAGCGACACCACCTCGTCGCCGAAGAGCCGGGCCATGTGCAGGTCTTCGGGCGGCTTGAGCCAGTTGCCGATCACCAGGTCGACCTGGCCGAGCGCGAGGTGGCCGTGATAGTCCGAATCGGGTGTGAGCGCATGGATCTCGATCTGGCACAGCGGCGCCTCGCGCTTCACGTGCGCCACCAGCATCGGCAGGAAGAGCGGGTCCATGTAGTCGCTGGCCGCGATGCGAAAGGTGGTGGCCGCCGACTGCGGCTCGAAACCGCGTGCATCGGAGAACAGCATCTCGGCCGCGCGCAAGATGCTGGCCGCAGGCTCGATCATCCGCAGCCCCGCATCGGTCGGCACCATGCCCGAGCCCGAGCGCACCAGGAGCGGATCGCCCGAGAGTTCGCGCAGGCGCTTCAGCGCGGCCGACACGGCCGGCTGGTACATGCCCAGGCGAATGGCGGCGCGAGAAACGCTGCGGTCGGTCAGCACGGTGTGCAGCACCCGGATGAGGTGCAGATCGATCTTGTCGAAAAGCGCCTGGTCACGCATGGCGCTCTCCCTCCCCCGGCCCGGCGAAGCCGGTTCCGCGGTGTTTCGCGAAGGAGATCAGGGAATAGGGCATTGGAAGAACTTTGGACATGCGCCAAAGTCTACGGGTGGACTATGCGGACTGGACGGCCGTGATGGCGCGAAGAATCGATTCGCTCGTGGCCGGCGCCTTCAGCGGCGGATCGACCCTGTGGCCGCCGGCCGCCGACACCGCGTCGCGGATCGCGAAGAACACCGAGAACGGCAGCAGCAGCGGCGGTTCGCCCACGGCCTTGCTGCGGTGAATGGAGTCCTCGACGTTCTGGCCCTCGAACAGGCGCACGTTGAAGATGGGTGGGCAGTCGTTCGCGGTCGGAATCTTGTAGGTGCTAGGTGCGTGCGTGGTGAGCTTGCCCGCGTTCCTGGAGCCGTCGGCAGGATGCCACACCAGCTCCTCGGTGGTGAGCCAGCCCATGCCCTGGATGAAGGCGCCTTCGACCTGGCCGATGTCCACGGCCGGGTTCAGCGACTTGCCCGCGTCGTGCAGGATGTCGGCGCGCAACAGCTTCCATTCGCCGGTGAGCGTGTCGACGACCACCTCGCTCACCGCCGCGCCATAGGCGTAGTAGTAGAACGGGCGGCCCTGCATCTTTTCCTTGTCCCAGCTGAGGCCGGGGGTCGCGTAGAAGCCGTCGGACCAGAGCTGCTTGCGGTCGAGATACGCCTCCCCCACCACGGTGCTGAAGGCCAGCGTGCGGCCGTTGACCTCGACCTTGTCGTTGGCAAAGCGCACTTCGCCCGCCTTGCCGCCATGGCGTTCGGCCGCGCTTTGCGCAAGCCGCTCGCGGATCTGCCGCGCCGCATCTTGCGCGGCCTTGCCGTTCAGGTCGGCGCCGGTCGATGCGGCCGTGGCCGAGGTGTTGGCCACCTTGGTGGTGTCCGTCGCGGTCACGCGCACGCGCTCGAAGCTCACGCCCAGTTCATGCGCCACCACCTGCGCCACCTTGGTGTTGAGGCCCTGCCCCATCTCGGTTCCGCCGTGGTTCACCAGAATGGAGCCGTCGGTGTACACATGCACCAGCGCACCGGCCTGGTTGAAGTGCTTGACGTTGAACGAGATGCCGAACTTGAGCGGTGCCAGCGCCAGGCCGCGCTTGAGCACCACGCTCTTCCGGTTGAAGGCGGCGATTTCTTCGCGCCGCGCGCGGTAGTCGCTGCTCGTTTCGAGCTCGGCCACCAGCTCGTGCACGATGTTGTCGGTCACCGTCTGCCGGTAGGGCGTGACGTTGTTCTCCGCCTTTCCGTAGAAGTTGACGCGCCGCACATCGAGCGGGTCTTTCTTCAGCTCGCGCGCGATCGAGTCGAGGATGTTCTCGACGGCAATGGCGCCCTGCGGGCCGCCAAAGCCGCGAAAGGCCGTGTTGCTCTGCGTGTTGGTCTTGCCCGAAAAGCCGTGCATCGCCACGTTGGGCAGCCAGTAGGCGTTGTCGAAGTGGCAGAGCGCCCGCGTCATCACGGGGCCCGAAAGGTCGGCCGAGTGGCCGGCGCGCGAGACCATGGTGATCTCCGCGCCGAGGATGCGGCCCTCGTCGTCGTAGCCCACGTCGTACTCGTACCAGAAGCAATGGCGACGGCCGGTGATCATGAAGTCGTCGTCGCGGTCGAGCCTGAGCTTGACCGGGCGGCGCAGCTTGCTGGCCGCCACCGCGGCCACGCAGGCGAACAGCGCCGATTGCGACTCCTTGCCGCCGAAGCCGCCACCCATGCGCCGGCACTCGACATGCACCTCGTTCGACTGCAGGTGCAGTGCATGCGCCACCAGGTGCTGCATCTCGCTCGGGTGCTGTGTGGAGCAATGAATGTGCAGCGCGCCGCCCTCCTTCGGGATGGCGTAGCTGATCTGGCCCTCGAGATAGAACTGCTCCTGCCCGCCCACGTCGAGCGTGGCCTTGTGGCGGTGCGGCGCCGCGGCAATGGCTGCGCGCACCGCCGCCTCGTCGCCTTCGTTGGCCGCGCCGCCGCTGCGCACGATGTGCATTGGCGGCACCACGTACTGGCCGCGGGCGTGCGCCTCTTGCGGCGTGAGCACGGGCGGTTCGGCCTCGACGGCGATGGCGTCCTTCGCCTTCGCGGCGGCGCGGCGCGCGGCATCGCGGCTTTCGGCAATCACCGCAAACACCGGCTGGCCCAGGTAGCGGATCTGGCCGCCGTCCTTCAGCGAAAGCAATATCGGGTCGTCGTGCACGATCGAGCCGCAGTCGTTGGTGCCAGGAATGTCGTCGGCTGTCAGCACCGACACCACGCCCGGCATCGCGCGGATGGCGTCGAGCGACAGCGCCGTCACCCGGCCGTTGGCTGCGGGCGAGAGGCCCAGCGCGCAGTGCAGCGTGCCGGCAATCTCGGGAATGTCGTCGATGTAGGTGGCCTCGCCGGCCACGTGCAGGTGCGCCGATTCGTGCGGGCGGCTGATGCCGACACGCGCGCCGAGTTCGTGCGCCACCGCCTCGGCCGCGGGGTCGATGCGCGCGGCGGTGTTCTTGAGGTAGTCGGCAAAGGGCTCGGCGGGCTGCAGCAGGCGGGCGTCGATAGGCTTGTTCATGGTCAGACTCCTTCCGCCGCGGCCTTGGCCGAGGCATGGGGCATCACGCTCCAGACGCTGGTCTCTTCGAGCGAGAGTGCGTCGTCGGCGCGGGTTTCGAGCCAGAGGCGCTGGATGAGGTTCTGCGCCACCTGCAGCCGGTAGTCGGCCGATGCGCGCATGTCCGACAGCGGCTTGAAGTCTTGCGCGAGCGCAAGCTTGGCGGCGTTCACGCTGGCTTGCGTCCAGGGCTTGCCCACGAGCGCGGCCTCGGCCTGGGCGGCCCGTTTCACGGTGGCGGCCATGCCGCCGAAAGCCAGGCGCACGGCCTTTACCGTGTCGTCGCCCTCTTCCAGCTCCACCGCAAAGCCGGCGCACAGCGCGGAGATGTCGCAGTCGAAGCGCTTGCTGATCTTGTAGGCGCGCACCTGGCGGCGCATGGCCGCGAGCGGAACCGCCAGCCCCTGCACGAACTCGCCGGGCTGCAGCTGGTTCTTCATGTAGTCGATATAGAAATCGGGCAGCGGCATGCGGCGCACCACGTCGCCGCGGCGCAGCTCGATCTCTGCGTCGAGCGACATCAGCACCGGCGGCGAATCGCCGATGGGCGAACCATTGGCCACGTTGCCGCCCATGGTGCCGGCATGGCGGATGGGCGGCGACGCAAAGCGCAGCCACACGTCCTGCAGGCTGGGCACGCGCTGCACCAGGGCTTCGAATGCGGATTCGAGCGATGCGCCGGCACCGATGTAGAGCTCCTCGGCACGGGCCTCGACGATCTTCATTTCAGCCACGTCGCCCACGTAGATGATGTCGCCCAGGTCGCGAAACTGCTTGTTGACCCACAGGCCGACGTCGGTGGAGCCCGAGAGCAGCTGCGCACCCGGCTTCTGCACGCGCAGTGCCGCCAGCTGCGCGAGCGTTCTGGGTGCATGAAAGCGGTCGATGCGGGCGCCGAGCGGCGCGGCGTAGTCGAGGCCCTCTTGCTGCAAATTCCCTTGCAGGGCTGCGAGCGCGGCCACCACCGGCTGCGCATCGAGCCGCATCGACGGCAGGTCGAACATGCGCTGGCCGGCATCGAGAATCGGCCGGTAGCCGGTGCAGCGGCACAGGTTGCCCGAAAGATCGTCGGCCAGCTGCTGCCGCGTGGGCAGCGTGCCCTCGGCTTGGTGATGCTCGTAGGTGGACCACAGCGACATCACGAACCCCGGGGTGCAAAAGCCGCACTGCGAGCCGTGGCAATCGACCATGGCCTGCTGCACCGGGTGCAGGCGGTGCACGGGATGCGGGCGCTTGTCCTGCGCCTGCACTTCGGTCTCACCGGCCGCATGGGCCTGGCACTGGTCCTTCAGGTCTTCGACCGTGAAGAGTGCCTTGCCATGCAAGGTGGGCAAGAACTGGATGCAGGCGTTGACCGTTTGCAGCTTGAGGCCGCCGGCCTCGGCCAGCTCGCCGATCACCACGGTGCAGGCGCCGCAGTCGCCTTCGTTGCAGCCTTCCTTGGTGCCTGTGCAGTGCGCGTCCTCGCGCAGCCAGTCGAGCACGGAGCGCGTGGGGTGGACGCCGCTGACGTCGACGGTTTTTCCGCGGTGGAAAAACCGGATGGGTTGGATCTTGTTGCTGCTCTCGGTGCTCATGCTCTTCGTGCTCGTGGGCGGCTCGTTTCGGCCAAGCGTTGACGTTAGCGGCTTGCGCCGCCGGGTACATACCGCAGCGCCCATATTGCGTATGTGGGGGCTGGTATGCAAGCTACGGGGAAACCCTTGAGCCAGTGAGCAATTCCTGGGCCAGACGGGCCCTTCCCGGACCATCTCGTGCTGGGGCACCGTTTCTCGTCAAACGCCGTCCGAAAACAGCCCCTCGATCACCTGCCGCAGCCACCGGTTGGCCGGATCGGCCTCGAAGCGCTTGCTCCAATGCAGCGACACCGTGAAGTCGCGCAGCGGAAAGGCCGGCTCCACGATGGCGTAGCCGCCCTCTTCTGCAAACCCGCGCGCAATGTTGCGCGGCATCACCACCGCAAGGTCGGTGGCGCGAACGATGGCGGGCAGCACCATGAAGTGCTCGGTGGTGAGCCGTACCCGCTCTTCCAGGTTGAGCAACTGCAATATGCGCAGCGTTTCCGCATGCGTGCGCACAGCCACGTATTCGAGCGTTTGCAGCGCCTCGATGAGCGCCTGGCTGTTGCGCCGCCCGCGTGCAAACGGATGGCCTTTGCGCAGCAGCACGATATAGCGGTCTTTCAGCAGGTGCTTGCGCTGCGTGTCGCGCACCTTGGGCAAGAAGCCGAAGGCAAAGTCGATGCGGCCGCTGTCGAGCGCGGGCGCTATTTCAGTGGGCGCCAGCGGCAGGGTCTCCACGCGCAGGCCGGGCGCCAGCTCGCCAAGCCGCGCCATGAGCGAAGGCAGAAAGCGGCCTTCGCCGATGTCGCTCATGTGAATGCGAAAGGTCTTGCGCGAGGCCTGCGGGTCGAAGCGGCCGGGCTCCTGGAGTGCTTCTTCCAGTGTATTGAGCGCAGCCTGCACCGCAACGGCCAGCCGATCGGCGCGGGGCGTAGGCGCAACCCCGCCGGGCGCACGCGTGAAGAGCGCGTCTTTCAGCAGCAGGCGCAGGCGGCCGAGGCCGTGGCTCGCGGCGGGCTGCGTGAGGCCCAGCTCTTCGGCGGCGCGGCTCACGCTGCGCGCGCGATAGACCGCATCGAACAGGCGCAGGAGGTTGAGGTCTATCGTTTGTATATGCATGACATGCATATTACTTAGCTCGATTATTTTATTGAAGACCCGGCGCAGGGCTCGCACACTGGCCGCCGTTGCCGGTCGATCCGACGTTCGGCGAACACGAAGAGCCCACCCACGAGAAGGAGACAAGACATGGCCAGACTGCGTCCGCATGCGGCAATTGCCGCCCTGCTTTGCATTGCCACCACCGCCGCATGGGCCCAGCAGCCTCCGGCCGAAGAGCCGGGCTGGGCCAAGGGGCGTCCCAAGACCGAGGCGGCCACGCGCATGGCGCCGGTGCCTTCCTTCCCCATTCCCACTGCGGCCGACCAGTTGCCCACCGCCAAGTTCAAGCTGCCGCCGGGCTTCAAGGTGGAGACCTGGGCCTCGGGCGTGCTGGATGCACGGTCGCTGCGCCAGGGGGACAAGGGCACGGTGTTCGTGAGCACGCTCTTCGTGGGCAACAAGGTGTATGCCATCGCCGAGAAGGGCGACCGCAAGCCGAAGACCATCGTCGACAAGACCGAATTCGCCACCGGCATCGAATATCACAAGGGCGCGCTGTACCTTGCCACGCACAAGCAGATCGTTCGCTACGACGGCATCGAGGACAAGCTCGACAACGCCGGCACGCCAGTGGTACTCAACGACAAGCTGCCCGGCGGACAGGACCACAGCTGGCGCTACCTGCGGGTGCACAACGACAAGCTCTACTACGCGATCGGTGCGCCCTGCAACATCTGCGACCCGGACGAGGCGCATGCGCGCATCTTTCGCATGAACCTGGACGGCAGCGGCATCGAGACGGTGGCCCGCGGCGTGCGCAATACGGTGGGCTTCGACTTCGACCCGAAGACGGGCAATCTCTGGTTCACGGAGAACGGGCGGGACTGGCTCAGCGAAGATCTGCCGAACGACGAACTGAACGTGGTGACGGCGCCCAACCAGCACTTCGGCTACCCGTACTGCCACCAGGGCAACATTGCCGACCCCGAGTTCGGCTGGGGCAAGAACTGCGGCGAATACACCAAGCCCGCCGCGCTGCTCGGCCCGCATGCGGCCGGGCTGGGCCTCGCCTTCTACAAGGGAAAGATGTTCCCGACCAAGTACCGCGGCGCCATGTTCATCGCACGCCATGGTCCGTGGAACCGCACCGTCAAGTACGCCGACATTGCCGTGGCTTGGCCGGACGGCAAGGGCGGCGCGAAGGTCGAGCCGTTCATGACGGGCTTTGTCGAGAACAACAACTACCTGGGCCGGCCGGTGGACTTCCTGGTGCTGAAGGACGGCTCCATGCTCGTGAGCGACGACCACGCGGGCGCGATCTACCGCATCAGCTACGGCGGCCGATGAGCAGGGGTGTCGTTCTTGCGGCTTTCATGCAGGCAGTCGCAGCCATGGCCATGACGCTCCTCGCTTCGGCTGCGCCTTCCGCCAGTGCCCAAGCCACGCAGGCCGCGCAGGGCACCTATGCGCAGCGCTATGCGGCGGTGTGCGCCTCGTGCCACGGTGCCAACGGGCGCAGCGACATGGCGGGAACACCGGTGCTCGCGGGCCAGCATTCGTTCTATGCCATCACGCAGCTGTTCCTGTTTCGCGAAGGCCGGCGCGACAACCCCGCGATGACGGCGGTGGCAAAGACCATGAAGGACGAAGACCTGCGCGGATTCTCGGAGTTCATCGCCACACTGCCGGCCGTGCCCGCGCCGCCCGCTGCCGCGCCGCCCGATGCCGCCCGCATGGCGCGCGGGCAGGCGCTGGCGCAAACGCACCGCTGCGTGATCTGCCACGGCGCCGACCTGAGCGGCGGGCAGCAGGTGCCGCGCATCGCGCAGCAGCGCGAGGACTACCTGCAGATGACGCTGCACGGCTTTCGCACCGGCAAGCGGCCCGGCTACACGCAGGCGATGACCGAAGCCGTGAGCGGCATCCCGCCGGAGGACCTGGACACCCTTGCCTACTACGTGGCGCGCTTTCCCGGCGCACCCGCCAAGCCGCCCGGCAAGTAGCCACCGATACCGCAGCGCAACGCCGGCGCAAGCGCGGCGCGGGGGACGCGTGCCTTCGCCTTGAACCCTTCAACCCACATCAACCCAACGGAGCCGAATCTCTTGGAAGTTTCATTCAGCAAGGAAGTGCAATCGCTGCGCCTGGGCGCCGGCGACACATTCCACGGCGAGGGCATTCTCGCGATCACCAAAGGCCTGCTGCAATCGGGCGTGGCCTATGTCGGCGGCTACCAGGGCGCGCCGGTTTCGCACCTGCTTGACGTGATGGTGCAGGCCAAGACATACATGGACGAGCTGGGCGTGCACGTGGAGGCCTGCTCCAACGAAGCCTCCGCGGCCGCGATGCTCGGCGCATCCATCCACTACCCGCTGCGCGGCGCCGTGACATGGAAGTCCATCGTCGGCACCAACGTGGCGGCCGATGCGCTTTCCAATCTCTCGTCGCCCGGCGTGACGGGCGGCGTGCTGGTGGTGGTGGGCGAGGACTACGGCGAAGGCGCGAGCGTGATCCAGGAGCGCACGCATGCCTACGCGCTCAAATCGAGCATGTGCCTGCTCGATCCGCGGCCCGACCTCGGCCAGATGGTGCGCATGGTCGAACACGGCTTCCGCCTCTCGGAAGCATCGAACATGCCCTGCCTCATGGAGCTGCGCATCCGCACCTGCCACGTGCGCGGCAGCTTCGAATGCAAGGACAACATCGCGCCCGCCGTCTCGACCCGGGCGCTGATGACGGAACCCGCGGGTTTCGACTACATGCGGCTGGCGCACCCGCCCGTCACCTTTCGCCACGAAAAGCTCAAGGGCGATGAGCGGATTCCGGCGGCGCGGCGCTACATCGTGGCGCACGGGCTCAACGAACTCGTTCCGGGCGGGCGCCATGCGGACCTCGGCATCGTGGTGCAGGGCGGGCTGTACAACGCGCTGATCCGCAGCCTGCAGCAGCAGGGCCTGGCCGACGCCTTCGGCGAGACGGACATCCCGATCCTGGTGCTCAACGTGACCTACCCGCTGGTGCCCGAGCAGGTGGCCGACTTCTGCGTGGGCAAGCGCGCGGTGCTGGTGGTGGAAGAAGGCCAGCCCGAATACATCGAGCAAGACATCGCCACCCTGCTGCGCCGGCGCGACATCCAGACGCCGCTGCACGGCAAGGACATGCTGCCGTCGGCGGGTGAATACGGGGTGGAAGTGCTCGCGGGCGGCATCGGCGTGTTCGCGGCCAAATACATCGGGCCGGGCGAAGCCTCTTCGTCCGCCGCGGCTTGGCTGGCCGGCAACCGCGAGCGGCGCGAGGCCGTGGCGCGCCAGCTCTCCACGCCGCTGCCCAACCGGCCGCCGAGCTTTTGCGTCGGCTGCCCGGAGCGTCCGGTGTTCTCGGCCCTGAAGCTTGCCCAGCAGCAGACGGGTCCCGTGCACATTGCGGCCGACATCGGTTGCCATGCCTTCGGCACCTTCGAACCGTTCTCGATGGGGCATTCGATCCTCGGCTACGGCATGAGCCTGGCAAGCCGCGCGGGCGTGGCGCCGATGATGAACCGCCGCACGCTGTCGATCATGGGCGACGGCGGGTTCTGGCACAACGGCCTGCTCACCGGGGTGCAGAGCGCGCTCTTCAACGGCGACGATGCGGTGCTGCTGATCTTCAAGAACGGCTACACCTCCGCGACGGGCACGCAGGACATCATCTCCACGCCCGACGAAGAGATGAAGGAACGTGCGGTCGACAAGCAGCAGAGCCTGGTCGACAAGAACCAGACCATCGAAGCCACGTTGACGGGCCTGGGCGTGAAGTGGATGCGCACCGTGACCACCTACGACGTGGAGCGCATGCGCAAGACGCTGACGGAGGCGCTCACCAGCGACTTCAACGGCCTGAAGGTGGTGATTGCCGAGGGCGAGTGCCAGCTGGAGCGCCAGCGCCGCATCAAGCCCTGGATTGCAAGCCTGCTCAAAAAAGGCAAGCGCGTGGTGCGAGTGAAATACGGCGTCGACGAAGACGTGTGCAACGGCGACCACGCATGCATCCGCCTTTCGGGCTGCCCCACTCTCACGCTCAAGGACAACCCCGATCCGCTCAAGGTCGACCCGGTGGCTACCGTGATCGACGGCTGCGTGGGCTGCGGCCTGTGCGGGGAGAACGCGCACGCGGCCACGCTGTGCCCCAGCTTCTATCGGGCCGAGGTGGTGCAGAACCCGAAATGGCACGAACGCCTGCTGCACGGCCTACGCGGTGCGGTGGTGCGTGCACTGCAACCCGCATGAGATACGCCATGGAAAAGAACCGGCCCATCACCCTTCTCGTCTGCGCCCTGGGCGGCGAAGGCGGCGGTGTACTCACCGAATGGCTGGTCGACATTGCCCGCCACGCCGGCTATGCCGCGCAGAGCACCTCGATTCCCGGCGTCGCGCAGCGCACCGGCGCCACCACCTACTACATCGAAGTGTTTCCGGTGCCGCTCGCGCAGCTCGCCGGCAGGCGGCCGGTGTTCAGCCTGAGCCCGGTGCCGGGTGCGCTCGACGCCATCGTGTCGTCGGAACTGCTCGAGACCGCGCGGCAGATCGGCAACGGCATGAGCGCGCCGCTGCGCACGCTGGTCATCAGCTCTTCGGCGCGCATCCTCACAACGGCCGAGCGCATGCCGCCCGGCGATGGCCGCGCCGACGCGCAGCACCTGCTCGACGTGGTCAAGGCCTTCAGCCGCGAGCACCATGTGTTCGACATGAACGCCGTGGCGCGGGAGACCGGCACGGTGGTCAGCGCCGTGATGCTCGGCGCCATTGCGGGCAGCGGCCTCTTTCCGTTCCCACGTGAAGCGTATGAGCACGTGGTGCGCGGCGGCGACACCAGCGCGCCCGAAAAGCTCAACAAGATGGCGGCGGCGAGCCTGCGCGGCTTTGCCGCCGCCTTCGAGGCGGTAAGCGCGCCGCGCGCGCAGGCCGCCTTTGTGAGCAGCGTGCTGTCCGGCGACACGGCCGACGCGCCCCCACCGGCGCGCGCGCTGCCCGACGACGTGGCCCGGCGCTTTCCGACGGCGGTGCACGACATGCTCGCGCTCGGCCATGCGCGCGTGCTCGACTACCAGGACGCTGCCTACGCCGCGCTCTATGCCGATCGGCTGGCCAGGGTGCTCGATGCCGAGCGCGCCGCCGACCCGGCCGGTGCACAGGGCTTTGCCGTCACCCGCGAGGCCGCGCGCTGGCTCGCGCTGTGGATGGCCTTCGACGACATCGTTCGCGTGGCCGCGCTCAAGGGCCGTGCAAGCCGTGCGCAGCGCGTGCGGCAGGAGGTGCGAGCCACCGATGAAGACATCGTGAAGGTCTACGACCACTTCAAGCCCGGCGCGGCCGAGTTCGCCGCACTGCTGCCGCCCGGCCTTTCGCGCCGCGTGACCGCGTGGGACCGCGCCCGCCAGGCGCGCGGCCGCGAGCCTTGGGCGCTGCCGCTCAAGGTGGGCAGCCACTCGGTGTTCGGCATGGCGTCGCTGCGCCTTCTGTCTTCGCTCAAATGGCTGCGCCGCAGAGGCCAGCGCTTTGCGGAGGAACAGGCGCTGATCGAACGCTGGCTCGCGGCCGTGGAAAGCGGCACGCGCGAAGCCTGGGCGCTGGGCCGGGAAGTGGCCCTGTGCGGGCGGCTCATCAAGGGCTACGGCAGCACCAACGAGCGAGGCAAGCACAACCTGCTGCACGTGATCGACGAACTCGCGAGCCGTACGACTTTGCCTGCAACGAAGCGCGCGGAGGCGATTGCCTCAGCGCGCGAGGCGGCCCTGGCAGACGAAGGCGGCAAGGCGCTCGACGCTGCGCTGGTGCGCCACGGCGCCGCGCCAAGGCCGTTGCAGGCGCAGCCTGTCCGCTGGATGAAACGGCCGCCCTCCACCACCGCCTGATGCGATTTTCATAACAACCAAGGAGACATAACACCATGCCCCATTCCGCCCTTCCCTGGCGACGCCGCCTTCTTTTGACCGCCGCCGGCGCGCTGCTGGCCTGCACGCATGCGCAGACGCATGCCCAGGCGCAACCCGGCGCATGGCCCGCCAAGCCGATCAAGGTCGTCGTCAACTTTCCGCCAGGCGGCGCCGCGGACCAGATAGCGCGCGCGGTTTCGCAGCCGCTGCAGGAGTCGCTGAAGCAACCCGTGGTCATCGAGAACCGCGCCGGTGCCAACGGCAACGTCGGCGGCGAGTCGGTGGCGCGCGCGCCGGCCGACGGCTACACGCTGCTCATGAGTTCGGGCGGCATGGTGTCGGTCAACCCGCACCTGTATTCGCGCATGAGCTTCGACCCGGCCAAGGACCTGGTACCGGTGGCCGCCGCCGCGCGCGTGCTTGTCTTTCTGGTGGCCAAGCCTTCGCTGCCGCCCACCAACGTGCGCGAGTTCATCTCGTACCTCAAGGCCAACCCGGGCAAGCTCTCGTACGGCTCACCGGGCAACGGCAGCTCGCCGCACTTGGCGGGCGAAATGTTCAAGAGCCAGGCCGGCGTCTTCGCGCTGCATGTGCCCTACCGCGGCGCGGCGCCCGCGCTGCAGGATTTGCTCGCGGGGCAGATCGACTATGCGTTCGATCCAGGCATCGGCCTGCAACAGGTGCGCGCCGGCAAGCTCCGGCTGCTGGCGGTGGGCAGCCCCCACCGGTCGCCGCAGTTTCCCGACGTGCCCACGCTCGACGAGGCCGGGTTGCGCGGCTTCGACGCCGACACGGTGTTCGGCTTCTACGCGCCGGCGGGCACGCCGCCCGAAGTGGTGGCGCAGCTCAACACGCAGATCAACCGCGCGCTCGCGCTGCCGGCCGTGAAGGAGCGCATTGCCGCACTGGGCGGCGAAGCCTTGCCGGGCTCGCCGGCCGAGTTCCAGCAGCGCGCCGCGGCCGATTCGCAGCGCTTCGGCGCGCTGATCCGCGAACGGAAAATCGTTGCCGACTGAGCACACCGCGACAATGAACAGATGAGCAGCAGCAAAGAAATCACCTACACCGCGCGCGTCGAGTTCGGCGACTGCGACCCGGCCGGCATCGTCTGGTTTCCCAACTTCTTCCGCTGGATCGATGCGGCCTCGCGTCACTTCTTTGCGGAATGCGGCGTGCCGCGCTGGGAAGAAACCACCAGAACGCTCGGCGTGATCGGCACGCCCCTGGTCGACACGCACACGCGCTTCGTCAAGGCGGCGAGCTACGGCGACACGCTGCACATTGCGGTGCGCGTTGCCGAGTGGCGCGACAAGAGCTTTGTGCAGACCTACCGCGTGGCGCGGGGCGGCGAGCTGATTCTCGAGTGCGAGGAAGTGCGCATCTTTGCGGCCAGGCGCGAGGGCGGCGGCATCCGCGCGGTGCCGATTCCGCCGGAAATTCGCGCGCTGTGCGAATAAGTGCGCCGCGCCGCCGGGCGGCGAAGCGCCTGCTCTTACTCTCTCTTACTTAGAATGGCCGGATGAACCGGCACCTCCTTTTCCCGCTCGCCTTGCTTGTCGTCACCGGCTGCTCCTCGCCTCCCAACCAGGTGGTGCCGTTCCGCGACGGCGTGCTGCGCGCCGTTACCTATGTGCAGGCCACCGACTACTGCAGCGCACGCAATGCAACGCCCAAGTGGCTCGGCAGGGCGCCGGCCGAATCGGGCGTGCTGTTCCAGTGCATCGCGGACTGAAGCCAGCAGGCCGCTCCCGCACCGCCGGAGCCACCGTGCTGGCGGCGCGGAATATGCCGCCAAGGGTTGACGCGACTCATGACGCAGTGCAACAATCGCAAGATCTTCACTTCGGAGCCTCGTGCGTGGACAGTGCCAGTTGGATCAGTGACAAGACGCGTGCCTCGGCAGGCGTGACACATCCGGCCCTCTAGCGCAGGCTCTCTTGCGCTGCGGCCGCCGTGCACGCAGCGTGACCCGTTCGCCAATCTGGCCAGCGGTTCTCCCCTTCCGAATCCCGCCGTTCTGTGTCACTGACTTTTTCAGTCAGCTTGCGTGCGTCCGTGCGCGAGGCCCTTCACCGCGAAGGAGCCTTGCCATGCGTCAATTCCAATCTCGTCAGCAGCACCCGCAGCCGGTGCAGGACGCCGCTCGCCCGTCGGCGCACGTTCCTGCGCGCGGAGCGGCCAGCAGGCAGGACCTCGACAACGAGATGCTGGACCGCGCCGCCGCGCTCTGGACCACGCGGCGCATCCGCAGCTTCTTCCTGCTGCTGGAGCAACCCTCCCGCACCACGCAACGCTGAAGCGCCGCACCGCACAGCCCGGCACGCACGAAACAAGGAGGCCTTCCATGGACCCCGCTTCTCATTGGCGCCCCTGCGCGCCGCCCATGTTCCGACCCATCGATAACAACAGTTTGCAGCGCATCGCGCCGCAAGGGGATTCCCACGCCTGATTGACGCGGGAGGTTCTTCCCTTCGCGGCCCGCGCCGTGAAGGAAAAAAGAATGAAGAACGTCCTGAAGTCCGTTTTCGAGAGCTTCCTGCGCAGCCGCCGCATGCTGCATCACTTCGAGCGCTGGCAAACCATGCTGGGCTCGAAGCCCGCCGGCGTAGCCTCCGCCGCCATGCCGACCGACATTGCAAAGGCGCTGGCCGCCGCATCGCATGCCGATGCCGGCGAGTTGCTCGCAGCGCTCGGCAGTTCGCCCCAGGGCCTGGGCGAAGACCAGGCACAGGCGCTGCGCAAGCGCCTTGGCGGCAACGAGGTGCGCCACGAGCAGCCGCTGCCGTGGTGGACGCACCTGTGGCAGTGCTACCGCAATCCGTTCAACCTGCTGCTCACGGTGCTGGCGCTGGTTTCGTACGTGACCGAGGACATGAAGGCCGCGCTCGTGATCGGCAGCATGGTGGGGCTGTCGACAGTACTGCGCTTTCTGCAGGAGTCGCGCTCCAACAAGGCGGCCGAGCGGCTCAAGGCCATGGTGAGCAACACCGCCACCGTGCTGCGGCCGGCCCCCGGCGCCGCGAGCGCGCCGCGCGTCGAAGTGCCGATGCGCGACTTGGTGCCGGGCGACGTGATCGCGCTTTCGGCCGGCGACATGATTCCGGCCGACTGCCGCCTGCTGGGCGCCAAGGACCTGTTCATCAGCCAGTCCGCGCTGACGGGCGAAGCCATGCCGGTCGAAAAATTTCCCGCCACCGACCGGGGCAGCCCCGAAGCCGGCGTGCTGGAGCGCGAGAACCTTCTGTTCATGGGCACCAGCGTGATCAGCGGCACCGCCACCGCGCTGATCGTGCACACCGGCAACCGCACCTTCTTCGGCGCGCTCGCGCAGCGCGTGGCCGCGGCCGACCAGGGCACGAGCGCGTTCCAGGCCGGCATCAACCGCGTGAGCTGGGTGCTGATCCGCTTCATGCTGGTGATGGCGCCGCTGGTGCTGGTGATCAACGGCCTCTCCAAGGGCGACTGGTGGGAGGCGGCGCTATTCGCACTCTCCATTGCCGTCGGCCTCACGCCCGAGATGCTGCCGATGATCGTGACCGCCACGCTGGCCAAGGGCGCGGTGGTGATGTCGCGCCAGAAAGTGATCGTGAAGCGGCTCGAGGCGATTCACAACTTCGGCACCATGGACGTGCTGTGCACGGACAAGACCGGCACGCTGACGCAGGACCGCATCGTGCTGGAGCGCCATACCAACGCCTGGGGGGAGGCCTCGAACCGCGTGCTGCAACTGGCCTACCTGAACAGCTCTCATCAGACGGGTCTCAAGAACCTGCTCGACAAGGCCGTGCTGAACCACGCCGAGATGCAGCCCGAGACCCGCCTGCAGACGGCCTGGCGCAAGATCGACGAAGTGCCGTTCGACTTTTCGCGCCGCCGCATGTCGGTGGTGGTGGAGAACGGTGGCAGCGAGCACCTGCTGATCTGCAAGGGTGCGCTGGAAGAAATTCTTTCGGTGTGCACCGCGGTCGAGCGCGGCGCGGAAGTGCTTGCGCTCGACAGTGATTTGCTGGCGAGCATCCACCGCGTGGCATCGGAGCTGAACGCGCAAGGGCTGCGCGTGGTGGCCGTTGCCAGCCGTGCACTGAGAGCCGACGCCCGCAAGCCTGCCTACGGCGTGGCCGATGAATCAGGGCTCACGCTGCTGGGGTACGTCGCTTTCCTGGATCCGCCGAAGGAATCGACCGCGCCTGCGCTGCGAGCATTGGCCGAGCATGGCGTGGCGGTGAAGGTGCTCACGGGCGACAACGAACTGGTTGCGCGCAAGGTTTGCGGCGACGTGGGCATCGAGGCCGGCCATGTGGTGCTCGGCCGCGAGATCGAGGCGCTGGACGACGCGGGGTTGCGCAAGCTGGTCGAGCAGCACCAGGTGTTCGCCAAGCTCACGCCGGCGCACAAGGAGCGCATCGTGCACGCGCTGCATGCAAACGGGCATGTGGTCGGCTTCATGGGCGACGGCATCAACGATGCGCCTGCGCTGCGTGCGGCGGACATCGGCATTTCGGTGGACGGCGCGGTGGACGTGGCCAAGGAATCGGCGGACATCATCCTGCTGGAGAAGAGCCTGATGGTGCTGGAGCAGGGCGTGATCGAGGGGCGCCGCACGTTCGCCAACATGCTCAAGTACATCAAGCTCACGGCGAGCTCGAATTTCGGCAATGTGTTCTCGGTGCTGGTGGCGAGCGCATTCTTGCCCTTCTTGCCGATGCTGCCGCTGCACTTGCTGGTGCAGAACCTGCTGTACGACGTGTCGCAGATCGCGATTCCGTTCGATAACGTCGACCCGGAATTCTTGCGCAAGCCACAGAGCTGGAACCCGGCAGACCTGGGCCGGTTCATGGTGTTCTTCGGGCCGCTGAGTTCGGTGTTCGACATCCTGACCTACGCAGTGATGTGGTTCGTGTTCTCGGCCAACACTGTTGCTCACCAGACCTTGTTCCAGTCGGGCTGGTTCGTCGAAGGTCTGCTGTCGCAGACGCTGATCGTGCACCTGATCCGCACGCGAAAGATCCCGTTCCTGCAGAGCCGCGCCGCATGGCCGCTGCTGGCAATGGGCGCCGCCATCGCCGCAGCGGGCATCTGGCTGCCAATGGGTCGGTTCGCACACTACTTCAGGCTGCAGGCGCTTCCGCTGGCTTACTTTCCGTGGCTGGCGGTGATGCTGGCTGGGTATGCGACGCTGACGCAGGCGGTCAAGGGGTGGTATGCGCGGCGGTATGGGTGGCAGTGATTTTTTGGCGCTGTTCCGGGTGCTGCAGTTCAGGGCTTGTGCAAAGGCCACCGGGTACTCCCCTCCGCGAATGTCCCCCGGGGCTGCGCCCCTCCTCCTTTATTTCGCTGCGCGGAGCACCCGATGCCCTGTGCACTTGGGCACGCTGCTGGTGCTTCGCTGATCAACGACCGCTCTTTGCATCGCACCCGCTGGCGGGGTGCCTTGCGCAGCGAAATAAAGGAGGAGGCCGCAGGCCGGGGGACATTCGCGGAGCAAGGTACCCCGTCGGCGGGTGCGCCGCCCTGAACAACGACAGCACAAAAAAAGCGGCACCGCCGAAGCGATGCCGCCTTACAAAAAAACCTGGGCGATCTGAGCGAACCGCTCAGATGCTCATGATCGAAACAGCCTTGGTGTTCAGGTAAGCCTCGAGCGCCTCGGGGCCGCCTTCGGAGCCGTAGCCCGAATCCTTCACGCCGCCGAACGGCATTTCCGGCGAAGGTGCGGCCGGCTGGTTGATCCACAGCATGCCGAGTTCGAGCCGCTGGCTCAGCAGATGCGCGTTCTTGATCGACTTGGTGAACGCATAGCCGGCCAGGCCGAACGGCAGGCGGTTGGCTTCGGTGATGGCTTCTTCGAGCGTGTCGAAACCGCGGATCGCTGCGATGGGACCGAAGGGCTCGTTGTTGAACACGTCGGCATCGAGCGGCACGTCGGTCAGCACCGTGGGGGCGAAGAAGTTGCCCGTGTCGCCGACGCGTTCGCCGCCGGCTGCAATGGTTGCGCCCTTCTTGCGCGCATCGTCCAGCACATGGGCCATGGCCGTGAGGCGGCGTGCGTTGGCGAGCGGGCCGAGGGTGGTGCCTTCGGCGAGGCCGTCGCCGAGCTTCAGGCCTTCGGTGTACTTGACCAGCGTGCGGGCGAATTCTTCGCGCAGGCTGTTGTGCACCAGGAAGCGGGTGGGAGAAATGCAGACCTGGCCTGCATTGCGGAACTTGGCGGCGCCCGCGGCCTTGACGGCCAGGGCGACGTCGGCGTCTTCAGCGACGATGACCGGTGCGTGGCCGCCCAGTTCCATGGTGACGCGCTTCATGTGCGCGCCGGCCAGCGCGGCCAGCTGCTTGCCGACGGGCGTGGAGCCCGTGAAGGTCACCTTGCGGATGATCGGGTGCGAGATCAGGTAGTTCGAGATTTCGGCCGGGTTGCCGAACACCAGGCCCACCGTGCCGGGCGGAATGCCGGCATCGACAAAAGCCTGCAGCAGCGCGGCGGGGGATGCCGGGGTTTCCTCGGGCGCCTTCACCAGGAACGAGCAGCCGGTGGCCAGCGCGGCGCCGAGCTTGCGCACGATCTGGTTGATGGGGAAGTTCCAGGGCGTGAAGGCGGCGACGGGGCCGAGCGGCTCCTTGATCACCAGTTGCTGTGCAGCCAGGTTGCGCGAGGGCACGATGCGGCCGTAGACGCGGCGGCCTTCGTCGGCGAACCATTCGATGATGTCGGCGGCGGCCAGCGTTTCGCCCTTGGCTTCGGCCAGCGGCTTGCCCTGCTCTTGCGTGAGCAGCTTGGCGATTTCAGGGGCGCGTTCGCGGATCAGGCCGGCGGCGCGGCGCATGATGGCGGCGCGCTCATTGGCGGGCGTGTTGCGCCATTTTTCAAAGCCGCGCTGGGCGGCGGCCAGGGCACGGTCGAGGTCGGCAATGCTCGCATGCGCCACCTTGCCGATGGCCTTGCCGGTGGCCGGGTTCACGACGTCCAGCGTCTTGCCGCCGGTGGCGTCGACCCATTCGTTGTCGATCAGCAGGCGGGTGTCGGTGTAGGTGGCGGTCATGGCGAACTTTTCCTTCGGGACTGGATGATGGTGAAAAAAGGGGGAAAATCTGGGGTGCGCGGCGCGGCACCCGACAGGTGCGCTTGCGACAGCGGCGGCAATTTGCCGCCGGGTGCATAGATTAACCCGAGTTCGCGAAGCCCGCAGGCGCCGGGAAACCGGCCCCTCCTGCTGCTACAGGATCAGCAGCGCGCGAAAGTCGTTGACGTTGGTGTTCGTGGGCCCGGTCACGAAGAGGTCGCCGATCGCGTCGAAGTAGCCGTACGCATCGTTGCGGTCCAGGTGGTCCGACAGCTTGCGGCCGGCCGTGGCCGCGCGCGCCAGCGTGTCGGGCGTGACGAAGGCGCCCGCGTTGTCTTCCACGCCGTCGATACCGTCGGTGTCCGCCGCCAGCGCCCACACCTGCGGCTGGCCCATGAGCGCGCCGGCCAGGCCCATGCAAAGCTCGCCGGCACGCCCGCCCCTGCCCTTGGCCTGCCCGGGCTGCCGCGGCCGGATGGTCACTGTGGTTTCGCCGCCCGAAAGAATGACGCACGGCCGCGCAAAGGGCTGGCCGCGGTTCGCCACGGCCCGTGCGAGCGCGGCGTGCATCTTGCCGACCTCTCGCGATTCGCCTTCGATTTCGTCGCTGAGGATGTGCGCCTCGATGCCGGCCTCGCGCGCCGCCTTGGCCGCGGCTTCGAGCGACTGCTGCGGCGTGGCGATCATGTGGACTTCATGGCCGTTGAACACCGCATCGCCCGGCTTCGGGGTTTCGAGTTCGCCGCTTTCGAGTTGCGCGCGCACCGGCGCCGGCACCTCGATGCCGTAGCGGTCGAGGATGGCCAGCGCCTCGGCGCAGGTGGTGGCGTCTGGAACCGTGGGGCCGCTCGCAATGACGGCCGCATCGTCGCCCGGCACGTCGCTGATGGTGAGCGTGACCACGCGCGCCGGCGCGCAGGCCGCGGCCAGCCGGCCGCCCTTGATGCGCGAAAGGTGCTTGCGCACGCAGTTCATCTCGCCGATGTGCGCGCCGCTGTCGAGCAATTGCTTGTTGATGCGCTGCTTGTCTTCCAGCGTGAGGCCTTCGGCCGGCAGCACCAGCAGCGACGAGCCACCGCCCGATATGAGGCACAGCACCAGGTCGTCGGCCGTAAGGCCTTGGGTCAGCGCAAGGATGCGCTCCGCCGCCTGCTGCCCCGCCGCATCGGGCACCGGGTGCGCAGCTTCGACGAGTTCGATACGCTCGGGCACGCCTTCGGGCCGCGGTGGAATGTGGTCGTAGCGCGTGACGACGAGGCCCGACAGCGGCGCGTCGCCCGGCCACAGGGCTTCGAGCGCCTGCACCATCGAGCCGCCTGCCTTGCCCGCGCCGAGCACCAGCGTGCGGCCCTTGGGCGGTTTCGGCAGATGGGCACCCAGGGTGGAAAGCGGCAATGCGCGGTCCACCGCCACGCGGTAGAGATGTTCGAGGAAGGCGCGCGGTGCTTCGCGCGGATCGGGCGTGGGGCCGAAAGAAGGGCTCGATGCGGTCATGGCTTGCTTTGTCTCCATCCGGCGATTGTGCGGCGAACGGCGGCCGGCTCTCTTGACCGCGGTCTATCTCTTCTGTCTCTCTACCTAGTTCGTCTTGGCGCCGGCCTGGAACCACCGGCCAACCAGCGCGCGCTCTTCATCCGTCATGCCGGTTGCGTTGTTCATCGGCATGATCTTGGTGACCACCACCTGCTGGTAGATGGCCTGGGCATGCGCCGCCACCTGGTCGGGCGTGTCGACACGCACGTTCTTCATTTGCGTGGCCGCGCCGTGGCACATGAAGCAGCGCTGCTCGAGCACCTTCTGCACGTCCTTGAACGCCACGGCGGGCGCTGCTGCGGCAGCCGCGGGTGCGGCAGCCGGCTCGGGCTTCATCCACACGATGGTGAGCCCCAGCACCACGATGCCGATGAGCGCGTAAGGCAGCGGGTTGCCCGCGTTGCCGAGCTTGAACCGATGACGCACCACGAAGAACTGGCGAATGGCCGCGCCGCCCAGCATGATGAGCAGCAGCACGATCCAGTTGTACTTGTGCGTGTAGGTAAAGCTGTAGTGGTTGCTCAGCATGGCAAACAGCACCGGCAGCGTGAAGTAGGTGTTGTGCACGCTGCGCTGCTTGCCGCGCTGCCCGTGCACCGGATCGACCGGCCGGCCTTCGCGCAGTGCCTGCACGTTCTTGCGCTGGCCCGGAATGATCCAGAAGAACACATTGCCGCTCATCGTGGTGGCCATCATGGCGCCCACCAGCAGGAAGGCCGCGCGGCCCGCAAACCATTGGCAGGCAAGCCAGGTTGCGAAGACGATGAAGATGGCGATCAGCACGCCCACGATGGTGTCGCCGTGCTTGCGGCGCCCGAAGATCTGGCAGATGCCGTCGTACACCATCCAGAACACGACGAAGAAGGCCAGCGCCACGCTGATGGCCGCGCCGGGCTGCCAGTCCATCTTGCTCTTGTCGATCAGGTAGGTGCTGGCGTTCCACAGGTACGACATGGTGAAGAGCGCAAAGCCCGTGATCCATGTGCTGTAGCTCTCCCAGTACGACCAGTGCAGGTGGTCCGGCAGCTTCTTGGGCGCCAGCGCGTACTTCTGCATGTTGTAGAAGCCGCCGCCGTGCACGGCCCACTGCTCGCCGCCCACGCCCTTGTCGAGCGACTCGGGGTCCTGCGGCTTCTCGAGGCTGTTGTCCAGCATCACGAAGTAGAAGGAGGCGCCGATCCAGGCAATCGCGGTGATGACGTGGACCCAGCGCAGCAGCAGGTTGGCCCAGTCGAGGTAGTAACTTTCCATGTGAGGTGCTCTCTCTCAACCCCTTGGGCGCGTGGGGGCGCCGCCAAGGGGTTTCTTCAGCCTGCTCACCACTGCGGGCGCTGTAAGCAGAGAAAGTGCCGCGAACGCAGGCTCCATGACATGGGCCTCGCTCCGCTGCGGCTTGTTGTGGACTGAAAGTGTATACAGTTTTGGCAAGTGGCGGTTTGCTTTTTTGAAGGCGTCGCCGCCGGGAAAACCCTGTTCAACCCAGCGATTGCAACAACTGTGCCGCCACCGCCACGGCAATCACTTCCGGCTCCTTGCCGGTGATGCCGGGCACGCCGATCGGGCAGGTGATGCGCGCCAGTTCTTCGGGCGTGAAGCCCCGCGCCTCGAGCCGATGGCTGAAGGTGGCCCACTTGGTCTTGCTGCCGATCAGGCCGATGTAGGGCAGGTCGTTGCGCGTGCGCAAACGCTTGAGGCACGCGATGACGATGTCCAGGTCTTCGGCATGGCTGAAGCTCATGATCAGCACGCGGCTGCCCGGCGCAAGCGCGGCCACGGCGTTTTGCACGGGCTCGGAATGCTCGGTGTCGATCTGCGCCGGCAGCGCCCCGGGGAACACGCCGTCGCGGCTGTCGATCCAGCGCACGGTAAACGGCAGGGTGGCCAGCAGCCGCGCGAGCGCCGCGCCCACGTGGCCGCCGCCGAACAGCGCCACGGGCTTGAGCTGCGCGACCAGGTCGCGTTGCAACACGGGCGCATCGGCGGCCGTGATGCGGCGGTACGAGAGAAACACCACACCGCCGCAGCACTGGCCCAGGCTCGGGCCGAGCGGATAGCGCTGGGTGCCGTCGATGGCGCGCTGGCCCGCGAGCAGTTCGCGCGCTTCCTGCGTGGCCTGGAACTCGAGCTGGCCGCCGCCGATGGTGCCCGTGAGCCCTTCGGCCCACACCGCCATCCAGGTGCCCGCCTCGCGCGGCGCCGATCCTTGGGTCGATTCGACGCGCACCAGCACCGCGTCTTCGCGCGCAAGGCGCGCCAGCAATTGATCGACCATGCCGTTCATTTCCGATACCTTCGGTTGCGGGGTTGCACGAGACTCACGGTATAAACCCGGCGATGAATCGTCAGCTTACGCCCCGTCGCCTTGCCTTGGCGGCATCCGTTCTTTCTTGCGCTCTCTGGCTTGCCGGCTGCGGGAGCACCGGCACTGTTCCGGGACAGCTGAGCGACGTCAAGACCGATCGCGGCGGAGCGGGTGCCCTGCCCCGTGCGTCGAATGCCGCCACCGCGCGCGAGTACCGCCGCGATGCCGCGCGCCACATCTACGAAGCCAACAGGTCGCGCATCTACAGCGGCCAGCTGCCGCCCCTGCTGTACGCGGTCGGCACGCTGCAGGTCAACCTCGATGCCGGCGGCAAGGTGGTGTCGCTGCACTGGATGCGCGCGCCCAAGCACGCGCCCGAGGTCATCGCCGAGATCGAACGCTTCGTGCTGCAGGCCGCGCCCTTCCCTGCGGCCACGCGCCTCGGCGCGGTCACGTGGACCGACACCTGGCTGTGGGACAAGAGCGGGCGCTTCCAGCTCGACACGCTCACCGAAGGGCAGCTGCAAGGCGACTGACCCTCAGGAGCCGCGGTACGTGGAGTAGCTCCACGGGCTCACGAGCAGCGGCACGTGGTAGTGCTGGTCGGTGTGCGCCACGCCGAAGTCCAGCGACACCTTGTTCAGGAAATTGGGCTCGGGCAGCTTCACGCCGCGCGCCTTGAAGTAACCCGCCACGTCGAACACCAGCCTGTAGGTGCCGGCCTTGAGCGAGTTGTTGTCGTAGAGCGGCCCGTCGCTGCGGCCGTCCGAATTCAGCGTGAAACGCTTCACCAGCGTCGCATCGTCGCCTTGGGTGGTGTACAGCGCCACCTCCATGCCGGCGGCGGGGCCGCCGTGCATCGTGTCGAGTACGTGGGTGCTCAGGCCCATGGGGCGCTCCTTCAATGATGAACCTTGAGGTTCCGGTCGGGGCGGGAAATTCCGGTGGACAAAAGTGTATACAGTTACCGGCTTTGGGTCTATCATGAAAAACATGGAGTCCTCCACCACCCGTTCGATCGTCGACGCGCTCACCAAGGCGATCGTCGAGCACCGGCTGCAGCCCGGCACCAAGCTGGCCGAGCAGAAGCTGGCCGACCACTTCGGTGTGTCGCGCACGCTGGTGCGCCAGGCCTTGTTCCAGCTGTCGCAAAACAAGCTCATTCGCCTCGAGCCCGCGCGCGGTGCCTTCGTGGCGGCACCGGCGGTCGACGAGGCACGCCAGGTGTTCGCGGTGCGCCGAATGCTCGAGGCCGAGATGACGCGCGAGTTCGTGCGCACCGTCACGCCCGCGAAGATCAAGGCGCTGAAGGAACACGTGGCGCTCGAAAAGTCCGCCGTGTCGGGCGAAGACATTTCGGGCCGCACCGAGCTGCTGGGCGACTTCCACGTGCGCATGGCCGAGCTCATGGGCAACCAGGTGCTGGCGCAAATACTCGGCGAGCTGATCTCGCGCTGTGCCCTCATCACGCTCATGTACCAGAGCACCAGCGCCGCCGAGCACTCCAACGACGAGCACGCCGACATCGTGAAGGCACTGGCCGCCCGCGACGAAGAGCGCGCCGTGCGCCTCATGACCGAACACCTGGAACACGTCGAGGCCAACCTCACGTTCGACCGCAAGGTTCCGACCAACGACATCTCGCTTGCACTGTCCTGAAAAGCCTTTGACCTCATGACCGTCTACGACACCACCCTGCCCTACCCGCGCGACCTCGTCGGCTACGGCCGCAACCCGCCGCATGCCCAATGGCCTGGCGGCGCGCGCATTGCGGTGCAGTTCGTCCTCAACTACGAAGAGGGCGGCGAGAACGCCACGCTGCACGGCGACGCGGGCTCCGAGCAGTTCCTTTCCGAAATGTTCAACCCGGCGAGCTTTCCGGACCGGCACATCAGCATGGAAGGCATCTACGAGTACGGCTCGCGTGCTGGCGTGTGGCGCATCCTGCGCGAATTCGAGAAGCGCGGCCTGCCGCTCACGGTGTTCGGCGTGGGCATGGCGCTGGAACGCTACCCCGAGCTCACCACCGCCTTCAAGGAACTCGGCCATGAAATCGCCTGCCACGGCTGGCGCTGGATTCACTACCAGAACCTGGACGAAGCCACCGAGCGCGAGCACATGCGCCTGGGCATGGAAGCGATCGAAAAGCTGACCGGCGAGCGCGCGCTCGGCTGGTACACCGGCCGCGACAGCCCGCGCACCCGCCGCCTCGTGGCCGACTACGGCGGCTTCGAATACGACAGCGACTACTACGGCGACGACCTGCCCTTCTGGATGAAGGTGCGGAAGACCGACGGCACCGTGGTGCCGCAGCTCATCGTGCCCTACACGCTCGACTGCAACGACATGCGCTTTGCGCTGCCGCAGGGCTACTCGCATGCCGACCCGTTCTTCCAGTACATGAAGGACACTTTCGACGCGCTCTATGCCGAAGGCGACCCCGCCGGCGACAACAGCCCCAAGATGATGAGCATCGGCATGCACTGCCGGCTGCTCGGGCGGCCCGGCCGCATTACCGCGCTGCAGCGCTTTCTCGACCACATCGGCCAGCACGACCGCGTGTGGGTCTGCCGGCGCGTCGACATCGCGCGGCACTGGAAGCAGGCGCATCCCTTCGAATCTGCCGCCTCAGGAAGCCGACCATGAGCCTCACCATTGCCCAACTCAACGCGGCCGTACCGGCCGAAGCCGTGGCCCTGCTCGACGGCATCTACGAGCACTCGCCCTGGATTGCGCAACGCGCACTCGCCGCGCGCCCCTTCCGCTCGCTTGCGCACCTGAAGCATGCGCTGGTGCAGGCATTGGCCGCCTCGTCGGCCGACGAAAAGATCGGCCTCATTCGCGCCCACCCCGAGCTCGCGGGCAAGGCCATGGTGAGCAAGACGCTCACGGCAGAATCGACCAACGAGCAGAGCAAGGCCGGCCTCACCGACTGCACGCCCGAAGAGTTCGCGAAAATCCAGAAGCTCAACGCCGACTACAACGCGAAGTTCGGCTTTCCCTTCATTCTTGCGGTGCGTGGGCCGCGCGGCACGGGTCTTTCGAAGCGCGAGATCATCGACACCTTCGAGCGCCGCCTCTTCAACCACCCCGAATTCGAACTCGGCGAGGCGCTGCGCAACATCCACCGCATTGCCGAGATTCGCCTGGACGACAAGTTCGGCGCCGACATCTCGCTTGGCAACGACGTGTGGGACTGGCACGAGGCACTCTCGGCGCACACCGACCCGGGCTACGCCGAAAAAGGCCAGCTCACCGTGACCTACCTGACCGACGCGCACCGCGCCTGCGCGCAGCAGATTTCGAGCTGGATGCGCGATTGCGGCTTCGACTCCGTGCACATCGATGCGGTCGGCAACGTGGTCGGCCGCTATGAAGGCTCAACGCCCGATGCCAAGACCCTGCTCACCGGCTCGCACTACGACACCGTGCGCAACGGCGGCAAGTACGACGGTCGCCTGGGTATCTTCGTGCCCATGGCCTGCGTGCGCGAACTCAAGCGCCAGGGCCGGCGCCTGCCCTTCGCCTTCGAGGTGGTGGGCTTTGCCGAGGAAGAAGGCCAGCGGTACAAGGCCACCTTCCTGGGCTCGGGCGCGCTCATCGGGCACTTCGATCCGCGCTGGCTCGACCAGAAGGACGCCGGCGGCATCACCATGCGCGAAGCCATGCGGCACGCGGGCCTGGACGAAGCCGACATTCCGAAGATCCAGCGCGACCCGGCGCGGTATCTCGGTTTTGTCGAAGTGCACATCGAACAGGGCCCGGTGCTCACCGAGCTCGACCTGCCGCTGGGCATCGTCACGGCCATCAACGGCGGCGTGCGCTACGTAGGCGAGATCATCGGCACGGCCAGCCACGCGGGCACCACGCCCATGGACCGCCGCCGCGACGCGGCCGCCGCGGTGGCCGAACTCATTCTGTACACCGAGCAGCGCGCCGCGAAAGACGGCGACTCAGTCGGCACCGTGGGCATGCTCGAAGTGCCCAGCGGGTCGATCAACGTGGTGCCGGGGCGCTGCAAGTTCAGCCTCGACCTGCGCGCGCCGAACAATGCGCAGCGCGATGCGCTGGCCGACGATGTGCTGGCCGAACTCAAGGCCATCTGCGAACGCCGCGGCGTGCGCCATGAGCTCGAAGAAACGATGCGCGCGTCCGCCGCGCCCAGCGCGCCGGACTGGCAGCAGCGCTGGGAAAAGGCAGTCGATGCACTGGGCATTCCGCTCTTTCGCATGCCCAGCGGCGCCGGCCATGACGCAATGAAGCTGCACGAGGTGATGCCGCAGGCCATGCTCTTCGTGCGCGGCATCAACTCGGGCATCAGCCACAACCCGCTCGAATCGAGCACCAACGACGACATTCAGCTCGCGGTGCAGGCGTTCCAGAACCTGCTGAACGACCTCGCCGCCGAACAAGCGCACTGAAAAGAAAACACATGACCGACTACGCCAAGCTCGACGCCTGGATCGACGCCCACTTCGACGAAGAAGTGCAGTTCCTGCAGCAACTGGTGCGCGTGCCCACCGACACCCCGCCCGGCAACAACGCACCGCACGCCGAGCGCACGGCCGAACTGCTGAAGGACTTCGGCCTGGACGCCGAGAAGCACGCCGTGCCGGAGCAAGAGGTGAAGGACTACGGCCTCGAGTCGATCACCAACCTGATCGTGCGCCGCCCCTACGGCGCCGGCGGCCGCACCGTGGCCCTCAATGCGCACGGCGACGTGGTGCCCCCCGGCGAAGGCTGGACGCATGACCCGTACGGCGGCGAAATTGCCGACGGCAGCCTTTACGGCCGCGCGGCCGCCGTGAGCAAGAGCGACTTCGCGAGCTTTACCTTCGCGCTGCGCGCGCTCGAAGCCGTGGCCAAGCCGACCAAGGGCAGCGTGGAACTGCACTTCACCTACGACGAAGAGTTCGGCGGCATCCTCGGCCCGGGCTGGCTGCTCAAGCAGGGGCTCACCAAGCCCGACCTGATGATCGCGGCCGGCTTCAGCTACGAAGTGGTCACCGCCCACAACGGCTGCCTGCAGATGGAAGTGACGGTGCACGGCAAGATGGCCCATGCGGCCATTCCCACCACCGGCGTCGATGCGCTGCAGGGCGCGGTGAAGATCCTCAACGCGCTGTATGCGCAGAACACGCTCTACCAGCAGGTGACATCGAAGGTCGAGGGCATCACGCACCCGTACCTCAACGTGGGCCGCATCGAAGGCGGCACCAACACCAACGTGGTTCCCGGCAAGGTGGTGTTCAAGCTCGACCGCCGCATGATTCCCGAAGAAAACCCGGTCGAGGTCGAAGCCACGATCCGCAAGGTGATTGCGGATGCGGCCGCGCAGAGCACCGGCATCACGGTCGAGATCAAGCGCCTGCTGCTCGCTAACTCGATGAAGCCGCTCGCGGGCAACAAGCCGCTGGTCGATGCCATCCAGAAGCACGGCCACGACGTGTTCGGCGAACCGATCAAGGCCATGGGCACGCCCCTTTACACCGACGTGCGCCTGTATGGCGAAGCCGGCATTCCGGGCGTGATCTACGGCGCCGGCCCGCGCACGGTGCTCGAATCGCATGCCAAGCGCAGCGATGAACGCGTGGTGCTCGAGGACCTGCGCCGCGCCACCAAGGTGATTGCCCGCACGCTGAGCGACCTGCTGGCCTGAGCCTCCGGGCGGGGCCATCTGCCCACCGGCCTGCGTTGCGGCCGTCCGACGCAGCGCATCAGCGGCCACCTACACCCGCCGGCAGGCACCGGCGCGCAGCATGGGGCGCATGACCGAACGCAGTTCCTCCACGTCCCCGCTGCCCGCCGATGCGCATGCGGTTTCGCATCGCTTCATCGATGTCGACGGGACGCAGATCTTCTACCGCGAAGCCGGCCCGCGGGATGCGCCGGTGTTGCTGCTTCCGCACGGCTATCCGTGCTCGTCTTTCCAGTACCGCCGGCTCATGCCGGCCCTGGCCGACAAGTGGCGCCTGGTGGCGCCGGACTATCCCGGCTTTGGTCTGAGCGACACACCGCCTGCCAACGCCTTCGGATTCGACTTCGACGCCTATGCGGGCTTTCTCGAGGCCTTCTGCAACAAGCTGGAGATCGGCAGGTACGGCCTGTACCTGCACGACTACGGCTCGCAGATCGGCCTGCGCCTGGCGATTCGCCATCCTGAGCGCGTCACTGCGCTCATCATCCAGAACGGCGATATCTACGAAGACACGCTCGGCCCCAAGTACAAGGCCATCCAGGAATTCTGGCGCGATCCGTCGGCAAAGAACCGGGCGGTGCTCGAAGAGGCGGTGAGCGAGGAGGGCTTTCGCGCGGAGTTCGTTGGCGAGGTGTCCGAAGCGCAGGCTGCGCAGATCCCGCCCGACCTGTGGAAGCTGCATTGGCCGCTGATGAACACGCCGCCGCGGCGCAAGCTGTCGCTCAACCTGATGGAAGGCCTGAAGCAGAACCTCGAGTGGTTTCCGCGCTACCAGGCCTATCTGCGCGAACACCAGCCGTCCGCCCTCATCGTCTGGGGGCCGAACGACGGCTACATGCCCGAGGCTTCCGCACGTGCCTACCTGCGCGACATTCCGAAAGCCGAGCTGGTGCTGACCGACGGCGGGCACTGGCTGCTCGAAACGCACCTCGAGCAGGTGGTTCCCGTCATCCGGCGGTTCCTGTCCGCAGCCCTTTCGCGCTGAGGGCAATCTCCTGCGTCACATGGAGAAACTTCTCCATGTCGGCCAGCGAGTTGCAATGCAGCGGTGAGACGCGCACCGTGCCTTCGAGCCCGAAGGAGTCGAGCATGCGCTTGGAGTAGATGCTGCTTGCCACGCGCTCGTACACCGTTACGCCGCGCTTGCCGTACTCGAGCACGGCCTGCGTGCAATCCAGGTGATCGAAGCCGATGCCAATGATCAGGTCGCGCTTCGTCAGGTCCGGGTGATCGAGGAAGACCTTCACGCCTTCGATATTGCGCAGGCCCGTAGCCTCGCCGCTTCCGTCGAGCAGCGCCGCGAGCAAGGCCCGCTCGTGCAGTTCGATGTGCGCGATGCCCGCCTCGAACAGCGCCCGCCGCTCGACAGCGTCCGAAAAATGGCCGCCGAGCCAGCACACGTGGTCGACGACTTCGGTAACCACCGCAAACTGCCATGGGGCCGAGCTTCCCAGGTCCCAGAAGTCGGGCTTCTTGCCTGCAAGCTTGTGGTGCGGCAGCAGCGCCGCACGGTCCGACACCCACGACAGGCCCGAGCCCCGGCAACCGAAGAACTTGTACGGCGCCATGTTGATGCCGTCCACCGGCGTCTTCTGCAGGTCGATCAGCCCGTGCGGCGCATGCTGCACCGCGTCGACCACAATGTAGAGGTCGGGCTTGATCTCCCTTGCGCGCCGCACGATCTGCTCCAGGTCGAGCTTGGCGCCAGAGATGTTCGATGCGTAGATGACGTTGAGCAGGCAGGTTTCCTTGTCGACCAGCCGCACGATCTCGTCGGCATCGACGCCGCCGGTCTCGGGGTTGCTCCTGGCTACCCGCAGCTCGCGGCCAGCCCGTTGGGCATAGAGGCTCATCGCGTCGAACGACGAGGGATGCTCGAGCACGGTGGTAACCATGTTCGTGCCGGGCACGTTCTCGGCCACCGCGCGCACCATGTCGAACATGGCGCCCGATGCGGTGAGCGATGCATAGACGCTGCCGCCCTGCGCATTGAAGATGGTGCGTACGTCGGCCGTGCCCCGGGCCTGGATCTCTTGCAGCTCGGCAGCGGTGGCGTGAATGCGCTCCGCGTTGTCGGGAATGGCGTCGACCTGCGCAAACCGCTCGACGGCCGCCTTCAGCCGGAACGAGCCGCCCGCGTTGTCGAAGTAGAGGCGCTCGCGCCCGTGGTGGTCGTGGTCGACGTTGAGAAAGCGCTGCTTCACCGCGCGCATGAGCGCTTCGGGAAACGCCAGCCCGTTGGCATGGTGTTTGGTGGCCGGCATCCTCAAACGCCCTTGTTGTTCGGGTTCTTGTAGGCCTCGCGCACCGCGTCGGACATCGGGAAATTCAGGTTCACGTTGCGCGGCGGAATGGGCGACATGAACCACTTGGCGTAGAGCTTGTCGATGGCGCCCGACTTCATCAATTCGGTCACGGCCTGGTCGACGATGGCCTTGAACTCGGGGTCGTCCTTGCGCATCATGATGCCGTAGGGCTCTTGCCGCAGCACGTCCTTCAGCAGCTTGTAGTCGGAGGCATTGGGCTGGTTGGCAATGAGGCCGGCCAGCTGCACGTCGTCGAGCACGTAGGCCACGGCGCGGTCGCTCGCCAGCAGCAGGAAGGCGTCGGCCGTGTCCTTGCCCGCGATCTCCTGCACCTCGATGTTCTCGGTCTTGCGGAAGCCGCGCAGCAGCTGCATCGAGGTGCTGCCGGCCACCGTGGCCACGGTCTTGCCCTGCAGGTCGGCAATCGAGTTGATGCCCGAGTTCTTCTTGACCGCGGCGGTGATGTTGGTGACGAAGTGGCTCGGCGCAAAGTCGACCTGCTGCTGGCGCTGCACGGTGTTGGTGGTGGTCGCGCAATCCAGGTCGACCGTGCCGTTCTGCACCAGCGGAATGCGGTTGGTGGAGTTGAGCAGCGTGTAGCGCACGTCGATCTTCTGCATGCCCAGCTTGGCCTTGATGGCGTCGACCACCTTCAGGCAGATCTCGTTGGTGAAGCCGATGGGCGCGCTCTCGGCGCCCGTCTTGTAGGAGAACGGAATCTGCGTGTCGCGGCTGCCGATCTGCACCGTGCCGCTTTCCTTGATCTTGCGCAGCGTGGGGCTTTCTTGCGCCGCCGCGGCACCGCAAGCCAGCGCGATGCCGGCGCCAAGCAGGAGGGACAGTTTGAAGTTCATGGAATGTTCCTTTGAAGATGAAGCAGGAAGTACACGGAGCAGCAGCACGGTGCAAATCTTCGGCGCGGCTTCAAATTTCCAAAAGCGATTTTTTGTGATTGAATTACATGAATAAAAGTATTCAGTTAAGGAGCCGCACGCACGTGATGACCTTCAAGCAGCTTGAGGCCCTGTACTGGATCGCCAGGCTCGGCGGCTTTGCGCAGGCGGCCAATCAGCTTCACACCTCGCAATCGGCCGTGTCCAAGCGGGTGCATGAACTCGAGCTGCTGTTCGACACCGAGCTTTTCGACCGAACCCAGCGCACCGCACGGTTGACCGAAAAAGGCGAAGAGATGTTCGTGCTTGCGGCCCGGCTGCTCGAGCAGCGCGATGCCGCCGTCGAGCAGTTCAGCAAGCCGGGCGTGGTGGAGCGGCGGCTGCGCATCGGCGTGACGGAGCTCACCGCAATGACCTGGCTGCCCCGGCTGGTGGGGCTGATCCAGCGGCACTACCCCAAGGTCATTCTCGAGCCCGACGTGGACGACAGCCTGCAGTTGCGCGACAAGCTGCTGGCGGACGAACTCGACCTGGTGATCGTGCCCGACACCTTTGCCGATTCGCGCATGCAGAGCAAGGCCATCGGCAAGGTGCAGAGCGCCTGGATGTGCAAGCCGGGCGTGGTGGCCGCCGCCGGCACCGTGCGACTGCACGAACTCGCCCGGCACCGCATGCTGGTGCAAGGCAGCAACTCAGGCACGGGCCGCGCCTACGACGCGTGGATGAAGGACCAGGGCGTGCAGCCTTCCGACACCATCGTGGTGAGCAACCTCGTGGCGCTGACGGGGCTCACGGTATCGGGCCTGGGGGTGAGCTACCTGCCGCGCCAGTGCCTCGACCCGCTCGTTTCGGCCGGCATGCTCGCCGTGATCGACGTGGTGCCCGCGCTACCCGCGGTGCATTACGTGGCCATGCACAAGGGCGAGCACCGCAGCGCGCTCACCTCGTCGATCGTGATGCTGGCGCAGGAGTGCTGCGACTTCACGCGCATGTTCCAGGCCCAAGCCGATGAAGAGCATGACAAAAAGCGCGAGGAAGAACGCAAGCCCTGAGCAAGGTGGCTGGTGCACACTGGGGCCCATGAAACGCCGCAAGCAAACCTCGTCCACGCCGTTCATCCGCGTCGGGCCCAGCGGAGTGCATGGGCTCGGCGCCTTTGCAACGCGCGACTTGCCCGCCTACGCATTCCTCGGGCTCTACGAAGGCCGCCGCTACACGCAGCAGGAGATCGCCGCCGGCGCGTGGAACGACCAGCTCACCTACCTGTTCACCCTCTCCAATCACGAGACCATCGACGGCGGCAAGGGCGGCAACGGCACGCGCCACCTCAACCATGCCTGCGATCCCAACTGCGAGGCGGTCGAAGAGTACGACGATGCGGGCGAGCTGGTGCTGAAGTTCCAGACCATCGTGCCGGTGGACGCGGGCGACGAGCTGTTCATCGACTATTCCCTGACCGCCGACGACGGTTCGCCGGCCTCCAAATACCCCTGCCATTGCGGCTCGCCCAACTGCCGCGGCACCATGCTGGCGCCGGTCGAGGCGGAATGACCGCCTGGGCGCGGAAGCTGTTCAGCGCACCAGGTCCTGGAAGCGGTAGTAGGCACCGACGATCGGAAGAAACCACGGCTTGCCGAAATGCCCGGGAATCGCGGGCCAGTCGAAATCGCGCCACGGGTTCAGATCAGCGCGGCCGTCCAGCACCTCCGCCATGATCGCGCCCATGTAGGTCGACATGTGGGTTCCGTGCCCGCTGTAGCCCATGGAATAGAAAAGCCCGTTGCGCTCTCCGGCGCGCGGCAGGCGGTCGCGCGTCATGTCGACCATGCCGCCCCAGCAGTAGTCGATGCGGGTGTCTCTCAACTCGGGAAAGACCTGCACGAGCGACCGCTGCAGGATGGCGCCGCTCTTCACGTCCGACTTGGGGTTGGTCGCCGCAAAACGCGCGCGGCCACCGAACAGCAGGCGGTTGTCCGGCGTCACGCGAAAGTAGTTGACGAAGTTCTTCGTGTCCGTCGTCATGCGGCGGCGCGGCGTCAGCCGGTCGAGCACTTCGACCGGGAGCGGCTCGGTCACGATGATGAATGCGCCCACGGGCACGATGCGGCGGCGGAACCACGCGAGCGGCCCCACGGCCGATGTCCCGGTCGCAAGCAGCACCTGCCGGGCGCGGATGCTGCCGCCGGGTGTTTCGACCCGATGCACCGAACCGCCCTGCCGCTTGAGGCCGACGACGGGCGCGTTCTCGTAGATGCGCACGCCGCGCTTCGCGGCCGCTACGGCAAGGCCATGGCCGTAGCGCCCCACGTGCATGCCCGCGCTCTTGCCGAAGACCATGCCGCCGAAATATTGGTCCGACCCGATCTCGCTGCGCAGTTCGGCCCGCGTCACCATGTGGGTGTCGGGATCGCATTCCTTGGCCATCAGCGCTTGCGAGCGGGCCAGCTTGTCGTAGTGTTCCGGCTTGGCGGCGAGCTTGAGCTTGCCGACACGCTTGAAGTCGCAATCGATGCCCTCCTCCGCGATCAGCGACTCCACCTTGGAAACGCCCGCGTCGAACGCGCGATAGAGCATGTTGGCCCGCGCGCGCCCGAGCTTGCCCGACAGCGCGCAATAGTCTTGCGCGAAGCCGTTGTTGCACATGCCGCCATTGCGGCCCGAGGCGGCACTGCCCACGTTTCCGGCGTCGAACACCGCAACGCTTGCGCCCTTCTTGGCCAGTGCGATGGCCGCGGACAAGCCGGTGAAGCCCGCACCGACCACCGCCACATCGACATCGCCGCCGGGCGCCTCGGCGTGGCCGCCGGTAAACCTGGGCGCGGTATCCAGCCAGTAGGGCATCAGCTTCATAAGTGGATCTCCGTCATGTCAGGGAGACGCTTGGGTGTGCCGAGTCGGCGGCTCAGCCGAACGACTGGTTCGAAAGGGCGAACAGGCGCGGGTGCGCACCTGCCAGGGCATCTGCCAGGGCATCTGCGACAGGACCGGCGTCGGTCGTGCGACGCTGGACATCGCGCACCATCGGCACCGCGTGGCCGACGCAGGGCAGCCCCGTCCGGATAAGCCACGGAGACAGGCCGCTGCCCTCCGTCACGTCGATGCGAACGAACCGGCCGCGAAAGCGGCCGGCGAGCGCGGCGATGAGGTCCCTCGAATCGGCCGCGCTGCTGGCGCCCGATGCGACCACCGGGCCGATCACCACGCCGTGCCCGAACTCCCTTGCCGAGGCGTAGGCCGACACACCGGCACCGCGGTCGACGACCATCGTCGTTCCGGCCGCGAGCAATGCATCGAGCAAAGCGGTTCGGTCCATCCCCGTGGCAGCCCGATCCAGCCGGCGCAGGCTCTCGCCGTCTGCCGGCTGCATGGGCCGCAGGTGCGACAGCGCGGCAGGCAGAGCGGCTTCAGGCGGCAGTGCAGCCTGGTGCTGGAACACCTGCCCGCAGGCGACAAACCCGAGTTGCGTATAGAGCGGAAGCCCTTCCTGGGTGGAGTTGAGGAACACGGTGCGGTTGCCTGCCTCGTGGAGCAGCTTCTCCATCAGGGCACGTCCCAGGCCGCGCCCCTGCATGGCGGGGTCGACGATGATCATGCCCACCGAGCCATGGGCCTCGCCATAGGGCCACCACATCGCCGTGGCCACCAGGCGGCCATCGGCTTCCGCCGCGAAGCCCCCGCCGAGATCGAAGGCAAAGCGCCAGTCGGCCTCGCGATAGGGCCACCCCAGTGCGGCCGATTGCCGGACAGCGTCGGGCAAGTGATCCGCGCGCAGCGCGGTGAGCCGCGGCGTCATGGCTGTCTTTAGAAGTCCGCGACCTTGCCCCACGCCGACGACAGGAATCTGTCCGGGTGGTAGGGGCGCGGATCGACGATGGGTTCGGCGCCGCTGACGATATCGGCAATCAGATGGCCGGCCCCGGGGCCGATGCCGAAGCCATGGCCGCTGAACCCGGCCGCCAGCACGAAGCCGGGCAGGTTCGACATCTCGCCGATTCCGGGAACGCCGTCGGGTGTGCTGTCGACATAGCCGGCCCAGGCAGCGCTGACCGAACTCTGCTTCAGCTCCGGCACCAGCTCCACCGCGCGCTTGTAGGTGAGGCTCACCACCGATGCGTCCACCTTCGGGTCGAGAACGCGCATGCGCTCCATCGGCGTCGGCTTGTCGAGCCGCCAGCGGGACCAGCCCTCATGCCCCGAGCGGACGCCTTCGAGCCCGCCGGGCGCGAGATTGCGCCACCGCCGCTGGAACATGGGCAAAAACTGCGGCGCAAAGCGCAGCAGCTGCGGCGTGGGATCCACGCGTCCCCGGCCGCTGATGGCCAGGGTATATCCGCCGTCCACGCGCCGCGTCATGGAAACGCCCGTCGTGTGGAGCGCAGCCGGTATGTCCTTGCCGCCCGTGGTAACCGACAGCACCGTCTGCCGGATGGCGGCCTGCGGAAACCGGATGCCGTACTGGCGGCAGAACGAGGACGCCCAGGCGCCGCCGGCGAGCACCGCGACCTTGGTGCGGATGGTTCCCTTTTCGGTGACCACCGCCGAGAGCCGGCCGCCCTCGGTTTCGACGCCGCGCGCGGCGCAGCCTTGGTGGACCGTGCCGCCCAATCTCATGAAAGCCCGCGCCACGGCCGGCGCCGCACGCGATGGGTCGGCAGTGCCGTCGGTCGGCGCAAAGACGCCGCCCTTCCAGCGCTTGCCGGTTGCGCGGCCGCGCTGCGCCGCTTCGTCCGCGGTCAGCATCTGGGTCTTGACATCGACGGTGCGCGCAAACTCGCCCCACCGCGCCCAGCCTTCCAGCTCTTTCTCGCTGTTGCTGAGGTAGAGCAACCCGCATCTCCGGAAGCCCGTCACCTCGCCGGTTTCTGCGGTGAACTGTTCCCACAGGTCCAGGCTTTTCGTGGCCATCGGCAATTCGCGCGCATCGCGGTTCTGCTGGCGGCACCAGCCCCAGTTTCGGCTCGATTGCTCGGCGCCGACGCGTCCCTTTTCCACCAGCGCGACCTTCATGCCGCGCTTGGCCATGTAGTAGGCGGCAAAGGCGCCGATGATGCCGCCGCCGATCACGACGACGTCCGCATGCGTCGGCAGGTCCGGGCTCGACTCGACTGGAAATAGAGGTGCAGGCATTCTCGGGATGTCCGTTGAGGGATCGATGAAACTGGTCAGTAGCCGACGACCGCCTTGGTCTCGAGATATTCCTCGAGACCATGCACGCCGTATTCGCGCCCGTTGCCGGACCGCTTGTATCCCCCGAACGGCGCATGGCTGCTTCGTGGCGGGTAATTGATGTGCACCTGGCCTGCGCGCAGTTGTCCCGCCACGCGCCGTGCCCGCTCGCGGTCGCCAGACTGCACGCTGGCGCCGAGGCCATAGACCGTGTCGTTCGCAATTGCGATCGCCTCGGCCTCGTCGCGGTAGGGAATGATGACCAGCACGGGGCCGAATATTTCTTCCTGTGCCACCCGCATGTCGGGTGTCACGCCGGAGAACACCGTGGGGCGCGCAAAGTAGCCGTGCGCCAGGCCGGCAGGCCTGCCCAGGCCGCCGCACACCAGCCTGGCGCCCTCTTCGATGCCGGTGGCAATCATCGCCTGCACCCTCGCGTATTGCGCGGCATTTGCAATGGGGCCCATCGTCGTTTGTCCGTCGCGCGGGTCGCCGAGCGTGATGCCGGCCGCGGCTGCTGCGGCCAATGCTTCCACCTCGGCCAGGCGCGACGCGGGCACCAGCATGCGCGTTGGCGCGCTGCACGACTGGCCCGCGTTGCGCATGCCGGCCAGCACGCCCTTGGCGACACCCTGTTCAAAATCGGCGTCGTCGAGAAACACGTTCGGCGACTTGCCGCCCAGTTCCTGCACCACGCGCTTGACCGTCACCGCCGCCGCCTGGGCCACGAGCACGCCCGCGCGCGTCGATCCGGTGATGGAGATCATGTCGACACCGGGGTGCGCCGCCAATGCCGCACCGACAACCTCGCCCGTGCCGCCGACCAGGTTGAACACACCGGGTGGCGCGCCGGCATCGTGCATCACTTGCGCGAAGAGCTGCGCGCTGTAGGGAGACAGCTCGCTGGGCTTCAGCACGATCGTGCAGCCCGCGGCAATTGCGGGGGCGACCTTGGCGGTGATCTGGTACAGCGGCCAGTTCCACGGCGTGATCAGCGCGCACACGCCGATCGGTTCTTTCGAAATGGCGAAGCCCTCTTGAACGGAAAGAAACCCGTAGCGTTGCAGCACTTCCATCTGGGTGCGGACGTGCGCGATCGCAAACGGCACATGGGCGGCTCGGGCGAAGGCGATGGGAGCGCCCATTTCCGCCACGATGGCTTGCGCGAAAAGCTCCGCGCGCTCTTCCAGCAGCGCCAGGATGCGGCCCAGCAGTGCTATCCGGTCGCGGACGGTGCTTTGCGAAAACCTCTCAAAGGCGCGCCGGGCCGCCGCAACGGCAAGATCGACATCCGTCGGCGAGCCGGCCGCAACGTGCCCGGCGATCTCTTCGGAAAACGGGTTGACGACCGCAATGCGTGCGGCATTGGCCCGGTCCTGCCAGGCCCCGTCGATGTAGAAGCGGGTGTCGTCCATGCGTGGCTCGGCTGTAATCACGGTGCTTTCCGCTCAGGCGGTGACCCACACCTTGCGCACGGTCTCGATGGTGCGCCATGTGCCGACGTAGCCCGGCTTCATGATGAAGCAGTCGCCGGCCCTGTAGGTCTGCGGCGGCTGGCCTTGCTCGGTGATCTCGACCACGCCGGAAAGAATGTGGCAGAACTCCCAGGTGTCGCCCTTGATGGAGTGGTTGACGCCGACGGTCGACTCGAACACGCCGGCGCGCACCGCGCCGTCCTTCGCGCTGTCGACGTCCCAGTTGCGGCACACGACATCGCCCTCGATGACGCGCTCCGCCGGCGGGCGGTATTCACGCGGTTCACCGAGCTGGTCGAGTTTGAAGGGGACGAGAAGATTGGACATTGGGTGCCTGTTCGCAGAGGTCTGATGGTGGGCCAATGCTAAAGAAAGCACCGGCCGGGCCGATGCTGAACCGGGCCCCTGTAAAGGCGCGAAATGTGCGATTGCGGGCGTCCAACAGTGGATCGTGCCGCTGCTGCCTTTGAAAAAAGGGGCGCTGCAGCGCCCCTTGGATTCGCAATCTTTACCGTCTAGGCTTGGGAAACACTGTCATTCAGCAACCCACGGAGGCAACTGCTCCAACAGGAACTCGTACAGGCACTTGGCCGCTCTCGGCAGTTCTCGGTTCGCCCGTTCCAGCCACATTTCGGAAGATGGCAACTTCGGGAAGCCTTCCTCGGGCGTCAACACCCGCATGTCCGCTACAGGGCGAATCGTCGCTTCTTGGAAAACCCCCACCGCCAATCCCGCCAGAACGGAGGCCTTCAGCACCTCGACGCTGGAACTCTCCTGCACCACCACCCAGGGCTGTCCGACAGCCGTCAGCGCCTCCTCCGCCCATCGCCTGAGAAGCGATCCTTGTGGGAGCAGCGCGAGGGGGACGGGCCGCTTGTGCTGAGGCGAAGCTCTCTTCGAAATTGCCCACACCACCGGATCTTTGCGAAGAAGGAGACCGTTGCCTTCACCGCCCCGAAAAGCGTTGATCGTGAGATCGAACGCCGGTCCGAGCTTTCGTTGCATTTCTTCGGCCACGCCCACCTGCAAGTCGATGTGAATGGCCGGATAGAGCTCAGAGAACTCGGCCAGCAGGGACGGCAGCACAGTGGTTGCATAGAGATTCGTCGCTCCCATGCGGACCGAGCCACTGACAACGCCAGGCCGCAACTTGTCCATCGCCTCGTTGTTCAGGGCCAGCAATCGCCGGGCGTAGTCGAGCAGCACCCTGCCCTGCTCCGTCAACCTCAGCTGCCTTGTCGGTTTCTCGAACAGATCGATTCCGGTGCAATCTTCAAGGCGCGCGATCTGTTGGCTGATCGCAGCCTGGGTGCGATGCAGGTATTGCGCTGCGGGCGTGTAGCCGTTGCATTCGACCACCGCAACAAACGCCCGCAGCAGTTCAGGAGCTAACAGGCGACCTCGGAGCATGTCCTTGCGATCCGCAGCCTGGCCTTGCTCCCTCGGGCACAACGGCGGTTGCAATTCGGCGTCTGCGGTCATCTCTTTTGTCCCTTCAGCTACTCCCCACGAGGTCAGTTTACGCGAACGCGCCAGCCGAATGCGCATGCACCGCAGTGCCAATGAGACGGCGATTTCAGCGCTCACACTCGGCTTTGGTTGCCTTCGACATCAAATAGGGAGTTGCTCAGATCTTGAAGAACATCACGAACCGTTATGCGATGCATAAACATTAATTGTTTGCCGCACCCCAGCGCCAACAAATACGATGCTTTCAAGAAGAGACACATCAGCAACCTTAGTTAACGCCATAAATGATCAAGAAATTTGCAATCCTCCTTATCGGTGCCTGCTGGGCGGCGAGCGCAATGTCTGCGCCGCAGTCGCCCGTGGATAAGTTCGTTGCCGATAAAGAGTTCTGTGCATACATGGCCTCCCTCCCGGAAAACGAGAGCGGGACTTTCCTGACGCGCTACCAGGCAGCGATGGACGCAGCCATCTCCTTTGTCCGCAAGAAAAATCCAGGAGCAACGGACACTCAAGCCATATTTTCAATTAAAGCGAAGTGTGATGCAGCCCTCGACGGACTGGCTCATTACAAATAACCAATAACGAAGGGAAATTGACAATGTCGGGTACTGCAACTGTTCGGCAAGAAGAGCCTTTGCGGGCTCTTCCAATTTCCGGCGGCCTTGGAGCCGAATTGCGCGGCGTGTTCATTCACAGCCATATGCCGCAAGAAGAAGTTCACTTCATCTATCAGATGCTTTTGAAGCATCGGGTGCTATTTTTCAGAAATCAGCACCAGATCACGGACCAGTCGCAAAGGGATTTCGCCCGCAACTTCGGCGAGATCGTCAGCCATCCGACGGTCGCCGCCCAGGAAGAGCCGGCGATCCTCGAACTCCACTCGCACCGCGGCGGGCGCGCCAACTCGTGGCATACCGACGTCACCTTCGATCTGCGCCCACCCAAGCTCTCCATTCTTCGCGCTGTCACGCTCCCTGACCTTGGAGGCGACACAGTGTGGGCGAACACGGTCGCCGCATACGACCGGTTGCCCAGCAACCTGAAGGCGTTGGCAGAAGAGCTTTGGGCGGTGCATGGCAATGACTTCGACTACGCCGCGAGCCGCGTCGAGCTGCTGCATGACGAGACATCCAAGAAGTACCGTCGGCAGTATGCCGCGCAGGTCATCAAGACCGAGCACCCCGTCGTGCGTGTGCACCCCGACACAGGTGAGAGGAGCCTGCTTTTGGGCCACTACGCCCAGCGCTTCGTGAACTGCAACACCTTCGAGTCAGACCGTCTGTACGAGATCTTCCAGGCGCACATCACCCGCCTGGAGAACACCATCCGGTGGCGTTGGGCACCGGGCGACGTGGCCATGTGGGACAACCGGTCGACGCAGCACTACGCGATCAATGACTATGGCGACAGGACCCGTGTGATGCGGCGCGTCACGATCGTGGGGGATGTGCCAGTATCTTTGGATGGTTCTTCGAGTCGAGTGCATGAGCAATGACGCGTAGCTGCCGCTGGCTGCCATGACCAGTCATGCCACCGGAAGCAATGCGCCCAGCGTGTCGGGCACACGTGGCTTCTTGCACGGGCTGGTCGGCCTGTCCTTGTTGATGGGCTTGAGCATCGGCTATTCCCGGGTGATCACGACGCTCTACGCCGTAAAAATGGACGCGCAGGGCTGGATGCTTGCCGCAGTCGCCGTGTCCCAGAGCATCGGCATGCTGATACTGGCCACGTCGGCCGGGCGGTGGGTTGATGCTCACGGCGCACGTGCCGTCTTCATTGTGGGATCGGCATGGGGCATGGGCGTCTGTCTGCTGACGCCGCTGGTACCGAACTTCGCAGCACTGCTGCTGTTCACCGCAGCCGCAAGCCTGGCCATGCCACCTCGGTTCGTGTCGATCAACACCATCTTTCTCAGTCGGCTCCAGGAACTTGGCAAACAACGCGCCGGATGGTTTCGCGCGGCTCATGTCATCGGCATGACGTTTTTGGGCGCGGTGCTGGCGACCACGCTGTTTCCTATGTATGGACCGGTACTTGCCTTCTGGGGAGCCGCTTTGATCTTTGGCCTGAACATCGTGGTGTTCCTGCTGGGCATCGGTCGCGACAGGACGGCGAAACACGACGATCAACGAACGGGCAGGCGAAGTTCGTTGCGGCAGCTGTTCAAGTCGACACTTGCAAAACAGGTGGCGATCAAGGAATTTTCTATCCAGTCGCTGAATGCCTACTTTGCCTTCTACATCGTGATCATCGCATTGCGCTACTTGCATATGCCCGCGCGCGCGGCCGGTTTCTTGGTCGCGGCACAAGGCCTGGCGTTCGTCTTCACGTTGGTGATGGCCGGAAAAATCGCGATCGTCTACCCGCGCGGCGGCCGGATTCTTGGCGGATTGATGGTGATGGGCGCCCTGATCGGGCTCGCAACATCAAGTGCGACGGCGGAGATGTATTTGTACGCCTCGTTGCTGGGGTGTGCTCTGGGTCTATTGCAGATCATCAACCTCACGGAGTTCGCCGCTTTGGGCGAGACGATCGGCTTCAGTCAGGCCGCATCGGTCAACGCGCTTGCGGGTCCCAGCGGAGGCGTCTTCGGGGGCCTGCTGGGCGGCTTGATGGAACATTGGATTGCGCCTCAGCCATTGTTCTTGGCTTTCGTTCCGCTTTTCGCTCTTCTGGCCTTGGCACCCTCGAACACGGGAGCAGCGCTTCGTGCGTGAATTCAGTTGAACGTGGCGGGCATAGCGCGGGCTTTGCCATGCAGCAAACGCTCTACTCGGTCCCAAGCCGCGCCAACCCTGGTAGCAGCCACACAGTCGGTGAGCTGCCCCTCTGAATGACCGGACACGGTCCATCGCTTGCGCCTCACAAACCGCAGGTGCACCGCTGGGACCGTTTTGTCGACACCCTTGTTTTCCCGACGCGCCTTATTCAGGAGGAGCACCGCGACGGGATCTCAGGGAATCTACGGATATATGATTTGCCGGATGGGGTTGATTGCACACTGTTTTTGTATACAAATAACGCACCCGATTCCACGGCGCCCCACTTGCGCCGGAAAAGCGGTCCCTCAACCCACCATTCGCACGAGGAAAGACCATGAGCACAGTTGTCAGCCAGGCCCCCGCGGGGGCGAGCGAAGCCGGCCATGCGCCGCATGCCGAATCCAACGCGCTGATCAAGCCGGGCTACCACCCGCGGCTGACCAACGAAGACCTGGCTCCCCTCAAGAAACAGACCTGGGGCCAATACAACATCTTTGCGTTCTGGATGTCCGACGTGCACAGCGTGGGCGGCTACATCACGGCCGGCAGCCTGTTTGCGCTGGGCCTCTCCAGCTGGCAGGTGCTGGTGTCGCTGCTGGTGGGCATCGTGATCGTGCAGTTCTTCTGCAACCTGGTGGCCAAGCCCAGCCAGGTGACGGGCGTGCCCTACCCCGTGGTGTGCCGCGCCTCGTTCGGCGTGCTGGGCGCCAACATCCCGGCCATCATCCGCGGGCTGATTGCGGTGGCCTGGTACGGCGTGCAAACGTACCTCGCGTCGGCGGCCTTCATGGTGCTGGCACTGCACATGTTCCCCAACCTCGCACCCTATGCCGACGTGGCGCAGCACGGCTTTGCGGGCCTGTCGACGCTGGGCTGGGTGGCGTTCATGATCATGTGGGTGCTGCAGGCCTTCGTGTTCTGGCACGGCATGGAAGCGATCCGCAAGTTCATCGACTGGGCCGGCCCGGCCGTGTATGTGGTGATGGCCATTCTCTGCGGCTGGCTGGTGTGGAAGGCGGGCTGGCGCAACATCGACCTGAACCTGGGCGGCATCAAGTTCCAGGGCTGGGACGCGCTGCCCGTGATGCTCTCGGCCATTGCGCTGGTGGTGAGCTACTTCAGCGGCCCGATGCTCAACTTTGGCGACTTCTCGCGCTACGGCAAGACCTTCGACGCGGTGAAGAAGGGCAACTTCTGGGGCCTGCCGATCAACTTCGTGTTCTTCTCGCTGCTGACGGTGATCACCACCGCCGCCACGCTGCCGGTGTTCGGCGAACTGATCACCGATCCGGTGCACACCGTGGGCAAGATCGACAGCACCACGGCTGTGGTGCTGGGCGCGCTGACCTTCATGATCGCCACCATCGGCATCAACATCGTGGCCAACTTCGTCTCGCCGGCCTTCGACTTCTCCAACGTGGCGCCACAGCACATCAGCTGGCGCACGGGCGGCATGATCGCCGCGGTGGGCTCGGTGTTCCTCACGCCGTGGAACCTCTACAACAGCCCCGAGGTCATTCACTACACGCTGGACGTGCTGGGCTCGTTCATCGGCCCGCTGTTCGGCATCCTGATTGCCGACTACTACATCGTGCGCAAGCAGCGCATCGACGTGGACGCCCTCTACACCATGAGCCCCAAGGGCGAGTACTGGTACAGCGGCGGCTACAACCCGAAGGCCATACAAGCCATGATCCCATCCGCGCTGGTGCCGATTCTTTGCGTGATGGTGCCCGCGCTACGGGGTGGCGCGAACTATGCATGGTTCATCGGCATGGGCCTGGGCTTTGTCATCTATGCCCTGCTGAACCGCAGCAAGACCTGAAATACTGAAAGAGAAGAAAGGGCCGCGCCGTGCGCATCAAGATCATCAATCCCAACACCACCTGGAGCATGACCGAGAAGATCGGCGCCTGCGCCCGAGCGGTGGCGCACTCCGGAACCGAAATCGTCGCTGTGAGCCCGGCCATGGGGCCGGTTTCCATCGAAAGCCACTACGACGAGGCGCTGGCCGTGCCCGGCCTGCTGCAGGAAATTGCGGCCGGCGAGCGCGAGGGCATCGACGGCTACGTGATCGCCTGCTTCGGCGACCCGGGCCTGAAGGCCGCACGCGAACTGGCGCGCGGGCCGGTGGTGGGCATTGCCGAGGCCGCGATGCACCTGGCCAGCATGGTGGCAAGCCGCTTCAGCGTGGTGACCACGCTGGGCCGCACCATGGGGCAGGCCTGGCACTTGGCCGAGATCTACGGCATGGAGCGCTTTTGCGCCAACGTGCGCGCCTGCGAACTGCCGGTGCTCGAACTCGAAGAGCCCGGCTCCAACGCGCGCGAGCGCATCGTGGACGAATGCCGCCGCTCGCTGGAGGAAGACGGTTCCGACTGCATCGTGCTCGGATGCGCCGGCATGACCGACCTGTGCGAGCACATCGGCGGGCTGCTCGGCGTGCCGGTGATCGATGGCGTGGCCGCGGGCACCAAGCTCATCGAGTCGCTGGTGACGCTGAAGCTGCAAACCAGCAAGCGCGGCGAACTGGCCCATCCGCTGCCCAAGACCATGAAGGGTGCGCTCGAGGGTTTTACCCTGCCCAGGTAGCGGGGCGTTCGGGACGCGGCAACGGCCTTGCTGGGCCACAATCTCCGCATGCCTCGCGCCAGCTCCAAACCATCCGCCTCTCCCACTCCTGATGCTGCTGCCGCCGCGGCAGAAAACGGCACACCTGCCGCGGACAAGGGAAGTTCCATCGAAAGCATCGCGCAGGACATTGCCACCGCCATCGTCGAGAAGCGCCTGCCTCCCGGCACCTGGCTGCGTGAAGAAGCGCTGGGCCGCGTCTATGCGGTGAGCCGCACCAAGATCAGGGCCGCCCTGCTCATGCTGTCGAAGGACAAGCTCATCGAAATCATTCCCGACAAGGGTGCGTTCGTGTGCCAGCCCACGGTGCAAGAGGCACGCGAGGTGTTCGCGGTGCGCCGCATTCTCGAAAGCGAAGTGGTGCGCCTGTTCATTGCCAACGCCCGCACGCGCGACTACCAGGTGCTGGAGCAGCACATCCGCTTCGAGCGCACGGCCCTGCGCCAGACCACCACCACGGGCACCGTGCGCGAAAAGGTGCTGGGCGATTTTCATGTGGCGCTGGCCGAGGCCACGGGCAACAAGACCCTGGCCGAACTGGTGCGCGAACTGGTGGCGCGCAGTTCGCTCATAGCCATGCTCTACCACTCGTCGAACGACCCGCATTGCTCGTCGGACGAGCACTCGGAGTTTCTGCGCATCTGCCGCAAGGGCGATGTGGAAGGTGCGGTGCTTTGCATGATCGACCATCTGCAGCGCATCGAGGCCAGCCTGGAACTGGGCACCGAAAAGCCCGACCGGCAGCTCGACCTGGTGAAGGCGCTGCTCGCCTAGAAAGCAGCCGCCGCGGTGCGGGTTTTCCTGCATCCAGATTGCGGCATAAATTGTATACAGTTTGGCGTACACACATTGTGGACGCCACGCCAAGCCGCGCCGCCCACGCATGTTTCCCTTGCTTCGCCAGGAGATGCACGATGACGGCCGAGACCTCTTCCCCTGTTCACACAGTTCATCCGGTGGACCAGCGGCTGCCTTCAGGCAAGTTCGCGGCGCTCGGCCTTCAGCATGTGCTGGTGATGTATGCGGGCGCCGTCGCGGTGCCGCTCATCGTGGGGCGCGCGCTCAAGCTGTCGCCTGACGAGGTCGCGCTGCTGATCTCGGCCGACTTGTTCTGCTGCGGCATTGCTACGCTGATCCAGGCGCTGGGCGCCACGCAGTGGTTCGGCATCAAGCTGCCGGTGATGATGGGCGTGACCTTCGCGTCGGTGGCGCCCATGGTGGCCATTGCCAACGCCAACCCCGGGCAGAACGGTGCCCAGCTGCTGTTCGGCGCGATCATCGGCGCGGGCGTGGTGTCGATACTCATCGCGCCGCTGGTGAGCCGCATGCTGCGCTTCTTTCCGCCGGTGGTCACGGGCACCATCATCGCGGTGATCGGCATCAGCCTGATGCGCGTGGGCATCAACTGGATCTTCGGCAATCCGGTGGGGCCGACCGCGCCCGCGCTGGTGGACCCGGTGTACGCCAAATGGCTCGCAGAGGTCACGTCGCCGGGCAGTTCGATCCCGGCGGTGCCCAAGGGCTTTGCCATCATGCCCACGGTGCCCAACCCCAAGTACGCGGACCTCCCGGGCTTCGGCGTGGCGGCGCTGGTGCTGGTGTCCATCCTGCTGATCGTGAAGTACGCCAAGGGCTTCATCGCCAACATCTCGGTGCTGCTGGGCATCGTGATCGGCGCGGTGGTGGCCTCCATCACGGGCCTCATGACCTACGAGAAGGTGGGCAAGGCGGCCTGGGTGGACGTGGTGCTGCCCTTTCACTTCGGCATGCCGCAGTTCGACCCGGTCCTGATCCTCACGATGACGCTCATCATGATCGTGGTGATGATCGAGTCGACCGGCATGTTCCTCGCGCTCGGCGAAATGACCGACCGCAAGATCACGCAGAAGGAACTTGCCAAGGGCCTGCGCACCGACGGCCTGGGCACGCTCATCGGGGGCATCTTCAACACCTTTCCGTACACCAGCTTTTCGCAGAACGTGGGGCTGGTGGCCGTCACGGGCGTGAAGAGCCGCTTTGTCTGCGTGGCCGGCGGCGTGATCCTCGTCGTGCTCGGCCTGCTGCCCAAGATGGCGGCGCTGATCGAATCGCTGCCCACGGTGGTGCTTGGCGGCGCGGGGCTGGTGATGTTCGGCATGGTGGCCGCCACCGGCATCCGCATTCTTTCGGGCGTGGACTTCAAGGGCAACCGTCACAACGCGATGATCGTTGCGGTGTCGATCGGCATCGGCATGATTCCGCTCATTGCACCCAACTTCAAGCAGTGGATGCCGCATGCGATCCACTCGCTGGTCGAATCGGGCATTCTGCTGGCCTCGATCAGCGCGGTGCTGCTGAACCTGTTCCTGAACGGTGCGAAGCACGACGAGCAGGCGGTGATTGCCGCGGCCAAGCAGGCCGAAGCGCACTAGCCGCCGCCCGTCAGGTCAGATCATCGCGAGCGGCGCCTTGCGCCGGGGCGGTGGATGGAGGCGGTCGAGTTCGGCGAGCGTTGCCGCGTCCAGCTCGAGGTCGGCGGCAGCGAGGTTCTCCTGCAGATGGGCGCTGCGCACCGCCTTCGGAATGGCGACCACGCCGGGCCTGGCGATCACGGCCGCAAGGGCGAGCTGCGCGGCGGTCACGCCAAGGCGCGCAGCCAACGCTCCCAAAGCCTTGTCCGAAGCAAGCGCGCCCTGGTCGATCGGGCTGTAGGCCATCAGCGGCATGCCGCGTTCGCGCAGCCAGGGCAACAGGCTGAATTCCGGGCCGCGTTCACCGAGCGAAAGGTAGACCTGGTTGGCCGCGCAGCCAGGGCCTGGGCCCACGGCCTGCGCGAGTTCTTCCATGTCGTCCGTGTCGAAGTTGCTGACGCCCCAGTGGCCGATGCGCTCCTTGGCCGCCAGCGCCTGCATCGCATCGACCGTTTCGCGCAGCGGATGGCTGCCGCGCCAGTGCAGCAGGTAGAGGTCGATCGTGTCGAGCCCCAGGCGCTTCAGGCTGCGCTCGCAGGCTTCGGGCGTGCCGCGGCGGCTTGCATTGTGCGGGTAGACCTTGCTGACGATGAAGAGCTCGTCGCGCCGCACGTCGCCGGCGCGCAGGGCTTCGGCCACCGCCTGGCCGAGCACGGTTTCGGCGCCGCCTTCGCCGTACATCTCGGCGGTGTCGATCAGCCGGTAGCCCATGGCGATGGCCTCGCGCACCGCTGCCACTTCCGCCGCGCGGCGGTTCGCCGCCTCGCCCATGCGCCAGGTGCCGAGACCGAGCACCGGAATGTCGCGGGCATTGGAGAGAGGGAGTGTTCGCATGGCCAAATCGTAGCGGGTCGCATGCCCAAGGCAAGACCGTCGGTTGTCGGGTCATTTCCTACACGGCTTCAGCATCCCGCTGACAGAAGCCAAGGCTCCAACGGCGCAGTCTGGTTTCGGACGTGGTGAGCTCCTCTGGGTCCGGACAGTGCTTTTTGTGGAATAGAGCAGGCACGATGTACCCGCAGCCAGACATGCCGGCGGACAAGCCAATGAGCCGCGCTCGTGGGCCAAAGCGCATGACATGAAAAGCACACCACGCCCCTCGCCCGTTCCGCCATCACGAGGAGAACACAATGGGCCACCAACACCCATCCTCCCGGCACGCAGGCACGCACCCCTAAGACGGGGTCAACACGCGCGCAATTTGCGACAGGCGCTTGTCCAAACGGAGATATTCGCATCCTCTGAGGCGAACGCAAAGCCGGCACAGTCGTCGCTGAAATCATGTGGTGCCTCGAAGAAATGAACTGACGCGGAGGCGGCGGCTCCGCCTTCAAGGACGAAGGCCGGCGCGCGCAAGGCCTAAGGCGGCAATCAGCCCGATCGCGAGAATGCTCAACGCCATCGCACTTCGCCAGGCCGCACTATCCGGGCTTGCTGCCACAGGCTCGAACATGGGCAGCTTGTCGTAATGCTCCGCGGTCAACCCGCGGTAGCTCATGACCCGGGGCACGAAATAGGCACGCCAGGCGTCTTCGTATGAATTCACGGCTTTCACATGCCGCGCGTAGCGTGGAGCATCGATGCCGGCAAGCCGGTCGGCCGTCATCGCGAGCGCCATGCCAGGCGAAAGCCAGGACCATCGCTCGAGCAGAACAAAACGGCGCGCGCGGGTTTCGTCGAACGCCGCCATCAGTGGCCGGATCTCGCGGTCCTGGGCCAGGTACCTCGGCAGGAAGCTGACTGGCCAGGTGTGGGTGCTGCGCCCGGCCGGCCGGTCAGCCGGGTGGGCCGCGTACCAGGCGGCCAGGTGCTCCTCCATATGCACTTCGGCGTCCTGCTGCGCGGCGCGCAGTTCGGCAACCGCCGTCAGCCGCGATGGCATCGGTGCTTCACTGTCGGCAATGCCCGCCAAGGCCGCAGGTACGACGAACGTGGCCAGCAGCCACGCACCGAGCATGCCGAGTGCCGCAGCGCCGGACGACACCGGCAGCAGGCAGAACAGCCCGGCCAACGCAGTCCAGCAGACGGTGAACGCACCCAGCGTCGCCAGCCAGACCACCCCGGCGTGCCAGGTCGAGCCCGGGTCCAGCGCGAACGCCAGCAACGACGCGCTGGCGGCCAATGACCAGGCCGCCGCCGCGCGAATACAAAGCGCAATCGCGAGCACTTTCCAGGGTTGCGCGCATTGCGCGACCACGAGCCGCCACCTACCTTGCTCCCGGTCCTCTTGCACCAGTCCGTAGCAAAGCCCCAGGATGGCGAGCGGCAGCAGCAGCGCGACCAGTGTCGCGAAATCAGGCGGACCCAGGTCTTCGAGCAGCGGGTTCGAGATCCGGTCGCTCTTGCGGGTGTCGGTGTGCCGGCTCTCGACCGTGACGCGCATCGTCGGGCTCAGCAGATCGAATGTTCCGGTTCCAAGGGCAAGGCCGCCGAGCGCTGGCAGATGCACGGGAGGCGCATTGAGCCGGGCGAACTGGAATGCGGCCATCATTGCCTTGGTGTCGCCCCCCGGCGTGGCGGCGCCCGTTTTGGCTGCCGCGTCGCGCGCCTGTGTTCGCGCCTGTTCCCACGTGGCCATCTGCTGCGCATCCAGGAGCCGCAATTCCCTGGCGGCAAGCCCTGACCAGAGCGCACTCACGCACAGCAGCGCGGCGAAAACACCGGACACCCAGAGATGCGTGTGCTGGCGAACGAAGCGCCGCCATTCCGCACGCAAGATGAGGTTCATCATGGCCGCAGCCTCCGCGCTGCAAGCACCAGCAAGCCGCAGGCCGTCATCGCCCAGGCGAGCAGCACGCCAAGGTCGGGCAATGCCGCGCGCAATGCGAAAGCGATGTTGGGCGGCGTGTAGTGGAACGCGCCGACCGACCGCCACAACGTGTCGTCGGCGTACTTGTCCTCGAACGAGGTCAGCCCGCGGGTGTTGTCCATGTCCCACTGGTCGATCTTGATGTTCACGCGGCGGCGGTACTGCTCGGCTGCCTCCTCGAAGTGGCGCTGATGCGCGAGGTCGGTGCCCGAGAGCTTCATCGAAATGGCACGCATGGCCGTCGTCGGACTGAGTGCCGAGGCAACGCGCGCAATTCTCTCCTGCATTGCGTAGCGGTCCCAGAGGCGGCCGAAGTGAATCGCGTGCACGCGGTCGGCGTAGGCGTCGCGCTCCATCCGGCGCAGCGCATAGGCGCCGAAGGGCAGGTCTTCCAGGCGACGCACGTTGTGCCGGCGCAGAAGTTCCGCATCGAAACGTTCGTTGCGCACGGCCAGCGCGCCATCGCCCGGCAGGCCTTCGGCGTAGTCGCGCTGGATGTCGCCCCAGAAGCGCTCGGCCGTCGGCAGCGGTGCAGCGGCCTGCGCGCCCGCGGCACCCAGGCGCGGCACGACGAAGACGAAGGCGATCCACAGGCCCAGCAAGACGAACAGCGCGCGCCGGCTGCTCGCCACCATGGTTGACACCGCCAGTGCCAAGGCTGCAAAGACACCGCAGTAGATCAAGAAGGTGCCCGCCAGAACGATTGCGCGCCATACAGTGTCCGCGCCAGGCCCTGCGCCTGCCGTCACCAGGGCAAGACCCGCCCCCACTGCGGCCAGCGGAACCAGCGAGACCACCGCGAGCAGCGCCAGGAACTTTCCCGCCAGCAGCGCGCGGCCGGGCAAGCCGGCGCTGTGCAGCATGCGCAAGGTTCCGCTTTCCCGTTCCAGGCTGACGGCGTTGAAACCCAGGGCGACGATCAGCAGCGGCAGCAGCGCCTGCAGCACGAAGGCCGGCGTGAAGGACCCGAAGCGCACCGACGGCGGCTCGTCGGCCGCAGGACGAAAGCGCGTCATGTTGCGCCGATGCGGTTCGAGCCAGAGCGCCTGGCCCAGGTAGGGGCCGAGCCCGGGGTCGACCACGGCCAGCGGCGAGTCGGGGCGGAATGCGTAGAGGCCGAAATGCGCCCCGCGATGAGGGTGCTTGTCGCCCTGCGAATCCCACTGCTGGCGCACCAGTTCGCTGACTTGCGCCTTCTCGTGCGCGAGGCGTTGCTGCTGCTGCGCCGAAGCGAACAGCAGGCCGGCCAGCAGCAGCGATATCGAGACGGCAAGCACAACGAAACGCCCGTCTCGAACGAGCGCGCGCAATTCCTTTCGCAGCACGGCGGCGGCCGTCATGCGGCCCGCTCCAAGGGCGCCGCGCGCGTGTGGGCCAGATAGGCGCGCTCCAGCTCGTCGTGGCTGACGGTGTGCGTATCGAACTGCGCGACGAGACGCCCTTCCTTCATGATTCCGATGCAGTCCGCGACCTGCTTGGCGTTGAACAGATCGTGCGTGGCCATCAGCACGGCCATGCCGGTATCGGCAGCGGCGCGCACGCGCTGTGCAAAGTCGTTCGCGGCACCAGGGTCGAGGCCCGAGGTGGGCTCGTCGAGCAGCATCGCCTTCGCACGTTTGGCATGCGCAATGGCGAGGCCGACCTTTTGCCGCATGCCCTTCGAGTACGTCGCGACACGCGCTGCGTGCGACGCCGCTTGCAGGCCGGCCTGGTCCAGCAGGGCACGTGCGGCCGCGTCGGCCAGCGGCACGCCACCCAGTGCACAGAAGTACTGAAGGTTCTCGATGCCGCTCAGGTACGGATACAACGCCACGTTCTCGGGCAGATAGGCCAGATGGCGCCGCGCCGCAGCAGCGTTGCGGCGCAGATCGACCCCGGCGACCTGGACGCTTCCGGCGGCCGGCGCCACGAAACCCAGCAGTGCGTTCAGCGTGGTTGTCTTGCCCGCCCCGTTGCCGCCGAGCAGCGCGTAGACGCTGCCGGCCGGCACGCTCAAGTCGAGTCCGTCGATTGCGCGGCGCCCGGCCAAGGTGACGACCAGCCCTCGCGCCGAGAGCACTTCCTGATTCATGCGGCGCCTCAGAAAAAATAGCGCATGGACGCGCCGACCTGTGTGCGCGGCTGCGGCGACACCAGCAAGCCGGCCGCGGTGCCGTAGGCGATGTCGCTCGCAAACCGCCGCGGCTGAAAGATCGCGAAGACCGAGAACTGGAACTGCTGCCAGTCGTAGGTTGCCTTGAGGTCGTAGCGGGTATAGGTCGGCATGGTCCGCAGCTGGGTCTGCGGCGTGCCTTCGTAGTACGGATTGCCGGACGTCAGATACGCGTCGGCATTGACGGTGAGCCGGCCTTCGCCCAGACGCCGGCGGTACTCCGCCCCCAGCTTGACCTGGTGCCGCGGCACCGACAGCCGTTCGCCGGTGTTGGGCAGCGGGTTGTTGACGCGCGCCTCGAGCACGCGGCCGTAGCTGCCGTAGACCGACCATGCGCTGTCGATCCGCAGCCGCGACTCGAGCTCGAAGCCCTTGCGCGTGGTCTCGCCCACAGACTTGAACGAGCCGTCCGCCTGCGCGACGATTTCATCCTGGTTGAGCGTGTGATAGACCACGCCCGAAGCGCTCCACGATGCGGTGGGCGACACCGTGAAACCCAGGTCATGGGACTTGACCTTCGAAGGCGCCACGTCGAACACCGTGCCACCCCGCGCGCCCAGCGGTCCGGTGGCGCCGCTGCTGCTGATCTGCTCCGCGGCGGGTGATCGAAAGCCCTCGGCAATGTTGGCGAAGATGTCGAGCGTTGGCGTCACGCTCCACACAGCGCCGATCTTCGGTGTTGTCACGGCACGGGTGTAGCCGGTGGAGGCAGCGGGCAGTTTGCGGTTTCCGATGTCGTAGTCGAACCAGTCGCGCCGCACACCGCCGAGCAGCTTGAAGTTCTGCGCGAGCTTGTACTGCCCTTGGGCAAACAGGCCATAGGTCAGCAGATCCAGCTCCTGGTTGTTGATGTAGCTGGCCGTCGGCACGCCATTGCGCCACACGCGGCGCAGCGCATCGCCCTTGTCGCGCCGCAGTTCGCCGCCCACGAAAAGCGAGGCCGCATCACCGAAGACGAAGTTCTGCGCCAGCCGCCCGCCGTAAAAATGGCGGTCGTCCTCGCCCACCGTTTGCAGCACGCTGCTCGTCGAGGTGCCGCGCACCCGTTCAAAAGTCTCGCCGTAGGCCGTGGCATACCAGCCCGCTTCGCCGCTGGCCGGTGTGCGATTGAAGACCAGTGCCGTGCGTTCGCCGCTGCCGAAGCCCGGCAGGTTGAATTGGGTCGATCGGGGGTCCACGGTACCGCGCTGCAGATCGGACAGCAGCAGGTAGCCGGGCGCTCTCGACTCGGAGCGGTAGTGGTTCACGCGCAGGCTGTACAGGCCATCGCCCAGCTGGGTCGAAAGCTTCCAGAACAGGTTGTCCCGCTCGATGCGGCCATCACGCCGATAGCTGTCGGTGCGGTAGGCATCGGCGATGAAGAGCGACTGCACGTTGTTGAAGCGGTTGGACAGCACCAGCGACCCGCGGCGCCCGCCGTAGCTTTCGAGCGAGACCCCGACGCTCGACGAGGCGGGAACCGTCTGCGTCGTGATGCCCACCGCGCCGGCGCGGTTCTGGTCTCCGTACAACGCCGAAACGGGCCCTTTGATCACGTCGATGCGCCCGATCATGTCCGGCGTCAGCCATTCAAGGAATGCCGGTCCATGGCCGGCGCCGGCCTGGCTCGACGGCATGTTCTGGGGCACGCCGTCCACGTACACCGCGGTGTCCGCGCCGTGCGTTCCCTGCGTGGCGAAACCGCGCATGCGAAAGCCGTTGCCCGTGTCGCCTTGGTCGATGTTGTTGGCGACCACGCCGGGCACGCGGCGAAAGATGTTCGAGATGTCCCGCCCGACGTTGAGCGTGCCGAGCTCTTCGGGCGTGATGACGGTGACGCCCGCGGGCAGGCCGGTGCTGTCGGTGGTGACTTGCGTGCGCTTGCCTTGAAGGTCGACACGGTCGCCTTCGGCGGTCACGCGCACTTCGTTCAGCGTTCCGGCCGGCGCTTGTGCCTGCGCTGAAGCAAGCAGCGGCGTCGCAAGGGCGAATGCGAAAGCCATGGGTGCCCGGCACCCCGGAGATGGTGAGTTCATGAAAGGAGGAAAGAAGACGTCAGGCAGCAGCCACGCTGGCGCGCGGCCAGCGTCTGCAACGAACTCGGACAGGCCGCGCGGCTTGCGCGGCGGCCTCAGACGCTCTGTGGCGGGCCCCGAGGCGAGGCGCCCCGATACACGGGGGCTGCAATGACGTGCGCCGGCGCCTGGCGCTGGCGCTGAAGACGTGCAGGCGGTGGGCTGGCCGGAAGCTCAGGCCTGGAAGCCAGCAGCACCTGATGGGCGTGCGCCATGCATCCGCTGCAATGGCAGGGAGCCTCGGCACCTTCGTCGCCGCCGTCTTCGCTTCCGCCATCCGCGCTGTGGAGATGCTGGAAATGCCCGGACGCCGAAGCCTGATGTCCGCCCCCCGTTTCCGCACCATGCGGCGTGCCCGCGCCCGCGCTGATGAACGCGACCGCAAGAACCAGCCAGAGGAGAAAACGAGAAATGCGCATGGCGGAAAAGCGTGGATCATAGCGACGAACCCGCTAATTGCAAATCCATTCTCATTTGCGATTACCATGGGCGCGTGGAACGTCATACACGCCAACGCGATTCGGTGCTGGCCGCGCTGTCCGACAGCCGGCGGTCTCTTACCCCGCAGGAGATCTGCGAGCTTGCGCAGCGCTCGGTCCCACGCCTGAGCCTTTCAACGGTCTATCGGCAGCTGAAGAGCCTGCTGGAGGACGGCGAAATCGTGGGCGTCGATTTGCCGGGCCAGGCCACGCGCTACGAGGCGCTGTGCGAGTCCGATCATGGCGAGCCCGGCCACCATCACCATCACTTCCACTGCGGCGGCTGCGGGCGCGTGTTTCCGATTCACGGCTGCCCCGGGCGCATGGAAGACCTGGCGCCCCAGGGTTTTCTGGTGCAGCACCACGATCTGACGCTGCACGGGCGATGCGCGGATTGCGCGAGTGCCCGCTCCCGCAGGTGACGCTGAGCATGCCTCGACAGGAACTCTGTGGGCGCTCTGGCGATCCTGGTGGCCGCAGTCTGCTACGCGCTGTCGAACATGCTGGGCCGACTCCATCAGCGGCTTTCTGGGGCAGATGGCCATCGCCGGAGCCTTCCGCCACGGCCAGGCCGCGGCCATCGCCCCCTTCGAATACAGCGCCCTCGCCTGGGCGCTTGTGCTGGACTGGGCATTCTGGCAAGCCACGCCCGATGCATGGACGCCGGGTGGCGGCGCGTTGATCGTTGCGAGTGGATTGTGGCTGGCGCGCATCGAGGTACCAAGGCCCGCGGCAATCCGAATAGGCTGATGCGCGCTGCAACGTGAGATGCAACGGGATCAACCTCACGCCGTATGCCGCGTCAATTGAATTCGTAGCCACCTCCCAGCCGGGAATACCCTGCTGCACTTCGACGTATTCTTGCCTACATTGCTTGCATACAAGATTTCCGCAATCTTGCATTCAACCCAATGGAAGGTTCCTCCATGCCCCGCTTCGTCAAATCCCTTTTCGGCCAGGTCGTCATCGCGCTGGTGCTCGGCGTGCTGGCCGGCCTCTTCGTGCCGGAGTTCGCCGTCAAGCTCAAGCCACTCGGCGACGGCTTCATCAAGCTGATCAAGATGATCATCCCGGTGCTGGTGTTCTGCGTGGTGGTGCACGGCATCGCGGGCGCGGGCGACCTGAAGCGCGTGGGCCGGGTCGGTGTGAAGGCGCTGATCTACTTCGAGGTGCTGACCACCATTGCGCTCGCCATGGGCCTGGTGCTGGCCTTCGTGTTCGAGCCCGGCGTGGGCATGAACGTGGACCCGGGCAAGCTCGACGCCGCCGCCATGAGCGCCTATGCCTCGAACGCCGACAAGCTCACCAGCGGCGGCACGGTCGAGTTCCTGATGAAGCTGATTCCCACCACGGTGGTCGCCGCCTTTGCCACCGGCGACGTGCTTCAGGTGCTGCTGTTCGCCGTGCTGTTCGGCTGCGCGCTGTCGCTGCTGGGCGAGCGCGGCAAGCCGGTGGGCGTGGTGGTGGACGCGCTTTCGCTGGTGCTGTTCAAGATCATGGGCATCATCATCAAGCTGGCGCCGCTCGGCGTGCTGGGCGCCATTGCCTTCACGGTGGGCAAGTACGGCATCGGCTCGCTCAAGCAGCTGGGCATGCTGGTGGCCCTCTTCTACGGCGCGGTGCTGGTCTTCGTGTTCGTGGTGCTCGGGCTGGTCATGCGCATGTCGGGCTTCAGCCTGTGGAAGCTGCTGCGCTACCTGCGCGAAGAGCTTGCCATCGTCTTCGCCACCACCTCGTCGGACAGCGTGCTGCCGCAGATCATGGCCAAGCTGCGTCGCATGGGCATTCGCGATTCCACAGTGGGCCTGGTGATTCCCACGGGCTACTCGTTCAACCTGGACGCGTTTTCGATCTACATCACCCTCGCGGCAGTGTTCATTGCGCAGGCCACCAACACACCCATTTCGATGGCGGACCTGCTGACCATCCTGGCCATTGCGCTGGTCACGTCCAAGGGCGCGCACGGCGTGCCGGGCTCGGCCATCGTGGTGCTGGCCGCCACGCTGCACGCGATTCCCGCCATACCGGCCATCGGGCTGGTGCTGGTGCTCTCGGTCGACTGGTTCATGGGCATTGCCCGCGCGCTGGGCAACCTGATCGGCAACTGCGTGGCCACGGTGGCCATCGCGGCCTGGGAGGGCGACATCGACCGCGAGCGCGCCCATGCCGTGCTCGACGGCTCCTACTCGCCCGACGACGAACCGCTGGCCGAGCCCGAACTGCCGACGGCGCCGCTGGGCGCGGGCGGCCGTTGAAAACAACGATGACCGCCGACGCCGTCAACCCCACGTCCATTGCCGAGCGGGTGGTCGAGGCCATCCTGGCGCAAAAACTCGCGCCGGGCGAGCGGCTGGGCGAGCAGGCGCTGGCCGAGAACTTCGCGGTGAGCCGAACCATGGTGCGCGAGGCGCTCATGCAGTTGCAGGCGCGCGGCTTCGTCGAGGTGCAGTCGCGCCGCGGCTGGTACGTGGTGGAGCCTTCGGCCGACGAAGCGCGCGATGCCTTTTCGGCGCGCCGCATCGTCGAAGCGGGCATCCTGGCCGAAAGCGAAGGCCGGCCGCTGCAAAAAGTCATACGCAAGCTGCGCGACCACATTGCCGACGAGCGGCGCGCCATCGAGGGGGCCGACGCCGCCACGCGCGCGTTTCTGCTGGCCGACTTTCACGTGTGCCTGGCCGAGCAGATGGGGCACCAGCTGCTGGTCGACGTGCTGCGCGACCTCACGGCCCGCACCACGCTGGCGGCCACGCTCTACCAGTCGAAGCACGAGGCCGGGCAGTCTTGCGCGGAGCACGGCGCCATCGTCGCCGCGCTGGAGGCCGGCGACACCGCCACCGCGCGCAAGCTGATGATCGACCACATCGGCAATGTCGAGCGTTCGCTCGAGGTAGACACCGCCGCCGCGCCCGACGCGCCGGCCCGCCTGCGCGCCACCCTGTCGCCGGTGGCGCTGCCGCGCGCAAGGCGCTAGCCGACTAGGCATTTCGACCGACACAAAGGTGCGTTCAGGCTCGGCTACAGTCCGAATCACCTATGAATTCACCCCAACTCCAGCGCGGCGTGTTCCTCGCCCTGCTCGCCATCGTTACTGTCGCCTTCCTCTGGGTGCTGATGCCGTTCTTCGGCGCAGTGCTGTGGGGGGTTGCGCTGGCCATCCTGTTCACGCCGCTCTACAAGCGGCTGCTGAAGAAAATGCCCGGCTGGCACAACGCCGCAGCGCTCTCGACGCTGGCCATCTGCCTCTTCATCGTGATTCTTCCGCTGGCCATGGTCGGGGTGTCGCTGGTGCAGGAAATCGTGCAGGTCACGCAGAGCATCCGTTCGGGGCAGATCAACTTCGCGGCCTATTTCCAGCAGATCCTCAACGCCATGCCGCAATGGCTGATGAACATCTTCGACCGCTTCAACCTGGGCGATATGGAAGCCTGGCAGGAGCGCATTTCCGCCGGCGCGGCGCAGGGCAGCCAGCTCATCGCGGGCCAGGCGCTCACCATCGGCCAGAACACCTTCGACTTCCTCATCAGCTTCTTCGTGATGCTGTACCTGCTGTACTTCCTGGTGCGCGACGGCTCGGCGCTTTCCAAGACCATGCGCGAAGCAGTACCGCTTGCCAAGCCGCACACGCACTACCTGCTCAACAAGTTCACGACCGTGATCCGCGCCACCGTGAAGGGCAACGTGGCAGTGGCCATTGCGCAGGGCGCCATCGGCGGTATCGCCTTCTGGCTGCTGGGCGTGCAGGGCGCGCTGCTGTGGGCTGTGCTGATGGCGTTTCTCTCGCTGCTGCCGGCGGTGGGCGCGGCGCTCATCTGGGGGCCGGTGGCCATCTACTTCCTTGCCACGGGCCACTTCTGGCAGGGCGGCATCCTGATCTTCGTGGGCGTGTTCGTGATCGGGCTGGTCGACAACATCCTGCGGCCCGTGCTGGTGGGCAAGGACACGCAGATGCCCGACTACATCGTGCTGATGTCGACCATCGGCGGCATGGCGATCTTCGGCATCAACGGCTTCGTGGTCGGCCCGGTGATTGCCGCGCTCTTCATGGCGGCATGGAGCCTGTTCGTGGAATCGGGCCAATGGGAAAACCCGCCCGCCGACGCGGGCGACGACAAGAAGAACAGCTGAACCACGCCGCGCCGCCGCCAGCCTGGAGCGGCTGGAGCGGGCGCGCCTTGCGCCTGCAGCGTGCATTTGGCGCGGGTGTTTTTGCATTTCGTCGCATGGCGCTGGGCAGCACAAGGCGCCTGCGGGATCGTCGGGACCTCCAACTTCCAAGACGAGGTCTCCCAATGCACTTTCTTGCCCTCCTGCCCCGGCCTGGCGCCCACGTCCTGTGCGGCGCCGTACTTCTCGCGCCGCTGGGCGCGCTTGCCGGCGACCTGAGCCTGAGCGTGGCCGACGGGCCCGCCGCCGAAGCCACGCTCTACGTGGCGCTGTACGACAGCGCCGCGGGCTTTGCCGGCAGCAAGTCGCTCGCGGCCCAGACCACGCCCCTGCGCGGCGGCGCGGCCCAACTCCGGTTCACCGGGCTGGCGCCCGGCCGCTACGCGCTGCGCGTGTTCGCCGACGAAAACGGCAACGGCAAGCTCGACACCAACCCCGTGGGCATGCCCATCGAGCGCTACGGCTTCTCGAACGACGCCAAGGGCAACCGCGGCGCGCCGGACTTCGAAGCCGCCGCGCTCAATGTCGAAGCCGACGTGCAGACCGTCATTCACCTGCGCTGAGGTTCGCATGGAACGACGCGAACTTCTGCGCCTGCTGGCAACGGCCAGCGCCCTGCCCCTGCTGCCCGCCCTTGCCCGCGCCGCCGAGGGCCCGGACGCCTGGCAGGCCGAATTCGATGCCGCCGGCACGCCGTGGAAATCCGGCTTCGCCACGCCGGCCGACGACCTGCCGCTCACCCGCGCCAAGGTGCGCGGCCGCTTTCCCGATGCCGTCGCCGGCACGCTGTTTCGCAACGGCCCCGCGGGGCACGACCTGGGCGGCCAGCGCTACCGACACTGGTTCGACGGCGACGGCATGGTGCACCGCTTCATGATCGAAGGCACTGACGTGCGGCATCAGGGCCGCTATGTCGCCACGCCCAAGCGCGTGGCCGAACTGAGGGCCGACCGCCGGCTGACCGAAGGCTTCGGCACCATGCCGCCAGGCGCCGAACCGCCAAGCTCACCGGACAGCATCAACGTGGCCAACATCAACGTGCTGCCGATGCAGGGCGAGCTGCTGGCGCTGTGGGAAGGCGGTTCGGCCACGCGGCTGGACGCGCGCACGCTGGAAACGCTGGGCGTGAAAACCTGGCGCCCCGATCTCGCGGGCATGCCCTTCTCGGCCCATCCCAGGGTCGATCCGGACGGCACCGTGTGGAACTTCGGCGTAAGCGCCGGCCAGAGCATGCTGGCGCTCTACGAGATCGCGCCCGACGGGGCGCTGCGCCGCGCAAGCGCCACGCCGGTGGCCGACCTGCCGATGATTCACGACTTTGCCGTGACCGAGCGGCACCTGGTCTTTCTGATGCCGCCGCTGGTGTACGACGGCAAGCGCAAGGAAGCCGGTGCGAGCTTTCTCGATGCGCATGTCTGGCGGCCCGAGCTCGGGATGCGCGTGATGGTGGTCGACAAGAAAGACTGGGACCGCCGCCAGCTACTGACGCTGCCGGCCGGCTTTCTCTTTCACGTGGGCAACGCCTGGGAGGAAGACACGCCCGGCGGCACGCTGATCCACATCGACTACATGCGCTCGGACAACCCCGACCCGGTGTTCACCACCAACCGCGAGGTGATGCGCGGGCGCTGGGTGAAGCGCGCCGACCCGCACCTGACAGTCGCCACGTTGAACCTGCGCACCGGGCGTGCCAGCCAGAACGCACTGGCGCTCGACGCCGAGTTTCCGCGCATCGATCCGCGCCGCGTTGGCCTGCGCCACCGCCACCTGATCCACGCAACACAAGGCATGCCGGACCGCCCCGGCTTTGCCGCGGTGGCGCGCACCAACGTGGAGACCGGCCGCAGCCAACGCTTTGCCTACGGCAAGCAGGCCATCGTGGAAGAGCACGTCTTCATTCCGGATGGAACCAAGCCAGGCTGGGTTCTGGGCACGGTGCTCGACTTCGGCCAGCAGAAGACCCTGCTCTCGTGCTTTGCGGCCGACAGGTTGGCGGCCGGCCCGGTGGCGCAGGCCACGCTGCCTTATGCGCTGCCGCTGGGCCTGCACGGCGCCTTCGTGCCGGCCTGAAAGAAGAAGATGGTGGAGCGCGTCAGCCGCCCCACCACCCTTCGGCAAACCGCCCCTGCAGAAAAGCCACGAAGCCCGACACCTTGCCCGGCACCAGCTTCGGCGAGGGAAAGACGGCGTGGATTTCCTGCTCGGGCAACGCATGGTCGCCGAGCACTTCGATCACCTTGCCCGAGGCCAGCGATTCGCTCGCCACGTAGCGCGGCATGAGCGCAATGCCCAGGCCGTCGCGCGCCGCGGCCAACACCGCGGAAAGGTTGTTCGAGCGAAAGCGCCCGGAGACCGGCACCGTCACCGGATCGCCCTTGGGCGTGTGCATGCGCCAGAACTCGTCGCCCACCACGCTGCTGTAGATGAGCGCCACGTGCGCGCTCAGGTCCTGCGCGCGCTTGGGCGTGCCGTGCTTCTTCAGGTAGCCCGGCGCCGCCACCATGGCCCAGGGGTTGGTGCCAAGGTAGCGTGCACCCAGCGACGAATCGGCCAGCTTGCCCATGCGAATGGCCACGTCGATGCCCTGTGCAATCAAATCGACATAGCGGTCCTCGAAGCTCAGGTCGAGCTGCACCTGCGGATGCCGGCGCATGTACTCGAGCGCCAGCGGCACCACCACCCGCCGCCCGAAGGCCACCGAGGTGCCCACGCGCAAGAGGCCCTGGGCCTGGTTCTGCCGCAGCTGCACGATGCTTTCGGCCTCCTCGGACTCGCGCACGATGTTCTTGCACTTTTCGTAGTAGAGCGCGCCGGGTTCGGTCAGGCTCACGCCGCGCGTGTTGCGGTTGAGCAGCCGCACCTTCAGGCGCGCCTCGGTGGCCGCAACCTGCTTGGTGACGGTGGGCTGCGTGGTGTGGAACTCGAGGGCCGCTTTCGAGAAGCTGCCGGTCTCGACCACGCGCACGAACATTTCCATTGCCAACAATCTGTCCATGGTCGGCATCCTAATCATTTATTCCAATCTGGAATAGGCTATATGGTCCACAGCCGTCTTCTTCGAATGGCCCGTGCTTCCTACAGTGGGCTCCACTCAAGGAGACAGTCCAATGGCAAAGATGAAAGCGGTTCAGGCCGCAGTACTGGTGATGGAAAAAGAAGGCGTGACGCAGGCCTTCGGCGTGCCCGGCGCGGCCATCAACCCGATGTATTCGGCGCTGCGCCAGCGCGGGAGCATTTCGCACATCCTCGCGCGCCACGTCGAGGGCGCTTCGCACATGGCCGAGGGCTACACCCGCGCCGTGGCGGGCAACATCGGCGTGTGCATCGGCACCTCGGGGCCGGCGGGCACCGACATGATCACGGGCCTGTATTCGGCCTGGGCCGATTCGATTCCCATCCTCTGCATCACCGGCCAGGCGCCCCGCGCACGGCTCTACAAGGAAGACTTCCAGGCGGTCGATATCGAGTCGATCTCCAAGCCGGTCACCAAGTGGTCCGTGACCGTGCGTGAGCCGGGTCAGGTGCCGCAGGTGTTCCAGCAGGCCTTTCACCTGATGCGCTCGGGCCGCCCCGGCCCGGTGCTGGTCGACCTGCCCTTCGACGTGCAGATGGCAGAGATCGAGTTCGACATCGACGCCTACCAGCCGCTCGTGCCTTACAAGCCCGCCGCCACGCGGGCGCAGATCGAAAAAGCCATCGGCATGCTCAACGCGGCCGAGCGCCCGCTGATCGTGGCCGGTGGCGGCATCATCAACGCCGATGCGTCCGACCTGCTGGTGCGCTTTGCCGAGATCACCGGCGTTCCGGTGATACCCACCTTGATGGGCTGGGGCGCGATTCCCGACGACCATCCGCTGATGGCGGGCATGTGCGGCCTGCAGACCAGCCACCGATACGGCAACGCGACGATGCTCGCCAGCGACTTCGTGCTCGGCATTGGCAACCGCTGGGCCAACCGGCACACGGGTTCGGTCGATGTGTACACCAAGGGCCGCAAATTCGTGCACGTGGACATCGAACCCACGCAGATCGGCCGCGTGTTCACGCCCGACTTCGGCATCGTGTCGGACGCCAAGGCCGCACTCGAGCAGTTCGTGGCCGTGGCCGAGGAGATGAAGGCCGCGGGCAAGCTGCCCGAGCGCCGGCAATGGGCAAAGGATTGCATCGAGCGCAAGAAAACCATGCTGCGCAAGACCAACTTCGATGAAGTGCCGATGAAGCCGCAGCGCGTGTACCAGTGCATGAACAACAACTTCAGCAACGACACCTGCTACGTGAGCACCATCGGGCTCTCGCAGATCGCGGCTGCGCAGTTCCTGCATGTGTACAACCCGCGCCACTGGATCAACTGCGGCCAGGCCGGGCCGCTGGGCTGGACCATTCCCGCCGCACTGGGCGTGCGCGCCGCAGACCCGTCGCGCAAGATCGTCGCGCTCTCGGGCGACTACGACTTCCAGTTCATGATCGAAGAGTTGGCGGTGGGCGCGCAGTTCAAGCTGCCTTACATCCACATCGTGGTCAACAACTCGTACCTCGGCCTCATCCGCCAGGCGCAGCGCGGTTTCGAGATGGACTACTGCGTGCAGCTCGCGTTCGACAACATCAACGCGGGCCCTGATGCGGGCATCGAGAGCAGCTACGGCGTGGACCACCTGAAAGTGGTCGAGGGCCTGGGCTGCAAAGCGATCCGCGTCAACAAGCAGGAAGAGATCGCACCAGCCATCCAGCGCGCCGAAGCGCTGATGGCCGAGTTCAGCGTGCCGGTCGTCATCGAGGTGATGCTCGAGCGCGTGACCAACATCGCAATGGGCACCGAGATCGACAACATCACCGAGTTCGAGCCCCTGGCCGAACACCCGGCCGATGCACCGACGGCCGTTGCGGCCGAGATGCTGGACTGAGCAAGGAGACACGCACCATGCCCAAGTTTGCAGCCAATCTCACGATGCTCTTTACGGAGCTGCCGTTCATGCAGCGCTTCGAAGCCGCCGCCAAGGCAGGCTTCGAAGCGGTGGAATACCTGTTTCCCTACCCCTTCGAAAAGAAGGAGCTCACTGCCGCGCTGCGGGCCAACGGTTTGCAGCAGGTGCTGCACAACCTGCCCGCCGGCGACTGGGACAAGGGCGAGCGCGGCATTGCCTGCCACCCGGACCGCACCGGCGAATTCCGCGAAGGCATTGCCATGGCCATCGACTACGCCACGGCCCTGGGCTGCCCGCAGCTCAACTGCCTGGTCGGCAAGCTGCCGGCCGGCGTGAGCACCGAGGCCGCGCACAAGACCGTGGTCGAGAACCTGCGCCTTGCTGCCGGAGAGCTCGAGGCGGCAGGTCTCCGGCTCTTGATCGAGCCCATCAACACCTTCGACATTCCGGGCTTCTTTCTCACGCGCACCGACCAGGCGCTGGCGTTGATCGACGAGGTGGGCTCTTCCAACCTGCGGGTGCAGTACGACATCTATCACGCGCAGCGCATGGAAGGCGAGCTCGGCAATACGCTGTCGAAGAACCTCGCGCGCATCGGCCACATCCAGTTGGCCGACAACCCCGGGCGCGGCGAACCGGGCACGGGAGAAATCAATTACCCGTGGCTCTTCGGGCACATCGATTCGATCGGCTACGACGGCTGGATCGGCTGCGAATACAAGCCGCGCAGCGACACCGTCGACGGTCTCGGATGGCAGCAGGCCCTGACGCAGCAGAAGTGAACCAGACAACAGCATCCAAGGAAACTGAAGACATGTCGCAATCTCAAAAAATCGGATTCATCGGCCTCGGCATCATGGGTGCGCCCATGGCGGGCCATCTGCTCGAAGCGGGCTACCAGCTGTTCGTGAACACCCAGGGCAACACGCCCGAGCCTTTCATCTCCAAGGCGACCATCTGCGCCTCGGCCGCCGACGTGGCGCGCCAGGCCGACGTGATCTTCATCATGGTGCCCGACACGCCCGACGTGGAGAAAGTGCTGTTCGGCGAGCCGGGCACGCAGGGCGTGGCCGAAGGCCTGAAGGATTCGCGCGGCAAGATCGTGGTCGACTGCAGCTCCATCGATCCGATTGCCACCAAGGGTTTCGCCAAGCGCATCATCGCGCTGGGCTGCGGCTACATCGACGCGCCGGTTTCGGGCGGCGAAGTGGGCGCCAAGGCCGCAAGCCTCACCATCATGTGCGGCGGCGATGAAGGCACCTTCGGCCAGGTGCGGCCCCTGCTCGAGAAGATGGGCAAGAACGTCACGCTGGTCGGCAACGTGGGCGACGGCCAGGTCTGCAAGGTGGCCAACCAGATCATCGTGGCGCTGAATATCGCGGCCGTGGGCGAGGCGCTGCTGTTCGCCTCCAAAGCCGGCGCCGATCCGGCCAAGGTGCGACAGGCGCTGATGGGCGGCTTTGCCAGCTCGCGCATTCTCGAAGTGCATGGCGAGCGCATGATCAAGCGCACCTTTGCACCGGGCTTTCGCATCTCGCTGCACCAGAAAGACCTGAACCTGGCGCTGCAGAGTGCGCGGGCCCTGGGTGTGGCCCTGCCGCAGACGGCGGGCGCGGCGCAGCTGATGAATGCCTGTGCGGCCCTCGGCCATGGCCAGCAGGACCACTCGGCGCTGGTGCGCGCGCTCGAGGCGCTCGCCCAGCACACCGTCACGCCGGACTGAGCCTGCGGCTCAGGTCTTTGCAGCCTCCAGGGATTCCTTGAGGTTGCGCCGGCGCCATGCCCAGGTCTTCACGGCCTGCGGCAGGATGCCGATGCACGAGGCGTAGTACGTCACCTTGAAGCCCCAGAAGCGGGGGCCGATGGGCGTGTCGCGGAACAGGTCGCCCGCCAATATGGACAAGAGCGCCTCCTGCATGCGCCAGATGTTGCGCGGCGCCATGAACAGCCGCCGAATGGCCGGCGAAGTGATGCGGTAGATGAACCACGAGAACATCTTCGGTCCGCGCTTCATCACCTTCTCGTAGTGGCGGAAGGCCTTTTCGGCCTCCTTCGCCTCACCCTTGAGCCACAGGTCGGCTGCCTTGGCGGCCTCGAAGCCGCTGTTCATCGCCAGGTACACGCCCGACGAGAACATCGGGTCGACGAAGGCGTAGGCATCGCCCACCATCATGAATCGGTCGCCGCGGCAGAACTTGGAGTCGTAGGCGTAGTTGCCGGTGGCGGTGGCGCCTTCCATCAGCGTGGCGCTCTTCAGGCGCGCGGCCAGCTTGGGCGCAAGCGCAATCGTCTCCATCAGGAAGTCTTCGAGCGACTTGCCCTGGCGGCCCTTGAAGTACGCAGGCGAGGCCACGGCACCGACGCTCACGGTGCCGTCCTTCAGCGGGATGTACCAGAACCAGCCGTGGTCGAACCAGAAGAGCGAGATGTTGCCCTCGAAGCGGCCGGAGCGGCGCTCCGCATTGGCAAAGTGGCCGTAGAGCGCGGCGCTTGCGTGCTTGCGGTTGCGCTGCTTGGCGTCGAACTGGCTCGACAGCAGCGTGTCGCGGCCGCTCGCATCGATGACGAAGCGCGGGCGCCACTGGGTTTCGGTGCCGTCGTCGGCCTTGACCTTCACCAGCGGGCGGTTGTCGGCCGTGCCCTTGCCGGCGTCCATGTCGACACCGGTAACCCGCTGGCCTTCGAAGGTGCGCGCGCCGAGCTTGCCGGCGTGGCGGAACAGCAGTTCGTCGAACTCGGAGCGGCGCACGTGCACGGCGTACGGAAAGCTCTTGTCCATTGCCTCGCCGAAGTCGAAATGGCTCGAATGGTCGTGCCAGGGCGAGACAAACTCGGCGCCATGCTTCTTGATGCCGATCGCCTCGACCTCGGTGCGCACGCCCAGCCGGTCGAACAGCGGCATGTTCATGGGGAGCAGCGATTCGCCGATGTGAAAGCGCGGATGCTGCGCCTTTTCGATCAGCACCACGTCGTGCCCCTTGTCCGCGAGCAGCGCCGCCACGGTGGAGCCCGAAGGCCCGCCGCCGATGACCACGACGTCGGGGTCGGTGGTGGTGAAAGCTCCGGGTGTCATGCGCTGCCCTCTTCGTTGTCTTTTGTGTGTCTTGATTGACGATGGCCGGCGGCCTTGGCTGCACGGCCTTGCATTGCCTTGCCTTGTTTAACCTTGGGTGACCTTGGCTAACACTTTCGGAGTTTAGCGAACCGGCGCTTCGGTTCCGCGCAGGCTATGGGTTCAGGCGTTTTCGGCATTTCCCTTTTGGGAACAAGCCATGCTTTTGCGGTAGCCTCATTGCCCGTCAGAAACAAGGAGACATTTCATGGCTGCACCCCTCTCCCCCGCAGAAGAAGCTCTTCGCGATGCAGCGCGCGAATACCACCGCTCGCCCGTCAAGGGCAAGATTTCCATCACGCCGACCAAGCCGCTCCTGAACCAGCGCGACCTGTCGCTGGCCTATTCGCCCGGCGTGGCCTACCCCTGCCTCGATATCGCGGCCGACCCTTCGCTGGCGGCCGACTTCACCGCGCGCGGCAACCTGGTGGGCGTGGTCACCAACGGCACGGCGGTGCTGGGCCTGGGCAACATCGGCCCGCTGGCCGCCAAGCCGGTCATGGAGGGCAAGGGCTGCCTGTTCAAGAAATTTGCCGGCATCGACGTGTTCGACATCGAACTGGCCGAGACCGACCCCGACAAGCTGGTCGACATCATTGCGGCGCTGGAGCCCACGCTGGGCGGCATCAACCTCGAGGACATCAAGGCCCCCGAGTGCTTCTACATCGAGAAGAAGCTGCGCGAGCGCATGAACATTCCGGTGTTCCACGACGACCAGCACGGCACGGCCATCATCTCGGCCGCGGCGCTGATCAACGGGCTCGAGCTGGTCGGCAAGAAGATCGAGGACGTGAAGATCGCTGTTTCGGGTGCCGGGGCGGCGGCCATCGCCTGCCTCGACGTGATGGTGGGCCTGGGCGCCAAGCCGGCCAACATCTACGCCTGTGACTCCAAGGGCCTGATCTACATGGGCCGCGCGGGCGGCTTCGACGACTCCAAGGCACGCTACGCGCAAAAAGACACCGGCGCCCGCACCCTGGCCGACGTGGTGAAGGACGCCGACGTTTTTCTCGGCTGCTCGGCCCCCGGCGTGATGAGCGCCGAGATGGTGAAGACCATGGGCACGCAGCCGATCATCCTGGCCCTGGCCAACCCCGAGCCCGAGATCCGGCCCGAACTTGCCAAGGCCGTGCGGCCCGACTGCATCATTGCCACCGGCCGTTCGGACTACCCGAACCAGGTCAACAACGTGCTGTGCTTTCCGTACATCTTCCGCGGCGCCCTCGACTGCGGCGCCAGCAAGATCACGGAAGAAATGAAGCTGGCCTGCGTGCGCGAGATCGCCGAGCTCACCAAGGCCGACATCAGCGAAGAAGTGGCCACCGCCTATGCCGGTCAAGAGCTGTCGTTCGGGCCCGACTACATCATTCCCAAGCCCTTCGATTCGCGGCTCATCCTGCGCATTGCGCCGGCCGTGGCCAAGGCGGCGCATGCATCGGGCGTGGCCGCGCGGCCCATCGAAGACATGGACGCCTACCGCCAGCACCTGACGCGCTTCGTCTATCAGACCGGCATGTTCATGCGCCCGGTGTTCAGCGCCGCCAAGATCGCGGCCGCCAAGCGCGTGGCCTATGCCGAAGGCGAAGACGAGCGCGTGCTGCGCGCGGCGCAACTGGCCGTGGACGAAGGCTTGGCGCAGCCCATCCTGGTCGGCCGCCCCGCGGTGATCGAGGCGCGCATCAAGAAGGCCGGCCTGCACATCCGCGTGGGCACTGATGTAGAAATTGTCGATCCCGAGGACGATCCGCGCTTTCGCATCTACTGGGAGAGCTTCCACAAGCTCATGGGCCGCAGCGGCGTGACGCCCGAGGCCGCCAAGACCATGGTGCGCCGCTCCAACACCATCATTGCCGCGCTGATGCTGCACCTGGGCGATGCAGACGCCATGATCTGCGGGCTGGTGGGGCGCTTCGACGTGCACCTGGAACACATCCGCAACCTCATCGGCCTGAAGCGCGGCGCGCCGGGCTTTGCCACGCTGAACGCGCTCACGCTCGAGAAGCGCACAGTGTTCATTACCGACACCAACGTGAACGAGGACCCGAGCGCCGAGCTGCTCGCCAGCATTGCGATGATGGCGGCCGAAGAGGTGCGCCGCTTCGGGCTGCCGCCGAAGGTCGCCTTTCTTTCGCACTCGAACTACGGCACTTCGAGCCGCGGCTCGGCGCGCAAGATGCGGCTGGCGCGCGACCTGTTCGCGCAGATGGCGCCCGACATCGAATGCGACGGCGAAATGCACGGCGACTCCGCGCTGTCCGAAGAAGTGCGCCGCGTCGCGCTGCCCGAAACCACGCTTACCGGCGAGGCCAACCTGCTGGTGTGCCCGAACCTGGACTCCGCCCACATCCTCTACAACGTGCTGAAGATGACGGGCGCCAACGGCATCACGGTGGGACCCATCCTGCTGGGCGCCTCGGGCTCGGCCCATGTGCTCACGCCTTCTTCGACCGTGCGGCGCGTGGTCAACATGACGGCACTGGCGGTGGCGAATGCGACGACCGCGCTGAAGTAGCAAGACCCCGCCTTCACCGGACCGACGCCCCGCTGCCGCATGCAGCGGGGCGTTTTTCATTGCGGCGCGCTACGGGCATGCACCGTTTCCGCCCGCTCATCACTTTTTGGGCTGGCATGCAATCTGCTAATACCCTGAGCGGATATCTCAAATATCTTATTAATATATTTATAAAACCCGGCCCTCCTGCCCTTCGTCAACCTTCACCTCTTTTCTCTTTCTCACATGGAAGAACACGCCTTGGAACGCGGGGGCTTTTCCCGCCGGGTGCTCGATGCGTCCGACTTCGTCCTGCGCTGGGAGCGCCGCCTGCTTTCCGGGCTGATGGGCCTGCTCATGGTGCTGGTGCTGCTGAACGTGGTCACGCGCTACGGCGGCGTGCCGCTCTACTGGGTCGACGAGGCTTCGGTGTACTGCGTGGTGTGGCTCACCTTCATCGGCGCCTCGGCAATGACGCGGCTGCGGCTGGACTTTGCAGTGACGCTGCTCACCGACAAGCTCGGCGAAAAAGCGGTGCGCGTTGCCAAGGCCGCTGCGTCGGGCGGCGTGCTGCTGCTGGGCCTGGCGCTGCTGGCGATGTGCTGGCTCTACATGGATCCGGTGGGCATCGTGCGCCATGGCTTCGATGCGAAGGAATACGCCGCCGAATCCTTCAACTTTCTTTATACCGAGCGCACGCAGACACTGAACTGGCCGGCCTGGGCCGTCCAGCTGATCCTGCCGGTCTTCTCGGCCACGCTCAGCCTGCATGCACTCTCCAACCTGCTCGAAGACCTTGGACTGCAGCCCCGGCGCACGCACGCCGAGTTCCATGTGACCAACGCAGACGCGGTGAACTGACATGCTGACCTCCGCATTCTTCCTGTTGATCATGCTGGTCGGCGTGCCGATCGGCGCCTGCCTGTGCCTTGCGGGCATCGTGTACATCCTCAACTCGGGCGACACGGTGCTGTTCCAGTCGTTCCCGGTGCAGATATTCGGCGGTGTCGACAGCTACAGCCTCATTGCGATTCCGCTGTTCATCCTGATCGGCGAGGTCATGAACGGCGGCGGCATCACCAGGCGGCTGGTCGACCTGGCGCTGGCCTTCATCGGCTCGGTAAAGGGCGGCCTCGCCTACGTGAACATCCTGGCCAACATGCTGGTGTCGTCGATCATCGGCTCGGCCACGGCACAGGTGGCCATCATGAGCCAGATCATGGTGCCTGAGATGGAGAAGCAGGGCTACGACAAGACCTTTGCCGCCGGCATCACGGTGTACGGCGGCATGCTGGGGCCGATCATTCCGCCCTCGGTGATGTTCGTGGTGTACAGCGTGCTCGCGCAGGTGGCGGTGGGCGACATGCTCATTGCCGGCATCATTCCCGGCGTGATTCTCACGGCGGCGTTCTTCATCGTGATCGCTTGCATGGGCCTGATCTACAACTACCCGCGCACCGCAAAGCGCACCGTCAGGGAGCGGCTGCACACCATGCTCACGGCCTGCCCCACGCTGCTGATTCCCATCGTGATCGTCGGCTCCATCCTCGGCGGCTTTGCCAACCCGACCGAGGCCGCCGCAGTGGGCGCGGTGGCCGCGGTGCTGATCGGCCGCTACGTCACCAAGGAATTTCGCTTTGCGATGATTCCGCAGATCCTGCTGAAATCGGCAATCTACTCGGCGGTGGTGCTCTTCCTGGTGGCTGCGGCCGCGGTGTTCTCGTGGCTGCTGATCTACGGCAAGGTGCCGCAGGCCACGGCCGCATGGATCCAGACCGTGGCGAAGGACCCTATCGCCTTCCTGCTGCTGGTGAACCTGATCCTGCTGGTGATCGGCACCGTGATCGACGGCATTCCGGGGTTGATCATGACCGTGCCGATCCTGCTGCCCATTGCAACGGAGATCTACGGCATCGATCCGCGCCACTTCGGCGTGGTGGTGGTGATCAACCTCGTGCTCGGGCTCATGACGCCGCCCGTGGGCCTGAGCTTCTTCGTGGCTTCGGCCGTTACCGGTGCCAAGCCGGGAAAGATGTTCATCGTCACCCTGCCGTTCTTCCTGATCTGCTGCGCGGCGCTGGTGCTGCTGTCGCTCTTTCCGAGCCTGTCGCTGGCCTTGCTCAAGTAAGCCCAGCAAGCGCCCGATTTTATTCTTCACTCAACCGGAGCCTCGCATGTCCCTCTCCCGCCGCAAATTCGTCGTCCAGGCCGCCGCCGGTACCGCCGCCGCGTCGTCCGCTCTGTTCAGCACCGTGTCGCGTGCAGCGGCCGCCAAGGAATTCCGCCTCGGCCTCATCACGCCGGCCGGGCACTCGTGGAACCGTGCCGCGGTGAGCTTCGGCGAAGCGCTCAAGAAGGCCACCGACGGCCGCCTGAGCGCCACGGTGTTCCATTCGGGCCAGCTCGGCAACGAGTCGGCCATGATGCAGCAGCTGCAGTCCGGCGCGCTGGACATGGGCTGGATCCAGGCGGCCGAACTCGGTTCGCGCGTGTCCAGCGTGGCGGCCATCAATGCGCCGTACCTCGTGCGCTCGACCACTAACGTTGCCTCGCTGGTGCGCACGCCCGCCGCGCTCAAGCTGCTCGACGTGCTGCCGCGCGAAACGGGCTGCATCGGCCTGGGCTGGGGCATCACCGGCATGCGGGTGGTGTTTTCGACCAAGCCCATTTCCACGCCCACCGACCTCAAGGGCATGAAGCTGCGCATCAACCCGACGCCGGTGTACCGCGACTTCTATCAATTGCTCGGCGCCGCCCCCACGCCGATTCCCACGCCCGCCGTTTTCGACGCCATGTCGAACGGCCAGGTCGACGGGCTGGAGGCGGACATCGAGTTTTCATGGAACCAGCGCTTCGACAGGGTCGCGAAGACCATGCTGCCGATGAATGCGCTGTTCATGCCCTTTGCGCCGCTGGTCTCGGGCCGCATCTGGCAGACGCTCGACGCCAAGGACAAGTCGCTCATCACCGACCTGGTGAAGCAGTCGCTCGACGCGCAGATCAGGGACATCGTGACCACCGAACTCGGCCTGATCGACAAGTTCAAGACGAGCGGCATCGCCATCAAGAGCGACGCCGGCTACAACCCCGCGCCGATCATTGCGGAGTTCGACAAGATCTGGCTGCCCAAGGCGCCGCAGATCGCCGAGCTGCGCAAGATCGGCGCCGCCCTCTGAGCCTGCGCGCGACGACGCCGACACCTGTGGCGCCGGCCGGCAAGCCGGCGCCCCAAATTGGTTCAAGCTTCAAGCTTCTTTCGGCTGAAATTCGCGAGAACTCACAAAACGGGTGCGCCATAGCCACGCTGGCGCCCCAACTCTGCACCGCGGCAGTTCATCGGGAGGGTTCGCACCAATCGCGTGCGGGCACCGTTTTTGCTTGAATGCAGAAGCATTCACCTCCAACGGATTTCGCATGAACAAGCGCCAACTGCTCCAGTCCTTCCTCGCCGCCTCGGCCCTCAGCTTCGGCCTTTCTTCGGCCCTTGCCCAGACCACGACGCCGATCAAGTTCCAGCTCGACTGGCGCTTCGAAGGTCCGGCCGCGCTGTTCCTGCACCCGGCCGCCAAGGGCTACTTCAAGGCCGCCGGCCTGGACGTGACCATCGACGCGGGCAACGGCTCGGGCGGCACGGTGACGCGCGTGGCCTCCGGCGCCTACGAAATGGGCTTTGCCGACCTTGCCGCGCTGATGGAATTCCACGCCAACAACCCCGACAGCCCCAACAAGCCGGTCGCGGTGATGATGGTCTACAACAACACGCCGGCCTCGGTCATGACGCTGAAGAAGAGCGGCATCGCCAAGCCGGCCGACCTGGCCGGCAAGAAGCTCGGCGCGCCGGTGTTCGACGCGGGCCGCCGCGCATTCCCGATCTTTGCCAAGGCCAACAACATCGGCGCAGTCAACTGGACCGCCATGGATCCGACGCTGCGCGAAACCATGCTGATCCGCGGCGACATCGACGCGATCACGGGCTTCACGTTTACCTCGCTGCTGAACCTGGAGGCGCGCGGCGCCAAGGCTGCCGACATTGTCGTGCTGCCCTACCCCGACTACGGCGTGAAGCTCTATGGCAACGTGATCATCGCGTCGCCCAAGCTCATCAAGGAGAACCCCCAGGCAGTGAAGAAATTCCTCTCGGCCTTTGCCAAGGGAGCGAAGGAAGTCATTGCCAATCCGGCGATGGGCATCGAGTCGGTGAAGGCGCGCGACGGCATCATCGACAGCAAGCTCGAAACCCGCCGCCTGCAGCTGGCCATCGACACCGTGATCAACAGCGCCGACGCGCGCAGCGAAGGCTTCGGCGTGGTCAATGCGGGCCGCATGTCGCTGATGGCCTCGCAAGTGTCGGACGCGTTCAACACCAAGACGCGCGTGAGCCCCGACGCCGTGTGGACTGCCGCGCTGCTGCCGCCCGCGGCCGAACTCAACGGCGTGCTGCGCAAGTGATGCAGGCGGACGCATCGAGCGAGGCCGCCGCACCCTTCGTCGACTTTCAGGACGTCTGGCTCGCCTACAACGAGGAGCTTCTGCGCGCCAACCACTTCGCGGTCGAGGCCATCGACCTGAAGGTGAAGCGCGGAGAGTTCATTGCCATCGTCGGGCCCTCGGGCTGCGGCAAGTCGACCTTCATGAAGCTCACCACGGGCCTCAAGATGCCTTCGATGGGCAAGATCCGCATCGACGGCCAGCCCGTGACCGGGCCGCTCAAGATCTCGGGCATGGCGTTTCAGGCGCCTTCGCTGCTGCCGTGGCGCACCACGGTCGACAACGTGCTGCTGCCGCTCGAAATCGTCGAGCCCTATCGCTCCAGCTTCAAGGCCAAGCGCAAGGAATACGTCGAGCGCGCGCGCAAGCTGCTGCAGAAGGTGGGCCTCGCGGGCTACGAAGACAAGTTTCCGTGGCAGCTTTCGGGCGGCATGCAGCAGCGCGCAAGCATTTGCCGCGCGCTCATCCACGAGCCCAAGATGCTGCTGCTCGACGAGCCCTTCGGCGCGCTCGACGCCTTCACGCGCGAGGAGCTCTGGTGCATCCTGCGCGACCTCTGGACCGAGCAGCAGTTCAACGTCATCCTGGTGACGCACGACCTGCGCGAAAGCGTATTTCTGGCCGACACGGTGTACGTGATGAGCAAGAGCCCGGGCCGATTCGTGGTCAAGCGCGAAATCGAGCTGCCGCGTCCGCGCGAGCTGGAGCTCACCTACACCAAGGAGTTCACCGACATCGTGCTGGAACTGCGCGGGCACATCGGCGCCATTCGAAACACGGGCATCAGCGCGGCGCAGACAGCGGCCGCGGTGTCCCACTGAAGGCGCGCCATGAAGAACACCAAGCAAATCGAACGCTGGTCGCCCTGGCTGCTGCTGGTTGCGGTGATCCTGCTGTGGCAGGTGATCTGCGCAGGCTTCGGCGTTTCGGACTTCATCTTTCCGAGCCCGCTGCGCATCTGGAACCAGTTCTGGGAATTCAAGGAAATCATCGCGGGCCATGCGTGGCGCACCTTCTGGGTCACGATGGCGGGCTTCGGCCTGGCCATTGTGGTGGGCGTGCTGCTGGGTTTTGTGATCGGCAGTTCGCGCATCGCGTACGCGGCGATCTATCCGCTCATGACGGCCTTCAACGCGCTGCCGAAGGCGGCCTTCGTGCCCATCCTGGTGGTGTGGTTCGGCATCGGCGTCGGCCCGGCCATTCTCACGGCCTTTTTGATCAGCTTCTTCCCGATCATGGTCAACATTGCCACCGGCCTTGCCACGCTCGAGCCCGAACTGGAAGACGTGCTGCGCGTGCTCGGCGCCAAGCGCTGGGACGTGCTCATGAAGATCGGCCTGCCGCGCTCCATGCCCTACTTCTTCGGCTCGCTCAAGGTCGCGATCACGCTGGCTTTTGTCGGCACCACGGTGAGCGAGATGACGGCCGCCAACGAAGGCATCGGCTACCTGCTGATTTCTGCCGGCTCGGCCATGCAGATGGGCTTGGCCTTCGCGGGCCTGATGGTGGTGGGCGCCATGGCCATGCTGATGTATGAGCTCTTCAGCGTGATCGAGAAGCACACGACCGGCTGGGCGCACCGCGGTTCGCAAAACCAATAAGGCACCACGGATGACGCGCGACCAGATCATCCGTGCGCTGCGCCGGGCCGACGAGGTCGCCCGCCGCGCGATGGCGATGGGCCGGCACCCCTTCGGCGCCGTGCTCGTCGCGCCCGACGGCGAGACCATCCTCGCCGAGCAGGGCAACATCGACACGGTGAATCACGCCGAAGCCACGCTCGCGCGCCATGCCGCGCAGAACTGGCCGGCGGACTACCTGTGGCGATGCACGCTGGTCACCACCTTCGAGCCCTGCGCCATGTGTGCGGGCACCAGCTACTGGGCCAACATTGGCCGCGTTATTTACGGGGCGGAAGAAACCGCATTGCTCGCGCTCACGGGCGACCATCCCGAGAACCCCACGCTGAGCCTGCCCTGTCGCGAAGTGTTCGCGCGCGGACAGAAGAAGATCGAGGTGATCGGGCCGGTGCCTGAAGTCGCCGACGAAATGATCGCCACGCACCGCGGCTTCTGGGAAGCGCGCGGCCAGTGACTGTTTGGCACGCGCCCTCCGGTACGTGCCATGCTCTCAACCGCCGCAGTTGTTCGACGCATCGACCGCCTCGTTGCGCACGTCGAACCACTGATTGGCGGCATCGGCGACCCCTTTGCCCGAACCGCCCTTCATGGCACTCATCAAGGTCCGCGTGACCCCGATCAGGCTGTCGATCTTGTCCTTGTACATCGCGCACACCGGGTCCCATGCAGATGCCGCATTCGGATCTTTGCGTAGGGTGCCAAGCTCGGAGTTTGCGGCACTCACGGCCTGCAGCGCGGGATCGATGGCGGATACGTTCTCCTTGTCGTCGAGCGCCCCCTTGACTGCGATGGCGAGCTTACGGATTTCAAGCGACACCTTCAGCTTGTGAAAGGCTACGGTGCCCGGCTTGAGCATTGCCAGCGCCGCTTCGTCGCGCTTGAGCGTCTGCGCCGACAAAGCGGTGCCGAACGCGTGGGTGGCTTTGTCGGCGGCATCGAGCGCGGCCAACAGCGGCGCATCCATCTGGCGCGCCTTGGCGCCCTTGTCACTCAGATATTCCTTGGTGGTCTCGTAGGCAATAGCTTCCTTGAGCAGCGGATTGAGCGCTTCGAGCGCTGCCTTGAGCGCCCTTCCCGGGGCATCCAGTTCCGGTAACTGCTGCGTCATGACTATCGCCTCTTCGAAAGCGCTGAGGGGACGATCGACGTCACGGATGACCCCAACGCTGTAGCTATCGAGCGGTACACCGGCCTTGGCGATCTTCGGGTTGGAGCGCCGGTACTCCCGCAGGATCTTTCCGAAGCTGTGCCACTGCAGCAGCTTGTTATAAGCCACGACGTAGGCATTGAGCTTTTCGGCTTGCTGCTTCTCGGGCACCACCAGGCCAGACGCGGCGGATGGCGCCTCCATCGGTTGCGGTTTGCATCCGGCAAGCGCAATGACCAGCGGCAAAGCCAGAACGGAAACGAGGCGCGCGGCGTTGCGCGGGCGAATCGCTGTCATATGGGTTCCTCCTGAATTTTCTGTTCCGGAGACTCTATATGGCGACAACCGCCCGGGCATTCAGATATCTGTGAGCTACTGCCGCTGCAGCGGCACTTTACGGTGAACTGAGCAGCAGCGACGCCTCATCGCGCCAATACGCGATGGCTGCCAGCCAGCCTTCCCACACGCAGCCGTTGCAGCCGCGCCCGGCAGCAGGTGGTGGGCTCGGGCGGCGGCACCCGCAGGGCGATTTGCTGCGCGCCGGCCTCGCTCTGAACCGCCTCGATCAGCGCCTGGGCGCTGGCAAGGTCGACTGGAATGGGCAGGTCTTTGTCTGCGAAGGACATGTGCTGGCAGCGGTGGCCAGGCACCGCGCGGCAAAGGACAGGATAGCGCCTTACCAGAAGATCCAGAGTGCAAGGCCGCCGAAGATCGACCACTTCACAAGGTAGTACGCGCGCTTGTCCCAGGCCTTGAGACGCTTGCCGATGACGCGGATCTGGTAGATGTACTTGAACGCGCGGTTGATGCCGCCGGTCTTGTCGCCAACATCGTTGGGCGAAGCGGCCGCCGCCAGCAGGTTCTTTGCAAACCAGCGGTTCACGGCGCTGGCCCAGCGGTACTTCAGCGGGCGCTCGATGTCGCAGAACAGGATCACGCGGTCCTTGTCGGTCGTGTTCTCGGCGTAGTGGATGTAGGTTTCGTCGAACACCACGGCCTCGCCGTCGCGCCAGTGGTAGCGCTGGCCGTCCACGTCGATGTAGCAGCCCTCGACGCCCGGCGTCCACAAGCCGAGGTGGTAGCGCAGCGAGCCCGCAAACGGATCGCGGTGGCGCACCAGGCGGCTGCCCGGCGGGAGCTCGGCAAACATGGCGGCCTTGATGGTGCCGATGCCCTTGAGCAATTCGGTGGTGCGGGGGCACAGCACGGCTGCGGAGGGGTGCGCATCGTCGTACCACTTCAGGTAGAAGCGCTTCCAGCCGCTCTTGAAGAAGGAGTTGAAACCCACGTCATTGAACTGGCTCGAGGCCTTGATGCTGCCGCCATTGCGCATGGCCAGCGCTTCCTCGCGAATGACCTGCCAGTTCTCTTCGAGCACGCGCATCTCCGGAAACTGCGCGGGCGAAAGGTACGGCGTGCTCGGCACCTTCGAGAAGATGTACATGAAAGCGTTCAACGGCGCCAGGAAGGTCGAATGATCAGAAAGCTGCCTGAAAAAACGATGCCGGACCTGGCCGCGGAAGTGAACGTAGAGTGCGCTGAGCGCGAAGATGGCGAGAATAACCCACTTCATTAAAGTGTCCTGTAAAGCGGGGCGTAGTGTAATTGTTCACACTTTTTCCGGCTGCCGCAGGATTTCATGCCCTTTTTAGCCCCAAACAGGCCCTTCAGCTGCGCAGCAGCTTGATCAGCGCGGCGAGCTCCTCGCCATCCAGCCCCGCTGCATCGGCCCGCTGGAACAACCCTGCCGCGAACGCCGGAAACTCTGTGTTGATGCCGGCCTGCTGCGCGGTCTGCAGGATGCGCTGGGTCGCTTCCACCGAAATGCGCATGGGGCTTTGCGATATCGCGAAATTGCCCGACTGGATGACGCTGCCTTCGTGCTGCAGGAACCCGGCGAAGGTGGGCATGATGCCCGCCACGATGCGGCCGTATTCCGCCACGTCGAAGCCCTCGTGCTCGGCCACGCGCGCGCCGTGCAAGAAGCCGAGCATGGTGCCGTAGATGGTTGAGAGCGTGGCCAGGTCCATGGCCGCGGCGGCGCTCGCCTTTTCGCCCAGGTACACGATGCCGCCGCCCAGCACGCCGAGCAACGGCTCGGCCGCGCGAAACACATGTTGTGCACCCGACATGAGAATGGGCGTGTCGGGCTGCCCCATCTGGTCGGGCGCGGCCTGTATGGCGCCGTCGAGGTAGATCGCGCCCTGGCGGTGTGCCCAGGCTTCGGCATTGCGCGCGTCCTGCGGACTGCCGGTGGTGAGCTGCACCAGCAGGCGGCCGTCCATTGCCGCGGCCACGCCCTCGGCGCCAAGAATCGCGTCGGCCGCGCGGTAGTCATACACGCACATCAGTGCCACCGGGCTTGCGCGCAAGGCTTCGGCGGCACTGCGCGCGAGCACGGCACCGCGGCCCACCAGCGCCGCTGCCTTGTCGGCCGTGCGGTTCCACACCGTGACCTTGTAGCCCTTGTCGAGGTAGAGCCGTGCGATGGTCACGCCCATCGATCCCAGGCCCAAGACGGTAATGTCCTTGTTGCTCATGCCAGTCGTCCGCAAGTTGTGAAGAGGCCTGCATCGTAGGAATTGCACTCTCCAACGGTCAAGTACCTACAATAAAGTGAGGTACTTACCAAAACATATGTATTGAACCAGCAAGGGCAAGAACGGATGAAAGCCAAAAAACCCTACAACTGCGGCATCGGCCCCGCGTTCGAGGTCATCGGCGGCAAGTGGAAAGCCGTGATCCTTTGGGAGCTTCATGCGCAGCCGCGCCGCTTCGGCGAGCTGAAGCGGCTCTTGCCGGACATCAGCGAGAAGATGCTGATCCAGCAACTGCGCGAACTGGAGGCGGACGGCATCGTGCACCGCGAGGTGTTCCACGAAGTGCCGCCGCGGGTGGAGTATTCGGAGACGAAGCTCGGCGCATCGCTCAATGCCGCGCTTGGGCCGCTGGCCGATTGGGGCGACCGCTACGCCAAGCGCGCGAGCGCGGCGCGCTGAACGGCGGCAGTACTCAACGGTCGACCGCGAGCATCAGCGTTTCCTTGATTTCTTCCATCACCACGTAGCTGTGCGACTCGGCCGCCACGGGCAGCTTCTTGAGAATGTCGCCCAAGAGGTGCCGGTACTCGCTCATGCCGCTCAGGCGCGCCTTCACCAGGTAGTCGAAGCTGCCCGAGACCAGGTGGCACTCGAGCACCTCGGGCATGTGGAGCAGTTCCTTGCGGACCTTGTCGAACACGTCGCCCGACTTGGCGGAAAGCTTGATTTCGACGAACACCAGCAGCGTCTTGCCCAGCGCCTCGGGCGACACATGCGCGTGGTAGCCGCTGATGACGCCTTCGCGCTCCATGCGCTTCACGCGTTCGGCGCAAGGCGATGCCGACAGGCCGATGCGCTCGGCCAGTTCGGTCATGGAAATGCGGCCCTGGCGCTGCAGCAGGTCGAGGATCTTGCGGTCGATGCGGTCGAGTTCGGGCATTTCACTCCTCGCAGGGCATTGGGCAAAAGTTTTCAGTGACTTTCACTGAAAGCCGCTTGAAAACGATGAAATCCACCGCATTGTGCGCCTTAGATTTCGTGTATTCACCTTCAATCTGGTAAATATCCATGAAAGTCATCGTTCTTGGCGGCGGCGTGATCGGCACCACGACGGCCTACTACCTCGCGCGCTCCGGCGCCGACGTGACGCTGCTCGACCGGCAGGCCGGCCCGGCCGAAGAAACCAGCTTCGGCAACGCCGGGCAGGTGTCGCCCGGCTACTCGACGCCATGGGCCGCGCCGGGCATTCCGCTGAAGGCGATCAAGTGGATGTTCCAGAAGCACGCGCCGCTGTCGATCCGCCCGGACGGCACGCTGTTCCAGCTGCGCTGGATGGCGGCGATGCTGCGCAACTGCTCGCCGGAGCGCTACGCGGTGAACAAGGAACGCATGATGCGCGTGGCCGAATACAGCCGCGGCTGCCTGCAGCAACTGCGCGCCGAAACGGGCCTTCAATACGAACAACGCACCGGCGGCACGCTGCAGCTGTTCCGCACTCAGGCGCAGCTCGATGCAGTGCAGCGCGACATTGCGGTGCTCGAGGAATGCGGCGTGCCCTACGAACTGCTCGACCGCGATGCGCTCGCGCGTGTTGAGCCGGCGCTGGCCGGTGCGCGCGACCGGCTCTCGGGCGGCCTGCGCCTGCCGAACGACGAAACCGGCGACTGCCACCTGTTCACTCGCGGCCTTGCCGACATCGCGCGCGGCCTGGGCGTGGACTTCCGCTTCGGCCAAACCATCGACGGACTGGAGACCGACGGCGGCCGCATCACCGGCGTGCGCACCAAGGCAGGCAAAATTCTTACGGCCGACCGCTACGTGATGGCCTTCGGCAGCTATTCGCGTGCGGCCATCGCATCGCTGGGGCTGGACATTCCGGTGTATCCCGTCAAGGGCTATTCGCTCACCGTGCCGCTCGTTGACGAGTCGCTGGCGCCGCAATCGACCGTGCTCGACGAGACCTACAAGGTGGCGGTCACGCGTTTCGACAACCGCATTCGCGTGGGCGGCATGGCCGAGCTCGGCGGTTTCGACCTGCGGCTGAACCCGCATCGCCGCGCCACGCTAGAGAAGGTGGTGAGCGACCTGTTCCCCGGCGGCGATCTACCGCGCGCCACCTTCTGGACTGGCCTGCGCCCGATGACGCCCGACAGCACACCCATCGTCGGCACCACGCGCTACCCGAACCTGTTTTTGAACACGGGCCACGGCACGCTGGGGTGGACGATGGCATGCGGCTCGGGCAAGCTGATCTCCGACCTCGTGACGGGTCAGCGGCCGGAGATTCGCACGGACGGGCTGGCGATAGACCGCTATACGCAAGGGACGTCGCGCGCGGCGCGTCCGAATCCTGCGACTGCTGCGGTCTGAGGCCTGAGGCCTGCGGTTTTGGGGCTGCTGTTCGGGGCTTGTGCAAAGGCCACCGGGTACTCCCCTCCGCGAATGTCCCCCGGGGCTGCGCCCCTCCTCCTTTATTTCGCTGCGCGGAGCACCCGATGCCCTGTGCACCGGGGCACGCTGCTGGTGGGCGGCCGATCAACGACCACCGTTCATCACGCACACGTCGATGGGGTGCCTTGCGCAGCGAAATAAAGGAGGAGGCCGCAGGCCGGGGGACATTCGCGGAGAAAGGTACCCCGTCGGCGGGTGCGCCGCCCTGAACAACACCAACAGCGCCAAAAAAACTCAGGCAGCCTTCGCAATCGGAATGGCCACAGCGTTCATTCCGCGATAAACCTCCGCCTCGCCATGCTTCGCAAGCAACTGCATCAGGTGCTTGCGTATCAGCATCCCCGGCCGATCGGACTCCATCGAATATTCGACACCGCGCCGCCGCGTGTCGACCAGCGCATCGGGATCGGTTGATTCGAGGATGTCCTTGTCCTCGCGCGTGATCTCCTCGTCGAAGTCGATCAGCATCTGCGCCGCGCAATCGGCCTCGGTGTCGTTGCGGAACAGCCATTGGCACAGCTGCATGCGGCCATCGTCGATGGGTGTGAAGCAGTTGATGATGATGTGCCGCACGCCGCTCGGGTATTCGATGTCGAGCCGGCGCGAGAACGGCAAGAAGTAAGCGTTGCGCATGTGGCGCGTGGTGATCGGGTCAGTCACGCCGCTGATGGCGTGAAACTTGACCGGGTTGGCCGCCTCGATCACCGTCTCTGCGTAGAAGCCGCCCTCGTTTTCTACCAGTACGTACTTGCTCGGCTTCGGGCTCGCCGCCACGCCGAAAGTCGCGCGGTGCACAAAGCTGAAGTGCGAGTTGTCGAACGAATTTTCCAGCGCGCGCATCGGGCTGGTCTGCCACTCTTCATGGAACTGGAAGATGGTGCGGTAGCCCGGGTCGGTGAATTCCGGAATCGCCGGAATGTCCGCAAGCGGTTCTTCCAGCGCCACCCATGCATAGCCGTAGCGGGCGGTGCAGCGGTAGGCGGTCGTCTTGTACTCCGGCGAAATCTTGCGGTCGGGCTCGTACTGCGGAATGCGGATCACCTGCCCGCTGCGGTCGTAGGTCCAGCCGTGATAACCGCATTGGATGGCGCCCTGCCCGCAGGCCCTGCCTTCGCCGTCGACGCACCAGCCCTTCGAAAGCTTGGCCGTGCGATGGCAGCAGCGGTCGCGCAGCGCAGCGGGCTGGCCGTCGGCATCGATGAAGAGAACGATGTCTTCGCCCAGCAGCGTGAAGGGCTTGGGGCCGTGGGCCAGGTCGGCAAGCGGCATGACGGCATGCCAGAACTTGCGGAAGACGGGTTGTTGGGTAACGAGCATGCGTGAACTCCTTCTGTTGTTGCGCGTGGGTACGAACGAACGTGAAAGAGCAATTTCCTGCCGCGGGGGCTGAACGCTTCTACTCTGCGCCACTTGCCATGCAAATTGCGCGCCCGCATTGTGGCGCGCGACGGCGCATCTTCCAAGCCCCTGCCCAGCCCCTGATTGCAATGCCCGAGCAAAAGACCGTGGCATGCGGCTTGGCATGGCTCGTGCATGAACTTGCGCAAGAGTAGAAGCGTTCAGCAGCGCACGCACCACCGTTGTGCGCCCGCCCGGAAATTGCTCTTGAAGTGCCTCCTGCCTTGGGCGGGAGGGTTCAAGACCCGAGAATTCCGAGGCCCCACATGCAACGTCGATTCTTTCTTGCGGCCAGTGCCGCCACCCTTGCCGCTCCTGCTGTGTTCGCCCAGGGCGGCGGCAAGCTGACCTCGCTCAAGTTCACGCTCGACTTCCGCATCAACGGCCAGACCGCGCCGTTCTTTCTTGCGCACAGCAAGGGCTACTACAGGGACGAAGGCCTGGACGTCACCATCGACACCGGCGCCGGCTCTGTCGCGTCGATCACGCGCATCGCGAGCGGCGTCTACCAGCTGGGCCTGGGCGACATCAGCTCCCTGGTCGAGTTCAATGCGCAGAACCCGGGCACCCCGATGGTGCAGGCCGTGTACCAGTACTACAACCGCGCACCCTTCGTGATCATCGGCCGCAAGGACCGCGGCGTGACCGGCGACTTCAAGAGCCTTGCGGGCAAGAAGGTGGCCGCGGCAGCCGTCGAATCGACCCGCCGCGCCTGGCCGATGGTGGCGCGCAAGCAAGGCATGCGCAGCGATGCCTTCCAGTGGCAGACCACCGACTTCAGCGCGCGCGACAACGTGATGGTGCGCGGCGACGTCGATGCAGCCACTTACTTCCATGACTCCGCCATATCGCTCTTCGCGCGCATGAAGCCCGGGGAGCTGTCGGTGCTCAAGTATTCGGACGCGGGCGTCGACCTGTACGGCAACGCCATTCTTGCGAGCAGCAACCTCATCGCGCAGAACCCCAGGCTGGTTGCGGCCTTTCTGCGCGCCACCAACCGCGCCATCGTCGAGACCTTTGCCAACCCGGCGCCCAGCATCGCGGCCATGCGCCAGCGCGAACCCATCCTCGACGAAAAGATGGAGCTCGAACGCTGGGGCGTCACCGCGCAATACGTGGGCGCGGCGGACACGCGGGGCCACGGCCTGGGCGACATCAAGAAGCTCACACTGGAGCAGCAGGTCGACGAAGTCGTCGACGTATTCGGCCTCAAGGTCAAGCCCGCGTCCGACGCCATCTTCAACACATCGATGCTGCCATCGCGCAGCGAACGCACCCTTTCCAGGACATGAGCCAAGACATTACCCAAGGCATGAACATCAGCAACAGCCACACCGTACCCCCTGAAGAAAACACACTCGACGAGCGCGACGAACGCTACCTGCGCAAGGCCATCGTCTGGTCGCACGCGGCACGCAGGCGCGGCAACCGACCCTTCGGATCGGTCATCGTCTCGGCCGCCGGCGAAGTGCTGGCCGAGGCCGGCAACAGCAACACCGAAACCGGCGACTGCACCGCGCATGCGGAGGTGAATGCGCTACGCGCGCTGGCCGGGAAAGGCCTCACGCGCGAAGAGCTTGCGGGCGCCACCATCTATGCATCGGGCGAGCCCTGCGTGATGTGCGCGGGCGCCATCTTCTGGTCAAACATCGGCCGCGTGGTGTTCGGCATCGACGCCGAGCGGCTGCGCGTGTTCCGCGGCGAGCGGCAAGACCAGCGCGACGCGGAGCTGTCGTGCCGCGATGTGTTTCGCGCATCGCCGCATCCTATCGAGTGCATCGGGCCTGCGTTGCTCGACGAGGCGAGCGCCGCGCATGACGGAGCATGGAAGTAAAGGACGCCCGACTAGACTCCAGGGATGCCCTGGCACGCCCACCTACATCTCGACTACCGACAGGAATCCGCTCGCAGCGTTGCGCGCTTTCGCCATGACGGGCCGCTGCGCATCCTGCAGAGCCTCTATCCCGAAGGCGATGCGATCTGCCACAACGTGCTGGTGCATCCACCGGGCGGGCTGGTAGGCGGCGACACACTGGACATCGACATCGAAGCGGCGGACGGCAGCCACGGGCTCATCACCACACCGGGTGCTTCGCGCTTCTATCGTTCCGAAGGCGAACTGGCGCTGCAGCACACGCGCATCCGGCTCGCCCAGGGTGCGCGGCTCGAATGGCTGCCGCTCGAGGCCATCTGCTACAGCGGCTGCAAGGCCGAGAACCGCCTCACCATCGAGGCCGAGCCCGGCGCCGAGATGATCGGCTGGGACGTGACCGCTTTGGGCTTGCCCAACGCGAACCAGCCCTTTGAACGCGGTACGTATCTGCAGCACATCGAAGTGCCGGGCATCTGGCTGGAGCGCGGGCGCATCGACGCGGCCGACGAGCGGTTGCTGCAAAGCCCGCTGGGCTTCGGAGGGCATCGCTGCATTGCATCGCTGTTCTTCGTGTCGGGTACGCCGGCCGCGCGTGCGCGGCGCGAGGCACTGCTGGCGCTCGCACGCTCGGCCATCGATGCGCACGGCCTGCAAGAGAGCGCGGGCGCAACCAGCCCGCATGCGGAGATCGTCGTGCTGCGCGTGCTCGCGCCGGTGGTGGAGCCCGCCATGCAGCTGCTGCGGCAAGTGTGGCAGGCATGGCGCGCGGAGCTGTGGCAGTTGCCTGCAAGCTCGCCGCGCATCTGGTCCACCTAGGCCGTCAAGCGGCCTTCGGCTCCGGAAGGATGGCCGTCAGCGCAAAGTCGACGAGGTGGAGCCAGGTCGCTTCCAGGCCCATGATGCTGTGATGGTCGGAGGCTGGAACGGTCTGCACGGAGATAGGTGTCGGCCATGCGGCGATGAGCTTCTGCGAGCGTTCGGGCAGCACCACATCGTCATGCTCGGCCAGCAGCACCTGCGTCTTGGCGGCCACCTCCTTGCAGTGCGTCAGCGAATCGAAGCGATGCCGCAGCAGCAATGAAAGCGGCACGAGCGGAAAGCGCCGCTTGGCCACTTCCAGCATCGAGTCGTAGGGTGTGACCAGTTGCAGGCTCGAGAACTCCTGCTGCGCCACCAGCTGGATGGCCACGCCCGTGCCCAGGCTGCGGCCGACCACATGCAGGCGCGCCTGCGGAAAGGCCTTGCGCAAGTGCCGCGCAAACTGGATGGCGTCTGCCACGGAGGCAATCTCGGAGGGATGGCCCTGCGAATCGGCCACGCCGCGGTAATTGACAGCGGCAAAGCCGAAGCCTTCCGGTAGCCAGTGCAATGCCTGCGCGGTGGCCCGCACGTCCTCGCCCCGGCCGGCAAAGTAGATGAAGAGGTCTTGCAGCGCCTCTTCGCCATGCGGGTGATAGACATACCCGCGCACCATGCCGCCCGGCACCGTGTGCGAGTAGGTGGAAAAGTCGTCGGACAGATGAACGACGGGAAGCTTGCGGGCGTTGAACAGAATGTGCCCCTGGCGGGTTGCCAGCAGCGTCCAGTACGCCGCGATGCCGCCAACGGCGGCGGCCGAAGCCGAGAGTGCGATGCGGAAGGCTTTGGATGACAAGGTTTTCTCCGGAAGAGGCTTTGCGCCGGGCGGCTACTTCTTGCAGTCGCCGCCGACGGAAACCGTGCCGTCCTTGCATTCGGTCAGGATGCGTTCGTCGCCCGCGCGCGGAGGCGCGCCGTTCAAGGCTGCATCCGGTGCGGGTGGTGCAGGTGGTGCGCCTTCGCGCTGGTAAACGATCTTCTTGCTGCCGAGCTCGCAGCTGCCCACCACCTGGCCGCTCGCCTCGGCGTTGGCGTCGACGGTGGCTACGGTGAACCGCGTGACGCCGGCGGCGGCAATCTTCGATTCGATCTGGGTACGCAGCGCTTCGCAGTTTTCAGCGGCGGCGTTGGCGGTGCCCGCCGAAGCAAGCGCGATGTAAATCAACCAGGGTTTCATGATAAGTCTGTCTCGTACCGTGGGTACCGAGGGGTTTGCGAGCCAAGAGTCTAGCCCCGCATTTCCGGAAGAAGCATCCTCGCACACGCTCTGGTAACCGCAGGTCACGGTCGCCAGGATGCAGACTCATCCGTCAATCAACTTGTTCAAAGCCTATTCGCAAGCGCTTCTGCCCGCCGGAGACTGGCGCAGCCTGTTCAGAAAAATGAGCTGGGTCTTCGCCGTATCGCTGCCTTGCGACGCTGCCTTCATCATCCAGCCGCGGGCCTCGCAGCGGTCTGCCTTGACAGCCGATCCGTAAAGCGTGGGCCCCGCCAGAAGCACCATGCCGAGCATCTCCTGCGCCTCGGCACTGCCCTCACCGGCGGCTTGCCTGAGCTCATCGAGCATGGTGCGGTAGTCACGGGCGGTCTGTGCTTCGAGCGCCAGCTGAAACCGCTGCTCGGCATGCAAGACGATCTTCGGTTCCGCCGGCTGCGCCGCGGAGAGCGCCGCCGTCAGGCAAAGGCCGCCGGCCAGCACGATGCGCCAGCGCAGCGACCAGCTTGCGATTTGATTCAATTCGGATGCCATGTCGATGTTCTCCACCAGTTGTTTCGGTGGAGGGCATCGTGGCAGCAAGCGCTTGCAAAAAGAAACTGGAATTCACACAGGCGGCCTCAGGCCGCGCCTGAGGCCGCGCTTCATCTCGCCTCAGTTGGCGCTCAGGTCCATGAGCATGCGCGACAGCAAGTAGAGCCGCGGCACCACGCTTTCGACTTCGGCGTATTCGTCCGGCGTGTGGATGCCGCCACCCACGATGCCGAAGCCGTCGAGCACCGGCACGCCCACTCCGGCCACCAGGCTGGCATCGGCCGCGCCGCCGCTGCTTTCAATGGTGAGCTTCTTGCCGATCTCGGCGTAGATGCCCTCGGCCATGGCCACGAGCTTGTCCGACGCAGGCGAGCGCGGCATCGGCGGCAGGCCGCGGACCAGCCGCACGCGCACCTCGGTCTCGGGAATCAGCTTGTTCTGCGAGATGCGGACCAGGTCCTTCTCGACGCGGTCGAGCTCTTCGGGCGTGGCGGCGCGCACATCTGCCTTTGCGCTTGCCGTGGCGGGAATCACGTTGGTCGGCCCGTTGGCATTGAGCACCGTGAAGTTGACCGTGGTCTTCTTCGCCGCATCGCCCGTCTTCGCCAGCTGCAGCACCTGGTGCGCCACCTCCATGGCCGCATTGCGGCCCGCCTCGGGCGCAACGCCCGCGTGCGAGGCGAGCCCCTTCACTTCGATGAGCGCCGTGGCCGAGCCCTTGCGCTCCACCACGAGCCCGTCGGCGGGACGGCCCGGCTCCAGGTTCAATGCCACATCGTGCTGCTTGGCAATACGCTCGATGAGCGCGCTGGTGCCCATCGACCCCACCTCTTCGTTCGTGTCGATGAGGAAGGTGATCTGCCCATAGTCCTTGAAGCCGATCTTCTGCAGGATCTTCAACGCCTGTAGCCCGGCGACCACGCCGCCCTTGTTGTCCATGACGCCGGGGCCATACGCACGCCCATCCTTGATGTAGAACGGCTTGGCCGCGGCCGTGCCGTCCTTGAACACGGTGTCGATGTGGGCGAGGATCAGGATCTTCTTCTTGCCCTGGCCGGTGATCGTGGCGACCACGTTGGTGCCGGGATGCGGCTCCGCCGGAAAAGTCTCGATGCGCGCGTCGAGCTTGCGCAGCTCTGCAACCACGATTTCGCGCACCTTGTCGAGCCCCTCGGTGTTGGCCGAGCCGGAGTCGATGTTGACCATTTGCTCCAGCAGCTTCAGCGCTTCTTCCTTCTGCTGCGTGGCCGCGTCCAGCGCACCCTGGTGCGGCTTCTGCGCCATGGCGGCGCCAGCGAACAGCACGCAAGCCAGTACTGCGCTCTGGCAGGCGGCGCGCAATGGCGCGGGTGTGGTGAAGTGATGGCGCTTGTGAAGAAGAGTCATGGATTCCGTTCTGTTGTTCGTTCGAGCTTGGACGAAAGAAAGCCCGCTTACGCGGGCTCCCTCAGGCTATCACCCGCATTCCGCGCGGGTCAAGCGAACAGAACGGACGGACGGGCGCCGTCGGCCTAGCAGCAGCGCCCTTTGCCCGCGCCGTAGCGCGCTTCGAGGCGCTCCCGGAAGAAAGCCTCGTAGCTCATCGGCGGCTGGCCCGGATGCGTGGCCGCCATGTGGCTCAGGTAGGCGTCGTAATCGGGCAGCCCGACCATGAGCCGCAGCGACTGCTTGAGCGAGCGGGCAAAGTAGCGCCCGGCTTCCGGCAATGCGAGGGCCATGGCCGTGCTCAGCGCGCGGCCGATGCGGCCATCGGTTCGAACGGCGTTTCTTGCGCGGTCGGCCGGTTGGCCGCGCGCGCCGCAAGGCATGCCTTCACGCTGTACACCAGCACGCTCAGCACCACGAACATGAAAAGTGCGCACAGCGCCGCGTCGAGCCGGTCGTTGAAGACGATGCGCGACATGGCTTCGGTGGTCTTCGCAGGCGCCACCAGCACGCCGTTGGCAAGGCCTTCGGTGTACTTGGCCGCGTGCGAGAGAAAGCCGATCTTCGGGTCGGGCGAGAAGATCTTCTGCCAGCCGGCCGTGAGCGTGCAAGCCAGCAGCCATGCGGCCGGCGCAATGGCCACCCACGCATAGCGCTCGCGCTTCATGCGGAACAGCACCACCACGCCGAGCAGCAGCGCCACCGCGGCCAGCATCTGGTTGGAGATGCCGAAGAGCGGCCACAGCGTGTTGATGCCGCCCAGCGGATCGACCACACCCTGGTAGAGAAAGTAGCCCCACGCGGCCACGCACAGCGCCGTGGCAAACAGGTTGGCGGGCAGCGAATCGGTGCGCTTGAGTGCGGGCACGAAGCTGCCCAGCAGGTCTTGCAGCATGAAGCGGCCTGCGCGAGTGCCGGCGTCCACGGCCGTGAGGATGAACAGCGCCTCGAACAGAATCGCGAAGTGGTACCAGAAGGCCATCATGGCCTGCCCGCCGATCACCTGGTGAAGGATGTGGGCCATGCCCACGGCCAGTGTCGGCGCGCCGCCCGCACGGCCGAGGATGGTGGTTTCGCCCACGTCCTTGGCCGTTTGCACCAGCATCTCGGGCGTGACCACGAAGCCCCAGTTCGAGATGGCTTGCGCCGCCTGTTGCGCGGTGCTGCCCACCAGCGCGGCCGGGCTGTTCATTGCAAAGTAGATGCCCGGCTCGATGCACGACGCCGCCACCAGCGCCATGACCGCAACGAACGATTCGGCCAGCATGCCGCCGTAGCCGATGAAGCGCGCGTGGCGCTCGTTGTCGAGCATCTTGGGCGTGGTGCCCGAAGAGATCAGCGCATGAAAGCCCGACACCGCGCCGCAGGCGATGGTGATGAACAGGAACGGGAACAGGCTGCCCGACCACACCGGGCCGTTGCCTTGCGCAAACTGCGTGACGGCCGGCATCTGCAGCGTGGGCATGACAAACACGATGCCGATGGCCAACGCGATGATCGTGCCGATCTTCAGGAAGGTCGAAAGGTAGTCGCGCGGCGCCAGCAGCAGCCACACCGGCAAGCTCGCGGCAATGAAGCCGTAGCCCACGAGCATCCAGGTGAGCGCCTTGCCGTCGAAGGTGAAGAGCGGCGCCCACTCGGGGTTCTGGCTCACGGCCTGGCCGCCGAAGATGGCGAGCATCAGCAGCACGAAGCCGATCAGCGACACCTCGCCGATGCGCCCCGGACGAATGAAGCGCAGGTACACGCCCATGAAGAGCGCCACCGGAACGGTGGCCGCCACCGTGAAGGTGCCCCACGGCGATTCGGCCAGTGCCTTCACCACGATCAGCGCCAGCACCGCAAGGATGATGATCATGATCATGAAGGTGCCGAAGAGCGCGATCATCCCGGGCACCACGCCCATCTCCTGCTTGACCAGGTCGCCGAGCGAGCGGCCGTCGCGCCGCGTGGAGATGAACAGGATGATGAAGTCTTGCACCGCGCCCGCGAACACCACGCCCGCCAGCACCCACAAGAGGCCGGGCAGGTAGCCCATCTGCGCCGCGAGTACCGGGCCCACCAGCGGGCCGGCACCGGCAATGGCCGCGAAGTGGTGGCCGAACAGCACGTTCTTGTCGGTGGGCACGTAGTCGAGCCCGTCGTTGTGGCGGTGCGCCGGCGTCTTGCGGTTGCCGTCCAGCACCAGCACCTTCTCGGCGATGAACAGGCTGTAGTAGCGGTAGGCGATCAGGTAGGTGCAGATCGCGGCGGTCACCACCCAGAGGGCGTTGACGCTTTCGCCGCGCGTGAGGGCGACGGTGCCCAGCGCAAAAGCGCCGAGCACGGCCACGGCGAGCCACACCAGGTGGCGGCGGATGCTGTGCATGGGAATGTCTCCTGGAATTGAACCCGGGAGTGTTCCGCGTCAGCCCCGAGCCCGCATCCGTCGCACCGCGCGGCCCGCGTGCGTGGCTTTGCGTAATGGAAAACCCGGAGAAAACCCCGGAGGCCGCCCGAATTCAGAGCCGGCGCACCTGCACCGGCTGGCGCGACCAGTACACCCCGTCGAGCCGGTCGAGCCGAACCTCGCCGCCGGTGGACGGCGCATGCACGAACTGCCCCGCGCCCACATAGATGCCGGCATGCGAAGGCGTGGACGCGCCAAAGAGCACCAGGTCGCCCGATCGGATGTCGGACGCCGGCACCGGCCGGCCGAACCCGGCCAAACGGGCCACCGTGCGCGGCATGGCCTGGCCGGCACTGTTCTTGTACACGTAACCGATGAGGCCGCTGCAATCGAACCCGCCCTCGGGCGTGTTGCCACCATAGCGGTACGGCGTGCCGACCAGGCCGAGCGCATGGATCGCCACGCCGTTCGATTGCTCGGCCGTCAGGGGTGAGGTGCTGTAGGTGCCTGTCGAAGGCGGCAGGCGAGGGCTTGCGCAGCCCAGCGCCAGGAGGCAGGCGCCAATGGGGAGCAGACGAAGCAGCCGGAGCGGCAAAGGCATGCGGGAACGTGGCGTAGGTGCGGGTGCGTCTTGCAAGTCTTGCATGTGGAATGGCGGGTCTTGTGGACGTGGCCAGACTCTAACGCGCCCAGCCCACTGACCGCGGACACCGGCGGCCTCCCTCTGCGCCGCTTTGCCTAGAAGCTCAACGTCGCCGCCCCCCGCTTGATCAGCTCGTGCATCACGCTGGAGCCGGCGATGACCACGCCCTCCAGCAGGTTCTCCTGCGTGTAGCCGCGGCTCTTCACGCAGGGCGTGCAGGCCCAGAGCGTGCCGCCTCGCGAAAGAAAGTCGCGCAGCATGTCCGCCAGCGGGTCCAAGGGCTTGACGTGCGTCATGTCGGACGCGCCGCGCCGCACGAGATCGACACCCGCGCTGGTGAGAAAAATGGAAACCTTCAGCCCCGACGTCATGCCGCCAAGGGCAATGACCAGTCCGACGGAGGACAATTCATGGTCGATGCCATGCGTGATTACAACGACCAGATCGCGTGTCTCGGTGTTCATAGGGGTCTCCATCGAATGAGTGGAGTCAGCGTACGCTTCATGCCGGAGGCAGGCCATGACCAAAATGCCGGAAGTCTTGACCCAAACATCGCCGGGTCGGTCGGGGGACATGCTGTCGGACCTGCTCGAGAGCATGCATGTCACCGGCATGGTGCTGTTCCGCGCCGAGTTCCGTGAGCCCTGGTGCGTGACGAGCGTCGATTCGGACCAGATGGCCGCGATGCTCGCGCTCGGTTCGAGCCGCGTGATTCCCTTTCACATCATCGGCTCCGGCAGTTGCCGGATCGAGCTGCCCGAGCGCGAACCCATGCGGCTGAACAGCGGCGATGCCGTGCTGCTGCCGTATGGGGGCGTTCACCGCCTGAGCGGCGGCGACGCCACGGCGCCGGTGCACATCGGCCAGCTGCTGCCGCAGCTTCCGTGGGCCGGCATGCCGCTGGTGGAGCATGGCGGGGCCGGCGGGGCCACCAGCGTCATCTGCGGATTCATACGCTGCGACGAACTGCTGTTCCACCCCGTGCTGCGGCACCTGCCCGACGTGCTGCACATCACGCCGGACACCACGCCGGCCGACCACTGGCTGGCCACCACCATCCGCCATACCGTGACCGAGGCCAGCAAGCCCCAGCCCGGATGGCGCAGCATGCTGCCGCGCCTCACCGAACTGATGTTCGTGGAAATCCTGCGCAAGCACATGCAGGGCCTCTCGGCTGACGAGGTGGGCTGGTTCGCGGCGTACAACGACGCCGTGGTCGGCTCTGCCCTGAAGCTGCTGCACGCGGCGCCGATGGAGGACTGGAGCCTCGAAAGCCTGGCGCGCGGCGTGGGCGTGTCGCGCACCGTGCTGAGCGAACGGTTCAATCACTTTCTCGACCAGCCGCCGATGCAATACCTGGCGCACTGGCGCCTGCAGCTGGCCGCCAAGCACTTGAAGAGCAGCGAACTGCCGATCAAGATCATTGCCGACCACGCGAAGTACGAGTCGGAGGCAGCCTTCAGCCGAGCGTTCAAGCGGCGCTTCGGCGTGCCGCCGGGCGACTGGCGGCGAAGGCAGGCGGCGGGCTGATCGGAACAGTGAACGGCGCCATGGCATCTGTTTGCAAAGAGTCTGCATGAAATCAGCAGGGTTGAAGGGCACCGTCTCCATCGAGCTCGTGCACGAGGCAATACACGCCGCGGCGCTCAGGAACATGGACATCAGCTGCGTGCTTGAAAGCGCAAAGCTGGATCGCGATCTGCTGAACGCTCCGCGCGCCCGCATTTCGGCCGCGGCCTATTCGCGCATGTGGGTGGCCTTGGCCCGAGTCCTTGGCAGAAAACGAGGTTTTATTGTCATTGCCGAGTCAATGCACAGCCCCTAGACTCGCCGCTCCAACGCACAGCAAGGGGGCAAGGGCATGTCAAAGCTTCGCTTCAGGATCTCGATTTCGCTGGACGGGTTTGTCGCCGGTCCGCACCAAAGCTTGCAGGAGCCGCTCGGGGTTGGCGGCGAGAAATTGCATGAATGGGTGGTCCAGCTCGAGGCCTGGCGCCGGCCGCACGGCCTGGATGGCGGCGTGGTGAACGAGAGCACGGCGGTGATGGAAGATGAACTCGTCAACATCGGTGCGACCATCATGGGCCGCAACATGTTCGGCGGCGGCCCGGGGCCGTGGGACGACAGCAATCCCTGGAACGGCTGGTGGGGCCGCAATCCGCCGTTTCGTCACCCGGTGTTTGTGCTGACCCACCACGCGCGCGAACCCTTGATGATGGAAGGCGGCACGAGCTTCACCTTCGTGACCGACGGCATCGAAAGTGCACTGGACCAGGCCCGGCGCGCAGGCGGAAAGGACGTGGCACTGGCGGGCGGGGCCAACGCCGCGCAGCAGTACCTGAAAGCCGGCCTCGTCGATGAAATGCAGCTGCACCTTGCGTCGATCTTGCTCGGCGGTGGGGAACGCCTGTTCGACGGCGTCGACACCCTGCATTCCCTTGCCCTGGTGAAGACGGTCGCGGCGCCGAACGTGACCCACCTGAAATTCGCGAGAAAGTAGAAGCTACCGCAATGGCTGCTGCACAAGCTGCAGCTCGTTGCCGGAAGGGTCGCGCAGCGTCGCAAGAATGCCGCCCCATGCTTGCTGCTCCGGAAGACCGGAAAATGCAACGCCGAGCGAGGCGAGCTCGTCGTACTTCGACTGAACGTCCGTAACGTCGAACGACAGACCAGTGAAGCGCCCGATAAGGGCCTGGTCTTCCGCGGGGGCATCCGCATCGACACGCTCGACGACCAGGCTCATCGGTCCTGCGTCGAACACGCGAAAGCCCTCTTCGCTTCGCGGCGACTTGAGCTGCAAGCCAAGCAGCTCTTCGTAGACGCGGGACGCGCCTGGCAGGTCTCGAACAAAAATGCGTGCGGTGCGAAGCTGCATGGTCTCTCCTGGCGAGCGTTGGTGGATGGCTAAGTCATACGAGAAACGGAGGGCGAATCCTTGCTTGCAATCAGTGCAGCGTCACGACGATGGGAGCACCCTTGGTGATGATCATCGTGTGTTCATACTGCGCCGACAAGTTTTCGCTTGCGCCTGCGAGCGTCCAGCCGTCAGGCGCTTCCGTCACGATGCGGCTCTTGGTCGAAAGAAACGGTTCAATGGTGATGACCATTCCTTCTTGCAGAATGCGTTTGTCCGAGGGGTCGAAGTAGCCGGCGATGTGTTCCGGCTCTTCATGCAGCGCACGGCCGACGCCGTGGCTTCCGAGGTTTTCGATGACCTTGAAACCGTAGGCCTTTGCAGTGCGCTCGATGGCCGCGCCAATGGCGTTGATCGGTTGCCCTGCCCTGGCGCTCTTCATTGCTTCGGCAAGGGCCGTGCGCGTTGCGTGGCAGAGGCGGGTCTTCTGCGGGTTGGTCGGCGGCACCACTCTGGTTCCGCCGGTATCGGCAAAGTAGCCGTTGAGCTCCGCCGACACATCGATGTTCAGGACATCCCCTGCCTTGATGATCCGGTCCCCGGGTATTCCGTGCGCCGCCTCTTCATTGATGCTGATGCACGTCGCTCCAGGAAATTTGTATGTCAGCCTCGGTGCGGACCGCGCGCCCTGTTCTTCCAGCAGCTGCTCGCCCAGCGAGTCGAGTTCACGCGTGGTCATGCCAGGTTCTGCGGCATCGAGCATCTGGTGCAGCACGAACGAGACGATTCTGCCGATCCGTTTCAATGCTGCGACGTCGTCCTGGGTTTCGATGGTCATCTGAGGTATTTATGGAAGATTCGGTTGGAAGGTCTTTTTGGCTGGCGCATGGGCCTTGGAGGGCATTATCCGGTACCTGTGGCGCCGTTGCGCGCCAAACAAACCAGGGAGAGCCTTGAGCGTGAATCTGCATCTTCAGGGGGGCGCGTGAGCGAAGCCCCTGCCCTTCAAGACCCCGGTCTGCTGCGCCGCCTGCTGCGCGCAAAAGACCGTATGGACGCCGCATCGCACGAAGAATGGCCCGTGGGCCGGCTCGCGGAGGTAAGCGGCGTGTCCGAAGCCCACTTCGCGCGATCGTTCAAGCAGGCCTTCGGCATTCCGCCGCACCGCTATCTGCTCACCCGGCGCATCGAGCGCGCGATGGCCTTGCTGCGCGAAACCGACCGGCCCATCACCGACATCGCCTTCGACACCGGCTGGGCGAGCCTGGGCACCTTCGGGCGCACCTTTCGCGACATTACCGGCCACAGCCCGAGCGCGGTGCGCTCGCAAGGCAAGCAGGCGGTGCGCGAGCTCGGCCCGGTGCCCGAGTGCATCGTGAGCGCCGCGCGCCGGCCCGGACTCACGACCGCAGTTTCGGAGAAGCGGCGCCAGGCGGCAAACGGTAAAAACACGCCCGAACAAACACAGGAGAGTTCATGAAGCAGGGCATTGATGTCGTCGGTTTGTATGTGCGCGATCAGGATGAAGCGCTTGCGTTCTATGTAGACAAGCTGGGGTTTCGTGTTCACACGGACGTGGGCAACGGCGGCTATCGCTGGCTCACGGTGCAGCACCCGGAGCAGCCGTCGTTCCAGCTTGGGCTTTTTCTGCCCGGCCCGCCGGTGCACGATGAGGCAACGGGCCAGGCGCTGCGCGCCATCGTGGCCAAGGGTGCGATGCCCCCGCTGGTTCTCACGGTGGCCGACTGCCGCGCGGCCTATGCCCGGATGCTTGCCCTGGGGGTGGAGTTCACGCAAGAGCCGGTGGAGCGTTACGGCACCGTGGACGCCGGCTTTCGCGATCCGTCCGGAAACGGGTGGAAGATGATCCAGGGCCGCGGCTGAGGGCCCACGGCATGCCATCGCATGGCCGCGCGGGCTTGCTAAAGTCCGCGCATGTTCAGATCAAGGCTTTCACTGGCGTTCGCCGCACTCCCCTGTGACGCAAGCGCAGGTCGGCGCGCTGTTCGACCGCTGGAACGATTCGCTGCGCACGCTGGACCCGGACAAGGTCACCGCCAACTACGCACCCGACGGCGTGCTGCTGCCCACCGTGTCGAACAACCCGCGGGGCACGATCGACAAGCGCATCATCCGCATCGGTTGCAACGTGGCGCAAGACGTGGGGACCTATACCTTCAAGTTCAAGGACGGCACATCGGTGCACGCGCGCTACACCTACGTGTATGAGCTGGTGAACGGCCAGTGGCTCATCGCCCATCATCACTCGTCGGCAATGCCCGAGGCCGTTGCGGGCAAGTAAACGGCCGCACGCGCTGCCGCCGGAGATGCGCGCGGGGCTCCTCCTCACCGGCATTTCCAGCGCCAGCGGATGATCGTCGTGCGCCAGGGGCGATGCAAGAGCAGCCCGCCGTGTGGCACGATAAAAGCATGCTCGAGCCCTCACGCCGCATTCCATACCGCACCTGGCCAGGCGCGCTTGCCGTTCTGCTTGCCATTGCGGGGTATGTCGGCGGGCTGAAAATGTGGGACAGCCGCACGCCGGGCAGCCGGCCGCTGCCCGCGGGCGAAACGGCCGCTGTCGGGCATGCGCGGTTCGTTCCTGCCGAAGGGTGGGAAATGGACGTGTCCCGCTCCAGGGCGGGCAGGTCCCTGATGCTGTTCAAGGGCGGCCACAAGTTTTTGGTGACGACCGGACCGTGGGCGGGCGGGCCCGACGGGCCGATGACGCGGCAGCAAAGGTTGATGGAGCGCGGCCAGGGCCTGCAGATCGACGGCGACGTGTCCGGCTTTGTCACGCCGTGGGGCCTGCAGGGCAAGACCTTTGCCTACTACGGGTCGAAGCTGGCGGGGCGGTTCTGGCAGGTGGTCGACCTGCAGCGCCGCTCGCTGGTGCAGATCGACGTCTACGGCGCGAGCGACGGCTTGAACGAGGCAATGGCCGACGCGCGCAGCATGCTCGAGTCGATGGACCTGGAGGCTCCGCAGTGAACCTCGAACTCGCCGACCAACAGGATCGCGCCGAATGGCCGGTGGGCACCGACTCGTTCTTCCAGCCGCGCCGCGCGGCCTTCTGGCTGCTGGCGGCGCTGATCGTCAACGGGTTGTTCTACACCTTCAACATGTTCTCGGTGGGGTTCCGGGTCGTTCCCATCACTGCGTTGCTGGGGCTCCTGGTGTGGGGCATCTACACGCTGGTTTTTCTGCTGGTGTTTCGCACGCTGGACCTGCTCGAGCAGCATCCGCCGGAAGCTTTTGTGCTCGCGTTTGCGTGGGGCGGCCTGGGTGCGGTCTACTTTGCCGCACCGGCGAACATCGCCATTCAAAGCCTGTGCGCCAAGCTGGTGTCGCCTGATTTCGTGGCGGTCTGGGGGCCGGCCATTGCGGGCCCGATCACCGAAGAGTTTTTGAAGCTGGCGGGCGTGGTGCTGCTGATTCTTGTGGCGCGCAACCAGTTCCAGACCTACCTTTCGGTGCTCATCGTCGGGGCCATGACGGGGCTGGGCTTCCAGGTGGTCGAAAACCTCACCTACACCGTCAACGCCTCCATGCACTTTCCGCTCGAGAACCAGGTGTACCCCGTGCTGCTGAACCTGCTGACGCGCGGGCTGCTGAGCGGGCTGTGGAGCCACGCGGCCTACACCACGATCGCGTCTTTCGGCGTCGCCTGGTTCCTGCTGCACCCCGAACGCCGCATGGCGGCAAGAATCGGCTGCGCCCTTCTGTGCTTTGCGCTGGCCTGGGCCATGCATTTCATCTGGAACTCGCCATGGCTCGAAGATCTTTTCGACGGCGGCTACGGCGAAATGGCGGTGCTGCTTGTCGTCAAGGGCATCCCCGCGATGATTGCCGCCGGTCTCTTCTGGCGCGTGGCCGCCCGTGAGAACGGCGCTTACCTGCACGCCCTTGCAGCCTACTTCGTGCCCGAGCGCGATCTGATCCGCGACGACGAATGGGTTCGCCTGGGCGCGCCGCTGTCACGCTACAGGGTTCGCATTGAAATGGGCTGGACCTTCGGCCTGCGCGCGCGGCGCCTGAAAACCCAACTGCAGCGCGAGCAACTGCGGCTCATCCGCAAGGCCATGACCTACGGGCGCGGAGCGCAGACGCTGCGGCACGAGGTGGCGATACGGCGGCTGCGCGCCATGCTCGATCCGCTCGTCGAAGCACGGCCCTGAAGCTGGCAGTGAACCATGGCCTTGTATCCTTCTGATGGCCCAGAAAAACCGGAGCCCTCGCGCCGCAAGCGCTGGCTCGGCACGGCGTTTGTGTGCGCCGTGATCGCTGCACTCTTGCTGGGCGCGTGGGCCGTCGCAACGGGCAGGCTGAACATTCCGGAGCGCTTCAATCCGTGGGCGCCGCTCGACGTTAGTGCGCCGCCCGACTGGCTGACCGGCTACAAGCTTTCGCGCGCCCGCACCGAGCCAGCGCGCTGCCTGGCCGCGCTGGCGCAAACCGGCATGCAGTACGACCTGCTGCCCGACCGAACCACCGCCCCCGGCTGCGGCTTCAAGAACGCGGTGAGGCTGCGCTCCGCCGGCGTGCGGCTGGGCACGGCGCCTTCGCTGAGTTGCCCCATGGCGCTGTCCTTCTTCATGTGGGAGAGGCACGCACTGCAACCCGCGGCCATGCAGCGCTTCGGCCAACCGGTGGCGGCCATCGACCACCTGGGCAGCTACGCCTGCCGCAACGTGAACCGCGGTGAAGGCGCCGTGCCGGGTGCGTCGCGCAGCCGCCATGCGACAGCCGATGCGCTCGACGTTGCCGGCCTGACGCTTGCCAACGGCCGCCGCATCACGGTGCTGCAGGCATGGCCTCGCGGCGGCTCCGCCGACGCGGCAAGCACCAGCGATCCGGCCGCCCTGCTGCTGCGCGACGCGCACCGCGGCGCCTGCCGGTTCTTCAACGGCGTACTCGGCCCCGACTACAACGCGGCACACCGGGATCATCTTCATCTGGAAACCGGCGGGTACGAGGTGTGCCGCTGACGGCGACGTCACCCAAAGCTGATCAGCCGGACTTGCGCAACGTTGGCAAGCCCACGCCGGCGGCATCGAAGCCGCCGTCTACCGCGAGCACCTGGCCGTTGATGAAGCTGGCCTCGTCGCTGCACAGAAAGCCCACCGTGTTGGCCATCTCTTCCGTCGTGCCGTAGCGGCCCAGCGGAATGGTGTCGTAGTAGTCGGAGCGGATTGCCACGGTGTGCACGAGCTTGGCCATTTCGGTCTCGACCGGCCCCGGCGCGATCACGTTCACGCGCACGCCGGCATTGCCGAGTTCGACCGCATGCTGCTTGGTCAGATGAATGAGCGCCGCCTTGCTGGTGCCATACGCCACGCGCAGCGTGCTCGCGCGCAGGCCGGAAATGGAAGCGACGTTGACCACCGCGCCGCGCCCGCGCGCCACCATCAGCGCACCGAACGCCTGCGTGCACAGAAAAGCGCCGTCGAGGTTGGTGTCGAGCACCATGCGCCACTCTTCGAACGAAGTCTGCAGTACCGGCTTGAACACCGCCACGCCCGCGTTGTTGACCAGCGCATCGACATGGCCGAAGCGCTCGACCACGGCCTTGGCGGCGCTGGCGACCTGCGGCGGATTCGAGATGTCGCAGTGCAAGCCGAGCACCCTCTCGGGTTGAGCCAGATCGGCCACCGCCTGATCGAGCGTGGAGACATCGATGTCGAGCAGCGCGACGTTGTAGCCATGCGCGAGGAACCAGCGGCCGATGGCCAGGCCGATGCCGCGCGCACCTCCGGTGACGACAGCGACGCGAGACGGAGCGGAGAGATCAGTCATGGAAGTTTCTACCGTGAGCGGAGTAGTGCAGGCGGAATTGTGCGCCCGAGGGAGTCAGCGACCGAACACCAACAGCAGGTTGTTCGCAGGCATCGCATGGCGCTCACGCAACGCGAGGCCCGCTGCGCGCGCTTCGGCCGCCACGTCTTTCAGGCGGCGAATGCCCCAGGCAGGATTGCGTGAACGCAGGTCTTCATCGAAGGCGAGGTTGCTTGGTGCGGGCGCGGCGTCTTCTTCGAAGTAAGGCCCGTAAGTGATCAACGACCCGCCGGGAAGCAGATGCCGCGCGGCCCCTTGCATCAGCCCCGCGCATGCGGCCCAGGGTGCGATGTGCAGCATGTTGGCGCAGTAGATCGCGTCGAACTTCGTTTCTTCGTCGCCTTGGCCGAACGCAGCGCCTTGCGGTAGCCATTGCGGCGCCATCACGTCGAGCAGGAGCGGCGGACGGAGATTGGGCAGTGCGGCTTTTTCGACGCGCGCCTCAAGAGCGGGGAGCATGCGGGCATCCGCGTCGGTAGGCTGCCATATCCATCGGGGCATTGCCGTTGCAAACCAGGCAGCGTGCTGGCCTGTGCCGGATGCGATTTCCAACGCGGCGCCGCGCTCGCCGAGGATGCGTGTCAATGCTTCGAGGATGGGCTGCTTGTTGCGGTCGGCGGCTGGACTGTGAGGTAAATCGGGCATTCTGGAATCGGTGCGGATGGAATGATCTGGAGGGTATCAGGACGAGGTTCGCTCGACGATGTGAGCGGATCGGCACCGAATTTGAGCGACTCGGCGCTTTGCGCGCCCTGAATGCGTGCCTAAACTCACTTCCTTGTCATTGTCCAAAAAGCAGAAAAGGAGATACCAATGTTCAATCACATCATGATCGGCAGCAACGACATCGAGCGCTCTCAACGCTTCTACGATGCGGTTCTTCGCGTGATCGGCGCGGAGAACGGGCCTGTCCGCAACGTTGCGGCGACGGGCCATGTTCGCCTGTTCTACCGGCACGACGGAAGTACGCTGGGGATCAGCGAGCCCATCGACAACCAGCCTGCCACGTGCGCGAACGGAGGCACCATCGCGTTCAAATGCGCGAGCCCCGAGCTGGTGAAAGAGTTTCATGACACGGCGGTGGTGCATGGCGGCGTATCGATCGAAGATCCGCCGGGTTTGCGTGACGAGGCGTTGGGCCGCTATTACCTCGCCTACGTGCGCGACCCCGATGGCAACAAGCTGTGCGCCATTCACCGGGTGCGTTCCTAGCCTCATCACCGCTGCTCGTGACGAAGCACGTCTCGGCAAGGTCCCTGGTCTCGCGCCCGGAGATCGGCACGACGGCCAATGTCGTTCAGCACAGCACGCTCCGAATCAGCCAGCTGGTGCTCGACAGCCCGGCGCTCATACTGCTGCGGCACGGCAAGAAGACGCTCCAGTCCGGCCAGCGCCGCTGGAGCCTGCAAGGCGGCGAAGCCATTGTGCTGGCCGGCGGCCAGACCTTCGACGTGTTCAACCAACTGTCGGCGCAAGGTCTTTTCGAAGCACGCTGGCTCCTTTGGGACAAGTCGATCATCGAAGCTTTCGAGCAGGGTTGCCGCGAAGCGCGGCCCCTGCGCCAGGCGGCCGTGCTCCGGGGCGCCGGGCGGGAGTTCCACGATTCCGTCGACCGCGCCATCGAAGCGGTCTCTTCCAACGCTCCGCAAGTTCCCGCCGAGATTGCAAGGCACCGGATGGCGGAGGTGCTGGTGTGGCTGTCCTTGTTCGACATTGCGCTTGCGGCCCCGCAAGGCGCAACAACGATGGTGGCAAGGCTGCGCAGCTTGTTCGCGGGCTCGCTTTCAGAGCCGTGGACGATGGCCTCGGTGGCCGCGCGGCTTGCCATGAGCGAAGCAACGCTCAGGCGAAGACTGAATGCGGAGGGAGCGACCTTCGCGTCGGTGTTGACCGATGCGCGCATGTCGTTCGCGATGACTTTGCTTCAATCGACGGACCATGCGGTCACCCGGATCGCATCGAGCGTCGGCTACGATTCGGCGTCGCGATTTTCGGTAAGGTTCCGCGCACGGTTTGGATTTGCCCCGACGGCGATTCGCGGCCATCGCAGGACCCGAACGTGAACACGAAGGAGAAGATCGGCATGAGCGCTCAACGCAATGGAGGATGCCTGTGCGGCTCGGTGCGCTTTGTCGCCCTGGGCGAGCCGATGCGCACCTTGCAATGCCACTGCAGGTTCTGCCAGCGAATGACGGGCTCCACGTCGTACGCAGAGTCGATGTATGCGGTGGACGCGGTCGAGTTCTCGGGCGAGCCGATGTCGCGGTATTCGCATCGGTCGGAAAGCAGTTCAAGGCAGGTGCATGTGCACTTCTGCCCCAGGTGCGGCACCACGATCACTCTCACGTTCGAGCGTTGGCCCGAGTACCGAGCAATCTCTCGTGGGGCTTTCGATGAGCCGAACTCGGTTTCGATCAGCTCGCATATCTGGACCAGCTCCGCGCAAACGGGCGTGGTGCTTCCTGCGGGAACAGACTGCTTCGAGTTTGCCCGCGCGGACCTGGCAGGCTCGCCTCAGGCTGCTGCGCGCTTCGATGCGCCACAGATGGCGCGCACCGACGCCGCAGATCCCTTGCCTTAACTCCAGGCACGGGAATCGCGAGACGACCGGGCGTACCTGCTGGCTTTCCCTCCGGCGGCGAGGTTCCGGATGGTTTGCAGCCCCTTCGAGTTGGCAAGCCTGACGTCATGGGCGCTGGCTGCGAGCTTGCGGGCGAGGCACGCGCCGATATTGCCGGCGCCGATGATTCCGATCTTCATGCTCTTTCTCTCCTCGCACTCAGTCGGCGTATTCGCCGGCGTCCTTGATGACCTTCGCCCAGCGGGCCTTCTCGGCTTCCACGAACTTCCTGTGGCCGGCCGGGGTCAGGCGGTCGTCATTCACCACGGTGAGGCCCAGCGCCTCTTCACGCTTGATGAGTTCCGGGTCCTTCAAGGCGACGCGAAGGGCCGCGTTCAGCTTGTCCAGCACCGCGGGCGGCGTTCCCTTGGGCGCATACAAGCCATGCCAGACCTGCACGTCGAAGTCCTTGAGGCCGGACTCCGACAGCGTGGCGGTGTCCTTGAGCGATGGCAGCGGCAGGCGCTTGAGGCTGGTTACGCCGTAGACCTTGACCTTCTTGCCCTCGATCTGCGGAACAGCGTTGGTGGCCTGCTCGCACATGAGATCGACCTGCCCGCCGATGAGGTCCGTCATGGCTGGCGCGGTTCCCTTGTAGGGCACGGCCGTCATGGTGGTCTTCAAGGCGCTTTGGAACATCAAGCCGCAGAGGTGCGATGCAGAGCCCAAGCCTGCATGGGCCAGGTTGACCTTTCCGCCGTTCGCGGCAATCCACTTGCGCAAGTCCGCGAAGCTGTTGGCTTCCAGGGAGGGCTTGCCGATCACCACTGAAGGCGCTTCGTTGATCACACCCAGCATCTCGAAATCATCGGGCACCTTGTAAGCAAGCTTGCGGTACAACGCGGGCGCGGTTGCCATGCCGATGTGATGCACCAGTAGCGTGTAGCCGTCGGGCGTGGCGCGCGCCACCTTGGCCGAACCGATGGTGCCGCCCGCACCGGCCGCGTTTTCGACGACCACGGTCTGGCCGAGCGGCTTGCGCAGTGCCTCGGCCAGATCGCGGGCAATCTTGTCGCTCGGGCCGCCGGCAGCGAACGGGACAACCAGCGTGACGGGTTTGTCCGGGAACTCTGCGGAGGCCAACGCAGCCGAAGCGAACAGGCCGATGCCGGCGGCGTAGCGCCAAATGCTCTTCATGGTGTTGTCTCCTTGGGTGGGTTGTTTGCTTCAGGCTGAAAGCGCTTGCATTTCCCGGTACAGATCGGCCTTGCCCTCGAAGCCGATCCCCGGCAAGTCAGGCAGGGTCACGAAGCTGTTTTCGACCTTCACGCCATCCGGGAACCCGCCGAACGGCTGAAACAGGTCAGGATACGACTCATTACCGCCAAGGCCAAGGCCGGCCGCAATGTTCAGCGACATCTGGTGACCGCCGTGCGGGATGCAGCGGCTTGCCGACCAGCCATGTTCCTTCAACATCTCCAGCGTGCGCAGGTACTCGACCAGGCCGTAGCTGAGCGCGCAGTCGAACTGCAGCCAGTCGCGGTCCGGGCGCATGCCGCCGTAGCGGATCAGGTTGCGCGCATCCTGCATCGAGAAAAGATCTTCCCCCGTGGCCATCGGATTCTTGTAGAAATTGCGGAGGGCCGCTTGCAGTTCGAAGTCCAACGGATCACCCGGCTCCTCGTACCAGAACAGGTCGTACTGCGACAGGGCCTTCGCATAGGCGATCGCGGTTTCCAGGTCGAAGCGGCCGTTGGCGTCGACGCAGAGCTTCTGGCCGTCCTGCAGCACTTCCATGATCGAGTCGATGCGGCGCAGGTCTTCGTCGAGAGAGGCTCCGCCGATCTTCTTCTTCACTACCGTGTAGCCGCGGTCGATGTAGCTGCGCATCTCGTCCTTCAGCTTTCCATGGTCTTGCCCCGGGTAGTAGTAGCCGCCCGCCGCGTAGACGAAGATCTTGCGGTTGGGCTTGCCATCCCCGTAGCGGTCGGCCAGCAACTGAAACAGCGGCTTGCCTTCGATCTTGGCCACCGCGTCCCACACCGCCATGTCGATGGTGCCGATGGCTACCGAGCGCTCGCCATGGCCGCCAGGCTTCTCATTGGTGAACATGGTGTTCCAGATCTTGTGCGGATCGAGGTTGTCGCCGCTGTCGTCGACGAGGGACGACGGGTTCGCTTCCATGATGCGCGGGATGAACCGCTCGCGCATCAGCTTGCCCTGGCCGTAGCGGCCGTTGGAGTTGAAGCCGTAGCCGACGACCGGCTTGCCATCGCGGATCACGTCGGTGATCACTGCGACAAGGCTCAGCGTCATCTTGCTAAAGTCGATGTAGGCGTTGCGAATGGGCGAGCTGATGGGGATGGTCTTCTCGCGGATTTCGACGATCTTCACGGTTGTCTCCAGAACGGGTGAGTGGGAGACTGAATGGTCGGCCGGGCCGTCTTTTTCGGCCAATGTTCAATTTCTCAACTTCTATGCGCTGGACGAACCGGACATGAACCTGATCTGGCTTGACGACTTCCTAGCGTTGGCGGCAACAGGCAACTTCTCGCGTGCGGCCGATGAACGCCATAGCTCCCAGCCCGCATTCAGCCGCCGCATTCGCGCGCTGGAAGAGTGGATCGGCGCCGACCTGTTCGACCGCAGCACGCAGCCCGCCACGCTCACCGAAGTTGGCGAATGGTTTGCCGGCGTGGCGCAGGAATTGACCGCAAGGGTGGCCCGCGTGCCGGGCGACGCGAGGAAGGTTGCGGAGGCGAGTTCGGTCACCCTGCGCATTGCGTGCACGCATGCGCTTTCCATGACCTTCCTGCCGCGATGGATTCGCAGCCTCGAGTCAAGCATCACGCTTGGGCCGGTGCAGCTCATGTCCGACGTGCTTCAGCGCTGTGAATCTTTGATGCTGCAAAGCAAGGTTCAGTTCGTCCTGAGCCATGCACATCCTGATGCGCATGGCGCGCTCGATGTAGACACATACCAATCAGCCCGGATCGGTGGGGACATGCTGATTGCAGTGTCCGCACCCGATGGCTCCGGCAAGCCGCTGCATCAACTTGCGCGCAAGGGCGCGTCGGCCGTGCCGGTGCTCTTGTACAGCGAGGAATCGGGGCTGGGGCGCATCATGCGCGCCTTGGTGAGCCCGCGGCTGGAGTCGCTCGATGTCCAAGTCGTTTTCACGGCCCACTTGGCCTCGGTGCTCCGGACGATGGCGCTGGACGGCAGGGGTATCGCATGGCTGCCGCAGACCCTTGTGGAAGAAGACATCGGCCAAGGGCGCCTTGTCGCCGCAGCGAGCAGCGAGTGGGCCGTTCCGCTGGAGATCAGGCTCTATCGAGACAGCGAGCTCCTGGGGAAGGCGGCGAATGAATTCTGGAGTGCTTCGATCAGGTGAGCAGCCAGTGGCAGTCGTTGACCGAGATTTTTGAGAATGGATGCTCCATGCGATACCGCTTCAACGTTTTCGGGCGAATCATTGCCATCGAGCGAGTCGGTGACGCATGGGCCGCTCACCTCGCAGGAGACGACGGCAAGCGTCGCCCGGCAGGACTCGCGATTCCGTCCGATGTGCCTCACGCCGAGCTGGCGCAGTATCTCTACGACATTTACCACGAGTCTGCGACGCCCACGAACGGCGATGTCTTTGAGATTGTGCCCAGCCAGGACGCATAGCCATCGTCCCGTGACCGATCGAGCGCATGGGCGGAAGCGCTCTTGCGAGCGACCGCTTTCGGACGGTGCCGGGCGAAAATCTCCTGTGCCACAAGTCCAATCTTCCGCTCTCCCCTGTTTTCTCCGGTTATCCAGACTCCCGTGACATCCACCGAACTCAAGGGCTTCATCCTCACCCGCCACTGGCGTGACGCGCCCGCCGGTACAGAGATCGAGTACTGGCTGGCAACCGATGCGGGACCGAGGAAAGTGTTGCTGACCTCGCGCCGCAGCGTCGCGTTCGTCGCCAACCGGCATCGGGCTGCGGTGGAAGCCCACCTCACGGCCATGCCGGACGTGCAGTTGCGTGAGCTTGAATTGAAGACGTTCCATCAGGAACCTGTCCTCGGTGTGTATGCGAAGCACTTCCGCCAGCTCGGCCGTTTGGCCCGCGCCCTGCAGGCCCAGGGCATTTCCTTGCTCGAGGCCGACGTGCGCCCGCACGACCGCTACCTGATGGAACGCTTCATCACCGCCGGCGTGCGGGTGGAAGGCGGGCGGGCAGAGAGCGTCACCATCGTCGACTGCAAACTGAAGCCCGCGCCCGAGTACCGTCCCGTGCTGACAGTGGTGTCGCTGGACATCGAGACGAGCCAGAACGAAGCGCTCTATTCCATTGCGCTGGACGGCACACCGGAGCGCGCCGTCTTCATGCTGGGCGAGCCGCCGCCAGAGCTTTCGGCCGAATCGACCGAGCCCACGGCCTTCTCGCTGATCTATTGCGCTTCCCGCAAGGCCATGATCGAAAAGCTCAACGACTGGTTCGAGCGGAATGACCCTGACGTCATCATCGGCTGGAACGTCATCCAGTTCGACCTGCGCGTGCTGCAGAAGACGGCCAACGACTGCGGCGTGCAGCTCCTGCTGGGGCGGGAGGGCCGCCCGATCGAATGGCGGACCCATCCGGGCAAGCAGGGCTACCTGTTCGCGCCTACGCCGGGCCGGGTCATCATCGACGGCATCGACGCGCTCAAGGCCGCGGTATGGAGCTTTCCGTCCTTCAGCCTGGAGACCGTCTCGCAAGCAATGCTCGGTGAAGGCAAAGCCATCGGCGATGAATACGACAAGATGGCGGAGATCGAGCGGCGGTACCAGGAAGACAAACCCGCGCTCGCGCTCTACAACATCCGCGATTGCGAACTGGTCCTGCGGATCTTCGACAAGGCCAAGCTGCTGCAATTCGTCATGGAGCGGGCCCAGACCACCGGCCTGCAGGCCGATCACTTCGGCGGCTCCATTGCCGCGTTCAGCCACCACTACATGCCGCGGATGCACCGCCTGGGCTACGTGGCGCCGAATGTGGGCGAAATTGCGAGCAAGGCCTATCCGGGCGGGTACGTGATGGACTCGAAGCCGGGCTTCTACGACTCCGTCGTGGTGCTGGACTACAAGAGCCTCTATCCCTCCATCATCCGGACCTTCCTGGTCGATCCGGTGGGCCTCGTCGAGGGCTCGAACGCCAGCGACCCGGCCATGTGCGTCAGGGGCCCGAAGGGTACCGTCTTTTCGCGTGACAGGCACTGCCTGCCCGCCATCGTGACCACGCTCTGGCACGCCCGGGACGAAGCCAAGCGAGCCAGGAACGAGCCGCTGTCGCAAGCGCTGAAGCTGCTCATGAACTCCTTCGCCGGCGTGCTGGGCGCGGCCGAGTGCCGCTTCTTCAACCCCGAGCTGGTGTCCGCCGTCACCCTGCGCGGGCACGAGATGATGAAGCTCACGCGCGAGTTCGTGGAGAAGCGGGGCTATGAGGCCATCTATGGCGACACCGACTCCATCTTCATCTGGCTCAAGCGCACCCATACCAACGAGGAGGCGCACGCCGTCGCGGCAAGCCTGGCGGCCGACATCAACAGCTGGTGGACGCATACCCTGCGCGACGAGCAGGGCCTGGAGAGCTTTCTCGAGATCGAGGTGGACACGCACTACAAGAAGTTCTTCATGCCCACCATTCGCGGCTCGGAGGTCGGCAGCAAGAAGCGCTACGCGGGTCTCAGTGTCGATGCCGCGGGCAGGGAAGAGATGGTGTACCGCGGCCTGGAGATGGCGCGCAGCGACTGGACCCCGTTGGCGCGGCAGTTCCAGGAGGGCCTGCTTTCACGCATTTTTCAGGGCGAGCCCTACAGGGAATTCGTGACCGACTATGCGAGCTCGACACTGGCCGGAGCCAAGGACGACCTGCTCATCTACCGCAAGCGCCTGCGCCATCGGCTCGACGCCTATCTGGTCAACGTGCCGCCGCAGGTGCGGGCCGCCCGCATCGCCGACGAACACAATGGCCGGATCGGCCGGCCCAAGCAATACCAGAAAGGCGGCTGGATTCAGTACGTCATGACCAGGAACGGGCCGGAGCCGCTGGAAACCCGCCATTCGCACATCGACTACGAACACTATCTGACCAGGCAGCTCCAGCCGATTGCCGACGCCATTCTCCAGCCCATCGGAGAGAGCTTCCTGGCTTTGACGACTTCTCAGCGCGGGCTTTTCTAGCCGATCCCAGCGGCTCACCCGCCCCCGAACTCCCGCGCATGCTCCACCGCATACTTGATCAACTCCGCCTGGCCTTCGATGCCCAGCCGCCTCTTGATGCTCTGCCGGTGCGCCTCCACGGTGCGAACGCTGAGCCCGAGGTCGCGCGCAATCTGCTTGCTCGATTCACCCCTGCCCAGCGCCGTAAGTATTTCGCTCTCGCGCGGCGTGAGCAGCGGCTTGGGCGCCTGGTTGCGGAACAGCTTTTTTGAAACGGCCGGGCTCAGGAAGGTGCCGCCGGCCGACACGGCCTCTATGGCGGCGACGATCTCGGCGGCGGGCGCGTCTTTCAGCACGTAGCCGCGCGCGCCCACCTGCAAGGCCTTCTGCACGTACTCGGGGTTGTCGTACATGCTGAGCATCACCACGTGCGGCGCGGGCTGGCGTTGCAGCACGAGCGCGGCCAGGTCGATGCCGTTCATGTCTTTCATGCCGACATCCATCAGCAGCAGGTCGGGGCGCAGTTCTTCGACAAGCGCAAGCGCCTCGGCTGCGCTGCCCGCCTCGCCGACGATCTCGAGGTTTGGCATGGAGCCGAGCCGCGCGCGCAGGCCGTCGCGCACCAGCGGGTGATCGTCGACCAGAAAGAGGCGGATGCTTCGGGCGGCGTCTTTCATCGCGTGATCCGGCTATTCAGGCTTGGCGCTCTGGCTCGGCACTTCGGCCACGATGGTCGTTCCGCCTTCGCCGGACCGCACGCTGAGGCGCCCGCCGATCGACTCCATGCGCTCGCGCATGTTGCGCAGGCCGATGCCGCGGCGCGGGTCGAGCTGCATGGCGTCCACATCGAAGCCCTCGCCGTCGTCGCCAATTTCGAGCCGCACGCCGTCTTCGTCCGAGAAGCCGAGGGCAATGTGCACGCGGTTCGCCTTTGCATGTTTGCGCACGTTGGTCAGCGCCTCTTGCGTGACGCGAAAGAGCGCGGTCTTGGCTTCTTGCGAGAGTTCGAAGGCCTCGCCTTCGATCATGATGGACGCATCGATGGCGCCCTCTTCCGCAAACTCGTCGCCCAGGCGTTGCAGCGCGGCCGGCAGGCCAAGGGTGTCGAGCAGCGCCGGGCGCAGGCGGTGCGAAATGCGGCGCACTTCGAGCAGCGAATCATTGAGCCTTTGCAGCGCCTTGGTCAGTGCGGGCGGTGCGGTGTGGCTTTCACGGTCGAGCGCGTCCACGGCGGATTCGATGAGCAGCTTGGCGGACACCAGCGTCTGGCTGGTGCCATCGTGCAGTTCGCGCGCCAGATGGCCGCGCTCTTCTTCCTGCGACTGAACCACGCGCCGTGCGAGCAACCGCAGCTTTGCCTCGGCCACGCGGTGTTCGCTGAGGTTGAGCAGCAGGCCGGTGGCGCTCACCACGCCCAGGCACAGCGCGGCAATACCGGCAATCCAGAGCAGCGTGGTGGTGACATTGGCGCTCATCTGCCGGTCGAGCGCCTGCATGGTGGTTTCGATGTCGTCGAGGTACAGGCCGGTGCCGACCATCCAGTTCCAGCGCGGCAGCGCGGTGACGTAGCCGAGCTTGGGCGCCATCTGCTCGCTGGAGGGTTTGCGCCATTCGTATTCGACATAGCCGCCGCCCGTGCGTGCGCCCGCAATCAGGTCTTGTATGGTGAAGCGGCCGCGGGAGTCGCGCAGGTCCCAGAGGTTCTTGCCCACGAGGTCGGGCTGGCGCGAATGCATGAGGGAGCGGCCCTGCATGTCGTAGACGAAGAAGTAGCCGTCGTCGCCGTAGTCGAGCGCGGCGAGGCGGCGCAGCGCTTCGTTGCGGGTTTCTTCGTCGTCCAGGCCCGCGTCGTACAGCGGCCGCACGATGCTCACGGCCAGGTCGACGTAGCTGCGCAGTTCGCTGCGCCGCTGGTCCATGTAGCTTTTCTCGATGAGCGCACGCTCGCGCCGCGCCAGGTCATGCTCCTGGTGGCGCACCGCCAGCGCAACCAGCACCAGCGCGATGAGCAGCGGTGCAACGGCCAGCGCGACGATCTTGGTGCGGAGGTTCATCGGAGGGCAAGACTACCACCGGGGCGAGGTCGGTCCTGCCCTAAGGCGCGGCCGGACTGATCAATGCAGGCTGGTGGGCCGGCCCGATGCCACCCATGCGTCGAGCCCACCGGTGAGCGGCAGCGCACGGCGCGCGCCGCGGGCCAGCAGCAAGCGCGCGGCCTGGGCGGCCGACACCTCGTTGGGGCAATTGCAGTAAAGCACCACGTCGCGCCCGCCGACAAGCGGCAGCTCTCCATGCCGCTGCTGCAGCGCCTTGAGCGTGTACGACAGCGCACCCGGAATGCGGCGCGGGTCGACCTGCAGGCCGGCCTCGCCGCGCACGTCGATGATCAGCGGCGGTGCCTCGCCGGCCAGCAAGTCGTGCAACTCTTCCACGGTAATGCGCGGCATGCCGGTGAGCCGCATGAATGCGCGGCGGCGCCAGCAGCGCACCACCACCATCACGGCCAGCACCACGACCAGCGCCAGCGTTGCAATGCCGCCGGCTTGCGCGAGCATGGCCAGGACCTCCTGGATCTGCTCGCGAAAAGCCCAGCCGAGCCCCAGGAAAACGCCGGTCCAGATGAGCGCGGCACCAATGTCGAACCCGATGAAGCGCCACACCGACATGCCCAGCGCGCCGGCCATCGGCGGTGCCACCACCGAGACGCCGGGCACGAACTTGGCGGCCAACAGCGAGAGGCCGCCCCATCGGCCGATGAGCGATTCGCCGCGCCGCACGCATGAGTCGGGCGACAGCGAGATGCGGCACAGAAGGCGCATGAAGCGGTAGCCAAAACGCCGCCCGGCATAGAACCACGCGCCGTCGCCCAGCAGGTTGGCCAGCACCGCAGCCAGCACCACGCCCACCACCGAGACATTGCCGGCCGCCAGCAGCGCACCCGAAACCACCAGCACGGCAGCGGCGGGCACCGGCAAGCCGAGGCGCGCGGCAAAGCTCGCCGCGAAGACGATCGCGATCGCGTTCTGCACCAGCAGCGACATCAGCTGTGCCATGGCGGCAGCGCGAGGTGGGGGTTCACTCGTTCAGGGCCTAGCGGGGCGCGTCGCCCTTGCGGTATTCGGCCGTGAGCTCGTCGAGCTTCTGCTTCAGTGCCGGGTCGAGCTTGTATTCCGCGGCGGCCAGCGTCGCGTCGAGCTGTTCGGGCCGGCTGGCGCCGAGCAGCGGCGCGGTGATGAGCGGATTGGCCATGACCCACGCGACCGCCAGCGTGGCCAGCGGCACACCGGCTTCTTCGGCGAGCTTGTGCAGCTGCGTCACCGTGTTGAAGCTGCGCTCGTTCCAGTAGCGGTCCTGGTACATGCCGCCCGCGGTGCCCAGCGTGAAGCGCGTGTTTTCCTCGGGCTTGGCACCGGGCTTGTACTTGCCGGTGAGCAGGCCGCCGGCCAGCGGGTTGTACGGAATCACGCCCAGGCCCTCTTCGCCTGCCAGCGGCAGCAGCTCGCGTTCGATTTCGCGGAACAGCAGGCTGTAGCGCGGCTGCACCGACACGTAGCGCGTGAGCTTGTGCAGCTCGGCCTTGCCGAGGGCGCGGGCCAGCCGGTAGGCCAGAAAGTTGGACACGCCGATGTAGCGCGCGCGGCCCGACTTGACGATCACGTCGAGCGCCTCCAGGCTCTCTTCGAGCGGTGTCTCGCGGTCGTCGCTGTGCAGCTGGTACAGGTCGACGTGGTCGGTCTGCAGCCGCTTGAGCGAGGCATCGATGGCGTCGAGCAGGTGCTTGCGCGAGGCGCCCTGGTCCCAGCTGTGGGGGCCGACCTTGCCCACAGCCTTGGTGGCCACCACGAAGCGGCGGCGGCCCGTGGGGCCCTGCTTCTGCAGCCAGCGGCCGATGATTTCTTCGGTGCAGCCGGTGGTTTCGACAGTGCCGCCAAGCGGGTACACGTCGGCCGTATCCAGAAAGTTGATGCCGCCTTCCGCGGCCTTATCGAGAATGCGGTGCGACACGGCCTCGTCGGTCTGCAGGCCGAAGGTCATGGTGCCGAGTGCAAGGCGCGACACGGTCAGGCCCGTGCGGCCGAGCCGGGTGGTGGGAATGCTCATGGTGGTCTCGATCCGAAGCGATGAGAGAGGTAGGGAAGGCGCCGGCCATCATAGACACGGCCGGGCAACCCTGCAGCCACCAGCTATTTCAGGTGGCTTCGAGATGCCTGCCCGACCTTGCACTGGCACGTGCGCTCATCACCGCCCAGCCGAAGATGCCCATGCCCGCCAGCGCGAGCAAGGCGCCGACCCAGCCGGTCGAGGTCCAGCCCAGGCCCGCCGCAATGGCCACGCCGCCGAGCCAGGCGCCGAGCGCATTGGCCATGTTGAAGGCCGAGTGGTTGAGCGCGGCGGCAAGCGTTTGCGCATCGCCGGCCACGTCCATCAGGCGGATCTGCAACGCCGGGCCGATGGCGACGGTGGTGCCGATGAGAAAGACGTTGAACGCTGCGGTGAACACGTTGTGCGCCGCAAACGTGAAGATCGCGAGCACCAGCGCCGCATAGACGAGCAGGCCGCCGATGGTGCGCATGAGCGACTTGTCGGCCAGCCGCGAGCCGACGAGGTTCCCCGTGACCATGCCCAGGCCGAACAGCGCAAGCACGAAGGGCACGCCGCCCAGCGGCAGGCCGGCCACTTCGATGAGCGTGGGCTTGATGTAGCTGAACACCGAGAACATGCCGCCGAAGCCGATGGCGCCGATGCCGAGCGTGAACCACACCTGCTTGCGCTTGAGCGCGCCAAGCTCGCGCCAGGGGCTGGCGCCTGCTGGCGCCGCAAGATCGGGAATGTCGCGGCGCAGCAGCGCCACGGCGATGAGCGCGATGACGCCGACGAACACGAAGGCCGCGCGCCAGCCGAACAGCTGGCCGAGCCAGGCGGCAATCGGCACGCCGACGAGCGTGGCGCCGGTGAGCCCCAGCATGACAAGGCCCACGGCCCGCGCGCGCCGCCCGGGTGGCGCGAGCGTGGCCGCCACCAGAGCGGCAACGCCGAAGTAGGTGCCGTGCGGCAAGCCGGTCGCAAAGCGCAGCAGGTTGAGCGACATGTAGCCCGGCGCCATGGCGCTGGCAAAGTTGCCGGCGGCAAAAATGGCCATGAGCGCAATCAGCAGCGCGCGCCGGCGCCAACCCGCGGCAAGCACCGCGAGCACGGGCGCGCCGATGACCACGCCCAGCGCATAGGCGCTGATGACATGGCCGGCCTGCGGAATGCTGACGGCGATGTCGCTCGCCACTTCAGGCAGCAGGCCCATGATCACGAACTCGCCGGTGCCGATGGCGAAGCCGCCGACGCCGAGCGCGAGGACGGCCCGCAAGAAGTTGACGGGCGGCGATGCGGAAGAAGAATCAGCGGTGTCCGCGCTGCTGTCGGGCGCGGCTGGGGAGACGTTCAAGACCAGGCTCCTGGGAGGGTGCCCGGCGGTGCGGGCAGAAGCCAAATTCTAGGGTAAACCCTGAATTTCTGCCGGCCGCCTCAGATTGCCACCAGCTGGCGCACGCCCTGCGCTTCCATGTCCTTGCCCAGGCCGCGCGCGATCACCTCGCCGCGCTCCATCACGAGGTAGTCGTCGGCCAACTCCTCTGCAAAGTCGTAGTACTGCTCGCACAGCACGATGGCCATGTCGCCGCGGTCGGCGAGCATGCGGATGACGCGGCCGATGTCCTTGATGATGCTGGGCTGGATGCCTTCGGTCGGCTCGTCGAGGATCAGGAGCTTGGGCTTGGGCGCGAGGGCGCGGGCGATGGCCAGCTGCTGCTGCTGCCCGCCCGACAGATCGCCGCCTCTTCTGTTGATCATCTGCTTGAGCACGGGGAACAGCTCGAACAGTTCCGCGGGAATGGGCGTGCTGCCGCTCTTGTAGGCCAGGCCCATGCGCAGGTTTTCTTCGACGGTGAGACGCGCGAAGATTTCGCGGCCCTGGGGGACGAAGCCGATGCCGGCTCTTGCCCGCTCGTATGGCGTGGCCTTGTGGATCGGCTTGCCTTCGAGCTCGATGCTGCCGCTCTTGATGGGGACCAGGCCCATCAGCGACTTGAGCAACGTTGTCTTGCCTACGCCGTTGCGGCCCAGCAGCACCGTGACCTTGCCCAGCGTGGCCTCGAAGCTCACGTCGCGCAGGATGTGGGAGCCGCCGTAGTACTGGTGGATGTTTTTTACTGTCAGCATATTTTTGACGCCTTCCCTTGTCTTTGTTGGAGGCGCCCGGTATGCCCCATGGCGCGGTCGGCCCCACACCGCACCGCATGCCGGGCGCTGGTCGCTGTGCTGAGGCTGTCGGCCCTCACCCCAGCCCTCTCCCAGAGGGAGAGGGAGGAAGTCAGGGAGCGCATCACCGCTCTGACCGCGGCTACGGGGGCTGTGCCCCGGACACCCACAGCGACCCGTTCACCGCCCAAGATAAACCTCGATCACGCGTTCGTCGGACTGCACTTCGTCCAACGTGCCTTGAGCGAGCACCGATCCATCGCACAGCACGGTCACGATCTCGGAAATGGTGCGGATGAAGCTCATGTCGTGCTCCACCACCATCAGCGAGTGCTTGCCCTTGAGCGTGAGAAACAGCTCGGCGGTGCGCGCGGTTTCTTCGTCGGTCATGCCGGCCACGGGTTCGTCGAGCAGCAGCAGCTTCGGGTCCTGCATCAGCAGCATGCCGATTTCGAGCCACTGCTTCTGGCCGTGGCTCAGGTTGCCGGCCAGGCGCGACACGCTTTCGGCCAGGTGGATGGTGTGCAGAACTTCGGCGAGCCGGTCGCTCTGCGCCGAGGCGAGCCTGAACAGCATCGACGCGCGAACGCCCTTGTTGGTCTTGAGCGCGAGCTCGAGATTTTCGAACACGGTGAGGTGCTCGAACACCGTCGGCTTCTGGAACTTGCGGCCGATACCCAGCTGGGCAATGTCGGCTTCGCGGTGGCGCAGCAGGTCGATGGTGCTGCCGAAGAACACCGTGCCTTCGTCGGGCCGGGTCTTGCCGGTGATGATGTCCATCATCGTCGTCTTGCCCGCACCGTTGGGGCCGATGATGCAGCGCAGCTCGCCCGGTGCAATGTCGAGAGACAGCTTGTTGATGGCTTTGAAGCCGTCGAAGCTCACGCTCACGTCTTCAAGGTACAGGATGCGGCCGTGCGTCACGTCGACCTCGCCCGGCGTGGCAATGCGGCCGAAGTCGGCGGAACGCCCGCCCGACTCGGTGCTGCCACTCACGTAGTGCATGCCCTTGGCACGGGCGGCGCGCTCGGCGCCGGCTTCCATCAGGTCGGGGGTCATTCAGAAACCTCCGCGCTTCGCGCTGCGGTATTCGGCTTGGGAGCGGCCCGGCGGCTCATGCGCGCGCTCCCTTCACTTCGGGCGCGAGCGGCGCATGCAGCGCCTCGGGCTCCATGCCCTGCGCGGCAGCCATGGCGCGCTGCGCTTCCTCGCGGCCGGCACTCGGTGCAGCGGGCGCCGCCTTCTCGCGCGACAGCCATTTCTTCACCAGGCCCACGATGCCGTTCGGCAGGAACAGCGTGACAGCAATGAACAAGGCGCCCAGGAAGTACAACCAGTACTCGGGGTACGCCACCGTGAGCCAGCTCTTCGCACCGTTGACGATGAAGGCACCGATGATCGGCCCGATCAGCGTCGCGCGTCCGCCCACGGCCGCCCAGATCGCGATCTCGATGGAGTTGGCCGCGCTCATTTCGCCAGGGTTGATGATGCCGACCTGCGGCACGTACAGCGCACCGGCCACGCCGCACATCACGGCCGAGATGACCCAGATGGTGAGCTTGTAAGGCAGCGGGTTGTAGCCCGAGAACATCACGCGCGTTTCCGCATCGCGAATGGCCTGGAGCACGCGGCCGAACTTGCTGCCGATGAGCCATTTTGCAAACAGGAAGAAGCCGAGCAGCGTGATGCCCGTGAGCGCGAAGAGCGTCATGCGCATCTCTTGCGTGGCAATCGGAATGCCCAGGATGCGCTTGAAGTCGGTAAATCCGTTGTTGCCGCCGAAGCCCGTCTCGTTGCGGAAGAACAGCAGCATCGCCGCGAAGGTCATGGCCTGCGTGATGATCGAGAAGTACACGCCCTTGATGCGCGAGCGGAAGGCGAAGAAGCCGAACACGAAGGCAATGAGACCCGGCACTGCGACGATGAGGACCAGCGTGGCGATGAAGCTGTCGCTGAAGGTCCAGTGCCAGGGCAGCGTCTTCCAGTCGAGAAACACCATGAAGTCCGGCAGGTCGCTCTTGTAGTTGCCGTCGCGGCCGATCTGCCGCATGAGGTACATGCCCATCATGTAGCCGCCCAGCGCGAAGAACAGGCCGTGGCCCAGCGAGAGGATGCCGGTGTAGCCCCAGATCAGGTCCATGGCCAGCGCGCAGATGGCGTAGCACATGATCTTGCCGACGAGCGCCACCGCGTAGTCGCTCATGTGCAGCGGGCTGTCCGCGGGCACCCACATGTTGAGCACCGGCGCCAACGCGCATACGACGATGAGTGCGACGAAGAAGGCTGTCCAGCCCTTGCCGCTCAACAGCGGGCCCTTGGTTGGAAGTACGACCTTGCTGCTCATGCTTCTGCGCTCCGGCCCTTCATGGCAAAGATGCCTTGAGGTCTCTTCTGAATGAAGATGATGATGAAAACGAGCACCGCGATCTTCGCGAGCACCGCGCCCGCCCAGCCTTCGATGAACTTGTTGAGAACGCCGAGCCCCAGCGCCGCATACACGGTGCCCGCGAGCTGGCCGACGCCGCCCATCACGACCACCATGAAGCTGTCGACGATGTAGCTCTGGCCGAGGTCGGGCCCCACGTTGCCGATCTGGCTCAGCGCACAACCCGCAAGGCCCGCGATGCCGGAGCCAAGCGCAAAGGCGTAGGTGTCGATGCGCGCCGTGTTCACGCCCATGCACGAGGCAATGGGCCGGTTCTGCGTGACGCCGCGCACAAACAGGCCCAGGCGCGTGCGGCCGATGAGCCAGCCCATGGCCAGCAGCACCAGCGCCGCGAAGATGATGATGCAGATGCGGTTCCACGGCAGCGTGACGTTGCTCAGCATGGTGAAGCCGCCGCTCATCCAGCCGGGGTTTTCCACGCCGACGTTCTGTGCGCCGAAGAGCGACCGCACAAGCTGCTGCAGCATCAGGCTGATGCCCCAGGTGGCGAGCAGCGTTTCGAGCGGGCGGCCGTAAAGAAAGCGGATCACGCCGCGTTCGAGCACCGCGCCCACCAGCGCCGATGCGAGGAACGAAACCGGAATGGCTGCGACCAGGTACCAACCGAATGCCGCCTCGGGCATGTAGCGCTGGAAGATGCCCTGCATCACGTAGGTGGCGTAGGCGCCGATCATCATCAGCTCGCCGTGCGCCATGTTGATGACGCCCATCAGGCCGTAGGTAATGGCCAGGCCCAGCGCGGCCAGCAGCAGCACCGAGCCCAGGCTGATGCCGCTGAACACGGCGTTGATGCGGTCGCCCCACACCAGCGAGCCGTCGATGCTGGCAATGGAAGCGATGATGGCGGCCTTGACGTCCGCCTCGGTTTCATCGGCGAGCCGCTGGTTGAGCAGCAGCTTGGTGTCGGGGCTGCTGTTGGCGCCGAGTTCCTTGGCCGCGGCCAGGCGCTTGGTCTTGTCGGCGCTGCTGAGCATGCTGGCAGCGCGCACCAGCTGGAGCTGCGCCTTGATGCCTGGGTTGGTCTCGGCGGCCAGCGCCTTCTCGACCATGGGCACGCGGGATTCGTCGGGCTCCTTGAAGAGCGCCTGCGCGGCTTCGGCGCGCACCGCGTCGTCCTTGCTCGTGAGCTTGAGCGCGGCCTGCGCGGCATCGAGCGCGCCGCGCATCAGGTTGTTGTTGACCACGTCCTCGGCCGTATCGGGCACCTTCAGCTCGGCGCCAGTCACGGGGTCGTAGCCTTTGTCATCCTTCATCACGAAGACCTTGTCTTCGGTGTACTTGACCGCGTCTTCCGACATGGCCTGGATGAAAGCGGCGGTTTTTTCGTCCGCCGTGAGCACGGCCTTGTTGAGCGCGGTGATGCGCGATTCGGATTCACCGGAGGCGATGGCCTTGGCTTCTTCGGCGGTCAACGCGTGAGCGGCCGATGCCATGAGGAGCATGGCGGCGAGTGCGCAGTGAAGGGTTCGTCGAAGCATTGTGAAATTCGTGTTGCCCCCTCTCCCCCCAGGGGAGAGGGTTGGGGTGAGGGCCGTCGGCCTTTCAACAGACACGGCGGCCAAATGACCGCCGCTGCCCTCACCCCCACCCTCTCCCCGAGGGGAGAGGGAGCAAGGCAAGGGACTTGCCGATGCTGATTACAGCGACTTGCCAGCCGGCTGATCCGGCTTCTTGTCGTTGCCTTCGATGTACGGGCTCCAAGGCTTGGCCTTGACCGGGCCCGGCGTCTTCCACACCACGCTGAACTGGCCGTCGGCCTTGATCTCGCCGATGAACACGCTCTTGTGCAGGTGGTGGTTCTTCTCGTCCATCTTCGAGACGATGCCCGAGGGGGCGGTGAAGGTCTGGCCGGCCATCGCTGCGATCACCTTGTCGGTGTCCGTGCTCTTGGCCTTCTCAACGGCCTGCTTCCACATGTGGATGCCGATCCAGGTGGCTTCCATCGGGTCGTTGGTGAGCGGCTTGTCCTTGTGGCCGGCGATGTTCTTGGCCTTGGCGTAGTCGCTCCACTGCTTGATGAACGCGGTGTTGGTCGGGTTCTTGATCGACATAAAGTAATTCCATGCGGCCAGGTGGCCGACCAGCGGCTTGGTGTCCACGCCGCGCAGTTCTTCCTCGCCCACCGAGAAGGCCACCACCGGCACGTCCTTGGCCTTCAGGCCGGCGTTGCCAAGTTCCTTGTAGAACGGCACGTTCGAGTCGCCGTTGATGGTCGACACCACGGCCGTCTTGCCGCCAGCCGAGAACTTCTTGATGTCGGCGACGATGGTCTGGTAGTCGCTGTGGCCGAAGGGGGTGTACTTCTCGTCGATGTCGGTGTCCTTCACGCCCTTGCTTTTCAGGTAGGCGCGCAGGATCTTGTTGGTCGTGCGGGGGTAGACGTAGTCGGTGCCCAGCAGCACCCAGCGCTTGGCGCCGCCGCCTTCCTTGCTCATGAGGTAGTCGACGGCCGGAATGGCTTGCTGGTTGGGCGCGGCGCCCGTGTAGAACACGTTCTTGGAGAGCTCTTCGCCTTCGTACTGCACGGGGTAGAACAGGAGACCGTTCATTTCTTCAACGACGGGCAGCACCGACTTGCGCGACACCGAGGTCCAGCAGCCGAAGATCACCGAAACCTTATCCTGGCCCAACAGCTGCTTGGTCTTTTCTGCGAACAGCGGCCAGTTGGAAGCCGGGTCGACCACCACGGGCTCGAGCTGCTTGCCCAGCACGCCGCCCTTCTTGTTGATGTCGTCAATGGCCATCAGCACCGTGTCTTTCAACACGGTTTCAGAAATGGCCATCGTGCCCGACAGCGAGTGCAGCACGCCGACCTTGATGGTGTCGGCGGCCAATGCGGATGTGACGGGCGCAGCAGCGATGCTGGCCAGCGCGACGGCGGCGGTAAGCGCCTTGAGGGTGAAACGACGTTGCATGTGGACTCCTGCTCCGGGGTGGTTGAAACCTTTTCGCCGGGCTCGCCGGACGATGGAGGGAAGTCTGCGGATTCGACCGCGCGCGAGAAATACGCCGGGTGGCGTACACGGAGGTACTCAGGGTGCCAACCCGGCCGTCTCAGCGTACGGGTGTCAGGTCAAGCTCCGGCGCCTCCAGCTTGAACTGCGCCGCCGCAAAAGCCCAGACCATCCGGGTCGCATCCGGCCCGGCCGGGTCACTGAACAGCAGGCTGGCCGCCCCGCCGCTCCAGGCATGGCCCAGGCCCGCAATCTCGCACAGCGTGACGAGCGTGCGGCCCCTGCGGCGGAACTGGGTCACCCGCATCGGGTGCCGCTTGCCGCGCTGGAGCGTGCGCGAGAGGCCCGGCTTTGCGCCCACCGCCGTGGCCCACACAGCCGCGCTGTTGACGGCGTTGCTCGGCGCCACCACGGCATCGGCGTCGCCATGCAGCACCAGCATCGGCGGCAATGTCGCGAAGACGGCGGCGGCGCCCATCGCCTTGCCAACCGCGGTGGAGGGCATCGGCGGCGTGTGCTGGCCGCGCATCGCGCCCAGCGCGGTGGCCGAACTTTTTGCGGCGCCCGGCGCCACGCCTGAATGCATGACCACGGCGCGAAAGCGCAGCGGGTAGCGGGTTGCCAGCAGCGCCGCCATGCTGGCCCCGGCCGAGAGACCGGCCAGCGCGATGCGCTCGCGATCCACCGGATACAGCACGCAGGCCTGGTCGATGGCCGCCATCAGCGTGGCGGCTTCGGCGTCGGCCTTGCCCGAGCGCCGCTCGTACCAGTTCCAGCAGCCTTGCGGATGGGCCAGCCTGTCTTGTTCCAGGTAGAGCACCAGGAAGCGTTGCCGCACCGCGAGCGCGTTCATGCGCGTGCTGGCCGCAAAGTCGCGCCCGGTCTGGCCGCAGCCGTGCAGCATGACCATGAGCGGCAGCCTTTCGCCGGGCTTCAGCTTCAGGTCGGCCGGGCGAAACAGGTGATAGCCGCGCGCGCCGCCTGGGCCCAGCGCCATGCCGCTGAGCCAATCGCCCCGGCCCGGCGGCGGCTTGAGGCGCTTGGCGGTGGCGCGCTGCACCTGCCCCGTCACGCGCTTGCTGTTGCTCAGCGTGAGCTTGGTGAGGGCTTTCAGGTTGCGCTCGTAGGCGCGGGCGAAAAGAGAAGCAGTGGTGGAGCGGCGAACCATGGGCGCAGTGTGAAGGCAAAGCGCCGGGCGTCCAAACGGGGCGGTGAAGGCCGGGAGCCCGCCCCGTGCTTCAGTAGATCTCCGGCACGATCATGCTCGCCGGCACCGGCTGGCGCAGGTAGTCGGCGTGGCGCTCCCGTGCGGGCAGTTGAACTGGCGGATGCGCCACTTCCTGGTAAGGCAGCTGGCCCAGCAGGTGGCTGATGCAGTTCAGCCGCGCCTTCTTCTTGTCGACCGCCTGCACCACCCACCAGGGCGCCTCGGGAATGTGGGTGCGTTCCAGCATGATTTCCTTCGCCTTGGTGTATTCCTCCCAGCGGCGGCGGCTTTCGAGGTCCATGGGGCTCAGCTTCCATTGCTTGAGCGGATCGTGAATGCGGCCGAGAAAGCGCATGTGCTGCTCGTCGTCCGTAATGGAGAACCAGTATTTGATGAGCTTGATGCCCGAGCGCACCAGCATCTTCTCGAACTCCGGCACGGTGCGGAAGAACTCTTCGTACTCGTCGTCGGTGCAAAAGCCCATCACGCGCTCGACGCCGGCGCGGTTGTACCAGCTGCGGTCGAACAGCACCATTTCGCCGGCTGCCGGCAGGTGCGCGGCATAGCGCTGAAAGTACCACTGGGTGCGTTCACGGTCGTTGGGCGCCGGCAGCGCGGCCACGCGCGCCACGCGCGGGTTCAGGCGCTGGGTAATGCGCTTGATCACGCCGCCCTTGCCCGCCGCGTCGCGGCCTTCGAAAAGAATGACCACCTTCTGCTTGCTGTGCTGCACCCAGTCCTGCAGCTTCACCAGTTCGCCCTGCAGGCGGAACAGCTCCTTGAAGTACGCCTGCCGCGCGGCCTTGTCGGTGGCGCGGGCGGCGGGATCGAGGTCGCCGATATTGCGGTCTTCGATCTCCAGCTCCAACTCCTCGTCATAGCTGTCGATCAAATCACGGGCGATGCGTTGCATCAGGTCTTCGTGGTCTGGAAGTGCGCTCGTCAGCATCAT
>NZ_RWKH01000012.1 GCF_003984625.1 Variovorax sp. DXTD-1 | reverse complement strand
CTAGAAGGTCGAATACAAACGCATCCCGACGAGGCCAAGCTGCGAGAGACCCCTGTGCCACGCCTGCTGCCTGCCGATACCAAACGCCCCAAACGACTGCCGCAGGAATCGCTCAATACGACCAACACCAGTGGATATCCGGGCGTTTCATTTCGCGTGGACAAGAATTGGAACATTCCCTACTGGATGGCCGTGACTCGTGTCGGTGGCAAGACGATGACCAAATCATTTTCCATCAAGCGATACGGCGATGCCCAAGCCAAGAGGTTGGCTATTGCGGAGCGGCAGAAGCAGATGGAACAGGTGCGCAAACTGGCCGATGAGGGTAAAACGCCCAAGCGCGGGCCCCGCAGGCAAAAGATCTCCGCAGCAACCGCAGTGGCGTGACCCCGCCGCAGTACAAACGCGCGTGCAAAGTGCGGTCTCGTATGGCGAGGAGAAAGCCGTGCCGCCTCAACGGCAGAACAACGCGAGATTCAAGTAGCTAGAAACTCAAGCAACGCCGAAGCGGTGCAGCGTGCTGCTGCTGAAGGTTTCTCCGGGCCGGAGCACTGTCGAAGGAAAGCTTGGCTGGTTCGGCGAGTCGGGGTAGTGCTGCGTTTCCAGGCACAGGCCCGCGCCTTGGCGAAAGCTCTCGCCGCTGCGCCCGCGAATGCTGCCGTCGAGGAAATTGCCCGAATAGAACTGCACCGCCGGCTCGATCGTCAGCACCTCCATCACGCGGCCTGAGGGCTCGTGCTCGAGGCGCGCGGCCAGCGCCAAGCCGGCCGGCTCGCGGTCGAGCACCCAGTTATGGTCGTAGCCGCCGGCCACGCGCAACTGCTCGTGCGGCTCGTCCATGCGCGCACCGATCTGCGTGGGTACGCGAAAGTCGAAGGGCGTTCCGTCCACCGGCGCAACGCCGAGCGGAATCAGGCCCTCATCCACCGGGCAAAAGCGGCTCGCCGGAATGGTCAGCCTGTGGTCCTGCACCGCGCCGCCGCCCGCCAGGTTGAAGTAGTCGTGGTGGCTCAGGTTCAACACCGTGGCCCGGTCGGCCACGGCGCGGTAGTCGATGCGCCATGTGTTGTCGGTGGTGCCGAGCACGTAGCGCACGGTCACCTGCACCTCGCCCGGAAAGCCCTCTTCGCCATCCGCACTGGTGTAGCGCAGCTCGATGGCCACTTCATCCAATGCGGCATCGGCAGCCACTTCTTCAATTTGCCAGAAGCGCGTACCAAAGCCCTTGTGCCCGCCATGCAGCGAATTGGCGCCGTTGTTCACTGCGACTTGATGCGCAGCGCCGTCGAGCGTGAATCGCCCGCCCGCGATGCGATTGGCATAGCGCCCGACGATGGTGCCGAAGTGCGGATGCGGCTTCAGGTAATCCTCGAGCGTTGGCAAGTCGAGCACGATGTTGCCGCTTTGCCCCTCGCGATCGGGCACATGCAGCGCTGTGACGATGCCGCCGAGGTTGATGGCGCTGAGGCTGAGGCCCCGGCCGTTGTCGAGGGTGTATTCGGTCACGGCGCGGCCGTCGGGCATGCGGCCGAACTCGCGCGAGGTGATGCTGCTGTTCATCGGCGGTATTTCCAGTAGGCGACAAGGCCCGAAAGATAGTGCTCCACGTCGTCGATGCGAACGCGGAAGCTGTGGTGCTTGATAAAGAACGAACCGGCAACGCGGTCGGGGTTCCGGAAAAACATGGCGAGCTCGGGCCAGAAGTAACCGTTGGCCAGGTACCGCGCGCGATGCTCGAGCGCACGGTCGAACTTGTCGCGGTCGAGCCCTTCGAGCAACGGGCGCAGCGCAGGGTCGGCATCGAGCCGCGCCACCATTTCGCGTGCGGCCATCATCAGCTCGAGCAGCGTGGGAAAAGTGGTGATGCGCTGCAGCACGAAGTCCAGGTAGTCCGCCACGTTCTGCAGGCCGAACTGGTAGTAGTGCGTTTCGGGGCGATAGCGCGTGAGCTCGTTGACGCAGTAGCTCAGCCAGTGGTCGTGCGCGCGCCAATGCTCCGCGGCAATGAAATGCTCGAAGGCCTTTTCGACCACGGCCAGCCACCGCTCATCGCGCGTGAGGCCATAGAGGCGCATCAGTCCGAAGGCCGCTTCGCCGTCGTAGTAGATGACGCGGAACGCGTCTTTTACGTCGAGGCCCGGATGATTGAGCACGTGCACGAAGCGCCCGCGCGCCGGGTCTTGCATGGCCTGGATGCCGAGCGCGAGCTGCTCCATCAGCGGGTGGTACTGCGCATCGCCGGTGAGTTCGGTGTACTTGACCAGCGCCAGCAGGCACACCGCATTGCCGCCGAGCTTGATTTCATTGCCCACATCCAGCAGATAGGCGGCGCGCGTGCCGTTGGGCAGGTCGACCTGGCGGATGAGCCGGTTCTTCAGAAAGGCCAGCGAACGGTCGATGGCCGCCTTCTGGGTGTCGCTGCGCGTCAGCTCCCAGGCTTCGAGCAGCGCGTAGGTCGAGCTCGCGTGCCGCAGGGTGTTGTAGGTGGGAATCGGTCGGTCGAAACACGGAAACCACCCGTAGTAGAACTCGCCCGAGGGCTTGACCTGCGCGGCGAGATAGTCGCTCGCGGTGTCCACAAGCCGGCGCGCCTGGTCCGCGTTCCACTCAGGCAGCGTTCGATAGCCCGCGGCCTGCCCCTTGGCCGTCAGCGGCCATGCCCCCTCGGCATCGACGTAGGCGCCCCGGGTCGTGAAGCACCACACCGGCGCGTCGTCGTCCGATGGAAATTCGATGTCTCTTCCGAAGCGCCGCTGCCCGTGCAGGCGCAGGTTGCCCGGGTTGGGGTCCGCATGCTCCACGGTGCCGTTGTAGAAGATGGCGCTGCCGTTGATCTCGGGCGCGAGCAGCGCCACCTCGAACTTCGCGTCGAAGGACACGCCCCGGTTGAAGTAGTTGCGCTTGGTGCGCGACAAGCGCTCTTTCAATGCGCCCCAGGTCATGGGCTCGACCTCGTCGACGATTTCCACGCGCATGCGGCAGGGCTCCAGGCCGATGCGCCGGACGAGCGCAAGCGCGGCATCGCTCGCCTGCTGCCAAGCCTCATCAGCGGTGGCACCGTGCCCGGCCGTGACGCGTGCGCGGCTCGCACCGTCGCCAAGCGCAACGAAGGCCACGCAGCCCGCCTCGGGCGTGGCGGCGGCTCCGGGGAGCGTGCCGTCAGGTGCCGCCAGGACCTGCCTGGCGCGATTCAACAGATCCATGGGGAGGGTCGTTTCCTGGTTCATGCAGGCGCGAATGATGACAGGCCTCGCGCCGAACCGGACACGCTAGCTCAGCGACCGGTAGAAGTAAGTGGTATCGCACGGCTCGCCGCCCGGCAGCCGTGCAAAGCCCGGGATCACGCCAGCGCGTGTCCAGCCCTGGCGGGCATAAAGCCGCTCGGCCTCCGGGCTGGATGTATCGAGCACCAGCAAGGTCTTGCCGTGTTCGCGGGCAAGCCGCTCGGCGGCCTGCATCAGCAGCGCACCAATGCCCTGGCGCCTGGCCCGCCGGTGCACGAGCATCTTGGATACCTCGGCGCGATGCGGCTGGTTCTCCGGCTGGTCGAGCACGAGCTGCACGGTTCCGACGATGCCTTGCGCGTCTTCGGCCACCAGCAGCGCGCGCTCGCCGCGTGCCACGCCTTCGCCCACGCGTTGCCAGAAGGCGAGTGCGCGATCGCGCGTGAGCGGCAGCATGAAGCTGACCGATGCGCCGCCCTCTACGCAGTCGATGAGCACATCGGCCAGTTGCCAGATGTGCGCGTCGTTGACGCTGGTCAGGGTGCGAATGCCTGGCGCGAGTGTTGCCGTATCTGTCATCTCATCTCCACGATCATCTTGAAACAAGGGGCAAGGTTGCGATCACGACGGCATAGCGCGCGATCTTGCGGGTGGGGTTGTAGTAGCTCATGGGCCGGTCGAGCACCATCGCCAGGCAGTCGCCCGCGCCGAGCCGGTGGTGTTCGTCGCCGAGGGTGACTTCGATGGTGCCTTCGAGCATCCACACCTGCTGGTGCACCTGCGGTTCCCGCGCAGCGGTTTCGTAGGCCACGCGCGCCTTGGGCGGAAACAGCACCTCCACGATGTGGATGGGCGATGAGGTGCCCGCGGGCGACACGTTGCGACGCACATAGCCGGAATGCGGATCGCGCCACTGCGGCTGGTCGGCCAGCCGCGACACCGGCCCGGCCTCGGGCTGGGGCGCCTCGAACAACGAAGCCAGCGGAACACCGAGGCCGGTGGCCAATTTTTCGAGCAGCACCGCCGTCGGGCTGCTTTCGCCGCGCTCGATGAGCGAGATCATCGAGCGGCTGACGCCGCAGTGCACAGCCAGCGCGTCGAGCGAAAGGCCGCGCGCGGCGCGCAGGTCTCGCACGCGCTGCGCGATGCGTTCATTCAGGTTGGACGATTCATTTTCCATGATATCGGAGGAATATCCAACATGATGGAAACAAAGTCAAGACGCGACGAGAGTTGCTTCAGCGGCCCTTGGGCGCGGATGAGGGCTCCCACGAATCCGGCGTGGTCGCGACCAGCTCTTTGAGGTTCGACCACGGCTTGGCGCGCGGCACAGTGGTGCCGCCGGCAATCGCAACCTTGGCAAAGGCGACCATCCGCTCGCGCAGATACTGCCTGTCGCTTTCCGGCCAGGTCTCGATCGAATGGGGCGCGCGGGCCACCACGATTTCGCGCGCACCGCGAATGCGGTCATAGGCCGCAACGGTGCCCTCCAGCGTTTCCGCACGGTCCCACAAGCCCTTGCCGAAGAAGGCAGCCGGCCACTGGTGCATGCCCGCGAGCGGCGCCGAGTTGGGATAGAACAGGATGTGATGGTCCGCTGCCATGGCGCCGAGAAACAGGTTGCGGTCGGCCAGATCGGGCGACGATGGCAGGTACCCCGCGCCGCTCGCAAAGGACGCCAGCAGAATCGCGCCCTTGATGTTCGCGAGCCCCTTGGGCGGGGCGCATTCGGGCACCGGCATGTCGTAGCTGCATGCGCCTGAAAAGTTCTTGGCCATGGCCCAGGCCGTCGACATGGAGCCGCGCGAATAGCCGCCCAGCAGAATCGGAATGCGGGTCGACTTCATACCGCCCAGCAGCTTGCCGGCGGCCTCATCACCCGCAAGCGTGCGCCCTTCCGGCGTGAGAATCCGCAAGCCATTGCCAGTGTCGAACTGCGCCAGCACGCGAAAGACGTCTTCGCCCTGCTCCAGCGTGTTCGTGTCGCTGAACCCGCCCGAGATGCCCTCGCCGCGCCGGTCGTAGGCCAGCACATCGAAGCCCGCCTGGTTGAGCGCGTCGAGGTTCTCGCGCCACCAGCGCGCGCGTGATGCCGCCCTTGCCGTCATCGACGCCGCTGCCTTCGATGTACCAGCCGCGCAGCTTGACCGGATCGGTCATCTTCAGGTCGATGCGCTCGAAGGTGTCGCGCGGTACGGTGAACTCGACGATGTAGGTGCTGGCATCGGCCCGCGCAATGGCCTCCGCATAAGGCGCCTTCGCAAAGAACGCCGGACGGCGGATCTGCCGCAGGTCCACCGCGCCATCCGGATCGATCTTTCCCGAGGGATCGACGGTGCCGGTCGAGCGGGTCGAGCGCGCCTTGTTCGGCGGCAGCCAGCGCTGCATCTGCGCGTTGATGCGCGCAAAGCAGGCGGCGTCGGCCTTGCAGGCGCGCCAGCGTTCCTTCAGGCGCGCATCGGTGAATTCGTCGACGTAGTAGTCGCCTGCATAGCCCGCGGGAGCTCGATGCGCGTTGACGCCGAGCGGCACGCACGCGGTGTGGCCATCAGGCTGCGGCAGCAGGTATCCGGGCAGCTCATGGTTGCGGTCGACACCCACCCACGCGCGGCAATCGGTGGGCGGCGGCTCGGGCCGCGCGTGCATGGAAGCAGCGCCGCCCTGGTAGGTGCAGCCCGCCGTTGTCAGGGCAATGAACGCCGCGCCTGCGGCCCAACCCGTGCGACGACGCATGAACATGTTCTTGCCTCCTTCATCTGCGTGCACGGCGCGAGCACACCGCTGCCGATCTTCACGCGCCGGGCGGCCGTTGCGCTACAGCAGCATGAATGCGGCGGCCGCCACCGCGGTCGGCCCGAGCGCCCCCAGCAGCAAGCCACCGGCGCCGATGGTTTCGTCCGAGAACCCGCGCTTCAGCAACGCCACGCCCGCTGGATTGGGCGCATTGGCAATCACCGTCAAGCCGCCGCCGGCCACCGCGCCGGCGACGAGCATGTATTTCGATTCGTCCGAGATGTTCGCGATCAGCGAGCCCAGGTAGGTGAGCGCCGCGTTGTCCGTAATGGCCGTGAGGCCCAGCGCGCCGAAGAACAGCGCGAGCGGCTGCAGGCTGGAAACCACCGGTTCCAGCCACCATTGCTGCATGCCGCCCAGCACCACCAGCCCGGCCAAAAAGAAGCCAACGAGCAGCGCCTCCTTGATGATCAGCGGGCTCTGGTGGCGCTCGTAGGCTTGCGTGTACCCGAGAAACATCAGGAAGAGCCCGAGAAACGCCACCGGATGATGGGCGAACAGAACAATGCCGGCAAGCAGCGCCAGATGCACCAGGGCCACGGCGGGTGGCACAGGCGCTTCGGCATCGGCCGCCGACGGCGCAGCATTCAGGTGCCTGCGCAGCACGAATGTGGCCACGGTGGCGTTGGCGAGCACGGCAATGGCGGCCTTCCACCCGAAGGTGGCGAGCATGAACGCGCTGTCCCACTGCCATGTCGAAGCGACCATCAGCACGGGCGGCGCGGCGTACGAGGTGAGCGTGCCGCCGATCGATATGTTGACGAACAGCACCCCCAGGGCCAGGTACTTCACCGGCTCAGGCACTTGCGGCCGGAAGATCTGCGGCGCGAGCATCAACGCCGCAATGGTCATGGCTGCGGGCTCTGTGACAAGCGAGCCCAGCAGCGGCACGGCCGCGAGCCCGAGCCACGCCGATGCCATGGGCGTAGGCAGCGGCAGCACGCGCGCGACAAGGCTCACACCCGACATCACCGTGCGCAGCACGGGCCGCGAAGCGGCCACCACCATCACCACGAAGACGAAGAGCGGCTCGGTGTAGTTGCGTGATTCCGCATAGCCGAGCGCCGGGCCGCCGCCCACCACCAGGGCCATGGCAAGGACGAGCACGATGGCCCAGAAGCCGAAGACGACTTCCACCTCGCCCAGCAGGTGGAACAGGCCGGCGTGCCGGGGAAAGCGGTGCGACAGCCGCTCGAACTGCTTGGCGGCAAAGGTGTGAATGAGCGCGACGGCGAAGAGGCCTGCGGCGATGTACTGGATGGTGGGTTCTTGCATGGGGTTGGCGTGACTGATCCGCGCGGCGGCCCGACCAGCGCATGAACCTGCGACGCCGTGGAAAGCAGCCTCGCACCCGATGCCAGTTTAACGGGCATGCACCGCAGCCCGTCAATCGCGGCAGGTCGGCCTACGGCTGCTGCAAGCGCTGCAGCAGCTCCGCGCTGGGATAGCCGTCCGCCGGCAGGCCGACGCTGCGCTGGTAGCGGCGCAGCCCCTCGCGCGTGGCGGGGCCCATCACGCCATCCGCGGCGCCGGTCGCAAAGCCGCGCTGGTTGAGCGCGGTTTGCAGCTCGACCATCTGGCTGCGCGAGAGCGCGGGCACGTCCCGCGGCCATGGCGCCTGCACGCCCGGCCCGCCGCCCAGGCGCTGTGCAAGAAGGCCGACCGCGAGCGCATAGTTGGTCGAGTTGTTGTAGCGAAGAACGGCACGAAAGTTCGGCCCGATCAAGAAGGCCGGCCCGCGCGCACCCGCCGGCAGCAGCACCGCGGCCTCGGCAAACTCCGGCAGCGGCTGGTCGTCGATCGCGCGCAGCCCCTCGCTCGCCCATTGCGTGGACGACTGCCGCACCGACGTATCGGCACGGCCATAGTCGAAGCCCGGCGGCAGCCGCACTTCCACACCCCACGGCACACCGGCCTGCCAGCCGGAGCGCGAAAGGAAATTGGCCGTGGAAGCCACCACATCGGGCATGCTGCCCCAGATGTCGCGCCTCCCGTCGCCGTCGGCATCCACCGCATAGGCCAGGAAGTTGGAGGGCAGGAACTGCGTCTGGCCCATGGCACCGGCCCAGGAGCCGATCATCCGCTCGCGCGCGATGTCGCCGCTGTCGAGAATCTTCAATGCCGCCAGCAACTCGCGCTTGGCCCAATCTTCGCGGCGCCCTTCAAAGCCGAGCGTTGCCAACGCGTCGATGACCGGGGTATTGCCGTAGTTGCCGCCGTAGTTGCTTTCCATGCCCCAGATGGCGACGACCACCGCGGGCGGCACGCCATAGCGCGCAGCGGCTGCTTCTGCTTCGGTGCGAACCTGCAGGAGCTTGTCTTGCCCCGTTGCCACGCGTTGCGGCGTGACGGCGTTGTCCAGATACCCCCAGACGGTGCGCGTGAACTCGGGCTGGGCGCGGTCGAGTTCGATCACGCGCGGCAAATACTGGACCTGATCGAACGCGCTCTTCAGCGTTGCATCGCTGATGTCTTCCGTGCGCGCGGTGGCTCGGAAATCAGCCACCCACTTTGCGAACCGCTGTTCGGCTGCCTGGTCTTCCGCACCCGCCGCTCCTGATGCCGCAGGTGCGGTCGCGGGCCGGGCACCGGTTGCCGATGCGGGCGGCTTCGCGCTAACGGGCGGTGGAGCGGATGCGCAGCTGGCCAGCAATGCGGCAACGGCCGCCGATGCGGCCAAGAGTGCGAACCTGTTGAAACGCGGAATGGAAAGATTGCTTGCTTGATGCATTCATCGATTCTCACCGCTGGCTCGCACGGCCTGTTACCAGACGCTGCGCCGCCCGGCTCGCCCGCCGCGCGAGCACCGGGCGCACGAACTGGGGCTGGAAGCAGCGCTGGCTGCCATCGGCAAATTCGATGGTGACGCAGACTGCATCGGCACTTGCCACGGACCCGACGCCATAGCGCGGAACGCGCACCGAATCGCCTTTCGCAAAGGCGGCACGCGGCGAAGTGCCGCCGGCTTCTTCTTCGGCCACTCACCGCCGCGCCAATCGCGTAGGAAAAGATCCGGTGCAAGCGTCGGTGCCGCGAGCGCAAGTGCTCAAGGCGCGGGCTCGATCGCCGTCACGACGAACTTGCCGTCGATCTTCTCGGCCTGGAAGCGCACCTTCTCGCCGGTCTTCACCTTGTCGAGCAAGGCGTCTTCCTTGACGCCGAAAACCATGGTCATGCCGGGCATGTCCAGGTCCGTCAGCGGGCCGTGCTTGATGGTGATTTTCTTGTTGTCCTTGTCCACCTTGCGGACCTCGCCGTCGGCGAGTTCCGCCGCGGCCACGGCGCCGGCGAACGAAAGTGCGGCAACGAAGGCCGCGAGTGCGATACGGATGTTCGGCATCTGGGTTTTCCTTTTCTTGTTTACCTGGCGGCCTTGGCCACCTTCACGGCGCCCTTCATTCCCGCGTCGTAGTGGCCCGGCTGCAGGCAGCCGAAATCGACCTTGCCGGCCTTGGTGAACTGCCAGACGATCTCGCCGGTCTTGCCCGCGGCCAGGGTCACCATGTTCGGGTCGGCATGCTCCATTTCGGGGTTCTTCTTCATGGCTTCGTAGTGCGCCTTGAGTTCCTGCTCGGTTCCGAGCACGAGCTCGTGCTTCAGCTGTCCAGAGTTCTTGACGACAAAGCGCACGGTCTCGCCCTGCTTCACAGTGATGTCGGCCGGGGTGAAGCGCATTGAGTCGGTCATGTCGACGTTGACGGTGCGCGTGGCCTTGGCGGCAATGCCGGGTTTGCCGATGGCGACATCGGCGTCGTGCCCATGGCCACCGGCGTGGTTGCCGGCGGCCGAGGCGCCTGCGGCCGCCAGCGCGGCAAAGGCGAAGAAAGCGGTGAACGCGATATGGCGAAGCGTGTGTTTCATGGTTTTCCTTCAAAAAATTCAATGGCCGGAACTGGCCTTGCCCGGCTTGCGGACCTGTACTTCGATGTTGTTGGCGGGCATGTTCCGCGCGGGCATGGCGGCCGCGCCTGCGCCGCGCTGGCGCGCAGGCTCGGGCGGCGGGCCGTCCAGCTCGTAGGCCACCGTGCCCTTGGGATGCTTGAACCAGCCGGGGTTGCTGTAGTCGCCCGGCTTCTGGTTCTTGCGCACCTTGACCACGCTGAACATTCCGCCCATCTCCACTGAGCCGAACGGCCCCTGGCCCGTCATCATCGGCGCCGTGTTGTCGGGCAGCGGCATCTCCATCTCGGCCATGTCGGCCATGCCGCGCTCGCCCATCACCATGTAGTCGGGCACAAGATTGGTGATCTGCTTGACCACGTCCTTGTGGTCCAGGCCGATCATCGTGGGCACGTCGTGGCCCATCGCGTTCATGGTGTGATGGCTCTTGTGGCAGTGAAAGGCCCAGTCGCCCTCCTCGTCGGCCAGGAACTCGATCTGCCGCATCTGGCCGACCGCCACGTCGGTGGTCACCTCGTACTGGCGCGTGCTCCTGGGGGTGGGGCCGCCATCGGTGCCGGTGACGAGGAACTCGTGCCCGTGCAGGTGCATCGGGTGGTTGGTCATCGTCAGGTTGCCGATGCGGATGCGCACCTTGTCGTTGAGCCTCACGTTGAGCGAATCGATGCCCGGGAAGATGCGGCTGTTCCAGGACCACAGGTTGAAGTCCAGCATCGTCATGATCTTGGGCGTGGCGCTGCCGGGCTCCACGTCGTAGGCGTTGAGCAAGAACACGAAGTCGCGGTCGACCTTCTCGATCAGCGGGTGCTCGGCTTTCGGGTGCGTCACCCAGAAGCCCATCATGCCCATGGCCATCTGCGTCATTTCGTCCGCATGCGGGTGGTACATGAAGGTGCCGGGGCGGCGCGCGACAAACTCGTAGACAAAAGTCTTGCCCGGACGGATCGGCGGCTGCGTCAGGCCCGAGACCCCGTCCATGCCGTTGGGCAGGCGCTGGCCGTGCCAATGCACGCTGGTGTGCTCGGGCAGCTTGTTGGTCACGAAGATGCGCACGCGGTCGCCCTCGACCACCTCGATGGTCGGGCCGGGCGACTGGCCGTTGTAGCCCCACAGGTTGGCCTTGAAGCCGGGCGCCATCTCGCGCACCACGGGCTCGGCCACGAGATGGAACTCCTTCACGCCGTTGTTCATGCGCCATGGAAGGGTCCAGCCGTTGAGCGTGACCACGGGGTTGTAGGGCCGCCCGCTCGAAGGTGCGAGCGGCGGCATGGTGTCGGGCGTGGTGCGGGTCACGGGCTCCGGCAAGGCGGCCATTGCCACCTTGCTCACGCTCGCCGCGGCCAGGGCGCCGGTGATGGCACCCGCACCACCCAGAAAGTTGCGTCTGTTGGTCATGTCGTTCAATGGGTTGATGGGCGTGCGCGCTCAGTGGGCGGCACTTGCAGTGGCGGCCTCGCCGCCTGAACCGGCTGCGGGGGCGCCCATGGCCACGGGCTTTCCGATGACCGAGGCCGCCAGGGCGGCATCGGCCAGCCAGAACTGCTGTTGGGCGTTGATGGCGTTGGTCACGCTCGCGATCTGGTCGCGCGCCTCGGCCAGCAGCTCGAAGACACCGATCAGCATGCCGTTGTAGCGAAGCACGTTTTCATCGGCCATGGCTTGGCGCAGCGGCACGATCTCGTCGCGGTAGTGCCGCGCGATGTCGTACGCCGTGCGGTAGGCCGAGTAGCCTTCGCGCAACTGCGACGAGGCGCCGCGCATCGCGGCGTCGTAGCGGTTGGCCGCGGCCAGCGACTGCGCGTTCAACGCATCGCGCTGCGCCGAGCCCCAGTCGAACAACGGCAGCCGGATGTCGAACTCAAAGCCGCGCCGGGTGCTCTTCGTGGCTTCCGCGTTGTCGAATACCGTGTCGCGCCGGCCACCCACCTCCACGTCGACGAAGGTCGACAGCAGGCTGATGCCCTGCGACTTGCCCGCCATATCGAGCTGGGCGCGTGCGAGCTGCACGTCGAGCCGCTGCTCGGTCGCGGTGGCGGCCACTTCCTTCGGCTCGCGCGGCGCCTTGGGCAAGTCAGGCAGCCGCTCGGGCAAGGCCAGCCCGGCGGCCTGCGCATCGTCGAGCCCCAGGGCACGAACCAGCTCCTCGCGCGCGGCCGTGGCGGCGTGCTGCGCCGAAGCCAGTTGCGTGGTCGCATCGGCATAGAAGACCTGCTGGCGCGCGCGCTGCAGCTTGCTGAAGTTGCCGATCTGCTGCATGCGGCGCGCAAGCTCCGCGCTGGCCTGGGCCGAGCGGTTCACCTGCTCGGCATAGTGCCGCATCTGCTGCGCCGCCACGGCGCGGACCCAGGCCTGCCTGACCTGCGTGACTTGGTCGACCACGGCGCCGGTGAGCTGCAACTTGGCCTGGCTGGCCTGGCTCCGCGAGATGGACAGGCGCTGCGGCAGCAGGATGAGGTCCACCAGCCCGAACGACAGCAGCCGCCCAAGCTCGAGCTCGCTGTTCAGGCGCATGCGCTCGAAGGTGAAGACCGGATTGGGCAAGCGGCTCGACTGGTTGGCCGCGGCAATGTCGCCCCAGCTCTGCGCCACCAGGGCCTGCACCGAGGGGCTGTTGGCCAGCGCGAGCTGCACCGCGTCGGTCTGCGACAGCGGCTTGGAGAGCAGCTCCTGCGTGAGCGCCGAGCGGCGGTCCTGCTGTTGTTGCGTGCGGCTGAGCTCGAGCTTGCCGCCGGTGAACTGCCGGGCGCTGGTGTTCGTGTCCTGCAGCGCATCGTCGATACGGACCGAGGCGCAGCCTGCCAGCAGCGTGGCCGCGAATGCAGCGGCGCCCAGGCGAAGGGCGGGCTTCATGGCTGCTGCTCCTTCTTGGGCGGCATGGGCATTGTGTGGCCCTGGTGCGCTGCAGGCGCGTTCGCCTGCCCCTTTGGCGGCTCGGTCCCTGCGGTGCCGCTGCCCGCCGCCTCCTTGGCATAGGCCTGCCAACCGCCGCGCTGGCGCACGGTCTCGTTGGCCTCCTTCCACGGAATGGGCTTTTCGTCAGTGAAAGGCCGGTAGTCCTCGAGCGCGGACTTGTAGGTCAGGGCTGGAGGCGCAGCCGCCGGCGCTTCGCCGGGCGCGGGCTGCGCCATGGCAGCCACCACCGCCATGGCGGGAAATACAGCCAGCCAACGGGCCGGCAATGGATGGAACATGGAGTCCTCGCAACGTGTTCATGAACGGAGTGCGCCAAGGCGGCCCGAAAACGGGCGCGGCGCAGCGATGCATGAGCGTTCGCGGCAGGGCAGCGGCGGCCCGTGACCAGGCCACGGGCGCGCGAGCACGCACACGAACGCGTTAGGCGCGAGGAGGTTTGTCGAGAACGCGAGGCTCGAGCGTGGCCATCGCGAGGGGAGGCTCCACCAGGTCCGCGCGGGGCAGGCCGTGGAGTACCGCGAATTGCGGCGTGCTGATCAGGGCGGTGCCGTGGCATGCACCACAGGTGCCGCACTTGTGCATTGCGTCGGGCTCGGCGCTGGCGGTCTTGCCGGCGCTGTCACCCGCGGAGCGCTCGGCTTCGTGCTCGGCTTCGTGGTGGTGGTCCGCATGCCCGTCGCCGTGCGCATGCGCCCCGGCCGGCTCCGTGGGTGCCGCGGCCATTGCACCGGCATGGGTACCATGTCCCGGTCCGCAAAAGACCATGGCTGCCGCCGCGTAGCCCTGAAACGGCACGGCGAACATCATGGCCCAAAGAACAAGCAGGCGGACTCGGTACATGCGGCGCATTCTACGGGTTGCAGCAAAGCAGCAAGGGCCCGCGCGCTCGCCTATGATGGCGCCGCTCTTGCGCAGCGGTGGCCGCGAGGCCGCCTGCCGCGGCGCAATCGGCGCAATGCATTTGATTGTTAAATTATTCAAAAAGAAAGGGAGCTTCATGCACCATCTCAAACCTATCGCCGCCTCGGTCCTCATGGCTGCCGCTCTCGCGGGTTGCGGCGCCGTCAAGGACGCGGACACCGGCGCGCTCGCGCAAGTCGGCGGCTCGGCCTACAAGGCCATGTCGCTGACCGACGCGGACATTGCAACGATGTCCGACCAGTCTTGCGCCGCCATGGACCAGAAGAACCAGATCGCCCCCGCCAACAGCCGCTACACCACGCGGCTGAACCAGGTGGTGCGGGCCATGCCCACCAGCGTGAACGGCAAGACGACCAACTACAAGGTCTACCTGGCGAAAGACGTGAACGCCTGGGCCATGGCCAACGGCTGCATCCGCGTGTACAGCGGGCTGATGGACCTGATGAATGACGACGAGCTGCGCGGCGTCATCGGCCATGAAATCGGCCACGTGGCACTGGGCCACTCCAAGTCGCGCATGCAGACCGCGTACGCAGCCTCGGCTGTTCGCGGCCTTGCCAGCGCGGCGGGCGGTGTCGTGGGCCAGCTGTCGCAATCGCAAGCGGGCGACCTCGGCGAGAAGTTCATCAACGCCCAGTTCTCCCAAACGCAAGAGAGCGCGGCCGACAACTACTCTTTCGACCTGCTGACGGAACGCAAGCTGGAGCGCAAGGGCCTGGTGAGCAGCTTCCAGAAGCTCGCCGCGCTCAGCAGCGGCGGTTCGGGCAGCTCGATCCTGAGCTCGCACCCGCCGTCGAGCGAACGCGCTGCGGCAATGCAGAAGCGTCTCGACACCAAGGCCAAGTAAGCCCGCCCCTCCGACCGGCACGCGCCGCCCGCGCGCGTAGCCGGTCGCCTGGCTTCCGGCCTCTTCTATTTCTGGATATCGCCCAGGCAGAGATACTTGATCTCGACGTAGTCGTCCATGCCATGGTGCGAACCCTCGCGCCCGAGGCCTGACTGCTTCATGCCGCCGAAGGGCACGTGCTCCGTGGCGATCACGCCGGCATTGATGCCGACCATGCCGTACTCCAGCGCCTCCGCCACGCGGAAGATGCGGCCCACGTCGCGCGTATAGAAGTAGCTCGCCAAACCGAACTCGGTGTTGTTCGCCGCGTCGATCGCGTCCTGCTCGGTCTTGAAGCGGAACACCGGCGCAAAGGGGCCAAAGGTTTCTTCCTTCGCGCACAGCATGTCCGGCGTGGCCTCGGCAATGACCGTCGGCTCGAAGAACTGGCCCTGAATCCTGTGGCCGCCTGCGAGCAGCTTGCCGCCCTTGGCAACGGCATCGTCGACATGGCGCTGCACTTTCTCGAGGGCCGCATCCTCGATGAGCGGCCCCTGCACCACGCCCTCGTCAAAGCCGTTGCCCACCTTCAGCGCCTTGACCTTGGCCGCGAACTTCTCGACGAAGCTGTCGTAGATGCCATCTTGCACATACAGCCGGTTCGCGCACACGCAGGTCTGGCCGGCATTGCGGTACTTGCTGGCCATGGCACCCTCGACCGCCGAGTCGACATCGGCATCGTCGAACACCAGGAAGGGCGCATTGCCGCCGAGCTCGAGCGAGAGCTTCTTCACCGTGGGCGCGCACTGGCTCATGAGGATGCGGCCGACCTCGGTCGAGCCGGTGAAGCTCAGGTGCCGCACGATGTCGCTCTCGCACAGTTCCTTGCCGACGGCAATGCTGTTCTGGCTGTCGGCCGTGAGCACGTTGAGCACGCCGGCCGGAATGCCCGCGCGCACGGCCAGCTCGGCCGCGGCCAGCGCGGTGAGCGGCGTGAGTTCGGCGGGCTTGATGACGACCGTGCAACCCGCGGCCAATGCCGGAGCCACCTTGCGCGTGATCATGGCCAGCGGAAAATTCCACGGCGTGATGGCAGCGCACACACCGATGGCCTGCTTCATGACCAGCAAGCGACGGTTGTTGTCGAACTGCGGCAGCACCTCGCCGTTGACGCGCTTGGCTTCCTCCGCAAACCATTCAATGAAACTCGCGCCATAGGCCACCTCTCCCTTGGCCTCGGCAAAGGGCTTGCCCTGCTCCGCGGTCATCAGGCGCCCCAGGTCTTCGGTGTTGGCAACCAGCAGGTCGAACCACTTGCGCAGCACGATGCTGCGCTCCTTGCCGGTCTTGCCGCGCCAGCCAGCAAGCGCCCTGTTCGCGGCGGCAATGGCCAGGGCAGCGTCCGCGCGCGTGAGGTTGGCAACATCGACCAGTTTCTGACCGGTGGCCGGGTCGTTCACGTCAAAGCGGCTCTTGCCTCGAATCCATTCGCCGGCGATCAGCGCATCTGTCTTCAGGAGGGTCGGGTCGTTCAGCAATGCGAGGGGAGATGTTTTCATGTCGATGGTCTCGAGTTTTGTTTGCGATTCTGTTTAGCCAAGAGCGTGCCCAGTGCACAGGGCATCGGGTGCTCCCCGCAGCGAAATAAAGGAGGAGGGGCGCAGCCCCGGGGGACATTCGCGGAGGGGAGTACCCGGTGGCCTTTGCACACGCCCTGAACAACAGCAGCCCCAAAAACCAAGACAACTCACCGATAAGGCACACCCGGCAGCACACACAACATCTCATACAGAAGATTGGCCCCCAGCAGCGCGGTATTCCCGCTCACGTCATACGGCGGACTCACCTCCACCAGATCGGCCCCGACCACGTTCAACCCCCGGCAACCGCGCACGATCTCCAGCGCCTGCGGCACCGTAAGGCCACCAATCTCCGGCGTGCCCGTACCGCCGGCAAACGAAGGATCGATGCCGTCGATGTCGAAGCTGATGTAGACCGGATGCGTAAGCCCGATGCGCTCGCGCACCTGCGCCATGAGCGGTGCCAGCGACTGGTACCAGACCTCGTGCGCCTGCACCACGGTAAAGCCCTGCTTGCGCGGCCAGTCGAAATCGTCGGCCGCATAGCCGGTGCCGCGCAGGCCAATTTGCCAGACCTTGTCGCACGCCAGCAGGCCCTCTTCCACCGCGCGGCGGAACGGCGTGCCGTGTGCGATGCGCTCGCCGAACATGTCGTCGTTCACGTCCGCATGTGCATCCACATGCACCAGCGCAACCGGACCGTGCTTGCGTGCCACAGCGCGCAGGATGGGCAATGCAATCGTGTGATCGCCGCCGAGCGTGAGCGGTGCGCAGCCGGCCGCCAGCACCGTGTCGTAGAACGTCGAGATGATGTCGACCGACTTGTCGAGCGAATAGGTGTTGATGGGCACGTCGCCCAGGTCGGCCACGTTCAGCCGGTCGAACGGCGCCGCGCCGGTGGCCATGTTGTAGGGCCGCAGCAGCGCCGATTCAGCGCGGATCTGTCGCGGCCCGAAGCGTGCGCCCGGCCGGTTGGAGGTGCCGATGTCCAGCGGCACGCCGATGAATGCAGCATCGAGCCCCTGCGCGGTCGTTGCGGCCGGCAGCCGCATCATGGTGCCGGGGCCGGCGAAGCGCGGCATCGCGTTGCCGCCCAGCGGCTGGTTCGGAGTGGTGGTCGTGGGGGTGGTTGTGTTTGTGGGCATCGTGTGTGAGTTCAGCGCCGCCGGCCGCGCAGCCATTCGAGCGCGAGCAGCAGCGTGGTGGTGAAGAGGATGAGCAGCGTCGCCACAGCGGCGATGGTGGGCGAGATGTTCTCGCGAATGCCGGTGAACATCTGGCGCGGCAAAGTCACCTGGTCCGGCCCCGCAAGAAACAGCGTGACCACCACCTCGTCGAACGACGTGGCAAAGGCGAACAGCGCACCCGAAATCACGCCCGGCGCAATCACCGGCAGCGTGATGCGCATGAAAGTCCTGAATGGCGTTTCGCCCAGGCTCAGCGATGCGCGCACCAGGTTGTGGTTGAAGCCCGCCAGCGTGGCAAGCACGGTGGTCAGCACGAATGGCGCGCCAAGCGCCGCATGCACCACGATCAGCCCGAAGTAGGTGTCGGCCAGGCCGAGCGGCGCGAAGTACAGGTACGCGGCCACGCCCACCACCACGATGGGTACCACCATCGGTGAGATCAGCACGCTCATGAGCAGGCCCTTGAACGCGAAGTTGGTGCGCGACAAACCCACCGCCGCCAAGGTGCCGAGCACGGTGGCCAGCGCCGTGGCGGCCGGCGCGACGATGAAGCTGTTGCGCGCCGCGCGTGCCCATTCGGGCGATTCGAACAGGTGGCGGTACCACTGCAGCGACCAGCCCCGGATCGGGTAGGCCAGAAACGAGCTGTCGGAGAACGACAGCGGAATCACGACCAGGATGGGCGCCAGCAGAAAAGCCAGCACCGCGACGCAGCCGGCGCGCACCAGCCACCAGCCGAGCTTGTCGGCGAAGGTGGCGTAGGCCGGGAATTGGGGGAGCTTCATCAGCATGCTTGTCAGTCCTTCATGGCGCTCAGCCAAGACTCAGCTCGGCCTTGCCGATGCGGCGGTACACGGCATACAGCACCAGCGTGGCGACGAGCAGCACGGCGCCCAGCGCGCAGGCCATGCCCCAGTTGATTTCCACATTGGTGTAGCGCGCGATGTAGTAGCTCAGCATCTGATCGTCCGCACCGCCGAGCAGCGCCGGCGTCACGTAATAACCGATGGCCAGGATGAAGACCAGCAGCGCGCCCGCGCCGATGCCGGGGTAGGTCTGCGGCACATACACCCGAAAGAACGCCGCCAGCGGAGAGCTGCCCAGCGAGACGGCCGCGCGCAGGTAGGTGGGCGGCACGCTCTTCATCACGCTGTAGAGCGGCAAAATCATGAACGGCAGCAGGATGTGCACCATGGCGATGATCACGCCGGTGCGGTTGAACAGCAGCGCCAGCGGGTGGTCGATGAGGCCGATGCCCATCAAGCCGCGGTTGACCAGCCCCTCGGATTGCAGCAGCACGATCCACGCGGCCACGCGCACCAGGATGGAGGTCCAGAACGGCACCAGCACCAGGATCATCAGCACGTTGGCCTTGCGCGCCGGCAGCGTCGACAGCCACCAGGCCAGCGGATAGGCCAGCAGCAGGCAGAAGAAGGTGACGACGGCGCTGATCTGGAAGGTGCGCAGCAGGATGCCGGCGAACGCACGCTGGTCGGCGGGCATGCGCTCCACGTCGCCGGCCACGTCGCGCCGCAGGTCGACCGAGGCGAGCAGGTAGTCGGGCGTCCAGCGCGAGCCGTTCTTGGCGATGGCCTGCCAGAACGGCGGTTCGCCCCAGCGCGGATCGAGCGCCAGCATGCGCGCCTTGACCTCTTCGGGCGTGCCGGCAATCGGCAGTGCGCGGAAGGTGCCCATCACCAGCGAACGGGCGCCGGCGATCTCGGTGTTGAGGCGGCGCGCCAGGGCGCCCGCGTCGGAGCTGTCGGGCAGCTGGCCGAGGTCGGCCGCGATGGCGGCGTAGGCCGCGGGCGCGGGCGCCTCCTTGCGATTCCAGCCGTCGAGCGCGCGCACGGTCCGCGGCAGCGCGTTGGCCACCTCGGGGTTCTCGACCGCGCGCTGCAAGAGCGCCACGATGGGCACCAGCAGCGTGAGCAGCAAGAACACCAACAGCGGCACCGTGAGCGCAAAGGCGCGCCACTTGCGGCGAGCTTCGGCGCGCGCCAGCGCACGACGGAGCTCGCCGGGCGGTGCCTCCGCCAAACCGAGGGAAACAGACGTTGCCGCGTGCATGGCCTTTTCGCGCCCGCTCGTTTACTGCGTGGCCCAGGATGCGAAGCGCTTCTCCAGCGCCTCGCCTTGGTCGGCCCAGAAGCCGACGTTGAACTGCAGCGCATCCTTGGCGTTGGCCGCCGAAGTCGGCAGGTCGGCCAGCACCTTGGGACTGAGCGCAGCCAGCGCCTTGGTGTTGGTGGGCCCGTAGGCGATGTTCTGCGCGTAGACCGACTGGTTGGCCGGCTGCATCGCGAACTGGATGTACTTGAGCGAGGCTTCCTTGTTCGACGCGCCCTTCGGAATCACCAGGTAGTCCAGGTCGTAGATGCCGCCCGGCCAGTAGATCTTGAGGTCGCGGCCTTCGCGGTTGGCCGCGTCGATGCGGCCGTTGTAGACGGTGGTCAGCACCACGTCGCCGGCCACCAGGAACTGCGGCGGCTGCGCACCGGCTTCCCACCACTGGATGTTGGGCTTGAGTTCGGTGAGCTTCTTGAAGGCGCGGTCGGCGCCGTCCTTGGTGGCCAGCACCTTGTAGACGTCGGCCGGCTTCACGCCGTCGGCAATGAGCGCGAACTCGAGGTTGTAGCGCGCGCCCTTGCGCATGCCGCGCTTGCCCGGGATCTTCTTCACGTCCCAGAAGTCGGCCCAGCTGGTGGGCGCGGTCTTGAGCTTTTCGCCGTTGTAGGCCATCACGGTCGACCACACGAACAGGCCCACGCCGCAATCGGTGACGGCCGCCGGCAGGAAGTCGGCCTTGTTGCCGATCTTCGAATAGTCGAGCTTCTCGAACAGGCCTTCGTCGCAGCCGCGCGCGGCGTCGGGCGACTCGACCTCGACCACGTCCCAGGTGACCTTCCTGGTCTCGACCATGGCCTTGATCTTGGCCTGCTCGCCGTTGTATTCGACCGGGATGATCTTGGTGCCGGTCTTCTCGTAGGGCTCGTAGTAGGCCTTCTTCTGCGCGTTGGCGTTGGCGCCGCCGAAGTTGACCACGGTGAGCTGCTGCTGGGCGAACGCGGGCAGCGCGAAGCTGGCAACAACGGTGCAGGCGAGGAGTGTCTTTTTCATGATGGCTGTAGTCCTGGGTGACTGGGTGATGTACGGGAACGGGAAACGGGACGGGGTTCAGAAGCGCATGTCACTGCGCATACAGGCGCGCATGCGCCACCGGAAATTCGAGCACCACCGATTCGCCGGCCTGCGGCGCGGCCGCGCCATTCAGGCCCGTGAGCGGCAGCTTCACGGTGGCTTCGGCCTGGCCGCCGCCCAGGCCGCAGAGCAGCCGCAGGTGGTCGCCGAAGTAGATGACGCGCGCCACCTCGGCCGCCAGCATGTTGGCGCCCCGGGCATCGGGCCCGCGGTGCAGCACCACGCGCTCGGGCCGGATGCACGCCTCCACGGCCGCGCCGGCGGCGCCGCCGTTGACGTTGATGCCGCTCAGCACGCGGCCATCGGGCAGCGTCATTTCGGCGTGTTCGCCGGCGCGGGTCAATTGCCCCTTGAGCACGGTGTTGTCGCCGACGAAACCGGCCACGAAACGGTTGGACGGCTTCTCGTACAGCCGGTCGACCGTGTCCAGCTGCTGGATCACGCCTTCGTTGAACACCGCGACGCGGTCGCTCATGGTGAGCGCCTCGCTCTGGTCGTGCGTCACGTAGACGAAGGTCACGCCCAGTTGGCGATGCAGGTCCTTCAGTTCGATCTGCATGTGCTCGCGCAGTTGCTTGTCGAGGGCGCCCAGCGGCTCGTCCATCAGCACCAGCTGGGGTTCGAACACCAGCGCGCGCGCCAGCGCCACGCGCTGCTGCTGGCCACCCGAAAGCTGGCCCGGGAGCCGGTCGGTCATGCCGCGCAGCTGCACCATGTCGAGCGCGCGCTGCACGCGGCGCTGCTGCTCGTCCTTAGGCACCTTGCGCACGGTGAGCGGATAGGCCACGTTCTGCCCTACGCTCAGGTGCGGAAAGAGCGCGTAGTTCTGGAACACCATGCCGAAGTGCCGCTTGTGCGGCGGCGTGCCGGTGATCGGCTTGCCGTTCAGCAAGATCTCCCCGGAGGTCGGCGACTCGAAGCCCGCCAGCATCATCAGCGTGGTGGTCTTGCCTGAGCCCGACGGACCGAGCAGGCTCAGGAACTCGCCGCGATGAATGTCCAGGTCGAGCTGGCGCACCACCAGGTGTTCGCCGTCGTAGGTTTTCTGAACGCGCTGGAAACGCACCAGGGGTTCTGCTGTCATGGAGGTGTTCAAGAGAAAAGGGACCGGTCAGCGCAGTGCGGCGAAGCTGTCCGCGAGAAGCGACAGGCCTTCGTCCACAAGCAAGTCGGATGCCGTCAACGGCACCAGCACGCGAATTACATTGCCGTAGGTGCCGCATGACAGCAGGATTAACCCGCGCCGCGCCGCTTCGGCCACCACCCGGCGGGTCAATGCCGCGTCCGGGCGCGCCGTATCGCCCTCTTCGAACAGCTCGATCGCCACCATGGCGCCAAGGCCCCGCACGTCGCCAATGGCCGGCACCTCGGCCGCCATGCGGCGCAGGCCCGCCGTGAGCCGTTCGCCCAGCGCCCTGCTGCGCGCCAGCAGCTGCTCGTCGTCGAACACCTTGAGCACCGCCAGCGCCGCGGCGCAGCCGATGGGGCTGCCGGCATAGGTGCCGCCCAGGCCGCCGGGCGCGGGCGCGTCCATCACCTCGGCGCGGCCCACCACGCCGGAGATCGGGAAGCCGCCCGCCATCGACTTGGCAGTGGTGATGAGGTCGGGCGCCACGGGCCACTGCTCGCTGGCAAACCAGGTGCCGGTGCGGCCGGCGCCGGTTTGCACTTCGTCGGCAATGATCAGGATGCCGTGGCGGTCCGCCAGGGCGCGCAGGCCTTCGACAAAGTCGTCGGGCGCGACGTAGAAGCCGCCCTCCCCCTGCACCGGCTCCAGGATGAAGGCCGCCACGCGCTCGGGCTCGATGTCGTTCTTGAACAGCAGCTCGACCGAATGCAAGGCATCGTCCACGCTCACGCCGTGCAGCGCGTTCGGATACAGCGCATGGAACACCTCGCCCGGGAACGGGCCGAAACCGACCTTGTAGGGCGCCACCTTGCCGGTGAGGCCCAGCGTCATCATCGTGCGGCCGTGGTAGCCGCCGGTAAAGGCGATGACGCCCGGCCGCCTGGTGTAGGCGCGGGCGATCTTCACCGCGTTCTCGACGGCTTCGGCACCGGTGCTCAGGAAGATCGACTTCTTCGCAAAGTTGCCCGGCGCCAGCGCGTTCAGCCGCTCGGCCAGCTCCACATAAGGTTCGTAGGCCAGCACCTGGAAGCAGGTGTGCGAATACAGGTCGACCTGCGCCTTGACGGCCGCGCTGATCTCCGGGTGGCAGTGGCCGGTGTTGAGCACCGCAATGCCGCCGGCAAAGTCGATGTAGCGGCGCCCTTCCACGTCCCAGACCTCGGCGTTGGCCGCCCGGCTGACGAAGATTTCATGGGCCTGGCCGACGCCGCGGGCCACGGCCGCGCCGCGGCGGGCCATGAGGGCGGCGTTGCTGAGATGGGGTTCGCGCTGCATGGATACGACCTGTGCCTGAAAGAAGATGCTGGCACTTTAGGTTTCAGGTCCAGGCCTGACCATGTACACCCCGCGCCGTGGATTGGCGGACTGTGCTGGTCTTGTATCCTGTACATACTTTCCTCAATATGGTGCAGATTCGGCCTGCCGCGCCCCCTTTGATGCTCATTCTTCATCCCGAACAGCCGACTCCGCTGGTGAGCCAGATCGTGGAAGGGCTCCGCGGGCTGATCGGTGCCCAGAAACTCAAGGCGGACAGCAAGCTGCCTTCGATCCGCGCCTTTGCCGCGGCCCACGGCGTCAGCGTTTTCACGGTGGTCGAGGCCTACGACCGGCTGGTGGCGCAGGGGCTTCTGGTGTCGCGCGCCAATGCGGGCTTCTTCGTCAAGCGGCGAAGCGACGACAACCCGGCCGGCAGCGGGCCTGCCGCGGCCCAGCCCGACCCGCGCTTCGACGCGCGCTGGTACCTGCGGCAGATTTTCGAGAACCGCAACCTGCCGCTCAAGCCGGGCTGCGGATGGCTGCCGCACGACTGGCTGTTCGAGGACGGCATGCGCCGCAGCCTGCGCAGCCTGGCGGCCGGCGGCACCGACATCGGCGGCTACGGCCTGCCGTTCGGGCACATGGCGCTTCGCATGGCGGTGGCCGATTCGCTCTGCGAGCGGCAGATTGCGGTGGAGGCGGGCCAGGTGCTGCTCACCCAGGGCTCGAGCCAGGCGCTCGACCTGGTGGCGCGCCAGCTGCTGAAGCCGGGCGACGAGGTGCTGGTGGACGACCCCGGCTATCCCAACCTGATGTTCATGCTGCGCTTCCTGGGCGTGAACATCATCGGCGTGCCGCGCACGCCGACCGGCTACGACCTGCCTGCGCTGGAGGCGCTGCTGGCGGTGCACCGGCCCAAGGCCTTCTTCACGCAGCCGCGGCTGCAAAGCCCCACCTGCTCGCTGGCGTCGATGCCGCAGCTGGTGCGGCTGCTGCAGCTCGCGCAGGAGCACCAGTTCACGCTGGTCGAGAACGACATCTACGCCGACATGGACGCCTCCTCGCGGCCATCACTTGCCAGCCTGAGCCAGTTGCGCCAGGTGGTCTACGTCGGCAGCTTCTCCAAGACCATTTCGCCGAACCTGCGGGTCGGCTACGTGGTGGCGCAGCCCGAGCTGATGGAAGACCTGGCCCAGCTGAAGATGGTCTCGGGGCTCACCTCGTCGGACATTACCGAGCGGCTGGTCTTCGGCGCCGTGACCGACGGGCGCTGGCGCAAGCACCTGAAGTCGCTGCGCGAGCGGTTGGCCGAGGCGCATTCGAACGTGGCCAGGCGGCTGGAAGCCCAGGGCTTCGAGCTTTTTCACGAGCCCGCGGCCGGCCTGTACCTGTGGGCGCGCCATCCCGACCTGACCGACACCGCCGAGCTGTCCCGGTTGGCGGCGGCGGAAGGAATCATGCTCGGCCCGGGGCAGCTGTTTCTGGTGAACCCGCGCCCCACCGGTTGGCTGCGCTTCAACGTGGCGTTCAGCGAGGACGAGCGCATCTGGCGCTTCCTGGCGCGCGGCATCGAAGAGCGCAACGCGGATTGAGGCGCGCCGGCGGCTGCCTGCTTCAGTCCACCCGGATGTTGCGGGCCTTCACCACCTTGCTGTAGATCTCCGCATCGCGGCGCACCATGGCGCTCATCTCGCCGCGCGTGACGCCCAGCGGTTCGCTGTTGAGGTCCTTGATGCGCTTGGCGAGGTCCGGGTCCTTGCTGGCCTCCACAAACACGGCGTTGAAGCGGTTGAGCACCGCGGCGGGCGTCGCAGCGGGCGCCCAGATGCCGTGCCACGACATCATCGAAAAGCCCGGCATCACTTCTGACAGCGTGGGCACGTCGGGCAAGGCCGGGTGCCGCGTGGGGCCCGAATAGGCCAGTGCCTGCACACGGCCGCTGCTGATGAGCGGATACCCTGTGGCAATGGGCTCCATCAGCGTATCGACCTGTCCGCCGACCAGGTCGGCGATGGGGCTGGCCCGGTAAGGCACGTGCAGCATGTTGATGCCTACCTCGTCTTTCAGCGACTCGACGATCAGCTGCGATGGGCTCCCCGCGCCGTAGGAGGCATGCGAGTAGGTGCCCGGCTTCTCCTTGGCCGCGGCCACCAGCTCCTTGATGGTCTTGGCCGGAAACTTGGCGTTGGCGATCAGTACCAGGCCCTGGCGCATCGTCGTCGCAACGGGCACCAGGTCCTTGTCGGGGTCGAACGGGAGCTTGCTGTAGATGTACGGGTTGATCGTGAACGCCGTCGAGAGGTTGTAGAGGAAGGTGTAGCCGTCCGCCGGCGCCTTGGCAACCGTGTCCGACGCAAGATTGCCGGCCGTGCCGGGCTTGTTGTCGATGAGCACGGGCACGCCGAGCTTGCGGCTCGCGTAGTCGCCGTACATGCGCGCAAAGATGTCGGGCGGCGTGCCGGGAGCAAAGCCCACCACGATCTTGATCGGCTTGCTCGGCCATTCCGGTGCCTGGGCGCCTGCAAGGCCCGAGGCCACGCTGCCGGCAATGCCCAGCACCAGGCCGAGCACTTTCTTGAAGGTTGTCGAACGCATTTCTTTGTCTCCTTGGGCCACTGCGTGCCCGTGTTTTGGTCATTCCGCTTCTTGTCGCGCCCGGTGCGGCCGGGCGTCCGCTCTTGTTGTTGTCTTTTTCTTCAATCGACCTGCGCACCCGAACGGCGCACGGCCTCGCCCCACTTCGCGATCTCGGCCGTGCCGAAGGCCGCCATCTCCGCGGCGGTCATGGCCATGGGCTCGATGCCTTGGGCGGCCAGCTTGTCGCGAACCGCGGGTTGGGCAAGCACCGCTTGCGTTGCCTCGCGCAGCCGATCGCGCTGCGCGGCGGGCATGTCGGCCGGCGCATACAACATGAACCAGGCCACCAGGTCGAAGTCGGCGATGCCCTGCTCGGCCAGCGTGGGCACATCGGGCGCAGCCGTGCTCCGCCGGGCGCTCGATGCGCCGAGCGCCCGCAGCTTGCCGGCGCGCACCTGCGGCAGCACCGCGGCCGGGTGATAGAACATGAACTGCACGTTGCCGGCCATCACCTCGGTGAGCGCCTGCGCACCGTCGCGGTAAGGCACGTGCACGAAGTCCTTGCCCAGCCGCAGGTTGAGCAGTTCGCCCGCAAGATGGCCCGAGGTGCCGTTGCCGGCCGACGCAAAGCTGACCGACTTGCCGCTGGCCTGGCGCATGTCCGCCACCGTCTTCCACGGCGCCGCGGCCGGCACCACCAGCAGCGTGGGCGTGGCGCCGACGAAGCCCAGCGGCACGAAGTCGCGCTGCGGCTGGTAGGAGAGCCGCTTGTAGAGCGAGGCGTTGATGGCGTGCGTGCCCACGGTGCCCAGCAGCACGGTGTGCCCGTCCGCGCCCGAGCGGGCCGCCAGCTCGCTGCCGATGGCGCCGCCCGCGCCGGGCCTGTTGTCGACGATGACCACCTGCGAGAGTTGGCGCCCCAGTGCTTCGGCCAGCACGCGCCCCACGATGTCGGTCGAGGTGCCGGCGGCGAAGGGCACGACCAGTTTGATGGGCCGGGTGTCGCCGGCCTGCGCCCATGCGCCCGCCTGCGAAAGCAGCGTGGCGGCAAACGTTGCCGCGGCCAGGATCGCGCGGCGCTTCATGCCGCTTTCCCGAAGCCCGCAGGCACGGTGCCGTTGTACTGGAGCTCGCGCGTGGCCTGGTAAGACAGCGCAAAGCCGCTGGGCGTTTCAGCCTCTTCCGCCAGGTGGGCGATGAGCCCCGCCGTCCGCGCGAGGATCGGCACGCCGCGCAGCGACGCCACCGGAAAGCCCACCCCCAGCAGCACCGCCGGAATCGCCGCGGAAACATTCATGCGCAGATCCTTGCCGACAATGCCCGGGATCACTTCTTCAAGCGCTTGCGCAATGCGCACATAGCGCAGGTCGGCACCCGCCTGCGTGGCCACTTCGATCAGGCGGTCGACGCGCGGATCGCGCTCCTTGTGGAGCGGATGGCCATAGCCCGGAATGGCCGCGCGTGCGGCCTTCAGCTCGGTGATGGCCGCCGTGGCTGCATCGGGCAGCGTGGCCCCCGCATCCACGCGCGCGGCCACGTCCATGAACAGGCGGCCCGCCGTTTCGGAAGCGCCGAGGATCACCGAGCCGCAGCCGAGGATGCCCGCCGCCACCGCGCCCTGCAGCGCATCGGGCGCCGCCGCAAAGGTCATGCGGCTGGCCTGCACGCTCGGCACCAGGCCGTGCTCCGCAATGGCCACGAGCGTGGCATTGAGCACGGCGCTGCACGCCGCATCGGGGCGGCGCCCGGTGAGCAGCAGAAAGAAATAGTCGGCGAACGAGAGGTGCCCGATCAGCTCCTGGCACAGGTCCTGGCCGCGCACGACGATGGTGTGTTCGTCCGAGGTGCAGATGGCGGTGCTTGGGACGGTGGACTTTCCAATCTTCATGGGTAGCGTCTTTCAGGCGTGTTGAGGTTCGAGGCGGAAGTCGTAGTGCGCGGACCAGTACGGCGTTTCCAGCGTCTTGCCGTCGGGCGCGCGGCCCGCGGGGTGCGATTCGAAATCGACGATCAGGCTCGGCCGCACGCCGAACACCGCATCGGATTCGATGTACGGGCTGCCCGCCACGAACAGGTGCGTGGTCACGGGCACATGGCCCGGCGCCGAAACCATCATGTGGATGTGCCCGGGTCGGTTCGGGTGGCGGCCCATCGCATCCAGCATGCGGCCCACCGGTCCATCGACCGGAATCGGATAGAAGGTCGGGCGGATCGACCAGAACCAGTAGCGGCCTTCATGGTCGGTACGAATGCGCCCGCGCGCGGCCATGGCGGCGCCTTCGATCTGCATGTCGTACACGCCTTCTCCGTCGCCGGACCAGATGTCGAGCAGCGCACCCTGCAGCGGCTGCCCGTGGGTGTCGGTCACGCGGCCGCTGTAGAAGGTCGGCTCGCCTCGCGCGCCCTGCGCCACGTCGGCACCCAGCGGAAGATCGGGTGCGCCTTCCCAATAGAAGGGGCCCTGCACCGTGGCGTGCGTGGCCTCGCCCAGCTCTGTGGCTTCTGTGGCTTCGGTCGCACCGCTGCCCCCGCGGCTGCGCTTGCCGGCGGCGGCACGCAGCTGGTCGAGCATGACCACCATCATCGAGGCGCCCAGCGTGTCCGACAGCAGGATGAACTCCTGGCGCTTGTCGGTGCAGGTCTGGCCCACCGCAGTCAAAAACTCGATGCCTTTCATCCACTCGTCGGGCTTCAGGTCCACCTCGCGGATGAAGGCATGCAGGTGGGTGATGAGCGACTGCATGATCTCTGCAAAGCGCGCATCGCCGGCGCCTTCCAGCCGCTGCAGCACGGCCTGCGTCAGCTCGCTTTCGTTCGATGGGGTCATGTTCTCTTGTCTCCTGGCTCTGTTTTGATTCAAGGGCTGTGTCGAGAGAGATTCAGCTTGCGCCCGGCGGCTGCCCCAGGCGCTTGCGGATCGGATCGACGATGGATGCGTTATCGGCGCCCAGCGTGGGCGGCGCCGTCACTTCCAGCGCGCGCTCGCCGTCGAAGCTCACGGGCGAGCGAATGGTGCGCCATTCGCCGCCCTCCGGATGCGGCGCGCTCACCTGCAGTTGCAGATGCCGCGCCTGCGGGTCTTCCATAGCCTCGCGTGTGTCGTACATGGGGGCGTGCGGCACGTCTTCCGCCTCGAGCCGGGCGCACCATGTGGCGCGCGGCTGCTGGCGGAACAGCTGGCCGAGCAGCGTGATCAGGTCTTCCTGGTGGGCGATGCGCGCCTCGCGCGAGGCAAAGCGCGGATCCGCAAAAAGCTGCGGCCGCTCGATGGCATTGGCCAGGCCCTGCCAGAATTTTTCAGGCGACGACATGTGCAGCGCGATCCACAGGCCGTCCGCGCACTCCAGCACATAAGACTGCGAAACGCTGGGCCGGCTGAACGGGCCCATGACCTCGCTCTCTGAAAAGTAGTGCGTGAACGCATCGAGGTTGAAGTGGCACATGGCCTCCAGCATCGACACTTCCACCGCGCGCCCACGGCCGGTGCGGCCACGTTCGACCAACGCACCAAGCACGCCATAGGCGGCATAGAAGCCGGTCATGGCATCCGCCAGTGCGGGGCCCACCACGCGTGGGTTGGCCGGGTTCACCAGCAGCTTGAGAAAAGCGCTCGCGGCCTGCGCCACCGTGTCGTAGGCGGGCCGGCCGGCGGCCGGGCCCGTCTGCCCGAAGCCGCTGATGGCGCAATAAACCAGCCGCGGGTTGAGCGCGCGCAAACGGGCTTCGCCGGCGCCGAGCCTGTCGGCCGCGCCGGGACGGAAATTCTGGATGTAGACGTCCGCATCCTTGACGAGCTCGTCGAACACGGCCGCATCCTGAGGCAGCTTCGGGTTGAGCGTAATGCTGCGCTTGTTGCGGTTGTAGGTCTGGAAGTGGGGGCTGTAGAGCCCGCCGCGAAAGGCGCGGAACGGGTCGCCCGCGCCGGGCTGTTCGATCTTCACCACCTCGGCGCCCAGGTCCGCGAGAAACATGCCCGCGGCCGGCCCTGTGATGAACGTGCCTTGTTCCAGCACCTTGATGCCGCTGAGGACTTTTTGCACCTAGGTGTCTCCTGCTAGTTGTTTGTAAGGACTGGAAGAAACTGTAGGCGGCGCCGGCCGTTCCAGAAAATGATTGTTTTTCATCGTTAGCATCGATGCCATCGATCATCGGCATTCAAAATCGCCATGGAACTCCGGCACCTGCGCTACTTCATCGCCCTTTCCGGCTCGCTCAACTTCACCCGGGCGGCCGAGCGCCTGCACGTGACGCAGTCGACCCTGTCGCACCAGATCAAGCAGCTCGAAGAAGAGATCGGGCAGCCCCTGTTCGACCGCATCGGCAAGCGCGTGAGCCTGACCGAGGCCGGCGACGAGTTTCTGCACTACTGCACCAAGGCCCTGCACGAAATCGACCTCGGGCTGGGTGCGCTGCGCCAGAGCAGCTCCGATGTGACGGGCGAGCTGCGCGTGGGTTCCACGCACACCTTCAACCTGGGCTTCATTCCCGACTGCATTGCGAGCTTTCACGGCAAGCACCCGCAGGTGAAGGTGGTGGTGGAAGAACTCTCGGCCGATCAGATTGCCGCGCGGCTGCAGCAGGGCACGCTGGACCTGGGCATTGCCTACCGGCCGAACGCGCCCGGCCCGCTGCAGTTCGAGCCGCTCTACAACGAGGAGATGGTGCTGGTGGTGGCGAAAAAGCACCCGCTGGCGCGCCGCAAACGGGTGCGCATGGTCGAACTGCACCGCCTGCCCATGGTGCTGCTGCCGGGCAGCTTTGCCACCCGCCAGATGCTGGACGAGTGCTTTCGCTCCTGCGGTGCGCAGCCGCACGTGGTGGCGGAGATCAACACGCTGGCGCCGATGATGGACCTGGTCGCCAAGACGCAGCTGGCTTCCATCATGGCCGCCAACGTCGTTACCGCGCAGTCGGGGCTCGTGGTCGTGCGGCTCGAAAGCCCCACGCCGGTGCGCACGCCCGGCATGCTGTGGTCGCCCGTGGCGCGCGACGCGGCGGCCACGCGCGCGTTCTCGACCATTGTGCGCAAGCTGGCGCTGCGAAGCAGCCTGCAGGGTACCCAGTAACGGGAGTGCGCTAGTGTCCGGGGCATTCTTCTTGCATGATTGAAAGAACCCCAAACACTGAGCGCACCGCGACATGAGCCCGGTATTCCTATTGCTTGTCCATACGGATCCCCAGCAGGTCAAACGCCTGCTGCGGCGGCTCGTGTCCGTCGGACGCTGCTTTGTTCATGTCGATGCAAAGTCCGATCTCTCGGCGTTCCGCATCGAAGACTCGCGCGTGAGCTACTTGCACGACCGCGTCGACGTGCGCTGGGGCGCCATCTCGCAGGTCGATGCCACCTTGAGGCTCATGCGCGCCGCGCTCGCAAGATGCGACGCATCGCAGGTGAGCCATTTCGTGCTGCTCTCAGGCAACTGCTACCCGGTGCGTCCGCTGGAAGAGTTTGGTGCTTATTCGCGCTCGCATGCGGGCATGAACTTCATCAAGATGATTCCCCTGGCAAGCACGCGCAAGCTGCACGAGCGCGTTCGCCATTTCTGGTTCTACGAAGACCTGCCGGTCGATGGACGCAAGTTCACGCTGGTGCGCCTGGCGCGCGGCCTTTTGCAATTGGCCGGCAAGCTCGGCAGCCGTTCGCTTTCGCTTCTTCCGCAATGGCACTTCGGCTCGCAATGGTGGGCGCTCACCCCCGAAGCGGTGGGGTACCTCGTTTCGCATCCGCTCGAAGAGCCCGTGAAGCGGTTTCTGCGGTTCTCCAAGGCGCCGGACGAAATCTACTTTCATACCCTGCTTGCACATTCTCCGCTGCGGCACAGCGTGAAACGCGTCTCCGGGTCGGGCGTGTGGGACGCGGCCAACCTGCACCTGATCGACCCCTCGCTGTCGCGCTGGTTCCACGCGGCGGACTACGAGGAGATCGTCGCGTCGGGCAGGTGGTTCGTGCGCAAGGTGGGGAGCGGCGTCTCGGGCGACCTGTGCGACATGCTGGACGATATCGACGACGACTTGGCCTCGGAGCAGGACAGGAAGACTGCGTAGCGCGGCTCAGGCGTAACGCTGCACAAAATCGGCGATCCGTTCCGCGCAGCACTCGGCGTGGGTTTCGAGCAACATGTGGGGGCCGTCCAGAACATGCGCTTCCATGCGCGGCAGGTCCTGCAGCCAGGAGAGGATTTCGGCGCAATCGAAGTAGCTGTCATGCCTTCCCCACAGCATGATCGCGTGCGGCTGATGGTCGCGCAGATAACGTGCGATGTCGTCGAAGCGGGCGACGTAGTTTCCGTAGTCCTTCACCAGGGCGCGTTGCAGTTCCAGATGGCCGGGCCGGCTCATCGTGCGCCAGTCTTCGATCCAGTTGTCGGCGCAGATGCGCGAGGCGATGTCGTCCGGTACACCGCCGACATACTCGGCGCGCACGCCTTCGAAGGTGAGATGCGCCGTGGCGGCTTGCTCGTTTTCTTTCGTGGGCGCGTTTCCGCCCACCACGGCGGAAAGTTTGCCGCCTGCAATGTCGAAGCTTTCGCGACGTGCCGGTTCGGCTTTCATTTTCGTGCCTCTCCTTTCATCAGCTTGAATCAAAGGGTACGCTCACCGCGGCACGCTGGGCAAGTGCACGTTCTGGAGAGCCGCCCAACCGATCGTTTGTGCATTCCGCTCGATTTCTTGCCTGATCCTCTGACGTTGCCGCTATTTTGCGGATGAAGATCGGCCCGCGCATTAGAGTGCTTCGCGGAGGCTCCAGCAACATGGCACCCAAACCCCACGACACGGCCGCCCAGCCCGTTCCGCCGCACGAGGCCATGGTTCGCATCATCGGCGCGCGAACATCGGGATCGGGCGATTTCGAAACGCCCATTGCCGGCCTGGCCTTCTTTAGGCGCGACGCCCCGGCGTCGCCTGTCGTGTGCATGGTCGAGCCGAGCATCGTTCTTGTCGCGCAGGGCGCAAAGCAGATGTGGGTAGGCGGCGACGCCTATCCCTACGACACGTCGCGTTTTCTCGTCACCTCGCTCGATGTGCCCGCCAATTCCGAAGTGCTGGCGGCAAGCCCTGAGCGGCCCTGCCTTGGGCTGGTGCTGAAGCTGGACGTGCGGGTGCTGGCCGAGCTGGTTGCGCAGGGCGGCCTGCCGCCGCACCGCGACCGCTCGCCCGGCGTGGGCGTGGGAATCGGCGCGGCAACGCCCGCGCTGCTGGCACCGTTCAGCCGGCTGCTGGAGCTGCTCGACGAACCCGCGGCCATTCCTGTTCTTGCGCCCCTGATCCATCGCGAGATTCACTACCGGCTGCTGATGAGCGACCAGGCGCCCAAGCTGCGGCAGAAAGCCCCTCGCAGTTCAGCCGCGAATACAGCCGGCTGTTCGGAGCACCGCCCAAGCGAGACATCGAAGTGCTGCGGGACGGCGCGCGCGGCGCTAACGTGCAAACGCATGCAAAAGACTTCGTTCGACGCCGCCCTGCCCTGAACGATTGACGCTTGCGACGCGGCACATGCCGAGCACAGCGGATTAGGCAAGAAATGAAGCGGATTGCTCTATCAATCCCGCGCGCGTCTTCTAAAAATGGTGATTCGGCCTTGCCTTTGGGGCTGAGGACTTTTTGCTGTCGGGGATCTCATCCGGCAACAAAGAGCCCGCCTCCTATTGCCATCGCTGATGGCTCGCGATATCAGCGGTGATCGCCCTCGAACCCACGAACCTCGAACAACAGGAGCTGATATGGACAGTCCCACGACCCACCTGATCTCCCGACGCGACGCGCTCATTGTCGGCGCCGCAACCGCCGCCACTGCCGCGGCGGTCTCGTCTTCCGCCCCTGCTGCCGCTGCGCCTGCTGCTTCCGCGGCAGGTGCGGTGCCCCGCGCGAAACTGTCGATCACCGTCAACGGCAAATCTCACTCGCTCGATCTCGATACGCGCACGACCCTGCTCGATGCATTGCGCGAACACCTGCACCTGACCGGCACCAAGAAGGGCTGCGACCACGGCCAGTGCGGCGCCTGCACGGTCATTGCCGACGGAAGGCGCATCAACTCCTGCCTGACTCTCGCCGTCATGCACGACGGCGGACAGGTCACCACCATCGAAGGGTTGGGCACGCCGCAGAACATGCATCCGCTGCAGGCGGCATTCGTCAAGCACGACGGCTACCAGTGCGGCTACTGCACGCCGGGCCAGATCTGCTCGGCGGTCGGCGTGATCGACGAAGTGAAGCGCGGCGTGCCGAGCCACGTGAGCGCCGACCTCACTGCGCGCCCGATGCTCTCGGCCGAAGAACTCCGCGAGCGCATGAGCGGCAACATCTGCCGCTGCGGCGCGTACTCCAACATCGTCGAGGCCATCACCGAAGTGGCGGGGAGCAGAGCATGAAGCCGTTCACCTACGAGAAGGCGCAGTCTCCGACGCAGGCCGCCTCCGCCATCGCCCGCAACCCGGGTGCAAAGTTCATCGCGGGCGGCACCAACCTGCTGGACCTGATGAAGCTGCAGATCGAAGCACCGCCGCACCTGGTCGACGTGAACGGCCTTGCACTGGACAAGATCGAACCCACGGCCGATGGCGGCTTGCGCGTCGGCGCGCTGGTGCGCAACACCGACCTGGCGGCCGACGAGCGCGTGCGCCGCGACTACGGCGTGCTGTCGCGCGCGCTGCTGGCCGGCGCCTCCGGCCAGTTGCGCAACAAGGCGACCACGGCGGGCAACCTGCTGCAGCGCACGCGCTGCCCGTACTTCTACGACACCGACCAGCCGTGCAACAAGCGCCAGCCAGGGAGCGGTTGCAGCGCCATCGGCGGCGTTACCCGCCAGCATGCGGTCGTCGGCACCAGCAAGGCCTGCATTGCGACGCACCCCAGCGACATGGCGGTGGCCATGCGCGTGCTCGACGCGACCGTGGAAACGGTGCGGCCCGATGGCCGCACGCGCGTGATTCCGATTGCCGACTTTCACCGCCTGCCGGGCGACACACCGCACATCGAAACCGCGCTGGAGCAGGACGAACTGATCACCAGCGTCACGCTGCCCAAGCCGATTGGCGGCACCCACGTGTATCGCAAGGTGCGCGACCGGGCCTCCTATGCCTTTGCCCTCGTGTCCGTTGCGGCCATCGTGCAGCGCGATGGCTCCGGCCGCGTGGCCCTGGGCGGCGTGGCGCACAAGCCGTGGCGCCTGGAGTCTGCGGAAGCCGCAATGCCGCAAGGCGCCAAGGCCGTGACCGCGCAGCTGCTGGCCGGCGCGCAGCCGACGCACGAGAACGCATTCAAGTTGCCATTGGCCGAGCGCGCATTGGCCGCGGCGCTGGTGCAAGCGAGGAGCTGACCATCATGAAATTCGACACACCCGCCACCACCAACCCGATCGACCAGCTCAAGATCATCGGCAAGCCCACCGACCGGATCGACGGCCCCGTCAAAACCACGGGCTCCGCGCGCTATGCCTACGAACGCAACTCCGAAGTGCCCAATGCCGCCTACGGCTACGTGGTGGGCGCTGGCATCGCCAAAGGCCGCATCGCCTCGATGGACCTGAACGCCGCCCGCGCGGCGCCGGGCGTGCTGGCGATCGTCACGGCGCGTAATGCAGGCAAGCTCGGCAAGGGCGACTTCAATACGGCCAAGCTCCTGGGCGGGCCCGAGATCGATCACTACCACCAGGCGGTCGCAGTGGTCGTGGCCAACACCTTCGAGCAGGCGCGTGCCGCGGCCCAGCTGGTGCGCGTCGAGTACACGCGAACAGCGGGCCGCTTCGACCTGTCGGCAGAAATGAGTGGGGCGCAACTGCCCAAGCCCAACCCGTTTTCTGGCGAGCCTGAAACGAAGACCGGAGATTTTCCGGGCGCATTCGCATCGGCCCCGGTGCAGCTCGATGCCACCTACACCACGCCCGACGAGTCGCACGCCATGATGGAACCGCACGCTTCCATTGCGCAGTGGAAGGGCGACAAGCTCACCATCTGGACATCGAACCAGATGATCGCCTGGGGCGTCGGCGACGTCGCCAAGACGCTCGGCATTCCGAAAGCGAATGTGCGCCTGGTGTCGCCCTTCATCGGCGGCGGCTTCGGCGGCAAGCTGTTCGTGCGCGCGGATGCGGTGCTTGCCGCACTGGGTGCGAGGGCGGCCAAGCGGCCCGTGAAGGTGGCACTTCAGCGGCCGCTGATGATGAACAACACCACGCACCGGCCAGCGACCATCCAGCGCATCCGCATCGGCGCCGCAAGGGACGGCAAGATCACGGCCATTGCGCACGAAGGCTGGTCCGGCGACCTGCCGGGCGGCCAGGCCGAGACGGCGGTCAACCAGACCCGGCTGCTGTACGCCGGTGCCAACCGCCTGACGACGACGCGGCTTGCCGTGCTCGACCTGCCCGAGGGCAACGCCATGCGTGCGCCCGGCGAAGCGCCGGGCTTGATGGCGCTGGAGATTGCCATGGACGAAATGGCCGAGAAGCTCGGCATCGACCCGGTCGAGTTTCGCGTGCTCAACGACACGCAGGTCGACCCGGAAAAGCCGGAGCGCCCCTATTCGCAGCGCAAGCTGATCGAGTGCCTGCGCACGGGTGCCGAGCGCTTCGGGTGGAGCAAGCGCAATGCGTCGCCGGGCCGGCAGCGCGACGGGCGCTGGCTCGTCGGCATGGGCGTTGCCGCGGCGTTCCGCAACAACCTGCTGACCAAGTCGGCCGCGCGTGTGCGTTTGGACAACCGCGGCATGGTCACGGTGGAAACCGACATGACCGATATCGGCACGGGCTCTTACACCATCATTGCGCAGACGGCTGCAGAAACGATGGGCGTAACGCTCGACAAGGTTCAGGTGCGCCTGGGTGATTCGGCCTACCCGGTTTCGGCCGGCTCCGGCGGGCAGTGGGGCGCCAACAATTCGACGTCGGGCGTCTATGCGGCCTGCATGAAGCTGCGCGAAGCGGTGGCAAGCAAGCTGGGCTTTGCTGCTGGCACGGGCGTGGAATTTTCGGACGGCATGGTGCGGTCCGGCGAGCGCGTGGTGCCCATGGCAGAGGCGGCAGGCGCGAATGGCCTGGTGGCCGAAGACGGCATCGAGTACGGCGACCTCGACAAGAAGTACCAGCAGTCCACCTTCGGCGCGCATTTCGTGGAGGTGGGCGTCGATGCAGCCACGGGCGAGATACGCGTCAGGCGCATGCTCGCGGTGTGCGCGGCGGGCCGCATTCTCAATCCCAAGTCGGCGCGCAGCCAGGTGATCGGCGCCATGACGATGGGCGTTGGCGGTGCTTTGATGGAAGAACTGGCGCTCGACAAGAGGCATGGCTTTTTCGTCAACCACGACCTGGCGGGCTACGAGGTGCCGGTGCACGCCGACATTCCGCACCAGGAAGTGATCTTTCTCGATGAGACGGATCCGATCTCGTCGCCGATGAAGGCCAAGGGCGTGGGCGAGCTCGGCATGTGCGGCGTTGCGGCCGCGGTGGCCAACGCCGTCTACAACGCGACGGGCGCTCGGGTGCGCAACTACCCGATCACGCTCGACAAGCTGCTGGACCGCTTGCCGCCGGTGGCCTGAGCCGGGTGCGGCAATTGCAATCTACCGGGGGCTTTTGCCCTCTGGTGGGTTCGCGTGCTCCAGCAAGATGGTGCGCAGCGCGCGCTTGCCACGCGCGTTCTGCGCCCTGTAGGCCTGGCGCGCAAGTTCCACGAACCGCTCTTCCCCCGCGTCGGGCAAAGGCTCGGCGGCTTGCGGCGCATCGAGCCAGAGTGGAGCCTTTCCGCAATGGGACTCGATCTGCCGTGCCAGCTTGTCCGAGATCACTCGGCCCTTCTTGATCTGGCTCCACATGCTGGCCGAGATCTGCAGCTTCTGTGCAAACCTGGCCGCCAGGCCGAGCGGCTCCGCCCCGTTGGCCGCATGCTCCGCAACGAACTCACCGAACAGAAGCAGGACGTTGTTGCGGCGGGTAGCTGGAAGAGACATGCTTGGTGAGAAAAAAACACAACACTCGAAAAAAGTGTTGCGCGAATTAGTAAACCGAGTTTACAGTACATCCCATCGACGAAATTGCCTCGTCCCCGTTTCATCCGCAACAACCAACTTCGAATCATCGAGAACTTCTTCGCCAAGCACTGGAAACCATCGTGAAAGCAAACATGACCTCACTGAACAACCGACCGGCATCGGGTCGGGCGTTCGTGCGCGTCTCGTTTCGCGGCGGTCGCAATCTGGCGGCGTCCAACATGCATTCACAGCTGAACTCCCTTCCCGCAGCGCCGGCCACCTTGTGGCTCGGACAGCAGTACGAGGATCAGCCGCACCCGGGTGGAGGTAGCGCGTAGGCGCATACCTCCCAAGCTCTCTCATCAGAGGCCCGGATTCCGAAATGGATCCGGGCCTTTTTGTTTTTTTCATCATCACCGCGAACGGCACCTGTTGCCTGCCGCCACTGCAGTGATCGCGCTGCCGTGAATTCACCCGCCGAGCGGCGCCAGTGAACGCTCTTTAAAAATTTGCCGCGGATCGCGCCCCTCACTGGTGGGCCGACGATCCGCAAGAACATGCAGCCGTAGCTCAGCCAGGTAGAGCGCAACGTCGCCAACGTTGAGGCCGAGGGATCGAAGCCCTCCTGCTGCTCCATTTCGGGTGTGCCTTTGCAGCACCTCCAGAGGCCAACCGCGCCGGCGGCCTGGAGGGATGTGCACGGTCTGGACCCAGCCATGTGCAGCGATGCCGACGTGGGCGCGCAAGCGCTCGAATCGCGTGAAGACACAACCGAAATGGAATGCCCCGATGGCGGAATTGGAAGACGCACCGGCCTCAGAAGCCGGGGACGAAAGTCATGAGAGTTCGAGGCTCTCTTGGGGCACCACACCAGATTCATTCGAAAAATGCGGGGCGTAGCGCAGTTGGCAGCGCGGTTGCTTTGGGAGCATCAGGTCGCAGATTCGATTTCTGCCGCCCCGACCACACAAGAGCGAGACCGGGCGATTCACATCGTCCTCTCGTGGAAACCGGCCTCAAAGATTGGGAGGCGCCGGAACTCGTAACCGGACACCATTGGAGCATTGGCCGAGAGGCCTTTCTCCCCCTCCCGCGTTAGCTCAACTGGATCAGAGCACCGGCCTACGAAGCCGGGGGTTGCACGTTCGAATCGTGTGCGTGGGGCCATACACCTGGAGTGCGAGCAGCCGCTCAACATTTCACCGCACCCGCCGATATGCAGAGAGAGATCATTCACCACCGCCGAGCGCGACCAACAGGAGGACATCCATGCGACTCACCACCAGCCATCGCCGGCCGGCGAACCGCATCACGGTGTCCGAGCCCAGGCCTCGCAACGCGCTTGTGCAGGCGGTCACCCGCAGCTTCGGCGCGATGACCGGGCAGCGCCAGCGGGACGCCGAGCGAGCGCGCGAGCGCTTCGAGAAGCTCGACTTCGACCAGCGCGTGCGCGAAATCGGCGAGTGGTAACACCCGCGGCAATGCGGCCGCCGCCCACTGGATCGAACACATTCTTTTTTCCTCGGTAGCTCAGCTGGTAGCAGCGTCGCACTGTTAATGCGAAGGTCCCTGGTTCGAACCCAGGTCGAGGAGCCACAACCAACAGACAGGAGATTCCCCTCAACAAAGCGCTCGGCCATGAAAGGAGGCCGTCATCATGAAACCCCAAGTTCTTCAGCTCGACATCCAGGGAACGCCGCAGGCCTGGATCTCGCTTGAGCACGCCGCTGCTCACTATGCAACGGACTCTGTTGTGTGGGAGGACGGCGCAGGTCCGCTGGCGACGATGCGCGGGGGCTTCAACGTGGCGCGCGGCGCGGAATCCCGGCTCGAGATTTCGCCGATCATCGCGCTCAAGGGCTGCGCGAAGGTGAACCTGTTCGATCACACCCCGGCCTACAGCCGGCGCAAGCTCTTCGTGCGCGACCGCTTCACCTGCGCCTACTGCGCGCAACACTTTCGCGAACAAGACCTCACGTGCGAGCACATCCTTCCCGTCAGCCGCGGCGGCGGCTGGGACTGGATGAACCTGGTCGCGGCCTGCCGCCCCTGCAACTCGGAAAAGGCAGACCGCCTGCCCGAGGAAGCCGGCATGAAGCTGGTCTACCTGCCGTACGTGCCAAGCCGCTGGGAAGACTTTCTCCTGGAAGGCCGTAACGTGCGAGCCGACGTGCACGAGTGGCTCGCAAGCCGACTGCCGAAGGGCTCGAGGCTCAACTGAACGAACTGAACGAACAAAAGGGGCGCTCCGCAAGGGGTGCCCCTTTTTCCTTTGGCGCGCCGAAGCACCCACGCGAACATGCGAAACGCGGTGGGCGCCCCGGCCGCCGATGCATCCACGCGCTTCTACATCGCGCCGGGGGTGAACCACTGCGCCGGAGGACCGGGCGCCGATTCGGCAGACCTGTTGACGGCCCTCGACCAATGGGTGACCAAGAGCGCGGCACCGGCCACGCTGGTCGCGGAAAAGCGCGACGCCGATGGAGCCGTTGTGCTCAGCCGGCCGTTGTGCCAATACCCGCAATACCCGCGGTACACCGGGCCGGCCAACGATGCTGCAGCATCCCGGTTGGCGGCCAACTACGCCTGCACATCCTGAGTTGCGAACCCGAGCGCTGAAGCGGCGAGCACGCTATATTGCTCGCTCTGCAACTGAGAGAAATCACCATGGCAAAAGCCTATTGGGTCAGCGCGTACCGTGCCGTCAAGGATGCCGACAAACTCGCGGCCTATGCAAAACTCGCCGGCCCCGCAATCGCTGCGGGCGGCGGGCGTTTCCTGGCGCGGGGCATGCCCGCGCAGGTTTATGAATACGGCTTGGCCGAGCGCACCGTGCTGATCGAATTCGACAGCGTCGAACAGGCCCGCGCCGTGCATGACAGCCCCGACTACCAGGCCGCGCTCGCCGCGCTGGGCGACGGCGCCGAGCGGGACCTGCGGATCATCGAAGGCGTCTGAGCCTGCCATGAGCACCATTGCCGAGCCGTCGGCGCCTGCACCGCATGCCGCGCCGCGGATTCGCGTGCTGATTGCCGACGACCAGGCACTCATCCGCCGCGGCATGGCCATGCTGCTCGATGCCGCGCTGGACATCGAAGTGGTCGGCCAGGCCGCCGACGGCATCGAAGCCGTGGAGCTGGCCCGCCGCCTGCTGCCCGACGTGGTGCTGATGGACCTGCATATGCCGCGCAAGGGCGGCGTGCTCGCCACGCGCGAGATCTCGGCCGCGCTGCCGCACACACGCGTGATGGTGCTGACCACCTTCGACCGCGACGACCTCGTCTTCGACGCGGTGCGTGCCGGCGCGCAGGCCTACCTTCTCAAGGACGCCTCGGAGGAAGAGGTGCTGGACACCGTGCGGGCGGTGCACCGCGGCGAGTCACGGCTCACGCCGCAGATCGCGCGCAAGGTGATGGACCAGTTCCGGCTCCTGGCCGACCGCGTTGCGCAGGAGCCACCGCCCGCGCCTGCGCCGGACCTGCGCGCCGAGCCGCAGGCCACCGTTCCCGGCGAGTTGTCGGGGCCCGATGCGGCGACCAAGCCGCTGACCGACCGCGAGGCCGCCGTGCTCGAACTGATTGCCAAGGGCTACGGCAATCGCCAGATTGCCACGGCGCTCAACCTGGCCGAGGGAACGGCGAAGAACCACGTCAGCCGGATCATGCAAAAGCTTCACGCGAACACACGCACCGAACTGGCTGTGCTGGTGTTGAAGAAATAACCCTCCGAAGCGCTTCGGCGCCCTGAATGCGAAACGCACCCCAAAGCCCGGCAAAGCCGGCTCCGCGGGTGCGCGTGGGATGGCAGTTGGTCTCAGGTCATCAGGCCGTGCGGCCCGCGGGCGACAGGCCGCCCGGCATCGCAAGGTCAGGCGCCGGCGAAGACGCATACGACGCATTGCTGGCCGTGTGCCTTGCCAGCATCGGCCGCAGCGCGACGATGGCCAGGAAGGCGGCGAACAGGTCGAGAGCCGCCACCGTGTAGAGCACGGTCGACCAGGTGCCGGTCGCTTCCATCATCAGGTTGCCGAGCGGCACGAACAGCGCGCCGATGCCCTTGGCGCAGTACAGCACGCCGTAGATCTTGCCGATGTGCTTGGTGCCGAAGGCATCGCCCGCGAGTGCGGAGAACAGCGAATACACCTCGCCCCAGGCCAGGAAGACCACGCCCGACAGGATCAGGAAGGCCCACGGGTTGTGGCCGAAGTAGCCCAGCGCGATGATGCCGATGCCTTCCAGCGTGAAGGCGATCACCATGGTCTTCTCGCGGCCGATGTGGTCGGAGATCCAGCCGAACAGCGGACGCGAGATGCCGTTCATGACGCGGTCGAGCATCAGCGCGAGCGGCAGTGCGGCCATGGTGACGAAGTACAGGTCGACCTTGAAGTTCTTCACACCCAGGTCCTGTGCGATCACGCCCAGTTGCGCCACGGCCATCATGCCGCCGGTGACCACGCACGAGAACATCAAAATCATCAGCCAGAACAGCGGCGTGCGAAGCGCCTCGCCCAGCGTGTAGTCGCGCCGGCTCTGCGCGACCTTGGCCGAGCCGCGCACCTCGTTGCCCTTGGGCTGGCGCAGGAACCAGGCCGCGGCAAAGGCCAGCGAGCCCTGCAGCAAACCGAAGAACAGGAAAGCTTCCTGGAAACCGGACGATTCGATCATTGCCGCAATCGGCAGGATGGTGGCGGCCGAGCCGGCGCCGTAGCCGCCGGCCGTCAGGCCCACCGCCAGGCCGCGACGATCGGGGAACCACTTGAGCGCGTTGTTGATGCAGGTGGCATAGATGGAGCCCACGCCAATGCCGCCGACGGCCGCGCCGATGTAGAAGCCCATCAGCGTGGTGGCCTGCGAGTTGATGACCCAGGCCGCGCCGATGAACAGCGCGCCAAAGGCCACGATCAGGCGCGGTCCGAACTTGTCGATGAAGTAGCCCTCGATGGGCGCAAGCCAGGTCTGCACCAGCACGAAGATGGTGAAGGCGACCTGGATCGACGCACGCTCCCAGCCGAACTTGCCCTGGATTTCCGGCACGAACAGAGTCCACGCGTACTGGATGTTGGCCGTGGCAATCATGCAGACGATGCCGACCACCAGCTGCAGCCAGCGGTTGTCGATCAATCGCGGCGGCGCGCCGGATGAGATGTATGTCGGGGAAGTGGGGTTCATTCGCTTCGTCTCCATTCGTTGTCGCGCCGATCGCGTCGCGGCACGTTGCAGGGTTGGGAATCAGTCGCGCTGGGGGCACGGATCGCGATGGGTGCAACTGTTGCCGCAAACCGCCGCCGGCGCGCCTGCCGGAAGTCACGCAGCGAGTCGAGACAAACCCCGAGGACTCAGGGGAACTACCCATGCCGAAAGTCACGGCTCGCGTTTGCGAGAATCCGCAGCCAATGAACCTCGCACGTCGCATCGACCCACGGCGCTCCATGGCCGCCGCGATCGGCTGGCTGCTGATTGCGCTCACCCTGTGCCTGGCGCTGGTGGCCAACCTGTGGCTGCGCAGCTTCGTGCGTGCAACGCTGCTCGAGCAGCACGGCCAGCGGCTGGAAGCCGCGGCCGAGCACGTCAATGCCGAGCTCGACACCGCGCTGCTGCTGCGCCTGCAGGCGGTCAGCGTGGTGGCGGCCATGCTGTCGGAAGACGTGCAGCACAGCGAAGGCGCGCGCCTCAAGCGCTCGCTCGAGGCGGTGCGCCGCGGCGTGCCCGACCTGATCTGGCTGGCGGTGACCGATGCCGACGGCTTCATCGTCGCGGCGACCGACGAGCAGGTGGTGGGCCAGAACGTCAATCAGCACGCGTGGATTTCGCAAGGCCTGAACGCCGCATGGATCGAGGAAGGCCGCTCGCCGCGTGAGCGCTTCCTGAAGCTCACCGCACCGGTGCGCAATGCCGACGGGGCGATCATCGGCGTGGTAGCCGCCAACCTGAGCTGGAGCTGGGTGGAGCAGATGGTGGCCGAAATCCGCGCCTCGCCCGGCGAATGGCTGCTGATCGACCGCGACGGCGTCGTGCGCCACGGGCCGGCCGTGCTGCTGGGCAAGCGCTGGCAAGAGGTGGGCGATCCCATCACGCCATTCGACCCCGTCGTCGCCGGGCTGGGCAACGACGGATCCGACCTGCCCACGCGCATCCGCACCCGCCGGCTGCTGGACAACCGGCCCTACCTGATCGCCTCTCCGCCCAATGCGCGCGACGGCACGCTGCGCCGGCTCGGCTGGCAGGCGGTGGTGATCCAGCCGGTCGAATCGGTCGCGGCCTTTGCCACGGCCATCGAATGGCGCATCTCGATCGTGTTGAGCCTGCTGGGCCTGGCGGCCGCTGTCGCCGGCATCATCGTGGCGCACCGCCTCACGCGGCGCGTGAGCGTGATCGCGCATTCAGCGGACGCGGTGCTGGCCGGAAGCGCCACGCGCATCGAGGTGCCGCAGGGTGCCGACGAAGCCGCGCGGCTGGGCAGCGCGCTCGACCGTTTGCTGAATACGCTGCAGCGTGAGCGCGACGAGTTGCGCCGGCTCAATGCCGAACTGGACGAGCGCGTGCGGCAGCGCACCGACGAGATCAGCCGGCTCGCGCAGGAGTCACGCGATGCCGCGGTGGTGCGCGAGCGCCTGCGCCTGGCGCGCGGGCTGCACGACACGCTGGCGCATTCGATGATGGCCATGCTCACAGAGATCCGCGTGCTCAAGCACCTGGCATCGAGCCGCCCCGATGCGCTGCCGGACGAACTGGTTCGGGCCGAGCGCGCGGCGCGCGACGGGCTGGACGAGGCACGCCGTGCCATCGACCAACTGCGCAGCAACCCGGTGCGCGACATCGGTTTGGGCGCGGCGCTGGCCGAGCTGGCCAAGAGCCAGAGCGAGCGCACCGGCATCGAGCTCGACTGCCAGATGGACCCCGCGCTGGCCGACCTGGCGGCGGAGCCGGCGGAAACCGTGTTCCACATGTGCGAGGAAGTGCTGCGCAACGTCGAACGCCATGCGGGCGCGCGGCGGTTGCTGATTCGCCTGCACAGCGTTGCGAGCAATGAAGTCGAGCTGGAGATCGGCGACGACGGCATCGGCTTCGAGCCGAGCGCGGGTGCTGCTGGGCACTACGGCATCGTGGGGCTGCGCGAGCAGGCCGATGCAATCGGTGCGCGGCTACGCATCGAGAGCCGCCGCGGCGAAGGCACCTGGGTGTCGCTGCGCTGGACGCAGCGCGGGCAAAGCACGGGCTAGAAGGCGGCCGCGCCCTCTGGCGCCCGCGTGGCCTCGGTCAGGGCCACCGACACGCACTCCAGCGCAATGGCCAGCGCCGTGAGCGTGGGCAAGCCGAAGCCCAGCCGGAACACCAGCGGGTCGTCTCCGAACCACGCGCCGGGTGCGACACGCGTGCTGTACCTGGCCAGCGTCGCGTAGAAACGCTCGACCGCCGCGGCGTCGAAGACTTCGGGCTTGAGCCGCATGCAGCACAACGCCCCCGCATCCGGGCGCACCCAGTCGATGTGGCCGGGATGGCGCAACACCCAGTTCTCGACCAGCTGCAGGTTTTGCGCGAGGAGCCTGCGCCTCTCGCCGATGATCCGCTCGCGCTGCCTGAACACGGCCAGTGCAAGCGCCTCGTCGACCGGCGAACAGGAGATCACCGTGCTGAACTTTGCCGTCACCAGCGCCTGGCGCAGTGCCGTGTCGCGTGTGATGGCCCAGCCGATGCGCAAGCCCGCCGACCCATGGGACTTGGACAGCGAAGAAACCGAGATAACCTTCGGCCCGAGGCATGCGGCGCTCGGCGCGGCGGCATCTTCGCCGTAGGCGGCTTCCCGGTAGGTTTCGTCGATCAGCAGCCAGGCATCGGGCGCGTGCTCGGCCAGCATCGCCACGATGTCTTGCAGGGTCTGCTCGGGAATCGAAACGCCCGAGGGGTTCTGCGGCGAGGCCAGGCTCACCAGTTTCGTCTTGGGGGACAGCAGCTTTCGAAGTGCATCCAGGTCGATTCGGTAGCCCATGTCGAAGCTGAGCGGTAGCGGGCGCGTCACGGCGCCCACCGCGGTCAGCGCATTGCGCGCGAGCGGAAACACCGGCTCGGCCGCGACGGCTTCGTCGCCCGCCTGGCACAGAGTGAAGGCAATGAGAAAGAGCGCGTGCATGCCGCCGACCGTGACCACGACGTCGTCGGCGTGCACGCCGTTTTCGTTCGCGATCTCCTGTCGCAGCTCCGGGCTGCCCGCCGCCGTTCCGTAGTCCAGCGAAAAATCGGCGTCATCGCCAAAGGCCATGTCGATCAGTTCCGCGAGCCGCACGCTCGGCCCCACGCTTTCCGCGAGATCGAACCGGGGCGCCTTGCTGACCAGGGAGATGATTTCGTTGTCCGGAAACCGTGCCATGTACTGCTGCTTGATCGATTGTTGTGGCTGTGCATTGATATTGCCGTTTCGTGACTCGCGATAACAGCCACAATTTATTGAAATTAGGTGCAGTACAGTTGCATGCCGTGCCGTTCATGAAAGCAGGATTCAAGCGTGTCGCAATCTCCCCGGTTCCGCTATGAAGAAGTCGCTGATTTCGTGGCCGGGCTCGCCGGCCGCGGCGCGCTGCGGCCCGGCATGCGGGCGCCGTCGCTGCGCGAGATCAGCACGCAGCAACGCACCAGCCTCAGCACGGCCGTGCAGGCCTACCGCCTGCTCGAAGACCGCGGCATCCTCGAGGTGCGGCCGCAGTCGGGCTACTACGTTGCCAAGGCGCCGCCCGCGTTGCCGGTTCCAACAACCACGCGGCATTCGATCCGGCCCGCCAACGTGGAGCTTTCGGGCCTCATGCTCGACATGCTGGAGCATGCGTCGGACGACACCCTGGTGCCGCTCGGCTGCGCGATTCCCAACCAGCGGCTGCTGTCATCGTCCAAGCTGGACCTCGTGCTTGCGCGCACGGCACGCGTGAAGGGCGGTCAGAGCAATACCTACTCGCCGCCGCGCGGCGAGATGTTGCTGCGCCTGGAGATTGCCCGGCGCGCGCTGCGCTACGGCCAGGCGCTGTCGCCGGACGACATTGCCATTACCTGCGGCTGCACCGAGGCGCTGGCGCTCGCGCTCGACGCGGTCACGGAGCCCGGCGACACGGTCGCGATCGAATCGCCCACCTACTTCGGGCTGCTTCAGGTCTTGCGCGCGAAAAGGCTCAAGGTGGTCGAGTTGCCGACCGATGCCGTCACCGGCGTGGACGTCGATGCGCTGGGCGACATCGTGGCCTCGGGCAAGGTGCGCGCCTGCGTGCTGGCGTCGAGCTTCAGCAATCCGCTGGGCTGCACCATGCCCGAAGAGAACAAGCGCACCGTGCTGCGCCTGCTCGCGAAGCATGGCGTGCCGCTGATCGAAGACGACGTGTACGGCGACGTTCACTTCGGCGAGGAACGGCCCCTGCCCTTCAGCGCACTCGACACGCACGACAACGTCATCTACTGCGGCTCTTTTTCAAAGACGCTTGCGCCCGGCTACCGCATCGGCTGGATCGCGACCGGCCGGCACATGGCGCGGGTGCTCGAAACCAAGTTCGCCACGAGCCTTGCCACGCCGGTGCTGACCCAGGTGGCGCTGGCCACCTTTCTCTCCAACGGCGACTACGACCGGCACCTGCGCCGCATCCGGCGCGAGTTTGCCGACACGCTGGGCCGCATGACGCGGGTGATCGAGCAGGCGTTTCCGCCGGGCACTAAGGTGTCGCGGCCCGCAGGAAACTTTGTGCTGTGGGTCGAACTGCCCGAGCCGGCCGACACGCGCCTTCTGTTTGCAGAGGCGCTCGAAAAAGGCATTTGCTTCGCGCCCGGCGTCGTGTTCTCGGCCAGCGGCAAATACGCGCACTGCCTGCGGCTGAGCGGCGGCCACGGCTGGGACATGCGGATCGAAAAGGGCCTGCGCACGCTCGGCGCCATGGCGCGCAAGGCGTTTGCGCTGCGCACTCCGAGTTCGTGACTCCCGGCTTGGACAACGGATTCAAAGCCGGTGTACGATGCCGGCATCGGGAAAAACAGCCTCCCGTTCTGCAAAGTCAGACGGTGTCCCGTCCAAGCGCTGGTGACTCACAACGGAGCACTCCGTGGACACCACTTCGCCTGACGCATCTCACGCGCTTTCTGCGCCCGTTCCCCTCCAGCTTTCCCCCTTCGACCCGATGCTGCTGCACGAGCTGTACCTCGCCTCGCTCGGCGGCAACGGCGAACCGATGGAGCCGGCCATGGCGCTTGCCCTCTCGGCCAACTTCGGCAGTGCCGAACGCTGGCGCGAAGAGTTCGCGGCCATGGGCAAGGCGCTTGTCGGGGACTCGGGCTGGGTGCTGCTGAGCTTTCAGCCGCGCGAGGGCACGCTGGTCAACCAGTGGGCCGCCGACCATGCACACGCGCTTGCGGGCGCCACACCCATCCTGACACTGGACATGTACGAGCACGCGCACCATCTGGACCGCGGCGCCGCTGCGGGCGTGCATGTCGACACCTTCATGAGGAACATCCACTGGGCTCGCGTGTACGAGCGCTACCAGCAGGCCGTGCACGCCGCCAGTGAGCCCTTCGGCGCGACGCAAGATGAGGTCGCCGGATCGACGCTGCTCGACGTTCGCCGGGCCGGCGTGTTCGAGCAGGCGGCCGCAATGATTCCAGGGGCCACGTGGCGCGATCCGTCGGCCGTGGACCGCTGGGCCTCCGAGCTGCCGGCGGACCGCGACGTCGTGGTCTATTGCGTCTACGGGCATGAGGTCGGGCGCAGCACCGCGATGCGGCTGCGCGCCATGGGCATCGATGCGCGGTATTTGCGCGGCGGTTTCGACGGCTGGCAGGCCGCCGGCCGGGCCGTCGAGGCCAAGCCTCCCGGGCCAAGCCGATGAGCGCCGCACCTTCGCCAGAGCCGCGCACCGGTCTCGCAAAACTGCTGCCAGCCGGAGTCGACCCGGGCGCCGTGCCTTTGCTCGCCGCCCGCGGACTGCGCGCCTTCGGCGACGGCTACATGGCCGTGCTGTTGCCGGCCTATCTGCTGTCGATCGGCCTGGGTACGCTGGAGGTCGGTATCGTCGCCACCGCGACGATGCTGGGCTCGGCGCTTGCCACCCTCGCAGTGGGCGCCTGGGGATATCGCTTCGCGGGCGGCCGGCTGCTTCGCGGCGCCGCCTTGCTGATGGCGGCCACGGGCCTGGGCTTTGCGGGCCTGACGTCGTTCTGGCCATTGCTGATCGTCGCACTGGTCGGTACGCTCAATCCCAGTTCCGGCGACGTCAGCGTGTTCCTTCCGCTCGAGCATTCACGGCTGGCTGCGGCGGCGCAGGGGCACGCCCGCACGGCCCTGTTCGCGCGCTACAGCCTGCTGGGTGCGTTGTGTGCGGCATTGGGTGCATTGGCCGCGGCAGTGCCCGACTGGCTGGTTCGGCACAGCGGGTTCACGCGGCCTGAAGCACTGCGCGGAATGTTCGTGGTCTACGCGGTGATCGGGTTGGCCGTGTTCTGGCTTTACCGGAAGCTGCCCGCGCACGTCGGCACCGGCAGCAGCCCGAACGGCGCGCCTGTGCCGCCGGCGCCGCTCGGGCCGTCGCGGCGCGTGGTGATGCGGCTGGCGGCGCTCTTCAGCGTCGATTCGTTTGCCGGTGGACTCGCCATCAACGCGCTGATGTCGCTGTGGCTGCTGGAGCGGTTCGGCCTCTCGCTGACCCAGGCGGGCGTGTTCTTCTTCTGGACCGGTTTGCTCGGCGCGGCATCGCAGCTTGCCGCCCCGGTGGTCGCCCGACGCATCGGCCTGCTCAACACCATGGTCTTCACGCACTTGCCGGCCAACGTCTGCCTGGTACTTGCGGCGCTGGCGCCCAGCTTGCCGATCGCGCTCGGCCTCTTGATGGTTCGCAGTGCGCTGTCGTCGATGGACGTGCCCACGCGAACGGCGTATGTGATGGCGGTGGTCACACCGGCGGAGCGCAGCGCCGCGGCGAGCTTCACGGCCGTGCCGCGCAGCCTTGCCGCGGCCATCAGCCCGACGATCAGCGGCGCGCTGTTTGCAGCGGGATGGATCTCGCTACCGCTCATCGCCTGCGGGCTGCTGAAGATCGGCTACGACCTCGCGCTGTGGCGTGCCATGCGGCGGGACCGGTTGGACGGAGAGTAGCCATCACACCTGGCCTTCGTGGAAATTGACAGCCTTGGCTTGCGGCGAAATCTTCAAGAACCCTCGGCGCGTGTGTGGAGCGTGCGGCCCATCCGTCAGCGAGGCTGCACAGCTGCCGCGGGCGCCGCCTACATCGGAGTTCTATATCGCCTGACGAATCGGAAAAGCAGCCGACGCCACCCTGTTTGCCATGAGCGAAGCGCTTGATCTGGTGCAATGGCCGGCATTCGTGGCTTCAGTCGCTGCAGCGTGGCTGGTCGCCTCGCTCGACAAACGCCGCCGCAACCTTGGTTTCTGGGTATTCCTTCTGAGCAACGTGCTCTGGACCGTCTGGGGCGTTCACACCTCGGCTACGGCGCTCATCGCCTTGCAAGCCTGCCTTGCAGCGCTCAACATCCGCGGATTGGTCAAGACGGAGCCTGGCGCGGAGGCGGGGGAGCGCGAGTGATGTGGGAGCGTTGCGTTGGCGATTGGCACGCGCGCAACAGGTGAGCGCCGTTGTACGTCTGCTTGGGGCCCACTGCTGACCTTCAGCCCGCCCGGGAGCGGACGCTCGGTGTGACCTCCCGCGGAGCCGACGCCTCATTGTCTCAAATGGCCGCGGTTAGTGAGGAGTTGGCAGGAGTGGCAGACCCAATGTTTCGGCAATCTTGCGTGCGGCCTCTGCAGGGCCGAGAGCGGAGGTATCAATGACTACTTCCCCTTTCGGCATCGCCCGCTCGGACGCTTCAAACTGGGTGCGCAATTCACGCAGAAGGTCCACCGACTGAAGCTTTCCAAAAGCAGCCCGGCTCGGCGCCGTAAGACGTTTCTCTTGTACGGCTGCAGGAACGGTCAGTTGCACAAAATGGGTACTGCCACCGGCGGCCCTCACGCGCTCCACCACCCGCCCGTCGAAGCCTTCGACGACCGTCGGCTCTGGCGCAAACGTGAAGATGAGAGACCGCTTAGCCATTGCCGCCTCGCGCATTATGTCGAGCCACATTTTTTCGCGCAGCCTCACAAACTGCTCGGTTCCGAAAGGGAACACCGCTGCCACGGCATCAACCACCAAGTGGTTGTGGAAGACGGCGTAGCCGGTTATGCGCCCGAGTTCCTTCGCAATGGTTAGCTTTCCAGAAGCGACGGGGCCATGGACAAAAACAAGTTTCATGCTGCTGAAAAATGGTTAGAAAGCCGGCCACTCGAAAGTCGGGTTCTGGCCGACTGTAGCCGGTCGCGGCCTTGGGGCTTCGGGCCCTGAGCCGTCGTCCGATCTTCTCGAAAGCGGTCATGACTCCTGTCAGGCGCGCGCGATCAGGGTTTGCAGAACCGTATCCAGGGACACGGTGCCTTTGCGCGTGCTGGATGCGTCACCCTCGAAGTCGATCCACCCTTCGTTGAAGCCATCCAGCATCTGGGCGCGTGGCACCGGGTTCTTCATCCCCTGCGACTTGAACAGCGCCTCCCAGGTGGCGCGCGGCACCGCTTCCATCCGCACCTCGCGTTCGAGCACGCGCCCAAAGGCCGCGGCGATGTCATTGGGTGACAAGCGCGCGCTTTCCAATTCGACGACGCGCCTGCCTTGCCAGGTTTCCTGGAGCAACTCGGCCGCCACGCGCCCGATGTCCTCGGTGGCGACCATCGGCACCGGCTTGTCCAACGGGTAGAGAAAGCTCGGGATCACGCCGGTCGTGCGGGCCGGTGCGACATCCCATGTCGCGTTCTCCATGAACCAGGCGGCGCGCAAGAAGGTGATAGGCAGCGGCAAGGTTCCCAGGCTTTTCTCCTGCAACTGGTGCTGCTGCAGCAGGTTTGGCTGCAGCGCTTGAGCGCCTATCGTCGACAGGGAGACAACCTTGGAGGGCCGCGCGACTTCGAGCGCCTCACGGACGGCGGCGATCACACGACGCGCTTCGTTAAAGTCGGGCGACGGATCGAACACCGGCGGCAGCAGGAAGAAAACTCCTTGCACGCCGGCGAAGGCCTTCTTCAGTGCGGCGGCATCGTACAGGTCCGCGACTGCGACCTCACATCCTTTGCGCGCCCATGCCGCGCCCTTTTCAGCATTGCGCACGACTGCTCGTACCCGCTGTCCATTGTCGATGAGTGCCCTTGCGACGGTACCCCCGACCTGACCTGTAATTCCTGTAATGGCGAACATTCGAGACTCCTTGGGAAGGCGGCACTGAGCCGCGGTGCAAGAAGTCTCGGAGAACGAGCTTGTTACTTCAATGACATGGGTGTCATTTCATTAATGACACAAGATCATCATTGAAGCTGGAGGCTAATGCAGCAGCGCGACGATGAAGTCCAGAAACGCGCGCGTCTTCGCGGGCACATGATGGCGTGACGGGTGCAGCGCATACAACGGAAACCGCTCATCGGGCCAGTCTGGAAACACCTCGACCAATCGTCCATCGGCAATCATCGGCCCGACGCCCAAGTCCATGACTTGGGCCATCCCGTGACCGGCGAGGCATACGCTGTACAGCGTTCCGGCATCATTGACCGTCAACGAGCCGCTGGTTTCGAGCACCAGCTTCTTGCGACGTTTGTGAAACTCCCATGGATAGGGGCGCCCGGACTCCGGATCACGGAACTGAATGCAGACGTGATGGCCCTTCTCGAGTTCGCGTGGGTCTTTGGGATGGCCGTAGCGCTTGAGGTAGGCGGGCGCTGCGATGGTCACCATCCGGGTGTCCAGCAGCTTGCGTGCAACCAGTGTCGACGGGCGAGGATTTCCGAAGCGCACGGCCAGATCGAAACCATCGGCCACAAGGTCGCCCAGGCGATCCGTTGTGATCAGTTCGAGGCGCAACTGCGGGTAGCTCTCGAGGAATGCGCCCAGCCTTGGCCCCAGGATCAGCCGAGAGAAATACGGATCAAGATTGACCCTCAGGCGCCCGCGAACGGCGGCCGCGCCTTGGGCGGCGGAGGCCGCAGCCTCTTCCAGGCCGGCCAAAAGGGGCATCACCTGCTCGTAGAAGCGCCTGCCCTCGTCGGTGAGGCTGACAGATCGCGTGGTGCGTTCGAGCAGCCGAATACCCAGCCGCGCCTCAAGCCGCGCAATCGACCGGCTGACGCCAGATTGCGACATGTTCAGTATGTCGCCAGCCGCCGCAAACGTGCCGCTGTCGACGATCGCGGACAGCACGCTGATCCCGTTTGTCACCCGATCGTCAAAGCCTGCCATACATGCCAATTTGTCATTTAAGAAACGACATACATGCTATCGCCATCTTCAATCGCGACGCTCGGGATCGAACTCTCTGTGTTGTTGCTATCGTTGTCGGGGCGGTTGCAGTGGCTAGCGATTCGGCTGACAGCTAGGAGCATCCAGCGCAGCCCTACGGTTCAATGAGCAAGCGCGGTGGCGAGAGATGATGCGGCTTGCCGTGCGCAGCGGAAGCGTCCGCTTTCGGACGGATCGCGAACGAACCCTCATGGCCGCGACGGGACTTTCATGTGACCAGTTCACTGATCACGCCGATTCCGACAATCCGTGCACCTTCAAGGATCTGAAATTGTGCTCCGACGACCAGGTCCCCGTAGTCGACATTGGGCGCGTAGACGAACCGTACGTCCGCATTCATACAAATCCCAGGCTGAATCGGCTCGCTCGATTCATCGCCGGAAAAGACGACGCCCAAGTACTCCCCGCTCCCGACGCGAAAGTGAGGTCGGTACTTCTGCGTCAGGCATGCGGGCATTGTCCGACCACCAACGTCTGCAGCAATGAACTGAACTACTACCTTCGCACCGGACATATGTGGATTGATGGATGAATGCTGATGGGCGAAGTGGGGCGGAATTGTGAGCGTCAGGTTGGGCGGTGGCCGCCGTCCTAGCGAGGGCGTTAGCTGTCCGAGGGAGAGGAGACTTCACTCCTCGTCCTCGTCAGGCGGCACCCGTTCGATAATCCATTGCTCTTCAGAGCCCGCGCGAGTGGCCCGGAATCCGGGAGCAAGGTCTGCGAGCTGCACTATTGCAGGGTCGATTTCCAGGACGTGGCCTAGGCCGGCTATCGCAAGGTCTTCCAACTCCTCGCTGATTCCGTCCAGGAACTGCCATGCGTGGTCATCCTCGTCATGTGAAACGACCAGGATCGGCTTACTACGATCCAAAACACTTTTCGAGTAGACCGTTGCGCAGTTGCGGGGCTGATCAAATGGCCATTTCATGATGCGTTGGTGTGGTCCTGCAAATGACTGCTACCGGCCGAATTCTGCCGGAGCGATGAATGACCGGTTCTGGCCGATAGCCGCCTCCGATTGTTCTCTCAGACTTTAATGCACCGTCTCAGACTCTGTTGCTCTATCTCCGACATTAATGGCAAGGAACAACGACCAAGCGCCGCAGCCCCGCCTCACTCCACTGTCACGCTCTTCGCAAGATTGCGCGGCTTGTCCACATCGGTCCCTCGCGCACACGCCGTGTGGTACGCCAGCAGCTGCAGCGGCACCACATGCAGCAGCGGCGACAGCGCGCCGTAGTGCTCGGGCATGCGGATCACGTGCAGGCCTTCGCTGCCCTTGATCTTGGTGTCTCCGTCGGCCAGCACATAGAGCACGCCGCCGCGCGCGCGCACTTCCTGCAGGTTGCTCTTGAGCTTTTCGAGCAGCGCGTCGTTCGGCGCGACCGCGACGACCGGCATCTCGCTCGTCACGAGCGCGAGCGGACCGTGCTTGAGTTCGCCGGCGGCATAGGCCTCGGCGTGGATGTAGGTCACTTCCTTGAGCTTGAGCGCGCCTTCGAGTGCAATCGGGTAGTGCAGCCCGCGACCCAAGAAGAGCGCGTTGTCCTTGCGTGCGAAGTCTTCGGCCCAGCCGATGATCTGCGGCTCGAGCGCGAGCACCGATTGCAGTGCCACGGGCAGGTGGCGCATTTCCTTCAGGTAGCGCGCCTCGTCGGCTTCGGTGAGGCGCCCCTTGCTCTGCGCAATGGCAAGGGTCAGCAGGAACAGGCCGGCCAGCTGCGTGGTGAAGGCCTTGGTCGAGGCCACGCCAATTTCGACGCCGGCACGCGTGATGTAGGCAAGCTTGCATTCGCGCACCATGGCACTGGTGGCCACGTTGCAGATGGTGAGGGTCTGCTCCATCCCGAGCGATCGCGCATGCTTGAGCGCCGCCAGCGTGTCGGCAGTTTCGCCCGACTGGCTGATGGTGACGACGAGCGTCTTGGGGTCGGGCACCGAGTCGCGGTAGCGGTACTCGCTCGCGATCTCGACCTGCGTCGAGATCTTGGCGATGCCCTCGAGCCAGTACTTGGCGGTGCAGCCGCTGTAGTAGCTGGTGCCGCACGCAAGAATGAGGATCTTGTCGATGTCCTTGAACACGCGGTGCGCGCTGGCGCCGGTGGCACCGTCCTGCCCGATGCCGTCGAACAGCTCCGGCACGATGCCGGCCACGCCTTCGAGCGTGTCGCCAATGGCGCGCGGCTGCTCGAAGATTTCCTTTTGCATGTAGTGGCGGTAGGGGCCGAGCTCGGCCGCGCCGCTGTGCGCCTGCACGGTGCGCACCTGCCGCTGCACGGGCTTGTGGCTGCGGTCGACGATCCAGTATTTGCCGGGCTGCACATCGACCACGTCGCCTTCTTCGAGATAGACGATCTGGTCGGTGACGCCGGCCAGGGCCATGGCATCGCTTGCAAGAAAGTTTTCGCCGCCTTCCTTGCCTACGCCAAGAATGAGCGGCGAGCCCGCGCGCGCGCCGACCACGCGCTGCGGTTCGTCGCGGCAGATCACTGCAATGGCATAGGCGCCGTGCAGTTGCAGCACCGCGGCCTTCACCGCTTCGAACAGGTCGCCGTCGTACAGGCTGTCGACCAGGTGGGCGATCACCTCGGTGTCGGTCTGGCTCTCGAAGACGTAGCCCTTGGCCTCGAGCGTCGCACGCAGTGCTTCGTGGTTTTCGATGATGCCGTTGTGAACCAGTGCGATGCGGCCGGGGCGCGCGCCTTGCGCGTCGGCGCCGGGGCCATGGCTGAAGTGCGGGTGCGCGTTGTGCACGGCCGGGGCGCCGTGCGTGGCCCAGCGCGTGTGGGCAATGCCGGTCAGGCCTTCGACATGGTCTTCGCGCACTTGCGTGACGAGGTCCGCCACGCGCGATGTGGTGCGCGCACGCGTAAGGCCGCCCGCATGAACCGCCACGCCACAGGAGTCGTAACCTCGGTATTCGAGCCTTTGAAGCCCCTGGACCAGGACCGGAACGATGTTGCGATGGGACGCTGCGCCGACGATGCCGCACATGGTGAGCTGCCTTTGAATGAAGAGGAGGTTTGATGGTAGAGACGAGGCAGAAAAATATGCGCTCAAAATTCCGCCATTTATGATGATTTATTTCATCATTCGAAGGATATGGATTTTTATTCCATAATTTCTGCGTATATGGAATCAATCTCGCTCGATGCAATAGATCTGCGCCTGCTCGACGCGCTGCAGCGCGACGCCTCGCAGACCAACCAGCGGCTGGCCGAGGATGTCGGCATTTCGCCGCCGACGTGCCTGCGCCGTGTGCAGCGCCTGCGGCAGGAAGGGCTCATCGAGCGGCAAGTCGCATTGCTTTCGCCGGACCGCCTGGCCACGGTGCTGGGCCACGGCCTGCAGGCGGTGGTTGAAATTTCGCTCGACAGGCAAGACGCGGCAGCACTCGACGCCTTCGAGGCGCGCGTGATCGCCGACGACGCCGTGCAGCAATGCTGGCGCGTTTCGCCGGGCCCGGACTTCGTGCTGGTGGTGGCCGCCCGCGACATGCCCGGCTACGGCGCGCTCGCGCAGCGGCTTTTCAACGCCGACGCCAACGTGCGCAACGTCAAGGCCTTCTTCAGCCTGAAGCGCGCGAAGTTCGAGCCCCGGCTGCCGCTGGGCTAATCGGCCCGCCTCTTCAGGCCTTGGGTTTCTTCTGCGGGCGCTTCCAGTTGGGGAAGCTCACCGGCTTGCTTCGCGCCACGGTGAGCGCGCCCGGCTCGGTCGATTTGTTCACGGTCGACCCGCCCCCGATGGTGCCGCCCGCGCCAATGGTGACCGGGGCCACCAGCACGCAGTTGCTGCCCACGTGCACGTCGTCCTCGATGACGGTGCGGTGCTTGTTGGCGCCGTCGTAGTTGGCGGTGATGCTGCCCGCGCCGTAGTTGACGCGCTGGCCCACCGTGGCGTCGCCAAGATAGGCCAGGTGGTTGGCCTTGGCACCCTCGGCCAGGGTCGAGTTCTTGACCTCGACGAAGTTGCCGATGTGCACTTCGGCACCCAGTTGCGCACCGGGCCGCAGCCGTGCGAACGGGCCGATGAGGGATCTTTCGCCGACGGTTACGCCGGCCTTCTCGCCTTCGATGTGGGTGAAGGGGTGGATCACCGCGCCCGCCTCGATGCGCGCATTTGCAATCACGCAATTGGCGCCGATGCGCACACCCTCGCCCAGGAACACCGCGCCTTCGAACACGCAGTTGACGTCGATCTCGACGTCGGCCTCGCAGGCCAGCGTGCCGCGCAGGTCGAACCGCGCCGGGTCGGCAAGCCGCACGCCCTGCGCCATCAACGCCTCGGCCTGCCGCAGTTGCCAGGCGCGCTCGAGTGCCGCCAGTTGCGCGGGGCTGTTGATGCCGGCCACCTGGAGCGCGTCGGCCGTGACATGCGCCACCACCGGCACGCCGTCGGCGGCGGCCAGCTTGACGATGTCGGTGAGGTAGTACTCGCCCTGGGCGTTGCGGTTGTCCAGCCGGGCCAGCCAGCCCTTGAGCAGGGCCGCGGGCACGGCCATCATGCCGCTGTAGATTTCGCAGATTTCGCGTTGCGCCTCGGTGGCGTCCTTGTGCTCGACGATGGCCGTGACTTCACCCTCCCGACCTTCCGTGCGGACGATGCGCCCGTAACCCGTCGGATCGTCGAACTCGATGGTCATCAGCGCGAGCCGCTGGCCGGCGCTCGCGGCTATGAGCGCGCGCAGCGTTTCCTCGCCGATCAGCGGCACGTCGCCCGAGAGCACCAGCACCGTGCCGTCTTCAGGCAGGAGCGGAACCGCCTGCTGCACCGCGTGGCCGGTGCCAAGCTGCGGCTCCTGCCGGGCAAACTGCAGGGCGGCGCCGACGCCGTTGCCGGAAGACATCGCCGCCTCGACCTCGGCCGCGCCGTGGCCGGTCACCACCACCACGTGGCGGGCGCCGATGCGCGCCGCGGTGCCGGTCACATGCGCGAGCAGTGCACGCCCGGCCAAACGATGCAACACTTTGGGCAGCCTGCTCTTCATGCGCGTGCCTTTGCCGGCCGCCATGATGACCACGTCGACCGGTCCCTGGTTGTCTTGCGGAATCTGATTCATGCTTCTTTCTACCCGAATGCGTTGCGCCAATTTGGCGCGAATTATCGGCGTGCTGCTGGTGGCCGCCGCGCTCGGCGCGTGCAGCACGATCAAGCTGGCCTACAACAACCTGCCCGAGCTGAGTTACTGGTGGCTCGACGCGTACCTTGATTTCGACGGTTCGCAAACGCCCAAGGTGCGCGATGAGCTCGCGCAACTGCTGAGCTGGCACCGTCAGAACGAGTTGCCCCGGGTGCTCGGCGTGCTGCAGGAAGCGCAGGCCCTGGCCCCGCGCGACGTGACCGCGGCCCAGGCCTGCCGCATGGCGGACCAGATCCGCGAACGCCTGCTGGCGGTAACAGAGCGCGCGGAACCCGCCGGCACCGAACTGGCACTGAGCCTGACCGAGGCGCAATTGCAGCAGCTCGAGCGCAAGTACGCAAAGAACAACGCCGAATACCGCAAGGAATGGCTCGACCGCAGCCCCGCGGAAGTGCAGGAGAAGCGCTACGAGAAGTTTCTCGATCGCCTCGAAGATTTCTACGGCCGGCTGACGCCCGAGCAGCGCGAACTGGTGCGGCAGCAAGTGGCGCAGTCGGTGTTCGATCCGCGGCTGGCCGGTGCCGAGCGCCGCCAGCGGCAGCAGGAGGCGCTGGCGCTGCTGCGCGGCTTCAACGCCACCAAGCCGCCGCCCGGCGAAGCGCGCGCGGCCATTCATGCCTACGTGATGCGCATTGCCGATCCGCGACCGGGGCCCTGGCGCGATCACCAGCAGGCACTGCTGCAGGAAGGCTGCCGCAACCTGGCGGCCCTTCACAACGCCACCAGCGCAAGCCAGCGCGAGCATGCCGTTCGGCGGCTGCAGGCCTACCAGGACGATCTTCGGCAACTGGTGGCCGCGCGCTGAACTGCCCGGGCGCAACGCGCCGCGCGGTCAGATCAGGGGCGTGGGCCGCATCGGGCGTTCGAAATAGTCGCCCAGCGTTTCGAGCGCATGCGGCTCGAGAATGCGCAGCCAGCCCGCATCGAGCTTGTAGAGCCCCAGCCCCTGCAGCTTGCGCAGCGTCTTGTTGGTGTGCACCAGCGAGAGCCCGAGCGCATCGGCCAGGTGTTGCTGGTTGAACGGAAACTCCACCCAGCCATCGCGCACCATGCCCACACGCTCGGCGCGGCGGTACAGGTGCATCAGGAGCATGGCGACCCGTTCGCTCGCATTGCGGCGGCCGGCGGTCACCAGGTTGTCGTCCACGATCTTTTCCTCGCGCGCGGCCAGCCAGGTGATGTCGTAGCCCAGCTTGGGCTGGGCATGGAACAGTTCCCAGAGCCGGTCGCGCGAAAAGGCGCAAAGCGTGGTGTCGGTCACGGCTTCCACACCATGCGTCTGGCCTTCGGCAAACTCGTCCTGCAGGCCGATGAAATCGCCGGGCAGAAGAAAACTCAGGATCTGGCGCCGCCCATCGCTCAGTGTCTTGTAGCGAAACGCCCAACCCGAATAAAGGGTGAACAGCTGGGCGCTTGGCCGGTGCTCTTCGACGATGGCGCCGCCGGCTGGAACGCGTCGGGCGCCGACCCGAAAGGACTCGATGGTCTTGAGCTCATCCGCTGATGCCGGCAAGAAGGCCTCGAGCTTGCGCAAGGCACAGTCGTCACAGGGGTTGGCCCCCTGCGGCGGCAAGGCAGGGGGTGAATGGTCCTCGAATTTCACGCGCCACTATAGGCCTTTTACCTGTGTCTTTTTACATTTCGGCGTATGCCGGGGCTTCATACACTTCGCACGTTTTTCGCACCCGCTCGCATGACAGAAGAAACGTCGCTTTTCGAGATTTTTTATTGCAGCGTGCTCACGCAAGACCTGCCACCCGCCACGGTCGGCGCCATAGTGACCCAGGCTCGTGCACGCAATGCGCAACACCAGATCACCGGTCTCCTGGTCTTTGACGGCATGCGCTTCTGCCAGCACCTTGAAGGCCCGCCCGAAGCCGTGAAGACGCTGATGCAGCGCATCGACCAGGATTCACGGCACACCGACGTGCGGGTGGTCTACGAGGGCGCCCTGGCCGCCCGCCGCTACTCGGGCTTCGGCATGGGCCTGGCCGAAAGCGAAGGGCCCCACCTCATGGCCGGCGTGCATGCGCTGGAAGGCGAAGCAGCCCTGAAGCACTTCCTGGCGCTGCGCTCCAGCTTCGACATCAACGGCTGAAAACGAAAAAGGCGGCCGAAGCCGCCTTTCCGCCGTGGGGAGTCGACCGTTCAGGCCGCAGGATCCCACGAGTAGGTGGCACCGTAGCCATCCCACGCTTCCATGACGATACGCTGGCCGGCGGCCACGTTGAGCGACTCGCCGGGGGCCAGCACCAGGTCTTCGCTGGCCGTGGCCGAGGTGGCGTCCGGCGTGATCCACACCCGGCCCTGCTTCACGCGCAGCACGCTGGCCGACCGCGCCTTGAGGCTCATTGCCTCGCCGGGGGCAATTTGCCAGGCACCGCGGCGCACAGCCGGGGGAACGGCGGAAGCGGTACGGGCAGACGACAGGGAAGCGAGCGATTCGTTGGTGCAGACGGCGGTAGACATGATGAAACTCCTTGGGCGTTGCCGAAGTGCGATGACACAGAAGGAGGCAATGGCGCAGTTCGGGAATGAATGATCGTTCGGGGCCTGTTGGCAGTCCAATGAAAACGAAGTAGCCTACTGATTCCGAATTCGCATCAATCGATCGATGCCGTCCACGCCCTCTTTCATGCAGCATTCACAAACCCACTTGCGCTCCCGCCCGATTTCGGCCGGACACCTGCGCGCCTTCGAAGCCGTGGCGCGGCACCTGAACTTTCGCGCCGCCGCCGAAGAAATGGCGCTCACCCAGTCGGCGGTCAGCCGCCAGATCCAGTCGCTCGAGGAAGAAGTGGGCGTGCCGCTGTTCCTGCGCCATACGCGGGCGGTGGAGCTCACGAGCGCGGGCGCGCAACTGCTGCTGGCGGTGCAGCAATCGCTGCCGCGCATCGATACGGCCGTGCGCCAGATTCGCCAGAGCGCGGGCCGCAAGAGCGTCTCGCTCACCACATTTGCGTCTTTTGCATCGATGTGGCTCATTCCGCGGCTAGAGGCCTTTCAGCGCGACAACCCCGAAATCGACATCCGCATCGACGCCAGCGACGTGGCAGTGGACCTCGAAGTGGCCGACGTGGACATTGCCCTGCGCTACGGTCCTCGCGAGGCCATGCCGGCCACGGCGGTGCGCCTCTTTGGCGAAACCTTGACGCCGGTGGCGAGCCCCTGGCTGCTGAAGAGCAGCCCGCCCATCAAGACGCCCGCCGACATTGCGGGCTTCACGCTGATCGAGGCCGGCGACGCGCACCGCACGCACCTCGAATGGCTGACCTGGCGGCGCTGGTTCGAGGTGAACGGCCTGGAAAGGGCGCAACCCAAGCGCTGGCTCTATTTCAACTATGCCTACCAGATGGTGCAGGCCGCGCTCACCGGCCAGGGCGTGACGCTGGCGCGCAGCTCGCTCATTGCCGAAAGCCTGGCCAACGGCGACCTGGTGGAGGTGCTGCCGCAGCACCGCATGGATTCGCCGATGGGCTACTGGCTCATTGCCGGGCCGCGCAATGCGCTGCGGCCGGAAATCAGGGCTTTCTGGGACTGGCTCCAGGCCCAGGCCATCACCACGCGCGAGACCATCGGCGAGGTGCCCGACCCGGACACCGTGGACAACATCGACTGAGCCGGCTCAGCTGGTTGGCCAGACAACGCCGTTGTCGTTGAGGATGGCATCGAGCGGCAGGTCGTGCGCCTCGGGCTCGTATTCGTCGAGAAAGCCGTTGGTAAAGCCCAGCCCCACCGTGAACGGGCGCGGCTCCAGCGCGGCCAGCGTGCGGTCGTAAAAGCCGCCGCCGTAGCCCAGGCGGTAGCCGCCCGCGCTGTAACCCACGCAGGGCACGAACAGCAGCGTGGGCACGATGAGCTCGGTGTCCTTGGGCTTGGGAATGCCGTAGGCGTCTTCCTCCATCTGGCAGCCCGGGTACCAGGCATGAAAGGTCAGCGTCTTGTGCACCTTGTTCATCACCGGAAGCCCGATGCGGCGGCGCTGCGGCTCGTCGATGAGCTCGCCGTCTTCCTTCCAGCGGTGCAATGCGGGCAGCGGATCGAATTCGCCCTTGATGGACCAGTAGGCGCCAATCACCGTGTCGGGCCGCCCGACCAGCCAGATCCGCATGACCCGCTGCAGAAGGTCGGCCCTGGCCAGGCGGTCGGGCATGGCCAGGCGCTGCTCGATCAGCGCTTTTCGCAGCTGATCCTTGAGAAAACTCACGGTCGCCGAGGTGTCGGCATCCTTTGACTTGTCCATAATCCCCCGATGCAGTTCCCAAGCATTTTGGCATCCATGCGCCACCGCCCGCGCCGCGCAGCGTCCGCACTCGTTTTTTCCGCTGTTGTAGCAGCTGCTGCACTGCTTTCACAGCAGCACGCGGTCGCGCAAAACAACAGCAATGACGACGTGCTGATTCAAATGAAACAGGCTTTCCAGCGCGGGGACAAGGGCCGCCTTGCCGCCCTGCTGCCCCAGGCGCGCGGCCATGCGCTCGAACCCTGGGCCGCCTACTGGGAGCTCAAGGCACGCCTGCAGGAAGCCTCGCCGAACGAGGTGCAAGACTTCTTCGCCCGCTACCCGGGCACCTACCAGGAAGACCGCCTGCGCAACGACTGGCTGCTGCTGCTGGGCCAGCGCCGCGACTGGGACGGTTTTTCCGCTGCCATTGCCGGCTTCCGCATGGGCGACGACGCGCAGGTGCGCTGCTATGCGGTGCTGGTCGAGACGCTGCGCTCCGGCACCGCCACCCAGGCCCAGGCCGACGAGGTGCGCCGCAACTGGTTCGCTCAGAAGGAGGCCGACGACGGCTGCCTTACCGCCGCCGACCGCATGGCCGCTGCCCGATTGATCTCGACCAACGACGTCTGGAAGAAGGCCCGGCTGGCCATGGAGGCCAACCGCCCGCAGGCCGCGCGCGGCGCCGTGACCATTGCCGCCCCGGATGCGCTGCCGCTGTTCGAAGAGCTCAACGCCAGCGCGGCCAAGTTCCTGGCCGGCCGCGCCTTCGTGGCCGCCAAGTCGCGCAAGGAGCTGGTGGTTCTGGCGCTCATCAAGATTGCCATGGCCGACCCGGAGCAGGCCGCCACGCAGCTCGACAGCAAGTGGGGCCCGATGCTTTCCGCCGAAGAGCGCAACTGGCTCTGGGGCACCATCGGCCGCCAGGCGGCGGGCAAGCTTTCGCCCATGGCCGGCAGCTACTTCGCCAACGTCACCAAGAACGGCGACCTATCCGACGACATGCTCGGCTGGCGCGTGCGCGCCGCGCTGCGCAACGGCCAGTGGAAAGAGGTGGCGCCTGCCATCAACGCCATGAGTGAAACCGCCCAGCTCGACCCCGCCTGGGTCTACTGGAAGGCGCGCGCGCTCAGCGCCGCCGGCGGCGACGAGCGCCGCGCCCAGGCACGCGAGCTCTACCAGAGCATTGCCGGCACACGCGGCTTCTACGAAATGCTGGCGCTCGAAGAACTCGGCCAGCGCATCGTGACGCCGACCCGGCCCGCGCCGCTCACGCCCGAGGAAAAAGCCGCCGCGCGCGGCAACATCGGGCTCAACCGCGGCCTCTACGCCATCGCGATCGGCTTGCGCCCCGAAGGCACGCGCGAATGGAACTACGCCACGAACCTGCACGACAAGGGCGGCATGGACGACCGCGCGCTGCTGGCCGCGGCCGACTTCGCCTGCCAGCGCGAGGTGTGGGACCGCTGCATCAACACCAGCGAGCGCACCAAGGGCGTGATCGACGCGGAGCAGCGCTTCCCCATGCCGTTCCACGACACCGTGCTGCGCAAGAGCCAGGACATCGGGCTGGACCCGGCCTACGTGTACGGGCTGATCCGCCAGGAAAGCCGCTTCATCATGGACGCCCGCTCTGGCGTGGGTGCCTCGGGCCTCATGCAGGTCATGCCCGCCACGGCCCGCTGGACCGCCCGCAAGATCGGCATGAACGACTTCACGCCGGGGCAGATCAACGACCGCGAGACCAACATCACCATCGGCACCAACTACCTGAAGCTGGCGCTCGACGACTTCGACGGCTCCATGGCGCTGGCCGCCGCGGCCTACAACGCCGGCCCCGGCCGGCCGCGCAACTGGCGCAACGGCCCGGTGATGGAAGCCGCGATCTGGGCCGAGAACGTGCCCTTCAACGAGACGCGCGACTACGTGAAGAAAGTGCTGGCCAACACCACCAACTATGCCGCCATCATCACCGGCAAGCCGCAGTCGCTGAAAGAGCGCCTGGGCCGGGTGGGCCCGCGCGACGCGGCCGAACCCGAACCCAACAAGGACCTCCCCTGACATGAGCTGGGGCGACCAGGTACTCGACACCGTTGCGGCCGAGTTCTCGGACGTGGGCGACGTCGCCCAGCTCACGCGCATCGTGGTTCGCCTGATGCTTGCGGCGGTCATCGGCTTCATGCTCGGCTTCGAGCGCGAGCAGCAGGGCAAGGCGGCCGGCGTGCGCACTCATATGCTGGTGGCCATCGGCTCGGCGCTGTTCGTGCTCATTCCGCAGCAGACCGGCATTGTTCCGGCTGACATGAGCCGGGTGATCCAGGGCCTGGTGGCGGGCGTGGGTTTTCTTTGCGCCGGCACCATCCTCAAGCAGGGCAAGGACGAGCACCAGGTGCAGGGCCTCACCACCGCCGCCGGGCTGTGGATGACGGCCGCCATCGGCATGGCCTGCGGGCTTGGCCGCGAGGTGACTGCGGTATTGAGCGCGCTGCTGGCGCTGGCCGTGCTTTCGCTGGTGCCGCGCCTTGTGAACCTGATCGAGCGGCTGGTCGGTCCGCCGCACGACGAAGGTAAGAACGGCGAGGCGTCCCGCGTGATCGCCTCTCCTGAAGACCCGCCGCCACGCTGATAAACGATAGCCTCTGCGCGCCGCATGCATCAATTCGCGCGCGCTTCGGCATCAATCCGTACGTGCGGCCCGGCTAGCATTGAAGGCCTTCTTCTCATCTGAACCGCAGGATCACAACGCGATGCGCAAGCTCTACATCGGCAACAAGAACTACTCGTCCTGGTCCATGCGGCCCTGGGTGCTCATGAAGCAGGCCGGCATTCCGTTCGAGGAAGTGAAGGTGCGCTTCGATTCGTTCGAGGCCAATTCGCAGTTCAAGAAAACCATCGGCTCGCTGAATCCCGTTGCCAAGGTGCCGGTGCTGGTCGACGGCGACCTGGTGGTGTGGGACACGCTCGCCATTGCCGAATACCTGGCCGAGACATTTCCCGAGAAGCAGCTGTGGCCCCGCGCCACGGCCGACCGGGCCCGCGCGCGCAGCATCTGCGCCGAGATGCACTCGGGCTTCGGAAACCTTCGCAGCCTCTGCGTCATGAACATCGAGGCGTCGCTGGCCGACGTCGGCGCACAGCTGCTGAAGGACAACCCCGGCCTGCAGGGCGAGGTCGACCGCATCGTGCAGATGTGGACCGACCTGCTCAGTGCCCATGGCGGCCCGATGCTGTTCGGCGAGTTCAGCAATGCCGACGCCTACTTCGCACCCGTGGGCACGCGCATCAAGACCTACGGGCTGCCGGTGCCGCCGGCCATCACGGCGTACATCGAGCGTGTGCACGCCCTGCCCGGCGTCAAGGCGTGGATCGACGACGCCTTGGCCGAGAAGGACTTCCTGCAGTTCGAAGAGCCGTACCGCAAGGCGCGCTGAACTCTTCGAGGCCGAGGCTCAGAAGCGATAGGTCACCGCGAGGTACGTCACGATCGGATTGAGCTTGAGCCTGGCTTCGCTGGTGGCCACCGGCAGGCCGGTGATCGACGTGGTGGTGAGCTTGGCCTTGGTTTTCAGCGGAATGTAGGACACCGAGAACGACACGCCCCAGTTCTTGTCGAACTGGTAGGCCACGCCGGCATTGAGCACGGGCGCGAACGAACTGTCGAGTTTGGCGGTGGTCGAGGTGGAAAGCGGCGGCTGGCGCACCTGGCTGCCCAAGGCGCCCTGCAGGCCCGGCGTGAGCTTGACGTCGCTGTACCAGACGTAGGTGGCGCCCAGGCCCACGAACGGACGGAAGGCACTGCTGCCTTCGTTGAAGTAGTACTTGCCCAGGATCGTCGGGCTCCATTGCCGCGCTTCGCCCAGTTCACCGATGCGGGCCAGCGTGCCTTCGCCGTCGAGCTTGAACTTTGGCGGAATGCCCAGCACCCCCTCCACGGCCCAGTGGCTGTCGACAAAATAAACAGCGCTCAAGCCGAGCGTGTCGGCGTCGCTCACCGACGCGCCCGAACCGGGTACGACGCTGTGCACCGGCGCCGTGAACGTGAGCGGCTTGCTCGAATCCTGCGGCGACATTCGAAGCCAGCCCGCGCCGATGACCCAGTCCCCGGCGTTCTGCGCCCAAGCGCCCCCGGACGCCATTGCGCTCACTGCCGCAAGCGCAAACATTGTTTTCTTCATGCTGTGATTGCTCCTTTGGTTTTAATGTTCGTGGCACGCGGCAGCTGCTGGAACAGCGGCTGCCTTTCGGACAAATCGGCGAACGTTCCTTTGATTTGCCAGAAAATTATCGAACGGTCGTTCTATTTCTTGGAGTATGGATATCCCTACACTGGAGCGCATGAAAACGTATCTCGTCGGCGGCGCGCTGCGTGACCGGCTGCTCGGGCGGCCGGTGTCCGACCATGACTGGCTGGTGGTGGGCGCCACACCCGAAGAAATGACGTCGCGCGGCTACCTGCCCGTGGGGCGCGACTTTCCGGTGTTCCTGCACCCGCAGACCCGCGAGGAGTACGCGCTGGCCCGCACCGAGCGCAAGAGCGCGCCCGGCTACCGCGGCTTTACCGTGCATGCGTCGCCAGACGTCACGCTGGAGCAAGACCTGGCGCGGCGCGACCTCACGGTCAACGCCATCGCAATGCCCGCCGAGTGGGTGCAGCCCGACGGAAGCTTCGAGCCCGATCCAGACAAGCTGGCCGACCCCTTCCACGGCCGGCGCGACCTGGAACAGCGAGTGCTGCGCCATGTGACCGATGCCTTCCGCGAAGACCCGGTGCGCATCCTGCGGGTGGCGCGCTTCGCGGCACGCTTCGACGACTTTTCGGTCGCGCCCGAAACCATGGCCCTGATGCGCGAAATGGTCGAGGCCGGCGAAACCGATGCGCTGGTGGCCGAACGCGTCTGGCAGGAATTGGCCCGCGGCCTGATGGAAACGCGCCCCTCGCGCATGTTCGACGTGCTGCGGGCCTGCGGCGCGCTGGCCGTGCTGCTGCCCGAAGTCGACAGGCTCTGGGGCGTGCCGCAGTCCGCGGAGCATCACCCCGAGGTCGACACCGGCGCGCACCTGATGATGGTCGTCGACACCAGCGCCAGGCTCAAGGCGCCGCTGCCGGTGCGTTTTGCCTGCCTGATGCACGACCTCGGCAAGGGCACGACCGAGCCCGGGCTGCTGCCGCGCCACACGGGTCACGAGAAGCGCAGCGCCGAACTGCTGCACGCGGTGTGCGACCGCTGGCGCGTGCCGGTCGACATTCGCGAGCTCGCCGAAGTGGTGGCGCGTGAGCACGGCAACATCCATGGCAGCGGCGAACTCGAGGCGGCGGGGCTGGTGCGCCTGCTGGAGCGTTGCGATGCATTCCGCAAGCCCGCGCGTTTCGGCGACGTGCTGCTGGCTTGCGAGTGCGACTCGCGCGGCCGGCTCGGATTCGAAGACCGGCCCTATCCCCAGCGCGACCGGCTGCTCGCGGTGCTCTCCGCGGCGGCCGGCGTGGCAACCGACGCGGTGGCGCGCACGGCGCAGCAGTCAGGCGCCACGGGGCCGCAAATCGGCGAGGCGATCCATCGCGCGCGCGTCGAGGCTGTGGCGGCCGTGGCGGCATTGCTGGGCTGAAGCTGAAGCCCTGCCTCGGCACGCCGGCGGCCGTCCCCGGTGCGGTGCCGCCGCGGGCATACGTCCGACTTTGGCCGACACGGGAAATGAAATGCCCGTGTTATGGTTTTCGCCGATGCCAATGTCCTCCCAGTTGCCACCTCCGTTGGGCCGAGATACCGCCCTCTTTCTCGACTTCGACGGCACGCTGGTCGCGCTCGCACCCACCCCCGAGGCGATCGAGATTCCTTCCGCCCTGGTGGCACTGCTCGAAGACCTGCGCGACCAGCTCGGCGGCGCCCTCGCCGTGGTGTCGGGCCGCCAGATCGACGTCATCGACCGCTTCCTCGCGCCGCTGCGGCTGCCGGCCGCCGGCGAACACGGCGTGCAGCGCCGCGACTCGCAGGGCCACATGCAGGAACAGCACGCGCCCGACCTCGTGCCCATTCTGGACATCGCCAACGAGCTGGCGCGCGTGCATGAAGGCCTGCTGGTCGAACGCAAGCATGCGGCTATCGCCCTGCACTACCGGCTCGCGCCGCAGCTGGAGGCCGTGTGCCGCGACGCCATGTCGCGCGCCATCACAGGCCGGCCCCAGCTCGAACTGATGCACGGCAAGTTCGTGTTCGAGGTCAAGCCCACAGGCATCAACAAGGGCATTGCCATCGAGGCCTTCATGAACGAGGCCCCGTTCGCGGGACGCAGGCCGGTCTTTGCCGGTGACGACACCACCGACGAGAGCGGCTTCGCGGTGGTGCAGCCGCGCGGCGGCATCGGCATCAAGGTGGGCTCGGGCCCGAGCCTGGCGCTGCACCGGCTCGAATCGCCCCGCGCGGTCTACGAATGGCTGGTCGAGATGCGCGACCAGCTCGCCGCGCCGGAACGCAAGAAAAACGAGTCCCCGAGGAATCCTGAATGAGCGAGCTGCAACTGTCGAAAGCACCCGAGGATCGCGCGGGCATATCCCTTTCCGGCGCCGCCGGGCCCGCCGACCGGGCGCCGGTCGACCCGCGCGCCGCGGTTTTGGCGGTTCCCCGCGGCTTCGGGCCGCCGGCGGAGCCCTCGCTCGACGTCGGCCTGATTGGAAATTGCGCCTACAGCGCGCTCATCGATGCACGCGGACGCGCCGTGTGGTGCTGCCTGCCGCGCTTCGACGGCGACCCGGTGTTCAACGCCCTGCTGCATCCCGGCGAGGAAGCCGGCGCCTGGGCCATCGAAATCGAAGACTTCGCTTCCAGCAAGCAGTGGTACGAGCCCAATACCGCGGTGCTGCGCACGCAGCTGTTCGACAGCGCCGGCCAGGGCATCGAGATCACCGACTTTGCGCCGCGCTTCTACAGCCGCTCGCGCTATTTTCGTCCGCTGATGATGGTGCGCCGTGTGCGGCCGATTGCCGGCGCGCCGCGGATCCGCGTCGCGCTCGATCCGCGCTTTCAGTGGGGTGCTTCGGCGCCGCTGGAAGTGACGCGCGGCAGCAACCACATCCGCTATGTGGGCCCGGACATCACGCTGCGGCTCAACACCGACGCGTCGATTTCGCACATTCTTTCGCGCCAGCCTTTCGTCATTTCGCGCGAATACAACTTCATGTTCGGCGTCGACGAAACCCTGCTCGACGGCATTGCCGACACCGCGCGCAGCTTCGAGCAGGAAACCATCGCCTACTGGCGCACCTGGAGCAAGCGGCTTGCGATTCCGTTCGAATACCAGGATGCGGTGATCCGCGCGGCCATCACGCTCAAGCTCTCTCTGTACGAAGACACGGGCGCCATCGTCGCGGCCATGACCACGAGCATTCCCGAAGCGCCGGGCAGCCAGCGCAACTGGGACTACCGCTACTGCTGGCTGCGCGATGCCTTCTTCGTGGTGCGCGCCCTCAACTCGCTGAGCGAAGTCGGCACCATGGAAGACTACTTGCGCTGGCTGGGCAACGTGGTGATCGGCTCGCACGGCGAGCACATCCAGCCGCTGTACGGCATCGGACTGGAGCGCGAGTTGCCCGAGTCGATGGTCGAGAACCTCGCGGGCTACCGCGGCATGGGGCCGGTGCGCGTGGGCAACCAGGCGCAGGAGCACTTCCAGCACGACGTCTACGGCAACATCGTGCTCGGCGCGGCGCAGGCCTTTCATGACCACCGCCTGCTCGCCCGCGCGGGCGTGGCCGAGTTTCCGCACCTCGAAGCGGTCGGCGAACAGGCGATTCGCGTCTATGGCACGCCCGATGCGGGCATGTGGGAGCTGCGCACCCGCGCCCGCGTGCACACCAGCTCGGCACTGATGAGCTGGGCCGCCTGCGACCGGCTTGCCAAGATCGCGCGCGCGCTGGAGCTGCCCGAGCGCGCCGCGTACTGGCACGGCCACGCCGCGCGCATGAAGGAAGAAATCCTGGCCAAGTCGTGGTGCGAGGAGCGCCAGGCCTTTGCCGAAAGCTTCGGCGGCCACGAACTGGACGCCAGCATTCTGCTGATGGTCGAGGTGGGGTTGATCGACGCGCGCGACCCGCGCTTCATTTCCACTGTCGACGCCATGGAAAAGTCGCTTTGCGACGGCCCTTACATGCGCCGCTACGAAGCGGCCGACGATTTCGGCAAGCCCGAGACTGCCTTCAACATCTGCACCTTCTGGCGCATCGACGCGCTGGCCAAGATCGGCCGCAAGGCCGAAGCGCGGCAAATCTTCGAGACCATGCTGGCGGCGCGCAATCCGCTGGGCCTGCTCTCGGAAGACACGCACCCGGTCACGGGCGAGATGTGGGGCAACTTTCCGCAGACCTATTCGATGGTCGGCATCATCAACGCGGCCGTGCGGCTGTCGGCACCTTGGGACTCCTGCATATGAGTCGCCTCGTTGTTGTATCCAACCGCGTGGCGGATCCGCGCAAGCCCGCGGCGGGCGGCCTCGCCGTTGCGCTCGGCGAAAGCCTGCAGCAAAGCGGCGGCCTGTGGTTCGGCTGGAGCGGCCAGATCGTCGAGGACGGTCCCACGGGCGAAGGCGAGCTGCACATGCAGCACGCCGGCAAGGTCACTCTCGCCACCATCGACCTGAGCCGCGAGGACCACGACAGCTTCTACCTGGGCTACAGCAACGACGTGCTGTGGCCGGTGTTCCACAACCGGCTCGACCTGGCCCACTTCGAAGCCGGCTTCATCGGCGGCTACCGGCGCGTGAACCAGCTGTTCGCGCGCAAGCTGATGCCGATGCTCAAGCCAGACGACATCATCTGGATCCACGACTACCACCTGATCCCGCTCGCGGCCGAGCTGCGCGCCATGGGCTGCACGCAGCGCATCGGCTTCTTCCTGCACATTCCGCTGCCGCCGCAGATCATCATCGCGGCCGTTCCGCAGCACGAGTGGCTCATGCGCTCGCTGTTCTCCTATGACCTGATCGGCTTCCAGGCGCAGCAGGACGTGCAGCACTTCGAGCACTACGTGCGCAACGAGGCGCATGGCGAATACCTGGGCGACGACATGTACCGCGCCTACGGCCAGACGGTGCGCTGCAGCGCCTTCCCCATCGGCATCGACGTCGACGAGTTCGCGGCGCTCACGCATGCCAAGGAATCGCGCGACATGTTCGAGACCATGAAGCGCGAGTACTCGCAGCGGCGGCTGCTCTTGGGCATCGACCGGCTCGACTACTCCAAGGGCATTCCGCAGCGGGTGCGCGCCTTCCGCGAGCTGCTTGCCAACTACCCCGAGAACCGCCGCAGCGCCACGCTGATCCAGATCGCGTCGCCCACGCGCGAAACGGTCGATGCCTATGGCGACATCCGGCGCGAGCTCGAATCGCTGTGCGGCGCCATCAACGGCGACTACGGCGAGCTCGACTGGATGCCGGTGCGCTACATCCACCGCATGGTGGCCCGCAAGCGCGTGCCAGGGCTGTGCCGTGCGGCCGCGGTGGGGCTGGTCACACCGCTGCGCGACGGCATGAACCTGGTGGCCAAGGAATACATTGCGGCGCAGGACCCGGCCGACCCCGGCGTGCTGGTGCTCTCGCGCTTTGCCGGCGCAGCCGAGCAGCTGAAGGAAGCGCTGCTGGTGAACCCCTACGACACGCACGGCACCGCCGAAACCGTGCAGCAGGCGCTCCAGATGCCGCTCGAGGAGCGGCGCGAGCGGCACCAGAAGCTGCTGTCGCGCATCCGCGAGCAAGACATTCACTGGTGGCGGCGCAGCTTTCTCGATGCGCTGCGCGAAGCCGCGAGCCAGCGGTAGGAAGCCGGGCGGCTAGGTTCCGGTCAGGAGCCGCACCAGCCGCATCACCGGCCGCGTTTCCGTAGGCTGCCGGGAAGCCGGCGCAACCGCCGCCTGCCGCGGCGCATGCACGCGCAGCCGCACCGGCGTGAGCGCCGAGAGTTCGATCCAGCCGCCGCGCTCCAGGCGATGCACGTCGCCTTCGTTCAGCACGGTCTTGGCGGTGAACACCGTGTCGCCGAACCATGACGGCGGCGACACCAGCTGCGCGCAGCCTTCCAGCATTTCGATCCAGGTGGCGGGGTCGAGCGAGGCACGCAAGGCCTGCCCAGGGTGCAGCACGAGGGTATCGGGCAATCTATCGAGCGTGAGGGGAGACATGGGCGTACCTTCTGGAGTTGGTGCGGTCATCGTAGGAATTCGGGCGCCCGGAAAACAGGCACACGCCAAGGCGATTCGCACCGGAACAGCGCCTGCCATCAGGCATCTGTTATGGTGGTTTTTCTGCGCATCTGCATCTGTTTTCGGACGCGCGACAGGAAGAGCATCGACGCCATGGATTCGCTACCGCTCTACCGCCAGCTTGCAGCACGCTATGTGGACGCGATCCACACGGGTTCTCTCAAGCAGGGCGACAAGCTGCCTTCGCTGCGCAGCCTCATGCGCCTGCACGACATCAGCCTGTCGACCGCGCTGCAGCTGTGCCGCACCATGGAGAGCGACGGCTGGGTCGAGGCGCGCGACCGCTCGGGCTACTTCGTGCGGCGCCCCAAGCGGCTGGCCATTGCCCCCATGGAAGAGCCCGCGGCCGGCGTGCCGCCCGATCCGGCTCAGTACGTGGGCATTCACGCCAAAGTGTCGGACTTCGTGGCCCGCCGCCGGCAGATTCCGGAAAAGCTCAATCTCTCGATTGCGCGCGGCGCACCGCAGCTGTACCCGGCCGAGGCCTTGCGCAACGCGATGACGCGCGTGCTGCGCCAACAACCCGAGCTGCTGACGGTGGCGGCGCAACTGAAGGGCCACCGCCAGTTCCGCGAAGTGCTCGCGCAGCGCAGCGTGCGGGTGGGCATGACGATTTCTCCGGAAGACATCCTGGTGACCAATGGCTGCATCGAGGCGCTGAACCTCGCGTTGCGCGCCGTGGCGCAGCCGGGCGACACGGTGGCGGTGGAGTCACCCACCTTCTACGGCTTGCTGCAGGTGCTCGAGAGCCTGGGCATGCGCGCGCTGGAAATCCCGACCAGCCCGCAAACGGGCATCTCGATCGAGGCGCTGGAACTCGCGATCGGCGCCTACGACAACATCAAGGCCGTGGTGGTGGTACCGCACCTGCAGAACCCGCTGGGCAGCGTCATGCCCGATGCCCACAAGGCACGGCTCGCGCAGCTGTGCGAGCGGCACGCCATTCCGCTGATCGAGGACGACACCTACAGCGAGCTCGTCGACGCGCCAATGCCGCCGCGCGCGCTCAAGTCCTGGGACACCAGCGGCAACGTGATCTATTGCGCCTCGCTGCACAAGATCCTGGCGCCCGGCCTGCGGCTGGGCTGGATCACGGCCGGCCGCTGGCAGGCGCGGGTGGAGATGCTCAAGTTCGCGCAAACGCGCAACAACGAGGGGCTTTCGCAAAGCGCGGCGGGCCTGTTCATGGGCACCGGCGCCTACGACCGCCATTTGCGCCACCTGCGCGCCTGCCTGAAGACGCAGCGCGAGCAGACCGCCGATGCGATTGCCGGCTACTTTCCGGCGGGCACCCGCATCAACCTGCCGCCGGGCGGGCTGCAGCTGTGGGTCGAGCTGCCGGAGCGCCTTTCATCGTCGCGGGTTTTCGACGCGGCGCTGGCCGAGCGGATCGTGGTGGCGCCCGGCACGCTGTTCTCGAACTCGTCGCGCTTCGATCACTACCTGCGCATCAACTGCGGCTGGCCGTATGGCGAGGCGGTCGACTCGGGCCTGCGCCGCCTGGGTCAGATCGTCGAGACGCTGATGAGCCGCAGTGCGCCGGCGTCAGAAGGTGTGAAGGAACCGTCGCGAGCGCCCCGAGCTTGCGTCGAGGAGCGGAACCGTACTCGCGTACGGTGAGGACCGCAGGTGCGAGATCGGGGTGCGCAGCAGGTTCATTCGCACCTTCTCAGTCGAGCAGCGCCAGGGCGGCGTAGTCGCCGACCTTTTCGCCGAGCCCCGCGGGCACCAGCGTCACGCCGCGCGTGAGCGGCAGCAGCTTGCCGTCGACCTGTGCCTGCAGCCGCGGCAGCAGAAAATCGCGGTGGTGCCAGAACACGCTGCCGCCCAGGCTGATACGCTGGAGATCGAGCGTCGCCACCAGGTTGTAGAGCATGCGTCCGGTGACGCGGCACAGCGCATCGACGATGCTTATGGCATGCGGCTCACCCGCCGAAGCGGCGGCGAACAAGTCGGGCGCGGGCTGCCCGAAACGGCGAGCAATGGAGTTGCCCGCCACCAGCGCCTCCACGTCGCCAAGATTGCCGCAGCCGCAGAGCGCGCCGCTGGCATCGTCTGCAACGAAGCTGTGGCCCGCATGGCCCGCGTTGCCGTTCTTGCCGCGCAGCGCGCGGCCATCGACGCACAGGCCCACGCCCACGCCGGTGCTCCAGGTGACGTAGGCGCAGTTGTCCATCCCTTGCAGCGCACCCCACTGGCGCTCGGCCTCCAGCGCGGCCACGGCGTCGTTCTCGACCCGCACGCTGCCGAAACGCCGCGCCAGCGGGGCTTCGATGATGGCCGTCATCCAGTTGTTGGGCAGCCCGCGCGCCGGGCCGGCAATGCCGCCGCAGATATTGGGCGTGGCCAGTTCCACCATGCCGTCCCGCAGCTCGAAGGGGCCAGTCGACGAGACGCCCACGCGGTCGATCGTGGCGATATCGATCCCCTGCTCGGTGCAGGCCTCCTCGATCATCCGCATGATCTGCACGGCCACGGCGTCGTTGTCGCCGGTCTTGGCCGTCGGTTCGCTGCGGCGGCCGACCAGCGGCGCATCGCTCGATGCGGAAAGGCTCACGGCCACCTTGGTGCCGCCGATGTCAACACAGGCTCTCATCGCGTGGTTCTTCTCTTTCTTTTCGGCTTCTGGTTCATCGATGGCGCTAGATGAAGCGCGCCACCAGCGCCGCGATCATGCTGAGCACCAGGGTGCTGGAGATGGGCAATTGCCACTCGCGGCCGAAGGCGCGGAACTCGAAGTCGCCAGGCAATCGCCCGAAGCCGAACCGGCGCAGCCAGGCCGTGAGGCCGCTCATGAGCACCAGTGCAAGGACGACGACGATCAGCCAGCGGAACATGGGAACAGTCTAGGCCGCAAGAACGGCCATGGCTTGTCGGTGAAGTTCGGGCGTTGCGGCCGCAATCACCCTGCCGTCGGACTCCAGCCCCAGCGGCCGCCCCTGCCAGTCGGTGATGACGCCGCCCGCCGCCTCTATCACGCCCGCGGGACCCAGGTAGTCGTAGGGCTGCAGCCCGGTTTCCACCACCAGGTCGATGGTGCCGCCCGCCAGCTGGGCATAGCCGTAGCAGTCGCCGCCGAAGCGCCGCATCGCGCACTGCCGGCTCAGGCGATCGAAAGCCTGCCAGTCGGCCGGCGCAAAGATGTCGGGCGAGGTGGTGACGATGCGCGCCTTGGCCACCTCGGTACAGCTGCTTACGTGCACCAGCTGGCCGTCGCGCGTGGCGCCCTTGCCGGCCTGGCCGACCCAGCGCTCTTTCAGCACCGGCATGTCGACCATGCCGAGCACCACGCGGGCGCCTTGCAGCACGCCGATCAGGGTGCCCCAGAGCGGCGAGCCCGTAATGAAGCTGCGCGTGCCGTCGATCGGGTCGAGCACCCAGACGCACTCGGCGTCGAGCCGCTCGAGGCCATGCTCCTCGCCGAAGATGCCGTCCGCCGGGACACGGAGGGCAAGAATCTCGCGCATGGCCGTTTCGGCGGCGCGGTCCGCCAGCGTCACCGGGCTTTCGTCGGCCTTCGTGATGATGTCGAGCGGCGTGCGGAAATAGTGCATCGATTGCGCGGCGGCCGCATCGGCCAGCGCATTGGCAATCGACAGAAGTTCGGGGGTCGGGGAGCTCATGGAGAAGTGACGCGTGCCAAAAACTGCGATTAGACCCGAGCCGGGGCCGGTTTGACACGCCGGGGGCCGGCGCTCTAGCATGGCCCGCAACTTGACCGCTCCTGCCCGAATGGCTTCATTTCGATTTCTGCGCACCACGCTGCTCGCACTTCTGCTCGGCACCCTGGCCGTACTGGCCCATGCCACCCCTTCCGCGTCGGAGCAAAAGCTCATCGACACGCTGATCCTGCGCGTCTCCGGGATGACGACGATGACCTTCATGCGCAACGGCAAGGAACACGACGCCGCCGAAGCCGCCAAGCACATGCAGGCCAAGTTCGATCACTTCAAAGACGAGATCGTCACCGCGGAAGACTTCATCGACCGCTGCGCTTCCCGCTCGGAAATGACGGGCAAGCCCTACCAGGTCAAGATGCCGAATGGCGCGATGAGGGACGCCAAGGAATTCCTCAACGCCGAGTTGCGCACGCTGCGCCGGGGTTCCCGCAAACCCGGCGCCGCCTGAGCTGGGAACGCCGTCAAAAAGGCGTGTCGCCGACGACGGTGGTGCGGTTCAGGCGGCGGCGCAGGTGGTCGGGCGTGCCGGCGGCCAGGTGCATCAGCGAGCGGTTGTCCCAGAACACCAGGTCGTGCGGCGCCCATGCGTGGCGATACACGAACTCGGGCTTCACGCTGTGCGCGAACAGCTCGGCCAGCAGTGCATCGCTTTCTGCCTGCGGCAGGCCGACGATGCGCGTCGTGAAATGCTCGCTGACGAAAAGCGCCTTGCGGCCCGTTTCGGGGTGCGTGCGCACCACCGGTTGCACGGCGGGCGCGACCTGGTCGATCTGCGCCTGCGAAAGCTTGGGCCGCCACGGGTTCCTGGCGCGCAGCTCTTCGTACTTGGCGAGATAGCTGTGCTCGGCCTTGAGCGGCAGGATGCGCTGCTGCAGTTGCGGACTTAGAGCTTCCCATGCGAGATGCTGATCGGCGAAGAGCGTGTCGCCGCCTTCGCTCGGCAGCTCTTGGGCATGCAGCAGCGAGCCGAGGCTCGGCTGGGGCTTGTACGAGATGTCCGAGTGCCAATAGACGCCTGCGTCTCCGAGGCCGATGGGTTCGCCGTTTTCCTTGATGTTGGAGACGATCAGGATCTCGGGATGGTTCTTGAGGTGGAACTGATGCAGCACGTGGATCTCGAGCGGGCCGAAACGGCGGCTGAAATCGATGTGCTCTTGCGGCGTAATCCGTTGGTCGCGGAAGACCAGGACGTGGTGGTCCAGATGGGCGCGGTGGATGTGCGCGAAATCTTCGGCGTTGATGGGCTTGGAGATGTCGAGGCCGAGGATTTCTGCGCCTACGGGGGCGGAGAAGGGGCGGACTTCGAAGTGCTGCGGAGGAGCTTCGGTCTTGGGGGAAGCGGTCATTCCGCCAATGTAGGTTTTCAGCGGTGGTTTCTCAACGAAATCTTTGTTGATAGCTTATGTAGGCTTTTTTTGTTTCCCGAGGCCGGGTCTCGCCCCGGCGGGCGACCTACTTTTCTTTGCTTCGCCAAAGAAACGTAGGCAAAAGAAAGGCGACCCCACTGTCTGCGACCCTTCGCTTCGCTGCGGGCAACCTGCGGTGCTCGGGTTTCGCGGGGTCTCGCAGAACTCGCTTCGCTCAAACAGCTGCGAGCCCTGATCCGCGAAACCCTGCGCTCCTCGGCGCATACAGAGGGGCTTGGAAACCGAACGGGCCTTTGCTTCGCTCGGCCACAAAGCCCCGCAGGCGCGCAGCGCCCGCGGGGGTTGGTATTGGCTGTTGGCTGTTCGTGTTGGGGCCGAGCGAAGCGACGGCTGCCCGCTCCCACCCCTTCTGTATGCGCCGAGGAGCGCAGATGGAGGCGGGATCAGGGCCGCAGCTGTTTGAGCGAAGCGAGTTCTGCGGACCCCCGCCGGAATCGAGCACCGCAGGTTGCCCGTAGCGCAGCGGAGGGACGCAGACAGTAGGGGTCGCCTTTCTTTGCTTACTTTCTTTGGCGAAGCAAAGAAAGTGAGTCGCCCGCCGGGGCGAGACCCGGCCTCGGGAAACAAACAAGCCAAAGAGTCAAAGCGTATGACTCCGATCCCCCTCCAAAAACCCCATCGCCTCCCAAGCATCCCCCACAGCAAACCCCACCACCTTGAACAGCTCCCCCATCTCATGCTCATGAACGAGCCGAGCCGCCATTCCCCTCTCCGCAGTAGAGCCCTGCTCCATCTTCTCCAGCAACCCGCAGTTCAGCAGAAACCGCGCTTGGCTGGTGTAGCCCAGCACCTCGAGCCCCGCCTCCTGCCCCGCGAGCGCAATGCCGGTGAAGTTGACATGCGCCGTGATGTCCTTGTAGCCCACATCGGACAGCGGATCGCCATCGGCCTGGTGGGCCCGGTGGCACATCACCGTTCCCATGTGGCGCTGCGGGTGGTAGTACTCGCGCTCCGGAAAACCATAGTCGATGAAGAAGGCCGCGCCCTTCGTCAGGCGGTCCGCCAAGGTGGCCACAAAGGCCTCGGCCTGCGGATGGATTTCGGTCAAATAGTCGTGCTCGCCCGGCACTTCGAACGGCGGCCTCAGGTCGGTCTCGTGGTCGGCCCAGGTCCAGCCGTCGCCCCCTGCATTGCGCACGATGCCGCGCTCGAACCACTGACTGCCGACGCGCGCCAGCAGTTGCACAGGCATCGCATCGAGCACCTCGTTGCCGATCACCACGCCCTGCATCGACTCGGGCAGTTCGCCAAGCCACTCGACACGGCCTTCATAACGCACCAGGGCCTGCTGCTGCCGCTCGCGCAGGGTGCCCGAAAGATCGACGATGCGGTAGCGCACGTCGGTACGGCCCATTTCGTCGAGCGCGTGCAGCAGTTGCACGGCCAGGGCGCCGGAGCCGGCACCGAACTCCCAGACCGTGTCGGTGCCAGTCTTATGCAGCGCCTCGGCCACCTGCGCGGCAAGCGCCTGGCCGAACATGGGCGTGAGTTCGGGCGCGGTCACGAAGTCGCTGCCCGAAGACGGCATGTGGCCGAACTTGGCCGAGGTGTTGGCGTAGTAGCCCAACCCCGGCGCATACAGGGCCAGCGCCATGAAGCGGTCGAACCCGATCCAGCCGCCGGCGCGTTCCACGGCGCGGGCGATCAGGGCATCGAGGGCGATGGGTAAACTGTTCGTCGTCTTTGTCGTCACCCCCCGATTCTCCCTTCTCCGTCCGCATGAGCACAGCACCGCTTTCCGCAGGCCCCCGCACCGTTCTCGTCACGGGTGCGGGCCGCCGGCTGGGGCGCGAGATTGCACTGGCGCTGGCCGCGGGGGGATGGCAGGTGGCGGTGCACTACCGCAGCTCTCGCATCGAGGCCGAGCAAACGTCCGCCGAATGCGCGGGGCTCTCGGGCAAATCGGCCGCCTTCGAGGCCGACCTGCTCGACGAAGGCGCCACCCGTGCCTTGCTGCCGCGGGTGGCGGCGCACTTCGGCGGGGTCGATGCGGTGGTCCACAGTGCGGCGCTCTTCGAGCACGACGATGCCGCCAGCTTCAGCTATGCGCTCATGGAGCGCCATGCGCGCAGCAACACAGGGGCGGCCATCCTGCTGGCGCAGGCGCTGCGCGACCACGTGGCGCTGCGCGATGCGCAAGGTGCGGTGGTGCATCTGCTCGACCAGAAGCTCTGGAACCCGAACCCCGACTTTCTCAGCTACACGCTCTCGAAAGCCGCGCTGGAAGCCGCCACGCCCATGCTGGCGCTGGCTTTGGCCCCGCGCGTGCGGGTGGTCGGCGTTGCGCCGGGCCTCACGCTTTCGAGCCACATGCTGGACGACGAAAAGTTTGCGCAGCTGCACAAGCTGTCGCCGCTGGGCCGCTCTTCCACGCCGGCCGACGTGGTGGCCACGGTGAAATTTGCGCTGGAGAACAACTCGATCACCGGCACCACGCTGCTGGTGGACGGCGGCCAGCACCTGATGAGATTCGAGCGCGATTTCTCGCTCATGTGAGCACCCAACACCATGTCTTCCATACCGCACGGCCACCAGACACTCACCCTCCAGGGGCTGCGCTTCGACGCCAACCTGGGCATCCTCGAGCAGGAAAAGCGGGCGCCCCAGCCGATCCTGGTCGATGCCGAACTGAACCTGGGACCACAGCCGCTGCTGCCGCAGGACGACGACATCTTTCACGTGCTGGACTACCGCAAGGTGCGCCGCATCATCATCGACGAGTGCACCGCCGAGCATGTGAACCTGCTCGAAAGCCTGATCGGCAAGCTCGCGCAGCGGCTGCTGCAGCTGCCCGGCGTGCGCGGCGTGCGGGTGAAGATCGCCAAGCTCGAAATCTTCGACGACTGCGAGGTGGCTATCCGCATCGAAGCCGGGGAATGGTGATCCAAGGCAAAATCGGGGGTCTTCCCCCTCATTTGCCTGAAGTAGTCCACCAATGAACGCCGTCTGGATCGACGAGGCGCCCGTCGCCGGCGCCGCCACCAATTCCCTGAAGATCGAGCGCGAGACGCACAAGCTCGAAAAGCGCCTGTGCCGCGAGGTGGGCCGCGCCATCGTCGACTACAACATGATCGAAGAGGGCGACAAGGTCATGGTGTGCGTCTCGGGCGGGAAGGACAGCTACGCCATGCTGGACATCCTGCTCAAGCTGAAGGCGCGGGCGCCGATTCACTTCGACATCGTGGCGGTGAACCTCGACCAGAAGCAGCCCGGCTTTCCGGAAGAAGTGCTGCCCAAGTACCTGAGCGAGCTTGGCGTGGCCTTTCACATCGAGAACCAAGACACCTACAGCATCGTCAAGCGCGTGATTCCGGAGGGCAAGACGACCTGCGGCCTGTGCAGCCGCCTGCGCCGCGGCATCCTGTACCGCGTGGCGGACGAACTCGGTGCCACGAAGGTGGCATTGGGGCACCACCGCGACGACATGCTGCAGACCTTCTTCCTCAACATGTTCTTCGCGGGCAAGTTGAAGAGCATGCCTCCCAAGCTGGTGAGCGACGACGGCAAGCACATCGTCATTCGCCCCCTTGCCTACGTGGCCGAGAAAGACCTGGTGCGCTGGGCGCAGCACCGCGAATTTCCGATCATTCCGTGCACCCTGTGCGGCAGCCAGGAAAACCTGCAGCGCAAGCAGGTCGGCGAAATGCTGCGCGAATGGGACAAGAAGCACCCCGGCCGCGTGGAAAACATGTTCACCGCGCTGCAGAACGTGGTGCCTTCGCATCTGCTGGACGGAACGCGGCATGACTTCAAGGGTCTGAAGGCGACGGGCGTGGCCGACGAAGACGGCGACAAGGCCTTCGACGCGCCCTCTTTCGACCTGCTCTCCCAGGCACCCGCAGCCCTGCGCATTCTTCAGGGCTGAAGCGGCAACCCAGGGGAATTGGGGGCCGCGGAGCCCGGAGACCCTCATGAAACGTGCATTTTTCGCTCTCTTTTTGGCAGCAACACTGAGCGGCTGCGCCACCTCCTGGGTGGTGGACAGCGACGTGAAGAGCTTTTCTTCGCTCGCCGCAGTGCCATCCGGCGCCACCTACCGCTTCGAACGCCTGCCGTCGCAGCAGGCCGACGCCGCCCGGCAGGAATCTCTGGAAGCGATGGCGGCCGCGGCGCTCGAAAAGGTGGGCCTGCGCCGCGACGATGCCCGCCCGACCTACAGCGCGCAGATCGGCGCGCGCGTGACGGCCGGCCTCTCGCCGTGGGCGGACCCATGGCTCTTCGACGGCCCTTGGGGTTATGGCGGCTATGGTTACCACGGCTACGCCCGCCGCTGGTATGGCGGCGGCTGGTACGGCGGCCCGGCCTTCATGCCGCCCGCAGCCAACCCCTGGTATGAGCGCGAAGTGAGCATCGTGCTGCGCGACATCGGCTCGAACCGGGTGATCTATGAAACGCGGGCCCGCAACGACGGGCCGTACAACGCGAGCGCGGCCATCCTGCCGGTGATGTTCGATGCCGCGCTCCAAGGGTTTCCGAATCCGCCGCAGGGCGAGCGCCGGGTGAACATCGAGCTGCGCGCGGCAAAGAAATGACGCGCTTCTAGAATCCCGCCGGATGGAAGAAATTACCCGTTTGATTGCCGTTCGCCATGGCGAAACCGCCTGGAACGTCGACACGCGCATTCAGGGCCAGCTCGACATCGGGCTCAACGCCACCGGCTTGTGGCAGGCCAAGCGTGTGGGGCAGGCACTGGCGGACGAAGACATCGGCGTGATCTACGCGAGCGACCTCTCGCGCGCCTGGCAGACCGCGCAGGAGATCGCAAAACCCCACGGCCTCACGGTGCTGCCCGAGCCCGGCCTGCGCGAACGCGCCTTCGGCCGCTTCGAGGGCATGAGCTTTGCCGAAATCGAGGCGACGCTCCCCGAGCAAGCCAGGCGCTGGCGCGAGCGCGACCCTGAATTCGAGCCCGAAGGCGGTGAGAGCCTGCTGGTTTTCCGCGATCGCGTGACGCGCATCGCATCGACGCTCGCCGCCCGCCACCCCGGCCAGCTGGTCACGCTGGTGGCGCACGGCGGCGTGATGGACGTGCTCTACCGCGCTGCCACCCGCCAGGAGCTGCAGGCGCCGCGCACCTGGCAGCTCGGCAATGCGGCCATCAACCGCATGCTGTGGACGGCCGAGGGCTTCAGCCTGGTCGGCTGGAGCGACACCGCCCACCTGGCAGCGGACGACGACGTTCTGGACGAAACAACCACCTAGGCGTGCGATGCCGTGCCGTGCGCCGCGGCGGCTTCGGCCTTCGCTTCGCCCGGCAGGTCGACCATCGGCCCGGTGCCGCTGTAGCGGTCGAGCGCCAGGTAGATGGCGGGCGTGATGTAGAGCGTGATCACTTGCGAGAAGATCAGCCCGCCCACCACGGCCACGCCCAGCGGCTGGCGCAGTTCGGCGCCGGCACCCAGCCCCAGCGCGAGCGGCAGCGCGCCCATCAGCGCCGCCAGCGTGGTCATGAGAATCGGGCGAAAGCGCAGCCGGCAGGCTTCGCGGATGGCATCGACCGGCTTCATTCCTTCGGTGCGCTGCGCGTCGAGCGCGAAGTCGATCATCATGATCGCGTTCTTCTTCACGATGCCGATCAGGAGCAGGATGCCGATGGTCGCGATCAGCGTCAGGTCGAAGCCGAATATCTTCAGCGAGATCAACGCGCCCACCGCCGCGGACGGCAGCCCGGCCAGGATGGTCAGCGGGTGGATGTAGCTTTCGTACAGCACGCCCAGCAGCACGTAGATGACCAGCACGGCCAGCACCAGCAGCACGGCCTGGCTCGATTGCGAACTCTGGAACACCGCCGCATCGCCGCCGTAGGTGGTGATGATCGACTGCGGCATCTTCAGCTCTTCCTTGAACTGGTCGATCTTCGCGGTCGCGTTGCCCAGCGGCACGTCGGGCGCGAGGTTGAACGACACCGTCACCGCCTGCAGCTGGCCCTGGTGGTTGACCGAGGTCGGCCCCACCGTGCGCTTGACGGTCGAGAAGGCCGAGAGGGGCACCAGCCGGCCGGTGGTGCTGCGCACCGAGAGGCGCGAGACATCGTCCTCGAACTGCCGGTCGCTGTCCGCGGCCGAGAGAATCACCTGGTAGGTGTTGCTCGCGCCGTAGATGCTGCCGATCTGCCGGTCGCCATACGCGTTGTAGAGCGCCAGCCGCAGGTCGCCCACCGCAACGCCGAGCACGCCGGCCTTGTCGCGGTCGATTTCGAGCGTGGCCTGCAGGCCGCGGTTCTGCGAGTCGCTGGTCACGTCGCGGAAGACCGGGTCGGCGCGCATGCGCTCCATGAGCCGCGTGGACCACGGCGCCATTTCGCCGGCGTTCACGCTTTGCAGCGTGTACTGGAAGCGCGCCTTGCTCTGGCGCCCGCCCAGGCGCAGGTTCTGCACCGGCTGCATGTAGACCGCAATGCCTGGAATCTCGCGGAAGCGCTGGCGCAGCGATTCGAGCACCTTGGCCATCTTGGGGCGCTCGCTGCGCGGCTTGAGCACAGCAAAAAGACGGCCTGAGTTCTGCGTGGCGGTCGGCCCGCCCACGCCGACGAAAGAGCTCACGTAGGCCACGCTCGGGTCAGCCTGGAGTGAGGCGGCCACGCGCTCTTGCAGCGCATTCATGGCGGTGAACGAGATGTCCTCGGCAGCTTCGGTGGTGATCTGGATCTGCCCGATGTCTTCTTCGGGGAAGAAGCCCTTCGGAATGGAAACGAACAGCCAGGCCGTGACGACGAAGGTGGCGCCGGCCACCAGCAGCATCAGCGTGCGATGGCCGAGCGTCCAGTCGAGCGTTCGCATGTAGCTGCCGTGCACCCAGCGGTAGCCGCGCTCGAAAGCGCGGCCGATGGCGGTTCCGGGTTCCGGATGCTCTTCTTCGTGGTCGATGGCACCTTCGGGCCGCGGTGTGTGCTTGAGCAGCCGGCTCGCAAGCATCGGCACCAGCGTGAGCGACACGACGGCCGACACCAGCACGGCCAGCGCCACCACCACCGCGAACTCATGGAACAGCAGGCCGATCACGCCCGGCATGAAGAAGATGGGGATGAACACCGCCACCAGCGAGATCGAGATGGAGATGATGGTGAAGCCCACCTCTCGCGCGCCGCGCAGCGCCGCCGCGAAGGGCTCCATGCCCTTTTCGACATAGCGCATGATGTTTTCGAGCACCACGATGGCGTCGTCCACCACCAGGCCCACGGCCAGCGTGATGCCGAGCAGGGACACGTTGTCCAGGCTGTAGCCGAAGGCATAGAGCAGCGCCACCGCGCCGATCAACGAGATGGGGATGGTGACGGCCGGAATCAGCGTGGCCACCAGCCGGTGCAGGAACAGGAAGATCACCATGACCACCAGCGCGATGGTGCCCAGCAGCGTGAGCTGCACGTCATGCACCGCCTCGCGGATGGACAGCGATCGGTCGTTCACCATGTGGATCTCGACCGACTGCGGCAACTCGGCCTTGAAGCGAGGAATGAGCGCGCGCACCGCGTCCACGACTTCCACCGTGTTGGCATTCGGCTGCCGCTGCACGGCCAGCGAGATGGAGCTCTGGCCGTTGAAGCTGCTCGCGGTCTTGACCGACTCGAAGCTGTCTTCGATGGTGGCCACTTCGTCGAGCCGCACCGGGGCGCCGTTGCGCTGGCCGATGATCAGCTTGGCAAAGTCCTCGGCCTTCGTGAGTTGCCGGTTGGCCTGGATGGTGAGCGTCTGGCGCGGGCCGTCGAGCGTGCCGACGGGCGTGTTGGCATTGGCCGAATTCACCGCCCTGGCGAGCTCGTCGAGCGTGATGTTGCGCGCGTTCAGCAGATCGGCGTTGGCCTTGATGCGCACCGCGAAGGCCTTGCGCCCGTACACGGCCACCTGCGCCACGCCGTCGATAGTGGAGAGCGTGGGCGAGATCAGGTTCTCGGCATAGTCGTTGAGCTCCGAGGGGTTCATCGACGGCGAAATGAGCGCAATGAACAGCACCGGCGCATCGGCCGGATTCACCTTGCGGTACGAAGGCAGCTGCGTCAGCTCTTGCGGCAGCTGGCGCTGGGCGCGCAGCAGCGCGGCCTGCACGTCGACGGCGGCGGCATCGATGTCGCGGCTGCTCACGAACTCGAGCGTGATCGAACTCACACCCTGGGTGTTGACCGAGCTGATGGTCTGCAGGCCCGGAATGGTCGAGAACTGCTTCTCGAGCGGCAGCGCCACCGACGAGGCCATGGTGTCCGGGCTTGCCCCCGGCAACTGGGCATTCACGTTGATGACCGGCGTGTTGTAGCTCGGCAGCGCGGCGACCGGAATGCTGAAATACGCAAAGATGCCCGCCACCACCACCGCGGCGGACAACAGCACCGTCAAGGCGGGACGGCGGATGCACAGCTCCGAGATGTTCATGCGCGTTCCCGCGGGGTCTTGATGTCCGATGAGGCTGCGCTGCCCGGCGTGACGCCGGTCGTGCCCGCCGGCGCGGCCTTTGCGTCGACGCGGACCTTGCCACCCGGGCGCACGTTCTGGCTGCCCTCGATGACCACCTGCTCACCCGGCTCGACGCCGCTCACCGCCACCTTGGTGCCGAAGGTATAGAGCACCTGGACCTTGCGGCGCGCCGCGGTGCCGGCATGGTCGACCACGTAGAGCGAGGCACCGTCGGGCAGCATCATGAGCGCCGCGGCAGGCACCACGGTGGCGCCTGCCAGCGTGCGCACCGTGATGCGCGTGCCCACGAACTGGCCGGGCCACAGGCTCTGGTCGGCGTTGTCGAACACCGCCTTCGCGCGCACGGTGCCGATCTGCGGATCGACCGTGTTGTCGACGAAATTGAGCACACCGCTCAGTGGCTCTTGGCGCCCGGTCACGAGCGCCTCGACCTTGGCGCGGCTGCGCGCTGCGGCCAGCAGGTCTTGCAGATTGGCCTCGGGCACGGGGAAGCTCACCGCAATGGGGTCGAGCTGCGTGATGGTGACCAGCGACAGCGTGGGCTGCACCAGTGTGCCGGGATAGATGTTGACGGCGCCGATGCGCCCCGCAATGGGCGCTCGCAGCGTGGCGTACCCCAGCGCCACTTGCGCCGACTGCACCGCGGCGCGATCGGCGGCCACTGCGGCGCGCTGCGCCTCGAGCTGCGACAGCGTGGCGTCGCTGGCGCTCTTCGAGATGAAGTTCTGCGCCAGCAGTTCCTGGCTGCGCTTGTACTGGCGCTCCAGGTCGGCCAGCGTGGCCTCGTCGCGCTTCTGCTGCGCGCGGGCGCGGGCCAGATTGGCCTGGTCGTTGCGGTCGTCCAGCGTGAAGAGCAGCTGGCCCTCCTTGACGAACTGCCCTTCCTTCACGTGCACCGCCGCCACGGTATTGGTCACCTGCGGCCGGAGATCGACGCTGTTGAGGGACACCACGCTGCCGTTGACCTGGACCGTGACAGGTACGTCCTGCCGCACGGCGGTTGCGAGCGTTACCAGTGCCGGCGGCGCGCCGTCGGCGGGTGCTGCGCCCTTGGCGCCTGCGGCGGGCTTGGCATTGCCTGCGGCAAGCCGATCGCCAGATCCGCTCCACCACCATCCTGCGGCGGCTACGATAGACACACCTGCAAGGGCGAAGACGAGTTTTTTCTTCATGGATTTTTTGTGCACTTTGGGCTGACAGCGGCTATTGGATCAGCGGCCAGTTCACAGTGTCGACGGGTACCGTAAAGATAAGTAAAGCGGCAACGCAATGGCCCGTGCACAACCCGCTGTGGCAGGCGCAAGGCCGAAATCAACCTCGCCGCTAAAATCGCCGCTCCACAGCCTCTGGATATACCCCATGAACCGCTGCAAGAAACCCACGAATGCTCTCACTTTCATAGCGCTTTGCACAGTAGCTGCAAGCCTTTTTTCCATTGACGCGGCGGCCCAGGCCGACATTCCCCGGCCGCAGACCCAGAACGAGTCGCTCGTAGGCGGCCGCACGTTCCCGGTCGGCACGCTGCGCGGCAAGTTCATGGTGATCGACGGGGTCGACGTCGAACTCGACGGCAAGCCTGACCGCATGGCGCCGGGCGGACGCATCCGCAGCGCCCAGAACATGCTGGTCATGTCGAGTGCCATCACGGGTCAGAAATTCTTGGTCAATTACACGCGTGACGCAGCAGGCCTGCTGCGCGAGGTCTGGATCCTGACGCCCGACGAAGCCGTTGCCAGGCGCGAATCGCTCGACAAGCCGCTCTTGAACATCTGGCCGTTCACCACGAACGACACCGTCAACACGCAATAAAAATGCCAGCGGGCCCTCGCCCGCCGCGCCTCCGGACGCCGCGCGCGTCCGGTATTCCGCCTTCCCGCTCGGGAGGGCAAGAGAGCACCCCATGAGCAAAAAAGTCTTTATCAAAACCTTCGGCTGCCAGATGAACGAGTACGACTCGGACAAGATGGCCGATGTGCTGAACGCCGCGCAGGGCTACGAGCCCACCCAGAACGTGGACGAGGCCGACCTGATCCTGTTCAACACCTGCTCGGTGCGCGAAAAGGCCCAGGAGAAGGTGTTCTCCGACCTGGGCCGCGTGAAGCACCTGAAGGCCAAGGGCGTGAAGATCGGCGTGGGCGGCTGCGTGGCCAGCCAGGAGGGCGATGCCATCATCGCGCGCGCTCCTTATGTCGACATCGTGTTCGGCCCGCAAACGCTGCACCGCCTGCCCGAAATGCTGAACGACCGCGAGCGGCTGGACCGCCCGCAAGTGGATATCAGCTTTCCCGAGATCGAGAAGTTCGACCACCTTCCGCCCGCGCGGGTGGAGGGCGCTACGGCGTTCGTGTCGATCATGGAAGGCTGCTCCAAATACTGCAGCTACTGCGTGGTGCCCTACACCCGCGGCGAGGAAGTGAACCGACCGCTGGACGACGTGCTGGTGGAGATTGCCGGGCTGGCCGACCAGGGCGTGCGCGAGGTCACGCTGCTCGGGCAGAACGTGAACGCCTACCGAGGCCGCATGGGCGATACGGCCGAGATTGCCGACTTCGCCCTGCTCATCGAATACGTGGCCGAAATTCCCGGCATCGAGCGCATCCGCTACACGACCAGCCACCCGAACGAATTCACGCCCCGGCTGATCGAGGCCTACGCCAAGGTGCCGCAGCTGGTGAGCCACCTGCACCTGCCCGTGCAGCACGGCAGCGACCGCATCCTCATGGCCATGAAGCGCGGCTACACCGCCATGGAATACAAGAGCACGGTGCGCAAGCTGCGCGCCATCCGGCCCGAGCTTGCGCTCTCCAGCGACTTCATCGTCGGCTTCCCCGGCGAAACCGACGAAGACTTTGCCAAGATGATGAAGCTGATCGACGACTGCCAGTTCGACAACAGCTTCAGCTTCATCTTCAGCCCGCGCCCCGGCACGCCGGCCGCGGCGCTGCACGACGACACGCCCCATGCGGTGAAGCTCGCGCGCCTGCAAACGCTGCAGCGCGTGATCGACGGCAACGTGCGCCGCTTCGGCGATGCGCTCGTGGGCACCACGCAGCGCGTGCTGGTCGAAGGGGCTTCGCGCAAGGACGCGAACGAGCTGATGGGCCGCACGGAGTGCAACCGCGTGGTCAACTTCGAAGGCGATGCACGGCTCGTCGGGCAGATGGCCGACCTGCGCATCACGCGCTCGCTCGCCTACACGCTGCGCGGCGAAGTGACCACGCGCGAAACGTCGACGGCGCCGGCTTCGGCCGCGCTCGCCGCCTGATGGCGAAACGGCCATCGACGCGGGGCTCGTTCCAGCAGCTCCTTCTTTTCGCATTCCTGCTGATCACCGCCCTGCTGGTGGGCGTGGTGCTGCGCTCGGTGTTCCAGTACGACGCGCTCATGAGCCAGAGCCGCGATGCGGCCGCCCGCGCGCTGCGGCTCTCGGGCGCGGCCCAGTCGCTGGCCGAGCGCAGCGCGGCCATGGAGCGCGCCGGGCGCCAGTCGCTGGTGCTGAACGACGCCGTGTTGCGCCGCCGCTTCGACGACGCCGCGCGTGAAGCGCACCAGGTGCTCGAACGGCTGGAGAACAACGGCCTTGCGCCGGCGGGAATCCAGATGTGGCGCGCCCAGCTCGGCGTGATCGAAGGCCTGATGAGCGGAAGCGCCGACAGTGCGCTCTCGCGCGAAAGCACCATGGCCATGCAGTTCCGCGAACTCGATTCGCTGAACACCAACCTGGCGCAGCAGGCGCAGTTCCTCATCGAAACGCAGAACGACGCGCTGGCCAAGCGCATCGAGAACGCACGCAGCCGCCTGATGCGCGAGGTGATCGCCGCCAGCGTGCTCGCGGTGTCGCTGGCACTGGCTTTCGGTATCTGGCTGGCGCGCCCGTTCAAGCGGCTGGAGCACGCCATCGTCGGCCTCGGGCAAAACCGGCTCGACGAGCCGATCGACATTCGCGGTCCGGCGGACATCCGGCGCGTGTCGCAGCAGCTGGAGTGGCTGCGCTTGCGCCTGACCGAACTGGACGCCGACAAGGCGCGCTTCCTGCGCCATGTGTCGCACGAGCTGAAAACGCCGCTGGCCGCGCTGAGGGAAGGTGTCTCGCTGCTCGAAGACGGCGTGACGGGCCCGCTCAACCCGGCCCAGCTGGAAGTGGCGCAAATCCTGAACCAGAACACCGTGTCGCTGCAGGGCCAGATCGAGGCGCTGCTGCGCTTCAATGCCGCGGCCTTCGAGGCGCGCGAGCTGCGCCGGGAACGCACCGAGCTGCTGCCGCTGATTGAAGAACAGATCGAGGCGCAGCGACTGCAGTGGCAAGCGCACGGCCTGCGCGTGCGCGCAGAGGGCGAACCGCTCACGGTCACGGTGGACCGCACCAAGCTCGGCACCGCCATTGCCAACCTGCTGTCCAACGCCATTCGCTATTCGGCGCGCGGCGGAGTCATCAATATCGTCGTGTCGAGCACGCCGGATTCGGCCTGCATCGATGTCAATGACGCCGGCCCGGGTATTGCCGAAAGCGACCGCGACCGCATTTTCGAGCCGTTCTACCGGGGCGAACGCCAGCCCGAGCATGCGGTCAAGGGCACCGGCATCGGCCTTTCCATCGTGCAGGAGTACATTGCTGCCCATGGAGGCCGCATCACCCTGCAGCCGAGCGGGCCTGGCGCGCGCTTTCGCATCGAACTGCCGCGCACGGCCTGATCCCGGATCCAGCCTCCAGAACAACCCATCGCGAATCCCTCGTGAAGCCTTCGGGCATCCACCTGAAACACTGCCTCTTGTCTTTCCTTCGTCGATCCATGTCTTTTTCGTTCGTCCGCAGTTCGACCTTCTCCGGGGCGATGGCCGTGCCTTTCGTCCTGCTGCTGGCCGCCTGCGCGACGCAGCCCGAGCCCCCGGCCGAGGCCATCGCCCTGCCGCCGCCACCCGTGGTGCCGCGCGTGATGCCCGTGGAGGCCGAGCCCACCGCACCCGCCACGCAGCCGGCCTCGCTCTTCACGCTGATGACCCAGGGGCCCGTGGCAGCCATGCTGGCCTATGCCGACAAAGTGCGTCCGCTTGGCGGTGCCGAGTTGAGCGCCGAGATCACCCGCGCCGGCGATCCGGGCGATTCGCCCAGCGCACAGATGCAGCTGGCGCTGCTGCTTGCACAAACGCGCGTGCCGGCCGACCTGGCGCGCGCCCTTGGCCTGATGCAGCGTGTGGCCGCCAACCCCTCGCCCGAAGCGCAGCCGCTGCAGCCGCTCGCGCGCGCACTGGCTGCGCGCTACGTGGAGCAGCGCCGCGTCGAGGACGACCGCGACAAGCAGGTGCAGCAGTTGCGCGAAAGCCAGCGCCGCATCGACCAGCTGAACGACCGCATCGAGGCGCTGCGCGCCATTGAGCGCAGCTTTGCGCGCCCGAACGCACCGGCGCCGGCCTTGCATCCACCCAACGGCACCAAGCCCACTCCATGAATATCCAGCGGCTGCAAAAAGAGGTTCTTCGATGAGCACGACCGGCGCGCGCCTGCTGGTGGTGGACGACGATCCGGACATGCTGCGGCTGCTCTCGATGCGGCTGAGTTCGGTCGGCTACCAGGTCACGGCCGTGACCTCGGCGGAAACCGCGCTCACGCAGCTCGAGATCGAGCACCCGCAGCTGGTGCTCAGCGACGTGCGGCTGCCCGGGCGCGACGGCCTCCAGCTGTTCGATGAAATAAGAAAGCGCCACCCTTCCCTGCCGGTGATCCTGCTCACCGCGCACGGCACCATTCCCGATGCGGTCGAGGCCACGGCGCGCGGCGTGTTCACCTACCTCACCAAGCCGTACGACGGCCGCGAGCTTCTCGACAAGATCGCCCAGGCGCTGGCACTGGGCGCGCCCGCCAGCACGCCCGCCAGGGCCGGCGACGAAAGCTGGCGCGCCGAAATCGTGAGCCGCAGCAACCGCATGTCCGAACTGCTGGCCGAGGCGCGCATGGTCGCCAAGTCAGACGCCTCGGTGCTTTTGCGCGGCGACAGCGGCGCCGGCAAGGAACTGCTGGCGCGTGCCATTCACCGCGCGAGCGCTCGGGCCGACAAGCCCTTCGTGGCCGTCAATTGCGGCGCCATTCCCGAGGCGCTGCTCGAGTCGGAACTGTTCGGCCACATGAAGGGCGCCTTCACCGACGCCCATGCCAACCACAAGGGCCTGTTCCAGCAGGCCGACCGCGGCACGCTGCTGCTGGACGAAATCGGTGACATGCCGCCCGCGCTGCAGGTCAAGCTGCTGCGGGTGCTGCAGGAGCGCGCGGTACGGCCGCTCGGCGCCAGCCAGTCGATCGAGGTCGACGTGCGCATCATCTCGGCCACCCACCGCGATCTGGACGCGGCCATGGAAGCGGGCCAGTTCCGCGAAGACCTTTATTACCGCCTGAACGTGGTCACGCTCACGTTGCCGCCGCTGTCGGCGCGGCGCGAGGACATTCCACTCCTGGCCAATCACTTCCTGCAGAAGCTGTCGACCAAGTACGGCAAGCGCCTGTCCGGCTTTGCGCCCGAGGCGCTGAAGGCACTGGCCACCGCCGCCTGGCCGGGCAACGTGCGGCAGCTCTACAACGTGGTGGAACAGGTTTGCGCGCTGTCGAGCTCGCCGCTCATTCCGCTGGCGCTGGTGCAGCGGGCGCTGCGCGTGCCGACGGTCGAGGTCCAGACCTATGCCGAGGCCAAGCAGCGTTTCGAGCGCGACTACCTGGTCGGGCTCCTCAAGCTCACCGACGGCAACGTGGCCGACGCGGCCCGCCTGGCCGACCGAAATCGCACCGAGTTCTACCGCCTGCTGCAAAAGCACGAACTCACCCCGGGCCACTTCAAGGCCGACCCTGTCGCTCCGGGCAGCGAGCCTGTCGCCGACTAGCGACGGCGCTAAGTCATTGATTTGAAAGGCTCTTTTCCTTCAGCCTCCGAGGCTTGTCGGGATTCGGCGACAAAAACAGGGGTTTCGGAGCCCGCCAACCGGCTCTAACTCCGAAAATCGCATCCAGATCGCGCCAAGTTGTTGATCTGAAAGCGTTTTTTCATCCTGGCACAGGGTTTGCCCCTGTACAGGCATGACAGCACTCAACAGCCCATCTTTCGCACTGCGCCAGCAGCGCGACGGCCTGCGTCAAAAGCAGTTTTCCCCCGTGCGGCCCCGGGCCGCCGGTCATTCGCTGGCCGCGCTCGCAAGCGCAGGCGGCGCCGAACCGGATTGCGTGATCAAGCGCTTTCCTGCCATTGGCGACACCCCTTCCCTCGACAAGCAACGTTGGTAAATCACACATGAAGCCAAACGACTTCTCCCAACTGAACGTGCTGACCGAAACCGACTTTTCGCACCGCAGCCCGGTGCGCGAAGAACGCCACCCCAATTCCGTGACCGCTCCGCCGGTCAACCGCGGTTCCATGGCGCCCCGCCCCTGGCGCGGCTTCTGGAACAGCATCGGCACCGCCTTGCTGGTCAAGCTCGGCGCCGGCGGCAAACCGGAAAGCCAGACCGCCGAAGCCGGCGCACAGGTCAAGCAGCCGTGGCAGCGCGCCGCGGCCCGCCGCCGCAACGCCTTCATGCTGCTCACCGTGCTGAACACCGTGGTCGCCTCCGCGCTGTTTGCCGGCGTGCAGCCCGACTACGACAACATCTGGCTCGAATACGGCCAGATCGGCCTGTACGGCCTGCTTTCGGGCTGGGTCGTCACCGGCTTTGTCACGGCGCTCATGGGTTTCTACGTCTCGGTGCGCGGCGACAAGCACGCGCTGTCGGTCAAGCAGGTGGCCCACCACCCGATGAACCCCGAGGCACGCACCGCGATCATCATGCCGATCTGCAACGAGGACGTTGCCACGGTGTTCGCCGGCCTGCGCGCTACGTGCGAATCGGTTGCGGCCACCGGCCACGCGAAGCAGTTCGACGTGTTCGTGCTGTCCGACAGCTACTCGCCCGAAACCGCCGCCGCCGAGCGCGCTGCCTGGGAAGACCTTCGCGCCGCACTGGCCGACAGCCCGAACCAGCCGCAGGTCGAGGTGTATTACCGCCTTCGCACCCGCCGCACGCATCGCAAGGCCGGCAACGTGGCCGACTTCTGCCGGCGCTGGGGCAAGGACTACCGCTACATGGTGGTGCTCGACGCCGACTCCGTGATGAGCGGCGACTGCCTGACCTCGATGGTCAAGCTGATGGAAGCCAACCCCACCGCCGGCATCATCCAGACCGCCACCCAGGCCATCGGCCACGTGACGCTGCATGCCCGCGCGCAGCAATTCGCCTCCCGCGTGACGGGCCGCCTGTTCACGCTGGGCATGCAGTTCTGGCAACTGGGCGAATCGCACTACTGGGGCCACAACGCGATCATCCGCGTCGAGCCCTTCATGAAGCACTGCGCGCTGGCTCCCATCAAGGGCACCGGCGGCATGTCGGGCGGCATCATGTCGCACGACTTCGTCGAAGCCGCGCTGATGCGCCGCGCCGGCTACAACGTGTGGCTCTGCGCCGACCTCGTCGGCAGCTACGAGCAGCAACCACCGGACCTGCTGGCCGAACTCCAGCGCGACCGCCGCTGGTGCCAGGGCAACCTGCAGAACGCCCGCCTGATGGCCGAACCCGGCATCCACCCGGTGCACCGCGCAATGTTCGTGACCGGCACCATGGCGTATGTCTCGGCACCGCTGTGGCTCGCTTTCCTGACGCTCGGCACCGCGCTGTGGCTGAGCGGCTCCAGCCTCATCTCCAGCTGGAGCGTGCTGCCGGCGGAACTGGCCGGCCTGTGGATCTGGACCCTGTGCCTGTTGTTCCTGCCCCGCGTGCTCGGCATTGCCGCCGTGCTGATGCGCGGCGAGCAACGCCAGTACGGCGGCCTGTGGGGCCTGGTGAAGAGCTCGGTGCTCGAAAGCGCCCTGGCCATCGTGCAGGCACCGGTTCGCATGCTGGCTCACTCGCTGTTTGTGCTGGTCGCCCTCACCGGCATCAAGCTCGACTGGAAGTCGCCCCCGCGTGAAGCCGCTGCCGTGCCGTGGAAGATTGCCGTGTCGCAACTCGCTCCGATGAGCATCGTGGTCGGTGCGCTGGCCCTGGGCGTTGCAATGATCGACCCGAGCGCGCTGATCTGGCTCATGCCGGTTGGCCTGCCGCTGCTGCTGGCCATTCCGCTCACGGTGCTGACCAGCCAGATCGCGCTGGGCACATCGCTGCGCGACCGCGGCTTCCTGCTGATTCCCGAGGAATCGCGTTCGCCGGCCGTGCTGCGCCGCGCCTGGATGCATGCGGTGCGCCTTGCGCGTCCGGCGGCACTGGCAACGGCCTGATGATCGACTGAAGCGCCGAAGCTCAGCGCAAACAAAAAAGCCGGCCACTGAGCCGGCTTTTTTCATGGAGAGGCTGCCAGGGCAGCAGCCGTCTCTCTATATATGACTAGAACGGCAGCTTGGGCCCACCGGGGCCACCCATTCCGCCCATGCCCTTCATGCCGCCCATCTTCTTCATCATCTTCATGAGGCCGCCGCCCTTCATCTTCTTCATCATGCCCTGCATCTGCTCGAACTCGTTGAGCAGGCGGTTCACTTCCTGAACCTGCACGCCAGCGCCGGCCGCAATGCGGCGCTTGCGCGTGGCCTTGAGCAGTTCGGGCTTGCGGCGTTCCAGCGGCGTCATGCTCTGGATGATCCCTTCCTTGCGGCGGATGTCGCGCTCGGCGCGGGTCATGTCGGCCTCGGTGGCCTTGGCGGCCATCTGCTGCGGCAGCTTGTCCATCAGGCTGGAGAGGCCGCCCATCTGCTTCATCTGCTGCAGCTGGCCGAGGAAGTCGTTCAGGTCGAAGCCCGCGCCGCTCTTGACCTTGGCCGCGAGCTTCTGCGCCGCCGCCACGTCGACGCCGGCCGTGACCTGCTCGACCAGCGCGACGATGTCGCCCATGCCGAGAATGCGGCCCGCATGGCGCTCGGCATCAAACACTTCGAGGCCGTCGATCTTCTCGCTCGTGCCGGCGAACTTGATCGGCACGCCAGTGACCTGCCGCACCGACAGCGCTGCACCGCCGCGCGAATCGCCGTCGGTCTTGGTCAGGATGATGCCGGTGAGCGGCAGCGCGTCCTTGAAGGCCTTGGCGGTGTTGATCGCGTCCTGGCCCTGCATCGCATCGACCACGAACAGCGTTTCGACCGGGTCGAGCGCACCGTGCAGCTGCTTGATTTCGGTCATCAGCACTTCGTCGATGGCCAGGCGGCCGGCCGTGTCGACCAGCAGCACATCGAAGAAGTGGCGCTTGGCGTGGTCGAGCGCGGCGCGTGCAATGTCGAGCGGCTTCTGGTCCGGCGTGCTCGGAAACCATTCGGCACCGGCCTGCCTGGTGACCATCTTGAGCTGTTCGATGGCCGCGGGCCGGTAGACGTCGCCCGACACCGTCAGCACTTTTTTCTTGCGCTTTTCGATCAGGTGCTTGGCGAGCTTGGCGGTGGTGGTGGTCTTGCCCGCGCCCTGCAGGCCGGCCATCAGAATGACTGCCGGCGGCTGGGCCGCAAGGTTGATGTCGGAGATGCCCTCGCCCATGGTGGCGGCGAGTTCGCGGTTCACGATGCCGACCAGCGCCTGGCCCGGCTTGAGCGAGCCCAGCACTTCCTGGCCGAGCGACTTTTCCTTCACGCGGGCGACGAAGTCGCGCACCACGGGCAGCGCCACGTCGGCCTCGAGCAGCGCCATGCGCACTTCGCGCAGCATGTCCTGCACGTTGCTTTCGGTAATGCGCGCCTGGCCGCTCATCGTCTTGACGAGGCGGGAGAACTTTTCTGAGAGGGCGGTGGCCATGGAAGAAATGCCTTGCTGCCCGCCGCGGCGGGTCATTGGGAAGTCGTGACTGATGTGGGTGTCGGCCGCTTGCGCCCCTTCGCGAAACACCGCCGGACCGGCTTTCGGGGCCGCAGGTGTTGCCCCCGACGGGGGTGGCGATGCGCCACGATGTGCGCGAAGACTTGGGGGCGAGCCTATTACACTCCTGCAATGATTTTAGCGATCCCCTCCCCACTTGCCGTGGCGCTGGGCATCGCCACCGCGGCTGCCTACGGATTTGCCGCCGCCGCGGGCGCCCGCCTGAGCCGAAAAGCCACCCAATGGGCCCTGGGGCTCGCATGGCTGCTGCATGCCGCGGTGCTGGCCCACGGCCTGGTCGGCAGCGAACCGCGCTTCGGCTTTGCGCCGGCGCTCTCCGTCACGGCATGGCTGGTGCTCACCGTCTACGCGGTCGAGAGCCGGATGTACCCGCAACTGAAAGTTCGGCGGGCGCTGGCGTGGCTGGGCGCGGCCGCGGTGGTGTTGGCCATTCTGTTTCCCGGCACGCCGCTGCACGTTTCGGCATCGCCCTGGCTGCCGCTGCACCTGGCGCTGGGCATTGCCTCGTATGGATTGTTCGGCGCCGCGGTGGTGCATGCCTGGTTGATCACACGGGCTGAAAAGCAGATCCGCCTGGCCACAGAGCCGCAGGCCGGGGTGCCGCTGCTCACGCTCGAACGGCTCACCTTCCGCTTCGTCACGGCGGGGTTCGTTCTGCTTTCCGCCACGTTGTTGGCAGGCCTGCTGTTCAGCGAAACGCTATACGGCGCCACCGTCCGAGCCTGGAAGTGGGACCACAAGACAGTGTTCTCGGTGCTGGCGTGGATGAGTTTTGCCGTGCTGCTGGTGGGGCGCGCACGCTTCGGCTGGCGCGGCCGCACGGCACGCCGCGTGCTGTACGCCGGCTCCGCCTTGCTGCTGCTCGCCTATGTGGGTTCGCGTTTTGTGCTCGAAGTGGTGCTGGCGCGCGGCACGGCATGAAATACCTGCTCGTCCTCGCGGTGCTCTGGGTGGCGATCTGGCTCTGGCGCAAGAACCGCCGCGAAGAAATGCGCGACGCGCAGCGCGAAAAGGCCGCCCGCGCGCAGCGCCAGCCCGCCGCACCTGCAGCGCCCAAGGCCATGCTTCGCTGCGCGCATTGCGGCCTGCACCTGCCTGCAAGCGATGCGCTCGGCGGCCCCGACGACGTGGTCTACTGCAGCGCCGCGCACCGTGAGGCCGCCGAGCGCGGCTGAACGGGTGCTGCCTCCATGAGCTCGTCTCTCTGGTCGCGCGGCGAAGCCGTCACCGACTGGGACGTGCTCGAACCCGGCCGCAGCGAAAGCGCCGCGCTGCTGCGGCTGTGGCGCGGCTTCATGGCGGCACGCTGTTTCGTGGCACTGGTGCTCGTGTTGCTGCAGGGCGTGTCCCTTGCGCTCGGTCAGACGATGCAGCCGCTGGCCATTGCGCTTTCGGCGGGCTACCTGGTGGCCACCTGGCTGGGTGCGCGCTACGCGCATTTCACGCCGCCGATCCGGGGCTTTGCGGCGCTCTGGTTCGTGACCATCGGCATCGATCTGGGCACCTTCACCGCGCTGCAGGTGCTGCAAGGCGGCAATATCAACTACACGCCGCTGTTCGCACTGCCGGTGCTCATGAGCGCGGTGCTCGGAACCGTCACCGTGGGCCTGGGCACCACGGCCACCGTCACGCTGCTGCTGCTGGCGGATGCGGGCTGGCACTGGCTCCAGCAGCCCGGCGATTCGTCCACCCGCTTCGTGCAGGCGGCGCTCACCGGCACCGGGCTCTTCGTGGTGGCGCTGCTGGCGCACGAGCTCGCGCGCCGGCTCGCGCGAGAGGAAGCAACCGCCGAGCGCAACCGCAGCAGCGCGCAGATGCAGGCGCAGGTGAACGACCTGGTGATCGAAACGCTGAGCGAGGGCGTGCTGGTGATCGACGCCGAAGGCCTGGTGCACGCGGCCAATCCGGCCGCCGATGCCATCCTCGGGCAGGGCCTGGCCAAGCTCCCGCTGCCCTTTGCGCTGCACACGCAGCCCGCATGGCATGCACTGGCTGCGCTGGCGCGCCAGACCTTTGCGCGCCGGGCGCCGCAATCCGAAGAAATTCCGGTGGCGCAAGCGCGCGGCGCGGCACGCGAGGTACGGGTGCGAACGCGGCTTACGCCCACCAGCGACCAGCGCGTGGACAGCCTGTGCGTGATGTTCCTTCAAGACCTGCGCGAACTCGAGGCCCGCATCCGCACCGAGAAGCTGGCGGCAATGGGCCGCATGTCGGCCGCGGTGGCGCATGAAATCCGCAATCCGCTGGCCGCCATCACGCAGGCCAGCGCGCTGCTCAACGAAGACCTCACCGATCCCGCGCACCGTAGGCTGACCAGCATGGTGCAGCACAACGCGCAGCGGCTCGCACGCATCGTGGACGACGTGCTCGACGTTTCGCGCGCACGCCAGCAGCGCGTGCTTTCGCTCGGCGAGCAGGTCGCGCTCGACCCCGCCGTGCGCGCCCTCGCCGAGGAATGGGTGCGCCAGACGCAACGCCCGGGCGTTCTGATCACGCTCGATGCCGCCGACAGCGAGGTGCGCTTCGACGTCGAACACCTGCGCCGGCTGCTGGTGAACCTGCTGGACAACGCGGCGCGCTACGCCGGCAAGCGCGAGGGCTCGATCCAGGTCGTCACCACCACGCAGCGCGGAAGCTCGGGGCGGCCGAGCCTGCAGGTGTGGAGCGACGGTGCGCCGCTGGAGCCGGCGGTGCAGCGCCATTTGTTCGAGCCGTTTTTCTCTTCCGAAAGCCGCTCCAGCGGACTCGGCCTGTTCCTGTGCCGCGAGCTGTGCCGGCGCCACGGCGCCACCATCGGCTACGAGCGGCGGGCGCTTGTGGCGGGCGGACCCGAGGGCAACGAATTCTTCGTCAGCTTCGCCCCCAGCGAAAACCGGCTGACACAATAGCGCCGTGAGCACTCCCAATCCCCCTTCCCTGCAGCGCCCGGCCAACATCCTGGTCATCGACGACGAGCCCGACCTGCGCACGCTGTACGAACTCACGCTGCTGCGCGAGGGCTACCGCGTGGAAGCCGCGGGCAGCGTTTCGGAAGCATGGGAGCACCTGGAGGCCGGGCAATTCGATGCGGTGATCACCGACATGCGGCTGCCCGACGGCCAGGGCATGGAAATCATCCATCGCATCCAGAAGGACCAGCGCACCGAGCGCTGCGTAGTGATGACGGCCTACGGTTCCGCCGAGAACGCGGTCGAGGCGCTGAAAGCCGGCGCGTTCGATTACCTGACCAAGCCCGTCGATCTGAAGCAGTTCCGCGCCGTGGTCGCGTCCGCCGTGCAGGCGCAGCAGGCCGCGCCCGCCAAGACCATGAAAGCGGCACCGGCGGCACAAGGCGAACGTGCCGGCGACACGCCCGGCGTGACAGGCAGCGGCATTGCGGCGCTCGAACGGCTGGTGGGCAACTCGGAGCCGATGCGCCTGGTCAAGTCGCGCATCGCCAAGGTGGCCCGCGGCATGGCACCCGTGCTGGTGCGCGGCGAATCGGGCACCGGCAAGGAGCTGGTGGCCCGCGCCGTGCATGCCTGCAGCCAGCGCAGCGACGGGCCGTTCGTCGCCGTCAACTGCGGCGCCATTCCGGAGAACCTGCTCGAGGCCGAATTCTTCGGCGCACGCAAGGGCTCGTACACCGGCTCGTCGCAAGACCGGGACGGCTATTTCCAGGCCGCGCGCGGGGGCACGCTGTTCCTCGACGAAATCGGCGACCTGCCGCTGGCCATGCAGTCCAAGCTGCTGCGCGCGATCCAGGAACGCAGCGTGCGCTCCATCGGTTCCACGCAGGAAGACGCGGTCGACGTGCGCATCGTGAGCGCCACGCACAAGGACCTGCATGCCGAGGTCAACGCTGGCCGCTTCCGCCAGGACCTGTTCTACCGGCTCAACGTGATCGAGATTGCGGTGCCCGCGCTGCGCGACCGGCGCGAAGACCTGCCGGCCCTGTGCGCCGCATTGCTCGCGCGCATTGCGCACGACGGCGGACTGCCGGTGCCGCATCTTTCCGCCGACCTGCTGCAACGTCTCGCGCAGCATCCGCTGCACGGCAATGTGCGCGAACTTGAAAACCTGCTGCACCGCGCCGTGGCACTCAACGACGGCGACGAATTGCACCTGGACCTGATGGGCGGTGGACAGCCCGCCGTCGCGGGGCTTGCCGCTTCGGCGCCCTCGTCTTCACCGCCGCCGGGCGACGGTGAACCGCCCGCCGCTGCGGCGCCCGCAGCCGCAGCCTTCGTGGAGCCCAAGACCGCACCGCCGCCCTTGCCGTCCGACCTGCAGGCCTACCTCGACCAGCAGGAGCGCGAAATTCTCGTACGCGCGCTGCATGAAAGCGGCTTTAACCGCACCGCGGCCGCCGCGCGGCTCGGCATGAGCCTGCGCCAGATCCGCTATCGCATCGCACGGTTGGGCATCACCACGCCCAACGGCGATGAAGGTACCGCGAGCAATGCCGACGACTGAAGCAGCAACGTCGAACGCGAGCGGCGACGACGGCCTCTGGCACGCCGGCTGGTACCGCTTTGCAAAGGCGCTGCAATCGCCGAATTTCGGCCCGCGACCGGCAGGCGCGCAGACCGACCTGATCGTGCTGCATTCCATCAGCCTGCCGCCCGGCGAATATGGCGGCGATGCGGTGCAGCAGCTCTTCGCGAACCAGCTCGACTGGGACGCTCACCCTTACTTCCAATCCATTCGCGGCCTGCAGGTTTCCTCGCACTTCTATGTGCGGCGCAACGGCGAACTCTGGCAGTTCGTGAGCTGCGACGACCGCGCGTGGCATGCCGGCGTGTCGTCCTGGCGCGGCCGCGAAAACTGCAACGACGACTCGATCGGCATCGAGCTCGAAGGCCTCGAAGGCCAGCCCTTCGACGAGGCCCAATACGAAACGCTGGCCAGCCTTTGCGCGGCGATTGCGCAGCACTACGCCATCGCGTTCATCGCGGGCCATGAGCACATTGCGCCGGGCCGCAAGCAGGATCCGGGCGCGGGCTTCGATTGGCAATTGCTGCGCGGCCAGCTCGGCTGGAGTCCGCGGATGTTTCCCGAACAGGTGCTGCCGCTCTAATTTTTTTAATCGGTCGGCGGTATGCGATGCGGCGTTCTTGCGCCGCAGCAATCTCTAAAATCCAGAGCGCGCCTCCAGCAACCATGCGCCTTGCAGGCCCAAATCCGCTTGCAAGCCATAGCCCGCGCGGGTTGCGTAACCATAGGCCAGTATTCATGGGGCATCGCTGGCCAAGTGCCGCGCCCAAACAAATACGCCACTGTGTTGAATATCTCAAAAAACACTACATCTAGTGGTTGTAGACGCTTCACACCCTAGATATAGTGTCTTCCGTCCGGTCATCACGCACCGGCGCAATGCCCCGCCAAGGCATTGCCACCCAACAAGAATTGCCACACCGAGAGGAAGCGAATGCAAACAGCCCTGAACACCCCATCGACCCCGCGTGCCGTTCCCTCGACGCCGCAGCAGCAACGAGACACTGCTGGCTCGCCCACCGGTCAGAACCTCGCGCACTACCAGATCATTCGCCGCAACGGCGCTGTGGTTCCCTTCGAACCCAACAAGATCGCCATCGCGATGATGAAAGCCTTCCTGGCGGTGCACGGCACCCAGGGCGCGGCTTCGGCCAGCGTGCGTGAAACCGTCGACGCCCTCACTCAAGGCGTGATCCGCGCCATGGTCCGCTCGCGTCCGGGCGGCGGCACCTTCCACATCGAAGACGTGCAAGACCAGGTCGAGCTCGGCCTCATGCGCGGCGGCCACCACGAAATTGCGCGCGCCTATGTGCTGTACCGCGAGCGCCGCACGCAAGAGCGCTCCAAGCAAGGCACGCAGGAAGCGCCGGCCGTGCCGATGCTCCACGTACTGGACCGCGGCGAGCGCGTGGCGCTCGACCTGAACGAACTCAAGGGCCTGATCGAATCGGCTTGCGAAGGCCTGGGCGACGGCATCAGCGCCGCGCCGATCGTCGCCGAGACGATGCGCAACCTGTATGACGGCGTGCCGCTCGACGAGGTGTACAAGGCCTCGATCCTGGCCGCCCGCACGCTCATCGAGAAGGACCCCGACTACACCTTCGCGACCGCCCGCCTGCTGCTGCACACGATCTTCAAGGAAATCATCGGCCGCGAAGTCATGCCCGCCGAGCGCGCGCAGACCTACGCCGACTACTTCCCGCAGTTCATCAAGAAGGGCGTCGAGAACGAACTGCTCGACGAAAAGCTGCTGCAGTACGACCTGCCCCGCCTGGGCGCGGCGCTCAAGGCCGAGCGCGACAACCAGTTCGACTACCTCGGCCTGCAAACGCTGTACGACCGCTACTTCCTGCACGTGCGCAAGTCGCGCATCGAGCTCCCGCAGGCTTTCTTCATGCGCGTGGCGATGGGCCTCTCGCTGAACGAAATCGACCGCGAAGCCCGCGCCATCGAGTTCTATGAAGTGCTGTCGTCGTTCGACTTCATGTCGAGCACGCCCACGCTCTTCAACGCCGGCACGCTGCGCTCGCAGCTTTCCAGCTGCTACCTGACGACCGTGCCCGACGACCTGGACGGCATCTACGAGTCGATCAAGGAAAACGCGCTGCTCTCCAAGTTTGCGGGTGGCCTGGGCAACGACTGGACCCGCGTGCGCGCGCTGGGCAGCCACATCAAGGGCACCAACGGCGAATCGCAGGGCGTGGTCCCGTTCCTCAAGGTGGTGAACGACACCGCCGTGGCGGTGAACCAGGGCGGCAAGCGCAAGGGCGCGGTCTGCACGTATCTTGAAACCTGGCACCTCGACATCGAGGAGTTCCTGGAGCTGCGCAAGAACACCGGCGACGACCGCCGCCGCACGCACGACATGAACACGGCCAACTGGATTCCCGACCTCTTCATGCGCCGCGTGATGGAAAAGGGCACCTGGACGCTGTTCTCGCCGTCGAACGTGCCCGACCTGCACGACCTCTTCGGCGCCGACTTCGAGAAGGCGTATGTCGCCTACGAAGAAAAGGCCGCGCGCGGCGAGATCAAGCCCGCCCGCACCATCCAGGCGTCGGACCTGTGGCGCAAGATGCTCACGATGCTGTTCGAGACCGGCCATCCCTGGATCACGTTCAAGGACGCCTGCAACGTGCGCTCGCCGCAGCAGCACGCCGGCGTGGTTCACTCGTCGAACCTGTGCACCGAAATCACGCTGAACACCAGCGACACCGAAACCGCCGTCTGCAACCTGGGTTCCGTGAACCTGCTGCAGCACCTGAAGGACGGCAAGGTCGACCAGGAAAAGCTCAAGAAGACGATCTCGACCGCGATGCGCATGCTCGACAACGTGATCGACATCAACTACTACGCCGTGAAGAAGGCGCGCGACTCGAACCTGCGCCACCGTCCGGTCGGCCTGGGCCTGATGGGCTTCCAGGACGCGCTGTACGAACTGCGCATTCCCTACGCCTCGCAGGAAGCCGTGCAGTTTGCCGACGAGTCGATGGAAGCCATCTGCTATCACGCCTACTGGGCTTCGACCGAGCTGGCCAAGGAACGCGGCAAGTACTCGAGCTACAAGGGCTCGCTGTGGGACAAGGGCATCCTGCCGATCGACACACTCGACCTGCTTGAAAAAGCACGCGGCGGCTACGTCGAGGTCGACCGCTCGGCCACCCTCGACTGGGACGCGCTGCGCCAGAAGATCAAGGCCGACGGCATGCGCAACTCCAACTGCGTGGCCATCGCCCCGACCGCGACGATCTCGAACATCATCGGCGTCGACGCTTCCATCGAGCCTTGCTTCGGCAACCTCTCGGTCAAGTCGAACCTGTCGGGCGAATTCACCGTGATCAATCACTACCTGGTGCGCGACCTGAAGCGCCTGGGCCTATGGGACGACGTGATGGTGATGGACCTGAAGCACTTCGACGGTTCGCTGCGTCCGATCGACCGCGTGCCGCAAGACGTGAAGGCGCTCTACGCCACCGCGTTCGAAGTGGAAACCACGTGGCTCGTCGAAGCCGCCTCGCGCCGCCAGAAGTGGATCGACCAGGCGCAGTCGCTCAACATCTACATGGCCGGCGCATCGGGCAAGAAGCTCGACGACACCTACAAGCTCGCATGGCTGCGCGGCCTGAAGACCACCTACTACCTGCGCACGCAGAGCGCGACGCACGCGGAGAAATCCACGGTGCAGTCGGGCCGTCTCAACGCGGTGTCGTCGGGCAGCGATGCACCTTCGGGCATGAGCGCACTCGACGCAGCAGCTGCCGCAGCAAAGGCGCAGATGAACGCGATTCCCGCAACCGACATCGCGTTCTGCGGCGTGGACGATCCGACTTGCGAAGCATGCCAATGACGCGTCAGTGAAGAGAGCGAGGTCCATGCACAACGCGCGAACCCTCACTCGATCACGGCATTGACTGACATCGCGCGATGCATGAGAGCAACATAACAACCACATAAATGGAGCGCGACGTGAACGAGCACTTTGCAACTCACATCGTTGCTCCGATAATTGAGCATTGGATTTTTCTATGTTGACCTGGGACGAAGAAGTCAAGCCCTCCTTACCAAAGGATATGCAACAAGGATTGCAGCAACACCACGCATCGACCAGCGGCTTGCCCGCAGGCCGACCGGTGGACGCTCCGACTTCGTCGATTGCACAACCCACGGCCCCCGTCGCAGCGCAGCGCGTCAAGGCTTCCGACAAGCGCATCATCAACGGCCAGACCGACGTCAACCAGCTGGTGCCGTTCAAGTACAAGTGGGCTTGGGAAAAATACCTCGCCACTTGCGCCAACCACTGGATGCCGCAAGAAGTGAACATGACGCGCGACATCGCGTTGTGGAAAGACCCGAACGGCCTGACCGAAGACGAGCGCCGCATCGTCAAGCGCAACCTCGGCTTCTTCGTGACCGCCGACTCGCTGGCCGCTAACAACATCGTGCTGGGCACCTACCGCCACATCACGGCGCCCGAATGCCGCCAGTTCCTGCTGCGCCAGGCTTTCGAGGAAGCGATCCACACGCACGCGTACCAGTACATCGTCGAGTCGCTCGGCCTGGACGAGAGCGAGATCTTCAACGCCTACAACGAAGTGCCGTCGATCCGCGAGAAGGACCAGTTCCTGATCCCGTTCATCGACGCCATCAGCGACCCCCACTTCAAGACCGGCACGCACGAAACCGACCAGACGCTGCTCAAGTCGCTCATCGTGTTCGCCTGCCTGATGGAAGGCCTCTTTTTCTACGTCGGCTTCACGCAAATTCTTGCGCTGGGCCGCCAGAACAAGATGACCGGCGCCGCCGAGCAGTACCAGTACATCCTGCGCGACGAGTCGATGCACTGCAATTTCGGCATCGACCTGATCAACCAGCTCAAGCTCGAGAACCCCGGCCTTTGGACCAACGAGTTCAAGGCCGAGATCAAGGCCCTCTTCATGAAGGCCGTCGAGCTCGAGTACAAATACGCCGAAGACACCATGCCGCGCGGTGTGCTCGGCATGAACGCCTCCATGTTCAAGGGCTACCTGCGCTACATTGCCAACCGGCGTGCACAGCAGATCGGCCTCGAAACGCTCTTCCCGAACGAGGAAAACCCGTTCCCCTGGATGAGCGAAATGATTGACCTGAAGAAAGAGCGCAATTTCTTCGAGACCCGCGTGATCGAGTACCAGTCGGGTGGCGCGCTCTCCTGGGATTGAATCTTTCCGATAAGAATTAATGAATTCAAGAATTGCCCTTGCCACCGATCGCGCCGAAGAGCGCGGCATGGATGAGGGCTCAGGTGTTCATGGTGCTGGAGCACAGATTCCAACGCCATGAATCGCTTTGCGCTACCAACGTGCGCGGAGTGCTTCAATAGGTTGATTTTTTCAACTTGATCAAGGAGAAATAGAAATGGCAACTGCAAAGAAAGCGCCGGCTAAGAAAGCCGCTGCAAAGAAGGCTCCGGCAAAGAAGGTCGCGGCCGCTAAGAAGGCTCCCGCCAAGAAGGTAGCTGCGAAGAAGGCTCCGGCCAAGAAGGTCGCAGCCAAGAAGGTAGCCGCCAAGAAGGCGCCTGCGAAGAAGGTAGCCGCCAAGAAGGCAGCTCCGGCAAAGAAGGCCGCTGCCAAGAAGGCTCCGGCGAAGAAGGCCGCAGCGAAGAAGGCTCCTGCCAAGAAGGCGGCGGCGAAGAAGGCTCCGGCGAAGAAGGCCGCTGCCAAGAAGGCCCCTGCGAAGAAGGCTGCCGCCAAGAAGGCTCCTGCCAAAAAGGCTGCGGCCAAGAAAGCCGCGAAAAAGCCCGCTGCCAAGCCTGCCGCTGCTGCCAAGAAGCCTGCTGCGAAGAAGGCCGCCAAGGCAGCTCCTGCCGCAGCGCCTGCTCCTGCTGCGCAAACGACGCTGAACCCGCAGGCAGCCTGGCCGTTTCCGACGGCCAGCAAGCCCTGAGCTTCTCAGCGGCCTTGACGGCAAAAAGCCCGGCACCTCACGGTGTCGGGCTTTTTTTATGCGCGCCGCTCACAAGGGGGAGCGAGCAGGCGGCGGCTCAGAGGCCCAGCGCCTTCTTGTCGATCTGGTAGTTCTGAGGCCCGCGCTGCGCGATCTTGAGCGCACCGATGCGGTTGCCAAGTGCCGCGCATTGCGCAAGCGGCCATTCCTTTTCAAGGCCGAACAGCAGCGCGCCGCGCCATGCATCGCCGCAGCCGGTGGGTTCGACCACCGCGGTCGGCTTCACGCCCGGCACGTGCTCGCGCTCGCCGTCGGTCCACACTTCGCAGCCCTCGGCCGCCAGCGTGACCACCAGCCCGCGTACACGCTTTGAGATTTCGGCCAGGCTCCAGCCGGTGCGCTGCGAAAGCATCTTGCCCTCGTAGTCGTTGACGACCACCCAGCTTGCCAGGTCGATGAAGTGCTTGAGCGCTTCGCCATCGAACATCGGCAGGCCCTGGCCCGGATCGAACACGAACGGAATGCCGGCGGCAGCGAATTGCTCCGCATGCTGCAGCATCGCTTCGCGGCCATCGGGCGCGATGATGCCGACGCGAATGTCTTCGCGCGCGGCAATCTTCGTGAGGTGCGCCTGCTGCATCGCACCGGGATGAAACGCGGTGATCTGGTTGTTGTCGACGTCGTTCATGATCATCGCTTGCGCGGTGAAGGTGTCGTCGAGTTGGCGCACGAACTCGGTGCTGATGCCCAGCGTGCGCAGGCGCTCCAGGTAGTCGGCTCCGTCGCTTCCGAGCGTGGCCATCGGCAATGCCGTGCCGCCCAGCGCGTTGAGGCTGTAGGCGATGTTGCCGGCACAGCCGCCAAAGTCACGCCGCAGGCCCGGCACCAGGAAAGACACATTGAGGATGTGCAGCTGGTCCGGAAGAATCTGGTCGGCAAACCGGCCCTCGAAAGTCATGATGGTGTCGAACGCGAGGGAACCGCAAATCACTGCTGCCATGGTGAGCCGTTGGTTGAAGGATGAATGGATGAAATGGACGAGGCGCGGGTCGAGCCCAAACCGAGGGCCTAAGGATAGAACGCTTCCACGCGGTAGCCGGCAATGGGCGGCAGCGTTGCCGCCTCCGTTGCGGACAACGTGAGCGGCAGCGATGCGGCCTGGTCGGAGCGCGCTGCGAGCACCGTCGGCGCACCATAGTCCGCCGCCGTGAGCACGCGGCGCACCACTGCCCGCTCCTGGGTGTCGAGCAGCGAAAGCTCGATGGCCGGCATGGCCAGCGGAACCGTGGCGCCATTGCGCAAGGTAAAGCTGAGCCGGTAGTCGTTGTTGCCGGTCTTCTCGCGTGCGAAGGCGGCGCCTTCGATCACGATGTCGCCGATCTGGCGCAACGCCGTGAGCTCGCAGCCGGTCAATCGGCACATGGCGGCGAATGCAGGCCGCAGGTTCGGCTGGCGGGCCACGATGCCATTGCGCTCGTGATGCAAGACCTGCGCGACGAACAGCAGAACGGCCAGCACGGCGAAGAACCAAAGCGCAAATCGAATGGCGCCACGCTGCCAGAACCCCTCGGTGCCACGGTCCGCCTTCTCGTCACCGGAGAAAGGAACCCTGTCCGAATCCTCCGCTTCGTGAAGCGGCGCCGGAAGCGGCAGCGGACCCGAGTCGCCATCCTGCTCGCTCGCCTGCCTCACCATCGACGCCGAGGCCTTTGCGGCGGTGCCCTCGTCGCGCGCCTTGGCGCTCGCAATCTTGGCCGACTTGATGCGCGCCCGGCGCAGCGCCTTTTGCATCTGCACCTGGTCGCGATCCTGCGCGGCCTCGTGCTTTTCGTCTTCGACGCTGGCCGATGCCGCCATTTCGCGAGCCTTGACGCGCAAGGCTGGCAAGGGAGGCGGCGGCGGTGGCGGCGGCGAAGGCGCCGCCGCAAGATTCAGGTCGATGTTCGGAAACGGCGGCAGTGAGCTCGCCGGTGGCCGCCATTCCGGCTCGTTGGCTTCGAAGTCGGACCACAACTCGTCGGCGATGATTCCGTGCGCAGGCAGGACGAAGGCCGTCGCGGACGGCGTCGCAGCTGCGGGACTTGGCGCAGGCGTCAGTGCAGGCCTGGTCTCGGGAAGCGGCGCCGGCGACAGAAGCTCGTCCGTTTCTTCCAGCGGCGACGAAGCAACAGCGTCCGACGTTTCACCATGCTCCGGTTCGTCGTCGAAGAAGTCCGCGTCTTCCGCGGCACTCGAAGGCTCCGCCGCGGCTTGGGCTGGTGAAGAGTGCTGCTTGGACGGCCCGGGCTCCGCTTCGGCCTTTGCGGAAGGCTCCGTTGGAGGCGGAGGTGGAACCGCCGGACCCGGAACGCCGTCCGGTGCCTCGTGCAGATCGAGCGTGGCGTCGAACACATGGCTGCAGCGGCCGCAACGCACCCAGCCATCGGAGATGCGAAGCTGGTCGCGCACCACCTTGAAGGTGGTGGCACAGGCGGGACAACGCGTGACAAGGCTCATGACCGGGCGATTGTAGGGTTGAGCCCCCGCCTCGCGAGCGGTGCGCGGCGGTGCGAAATCCCGGCCGCGCTGCTCAGCAGCGAGCCGTCATGAGGATCCAGCCGTCCTCGCTGTCGCTGACCTCGAGCGCGGCATAGGGCGCGTAGGCCTGCTTCAGTTCGTCGGCCTGGCGCTCGAGAATGCCGGCGAGCACCAGCGATCCGCCCGGTTCCACGTGGCTGCACAGCAAAGGCGCAAGCACCTTGAGCGGCGTCGCAAGGATGTTGGCCAGCACCGTGTTGTAGCTGCCCTTGGCCGCTTCCGGCAGGCCGGCATTCAGGCGCACGCCATTGGCTTCGGCATTGAGGCGGGTCGACGAAACGGCGGCCTCGTCGATGTCGACGGCGTCGATATCGAGCGCACCGAACTTCGCCGCGCCAATGGCAAGAATGCCCGAGCCGCAGCCGTAGTCGAGCACGCGCTGGTTGCCGAATGCGCCTTCGCCCTGCTTCGCGATCCAGCGCAGGCACATGCGCGTGGTGGGATGCGTGCCGGTGCCGAAGGCGAGCCCCGGGTCGAGCCTGATCAACTGCCTGGCCTGTTCGGGCGGCTCATGCCAGGTGGGCACGATCCAGAACTCGGGCGTGATTTCGACCGGCGCGAATTGCGACTGCGTGAGCCGCACCCAGTCTTGATCGGGCACCGGCGCCACGCCGAGCACCGCGCAGCCTTCGAAGAAGTCTTGCAGCGCGAGCACCGACGCAGCCTCTTTGGCAAGGGTTTCGTCGGCGAACAGCGCAATGATGCGTGAGCGCTGCCAGCCCTCCTTGGGCGGCGGCATGCCGGGCTCGCCGAACAGCGCCTGTTCGGCATCGGTCTGCGCATCGGCGTCTTCCACCGACACGCTCAGCGCATCGAGTGCGTCGAGCGAATCGCTGAGCATTTCGACCCGGTCTTCCGGCGCCATCAGGCGAAGTTCAAACATGGTGGCGTCCGGTGCTCGCTGTTCAGCGCTTGTGGGCTGCGAGCCACTCTTCCAGGTAGTGGATGTTGGTGCCGCCGCTCATGAACTTGGCGTCGACCATCAGCTCGCGGTGAAGCGGAATGTTGGTCTGGATGCCTTCGATCACGGTTTCGTTCAGCGCCGTGCGCATGCGCGCCATGGCCTGCTCGCGCGTGTCGCCATACACAATGATCTTGCCGATCATCGAGTCGTAATTGGGCGGCACGAAGTAGTTGGTGTACGCATGCGAATCGACGCGAACGCCAGGGCCGCCCGGCGGGTGCCACATGGTGATGCGGCCCGGCGACGGCGTGAACTTCCAGGCGTCTTCGGCGTTGATGCGGCACTCGATGGCGTGGCCGCGCATTTCGATCTGGCGCTGGGTGAACGGCAGCTTCTCGCCCGCCGCCACCATGATCTGCGTCTTCACGATGTCGATGCCGGTGGTGAACTCGGTCACCGGGTGCTCCACCTGCACGCGCGTGTTCATTTCGATGAAATAGAACTCGCCGTTTTCGTACAGGAACTCGAAGGTGCCGGCGCCGCGGTAGCCGATTTTCTTGCAGGCCGCCGCGCAGCGCTCACCGATCTTCTCGATCAGCTTGCGCGGAATGCCGGGGGCCGGCGATTCCTCGATCACCTTTTGGTGGCGCCGCTGCATGGAGCAGTCGCGCTCGCCCAGGTAGACCGCGTTCTTGTGCTTGTCGGCCAGGATCTGGATTTCAACGTGGCGCGGGTTCTGGAGAAACTTCTCCATGTACACGGCCGGATTGTTGAAAGCAGCGCCGGCTTCCGCCTTGGTCATCTGGATCGCGTTGACCAGTGCCGCTTCGGTGTGCACCACGCGCATGCCGCGGCCACCACCGCCGCCGGCGGCCTTGATGATGACCGGGTAGCCGATGGCGCGCGCAATGCGCTTGTTGGTGGCGGCGTCGTCGGAGAGCTCGCCCTCGGAGCCGGGCACGCAAGGCACGCCGGCCTTGATCATGGCCTGCTTGGCCGAGACCTTGTCACCCATCGTGCGGATGTTGTCGGGCGTCGGGCCGATGAACTGGAAACCGCTCTGCTCCACGCGCTCGGCAAAGTTCGCGTTTTCACTCAGGAAACCGTAGCCGGGGTGGATGGCCTCGGCGTCGGTGACCTCGGCCGCCGAGATAATCGCCGGCATGTTCAGATAGCTCAGCGACGATGGCGCCGGGCCGATGCACACAGCTTCCTGCGCCAGCTTGACGTACTTTGCGTCGCGGTCCGCTTCGGAATAGACCATCACGGCCTTGATGCCGAGCTCGCTGCAGGCGCGCTGGATCCGGAGGGCGATTTCCCCCCGGTTTGCAACCAGGATCTTCTTGAACATGGTCACTCGATGATGAACAGCGGCTGGCCGTATTCGACTGCCTGACCGTTTTCGCCGAGGATCTGGGTGATCGTGCCGGACTTGTCCGCTTCGATTTCGTTGAGGATCTTCATCGCTTCGATGATGCAGACGGTGTCGCCCTCGTTGACCTTGCTGCCGATTTCGACGAACGCCGGAGCGCCAGGGCTGGAGGAACGATAGAAGGTGCCGACCATCGGCGACTTGACCGCATGACCGGCGGGCGCGGCTTCGGCTACGGGCGCAGCTGCAAGCGCGGGGGCCACAGGGGCACCGGCGGCGGGAGCAGCGGCAGGCGCCGCCACCGTCTGAACATATTGCACCGGGGCAGCGCCGCCGCCCTTGACGATGCGAACCTTGCCTTCGGTTTCGGTGATTTCCAGTTCGGAAATATTGGATTCAGACACCAAATCGATCAGTGTCTTGAGTTTGCGCAGATCCATGAGGCTCCAGTGCCGACTTTGCCGGTCATTAGGATGTAATTTGGCTAAAAATCGTTGATCTTTAGCGATTGGCGGCGAATGCCGAGGTGTATCTGATTCTAACCGTGAACGAGTTCACGTCGCCAAGTGTCCAGATCGGTGGGCTCGAGCTTGCCCATTTTACGAGCCGCCACAGTCCCCGCGCCCGTAACAACCAGCGTGAAAGGCAATCCTCCGGCGGCGTTGCCAAGGCTTTTTACCAGTTCGGTACCCTGCAAACCGGCCAACCCAAGCGGATAGCTGACGGGCGTTTTCTGCAGAAACTTGCGGACGGCGCTGGGCTGATCTATCGCCAAACCGACGACTTGCCAGCCGTTGGCGCCATTTTCGCGGAAGAAGCGATCGATCATCGGCATTTCTTCCACGCACGGCGGGCACCACGTGGCCCAGAAATTCAACAGCAGCGGCTTGCCGCGCAAGCTCGAGAAAACCAGTTCACCACCCTCCGGGCGGTCGAAACGCTGGTCCCAGAAGGCGGCATCCAGCACTTCGCCCTTGGTGCTGCCGCCGCGCTCACGCCACCACGCGCCGCCCAGGCCCGCCGTGGCGGCCGCGACCGCCACGCCGCCATACATGAGGCGGCGCCGTGTGGGCGAAGAAGTCATTCACTTGTCCTTTTCTCTTTCAATCAGCCGGCGCAGCGCGGCCAGATCGCCGCGCGGGGTACGCCCCTGGGCGTCGGGCCGTAGTGCCCCACGCAGGTCATCGAGGTCGTAGACCAGCAGGTGGACCCCGATCTCCTCGCCCAGCGCGCGGCTCGCGGCATGCACGCTCAAGGCCTCGACCTGCTCACCGTGAAAACCGGTGACCATTCGCGGCTCGTAGTCCACGTGATGGTCGATGAGGGCAATTTCGGCCGACTTGGAATCATCGCAGAACAATTGAATATAAATGTCTGACAGCCGTGTGGCGGTGCCGTGCCACACGGCACCGCCGATGTGCGGCCGGAACGCCGCCATGCGCTCCATCCATTCGAGCGCGAGCAGCCGCAAGGCATGCAGCTCCTGCGGCTGGGTGTCGGCGCAATAAAGCGCGATGTAGTCACGCACTTCGGCCTCGACTTCGTCGTTGTTCGGCAGCGCCGTGCGCGACGACAGGCCAAGGTCTCGTACCGCCCGGCGCTTGGCCGGGCCGTACTCCAGCCCCTCTTCGACGACGAGGCGGGCTGCGGCGGCGGCGATCTCACGCTTGGTGGTCGTGTCCATCGGAACATTTTGCCCGCACTACGCCGCCCTCACACCAAACATCAGTACAAAGGACAAGGCTGCGGCGCGGCCGCGGCATGCCGCCTCCCTAGAATCGCCCGATGCACATTCATATTCTTGGCATCTGCGGCACGTTCATGGGCGGATTGGCCGCGCTGGCGCGCGACGCGGGCCACCGGGTCACGGGCTGCGACGCCGGCGTGTACCCGCCCATGAGCGACCAGCTGCGGTCGCTCGGCATCGACCTGATCGAAGGCTTCGGTGCCGACCAATTGGCACTTTCACCCGACGTGTTCGTGGTCGGCAATGTGGTTTCGAGGGCCCGGCTGCCCGACGGCAGTCCCAAGTTCCCGCTGATGGAAGCCATCCTCGATGCCGGCAAGCCCTACACCAGCGGACCGCAGTGGCTCGCCGAGCACGTGCTGCTGGGCCGCCACGTGCTTGCCGTGGCCGGAACCCACGGAAAGACCACCACCACGTCGATGCTGGCCTGGGTGCTGGAGAAAGGCGGCAAGGCGCCGGGCTTTCTGGTGGGCGGCGTTCCGCTCGACTTCGGCGTGTCGGCCCGGCTAGGCGACGGCCCGGCATTCGTCATCGAGGCGGACGAGTACGACACCGCCTTTTTCGACAAGCGCAGCAAGTTCGTGCACTACCGCCCGCGCACGGCGATTCTCAACAACCTGGAATTCGACCACGCGGACATCTTCGATGACCTCGCCGCCATCGAGCGGCAGTTCCACCACCTCGTTCGCACGGTGCCCGGCAGCGGGCGGCTGGTGGTGAACGCCACCGAAGAGAGCTTGCAACGCGTGCTGAGCCAAGGCTGCTGGAGCGGGCTCGCCCGCTTTGGCGCTGGCGGTGAATGGCAGGCGCGCGGCACGCACGACGCCTTCGACGTGCTGTGTCGCGGCGAGGCCGTGGGCCGCGTCGAATGGGGGCTTTCGGGCCTGCACAACCAGATGAACGCGCTGGCCGCCATTGCCGCGGCCGAGCATGTGGGCGTTGCGCCGGCCGATGCGGCCAAGGCACTCGGCAGCTTCCGCAACGTACGCCGGCGCATGGAGTTGCGCGGCACGGTCGAGCGCAGCGGCGGCGCAATCACCGTCTACGACGACTTCGCGCATCACCCGACCGCCATCCGCACCACGCTCGACGGCCTGCGCAAGAAGCTCGACGATGCCGGCAAGCAAGGCGAGCGCATCCTCGCGGCCTTCGAACCGCGCAGCAACACGATGAAGCTCGGCGTGATGGCGGCGCAGCTGCCGTGGAGCCTGGAAGCGGCCGACCTGTCTTTCTGCCACACCGCCGGGCTCGACTGGGACGCCGCCGCGGCCTTGGCCCCGATGGGCGACCGCGCGCAAGTGGCCGGTGCCGTCGAGCCGCTGGTCGCGCAGATCGTTGCCGCGGCGCGGCCCGGCGATCACATCGTCTGCATGAGCAACGGCGGCTTCGGCGGCGTGCACGACAAGCTGCTTGCGGCGCTCCGCAGCGCGGCGGCCCCATGACAGCCACGCGCACCCGCGAGCTGATCGAGAGCCTGAAGCTGCAGCCCCACCCCGAGGGCGGCTGGTATAGCGAGGTGTTCCGTTCGGCCGCGAGCGTGGTTCCCATGGACGGCCGCGCGCCGCGCAGCGCGCTCACCAGCATCTACTTTCTGCTGGAGGCCGGCCAGCATTCACGCTGGCACCGGGTGCTTTCGGATGAAGTCTGGGTTCACCTGGAAGGCGTGCCGCTGGCACTGTGGACGTGCGATGCCGCCATGCGCACCGCGCCGGCGCACGTACGGCTGGGGCCGGTCGACGCACACGGCACGCGCCCACAGCACGTGGTATCGGCCGGCCAGTGGCAGGCTGCCCGGCCGATCCAGGGCCACGCGAGTGGCGACTACACGCTGGTCGCCTGCATGGTCGGCCCGGGCTTCGACTTCGCAGACTTTTCCCTGGTGCCGCCCGAAAGCGATGAAGCCACCGCCATGCGGCACCACTGGCCCGAACTGGCCGGGATGCTCTGATCCCGGCCAGCGCGGTTTATCCCCGGCGCTGCTTGACCGCCTGCGACAGCACGTCGAGCACCTGCACCGAATCGTCCCAGCCCAGGCACGCGTCGGTGATGCTCTTGCCGTATTCGAGGCCTGCGATCTGGTCCTTGCCCGGCGTGAACTTCTGCGCACCGGCTTGCAGGTGGCTCTCGACCATCACGCCGAACACGCGGTTCGATCCGCCCGCGATCTGATTGGCAATGTCCTTCGCCACGTCGATCTGCTTCTGGTGCTGCTTGGAACTGTTGGCGTGGCTGCAGTCGACCATCAGCGTGGGCGGCAGCTTGGCGGCCTCGAGGTCCTTGCAGGCGGCCTCGACGCTCTCGGCGTCGTAGTTGGGCGCCTTGCCACCACGCAGGATCACGTGGCAGTCGCGGTTGCCGTTGGTCTGCACGATGGCCACCTGGCCGTTCTTGTGCACCGATAGAAAGTGATGGCCGCGCGCCGCCGCCTGGATGGCGTCGGTGGCGATGCGGATGTTGCCGTCGGTGCCGTTCTTGAAGCCAATGGGCGCGGAAAGCCCCGAGGCCAGTTCGCGGTGCACCTGGCTCTCGGTGGTGCGCGCACCGATGGCGCCCCAGGCGATCAGGTCGCCGATGTATTGCGGCGAAATCACGTCGAGGAACTCGCTGCCTGCCGGCAGGCCGAGCCGGTTGATGTCGATGAGCAACTGGCGCGCAATGCGCAGGCCCTCGTCGATGCGGTAGCTTTCGTCCAGGTACGGGTCGTTGATGAGGCCCTTCCAGCCCACCGTGGTGCGCGGCTTCTCGAAGTACACGCGCATCACGATCTCGAGCGTGCCGGCGTACTTTTCGCGCTCCACCTTCAGGCGGCGGGCGTAGTCGAGCGCGGCAGCCGGGTCATGGATCGAGCACGGTCCCATGATCACCAGCAGCCGGTCGTCCTTGCCCGCCATGATGTTGTGGATGTTGCGGCGGGTGCCCTCGATCAGCGTTTCGACCGGCGTACCGCGAATCGGGAAGAAGCGGATCAGATGTTCGGGAGGGGGCAGCACGTTGATGTCCTTGATGCGTTCGTCGTCGGTCTTGCTGGTTTTTTCGACGCTCGCATACCAGCTGTCGCTGGCGGGGGCAGTGTTCGTGCTCATGGTGCTTTTCCTTGTTGGAGTGAAATCGTCAGGGCATAAAAAAACCGCCGGGGGCTCTGGGCCACCGGCGGTTCTGGGAGGGTGTTCGTTTGCTTTACGCGCTCGCCTCTCGTCCGCCGGAAACCGGGAACCAAAAGTAGGCAAAGAAATAAGCGCGGAGGGCGGACATGTGGGCGAAATGTAGCATGGAAAACAAGAAGCCGGGCGAAAGCCCGGCTCCGAACGGCTTAGCGGTAGCCCGATTCGTTGGGGTTGTGGATGATCCAGATCAGGTTGCCGCCCGAGTAGTCGCCCATGCCGCCACCCGCAAAAACCAGGCGCCCCTGGCCCTTGTAGGTCATTTCGTAACGGTGGCGGTCGCCGCCGAAATAGAACGGAATGAAGGCCTTGCCCGTGACATAGGCGCCCTGGTCGGTCGGTTGGCCGGCCAGGTCGGTCACCTGCTTGGCGCTCATGCCGATCTGCAAGCGCGAGAACTTGCTGTTGCGGGCGGGAATACCCGTGATTTCGCCTTCGTAGCCGTTCAGGCCCTTGACGGTGCGGCCGCTGCCGGCTTCGACCTTGGACGAATCAATGACGTTGCCCTTGGCGTCCATGCCGGCCTTGGCGCCGCCGCGCGCCGGGGCGGCGGGTGCGCTGGCAGCGGGTGCCGAGGCCGCGGGTTGGCTGCTGTCGCCCGAGCCGCCGCGCGAAGCGCAGCCTGCGGTTGCGAGCGCCACTGCGGCGGTTGCAGCCCAAAGGGCCGTGGACGAATTGATCCTGATCCTCATCGAATGCTCCTCTTCTTGAAAAATAAGGAGCGGAGCTTAGCAAGCTCTCAGGCCGTTCCGCCTACGGTCAAACCATCGATGCGCAAGGTGGGCTGGCCGACGCCCACGGGCACGCTCTGGCCTTCCTTGCCGCAGGTGCCCACGCCCGAATCGAGCGCCATGTCATTGCCGATCATGGTCACGCGGGTGAGCGCGTCGGGGCCGTTGCCCACGATGGTCGCGCCCTTCACGGGGTATTGGATCTTGCCGTTCTCGACCCAGAAGGCCTCGCTGGCCGAGAACACGAACTTGCCGCTCGTGATGTCGACCTGGCCGCCACCGAAGTTGGTGGCGTACAGGCCCTTCTTGATGCTGGCGACGATTTCCTTCGGGTCCTTGTCGCCGCCGAGCATGTAGGTGTTGGTCATGCGCGGCATCGGCACGTGGGCGTAGCTCTCGCGCCGGCCGTTGCCGGTGGGCTTGACCTTCATGAGGCGCGCGTTGAGCGAATCCTGGATGTAGCCCTTGAGGATGCCGTCCTCGATGAGCACGTTGCGCTGGCTCGCGTTGCCTTCGTCGTCCACGTTGAGCGAGCCGCGGCGGTTGGCAATGGTGCCGTCGTCGAGCACCGTCACGCCCTTGGCCGCCACGCGCTGGCCGATGCGGCCCGAGAACGCGCTCGAGCCCTTGCGGTTGAAGTCGCCTTCCAGCCCGTGGCCGATCGCCTCGTGCAGCAGGATGCCGGGCCAGCCGGAGCCGAGCACCACCGTCATTTCGCCGGCGGGCGCCGGACGGGCGTCGAGGTTGGTCAGCGCGGCCTTCACGGCCTGGTCGACATATTCGGCCATCTGCTCGTCGGTGAAATAAGCGAGCCCAAAGCGCCCACCACCGCCGCCGGAGCCAACCTCGCGTCGGCCGTTCTGCTCGGCAATCACGGTCACCGACAGGCGCACCAGCGGCCGCACATCGGCGGCCAGCGTGCCGTCGGCACGCGCCACCAGCACCACGTCGTACTCGCTCGCCAGGCCGGCCATGACCTGGGCCACGCGCGGATCGCGCGAGCGCGCGAGCTTTTCGACCCGCTCGAGCAGCTTGACCTTGGCCGTGCTGTTGAGCGTGGAAATGGGGTCGACGCCGTTGTAGAGCGAGCGGCTCGAAGCGATCTTGCGCGCCGGCGTTTTCACGCGGCCGGTGCGGCCGGCGGAGGAAATCGAGCGGACCGTGCGGGCCGCATCGAGCAGCGACGCCTCGGAAATATCGTCCGAATAGGCGAAGGCGGTCTTCTCGCCGCTGACCGCGCGCACGCCGACACCCTGGTCGATGCTGAAGCTGCCGGTCTTGACGATGCCTTCTTCCAGGCTCCAGCCCTCGCTGCGCGTGTACTGGAAGTACAGGTCGGCATCGTCCACCTTGTGGGCGGTGATCTCGGCCAGGGCCTTGCTCAGGTGCGATTCGTCGAGGCCGAACGGCGTGAGCAGGAGCTGTTGCGCCGTGGCAAGGCGCTCGATGGTGGGTTCGCGAGAGATCATGAAGCGGATTCTAGGGCTCGCCCCCGGACCGCGCGCGCCCGGCGGCGCTTCGCCTTCCCCGGCCGGGGCCAACGCTGGCGCTGCGGCCGCGTGCCTAGCTTTGAGAGAGCTTTCTGGCGCGCGCGATGGACATCAGGATGCCCAGCCCCAGCCCCAGCGTGACCATGGCGGTGCCGCCGTAGCTGATGAAAGGCAGCGGCACGCCCACCACGGGCAGGATGCCGCTGACCATGCCCATGTTGACGAAGGCATAGGTGAAGAAAATCATCGTCACCGCCCCCGCGAGCAGCCGCGAGAACAGGCTCGTGGCGCTGGCCGCGATGGCCAGGCCGCGGAAGATCAGCAGGATGAAGGCCGCGATCAGGGCAAGGTTGCCCACGAGGCCGAATTCCTCGGAATAGGCCGCAAAGATGAAGTCGGTGGTGCGCTCGGGAATGAATTCGAGGTGCGTCTGCGTTCCCTGCATGAACCCCTTGCCGCCCACGCCCCCCGAGCCGATGGCGATCATCCCCTGGATGATGTGAAAGCCCTTGCCCAGCGGATCCTTGCTGGGGTCGAGCAGCGTGCACACGCGCTGCTTCTGATAGTCGTGCAGCACCCGCCAGTCGACGCCCTCCGCGCACAGCCGCGACTCGAAACTCACGATCAGCGTGATCGCCACGGCACCGATCACCACCGGGGGCACGATGAGCTTCCACGGCAGCCCGGCGAAAAAGATCACCGCCAGGCCGGCGGCGAGCACCAGCAGCGAAGTGCCCAGGTCGGGCTGCTTCATGATGAGCCCGACCGGAATGGCCAGCAACACCGTCGCCACCACAAAATCGAGCGGCCGCAACTGGCCTTCGCGGCGCTGGAACCACCAGGCCAGCATCAGCGGCATCGCGATCTTGAGGATTTCGCTGGGCTGGATCACCACGCCGAGGTTGATCCAGCGCGTGGCGCCCTTCTTCGTGATTCCGAAGAGCGCGACCGCAATCAACAGCGCCACGCCCGTCACATACACCGGCACCGCAAACATCATCAGCCGCTGCGGCGGCACCTGGGCCACCACGAACATGATGAAGCCCGCCAGCAGCATGTTGCGGCCATGGTCGGAAAACCGCGAGCCGTGGTCGTAGCCCGACGAATACATGGTCAGCAACCCGGCGAAAGCCAGCAACAGCACGGCAAAAGCCAGAAAGCCGTCGAACCCCTGGAAGATGGGCGCGACGCGGCGCGCCAGGGAGGGCTGATTGAACACGGCGGACATGGGGCTGGATTATCCGCGCCCGGCACGCCCGGTCAGTCGAATTCGAACTGAACGACCGTGCGTCCCGGTCGGCTTTCGACCGCCGGCCGCGCGCCGACGGCGCCGGCACGCTCCGTGAGCGCCCGCGGCACCTGGGACGCGTCGAAACCTCGGCCGTCGTCGATCACGCGCAACTGCACCCTTCCGGCCGGCGCTTGCGACTCGATCCGCAGCGTTTTCGCCTGGGCGTGCTGCATCACGTTGGAAACCGCCTCGAACAGCAGGAACTGCAACTGCCGCATGCCTTGCGCGTCGAGACCCTTTACCGTTGGCACCTCTTCCACGCCCCACTCCAGCCTGATGCCCGCGGCCGCCAGGCGCGGCTCCAGCCGGTAGCGCAGCGCCGCCAGCAGGGCGCCCACGTCGCCCGGCGGCAGCTGAATGGAGTCGATCGAGAGCTTGAGCTGGTCGAGGGAGTCGCGCAGGGTGCGCAGCAGCTCCTCGGAGCTGGCCTGGCCCGACTGCAGCTGCCGGATGGCCGAGCTGATGTGCGAGCCCACGCCGTCGTGCATGTCGCGCAGGATGCGTTCGCGCTCATGGGTTCGGGCCTGGTCGCGCGCCACCTGCTCCAGCGCCGCGAAGGTCGATGCGAGCTCGCGTTCGCGCTGCGCCACTCGTTGGGCCAGTGCCGCCACCGAGCCGCGCGCTTCGATGCTGGCGGCGCGAAAGCGACGCAGCACGATCAGCAGCAGCGCAATACCGAAGAACACGGACGAATAGCGCACCCAAGTGGTTTCGCCGTAGGCGTCGCTCAGGCGGATCACCAGCCAGTCCCGGATGCCGAAGCCCAGCGTTGCCAGTGCGGCGGCCGCCACCAGCAGGCGCCCCAGGTTGGGCCGCCGCACAGTCGCGACCACAAAGGTGCAGACGAACAGCGCAATGAACACGATTTCTGCCGCAAGCCAGCCGGTAAGCCAGTACGGCTCCTCGCGGAACAGCGCCATCGAGCTCGCGGCGACCGTTCCGGCGACCACTCCCGCCATTGGCCACCGCAACCAGCGCATGCGGGGCCTGTGGTCCCAGCCCGCCAGGTGGTAGCAGAACATCATGGCGGACGCCGCCCAGCCCGCATAGCAGGCGGCCATGAGCACGCCCCAGGCCGGCCAAGGCAGGGGCGGTTCGGCAATGACACCGTCGGCGACGCGCAACGCCCAGCAGAATTCGGCGAGCGCCGTCCACAAATAGATGCCGTCGCGCCGATGCCGCCCCACCGCGTCGGCGTCCACCTGGGTGAGCCACAACGCCAGTGCAATGCCGCCGACGATGAGGCTGAAGGCACTCAGGAGCACCGAGCCGGTAAAGCGCCAGCCATAGGCCGTTTCGAAAAGCTCGGTGCGCACCGGCGTGGCCGGCCCGATCGTCACGCGTGAAAGCCCGGCCCGCCGTGCGCTGTCGGCGCGGATGCGAATCTGCAGGCGGTTGTCGCCGGCTTTCAGCAAATGCCCCGGAATCGGCACATGGATGGGTGCCTTGGCGTAGTCAGGCCCGTTGCCGCGGCCCAGATCTCCGTAGACCTGAAGCAACGCGTCGTTGAGCGACACCTCGAGCACGTTGCCCGCCCGCGGAATGAAGATGCCCCACGGCGTCTCGGGCGCGGCGTCGAGCGTGAACGGCAGTTCGAAGCTCGCGAAGCCGGGGCGCCCCCGGTGCTGGCGATCCCAATGGTAGGAAAGCTCGACGGGCGCTGTATGCGTGACGCCGTCGACGGTGACGGTCGCCGTGCCGCTGCGCAACTCAAGGGGGCCATCCGCCGCCGCGGCACCCACCGGCGCCAGCAGGACTACCGCAAGCCAGAGCGCGAACAGCGCCCTCCACGGCCTTGCGAACATGCGCCCCGCCACACGGCTCACCCGGGGTGGGACAGCAGGCCGAGGCGCGTGGCTTCGAACACCGCCTCGCTCTTGGAATGCACCGCCAGCTTGCCGTAGAGGTTCTTGATGTGGGTCTGCACCGTGTGCACGCTCAACCCCTTGAGCCGGGCGATTTCGGCATAGGAGAAGCCGCGCGCGATCAGCGTCAGCACTTCATGTTCACGGGCGGAGAGCAGGCTGGGCGCCGTGCTGTCGATGGTGGCCGCCTGGGGCACTGCCGCGGCGGGCGTGCCTGCCGTCTGCAGGCTGCGGTACTTGGCAAGCACCCGCCGCGCGATCATGGGCGAGATCGGCGACGCACCGGCCTTCATCTCGACGATGGTCTGCGCGATGTCCTCCGGTGCCGCGTCCTTGTGGATGTAGCCGACCGCGCCGGCCTCGATGCTGGAAAGCACGTTTTCCTCGTCGCCGAAGACCGAGATCACCAGCGGCTCGCAGCCGGGAAAGCGCGCGACGGCCTCGCGGATCACATCCAGTCCGCTGCCGTCGGGCATGCCAAGGTCGACCAGCAGCACATCGGGGATGGTGGCGGTCTGCGCAAGCCACGCCAACGCCTCGTGCACGGTGCCGGCGCTTCCAAGCCAGAAGAGGGTTGCGCTGCGCTGCACGCTGGCCTCGAAGAAGGCACGCGCGCGGCTGTCGTCCTCGACCACGAGCACGCCCCAGCGGCGTGCCGTTCCAGGATCAGGAGCCTCGATGTTCATGGGCTTAGCATAAGCCGCCACGTCGATTCAAAAGGCCGCGGCACCTCCCATCTTCATGGGATGCAGGCATCGATCCCGGACCGCGAAACTTCGCACCGCTTGCAAAAACGCAACAGCACCAGGCGAACTTGGCCACTCCTGGTGCGTCAGCTGAGTACTTTCGGGTTCCGGGACACGGCCCGCTCCCGATCGGATGCAGAAAAATCCCGCGGGCCGGAGATTCCAGTGGTACACATTCACCTCCCCGCACGAAGCCTGCATGCGAGAGCCCTCACCGGCATCCGCGCCCCGCACGAGGACCTCATGCAAAATTACCCGGCTCCTTCTATGGAGTTGCGTCGAACGCAACATTTTCAGTCTCCGCCTCGCATGGATCCGAAAACCACTCACCTGTTGTATCTGCACGGTTTCCGCTCCTCGCCCCGCTCGACCAAGGCGCGGCTGATGGCACGGCGCGTGGCGCTGGAGCACCCCAACCTGCAGTGGTGGTGCCCGCAGTTGCCGCCCTCTCCGCGCGAAGCAATCGACATGGTGATGAAAGGCATTGCCGACTGGCCCCGCAAGTCGATGGCCGTGGTCGGTTCGTCGCTCGGCGGCTTCTATGCCACCTACGTTGCGGGAATGACGCGCTGCCGCACCGTGCTGCTCAACCCCGCCGTGCACCCCGCGCGCGACCTGCAGCTCTATATCGGCGACCAGACCACGTGGCAGGACCCGGCCGAGCACTTCTATTTCCGGCCCGAGTACATCCAGGAGCTGCGCACCATGGAAGTCGGCGCCCTCACGCGCCCCGAGCGCGTGCTGGCCATCATCGCCAAGGGCGACGAGGCGCTGGACTGGCACGAAATGTCCGCGCGCTACCCCGACAGCAACATCAAGCTGCTCGAGGGGGGCGACCACGCGCTGTCCGATTTCGAGCAGAACCATCTGGACGACGTCATCGACTTCATCAACCCGGTCTGAGTCCCTCCGGCGCCGGGCGGCGGGCCGGGTCCAGCGTGGGACAATCGGCTCATGTTTGTATTGTTTGAAGAAGCCGGCAAGTACCTCGGCGGCCGCGTGCTTTCGGAGGCCGAAGCATCGGCGCAGGTCGAGCTCGACACCGGCAAGCGCGTCAAGGTCAAGGGCGCCAATATCGTTCTGCGTTTCGAGAAGCCGGCCCCCGCCGAGCTGATTGCCGAAGCGCGCGCCATCGCCGCCACCATGGACCTCGACCTCGCATGGGAGTTTGCGGCCGAAGGCGAATTCGGCTTTGCAGAACTCGCGGCCGACTATTTCAGCGACAAGCCCACGCTCGCGCAGCAGGCCGCCGCGCTGTTCGCGCTGTTCGAGGCACCGCACTACTTTCGCCGCGCAGGCAAGGGGCGCTTCAAGAAGGCGCCGGCCGAAATCGTGCAGCAGGCGCTGGCCGCCATCGAAAAGAAAAAAGTCGTCCAGGCGCAAATCGTCGAGTGGGCCGGGCAGCTGGCCGAGGGCGTGTGCCCGCAGCCGATTCGCGAGCAGCTCTACAAGATCCTGTTCAAGCCCGACAAGAACGCGCCCGAGTACAAGGCCGTGGTCGACGCCGCGCGCGCCACGCAGCGCCCGCCGCTCGAACTGCTGGAGCGCGCCGGCGCCATCGATTCGCCCTACCAGTTCCACTGGCGCCGCTTTCTTTTCGAGAATTTTCCGAAAGGCACGGGTTTTCCGGCGCTCGCCGCGCCCGCCATCGCCGACGACCTGCCGCTGGCTGCCGGCGTACAGGCTTTCTCGATCGACGATTCGCAGACCACTGAAATCGACGATGCGCTGTCGGTGCAGGGCCTGGGCAGCGGCACCGTCACGGTCGGCATCCATATTGCGGCGCCGGGCCTTGCGCTCACGCCGGGCAGCGCCATCGACCAGGTGGCGCGCTCGCGCATGTCCACGGTCTACATGCCGGGCCACAAGATCACCATGCTGCCGGACGAGGTGGTCAACGCCTACACGCTGCTCGAAGGCGGCGACCGGCCGGCCGTGTCGCTCTACGTGCGCTTCGACGAAGCCACGCTCGAACTGCAGTCCAGCGAGACCAAGCTCGAACGCGTGCCCATCGTGGCCAACCTGCGGCACGACCAGCTCGACAGCATCGTCACGCAGCCCTGGCTCGAAAACGCATCGTTCACGAGCGAGAACACGCCCGAGGCGGCTGCGAACCTGCGCGCACCGCTTTCCTTCCTGTTCCGCCTTGCAAAGCAATTGAAGGCCCAGCGCGAAGTGGTGCGCGGCAAGCCCGAGAACTTCAACCGGCCCGACTACAACTTTCGCCTCGTTGGCAACGACGGCGAGCCGGACGGCAGCGAGCAGGTGCAGATCACCACGCGCCAACGCGGCGCGCCGCTCGACCTGATCGTGTCCGAGGCCATGATCCTGGCCAACAGCAGCTGGGGCGGCTGGCTCGGCGAACTCGGCGTGCCCGGGCTCTACCGCAGCCAGGCCAGCCTGGCGCCGGGCATCAAGGTGCGCATGGGCACGCGGGCGTTGCCGCACGCGGGCCTGGGCGTGAAGAGCTACGCTTGGAGCACCTCGCCGCTGCGCCGCTACACCGACCTGGTGAACCAGTGGCAGATCATTGCGGCCGCGCGCCACGGCAAGACGGCCGCGCTGGCCGCGCCGTTCAAGCCGAAGGACGCCGACCTGTTCTCGATTCTCTCGGGCTTCGACGCGGCCTACGCGACCTACAACGCCTACCAGGGCGGCATGGAGCGCTTCTGGACGCTCAAGTACCTGGAGCAGCAAGGCGTCACCGAGCTTGAAGTCACTGTCATCAAGGACATCCAGAACGGCGCGCTGGTGCGTGCGGACACGCTGCCGCTGGTGTTTCCGGTGGCGGGCCAGCAGGAGCGCGGCGCGCGCCTGCGCGTGAAGCTCGGCGAGATCGACGAAATTGCGCTCGACGTGCACGGCACGGTGCTCGAGCGCCTCGACGCGCCCAAGGCGGATGCCGCGGCCGACGGGGAAAGCGGCGACGAGGAAGAAGAAGTGGCCGGTCCCATCGCGATTGCGGTCGACCTCACCGACAGCGAGCCGGCACCGGAGAACACGCCGGCGTGAGCGCCGCGCGCAATATAAAAACCATTCAATGAGCCGCGAGGAGCGTCGTCAATGAACTTCAGGGATCTGAGCACACTGCAGATTGCACTCGGTGTGTCGATCATCGCGCACGCCGCGCTTCTGACGGTGCGCTTCGTCGATCCTGAATCGTTCAACCGGGTCTTCAGCGACACGCCGCTAGAGGTGATCCTGGTCAACAGCAAGACCAACGACAAGCCCGACGCCACCGCCCGCGTCATGGCGCAAACCTCGCTGGCGGGCGGCGGCGACCTCGAACGGGGCCGCGCCACCAGCCCGCTGCCGCCGTCGAGCTTTACCGCCGTGGGCGACTCCATCGAAGAGGCGCAGCGCCAGGTCGAGGCCATGCAGGCGCAGCAGATGCAGCTGCTCGCGCAACTCAAGCGCGACCTGGCCGCCATGCCCGCACCCGATCCGCGCGTGTCGGGTGATCCGAAAGAAGCCGTGGCCCGCGAGGAAAAGCGGCGCCAGATGGTTGAGCTGCTGGCTGAAATCGAGCGGCGCGTGAACGAAGAAAACGCACGCCCCAAGAAGCGCTACCTGAGCCCTTCCACGCGCGAGGCGGCCTATGCCATCTACGTGGACACGCTGCGCCGCCGCATCGAAGTGCGGGGCACCGAGAACTTTCCCACGGCCGCCGGCAAGAAGCTCTACGGTCAGCTCAAGATGACGATCACCATCAACCACGACGGCAAGATCCTCGACACCGTGGTCGATGAGAGCTCGGGCGACACCACGCTCGATCGGCGCGCCAAGGCCATCGTGCACAGCATCGGGAACTTCGGAAAATTCACCGACGCGATGCGCAAGCAGACCGACCAGATCGTGCTGCAGTCGCGCTTCAAGTTCACGCGCGACGAAACCATCGAGCTCTCTTCTCAATAGCAACCCAATAGCAACAACTGCGGATCACGGCGCCATGGACCTGTACTGCGTAATGGGCAACCCCGTCGAGCACAGCCGCTCGCCGCGCATTCATGCCCGATTTGCCGAGCTCTGCGGCCAAGAGCTGGAATACACCCGCCGGCTCGTGCCGATCGGCGCCTTTGCCGAAGGCGTCGCCGGCTTCCGGCGAGAGGCCGCCGAGCAGGGCAACGTCGCGCGCGGCTGCAATGTCACCGTGCCGTTCAAGTTCGATGCCGCCGCAATTGCACAGCACACCAGCGAACGCGCCCGGCTCGCGCAAGCGGTGAACATGCTGCGCTTCGAAGCGGACGGCAGCATTCACGCCGACAACACCGACGGCATCGGCCTGGTCAACGACATCGTCCGCAACGCCGCCGTGCCTTTGGCAGGCTGCGAACTGCTGCTCATCGGCGCGGGCGGCGCTGCCGCGGGCGTGCTCGGTCCGCTGCTCGATGCGGGCGCCTCGCGCATCGTGGTGGCCAACCGAACCGTCGGCAAGGCCATGGCCGTGGTGCAGCGCCATGCGGCCTTGGCCTTGCGCCACGGCGCCACGCTGGAAGCATGGGCGCTCGACGAAGTACCCGGCAATTTCGACGTGGTGATCAACGCCACCGCCTCCAGCCTTGCGGGCGATGCGGTGCCGGTGCGCGCCCAGGTGCTGCGCCCCGGCGCACTCGCGGTCGACCTGATGTACGGGCCTGCCGCCGCCGGCTTCATTGCCTGGGCCGAAGCGCACGGCGCCGTCGGACGCGACGGCCTCGGCATGCTGGTCGAGCAGGCCGCCGAAGCTTTCGAGGCTTGGCGCGGTGTGCGCCCGCCCGCTGCGCAGGTGCTGGCCGAATTGCGCGCTTCAATCGCCGCCGGCCAATGAAGGGGCTGCTGCGGCTGATTGCGTACCTGCTGGTCGCGGCGGTGGCGCTCGAGCTTTTCTTCGTGGCGCGCATTGCCGCCATGGCCGTGATCGCTCCGCAGAGCACGGCGTTCCAGCGCTCCGAAGCCTGGCAGATCGCCATTCACCGGGGCAGCAAGGGCGCCTGGCGCCAGGAGTGGGTGCCCTACGCGCAGATCAGCGACAACCTCAAGCGGGCAGTCATCGCCAGCGAAGATGCCGACTTCATCGACCACAACGGCGTGGAGTGGGAAGCCATCGAACGTGCGCGGCAGCGCAATGCCAAGGCCGAAGAGCTTGCGGCGCGGCGGGCAGCGCGTGCCATCGCACGCGGCAAGCCGGTGCGGCCGGTGCAGCTGCGCGGCGGCTCCACCATCACGCAGCAGCTGGCAAAGAACCTGCTGCTTTCCGGCGAGCGCACGCTCCTGCGCAAGGGCCAGGAGCTGGTGCTCGCCATGACGCTCGAGGTGCTTCTCGACAAGCGCCGCATCCTCGAGATCTATCTCAACAATGTCGAATGGGGCGAAGGCGTGTTCGGCGCCGAAGCCGCAGCCCAGTACTACTTCAAGAAACCCGCCTCACGCCTGAGCGCCGGCGAAGCCGCACGCCTGGCGGTGATGCTGCCCAGCCCCAAGTTCTTCGAGCGCCGGCTGGGCTCGTCTTCCTACCTCAGCGGGCGGGCTTCGACCATCGTGGCGCGCATGCCGTCGGCCGAGCTGCCCTGACGGCACCGCACAGCGCCTCGATGGCCAGCACGGCCGCAAAGCCGATCAGGTAGGCCACCACGTCCCACCAGTCCGCCGTACTGCCGAGCACGATGCGCAGGGCGCGGTTCGGAATATGCAGGTGCCAGGCCGATGCCAGGAACTGTCCCAGTTCGACCGCCAGGCCCACGCCGAGCGCGGCCAGCGCCAACGGCAGCACACGCGTGGCAATGAAGGTCTTGAAGACGACGTAGACCCATGCCACGGCCAGCACGTCGCCGAAGAAACTCCGCACCCAGCCCCAGCGCGCGCCAATGGTGGCCAGCAGCACGAGTACAAAGAACAGGGCCACCGCCCACACCAGAGAAAGAGGATCGAAACGCCATCGCATGACCCGTATCATCGCGCCCATGCTGGCAAAGCTCACAGGTTGGTTGTTGTTGGGGATCGTCCGGTTGCTCACGGGGGCCCAGGCGCGGTGGTACGGCTGCCCGCCCAAGGCCGAGCAGCGCATCTATTTCGCCAATCACCAGAGCCACGCCGACCTCGTGATGATCTGGGCCGCCCTGCCCGAGGAGCTGCGCAGCATCACGCGGCCCATTGCGGCGCGCGACTACTGGGCCAATACGCCGTTCAAGCGCTGGATCACGACCGAGGTGTTCAACGCGGTGTATGTGGAGCGTGCGGCCACGGCACCGGGCTCGACCGCACCACCGGCGGCCCCGGCGGAACCCGAGGCGCCATCGGCGCCCGTTCGAAATTCCGTTGCACCGCCCGCCGAGCGCATCGAGCCTTCGATGGAGCCGTTGCTGCCGGTGGCGCCGATGGCACCGCCTATCGTCGATGTCACCCCCGAGGCGTTCGACGAAGTGCAAGGGCGGCTCGATCTTCCTGCGCCACCGCCTCCCCCGCCGGCCGCGCCTCCTGTCGAACCGCCGGCTGTGATGGCGGAAGCAGAGCCGTCCGAGCCCGCTGCAGCCCCCGCCCCTGACCCGCTCGCACCCTTGGTCGAAGCGCTGCGCAGCGGCGACTCGATCATCATCTTTCCCGAAGGCACACGCGGCCACACGGGCGAGCCGCAGAAGTTCAAGTCCGGCCTCTACACACTCGCGACGATGTTTCCCGAAGTGGTGCTGGTGCCGGCATGGATCGACAACGTTCAGCGCGTCATGCCCAAGGGCGAGATCGTGCCGGTGCCGATCTTGTGTTCAGTCACTTTCGGTGCGCCGATCCGCGTCGAAGAGAGCGAAGAGCGCCGTCCCTTTCTCGATCGCGCACGTGCTGCGGTGATCGCTTTGCGCGATGTGTGAAATGAAGGCTTTTTCTTTGCGTCTTGTTGTGCTTCGTTCAGGGCGCACTCCCGCCGACGGGGTACCTTGCTCCGCGAATGTCCCCCGGCCTGCAGCCTCCTCCTTTATTTCGCTGCGCAAGGCACCCCATCGACGGGCGCGTTGCAAAGAGCGGTCGTTGATCAGCGATACACCAGCAGCGTGCCCCAGTGCACAGGGCATCGGGTGCTCCCCGCAGCGAAATAAAGGAGGAGGCGAAGCCGGGGGACATTCGCGGAGGGGAGTACCCGGTGGCCTTTGCACACGCCCTGAACAAGAGCGCCTAGAACGCAGCCACCACCAACAACAAAGCGGCGGAGAACTGACATGAACCAGTTCCTGCGCAGCCTCACCCCGACCCAGCAAGTCGCGACCCTGTTCCTCATCGTCTTTGGCCTGCTCGTGATCGCGAGCACAGCGGCGCTCTTCCTGAGCTTCAGGGAACGCCGCAACCCCGTGCACGACGCCACGTGGCAAGCCGAACTCGCTCACTACCGCAAACTGCTGGGCACCACCTGGTTCATGGTCATCGTGTTCTGGGTAGGCTGGGCCTTGGGCGAAACCGTGGCCACCGTGCTTTTCGCGCTCATCGCCTTCTTCGCGCTGCGCGAGTTCATCACCCTCTCGCCCACACGCCGCGGAGACCACCGCAGCCTCATCCTGGCTTTCTTCGTGGTGCTGCCAATCCAGTTCTGGCTCGTGGCCACCGCGCGCTTCGACCTGTTCACCGTGTTCATTCCGGTCTACGTGTTCCTTGCGATTCCGGTCGCAAGCGCACTCGCCAACGACCCCAGTCACTTTCTGGAGCGCAACGCCAAGCTGCAGTGGGGCATCATGGTCTGCGTCTACGGCATGAGCCACGTGCCGGCGCTACTGCTCCTGAGCTTTCCGGGCTACGAAGGCAAGAGCGCATTCCTCGTGTTCTTCCTGGTGTTCGTGGTGCAGACCTCGGTGCTGGTGCAGCACGTGATCTCGCGCCGCACGCAGCGCAAGCCCTTTGCACCCAACGTGAGCCGCAGCTTCAACTGGACCAGCTGGGGCATCGGCATCGTGGTGGCCAGCCTGGTGGGTGCGCTGTTCTCGTTCATCACGCCGTTCAAGTTTGGCCAGGCGCTCGCCGTGTCGTTCATTGCCTGCATCGCAGGCTCCATGGGCCACCTGGTGATGAAGGCGCTCAAGCGCGACCGCGGCATTCCCAACTGGGGCAAGAAAGGCGTGGGCGTGACCGGCGCCAACGGCCTGCTCGACCGCGTGGACGCACTGTGTTTTGCGGCGCCCATCTTCTTCCATTCGATCCGCTGGTACTTCAACGTCTGACGACATGCGCATTCTCGGCATCGACCCCGGCCTTCTCACCACCGGCTTCGGCGTGGTGGATGCGGACGGCCACGCGCTGCGCTACGTGGCAAGCGGCACCATCAGCACGCGGCACCTGGGCAGCGGCAACCTGCCGGCGCGCCTCAAGGTGCTGTTCGACGGCATCGCCGAAATCGCCGAGCGCTACCAGCCCGACGCTTCGGCGGTCGAAATCATTTTCGTCAACGTCAACCCGCAGTCGACGCTCCTGCTGGGCCAGGCGCGCGGCGCCTGCGTGACCTCTCTGGTGAACAGCAAGCTCACGGTGGCCGAATACACCGCGCTGCAAATGAAGAAGGCCGTGGCCGGTCACGGCCAGGCTGCCAAGGCGCAGGTACAAGAGATGGTGAAGCGCCTGCTCGACCTGCCGGGCCTGCCCGGCGCGGACGCGGCAGACGCGTTGGGCATTGCCATCACCCATGCGCAGGTGGGCCGCTCGATGGCAAGGCTGGCCGAGGCGGCCGATCTGTCGAAAACGCACGCCGGCACCTACCGGCAAGGCCGCTCGAGGTAGCGCCGTTCAGTCGCCCGTCAACGGCGCGGTGCGAGCCAAGCCCGCTACCAGCCTAGGCCACGCGCTCGGCAATCAGCACCGCAAAGAAGCCGAACGCTGCGAGCAGCGTCCACTTGAGCACGATCCAGCCGAAGCGCCGGTACTTGACCTGCCCGGTTCCGGCATAGAACGCGAACGACACGCCCGCCACCAGCAGAAGCAGCAGGATGGCCCAGCGGAAGACAAGCATTGCGTGGAACGAGGAACTGAAGAACCTGCCTGCTACCAGGCCCGCGCCACTTCGCCGAAACCGTGCGGTGCGCGCTTTTCGTCTTCGAAGGTGACGATTTCGTAAGCGTCGCTGTGGGTGAGCAGCTCGCGCAGCAGCTTATTGTTGAGCGCGTGGCCCGAGCGGAACGCGGTGTACGCGGCCAGCAGCGGCTTGCCGATGATGTACAGGTCGCCCATCGCGTCGAGGATCTTGTGCTTCACGAACTCGTCGTCGTAGCGCAGCCCATCGGCATTGAGCACCTTGGTGTCGTCCATCACGATGGCGTTGTCGAGCCCGCCGCCGAGCGCCAGGCCCTTGCTGCGCATGTACTCGACTTCCTTCGTGAAGCCGAAGGTGCGGGCGCGCGCGATGTCGCGGCTGTAGGAATCCTTGCCCAGGTCGAACTCCACGCGTTGGCCGGTGGAGTTGACCACGCGATGGTCGAAGTCGATCTCGAAGCTCAGCTTGTAGCCATGGTACGGCTCAAGGCTCGCCCACTTCTCGTTGGCGCCCTCGCCTTCGCGCACCTCGACCTTGCGCGTTACGCGGATGAAACGGCGCGGCGCCTTCTGCAGCTCGATGCCCGCGCTTTGCAACAGGAACACGAACGAAGAGGCCGACCCATCAAGGATCGGCACTTCGTCGGCCGTGATGTCGATGTAGAGGTTGTCGATGCCCAGGCCCGCGCAGGCCGACATCAGGTGTTCGACTGTCTGCACCTTCGCTCCGCCGGTGGAAACCGTGGAAGCCAGGCGCGTGTCGGTCACCGCTTCGGCGGTCATGCGGATGTCGACAGGCTCGGGCAGGTCGACGCGCCGGAACACGATGCCGGTATCCGCCGGAGCGGGGCGAAGCGTGAGCTCCACGCGTTGCCCGCTGTGAAGCCCCACGCCCACGGCGCGGCTGATCGACTTGAGGGTTCTTTGCTGCAGCACGCCGACGATTTTAGGCGCGCGGCGGGCATGGCCGCCTATGCCCCTCGCTATGGCACCGATAGACATAGGTTCTATTTCAAGCGCCCACGATGGACGCAAAGGGCACGAAGCGAATGAACCTTCGTGCCCTCTGCGTTCGGTGGCCTGGCCTCAGTCAGCTTGACGGCGCAGGAATGCGGGGATCTCGAAGTCGTCCATGCCGCCCGAAGACAGCGCGTCCACCTTGGCCGCGGCCATCGTGCGGTTGGTACGCCACACGCTGGGAACCGCCATGCCGTCGTAGTTGGGCTGGCTCACGCCATGGCCTGCATGACCCGTGCCGCCGAGCGTGGGCACGTTGAACGGGATGTTGTCGGTGCCGGTGCGGATCACTTCGAGCGTCGGTGCCTGGCGGCGTGCGTCGGCGCGCGAGAGGCCGGTGGCCACCACGGTCACGCGCATTTCGTCGCCCAGGCTCTCGTCGTAGGCGGCGCCGTAGATCACGTGCGCATCGGGCGAGGCGTAGGCGCGGATCGTGTTCATCGCGAGCTTCGACTCGTTCAGCTTCAGCGAACCCTTCGACGCGGTCACCAGCACCAGCACGCCCTTGGCGCCCGAAAGGTCGATGCCCTCGAGCAGCGGGCAAGCCACGGCCTGTTCGGCGGCGATGCGGGCGCGATCCGGGCCGGCAGCGGCTGCGGTGCCCATCATGGCCTTGCCCGGCTCGCCCATCACGGTGCGCACGTCTTCGAAGTCGACGTTCACGCCGCCATACTCGTTGATGATTTCCGAGATGCCGCCGACGGCGTTCTTGAGCACGTCGTTGGCATGCGCGAAGGCTTCGTCCTGGGTGATGTCTTCGCCCAGCACATCGAGCAGCTTCTCGTTGAGCACCACGATCAGCGAGTCGACATTCGCCTCGAGCTCGGCCAGGCCGGCGTCGGCATTGGTCATGCGGCGGCCGCCTTCCCAGTCGAAGGGCTTGGTCACCACGCCCACGGTGAGGATGCCCATTTCCTTCGCCACGCGAGCGATCACGGGTGCGGCGCCGGTGCCGGTGCCGCCGCCCATGCCGGCCGTGATGAACAGCATGTGCGCGCCGTCGATAGCCGCGCGAATGTCATCCACCGCTGCTTCGGCCGCGTCACGGCCCTTGTCGGGCTTGCTGCCGGCGCCCAGGCCGCTGGTGCCCAGCTGGATGATCTTGTGTGCGTTGCTGCGCTGGAGCGCCTGCGCGTCGGTGTTGGCGCAGACGAACTGAACGCCCTGCACGCCGCGCTCCATCATGTGCGCGACGGCATTGCCGCCACCGCCGCCGACTCCGATCACCTTGATCTGAGTGCCTTGGTTGAATTCTTCGACTTCGATCATTTCGATGGTCATTTCTAACTCCTTGAATTTTGCAGTTGCCGTTGTGTATCTATGAATTTTTCTGGTGTCTTGACGAGTTCAACGTAGCCGTCGTCGTGGCGGTGGACCTGTGCGCCGCCATCGCTCGTTGAAATGCAATGGGGGGCCGCCGCGTGCGAGCCAGAGTGGGGAGCGATTCATGGTCAGAAGTTCCCCACGATGAAGTCCTTGAAACGTCCGAACGCAGTCTTTACCGATCCGTTCTTCTGCGCGACCTTGAAGCCGCGCATGCGTGCGAAGCGCGCTTCTTCGAGCAGGCCCATCACGGTGGCGGCGCGCGGCTGCGCGACCATGTCGGACAGCGCGCTCGAATACTTCGGAATGCCGCGCCGCACCGGCTTTAAAAAGATGTCTTCGCCGAGCTCGACCATGCCTGGCATCACGGCACTGCCGCCCGTGAGCACCACGCCCGAAGACAGCACCTCTTCGTAGCCCGACTCGCGCACCACCTGCTGCACGAGCGAAAAGATTTCTTCGATGCGCGGCTCGATCACGCCGGCCAGCGCCTGCTTGCTCAGCATGCGCGGGCCGCGGTCGCCGAGGCCGGGCACTTCCACCTGCGTGTCGGGGTCGGCCAGGAGCTGCTTGGCATAGCCGTTCTCGACCTTGATGTCTTCGGCGTCCTTGGTAGGCGTGCGCAGCGCCATGGCAATGTCGCTGGTGATCAGGTCGCCCGCAATCGGAATCACGGCCGTGTGGCGGATCGCGCCGTTGGTGAAGATGGCCACGTCGGTCGTGCCGGCGCCGATGTCCACCAGCACCACGCCGAGCTCGCGCTCGTCCTCGGTCAGCACCGCCTGGCTCGAGGCCAGCGGATTCAGCATCAGCTGGTCGACCTCCAGGCCGCAGCGGCGCACGCACTTGATGATGTTCTCGGCCGCGCTCTGCGCACCGGTGACGATGTGTACCTTGGCTTCGAGCCGCATGCCGCTCATGCCGATCGGCTCCTTCACGTCCTGCCCGTCGATCACGAACTCCTGCGGCTCCACCAGCAACAGGCGCTGGTCGCTCGAGATGTTGATGGCGCGCGCGGTTTCCACCACGCGGGCCACGTCGGCGGGCGTCACTTCCTTGTCCTTCACCGCCACCATGCCGCTTGAATTGATGCCGCGGATGTGGCTGCCGGTGATGCCCGTGTAGACGCGGCTGATCTTGCAGTCGGCCATCAGCTCGGCCTCTTTCAGGGCCTGCTGGATGCTCTGCACGGTGGCGTCGATGTTCACCACCACGCCGCGCTTCAGGCCATTGCTCGGCGCAATGCCGAGCCCGGCCAGCTTGAGTTCGCCGCCGGGCAGCACCTCGGCCACCACCACCATCACCTTGGCGGTGCCGATGTCGAGTCCGACAACCAGGTCTTTGTATTCTTTGGGCATTGAATGTCCTCGGTATTCGCTATTTACTTCTTCTTGGTCTTCGGGTCGGTAACGACCGTGGTGACGCCACGAAGGCGCAACGCGTAGGCATCGTTGTGGCGCAGATCGGCCCCTTCGACATCCGCCGCGGTGCGGTGGTATTGGCCCGCGACCTGGGTCACGGTTTTCAGGAAACGTTGCGCGCGGGCGGCCACCTCTTCGGGCTGCCCGCGGCCAAGCTCGATTTCGGCGCCGCTGTTCAGCACCACCTTCCAGCTGCCCCGGCTCGAAAGCGTGAGCTCGTCGACGCTGAAGTCATACGGCTGGAAGATCGGCGCAATCACGCGGTACATGCCCAGCACCTGCCCGGCCTGCTCGATGGGGCCATCGAGCCGCGGCAGGCGGTCGTCCACCTCGGCCACGTTGGCTTCGAACACATCGCCAAAGCTGTTGATCAGCTTCGAGCCCGCTTCGTCGCCCCAATTGGCCACGGGCACCTGCTCTGTCAGGGTGACGCGCAGCTTGCTCGGAAACTCGCGCCGCACCACCGCCTTGCGCACCCAGGGCACCGACTCGAAGGCCGTTCTCGCGCGGGCGAGATCGACCGTGAAGAAGTTGCCCGAAAGCTGGGGCGCCACGTTGGCGCGCAGCGTCACTTCATTGTTGTGCGTCACGTCGCCGTCGACCTTGATGCCGGCAATGGGAAAGAACGGCTGCCGCAGCACCCACCATGCGCCCGCCGCAAGCAGCATGATTGCCACCACCGCGAACGCGAGGTTCGAGACGATGTTCATGAGCTTGACGTCGAACGGCGCCTGGATGCTGTCGGCCATGGCTATTGCGCTCCTCCCGCGGCATCCAGCGAAGCCGAGGCCAGCACGCGCAGGCACAGGTCTTCGTAGGCAATGCCCGATGCGCGCGCCGACATGGGCACCAGCGAATGGCTGGTCATGCCGGGCGAGGTGTTCATCTCGAGCAGGAAGGGCTTGCGGTCGCTCGCGCGAATCATCACGTCGGCACGGCCCCAGCCGCGGCAACCGAGCGTGTGGTACGCGGCCAGCGTGATGCGCTGGATCTCGTGCTCCTCGGCTTCGGGCAGGCCGCTCGGGCAGTGGTACTTCACGTCGTCGGTGAAGTACTTGTTCTGGTAGTCGTAGGCGCCTTCGGGTGCGGCAATGCGCACCACGGGCAGCGCGCGCGCATCGAGCCCCTGGCCGAGCACGGCGCAGGTCACTTCCTCGCCTTCGATGAATTCCTCGCACAGCACGTCGGCGTCGTACTTGGCCGAAAGCGTCACCGCGTCCTGCATTTGCGAATAGCCCTCGACCTTGGTCACGCCGATGGAGGAACCCTCGCGCGGCGGCTTCACGATCAGCGGCAGGCCCAGCACATCGGGCACGGCGCGAACCTGCTCGCGGCTCTGCTGGTCGAAAGCCAGGCGCACGTATTTCGGCGTCGGCAGGCCGTCGGCCTGCCAGATGCGCTTGGTCATGACCTTGTCCATGGCCACGCTCGACGCCATCACGCCCGAGCCGGTGTAGGGAATGCCGAGCAGCTCGAGCGCGCCCTGCACCGTGCCGTCTTCGCCGTGCCGGCCGTGCAGCGCGATGAAGCAGCGCGCAAAACCTTCGCGCCTGAGCTCGACGAGATCGCGCTCGGACGGATCGAAAGCATGCGCATCGACACCGCGCGAACGCAGCGCCTCGAGCACGCCGGCACCGGACAAGAGCGAAATTTCGCGTTCGGCGGAGCTTCCGCCGAACAGCACGGCCACCTTGCCGAATTGTTTTGGATCTTGAAGAGTCATTGGGTAACCTCCGCGCCGCCCGCTGCGGTGGCAATTTCGACAACCTTGCCCGGCACCGCCCCGATGGAGCCCGCGCCCATGCAAAGCACCACGTCGCCGGCGCGCGCGTTGTCCAAGATCGCCTGGGGCATCTCGCTGATCTCGTCGACGAACACCGGCTCTACCTTGCCGGCCACGCGCAGTGCACGCGCCAGTGATCGGCCGTCGGCCGCCACGATGGGCGGCTCGCCGGCGGCGTAGACCTCGCCCAGCAGCACCGCGTCGGCGTTGCCGATGACCTTGACGAAGTCCTCGAAGCAGTCGCGCGTGCGGGTGAAGCGGTGCGGCTGGAAGGCCAGCACCAGCCGGCGGCCCGGGAAGGCGCCGCGCGCGGCGGCAATGGTCGCGGCCATCTCGACCGGGTGATGACCGTAATCGTCGATCACGGTGAAGGTGCCCGGCGCGTCCACGCCGGCCTGCCCCTGCACGGCCACATCGCCGTAGCTCTGGAAGCGGCGGCCCACGCCCTTGAAGCCGGCCAGCCCGCGCTGCACCGCTTCGTCGGGAATACCGAGCTCCACCGCCACAGCGATCACGGAGAGCGCATTGCGCACGTTGTGCTCGCCAGGCAAGTTGAGCACGATGGGCAGGTCGGGCAGCGTGACGCCATTGCGGCGCTGCGCCGTGAAATGCATCTGCGCGCCCACGGCGCGCACGTCGACCGCGCGCACCTGGGCGCCTTCGTCGAAGCCGTAGCTCGTCACCGGGCAGGTGACCTCGCCCACGATGTCGCGCACCGCCGGATCGTCGGTGCACAGGATGGCCACGCCGTAGAACGGCATGCGGTGCAGGAAGTCGACGAACGCCTTCTTGAGCTTCGCGAAGTCGTGCCCGTAGGTTTCCATGTGGTCGGCATCGATGTTCGTGACCACCGCCATCACCGGCAGCAGGTTCAGGAACGAAGCGTCCGACTCGTCGGCCTCCACCACGATGTAGTCGCCGCTGCCGAGCTGTGCGTTGGCGCCGGCGCTGTTCAGGCGGCCGCCGATGACGAAGGTCGGGTCGAGCCCCGCGGCTTCGAGCACGCTCGCCACCAGGCTGGTGGTGGTGGTCTTGCCGTGCGTGCCCGCAATCGCGATGCCCTGCTTCAGGCGCATCAGCTCGGCCAGCATCATGGCGCGCGGCACCACGGGAATGCGCTTCTCGCGCGCGGCGAGCACCTCGGGGTTGTCGGACTGCACCGCCGTGGAGGTCACCACTGCGTCGGCGCCTTCGATGTGCGCGGCCGCGTGGCCCACGAAGGTACCGATGCCCAGGCTCGCGAGCCGGCGCAGCGTGGCGCTGTCGGCCAGGTCGGAACCCGTGATGCGGTAGCCCAGGTTCAGCAACACTTCGGCAATGCCGCTCATGCCCGAGCCGCCGACGCCCACAAAGTGAATATGACGAATCGCGTGCTTCATCTGGCAAGCTCCTCGCAGGCGCGGACGACCGCTTCCACGGCTTCGGTCTTCTGCATGGTTTTGGCCTTGGCGGCCTTTTCGATCAGCGCGGTGCGCTCGGTTTTCTGTAGCAAGTCAGCCAGCAATTCAGGAGTGAGGTCGGTCTGCTGCACCAGCCAGCCGCCGCCCGCATCGACGAGGAAGCGCGCGTTGGTGGTCTGGTGGTCGTCGACCGCCGAAGGAAAAGGCACGAACAGCGCTGCTGCGCCGACGGCCGCGATTTCTGTGACGGTGCTGGCCCCGGCACGCGCGACGATGATGTCGGCGTCGGCATAGGCCTGCGCGGTGTCTTCGATGAACGGTGTGAGCTCGCCCTCGACGCCGGCGGCGGCGTAGTTGGCGCGCAGCTCGTCGATCTGCCTGGCGCCGCTCTGGTGCAGCACCGTGGGGCGCATGCCCGGCTCGATGCGCGCGAGCGCCTGAGGCACCACGGCGTTGAGCGCCTTGGCGCCCAGGCTGCCGCCGACCACCAAGAGCCGCAGCGGCCCGCTGCGGCCTGCAAAGCGCGCGGCCGGCGCAGGTTGCGAGGTGAACGCCGCTCGCAGCGGATTGCCCACCCACTGCGCCTTCTTCAGCACATTGGGGAAAGCCGTGAACACCCGATCGGCCACGCCCGCGAGCACCTTGTTGGCGAGGCCGGCAACCGAATTCTGTTCGTGCAGCACCAGCGGCTTGTTGAGCAGCACGCTCATCATTCCCCCTGGAAAGGTGATGTAGCCGCCAAGGCCCACCACGACGTCGGGCTTGACTCGGCGCACCACGCCAAGGCTTTGCCAGAAAGCCCGCAGGAGCCGCAGCGGCAGCAGGAACAGCGTGAGCGGCCCCTTGCCGCGCACGCCGCCGAACTGGACCGGCTCGAAAGCGAAGCCACGCGGCGGCACCAGCTTCTCTTCCATGCTGCCGGGCGCGCCCAGCCAGTGCACGCGCCAGCCGCGCTCGCGCAGGGCCTCGGCCACCGCGAGTCCCGGAAAGATGTGGCCGCCCGTTCCGCCGGCCATGACGAGTGCTGTGCGGCCTGTCATATGCGGCCTCCGCGCATGAGAACGCGGTTCTCATAATCGATGCGCAGCACCACGGCCAGCGCCACCAGGTTCATCAGGATGGCCGAACCGCCGAAGCTCATCAGAGGCAAGGTCAGCCCCTTGGTGGGCAGCGCGCCCAGGTTCACGCCCATGTTGATGAAAGCCTGGAAGCCGATCCACACGCCCACGCCCTGTGCCACGAGACCCGAGAACACGCGGTCCAGCGCAATCGCTTGCCGGCCGATGTGCATGATGCGGCGGGTCAGCCAGAGGAACAGGCCGATGATCAGCAGCACGCCGACCAGGCCGAACTCCTCGCCGATCACGGCCAAGAGGAAGTCGGTGTGCGCCTCGGGCAGCCAATGCAGCTTTTCGACGCTGCCGCCCAGCCCCACGCCGAAGATCTCGCCGCGGCCGATGGCGATGAGCGAGTGCGAGAGCTGGTAGCCCTTGCCCAGCGCATGCTCCTCGCTCCACGGGTCGAGGTACGCAAAGATGCGCTCTCGCCGCCACGGGCTGCTGGCCACGATGGTGCCGAAGGCCACCACCACCAGCGCGGCAATGACGAAGAACATGCGCGCGTTCACGCCGCCCAGGAACAGGATGCCCATGGCAATCACGGCAATCACCATGAAGGCGCCCATGTCGGGCTCGGCCATCACCAGCATGCCGACCACCACCACCGCAATGCCCATCGGCAGCACCGCGCGGAAGAAGCGCTCCTTGATCTCCATCTTGCGCACCATGTAGCTGGCGGCATAGAGCACCATCGCGAGCTTGGCGAGCTCGGACGGCTGAAAGCGCATGAAGCCCAGCGGCAACCAGCGCCGCGCGCCGTTCACGTTGATGCCGATGTGCGGAATGAGCACCGCCACCAGCAGCAGCAACGAGGCCACGAAGAGCCAGGGTGCGGAGCGCTCCCAGGTCTTCATGGGAATCTGGAAGGCGAGCAGCGCCGCGATGAACGCCACCGCCACCGACGCCGCATGCCGCGTGAGGAAGAACACCGGGCCGTAGCCCGCGCGCGCAAAGCGCGGGTTATCGGGCAGGGCAATGGAGGCCGAATACACCATCACCAGGCCCCAGGTGAGCAGCGCAACGGTGACCCAGACCAGTGCCTGGTCGAAACCCAGCACGCGCATTGGCGTGGCCTTGGTCTGCGTAACGCCGGCGCCGCCCAGCCGCACCGGCAGGTGCATGGGCAAGGCGTCGATGCCGCTGCGCGCGCGACCGAACCAGCCACCGAAACGGGTGGGCTTGGCGTTGGGCGTGGCGCCGGCGGCTGTGGTGTTCAAACCGGGTCTCCCGAGGAAAAGTCGGAATCATTCGATGACGAGGCAGCTTCGCGCGGGTTGTCCGCGAGCGTCTGCACGGCCTCGCGGAACACCGCCGCGCGGTGTTCGTAGTCCTTGAACATGTCGAAGCTCGCACAGGCCGGTGACAGCAGCACGGCATCGCCGGGGTTGGCGCGCGCGGCGGCCAGGTTGACGGCTTCTTCCATCGAGCCCGCATGCATCAGCGAGACGCCGGTGGAGGCCAGCGCCTGCTCGATCAGCGGCGCGTCGCGGCCGATGAGCACCACGGCGCGCGCAAACTGGCGCACCGGTTCGGCCAGCGGCTCGAAGTCCTGGCCCTTGCCTTCGCCGCCGAGGATGACAACCACGCGCCGGTCCTCGCCCAGGCCGCTCAGGGCCGCGACCGTGGCACCAACGTTGGTGCCCTTGCTGTCGTCGAAATATTCGACATCGTCCACCAGCGCGATCGATTCGACGCGGTGCGGCTCGCCGCGGTATTCGCGCAGGCCGTAGAGCATGGGGCCGAGCGGACAGTCGGCGGCGCTGGCGAGCGCAAGCGCCGCCAATGCGTTCATGGCGTTGTGGCGCCCGCGGATGCGCAAGGCGTCAGCAGGCATCAGGCGCTGAAGGAAGATTTCTTCTTCCACCACCGCGCCGCGCTTGCGCTTTTGCGTCTCGTCGGCTTCCAATGCGCGCACCAGCCAGGCCATGCCGTTGACGCGCTCGATGCCGTAGTCGCCCGGGCGTAGCGGCATCACGCTGCCGAAGGTGATGTGCGTGCGGATCTGCGGGCGCTGCAGCTTCGCCCTGACGGGCGCGGGCAGCATCGCCATCACGCCCGGGTCGTCGCGGTTCAGCACCATGAGGCCCTGCGCGCCGAAGATGCGGGCCTTGGCGGACGCATACGCGGGCATGTCGCCGTGCCAGTCGAGATGGTCCTGCGTGAGGTTGAGCACCGTTGCGGCCGTGGGCTCGAAGCCCTGCACGCCGTCGAGCTGGAAGCTCGAGAGTTCGAGCACCCACACCTCAGGCAGCGTCTCCGCGTCGATGTGCGCAGCCAGAGTGTCGAGCAGCGTCGGGCCGATGTTGCCCGCCACCGCCACGGTCTTGCCCGCACGCTCGACCAGTTGACCGGCGAGCGCGGTGACCGTGGTCTTGCCGTTGGTGCCGGTGATGGCAAGCACGGCGGGCGTGTAGCCCTTCGGTGCCGGCGGCTCTTCGATCGGCACCAATGGGAGCTGGGCGGTCGGCTCTTCCTCGACGGCGGCGGAAGCCGGGTTGGAGGCGGCGAGCTCGGCAATCTTGGCGACGAACTCGGCCGCTTCCTTGGCTGCGGTAGGCACGTAGGGCTTGCCGGTGCTCGGCAGCCGCGAAACGGTGGCGGGCGCCGGCGATGGGGCGGGCGCTTCAGGCGGTTCGGGTGTCTCTGCGTTCGGTGTTTCTGCGTTCGGTGCTTCGTCCGAAGGCTGCGACACAGGAACACTCAGCGAAGGATCGCGCTGCATCGCTTCCGCCATCGCGGGGGTTGCCGCGGGCTCGCCATCGGTCGTCGGCTCGGCCGGCGCTTTCGCTGCCTCGGATGCTGCCGGAGCTTCGATTGCGTCCGTTGCTTCGGCCGCTTCGGCGACTTCACCCACGACAGGTGCAGCCGCAGGCGGTTCCACCTCCAAGGCCAATTCGGCCTGCGCCTCAGGCTGCTCCGGTGCTTCCACTTCGGGCTCCGCTTCCACGACTGGCACTTCGACCGTTCGCAAATCCTGCAGCGCACGCGCAAAGAGGTCGAGCTCGCCGCCAACCGGCAGCCCCACGGCGCGCGCAGCATCGGCGACCGGTGCGATGGTCGCAGGCGACAGGCCCGGCGAACGGAAGACGGCCCGGATCGGCGTGCCTTCGATCAGCGCGGCCGAGAACGGTCCGCCGGCGAACGCCACGTCGGGCAGTTCCGCCCGCAGCGTTGCAAGCAGCGCGGGCGCCTCGCGCGTATCGGCCACGGTCACCTGCGCGCCGTGGCGTGCGCACCAGCGCGCCATCGCCAGCCCGGACGCACCAAGGCCGAGTATCAATACGGGGAGGTCTTTCAGGTGTCGCATGTGCCCGTTACCGCAGCTTCAGCGTTGAAAGACCCACGAGGCACAGCAGCATCGTGATGATCCAGAAGCGCACCACGACCTGCGTCTCGCGCCAACCGCTCTTCTCGAAGTGGTGGTGCAGCGGCGCCATCTTGAGCACGCGCCGGCCCTCGCCGTAGCGCTTCTTGGTGTACTTGAAGTACATGACCTGCGCCATGACCGAGATCGCCTCGACCACGAAGATGCCGCCCATAATGAAGAACACGATCTCCTGGCGCACGATGACCGCAATGGTGCCCAGCGCGCCGCCAAGCGCCAGCGCGCCCACGTCGCCCATGAAGACCTGCGCCGGATGGGTGTTGAACCAGAGAAACGCCAGCCCCGCGCCGGCCATGGCCGAGCAGAACACCAGCAGCTCGCCCGATCCTGGAATGTTGGGGAACAGCAGGTACTTGGAATACACGGCGCTGCCGGTGACATAGGCGAACACGCCCAGCGCCGAGCCCACCATCACCACCGGCATGATCGCCAGGCCGTCCAGGCCGTCGGTCAGGTTGACGGCATTGCTCGCGCCCACGATCACCAGGTAGGTCAGCACCACAAAGCCGATGCCGCCGAGCGGATAGCTCACTTCCTTGAAGAAGGGCACCAGCAGATTGATCTTCGGCGGAAAGTCGAGGTCGAAGCCCGACTGCACCCAGGCGAAGAACAGCTGCAGCACGCGCCAGTTCGAGCTTTCCGAAATGCTGAAGAGCAGGTAGAAGCCGGCGATCAGGCCGACCACCGACTGCCAGAAGTACTTCTCGCGCGAGCGCATGCCTTCGGGGTCCTTGCGCACCACCTTGCGCCAGTCGTCGACCCAGCCGATGGCGCCGAAGCCCATCGTCACCCACAGCACGATCCAGACGAACCGGTTCGACAGGTCGAACCACAGCAGCGTGGCGAATGCAATGGCAAACAGCACCAGCACGCCGCCCATGGTGGGCGTGCCGCTCTTGGTCAGGTGCGTTTCCATGCCGTAGCCGCGCACCGGCTGGCCGATCTTCAAAGCGGCAAGACGACGGATCACATACGGACCGGCGACCAGGCCGACCACCAATGCGGTGAGCGAAGCCATCAGCGCACGGAAGGTGAGGTACTGAAAAACGCGCAAAAACCCGAACTCGGGCGAAAGTGTTTGCAGCCATTGGGCCAGGCTCATCAGCATGTTGTCTTGCGCGGCTCATGCGTCATGACCGGCCTCCTTTTGTTGTTGTCGTGATTGCTCGATGGCCTGCACCACCCGCTCCATCTTCATGAAGCGCGAGCCCTTGACCAGCACGCTGCCGACCTGCGGCAAGCGCGCGAGCACGGCCGCGTTGAGCGCATCGATCTCCGCGAAATGCCGCCCGTCGTTGCCGCTGCTTCCACCGCCGAATGCAGCAACGCTGTGCGCCGTTTCGGCACCCAGCGCGTACACGGCCTCGATGCCGCGCTGCCGCGCCCAGTCGCCCACCTCGGTATGAAATTCGAGCGCGTGGTCGCCGACTTCGCCCATGTCGCCCAGCACCAGCAGGCGCGGTCCCGGCAGCGCCGCGAGCACATCGATGGCGGCGCGCACGGAATCGGGATTCGCGTTGTAGGTGTCGTCCACGAGCGTGAGCGAATGCCCGCCGGGCAGCACGACCTCGCTCGCCTTGGAGCGGCCCTTCACCGGTTCGAATTTGGTGAGGCCCGCGGCAATGGTGTCGAGCGATACGCCGGCCGCGAGCGCGCAGGCGGTGGCCGCAAGCGCATTGACGACGTTGTGCCGGCCCGCAATGTGCAGGCTCGCATCGAAGTCGCCCAGCGGCGTGCGAATGCCGACCTGCCAGGCGCCATGCCCCCAGTCGGCGCGGACCAGCGAAATATCGGCGTCCGCCTGCTCGCCGAAGGTCATGCAGCGGGGCGATGCGCCGTCACGTGCCATGTCGTTCCACAGCGGCGTGAACTCGTCGGCATGCGGGAACACGGCGGTGCCGCCCTCCGGCAAGAAGGAAAACACCGCGCCGTTTTCGCGCGCCACCGCATCGACGGTGGCCATGAACTCGAGGTGTTCGCGCTGGGCGTTGTTCACCAGCGCAATGGTCGGGCGCGCAATGGCGGCCAGGCGCGCAATCTCGCCCGGGTGGTTCATGCCCAGCTCGACCACTGCATGCTGGTGCTTGGCCCGCAGGCGCAGCAGCGTCAGCGGCACGCCGATCTCGTTGTTGAAATTGCCGGCCGTCGCCAAGGCGCGGTCGGCCCTGAAGGCGACCAGGATGGCCGCGATCATTTGCGTGACCGTGGTCTTGCCGTTGCTGCCTGTCACGGCGATCAGCGGCAGATCGAACTGCGCGCGCCAATGCGCGCCCAGCGCGCCGAGCGCCGCGAGCGAATCGGGCACCTCGAGACCGGCCAGGCCTGCAGCCTCCAGGCCATGGTGCGCAATGGCGGCAACGGCGCCACGCGCCTTGGCATCGGCCAGGAATTCGTTGGCGTCGAAGCGCTCGCCCTTGAGCGCCACGAACAAATCGCCCTCGGAAAGCGTGCGGGTGTCGGTGTGGACGCGGGCAATGGTGGTTTCGGCGTCGCCCACCAGGCGCGAACCGGGAATCCATTGCTGCGCCTGGGCGAGCGTGAACATCATCGGCGTCGAATCGCTCATGCGGCACCTCGCTGGGCGAGCGCATCCTGCGCGTGGGCCCGGTCGGAGAACGGAATGCGCTGGCCGGCAATTTCCTGCCAGGCTTCATGGCCCTTGCCTGCGATGAGCACCACGTCTTGCGGCGCGGCCTGCGCAATGGCGTCGGCAATGGCGGCCGCACGGTCGGGCTGCACCTGGGCTGCTTCGGGACGCGAGAGGCCGAGCAGCATCTGACTGATGATCGCGTCGGGGTTTTCGCTGCGCGGGTTGTCGCTGGTCACGATCACGCGGTCGGCCTGGCGCTCGGCCACCGCGGCCATCATCGGGCGCTTGATCGGGTCGCGGTCGCCGCCGCAGCCGAACAGGCACCAGAGCGCGCCGCCGCGCTGCTGTGCGAGCGGGCGCAAGCCGGCCAGCGCCTTGTCGAGCGCGTCGGGCGTGTGGGCGTAGTCGACCACCGCCAGCGGCGCGCCCGCACCGGCACTCACCCGCTCCATGCGGCCCGGCACGCTGCCGAGGTTGGCGCAGGCCGCCGCCGCCTGCGCGAGCGAAAGACCCAAGGCGCGCAGCGTGCCCAGCACGCCCAGCAGGTTGGCCACGTTGTACTGGCCGATCAACCCGGTCGAGATGCGCTCCACGGAATCGGTGCCGTGCTCGGCCACCGAGAACTGCAGCCCCTGCGCGTCGTAGCCGACGTCGCGCGCCATGAGCCGCGCCGGCGAGCCGGCGGCCGAAACGGTCCAGACGTCGAGCGCGCCGACGCCGGCTTCGATCAGGTTCGCGCACAGGCTGGCGCCGTGCACGTCGTCGATGTTGATCACCGCGGCGCGCAGTGCGGGCCAGCGAAACAGCTCGGCCTTGGCTTCCCAGTAGGCCTCCATGCTGCCGTGGTAATCGAGGTGGTCCTGCGTGAAATTGGTGAACACGGCCACCGCAATGCGCGCGCCATCGAGCCGACGCTCGGCAATGCCGATCGACGATGCCTCAATGGCGCAGGCGCCGAAACCGCGTTCGACCAGCGCGCGCAGTTCGCGCTGCATCATGACCGGATCGGGTGTGGTGAGGCCGGTGTAGGTGAGCTCCGGCGGCACGCCGATGCCCAGCGTGCCCATGACCGCGCAGGGCGACGGCACGCTGCGCTCGGCGCTGCCGTCCAGCCGCAGGGTGCGAACGCCGCCGGGCACGGTCAAGGTGGACAGCGCTTCGGCCAGCCACCATGCGGTCGACGTCTTGCCGTTGGTGCCCGTCACGGCCAGCAGTTCGAGCGCGGCCGAGGGGTTGCCGTAGAACGCGGAGGCGATCGGGCCCGTCGCGGCCTTCAGGCCCGGGTAGCTTGCGATGCGGTCGCTGAATTCGCCCTGGTCGAAGCCGAAGGCTTCCACGCCTTCGTGCTCGACCAGGCAGGCCGCTGCACCTTGCGCCAGTGCGGCCGCCACGTGCTTGCGCCCGTCGGTTGCGGCGCCGGGCCAGGCAATGAAGCCGTCGCCGGCGCCCACCGGCCGGCTGTCCGCATGCAGCGCACCTTGCACGCGCTCCTGGAGCCAGAGCGCGGCGAGCTGGGGGGAAGTGAGTGTCAGCATGCTCAGAAGCTCTCGTCGACGCCTTGCGTCACCACCAGAGGTTTGACCGCGAGATCGGGCGCAACGTTCATCATGCGCAGGGTCTGCTGCACGACTTCGCTGAAAACAGGCGCGGCGGCCACGCCGCCGAAGTACTGGCCGTCGCTCGGCTCGTCGATCATCACGCCGACGATGATGCGCGGCTTTTCTATGGGCGCCATGCCGGTGAACCACGCGCGATATTTGTTGCTCGCGTAACCTTTGCCAACCTGCTTGTGCGCGGTGCCCGACTTGCCGCCGACCGAATAGCCGATGGTCTGCGCGCGCGTGCCGGTACCGCCCGGCCCCGCGGCCATCTGCAGCATCTTGCGGACCGCCAGCGCATTCGACGGCGAGAACACCCGCACGCCCACGGGCGACTCGGTGTTCTTGAGGATGGTGACCGGAATGATCGCGCCGTCGTGCGCAAACGCCGTGTACGAATGCGCCATTTGAAACAGCGACGCCGACAGGCCGTAGCCGTAGGCCATGGTGGCCTGCTCGACCGGCTTCCAGGTCTTCCAGGGGCGCAGGCGCCCGGTCACCGCGCCGGGAAACTGGATCTGCGGCTTCTGGCCGTAGCCGAGCGCGGTGTAGGTGTCCCACATTTCGTGCGGAGACATCTTCTGCGCGATCTTCAGCGCGCCGACGTTGCTCGACTTCTGGATCACGCCTTCGACCGTGAGCGTGCCGTAGTTGTGCGTGTCGCTGATGGTGAAGCCGCCCATCTGGTAGCGGCCAGGCGAGGTTTCGATCAGCGTCGAGGGCTTCACGCGGCCGGCCTCGAGCGCCATGGCCACGGTGATCGGCTTCATGGTCGAGCCGGGCTCGAAGGTGTCGGTGAGCGCGCGGTTGCGCAGCTGCTCGCCAGTCAGGTTCTGGCGCTTGTCGGGCACGTAGCTCGGGTAGTTGGCCAGCGCCAGCACTTCGCCGGTCACGGCGTCGAGCACCACCACGCTGCCGGCCTTGGCCTTGCGCGCGGTCACGGCGTCGCGCAGCTTCTGGTACGCAAAGAACTGCACCTTGCTGTCGACGCTGAGCTGGATGTCCTTGCCGTCGACCGGCGGCACCTGCTCGCCCACGCCCTCGACCACGCGGCCCAGGCGGTCCTTGATGACGCGGCGCGAGCCGGCCTTGCCGGCCAGCTCCTTGTTGAAGGAAAGCTCGATGCCTTCCTGTCCGTTGTCTTCGACGTTGGTGAAGCCCACCACGTGCGCGGCAGCCTCGCCCTCGGGGTACTGGCGCTTGTATTCCTTGCGCTGGTAGATGCCCTTGAGGTTGAGCGCGGCAATCTGCTTGGCAATGGGCTCGTCGACCTGGCGCTTGATCCAGACGAAGGTCTTGTCCTCGTCCTCGAGCTTCTTGTCGAACTCCTTCTGCGGCATTTCAAGCAGCTTGGCCACCTGCTTGAGCTTGGCGCGCACCTCGGGATCGTCGCGCTCGATGTCTTCCGGAATGGCCCAGATGCTGGGCGCCACCACGCTGGAAGCCAGGATGAGCCCGTTGCGGTCGAGAATGCGCCCGCGATTGGCCGGCAGCTCCAGCGTGCGCGCAAAGCGCACTTCGCCCTGCCGCTGGAAGAAGCTGTTGTTGAAGACCTGCACGTACGCGGCCCGGCCCGCCAGCACGACGAAGCCGAGCGCGATGCCGGCCACGATGAACTTGCTGCGCCAGACCGGCGTCTTGCTCGCGAGCAAGGGGCTGGTGGTGTAGCGGACGCTGCGGCGGCTCATCGCTGCGGCCTCGCCGCGGTGGGTTTTTGCACGGCGCCGGCCGGCGGCGCGGGCGGCGGGGCCACCACGGCCGGAATCACCGTGCCATCGGGCCGCACGTACTGCGTGATGGCCGGCGTGGTGGTGCGCATCTGGAGCTGCTCCTTGGCGAGCTTTTCCACGCGCAGCGGTGTGGCTTGCGCGCGCTTTTCCACTTGCAGCCTGTCGTGGTCTAGCTCGAGGCGACGCGCTTCCTGCTGCGAACGGTCGAGCTCGGTGTACAGCTGGCGCGACAGGTACTGCGTGTGCACGAGGTACAGTGCCGTCGAAACGACGGCCAGCAGCAGGAGCAGGTTGAGGCGTGTCATGCTGCCTCGGTCCGTTCGGCCACGCGCAGGATGGCGCTGCGAGAGCGCGGGTTGCCGCGCACTTCCGCGTCGGATGGCTTGATGCGCTCGAGCGCGCGCAGCTTCATCACCTTGGGTGCCGCAAAAGGAGCGCGACGGTCGTACACCTCCTTGGAGTGCTTGGCGATGAACTGCTTCACGATGCGGTCTTCCAGCGAGTGGAAGCTGATCACCGCGAGCCGCCCGCCGGGCTGCAGCACCGAAAGGCTCGCCTCTAGCGCCTGTTGCAGCTCTTCAAGCTCGGCGTTGATGAAAATCCGAAAAGCCTGAAATGTGCGCGTTGCAGGGTTCTGGCCCTGCTCGCGGGTTTTGACCGTGCCAGCCACGAGCTCGGCCAGTTCGGTGGTGGTTGAAATTGCGCCCCGTTCTTGTCTGCGAGCAACAATCGCCTTTGCAATCTGAACAGCAAACCGTTCTTCGCCATAGTCACGGATCACCTCTGCAATCTGCTGAAGTTCGGCTGTTGCCAGCCATTCGGCCACGCTCTCGCCGCGCGTGGTGTCCATGCGCATGTCGAGCGGGCCGTCGAAACGAAAACTGAAACCGCGCACCGGGTTGTCGATTTGCGGCGAACTCACGCCCAGGTCCATCAGCACACCTGCCACGCTGGCATCGGGCAATTCACCCAGCGAACGGAATCCCTGGTGCCGGATGGAAAAACGCGCATCCGAGATGCGCGCTGCTTCGGCCACCGCTTCCGCATCCTTGTCGAATGCGATCAGCCTGCCTTCCGGAGCCAGCCTCGCGAGAATGGCGCGCGAATGCCCTCCGCGCCCGAACGTCGCGTCCACGTAGGTGCCGGTCGCCGCGATGCTGCCGGAAAGAAGGGCTTCCACCGCTTCGTTCAGCATCACGGTTGTATGAATCCATGGAGTGTTCACACAAGCCCTCAGAACGCGAAGTCCTGAAACACATCGGGCATCTCGCCCTGGGTGGCCTCGGCCTCCTTGGCCTCGTAGGTGGCCTTGTCCCAGAGCTCGAAATGGTTGCCCATGCCCAACAACAGCGTTTCGCGCGTGATGCCGGTGGCCGCACGCAGTTCGGGCGACACGAGGATGCGGCCGGTGCCGTCCATCTCGACGTCCATGGCGTTGCCGAGGAAAACGCGCTTCCACCACTGTGCCGACATCGGCAATGCGGCAATGCGCTCGCGGAATTTCTCCCACTCGGGACGCGGGAACACCATGAGACACCCGTGCGGGTGCTTGGTGATGGTGAGCTGGCCGTTCGCCGTCGCGCTCAGGACGTCACGATGCCGGGTCGGCACGGAGAGCCGCCCCTTGGCATCGAGACTGAGCGATGAAGCGCCTTGAAACACGACCAGGACCTTTGTGTTGGGAAGGGCGCGGCACCCGACAGGGGCACCATCCGCACTTTTTCCCACTTAACTGCACTTTTTTGCACTGTAGCAGGAAACACTTCACGCGCAACTGGTCGTCGGTGGTATTTTTTGTAATGGAATCAACGACTTAGCGCCGATTTCCAAACCTGGAAATCGGCGAATTTCGTTGAAAAAGAAGTACTTAGCTCACGCAATGAATGTAATGCGTGAAGCGCAACCCCGTAACAGGGGGCTGCAAAGCGGGCTTCAGAGGATGAAGCGCGAAAGGTCTTCGTCGTGACTTAGTGCCGCAAGGCGCTCGTCGACGTAAGCGGCATCGATGCGGATGGTCTGTCCGCCGATGCGGGTGGCATCGAAGCTTACCTCATCGAGCAGGCGCTCCATCACGGTCGACAAACGGCGTGCGCCGATGTTCTCGGTGCGCTCGTTCACTTCGAATGCAATGGCCGCCAGGCGGTTGACGCCCTCGGGCGTGAACTCGAGCGTGACGCCTTCGGTGGCAAGCAGCGCCTGGTACTGCTTCACGAGCGAAGCGCGCGTTTGCGTGAGGATGCTTTCGAAGTCCGCCACCGAGAGCGACTGCAGCTCGACGCGAATCGGAAAGCGCCCCTGCAATTCGGGGATCAGATCGCTCGGCTTGCTCAGGTGGAAGGCGCCGCTCGCAATGAAGAGCATGTGGTCGGTGCGCACCACGCCGTACTTGGTGGTCACGGCCGTGCCTTCGACCAGCGGCAGCAGGTCGCGCTGCACGCCCTGGCGCGACACGTCGGAGCCCTGGGCTTCGCTGCGCGTGGCGACCTTGTCGATCTCGTCGATGAAGACGATGCCGTTCTGCTCGGCGTTGGTGATGGCCTGGGTACGGATTTCGTCTTCGTTGACCAGCTTGGCGGCCTCCTCGTCGATCAGCAGGCGCATGGCCTCGGCGATCTTGAGCTTGCGCGTCTTGCGCTTGCCGCCGCCGAGCTGGCCGAACATGCCGCGCAGCTGCTCGGTCATTTCCTCCATGCCCGCCGGGCCCATGATTTCGAGCGGGGCGCGGGTTTCGGCGAGATCGAGTTCGATCTCCTTGTCGTCGAGCTGGTGCTCGCGCAGCTTCTTGCGGAAGGCCTGCCGGGTGGGGTTGGGGCCGTCCAGCGCCGGCGTGGCGCCATCGCCGCCGCGCGCGGGCGGCAGCAGCACGTCGAGAATGCGGTCTTCGGCGGCGTCTTCGGCACGCGCGCGCACCTTGGCACTTTCGGCTTCGCGCGTCTGCTTGACGGCAATCTCGGCCAGGTCGCGAATGATCGAATCGACGTCCTTGCCCACATAGCCCACCTCGGTGAACTTGGTGGCCTCCACCTTGATGAACGGCGCATCAGCCAGCCGCGCGAGGCGGCGCGCGATTTCGGTCTTGCCCACGCCCGTGGGGCCGATCATGAGGATGTTCTTCGGCGTGATCTCGGTGCGAAGCTTCTCTTCGACCTGCTGGCGGCGCCAGCGGTTGCGCAGCGCAATGGCCACGGCACGCTTGGCGGCCGGCTGCCCGACGATGTGGTTGTCGAGCTCGGAGACGATTTCCTGCGGGGTCATGGACATGGCTAGAGCGCTTCCACCGTGTGGTTCATGTTCGTGTAAATGCATATTTCGCCGGCTATCGCGAGCGATTTGCGCACAATTTGCTCAGCGGTCAGGTCCGTGTTGTCGATCAGCGCCTTGGCGGCCGACTGTGCATACGCGCCGCCCGAGCCGATGGCAATCACGCCATCTTCAGGCTCCAGCACGTCGCCGTTGCCGGTGATGATGAGCGAGGTGGTGGCGTCCGCCACGGCCAGCATGGCCTCCAGCTTGCGCAGCACGCGGTCGGTGCGCCAGTCCTTGGTGAGCTCGACCGCGGCGCGGGTCAGGTGGCCCTGGTGCTTTTCCAGCTTGGCCTCGAAGCGCTCGAAGAGCGTGAAGGCGTCGGCCGTGGCGCCGGCAAAGCCAGCCAGCACCTTGCCGTGATAGAGCCGCCGCACCTTGCGCGCCGTGCCCTTGATGACGATATTGCCGAGAGTGACCTGCCCGTCCCCGCCAATGGCGACTTGGTCGCCCTGGGGGGTCTTGCGGCGCACGCTCACGATGGTGGTGCCGTGAAACTGTTCCATCGAAGCCATCTGGGGATGCCCCGGGGCAATGCAACCCCGTCCGGCGCAAGTCGACCGGCCGGAGTCAGTTCTTGCGAGCCGCTACCGTGGCGTGGTCGGCAATGCCCACCAGGTCGAACAGCGCCGCAATCAGGCGGTGGGCGTCCACGAACTGGACCCGCTCGCCCTGGGCGTCGCGGGCGCGCACCCAACTCAGCAGCGTGCCGGCGGCGGCAAGGTCCATGCGCAGCAGCGCCGCACATGAAATGACCGGCGCGGTGGTGTTGCGCAGGTCGACATCCAGCCGCTGCAGGCTCGAATGCGCCTCGCCGCGCAGGTCGCCGGCCAAGGCGGCAAAGCCGCTGTCGGTGGACGGAAAGCTGTCCGATTCGCCGTTGACGGACAACAGCGACCACACGGAGCCGGCGCCCGAGCGGCTCCCCTCCGGCGCCTCGATCGTGGTGCATTCGCCATTCGGGTCTTGCCACGCGGGCGGCGACACCTCGTAGGTGATGCAGTAGTTGAGCGCCACCAGTTCGAAGTCGTCCGGCAGGTTCATCATGCGCAGCGCTGCCAGGTGCAACTGCCACCACACGTCTTCGGTGCTGCGTTCGTTGTTGGGCGTGGCCTCTGCCAGTACGGCAAGCAGTTTGGCCGAGCCGATGAAGCGAAGCTTGACCGGCGAATTCGCCCAGTGGGTGAACAGCACGCGCAATGGAGACACGGCATCGGCCTCGATGGCGGTCAGCGCGCGCCAGTCGAGCGTCCAGATCGGGCCGGCCTGCGACAACGCACGCGTGAGGTTGACCAGCCCATCACGCGACAGGCGAGCGGGGCTGGTCCAGTCGGCAGCCGCCGATGCCAGCTCGGCGTGCTCATTGGCGGCTACCGCCTGCACGTCGCGCGCCAACTCGTCGAGCGGAACCCAGTCGGGTCCCATGCGCTTCATGCGCTGCGCGTAACGCATGCGGGCGGCGGCAAAACGGGTGGCGTCGCCAGTGGCACGGTACAGGTCGAACAAGGCGCGCCAGCGCATCTCGTCGCGCTCGGCGGCGGCGTGGTCGCCTTCGGCACCGGCACTTTCGGAAGCCAGGGCCTGCAGAAGAATCGCCTCGGCGCCGGTGTCGTCGCCATGCGCGAAACGGATCACGGCCTCTTCGAGCGCGCTGTCACGCGCGAGCCGCGCGGTGAGCAACGAGGTGTCGTCGACCGCCGCGCTGCCCGGGATGCTGGCCGAAAAGGGAGCGGCCACGTGGGCCGGAACAGGAGTCTCGGCGGCGGGCGCGGCCCTGAAAGTGGGTGCCGCGAGCAGGCTGGCCACTTCGGCCTCGTCCATGGGCGGAGGCAGCGTCTCGGCGCCGGCTTCGGGCGGCGCGTTGGACAGCACCTCGCCGTTGGGGCCGCGGCCTTTCCACCACTGCTGCGACATCTGCTCTTCGATCTCGTCGATCTTCTTGAGCGTGAGCGCGCGTCCCTCGGACTTTTCGGTGGTGGTGTTCAGGTTGAAGGACGACGGCGTGACCGTTCCTTCGAAGGCATGGGCGGCCGCCTCGCGTTGCCGCAGCTTGCGGAGCATGTCGAACTCGCGCCGGCGCACGAAGTCGTTGCGCTGGCGCCGCTCGATCATTTCCTTGAGCATTTCCCGGCTGTAAGCCTGGTCAGGCAGCGTGGAATCGGCGGCCGCATTCAGCTCCGACCAATCCTTCAGCGGATTGCGGACGAACTTCGCCACCTTGGAAAGGAGGCGGCTCGTTTCTTCCTTAGCCATCTACAGGAATTTCGAGGCGAACTGGGCTTTTGTGATCTTTCCGCTCAGTCCCCGAACATCTTCTGCTTGAGTTCGCGGCGCTGCTGCGCTTCGAGCGAGAGCGTGGCTGTGGGGCGGGCCAGCAGGCGGCCGACGCCGATGGGTTCGCCGGTTTCGTCGCAGTAGCCGTAGTCGCCGGCGTCGATGCGCTGGATCGACTGCTCGATCTTCTTGAGCAGCTTGCGCTCGCGGTCGCGCGTGCGCAGCTCGAGTGCGTGCTCTTCCTCGATGGTCGCGCGGTCGGCCGGATCGGGCACCACCACGGTGTCTTCGCGCAGGTGCTCGGTGGTTTCACCGGCGTTTTCGAGAATGCCGCGCTTGAGCTCGACCAGCTTTAGGCGGAAGAACGCCATCTGCTTTTCGTTCATGTACTCGGAGTCGGGCATGGCGATGACTTCGGCGTCAGTCAACTCGGCGGCCGACTTGGCTTTCCAGTTGTTGGCGAGCTTCGGGTCTTTCTTGACCGCCACGGGAGGCGGCGGCACCAGCGCGTTGGAGGGCGCCTGCGAGAAGGAGGACTTGGCAGCGGTGGAAGCCACCGATTGCGGCATGGAAGGCACGGTCAGCTGCGACAGCCGCGACACGCGGCCACCTCGCGCTGGGGCGGGGGCGGCGGTCTGAGCGGGCATCGAAGGTGTCGCCGTGGCGGAAGAAGAGGCGGCAGCCGTTTTTTTCATTGGTATCGGAGGGGCAGAAGGAACGGCAGCAGTGCGGCCGACAGTTTTGGATGGCGGTAGACCCGCATCTGCAGTTTTGGTTGCACTCCTGGCCGGGGCGGATGCCACCGGCGGCGCAGCAGACTTTGCAGGCTTGACGGGCTTCTTTGCAACGGTCGAGGCCTTGGCCGTTGGCGTTGCTGGCTTCTTTGGAGCGCTTTTTTCTTTCGTGGCCGGAGCTTTTGCGGCGGAAGAGATCTTTCTTGCCGCGGGTACAGCCGGCTTTGCAGCCACCGCTTTCCGGGCGGTGGACTTGGTTGCTGGCATTGCCTTGGCGGCGGGTTTCTTCACGGTGACTGGCTCCTTGAACGAACTGGAACGCGCTTTCACTGGGTGTCTCCTCCCAAGGGAACCGCTGCGGGGTTGAGGCCCCGGGGCTCCGCATTGTCGGAGTGCTCGCAGTGACGAACCCCGGGGTTATACCCCCGAAAGCCCGCCAGAAACTTGCGGCGTCCCGTGCCGAAAGCCACATATCGCTCTTAAAACGAAAGCGTGGCTGCCGGAACAGGCGCGCGATTGTATAGAGAACTCGAAACGGAAGGGAGATGTGCCTGCAAACCGTTTACGTCCGTTAGCATCGCCGGCGTTGCCGGAGGGGGCAACGAAGACCTGCAAAGCCGAACGGGCCACGCCGGTCGATCCGATCATTCATACAAAAGAGAAGAAATCTTGAGCAAGAAAGCAGTTTTGGGCACGCTGGCCGCAGCCATCGCCGTTGCCTATGGTGGCAGCACCTGGTGGGCGGGCTCCAAAGTCAAGTCCAGCTACGAAGCCGCCCTGGAGGAGTTGCCGAAGCAGACCGCGCTGGTGCGCGTGATCGATCGCAAATACGAAAGCGGATTCTTCGGTGCGGTCAGCACCGTGACCTTCGAGTTCGGATGCGCCGCCGACACGGCCGCCGCGCAGGTGCCCGCGGTTGCCAAGCCCGCCGAGCCGGGCGAAGAGGACGACGAAGAAGCCGATGCCGAGAGCGCGCCGTTCAAGCCGGTGCGCATTACCGTGCGCGACACCATTCGCCACGGCCCGATTGCCGGCGGCACGCTGGCCGCGGCCACCATCGACAGCGAACTGGTGCTCGACGTGAAGGCCCAGGCCGAAGCCGAAAAGCTCTTCGGCAAGGCCAAGCCCCTGACCGCCCACACCAAGGTGGCGTTCAACGGCGGCTACGCAACCGACCTGACCGTGGCGCCGATCAAGCTGGCCGAAGAAGGCAAGGGACAGTTCACCTGGCAAGGCGCGCAAATGCGCGCCGAGATGAACGGCGCCCGTACCCAGGTGAACTACAGCCTGGCAATGCCCGGCCTGGACCTGACCGACACGCGCACCGGCGTGACCCTGAAAATGGGCAAGCTGGCCGGCAAGGCCGACATGAACAAGAGCGAAGGCTGGATCCTGGCCACGGGCAAGACCGAGGCCCGGCTGGACAGCTTCGAGTTCTCGGCGCCCAAGGGCCTGGGCGCCAGCGGCAGCGGCAAGCCCCTGCCCGCCGTGCTGCTGCAGAACATCGACATGATTGCCGATGCCAACATCAAGGACGGGCTCTACGAATCGATCGGCACCATCAAGGGCACCGGCAAGGTCGGCGAAACGAAGATCGACAAGTTCGAGATGACCAGCGGCGGACGCCGCATTCACGCGGCCGGCTACAAGAAACTGGCCGACGCGTGGATGCAGTCGGCCGCCATCAACGGCTGCGGCAAGGGCGGCGGCAAAGCCTCCCAGGCCGCCATGCAGGCGCTGATGGACCAGCTCGCCCCGGACCTCAAGGCCATGGCCAAGTACAACCCCGAGCTCGGCCTGGACAAGATGCTGGTCGAGATCGGCGGCAAGCGCGGCGAAATCAGCTACACGGCCGGCTTGGTCGGCGTGACCGACGAAGACCTGCAAGCCCCCGGCATGGCGCTCCTGATGAAGCGCGGCGTGCTGAAGGCCAGCGTGCGGCTGCCGATGCAATGGCTGGAGCAGATTGCCGCCACCGGCGCCGAGAGCGGCCAGCTCCCGCCGCCCGAAATGGTGGCGGGGCTGGTCGAGCAAGGCGAGGGAATGGGCTTCGTCAAGCGCGACGGCACCGACATCACCAGCCAGGTCGAATACAGCGAAGGCAGCCTGAAGATCAACGGCAAGCCGATGGGCGGCATGGGCAAGTAAGCCTCGGCTGAATCGAAAAAAAGGCGCTGCCCTTTCGGGGCAGCGCCTTTTTGTTTGCTTGGCTCAGCGGCGATGCCTGGTCACACCAGGCACTGCTCGAGCCCCTGCTCCAAAATTTCGCGCGGCAGCTCGATGCCGATGAACACCATGCGGCTCTGGCGCGCTTCGTCCTTGCCCCACTCGGGGCCCAGGTCGCTGCCCATCAGCTGATGCACGCCCTGGAAAATCACCTTGCGCTCGGTGCCCTTCATGCTCAGCACGCCCTTGTAGCGCAGCATGCGCGGGCCATAGATGTTGACGATGGCGCCCAGAAAATCCTCGAGCTTGGCCGGGTCGAAGGGGCGGTCGGCCTTGTAGACGAAGCTCTTCACGTCGTCGTCCGTGTGGTGATGGTGGCCGTGCCCTTCGTGCTTGTGCGAAGGGTGGTCGCAATGCTCGCCATGCGCGTGGTCATGGTCGTGATGATCGTGGTCGTCTTCCTTGAGGAAGTCCGGGTCGATGTCCAGCTTGGCGTTCAGGTTGAAGCCGCGCAGGTCGAAAATATCCTTCAGCGGCACGTCGCCGAAATGCGCCTTTTGCTGCGGCGCGCGTGGGTTCATGTGCTTCAGGCGATGAATCAGCGCCTCGGTTTCCTCGGCCGACACCAGCTCGCTTTTGCTGATGAAGATCTGGTCGGCAAAGCCCACCTGGCGGCGCGCTTCCTGGCGGTCGTTGAGCTGCTGCGGCGCATGCTTGGCATCGACCAGCGTCAGGATCGAGTCGAGCAGGTAGCTCTCGGCAATTTCGTCGTCCATGAAGAAGGTCTGCGCCACGGGGCCGGGGTCGGCCAGGCCGGTGGTCTCGATCACCACGCGATCGAAGTCGAGCAGGCCCTGGCGCTTCTTGGCGGCCAGCAGTTGCAGGGCTTCGCGCAGGTCTTCGCGAATGGTGCAGCAGACGCAGCCGTTGCTCATCTGGATGATCTGCTCTTTCGATTCGGTCACGAGAATGTCGCTGTCGATGTTCTCTTCGCCGAACTCGTTCTCGATCACCGCGATCTTCTGGCCGTGGGCCTCCGTCAGGATGCGCTTGAGCAGCGTGGTCTTGCCCGAGCCTAGAAAGCCGGTGAGGATGGTGGCGGGAATGAGGGCCATGGTGTGCTCCGAAGGCGGAAAACTGGGAAGAAGAAAAACTGGAGAGGCAGTTTAGCCAATGCCACTCAGTTGCGTTGGCAGAGGGTCAAGCGGGCTTTCGCACCACCACCAGGCCCTTGAGATATTCGCCCTCGGGGAACTCGATGGTCATTGGGTGATCAGGCGCCGCGCCAAGGCGTTCGCTGATGTAGCCGTCTACTTGCGCATCGATGCCCGCCGAAGCCACGATTTTGTGAAAAAGGTCGGCGCTGATGCCGCCCGAACAAGAAAAAGTCAGCAGCACGCCGCCGGGCTCCAGCAGCTTGAGCGCAAGGCGGTTGATGTCCTTGTAGGCGCGGGCGGCACGCTCGGCATGGGCGGCGGTGGGCGCAAACTTGGGCGGGTCGAGCACGATGGCATCGAAGGTGCGGCCCTGCTCGATGAACTCACGCAGCACGGTGTTGACGTTGGCGTCCAGAAACTCGGTCTTCACGCCTGAATCCTCGCCACCGAAGCCGTTCAGCGCCAGGTTGGCCCGCGCCTTTTCGAGCGCCGGCTGCGACGAATCGACCGACACCAGCTCCGCGCCTTCCATCGCGCCCGCCGCCTGCAGCCCCGCAAGCGCCGCCACGGTAAAGCCGCCGGTGTAGCAAAAGCAGTTGAGCACGCGCTTGAAGCGCCGGTGCTGCGCCAGCTCGGCAAAGCGCTGGCGGCTGTCGCGCTGGTCGAGGTAGAAGCCGGTCTTGTGGCCGGTCGCAATGTCGAGCGAGAGCTTCCAGCCGTGCTCCCGAATCGTGATCTCGGTGGAGCCCTCGCCCCGCAGCCAGCCTGTGACGGGCTTCAGGCCTTCGCGCTCGCGCCCGCTGGCGTCTGAACGCTCATAGAGCTTGTGCAGGCCGGTCGCCTCGAGCAGCGCGTCGGCAATGGCGGCCTTCCAGCGTTCGACGCCGGCCGACAGGAACTGCGCCACCAGCGTGTCGCCATAGCGGTCGACGATGAGGCCCGGCAGGCCATCGGCCTCGCCATGGATCAGCCGCACCCCGTCACTCTGCAGGTCGAAAAGGCCCCTGCCCGCTACCGCACGCGCGCACACCGATGCCAGAAAGGCGGCGTCGATGCGTTGCGTTTCGACAAAGCTCCAGGCCCGCGCACGGATCTTGGAAACAGGGCTGAACGCCGCCCACGCCAGGAAGGCGCCTTCATGCGATTCGACGCGCACCGTTTCGCCGGAATCGGCACCGCCGCGTGCAATGGCGGATTCGAAGATCCAGGGGTGGCGGCGCTGCAGCGAGCGCTCTTTGCCGGGTTTGAGGCGGAGGGTTTTCATTTGTCGGTGTCGTCTTTTTTGGGCTTGGCTCGCGCACTTTTTTCAGCGCGTGCCTGCGCATCCGTGCCTTCCGGGCGGGCCTGCGCGCGCGGATGGGCCGCGTCATAGGCCTTGGCCAGGTGCTGAAAATCCAGCCGGGTATAGATCTGCGTGGTGGCAATGTTGGCATGGCCGAGCAGCTCTTGCACGGCCCGCAAGTCGCTGCTCGACTGCAGCACGTGGCTCGCGAACGAATGCCGCAGCATGTGCGGATGCACCGGTGCCGCGAGGCCGGCCTTCAGGCTGCGCTCGCGCAACAGCTTCCAGACCGCGTGCGAAGACATCCGCAAGCCCTTGGCACTGATAAAAAGCGCCGCGGCGCCTGCCGGGTCTCGCAGCCCGGCCGTCGCCAACGCCGGGCAATCGCCACGCACCGCAAGCCAGTCGCGCACCGCCTCGGCCGTCTTGCTGCCCAGGGGCACGATGCGCCGCTTGCTGCCCTTGCCGAGCACATTGGCCTCCATCGCGTCCAGATCGACCCAGCCGAGCGCCGTGTTGCTGGCGCGCGCATCCAGTCCGGTGAGTTCGCTCACGCGCAGGCCGCAGCCGTAGAGCACTTCGACGATGGCGCCGTCACGGGCTTCGGTCCAGGGGTCTGCCTCGGGGTCGTAGGTTTCGGCGAGCCGCACCGCATCGTCCACCGCCAGCGCCTTGGGCAGCGGCCGAGCGGCCTTGGGCGCATGCACGTCCTGCACGGGGTTGAAGCCCACCAGCCCCTCGTTGCCGAGCCAGCGGTAGAAGCTGCGCCAGCAGGAGAGCACCAGCGCAATGCCGCGCGGCTCGCGGCCCGCGCCGTGCAACTGCGCCATCCAGCGCCGGACGTGCGCCGTTTGCACGCGGTCCAGCGAAAGGCCGGCCTCGGCCGCGTTGGCCGCAAGCGCCTGAAGGTGAATGGCGTAAAGCTCGACCGTGCGCGCCGCCAGTCGGCGCTCCACGCGTACGTGCTCCAGGTACTTTTCGACCCAGCGCGTGTCGGTCGTCTCAGTGGAGGTAGCCATTGAACGCATTGTTCACGACAGCCAAAGGCTCGCGCAATGCGCCCTTGAAAACCATGCCCCAGCGCTGCCAGCAGCGCGTGCTGGCGGCGGCGTACTGAACGTCGAAGTCCTTGTCGAAGCCGGCGGCCCGCACCAGCCGCTCCACGCGCCACAGGTGATAGGGCTCCGACACCACGACCACGCTGCGAATGCCCGCCGCCTGCAGCAGGGGGCGCGACAACGCAAGATTCAGCCGGGTGGAAGTGGAAGCCGGCTCCAGCAGCAGCGGGCCGGCGTAGCCTTGGGCGCGCGCATGCTGCTGCATGACCTCGGCTTCGATGCGGCCGTCTTCCTTGTCGACACCGCCCGAGAGCACCAGTTGCTTCACGCGGCCCGCGTTGGCCAGTGCAATCCCGGCGTCGACCCGGCCGGTCAGGCACGGGTTGGGCTTGCCCCGCAGGTAGGCGCGGTTGCCCAGGATCAGCGCGGCGTCGGCCGTGCGCTGGGGCGGGTTGTCGAGGGTTTCGACCGCGCGTTTCCAAACGATGGCCGCAATGGCCAGGTACGCCAGCAGCCCGCCAAGCAGCACCGTCCACAACACGGGCCGCACGGCCCGCCAGGACCGATGCCGCCCGCTCAAGGCCGCAGCCGGGACAGCGCGCCCGAGGCCAGTTCGGCGATGCGCTCGAGAAAGTCGGTGCCCATTTCGGCGTTGAAGCGCTGTGCGTCCGGCGAGGCCAGCACCAGCAGGCCGAAGGCCGGCGACTCGGCATCGGCGCGCAGCGGAATCAGCGCAATCGACACCGCGCCGGCCGGCTCGGGCAGCCAGTTGGCCGCCTCGAAGCCTGAGTTGAGCCCGCAGTAAGGCGAAGTGAGCGAGGTGGCCAGTGCCTTCACGTCGTCGCTCACCCACTGGGCGTAGGCCTCGTTCAGGTAGTCGGCCTCGCAGTCCCACACCTTGATGGCGGTTTGCGGCACCAAAAACAGCGATTGCAGGTCGACCGCGATGCGGTACGGCAGGCTGCGCGGGTCGCGCGTGGTCAAGAGGCCCTTGGTCCAGCGCTGCAGGCGGTCGGCAATGACCACGTTCTCGGTGCCGTGGCGCACCATGTCCATCAGGCGATGCTCCAGCGCCTTGATCTTTTCGCGCAGCATCTCGGCCTGGCGCTCCTGCAGGCTCACGGCGCGGTTGCCGTGCGGGCTGGTGAGCTGCACCTGCGCCAGCAACTGCGCGTGCCGCTCGAAAAAGTCGGGCGTGTTCGCCAGGTAATTGGCGATGTCGTCTTCGGTGATCGGGTTCATGGCGTCGTCTTTGTTGTTTCTGAAGTTGGTCATGGCAGCTCGGGCACCTCGATGTCCCCCTCGAAAACCGTGGTGGCCGGCCCGGTCATAAGCACGGGGTTGCCCTCGCCCTCCCAGCCGATGGTGAGCACGCCGCCGTGCGTTTGCACGTCGACCCGGTTGTCGAGCAGGCCCAGGCGGATGCCCGCCACCACCGCCGCGCAGGCGCCGGTGCCGCAGGCCAGCGTTTCGCCGGCGCCGCGCTCGAACACCCGCAGCTTGACGTGCGTGCGGTCGACCACCTGCATGAAACCGGCATTCACCCGCTGCGGAAAGCGCGGATGGTGCTCGATTTGCGGGCCCTGCCGCTCCACCGGCGCCGTGTCGACGTTGTCGACCACCTGCACCGCATGCGGGTTGCCCATGGACAGCACCGCGACCGAAACAATGGCCGAATCGGCATGCGTGCCCAGTGCCAGGTGCCAGGTGTGCCACCCGCCGGTGGGCTGCGGGTCGAGGCCCGCGGTGTCGAAGGGCACGCGGGCCGGCTCGAAGATGGGCGGGCCCATGTCGACCGTCACGCGGCCGTCTTCGCTCATGCGCGGCTCGATGATGCCGGCCAGCGTTTCGACGCGCACCATGTCCTTGTCGGTCAGCTGGTGCTCCCGCACAAAGCGCATGAAGCAGCGCGCGCCGTTGCCGCACTGCTCCACCTCACCGCCGTCGGCGTTGTGGATCACGTACTGAAAGTCGATGTCTTCGGCCGCGTCCTTGGAGGGGCGTCGCACCGTAAGGATCTGGTCGGCGCCGACGCCGAAGTGACGGTCGGCCAGAAAGCGGTATTGCGCGGCCGTGAGGCCCAGCGTGCCGCGCGTTTCGTCGAGCACGACAAAATCGTTGCCGGCTCCCTGCATCTTGGTAAAGCGGATTCGCATCGGGGGATTATCGCCACCGGCGCCGCCCTTCGCGCTGAAAGGGCCGCAGGGCACGGCCCTTTCAGTGTGCCTTGCCTCAGCCCTGGATGAACGCCAGCAGGTCGGCGTTCACCTGCGCCGCATGCGTGGTGCAGGTGGCGTGCGGCGCGCCCGCATACACCTTGAGCTGGCTGCCCTCGATCATTTCGGCCGCCAGCTTGCCCGTGGCCTCGAACGGCACGACCTGGTCGTCGTCGCCGTGGATCACGAGCGTTGGCACGTCGATCTTCGCCATGTCGGGGCGGAAGTCGGTCTCGGAGAACGCCGTCACGCAGTCGATCGTGGCCTTGATCGAGGCCTGCAGCGCGATCTGCAGCGTCTGCTTGAACACGCCCTGCGACACCTTCCCGCCCGGGCGGTTGGTGCCGTAGAAAAGCGTGCTGAAGTCGTCGATGAACTGCGGCCGGTCGTCGGCCAGCCCGGCGCGGATGCCTGCGAACACCGAAGCCTCGGGGCCCACGGAATGGTCGGCTGTCTTCATGAAGAGCGGCGTCACGGCGCTGATGAGCGCGAGCTTTGCCACGCGCGCGCTGCCCTTGCGCGCGATGTAGCGCGTGACGTCGCCGCCGCCCATCGAGAAGCCCGCGAGGATCACGTCCTTCAGGTCGAGCGTCTCGATCAGCTCGGCGATATCGTCGGCGAAGGTGTCGTAGTCGTAGCCGGTCCAGGGCTGGCTCGACCGGCCGAAACCGCGGCGATCGAACGCGATGACGCGGTAGCCGCGCTCGGCGAAGAACAGCATTTGCGCGTCCCACATGTCGGCGCTCAGCGGCCAGCCGTGGCTGAACAGAATGGGCTGGCCGCTGCCCCAGTCCTTGTAATAGAGCTCGGTGCCGTCGCGAAGGGTCAGTGTTGTCATGGTTGTTTCCTTGAGGTTGATGAAAGGGTGAAAGGGAAAAGGGAGCGAAAAAAGTCAGGCAGAAGCAGGGTTCGCACCGCTCAGAGCGCCAGGAAGTGATGCACCTCGGGCTTGTCCGGCCCGATGTGAAAGCGCAGCGCCTCGGCCTGCAGGTCGGCGTCGGCGTGCGACACGCGGTGGTGCTGGCGCAGATGCTCGGCCCACGACTCGACGAGGAACCACTCCATCACGCGCTGTGCATCGGCCGTGTGCTCGTGCACGCCCCAGGCGTAGGCACCGTCGCGGCGGCGCTCCAGCGACAGCCGCTTCATCGCCTCGAGGAACGCCGGGCGGTCTTCCTTGCGGATGCGGTACTCGACCTGGACCATCACCGGCCCGCGGTCGTGCGCCACGGGCTCGGCCAGCAGCGGCTCGGGCCAGTGGTTCGAGGCCTGCAGGTCGGCCTCGCCGGCGGGCAGGCGCACGCGATGGAAGACCAGCCCCATCACCACCAGCCCCACCGCGCCCGCCACCAGCGTGACCGGCACGCCGACCTGCTGCGCGACCAGGCCCCAGCCCAGGCTGCCGGCCGCCATCGCGCCGTTGAACACCGTGAGGTACACGGCCAGCCCGCGCCCGCGCACCCAGTTCGGCAGGATCGACTGCGCCACCCCGTTGAGCGTGGTGAGCGCGATGATCCAGCCCAGGCCCAGCACCCCCAGCATCGGCACCGCGAGCCATTGCGGCGGCGCGAAGACCAGCCCGCCCATCACTGCGGCCGTCAGCAGCGAGGCCAGCAGCAGCATGCCGTCGGCATCGAGCCGTTCGCGCAGGCGCGGCATCACCAGTGCGCCGCCGATGGCGCCCGCGCCCACGGCGCCGAGCAGGAAGCCGTAGAAGCCCGCGCTGCCGCCGAGCATCTGGCGCGCCACCAGCGGCAACAACGCCCACACCGAGCTCGCGAACAGGAAGAACACCGCCGCACGCAACAGCACCACGTGCAGCTCCTTGCTGGCCCGCGTGTAGCGAATGCCCGCGCGGAAAGCACCGAGAAAGCTCTCGGAAAGCCCGCTGTCCGTTGCCGCTGGCCGCTTCCACCACAACAGCGCCGCGATCACGAACGCGTAGCTCAGCACGTCGAGCCCGTAGGTGACCGCCGCGCCGAAGCTCGCGAGGATCAACCCGCCCGCCGCCGGCCCGATGGAGCGCGCGATGTTGATGCCCAGCGAGTTCAGCGCCACCGCGCTCTTCAGGTCGCTGCGCGGCACCAGTTCCGGCACGATCGACTGCCAGGTCGGCCCCATCAGTGCCGCGCCGATGCCGCCCACGAAAGTCAGCGCGACCAGGTACTCGACCGTCAGCGAGCCCGTGTGCGACAGCACCAGCAGCATGCCGCTCACTGCCGCCAGCAACACCTGCACGCCGATCAAAAAGCGCCGCCGGTCGAGGATGTCCGACAGCACCCCTGCCGGGATCGCCAGCAAAAAGATCGGCAGCGTGGCCGCCGTCTGGATCAGCGCCACCGCCGTCGGGCTCGCCGACAGGTCGGTCACCAGCCACGAGCTGGCCACGTCGCGCATGAAACTGCCGATGTTGCCGAGCACCGTGGCGGCCCACAGCACCGCGAAGACCGGCTGGCGCAGCGGCGCGAAAGCGCCGGCGGACTTTTGAGGCTCAGTCATCGCGGCGCTCCTTGAGGTCGAGCCAGGCAACGAGCAGGAAGCCGCCGACCAGACCCAGGTGTTCGAAGAAGGAGTTGGCCGCCATGAAGCGCTCGGGCCCCAACGGCATCTCCCAGAAACGCAGTGCGACGAAGGTCGCCATCAGCGTGAAGCCCGCCAGCGCCAGCGCGCCGAGCCAGCGGTAGAAGCCAGTGAGGATGAGCGCCGCGGCGCCCAGCTCCAGCACGATCACCGCCACGGCCAGCGGGCCGGCCGGCGACAGGCCGAAGTGGTTCATCTCGGCGAGGGTGGCGTTGAAATCCATCGCCTTGTTCAGCCCGCCCTGCAGGTAGGCCGCGCAGAGCAGCAGCAAGGCGACCCATCGCACCGCGGGTGAAATTGTCCAGCGCATCGTCGCCATCACACCGCCCAGCAGGCGCAGCCCAGCGCGCCCCAGAAGCTCTTCAGGTCGGCGATGGGCAGCTTGCTGCTCCATGCCGTTGCGTGCTGGTGGCCGTGCACGTTGCAGTCGTTGGCGCAGGCGCACGCCGCTGCGGCGTTGCGCAGCACCTTCTGCAGGGGCGCACCTTCAGCGGTGTCGGCCCAGCCCGCATAGCCCCCGAAAGTGCGCGCAGGCGACCAGTCGGGCATGGCGGGCGGCAGCGTGCCTTCGTCGTGCGCGGCGAACGGGCCGGTGCCGTAGACCACCTTGCCGCCCACCATCGTGAGCAGCGCGGTCGTGTCGGCGATCTCCGATTCGGCGCAGGCGAAGAAATCGCGATCGGGCACCACCAGGTCGGCGAGCTGCCCGGCCTCGATGCGGCCCTTCTTGCCTTGCTCGTTCGAGAACCAGGTGACGTTCTCGGTCCACATGCGCAGCGCGCCTTCGCGGTCCAGGCAATTGCGTTGCGGGTAGAGCTGCATGCCGCCCACCGTCTTGCCCGTGACCAGCCACGACAGCGACACCCACGGGTTGTACGAGGCGACGCGCGTCGCGTCGGTGCCGGCCGACACCTTCAGGCCCTTCTCGAGCATGCGCTTGACCGGCGGCGTGGCCTCGGCCGCGCCGGGGCCGTAGCGCTCGACGAAGTACTCGCCCTGGTAGGCCATGCGGTGCTGCACCGCCACGCCGCCGCCCAGCGCGGCAATGCGGTCCATCGACTTCTCGGAGATCGTCTCGGCGTGGTCGAAGAACCAGTTCAGGCCCGCGAGCGGCGTGTCTTTGTTCACCCGTTCAAACACGTCGAGCGAGCGGCTGATGGTTTCGTCGTAGGTCGCGTGCATGCGCCACGGCCAGCGGTTCTGCGCCAGGATGCGCACCACGCCTTCGAGCTCGCCTTCCATCTCGGGCGCCATGTCGGGGCGCGGCTGGCGGAAGTCCTCGAAGTCGGCGGCCGAAAACACCAGCATCTCGCCCGCGCCGTTGTGGCGGAAGTAGTCGTCGCCCTGCTTGTAGGTGGAGCTGGCCGTCCAGTTCAGGAAGTCTTCCTTCTCGGCCTTGGGCTTCTGCGTGAACAGGTTGTAGGCCAGGCGGATGGTGAGCTGCCCGTCGTCATGCAGCTTCTGGATCACTTCGTAGTCGTCGGGGTAGTTCTGGTTGCCGCCACCCGCGTCGATGGCACCGGTCACGCCCAGGCGGTTGAGCTCGCGCATGAAGTGGCGCGTGGAGTTGAGCTGGTAGTCGAACGGCAGCTTCGGGCCCTTGGCCAGCGTGGCGTAGAGGATGGCCGCGTTCGGCTTGGCCAGCAGCAGGCCGGTCGGGTTGCCGGCGCTGTCGCGCACGATCTCGCCGCCGGGCGGCGCGGGCGTGTCCTGGGTGTAGCCCACCGCGCGCAACGCGGCGCCGTTGAGCAGCGCGCGGTCGTACAGGTGCAGGATGAAAACAGGCGTGTCGGGCGCCACCGCGTTCAGCTCGGCGATGGTGGGCAGGCGCTTCTCGGCGAACTGGTGCTCGGTGAAGCCGCCCACCACGCGCACCCACTGCGGCGCGGGCGTGATCGCCACCTGGCGCTTGAGCATGCCCATCGCATCGGCCAGGCTCTTCACGCCGTCCCAGCGCAGCTCCATGTTGTAGTTGAGCCCGCCGCGAATGATGTGCAGGTGGTTGTCGATCAGCCCCGGCAGCACGCGCTTGCCTTGCAGGTCGATCACGCGGGTGTTGCCGCCCGCGAGCGGCATCACATCTTCGGCGCGGCCCACGCGGGTGAAGCGGCCGTTCTTGATGGCCACCGCGTCGGCCGTGGGGTTGGCGCGGTCCAGCGTGGTGAAGCGGCCGTTGCGCAGGATGAGGTCGGGGGTGGGGTTCAGGGTGTGGGCCATGGTCGATGCGGGTGCGATAGAGGTGGCTGCGAGGGCTCCAAGGGCGCCGAGGAAGTGACGGCGTTGCGGGTCTTGCGAGCTCATGCGTCGCTCCGCTCGGACGGGCGGGCGGCGACGGTCTTCACCGCCTCGGGCTGCACGCAGGTCGGCAGCTCGCCGAACACGTGCGGCTTGACCTGGTGCTGCAGCCACGAGGTGGCGGCCGGCCGGTCGAACACCTGCCGCACCAGCGACGGGATCTGCTCGCCGAGCAGGATCCCGAGGAGCCCCACCAGGGCGATCACCGGCGGCGCCGGCGAGCGCACCTGGAAGAGCGCGTAGATCACGCCGACCAGAAGGCCGAGTGCGAGGGAAATGACATAAGTCTTCATGGCGGGCACTTCTTGTCTTCGTTGAAGCGATCAGCCTTCGTGGGCGCCGAACATCGTCTTCGCGTAGGTCACGCCCAGACCGTACGCACCGCCCACCTTCTTCGCGATGCCGGTGGTCAGCTCGTAGGTGTCGCCGCGGGCCCAGTCGCGCTGCAGCTCGAGCAGGTATTGCAGCGAGGTCATCGGCCGAGCGCCGGCCTGCACCATGCGGTCCATCGAGCGGTTGTGCGCCTCGGTGGACACGTCGCCGCAGGCGTCGGCGATCACGTACACCTCAAAGCCCTGGTCGAGCGCCGACAGCGCCGGGCCCACGATGCACACGCTGGTCCACAGGCCGGCCAGCACGATGCGCGGCTTGCCGATTTCGTTCACGCGGTCGATCACGGCAGCGTCTTCCCAGGTGTTCATCGAGGTGCGGTCGAGCATCTTCTGGCCCGGAAAGGCGTCGGTGATCTCGCTGAACATCGGGCCCGAGAAGCTCTTTTCGGCCACCGTCGTCAGGATGGTCGGCACCTTGAAGCCGGCCGCCGCCTGCGCCACCAGCGCGGCGTTGTTGCGCAGGTTCACCGCGTCGATCGAGTGCGTGGCAAAGGCCATCTGCGACTGGAAGTCGATCATGACCAGCGTGTGGTCGGTGGGGGTAAGCAGCTTGGAACCGGCGGTCGGGGTGGCTTTGATGGACATGAAAATACTCCTTTTGTTTGAATAGATGATCGATTGGATTCACAATTGCTTTCGGAGGAAATCTCCTTGGCATGGGCTGAATCATCGAGCCCCGAGCATCCGTCATCAACGAAACTTTTCACACCTAATGATCGAAGTTTTCGATCATTCCTTTTTGCAAGGAACCGCCGCGTGCTCAAACTCAGCCTGGAAGCCATCGAGGTCGTCGACGCCATTGCGCGCCACGGCTCCTTCGCGGCCGCCGCCACACGCCTGAACAAGGTGCCCTCCACCATCTCGTACGCGGTCAGCAAGCTCGAGGAGCAACTCGGCATGCTGCTGTTCGAGCGCAACGGCCCGCGTGTCACGCTCACCGCCGTCGGCGACGAAATGCTCAAGGAAGGACGCTGGCTGCTGAGCGCCGCGAACGACCTCGAATCGCGCATGCGCCAGATCGCCACCGGCTACGAATCCGAACTGCGGCTCGTGCACGATTCGCTCATTCCGACCGAGGCGCTCATCGACGACATCCGCGCCTTTGAAGACCTGCGTTGCGGCACGCGGCTGCGCGTCGGCTGCGAGGCGCTCACCGGCAGCTGGGAGGCGCTGCGCGAGGGGCGCGCCGACGTCGTCATCGCCGCGGGCGAAGGCCCCGCCGGCGGCGGCTACCAGGCCGCGACCGTAGGCAGCCTCGAATTCGCGTTCTGCGTCGCGCCCACGCACCCGCTTACGCGGCTGGGCCGGCCGCTGCAGCGCGGCGACCTGCTCGACTGCAATGCCATCGTGGTGGGCGACTCGGCCCGCACGCTGTCGGACCGCACCGTCGGCCTGCTCGCCGGGCAGCCCCGCATCACCGTGCCTTCGATGGCTGCGAAGGTCGCCTGCCAGGTGGCCGGGCTGGGCCACGGATTCCTGCCGCGCGCCTGCATCGCGAATGAACTGAAACGCGGCACGCTGGTGGAACTATCGACCGAAGAGCCCCGCGCGCCCGAGGCGTTCTGGCTCGCATGGAAGACCGGCGCACAGGGACAGGCGCTGCGCTGGTGGCGCGAGCGGATGAACCGCACGCTGGTGCCGGCGCTTCTGCCGCGGTCGTTCTTGTAAGGAGAGGTGCGGCGCGCCCGGGCCGGGTCGTTCAGCCCGCCGCGCGCAACTTGTCCAGCGCCCGGTCCAGAAACCCCAACCGGTCTTGCCCCCAGAACCGCTCGCCGTTCAGGATGAACGTCGGCGCGCCGAACACGCCAGCCTCTACGGCCGCGGCGCTGTTGGCGCGGTAGATGGCCAGCGTTTCGGCCGCCTGCTCCAGCGCCTGCAGCGAGGCGCCGGCATAGCCGTTTTCATCAGCCACCGCGATGCGCACCGCCGCTTCGGAGGTGTCGCGCTCTTCCGCCCACAGCGCGCGCAGCAGCGCATGCGAGAGCGGCTGCGCGTCGAGCCCCTTCAGCTGTGCGGCAATCACCATCCAGCCCGGGTACTTGTTCCAATGGGGGTCGACCGGCGCGCCCTTGGGGTAGTACGCCGGCTCCAGGTTGAGCGGCATGCCCAGGTAGTCGCGCCAGCGCGCCAGTTCGAGCGCGTGGTACGTGCGGCGCGGCTCGGGCCGGGTCTTCAGCGGAATGCCCCCGGTTTGCGGCACCACTGCCTGAAAGTCGTAGGGCTTGAGCGTGAGCCGCACATGGTGCCGGCGCACGATGTCCTGCAGCTGAGGGCCGCCCAGGTAGGCCCAGGGCGAGGAAAGGCTGTAGTAGCAGTCCAGCGCGATGGGCGCAGCGGAGGAAGTGAAGGTGCTGGTCTTCGTCGTCATCGCCGGATTACTGGGCCAACGCCAGGTGAACTCCCTCAGCCGCAGCGCGCGGCAACCACCAGGCCTTGCGGGTCGAGGTCGACATTGAGCCGTGCCGGATCGGCCGGCGCCGGCAGCGGCGTGCCTGCCGCCGAGGTGCGGGCCGACTTGGACCCCGTGCGGGTGCGCATTTCTTCGAGCAGCGGCGGGTTGAGCGGCCGGCCGAGCGCGTAGCGTGCCTGCGTGGCCTGGCAGGCCTCCTCGGCGGGCACGGTCACGAAGCTCGGCGGTGGCGGCGCCTCGGAAGTGAGCGGGCGGAATTCAGGCTGCGACTGGCAGCCGGCAATGAACAGCGTTGCCGCGCCAAGGGCCGCCGCCATGGCGCCGCGCGCCTGCGTGGAAGAGATGAAACCGGTTTGCTGAGGCATGGGCATGGTGTGTGTCGCTTCTTTCAACGGATCGTATCGCCGATGGTGGTCAAGTCCACCCGCAATGATCAACCTGAATCGTTTCGTGATCTGTGCCGGCTGATGCTACGACTGCACATCAGCGCAATCTGCGGAACTGTTGCAGGATCTCTTCCCGTCGGACTCGACGCCTGAACGCTGTGCGGCGGTCGAACAATCCGGCGAGAAGTTGCTGACAGCGCACCGCCCGAAGTGGCAATCGCCCTGCGCCTGCAACGGTTGGGCGCCGCCACTGCCATGCAGGGGACCGTGAGTCGGATAATTCGCTGATGAAACTCCACGTCGCGCAGCCGCACCCCGAGGTGAGCGCATGGGTTTCAATGGCTGTGCACCTCTCATTCGACAGCCCGGGCACACAACCGGTGCCCTGCCACTTTCCCGCTCTGGTCGAGGGCGGGCTCGTTGTGGTGCTCGAGGGCCGGTTCTTTGTCAAGGAACCGTCGGGTGTGTTCGCCTCTCTTCCTGCCGGGTTCGTGGGCAGTGCCCGCGCCGTGCCGCTCACGCTCTATCGCACGCCGCGGCTGAGCTATGCCGGGCTGCGGCTGCAGCCGACCGGGACGCTGGGGCTGCTGCAATCGAGCCCGCTGTCCCTGCCGCACCAATTTGCCAATGCGGCGGATGTCTTCGGCCGAGCGTGGCCGCAGCTGGTGGAGCGCATCAGGGCAGAGACCATCCCGGAGAGGCGCTTGGCGTTCTTGTTGAGGTTCGCGCGCGAGCGCCTTCGCGAGGAAGTGCATCTTCAGCGCGTGCGCCGCGCCGCTCTGCTGCAGCAGGTTGCCCTGCGGGCAGCAACTCCCGAGGATGCCCTGGGCCTCTCCGTGCGGCAGTTCGAGCGAGTGTTCGCCGGAACCTTCGGCCTGACGCCGAAGCTGTTCCAGCGCGTGGCCCGCGTGGAAGGATTGCTGCGTGATGCCCTTGCCACAGGCGCGACGGACGCAGGACTCGCATTGCGGCATGGCTACTATGACCAATCGCACATGGCGCGCGACCTGCGCATGTTGGCCGGCGCTTCGCTGGGCACGCTGATCGAAGCCGCTCGCCAGCAGGACTCGGAAAACTGGGCGCTCGCGGTTGGCATGGCGCAGTGATCGTCGCGCACAGGCCGATGTCGCATTTTTCCTATCGGCCGCCGAGTGGGCCCCATAGGATGCCCAGCCATGTCACCGAAGAATGCAGCGCTCATCCTTTTCATCCTGGCCTTTGTCGGCTTGGTTGTCCCTTGGTACTTCAATGTCGCGTTCCTCTTAGCCGGCGGCAGTTTCGCACCGGCGCCTTTTATTGCCGCTGTTTCGGCCAACAAGTTGGTCGCAGGCATCACTTGGGACGTCTACCTCGCTGCCGCGGCGTTCTCGGTTTGGCTGCTTCAAGATGCATCGGCAGCGGGCGTTCGTCGGCCGTGGGCCTATGTCGCGCTGACATTCGTGGTTGGACTGGCTTTCACTTTGCCGCTGTACTTGGCGATGCGAAAGGTGGTGCGATGAAACGCGGACTGCCGCCCCGAAGCGGATTTCAACTCTGCTCTAGAGCGACTGCTGCGGGGTGACTTCAAGGGGCAGTTGTCTCCCGGCGTGCCGAGAGGCCTGGGCAAGAACTACAGCGGTCTGAACGCAATGATGCGCGAGGCGTGGGCGGTAGTCGGCCAGCTGTTTTACTGGACGTTAAGGCCGATCAGTTTTTCGATGCGGGCGAAGTGCTTGTCGTCCGAGGCGTTTACGACGGCACTGCCAGGAAGAGCGGCAAAGCGCTGCGCGCCCCGTCCGCTCATTTTTGGCAGTACGACGGTATGCAGTTTTCGCAGCTGCAGCAGATTACCGATACAGGCTTAGGGCGCGACGCAACAGACTGAACGCGCGCGTTGGCCCACGCCCTTGATATTCAGCCGAAGCACCGGTGATCCGACGGGCGGCGGAATAACTATCGGCTAGCCTGGTTGCCACCCGTCAAGACACAGCTCCATAGACCAGATTCTTGTACAACATCCGTGTGTGAATCCGGTTGGAGGGACATTGCGCCATCAGCACGCCGACCAGCTGCTCGCGCGGGTCGAGCCAGAAGCTCGTTCCCCAGACGCCGGCCCACATTGCATCGCCCACGCTGCCAGGCGTCCAGCCCACGCCGTCGTACAGGCGAACGCCCCATCCCAGTCCGAAGCCGTATCCCGGGCCAGTGGTCGCATTGGGCACCCCGGCCTTGCCGATCAGATGGTCGGACAGCATGAATTCGACCGTCTTGCGCGACAGGTATCGGGTCTGGCCGTCGGTTCCACCGTTCAGGACCATCTGCGCGAACTTCAGGTAGTCCGCGCCCGTACCCACCAATCCGGCGCCGCCTTTGAGGTAGGTGCGTGGCGCCGGGTCGGTGTCGTGGCGGTAGGCGCGCAGCATCGACGCCTTCTGCGCGTCACTTTCCAGCGCCTCTGCCAGACGACTGCGTTTGGCCGGTGGCACCCACCAGGCGGTGTCGGTCATTCCCAACGGGCCGATCAGCATCTCCTGCATCAGCACGTCCAGACGTTTTTTGGTGGCGCGCTCCAACAGCAAGCCCAGCACGTCGGTAGCAATCGAATAGAACCAAGTCGTGCCTGGCTGGTACGCCAGTGGGATGGTGCCCAGGCGTTTGAGCATCTCGTCGCCGGTGATGTCGGTCTCCAGCGATTCGATACCCAAGTCTGCGTACATCTTGCCGATGCGCGGCGACGGGCTGGCTGGGCCATAGACGAAGCCTGCCGTATGCATGAGCAGGTCTTGCACGGTGATTGGACGAGACAGCGGCACGTCACCCGCCGGCGTCTCGACCTTCAGATTATTGAGCTCGGGCAGCCAGTTCGTGACCGGGTCGTTGAGCTTCAGCACACCCTGCTCCGTCAGCATCATTGTGGCGACGGAGGTCAATGGCTTGGTCATGGAGGCGAGGCGGAAAATGGCGTCGCGCGGCATGGGCTTGGTCTTGGCAGCGTCGAGGAAGCCGACCGCCTCATGGTGCACCAGCTTTCCCTCGTGCGAGACAAGGGACACCGCGCCTGGAAAAGTGCCGACGCCGACCTGCGCGTTCAGAGCCGGAGCGATGCG
>NZ_RWKH01000011.1 GCF_003984625.1 Variovorax sp. DXTD-1 | reverse complement strand
TGAGCCATTCACGGCGGCCGTTGATCGGCGGTACACCAGCAGCCTGCCCAAGTGCACAGGGCATCGGGTGCTCCACGCAGCGAAATAAAGGAGGAGGGGCGCAGCCCCGGGGGACATTCGCGGAGGGGAGTACCCGGTGGCCTTTGCACAAGCCCTGGACAGCGGCGACAACAAAACCCCCCGGAGGTTAGACAAGTGGCCCTCCAGCACATCCCACCCATCCAGTGCCTCCTGACCTTCGAAGCCGTGGCCAGGCTGCGAAATGCCGGACGAGCCGCTGACGAACTGTGCGTCACGCCCAGCGCCGTGAGCCACCGCATCCGGCAACTCGAATCGCATGTCGGCTTCAAGCTCTTCGGCCGCAGCGACTTCAGCCTTACGGCCGACGGCGCCGCCTACCTCGCCAACGTGCGCACCGGCCTTGCGGCGCTGCAAGCCATGCCCATCGGCAATGCGGCGCAGCAGCGCGCCACCCGCCTGCGCATTGCCGTCACGCCGACCTTCAGCCGCCAGTTCCTCATGCCGCGGCTCGAACTGTTCCGCAACATCTACCCGGACATCGAGCTGGTGCTGCAGGTTTCCATTCCGCTGCTCGACGTGACCGCCGAGCAGGCCGATCTTGAAGTGCGCTACGGCACCGGTGCATACGCCGACTGCGAACACCGGCTCTTGCTCGAAGAAGAAGTGGTGCCCGCCTGCAGCCCGAGTTTTCTCAACGAGTTCGGCCCGTTCGACGGCTTTCGCACCGCGGCCGAAATTGCGAGCGCGCGCCTCATTCGCAGCCCGCTCGAGCCCTGGAGCACCTGGTTTGCGAGCTGCGGCATCGACCAGCCCGAGCCGCACGTCGGCTCGCAGTTCAATGACCTGGGCCTGGTCTACGACGCGGCCGCCAGCGGATTCGGCGTGGCGCTCGTGCGCTTGAAAATGGGTGCCGCATGGTTCGAATCGGGCCGGCTGGTGCCGCTTTCGGACCGGCCCGTGCCATCGCCGCACCGCCACACCATCTGTTGGCAGCCCGGCACGCTCGAGCGCTGGGAATGCGCCGCCTTTGTCGACTGGCTGGCGCAAAGCCTGCGCTGAAGAAAAATAAAAAGAAAAGGCGCTGAGCGGCAAAGTTCTCTCAAGCGCCGCGCAAAAAAGCTTCACCCCGGCGCCGCCGCATTTGCGTAGAGTGCGCTACACCACGAGACACATTCGCCCGACTAAAGAGGCTTGCCGCATGAACGCGCCGCTTACCGCCGCCCAGCACGATTCGCTGCAGAAATCCGAACGCCAGTCGCAGGTCGTGCATGCCTTGCAGGCCCACCTGCCGGCGCATGCGCTCATCTGGCACGCCGAGGACACCACGCCCTACGAATGCGACGGCCTCACCGCCTATCGCCAGCGTCCACTGGTGGTGGCGCTGCCCGAAACCGAAGCCCAGGTGGCGGCCGTGCTCAAGACCTGCCACCAGCTCGGTGTGCCCGTGGTGGCGCGCGGCGCCGGCACCGGGCTCTCCGGCGGTGCCATGCCGCATGCGCTGGGCGTCACGCTTTCGCTCGCCAAGTTCAATCGCATCCTGAAGATCGACCCGGTAAGCCGCACGGCGGTGGTGCAGTGCGGCGTGCGCAACCTCGCCATCAGCGAAGCGGCCGCGCCTTTCAACCTTTACTACGCGCCCGACCCGTCGAGCCAGATCGCCTGCACCATCGGCGGCAACGTGGCCGAGAACTCGGGCGGCGTGCACTGCCTGAAATACGGCCTCACGCTGCACAACGTGCTGCGCGTGCGCGGCTTCACGGCCGAGGGCGAGGCCGTCGAGTTCGGCGGCGAGGCGCTCGATGCACCGGGGCTCGACCTGCTTGCACTGGTCATCGGTAGCGAAGGCATGCTGGCCGTGACCACCGAGGTCACCGTCAAGCTCGTGCCCAAGCCGCAGCTCGCGCGCTGCATCATGGCCAGCTTCGACGACGTTCGCAAAGCCGGCGATGCGGTGGCGGCGGTGATTGCCGCCGGCATCATTCCCGCAGGACTCGAAATGATGGACAAGCCCATGACCGCCGCGGTCGAGGATTTTGTGCGCGCGGGCTACGACCTGGATGCCGCGGCCATTCTGCTGTGCGAATCCGACGGCACGCCCGAAGAGGTGGAAGAAGAAATCGGCCGCATGACCGCCGTGCTGCGCGGCTGTGGCGCCACCGCCATTGCGGTGAGCAACAGCGAAGAAGAGCGCATGAAGTTCTGGAGCGGGCGCAAGAACGCCTTTCCGGCATCGGGCCGCATCAGCCCCGACTACATGTGCCTCGACTCGACCATTCCGCGCAAGCGGCTCGCGGACATCCTGCTTGCCATTCAGCAGATGGAGCAGAAGTACAACCTGCGCTGCTGCAACGTGTTTCACGCGGGCGACGGCAACCTGCATCCGCTGGTGCTGTTCGATGCCAACGACCCCGATGAGCTGCACCGCTGCGAACTCTTCGGCGCCGACATTCTCGAGACCAGCGTGGCCATGGGCGGCACGGTATCGGGCGAGCATGGCGTGGGCGTGGAAAAGCTCAACAGCATGTGCGTGCAGTTCACCGCGGCGGAGAACGAGCAGATGTTCGGCGTCAAGCGAGCGTTCGATCCGGCGGGGCTGCTGAACCCCGGCAAGGTGATTCCCACGCTGCAGCGCTGCGCCGAATACGGCAAGCAGGTGGTGCGTGGCGGGCAACTGCCGCACCCCGATCTGCCGCGCTTCTGAAAAAAAACAAAAGAGACCATGGATCAAGCCCTCAGCCAGATCGTCGAGCGCATCCGCGCCGCGGCTGCCGACGCCACGCCGCTGCGCATTCGCGGCGGCGGCACCAAAGACTTTCACGGAGAGGTGCTGCAAGGAGAAATCCTCGACACCACCGCCCTCGCTGGCATCACGAGCTACGAACCGAGCGAACTGGTCGTTACCGTGCGCGCCGGCACGCCGCTCGCCGAACTCGAAGCTGCATTGGCCGAAAAAGGGCAGTGCCTTCCTTTCGAGCCGCAGCACTTCGAAAGCGGCGGCACGGTGGGCGGCATGGTCGCCGCCGGACTCAGCGGCCCTGCGCGCGCGAGCGTGGGCGCGGTGCGCGACTACGTGTTGGGCGCCACGCTGGTCAACGGCCGCGCCGAGGTGCTGACCTTCGGCGGACAGGTCATGAAGAACGTGGCCGGCTACGACGTTTCGCGCGTGCTCGCGGGTTCGCTCGGCACGCTGGGCGTGATCGCGGAGGTCAGCCTCAAGGTGCTGCCCGTCGCGCCCGCCGAAGCTACGCTGGCGTTTGCCTGCAGCCAGGCGGATGCCTTGCGCCTGCTCAACGAGTGGGGCGGCCGTCCGCTGCCGCTGAATGCGAGCTGCTGGGTCGAGCAAGCCGGCGTTGGCACCTTGTACCTGCGCCTGCGCGGCGCGGTCGCGGCGGTGGAAGCCGCTTGCACGCATCTGGGCGGCGAGCGGCAAGACAATGCAAGTGCCGCCCTCCATTGGCAGTTGCTGCGGGACCAGCAGCACCCCTGGTTTGCCGGCGATGTGGGTTCCATGGCGCTCTGGCGCCTGTCGGTGCCGCAGACCGCGCTGGTGCTCGCCATCGACGGCACCGCACCGCTCGTCGAGTGGCACGGCGCGCAGCGCTGGTACAAGGCGCCACCGGAAGATGCCGTGCGCATTCGCGGCATTGCGCATGCGGCGGGAGGGCACGCCACGCTGTTCAGGATGCCCGCTTCGCACACGACGGATGCAGCGGTTCCTCGCTTCGACGCCATGAGCGCCCCGGTCGCCCGCATCCATCGCGCGCTGATGCAGGAGTTCGATCCGCAGCGCATCTTCAACCGCGGCCGGCTCCTTGCAGCCGAATAGAAAAACAACCGAGCCCCTTTCCGCGATGCAAACCGAACTCGCCCCCGAATTTTGCGGCACCGACGAAGGCCGCGAGGCCGAAGCCATTCTGCGCAAGTGCGTGCACTGCGGCTTCTGCACCGCCACCTGCCCCACCTACCAGCTGCTCGGCGACGAACTCGACGGCCCGCGCGGCCGCATCTACCTGATCAAGCAGGTGCTCGAAGGCAAGGAACCCACGCGCAGCACGCAGCTGCACCTGGACCGTTGCCTGACCTGCCGCAATTGCGAGAGCACCTGCCCGAGCGGCGTGCAATACGGCCACCTGGTCGACATCGGCCGCAAGATCGTCGACGAGAAGGTGCCGCGCCCGGCCATGGAGTCGGCCACGCGCTGGCTGCTGAAGGAAGGCCTGCCGTCACCGCTTTTCGCGCCCGCGATGAAGCTCGGCCAGGCGGTGCGCGGGCTCTTGCCCGATGCGCTCAAGGCCAAGGTTCCGGCCAGGCAGGAAGCTGGCGCGTGGCCCACCGCCACGCACGCACGCAAGGTGCTCATGCTCGCGGGCTGCGTGCAGCCGGCGATGATGCCCAACATCAACACCGCGACCGCACGCGTGCTCGACGCGGCGGGCATCCAGGCCGTGGTCGCGAAGGAGGCGGGCTGCTGCGGCGCCGTGAAGTTCCACCTCAACGACCAGGAAGGCGGCAAGGCGCAGATGCGCGCCAACATCGACGCCTGGTGGCCGATGGTCGAACGCAATGAGGTCGAAGCCATCGTGATGAATGCCTCGGGCTGCGGCGTCACCGTGCGCGAGTACGGCCACATCCTGCAGCATGACGCGGCCTATGCGGCCAAGGCGGCGCGCATCAGCCAGCTGACGCGCGACCTGAGCGAACTGCTGCCCGACCTGGTGCCGGCCCTGAAGGCGCGCGTGCGTGCACCCGAGGGCGTGCTGGCCTACCACCCGCCCTGCACGCTGCAGCATGGCCAGAAGCTGCGCGGCGGCGTCGAGACGCATCTGCGCGCGCTGGGCTTCGACGTGCGCGTGGCCATGAACGAATCGCACCTGTGTTGCGGCTCGGCGGGCACGTATTCGGTGCTGCAGCCAGAGCTGGCGTATCCGCTGCGCGACCGCAAGCTCGGCCACCTGCGGCAACTGCAGCCGAGCGTCATCGCCTCGGCCAACATCGGCTGCATCACGCACCTGCAAAGCGGCAGCCAGGAAACGCCCGTGCGCCACTGGGTGGAGCTGCTGGACGCCGCCCTGGCGGCGGCGTGATCGCACACCGAAGAGCGCTCTGGTCCGACTCGCGCGCAAGCCGCTTGCACCGCATCATGGCGGCACCGATTCTTTCAAGGAGCAAGCCCCATGTCTTCCGTTCAAGCTTTCATCGTCCAGGCGAACTTGCGGCGTGCCTTGCTGGCCCTTGCCTGTGCAACGGCTGCCGTTGGCGCACAGGCCCAGTCGGCCATGCCGCAGTGGAAAGGGGAGGGCGCGGTGCGCTATGTGTGCGGCGGCATCGGCTCGGACGAATCGAACGCCATGCGCGCGGCCATGAAGGAGCATCCGCTGGCCCTGCTTTTCGCGCGTTCCGACGGCGCCTACCTGGCGGATGTGCAAGTCGACATCAAGGGCGCCGCTGGCGCGCCTTCGCTGGCATTGCGCGCCAGCGGGCCGGTGTGCCTGGTCGATCTGCCGGCGGGTCGCTACACGGTCGATGCCGCCACGGCAGGCGGCAGCGTCCAGAGCCAGTCGGTGACGGTGGGCGGCAGCCCCAAGACCGCCAGCTTCCGGTTCTGACCGGGGTTCTTGCTGGGTTCAGCCCGCTGCCAGCGCCGCCTCGATGTCCGGCGCGAGCGACGCGGGCGTGTCCAGCGGCGCATAGCGCTTTTGCACCTTGCCGTCGCGCCCCACCAAAAACTTGGTGAAGTTCCACTTGATGGCGGTGCTGCCCAGCAGGCCCGGCTTCTCCTTGGTGAGCCACTGGTAGAGCGGCGCGGCGCCGCTGCCGTTGACGTCGATCTTCTCCATCATCGGAAAACTCACGCCGTAGTTCGTGGTGCAGAAGGCGCCGATTTCCTCGTTGGTGCCCGGGTCTTGCGAGCCGAACTGGTTCGACGGAAAACCGAGCACCACCAGCCCCTGGGCCGCATACTTTTCGTGCAGCGCCTCGAGGCCCGCGAACTGCGGCGTGAAGCCGCACTTGCTGGCCGTGTTGACGATCAGCAGCACCTTGCCGCGGAAGTCCGAGAGCTTCACGCTCTTGCCGTCGATCTGCCTGGCTTCGAAGTCGTAGATGCCGGTCATGCGCGTACCTCAGGTGGTGGAAGACGAAAGGCGATCATCGCCCTGTGCCGGCGTTCGCGCAAACGCCGACCACACGGCCGCCAGCACGATCAGCGCGCCGCCGGCCAGGATGCGCGGGCTCATGTCGGCGGCGCCCAGCGCCACCGACGAAACGCTGGCGAACAGCACCTCCGACAGCATGATCACCGCGGTGGCGCTGGCCGCCAGCCGGGCCGCGCCGTACTGCAGGCAGAAGTTGGCTGCCACGAAGCCGACTCCCAGCAATGCGGCCCAGCCGATCCAGCCCGGCTGCACCGCGAGGGGAGACGCGAACGCACCGAGCAAGGTGCCCGTGGCCGCGGCAATGCCGGACACCAGCGCGCAGCCGCAGAACATGGCCAGTGCGCGCGATTCACCGGGCGCGCCGTGCAGGTGGCGCAGCAGGATGTTGGTCACGGCAAAGCTGAAGCCGGCCGCCACGCCCAGCCAGTCCGGCAGGCTGGAGGGCACGGGCCAGTCGACGCCCGGCGCCTTGAGCACCACCACCACGCCGATGAGCGCCAGCGCCACGCGCGCAAGCGCACCCGCCGTGGGCCGCTCGCCCAGCACGGCCCAGCCCAGCAGCACGCTCCACAGCGGCATCAGGTAGAAAAGCAGCACCACCCGCACCACGTCGCCCTGCGTGACGGCCCAGTTGAAGCCCAGGTTGGTAAAGCCCGCCGCAAGACCCAGCGCCACCAGCATGGGGAACGCCGCAAAGCCGCGCCAGGCGTGGCGGCGAAAGAAGGCCATTGCGAGCGAAATCGCCACGTAGATGAGGCAGGTGGTCCACACCGGGTGCAGCCCATGGCTTTCGATGTGACGGAACGGAAACCATGAAACGCCCCATACAAAAGCGTTAAAGATCAGTGCAAGTGCAGCCATAAAAATATTGCTCGCCCCCAAGCTGCGAGCACTTCGTGTCGCTTCGCCAACCCCCTGCCGGGGGCAACACCAGCGGCCCGGCAAAGCCGGTTCCGCGATGTTCCTGGTGAAAGCAAAAGGCCGCAGCGGCAGGGCTAGTGATGCTTGTCGCTACGGGCGATGGCGAGCAGGTGCTCGACTTCTTCCGGGTATTTGCGCAGGTTGTGATGATGCCAGCGCTGGATGATCCACATGCAGCCCGCGACCACTCCGCCGAAAGCGCCGATGGCCGCATACGCCGACAGGCCCAGCCCGGTGCAGGCGCTGTAGAAGCCGCCGAGCAGCAGGATGCAGGCCTGTTCGTTGAAGTTCTGCACCGCAATGGAACGGCCCGCGCCCATGAGGTTATGGCCGCGGTGCTGCAGCAGCGCGTTCATCGGCACCACCAGAAAGCCTCCCAGCCCGCCCAGCAGAATGAGGAACGGCACGGCGATCCACACGTTGCCGATCAGGTTCATGCTGATTACCAGCAGGCCCATGGCAATGCCCATTGGAATCACGCGGGTGGCCATGTCCAGGCGCATGCGCATCGACGCGACGATGGCGCCCACCGCCATGCCGATGGTCACCACGCCGGTGAGCGCCGTCGCCTGCGTGGTGTTGTAGTTGAGCGCGAGCGAGGCCCAGGCCAGCACGATGTACTTGAGGTTGGCCCCGGCGCCCCAGAAGAGCGTGGTGGTGGCGAGCGAAATCTGCCCCAGCTTGTCGCGCCACAGGCGTGCGTTGCAGTGCCAGAAATCAGGCAGCAGCGCCAGCATGTTGCGTGCGAGGCCGTGCTCCGGAATGGCGCGCAGCGGCCGCATTTCGACGCCGGTGTGCGGAATGCGCGTGTTGAACCAGGCGGCCAGCGCGTAGACGAAGATCAGTACCGCAATGGCCGCTTCGGCCGGCGAATCGATGCCGGTGTCGATGAGCGGCACGTCGAACGACAGCAGCTGCGTGGACACCGCGTGCCCCACCAGCGAGCCGCCGAGCACGATGCCCAGCAGGATCGAGGCGATGGTGAGGCCTTCGATCCAACCGTTGGCTTTTACCAACTGCGAAGCCGGCAGCAGCTCGGTCAGGATGCCGTACTTGGCCGGCGAATACGCCGCGGCGCCAAGCCCCACGATCGAGTAGGAGAGCAGCGGGTGCGAGCCGAACAGCATCATCAGGCAGCCGACCACCTTGATTGCGTTGCTGATGAACATCACCCGCCCCTTGGGCAAGGCGTCGGCAAAGGCGCCCACCAGCGGCGCCAGCACCACATAGAAGACGGCGAAGATCGGCACCAGCGCCGCTCTCTGCCATTCGGCCGCTCCCGAGCTGCGCATGAGCTCGACCGCCACGACAAAGATCGCGTTGTCGGCCAGCGACGAAAAGAACTGGGCCGACATGATCGTGTAGAAACCGCGCTTCATCGATGGGCTGGCTGGCCAGTGGGGTGCTGGCAGTAGTGAGAAAGTGTCGCGTCTTTTGGCGAATGGGCGGTTATAGCATGGGGGTACGACCGGGAAATCAGCGTTGCCACCCTGGACGTTTCTTCCCGGGAAGATGCTAAAACCCATCTATTCACCAATCGACGTCTTCCATGCCGCGTCCCATCCTTGCCACCGTCCACACCGCCGCACTTCGCCACAACCTCGACCGCGTGCGCCGCGCCGCCGTCGATGCCCGCGTCTGGGCTGTGGTCAAAGCCAACGCCTATGGCCACGACATCGAGCGGGTGTATGAAGGCCTTCGCGGCGCCGACGGCTTTGCGCTGCTCGACCTGGCCGAAGCCGAACGGGTGCGCGCACTCGGCTGGCGCGGCCCCGTGCTGCTGCTCGAAGGCGTGTTCGACGCACGCGACCTGGAACTGTGCTCGCGCCTCGACCTCTGGCACACGGTGCACTGCGACGAGCAGATCGACATGCTCGCGGCCCACAAGACGCTCAAGCCGCAGCGCGTGTTCCTCAAGATGAATTCCGGCATGAACCGCCTGGGCTTCGCGCCCGAGCGCTTCGGCTCGGCCTGGACGCGCCTGAACGCGCTGCCGCAGGTCGACGAGATTTCGCTGATGACGCATTTCAGCGACGCCGACGGCCCCCGCGGCATTGCGCACCAGATCGAAGTGTTCGAACGCGTCACGCGCGACCTGCCGGGCGAGCGCTCCATTGCGAACAGCGCCGCCACTCTGCGCCATGCCTCGCAGACCCGCGGCGACTGGGTGCGCCCCGGCATCGTGCTGTACGGCAGCGCCCCCGACTTTCCGCAGCACGACACCGCGCACTGGCAGCTGCAGCCCACCATGACGCTCGCGACCAAGCTCATTGGCGTGCAGCAGCTGAAGGCGGGCGACACCATCGGGTACGGCTCCAACTTCACGGCCGAGGGGCCGCTCACCATCGGCGTGGCCGCGGTCGGCTATGCCGACGGCTATCCGCGCCATTGCAACACCGGCACGCCGGTGCTGGTGAACGGCGTGCGCACCCGCATGGTGGGCCGCGTGAGCATGGACATGATCACCGTCGACCTCACGCCCGTGCCGGAGGCGAAGTTCGGCGCCGAGGTCACGCTGTGGGGCCGTTCGGCCGCAACCGGCGCCGTGCTGCCCATCGACGAGGTCGCTCAGGCGGCCGGCACCGTCGGCTACGAACTCATGTGCGCGGTGGCGCCGCGCGTGCCGTTCGCTTCCGCCGACGGCGCATGAAAGTTCTTGCCGGCTGATCGGCGAGGGCCAGCCGATCGTCATACGCTGTCCGTGGGATGGCTGCGCGCCCGTGCGGCCGCCACACTCGTGGCATGGCTGAACCACTTCCCGCTCCCGGATTCCCTCTTGAATACGAACTCTTCGACACCGTCACCGAGGCGGCGCGCGCGGCACTGGAGTCCGTGCTGATCGAGTCGATCGAACGCCGCAAGGAGTTCGGCGCCATGATCTGCCAGCAGGGCAACCAGTTCTTCGCGATGCCGCCGCGCGAGGGCGACACCAACACGGTCGACGTCGGCCACCGCCTCGGCAACAGGGGTTGCCCCGAGGGCGCGACGGCGGTGGCTTACTACCACACGCATCCGGCCTACAAGGGCGCAGGCTTCAACATGGAGCCCGACCGCTTTTCGCCCGAGGACCGCGGCGTCGCGGACGATTTGAAGATCGACGCCTACGTGGGCAGCGTCTCGGGCCTGTTCCTTCGCTACGACCACCGCATGCGCAAGATCATGGTGGCCGGACCGCGCCTGCGCAACGCCCGCGACCTGCCTCAGCCGGTTCCGGTGAAGAAGCCAGCGGTGAAGAAGCCTGCGCCGAAGAGGCCGCGGCAACACATCATTCCGGCGCCGCGGCTGCTCTGAAGCCGTGCGCCGGCGCCCCGGCGTTCAGTACAGCCCGAGCTGCCGCATCCGCAGCCGCGCCAACCCCAGCAGCGCATCGGTGAACGGCGTGGCCACCGCCGTGAGCTCCCCCAGTTCGCGCACCACCGTGACCAGCGCATCGAGTTCCACCGACCGCCCGGCTTCCACGTCCTGCAGCATCGAGGTCTTGAACGCGCCGAGCTTCATCGTCACCGCATGCCGGTCTTCGGGGCTCTGGGTGATCTCGATGCCGATGCGGCGCCCGATTTCCTTCGCTTCGAGCATCACGGCCGAGATGAAGCCGCGCACGTAGTCGTCGCCCATGATCAGGTCGGTGGTGGCACCCGTCAGCGCGCTGATCGGGTTCACCGTCATGTTGCCCCAGAGCTTGAACCACACGTCCTTCTGGATCTGCGGCGACAGCGTGGCGTCGAAGCCGCCGTTCTCGAGCAGCTCGACCAGCTTTTTCACGCGCGGTGTGGCTTCGCCCGAAGGTTCGCCCACGATCAGCCCGTTGCCGAAGTGATGCCGCACCACGCCCGGCGCATCGAGCGAGCAGCTCGCGTGCACCACGCAGCCGATCACGTTGCGCGCCGGAATGGCCTTTGCAATTGCGCCATCCGGATCGACGGCTGCCAGGCGGTGGCCGGTGATGGCCCCGCCGAACCCGCCTTCGAGAAACCACCAGGGCACGCCGTTCATCGCCACCAGCACGATGGTGTCGGGCCCGATCAGCGGGCCGATGCGTTCGGCCACGCCGGCCAGCGCGGGCGCCTTCACGGCGATGACCACCAGGTCTTGCGTGCCGAGCGATTCCGGGTCGGCCACCGCGTTGACCGGCACGCGCGTGCGCACGGCGCCGCGCATCAATGAGAGGCCGCCTTGCTGCAATGCCTCGAGCGTGGCGCCGCGCGCCACCACATTGAGCCGCTCGCCGGCCTGCGCGAGGCCGGCACCGATCCATCCGCCGATTGCGCCGGCGCCGTAGATGCAAATCTTCATGAAAGAGGCCGCCTCAGTTTCTGTAGCTCGGGTCGATGCGGTCGACCTGGCGCACCAGCGCATCGAACACGTCCTGCCCCGCGCCGTGCTCGGGGCTGAACTGCAGCGCATCGCGCGTGCAGCGCTCGGCGATTTCCTCGCTCACGGGAATGGCGGCGCCCATCGAAAACGTCGCCATCTGGACTTCGCAGGCGCGCTGCAAGGTCCACAGGATGGCGAAGGTCTGGGGCAGCGTTTGTCCCCAGGCCAGCAGGCCATGGTTGCGCAGGACCACCGCGTTGCGATTGCCGATGCTCTTGAGCAAGCGCGGACCTTCGTCGGCATGGATGGTGATGCCCTCGAAGTCGTGGTACGCCACCATGTCGTGCAACTGGGCGGTATAGAAATTGGTCTGCTGCAGGCCGCCCTGCAGGCAGGCCACGGCCACACCGGCCGTGGTGTGCGTGTGCATCACGCAGTGCGCGCCGGGCAGGCCGTCGTGAATGGCGGCGTGCACCGTGAAGCCGGCCGGGTTCACCGGGTAGGTCGATCCGTCGAGCACCTTGCCCTGCAGGTCGATCTTCACCAGGTTGCTGGCCGTGACTTCGCTGTAGTGCAGCCCGAAGGGGTTGATGAGGAACTGCTTCTCCCCGCCCGTCACGCTGTCGGGCAGCCGCAGCGTGATGTGGTTGTAGATCATCTCGGTCCAGCCCAGCATCGCGAACACGCGGTAGCAGGCCGCAAGCTCTTCGCGCGCGGCGCGCTCGTCCGAATGGATCGAGGGATGGACCGGTGCCGACGGCGGCACGCGGGTGGCGAGTGTGTTCATTGCAGTTCCTTCATATGGGTTTATCCCTCCGCGGTGAAGCCGACTTCCTTGACGATCGGCGCCCACTTGGCGGTGTCTTTCTTGAGCAGGTCGGTCAGTTCGCCCGGGGTGGAAGACATGGCTTCCAACCCGAAGTTGCCGAGACCTTCGATCACGTCCTTGTGCGCCAGCGCGGTCTTCATGGATGCGTTCAGCCGCGCGACCACGTCCGGCGAGGCCTTGGCGGGCAGGAAGAAGGCGAACCATTCGCTGTGCGCCATGTCCTGGATGCCCTGCTCGCCGAAGGTGGGCACGTCGGGCGCGAAGCGGCTGCGCTTGGAACCCGAAACGCCCAGGATGCGCACCTTGCCCGAGGCCAGGTGCTGCGTGATGTCGCCGATGGGCCCCGACACGGCCGAGATGTTGCCGCCCAGCAGGTCGAGCATGGCCGGCTGCGTGCCGCGGTAGGCGGCATGCTTGAGCTCGACGCCGCCCTTCTTGCCCAGCAGCGCGCCGATGAAGTGCGGCGTGGAGCCCGCGGCGGGCGAGCCGAAATTGGCGCCGGTCGGGTTGGCCTTGGCCCAGGCCAGGAACTCGGGCACCGTCTTCACGTTGGCCGGCACCGAGGGGCCAACCGCAAAGCCGAAGTCGAAGATGCAGGCGATGCTGACCGGCGTGAGGTCGACCATCGGGTCGTACGGCAGCTTCTTGTAGATGTGCGGATAGATCGTGAGGATCGAGGTCGGCGTTTGCAGGATGGTGGCGCCGTCGGCGGGCCGGCCCTTCACGTAGCTCACGGCGATCTGGCCACCCGCGCCGGTGCGGTTTTCCACCACGGCCGACTTGGCGTAGTCGGGGCTGAGCTTCTGCGCGATGCGCCGGCAGGTGGTGTCCGAGGTGCCGCCGGCCGCAAAGCCGGTGACGATGGTGGCGGTTTCGAGCGAGGCTTGCGCGAAGGCGTGCTGGCCCAGGCTCGCGAGCAGCGCCGAGGCGCCGGTGGTCTGCAGCAACTGGCGGCGGGTGAATGTCATGGTCTGTCTCCGGGTGTTGGTGGTTGGTTGCGGGTTTACGACTCGTCGCGCAGCCAGGTGACTGCGCCCGAATGGGTCACTGCGCCCTGATGGGCAGGACGCACGGTGAGCGCGTATTTTTCCAGCAAGCCGCGGTGCGCCACCCCCGCGTTTACCTCACGTTTGGAGAGCCGGAGCGCAATTTCTTCCGCCGTGAGTTCCACCGAAATGCTGCGTGCATCGGCGCGCGCATCGATGGCCACCACATCGCCGTCGCGCAGCACCGCAATCGGCCCGCCGTCGGCTGCTTCCGGGCCGGCATAGCCGATGCACAGGCCGCGCGTGGCGCCGGAAAAGCGGCCGTCGGTCAGAAGCGCCACCCTGTCGCCCATGCCCTGGCCGTAGAGCAGGGCGGTAATGCCCAGCATCTCGCGCATGCCGGGGCTGCCCTTGGGCCCTTCGTTGCGGATCACGATCACGTCGCCGGGCTCGTAGCGGCGGTTCTGCACCGCCGCCTGGGCTTCTTCCTCGGAGTTGAAGACGCGCGCCGGGCCGCGGTGCACCAGCGTCTGCAGGCCCGCGGTCTTGAGCAGCGCGCCGTCGGGGCAGAGATTGCCCTTGAGTACGGCCAGCCCGCCGTCGCGCGTGATCGGGTTGCCGGCTGCGCGCACCACGCGGCCGTCGGGCGCGGCGGCATCGGCCAGCTCTTCGGCCATGGTGCGGCCGGTGAAGGTGAGTGCGTCGCCGTGCAGAAAGCCTTGCTCCATCAAGGTGCGCAAGATGACGCCCGCGCCGCCGATGTAGAACACGTCGCGCGCCAGGTACTGGCCGCCCGGGCGCAGGTCGGCGATGAGCGCCGTGCGCGCGAAGATCTCGGCCACGTCGTCCAGGTGGAACTTGATGCCGGCTTCGTGCGCAATGGCCGGCAGGTGCAGCGCGGCATTCGTCGAGCCACCCGTGGCCGAGACGACGGCGCAGGCGTTTTCGAGCGCCTTGCGCGTGACGATGTCGCGCGGCAGTGGGCTGTCTCCCATCACCGCCTTCATGAGGTTCTTCGCGGCGCGGCGCATCAGCGGTGCCCGCTCGCTGAACACCGCCGGCACCATGCTGGAGCCGATGGGCGCAAGCCCCAGCGCCTCGGACACCATGCCCATGGTGTTGGCCGTGAACTGGCCCGCGCAGGCGCCCGCCGTGGGGAGGCAGGCGCGGCTCATGGCATCGAGTTCGCCGTGGGTGGCGGTGCCGGCCAGCACTTTGCCGATGGTTTCGTACGTATCGACCACGTTGAGGTCGCGGCCATCCGGCCCCGGCATCTGCCCCGGCAGCGCCGAGCCGCCATGCACGAACACGCTCGGCACGTTGCAGCGCACCATGCCCATCATCAGGCCCGGCAGGTTCTTGTCGCAGGCGCCGATAGCGAATATGCCGTCCCACTGGTGGCCGCGCGTGGAAGCCTCGACGCTGTCGGCAATCAGCTCGCGCGAAATGAGCGAGAAGCGCATGCCCGAATGCGCCATGGTGAGCCCGTCGCTCACCGACACCACCGGGCATTCATGCGGCGTGCCGCCACCGGCGTAGATGCCGGTCTTGGCGTGCTGTGCCTGCTCGCGCAGGTTGAGGTTGCACGGGCTCATTTCGCCGCCAGTGTGGAACACGCCGATGTGCGGACGTTCGATGTCCTCGTCGTCCTGGCCCAGCGCATGCAGAAAGCTGCGCGTGGTCGCGCGGATCGTGCCTTCGCGGATGGTGGCGGAGCGGAAGCGCTTTGGGTTGGTCGGGGAAGTCATGGCGCAGGAAGGGGAGCGTTTTCAGTAGCCGTTGGGCGTGGCGGTGCCCGCGGCGTTCTTGTCGGTTTTGTATTTGGCCGCCAGTTGCTTCGCTGCCGCCGTGAGCAGAATGGTGTCCACCCCCACGGCGACGAATTGCGCGCCGGCGGCCAGCCACTTGCGCGCCTGTTCCTCGGTGGTCGAGAGAATGCCCGGCGCCTTGCCGGCCTTGCGGATGCGCGCGATGGCGTCGGCGATCACGGCCTGCACCTCGGGGTGGTTCGGCTGGCCCACGAAGCCCATCGATGCCGACAGGTCGGCCGGCCCGATGAACACGCCGTCCACGCCCGGGGTGGCCGCGATGGCGTCGAGGTTCTTCATGGCTTCGACCGTTTCGGCCTGCACCAGCAGGCAGGTCTGCGCGTTGGCTTCATGCAGGTACCCGGGGTAGGCCTGCCAGCGCGAGGCGCGCGCCAGGGCGCTGCCCATGCCGCGAATGCCTTCGGGCGGGTAGCGCATGCCTCGCACCATGCGTGCGGCCTGTTCGGCGGTGTCGACCATCGGCACCAGGACGGTCTGCGCGCCGATGTCCAGGTATTGCTTGAGCAGCGTGGTGTCGCCCACCGGAACGCGCACCACGGGGTGTGAGCGTTCGGCCTCGGGCTGCGCCGACCATGCGCTGGAGATGCCCTGCAGCTGCGCGAGCACAGAGCGCACGTCGTTGGGCGCATGCTCTCCATCGACCAGCAACCAGTCGAATCCGGTGCCCGCCAGCAGCTCGGCCACATAGCCGTCGGCCAGGCCGACCCAGAGGCCGATTTTCTGTTCGCCGGCCTGCATTGCCTGCTTGAAGGTATTGAGCGGTGTTTGCATGGAAGTCTTTCAGGCGAAACGGAAGGCGATGCTGCCCAGCGGGCCGTAGTCGGCATGGAAGGTGTCGCCCGGCAGGGCGGTGGTCGGCCGCGTGAACGAGCCGCCGAGCACGACTTCGCCGGCTTCGAGGCGTTCGTCCCACGGCGCGAGCTTGTTCGCGAGCCAGGCCACGCCCGTGGCCGGGTGGTTGAGCACGGCCGCGGCCACGCCCGATTCCTCGATCACGCCGTTCTTGTAGAGCAGCGCGCTCACCCAGCGCAGGTCGACCGCATCGGGCTTGACCGGTCGGCCGCCGAGCACGATGCCCGCATTGGCTGCGTTGTCGGCAATGGTGTCGAACACCTTGCGCGGCGCCTTGGTGTGTTGGTCGAACTGTTCGATGCGCGCGTCGATGATCTCGATGGCGGGCACCACGTAATCGGTGGCGGCCAGCACGTCGAAGATGGTCACGTTCGGACCCTGCAGCTTCTTGCCGAGAATGAAGGCCAGCTCCACCTCGATGCGCGGCGCGATGAAGCGCGTGAAGGGAATGTCGCCGCCCTGCTCGAAGAACATGTCGTCGAGCAGCGTGCCGTAGTCGGGTTCGTCGATCTGGCTGGACAGCTGCATGGCACGCGAGGTGAGGCCGATCTTGTGGCCCTTCACGGTGCGGCCTTCGGCGATCTTGGCCTTGACCCATTCGCGCGAGATGGCATAGCCGTCTTCCACCGTCATTTCGGGAAAACGCTTGGAAAAATGCTCGACCTGCACGCGCGATTTTTCGCTTTCGTGCAGTTCGGCCGCCAGCCTGGCAATGGTGTCGGAGGTGAGCATGAGCTTATTTGTTGAAGAGGGGATGCAGGTTGCTGTGCTTGCCGTCATACACCTGGCCCGGGCTTTCGTCTATCTGCAGCGTGATGCCGATGTGGCGCTTGTCGAAAATCGGTTCGAAATGCGCGCGCACGTCGGCCAGCAGTTCGTCGCCGGCCTTTTTCTTCACGGCTTCGGAGCGCCCGCCCGCCATGCGGATGTTGAGGTACACGAAGGCGTAGTCGGCCTTGCCATCGGCCACCGCATAGTGCGCGGCGGGGTAGGCCAGCACGCGGGTTCCGCCGATAGGGAACACCGGCTTGCCGGCCTCGTCGTGCTGCTTGAGCATGGTGTCGGCCAGCGTGCGGCAAAGCGCCGACATGTCGGTTTCGGCTTCGATGTTGGGCGTGTACAGGATCACGAGATGAGGCATGGCGGTGTTCTGCTCATTCTTCGATCGACATCGTCGCGGCGGTGCATGTCACCGCGAAGATGGGGATGGCCTTCATGTGCAGGATGCGGCCCTTGCCGCGCGCGGCCGCAGCCACGCTAAGAAAGGTACGAATCTCGAAGCCGCCCTGGCCGGCTTCGCGGTACGTGGCTTCGTCGTTGTAGTCGGCCTGAGAGAGCAATGCTTCGCGGTCGTTGGCGCACCAGCGTCGCATGAACTCGGCGTCCCACTCCGCGTTGACCTTGCCCGAATCGGGTGTGGCGGGCCAGTGCGAAATGCCGCCGGTGCCCACCAGCGCAATGCGTTCGGGCGCCTTGTCGCAGGCGCGGCGCAATGCCTCGCCGAAAGCCCAGGCGCGGTGCAGCGGCGTGAGCGGTGGCCCCTGGCAGTTGATGTTCACGGGGATGACCTTGGTGTCGAACTTCGGCGTGAGAAAGTGCAGCGGCACCATGATGCCGTGGTCGAACTTCCATTCTTCCGCGTAGGCCACGTCTGCCGTCTGCATCACTTCGCGAATCAGGCGCTGCGAGAGCGCGGCGTCGCCGGGCACTTTGGTTTTCTCGATGCCGAGCCACTTCGGGTCCTCGATCGGCCCCTCATAGCTGTCAGCCATGCCGATGGCGTACGCCGGCATGTTGTTCATGAAGAAGTTCGCGAAGTGCTCGGCCGCGACCACGATCACCGCATCGGGCTTCGTCGCGCGCATCGCTTCGCCGAAGCGATGAAACTGCGCGTGAAATTCGTCCTTCACCGCCGGATCGGCGAGGTGCGCGCGGCCGGTGATGCCAGGGGCGTGGCTGCAAACGCCTGCGAATACAAGACTCATACGCCTGCCACCTTTTCGTCAGTGCCCGTTGTCATCGCGTAGATGCCTGCGCGCACGGGACCGTATTTGCGCACGCCTTCGCGCATGGCTTCCAGGTAGTCGGCCCATGCAATGCCGAGCAGCGGTGCGAAGTGCATCAGGAGCTGTCCGTTGCAGCCGAGCACGTAGAGCTTGCCGATGTCGCCCTTGTCGATGGCTTCGCGTTCTTCGTCGTTGAAATCATAGGCCGCCAGCAAGGCTGCGCGCGTTTCGCCGGCTTCTGCGTAGCGGCGCTGCACGTCGGTGTCGCGGTTGAGGGCGAACAGGAATTTTTGCATTGCGTAGAGGCTCATTGCAATTGCTCTGTGTCGTTGTTCAGGGCGTGTGCAAAGGCCACCGGGTACTCCTCTCCGCGAATGTCCCCCGGGGCTGCGCCCCTCCTCCTTTATTTCGCTGCGCGGAGCACCCGATGCCCTGTGCACTTGGGCAGGCTGTTGGTGCGTGCCCAAGAGGGTATTCCGTGTTCATCTCACACACCCCAATGCGGAATATGGTGCGATCCCATCGACACCGCGACGTTCTTCGGCTCGCAAAACACTTCATAGCTCCACGTACCGCCTTCGCGTCCCGTTCCCGAGGCCTTGGTGCCACCAAAGGGCTGTCGAAGGTCTCGTACGTTCTGGCTGTTGACGAAGCACATGCCAGCCTCAACTGCTGCCGCCATGCGGTGCGCGCGGCCGATGTTCTCCGTCCACACATAGCTCGAGAGGCCGTATTGGATGTCGTTGGCCAGGCGGATCGCGTCGGCCTCGTCCCTGAACGGGATCAGGCAGGCGACCGGGCCGAAGATTTCTTCTTGCGCAATCCGCATGCGGTTGTCGACGTCGGCGAAGACCGTGGGCATCACATAGTTGCCTTTCTTTACGCGGTCCGGCAGGTTGCTCGGAACCTCGAGTCCGCCGCACAAGAGCGTCGCGCCTTCCTTCGGGCCGAGCTCGATGTAGCTGCGCACCTTCGCCATGTGGCCCTGCGAAATCATCGGGCCGATGATGGTGTTCTCGTCGAGCGGGTCGCCCACGGTGATGCGCCTGGCGCGCTCGGCGAACTTCGCGGCAAAGTCGGCGTAGATCGACTGCTGCACCAGGATGCGCGAGCCGGCCGTGCAGCGTTCGCCGTTGTTGCTGAAGATCATGAACACCGCCGCATCCAGCGCACGGTCCAGGTCTGCGTCGTCGAAGATCACGAACGGGCTCTTGCCGCCCAGCTCCATGCTGAACTTCTTCAGGCCCGCGCTCTTCACGATGCGGTTGCCGGTGGCGGTGGAGCCGGTGAACGAAATTGCGCGTACATCGGGGTGTGCCACCAGCGGCTCGCCCGCTTCCTTGCCGTAGCCGTGCACCAGGTTCAACACGCCGGGCGGAATGCCCGCTTCGAGCGCGAGCTCGCCCAACCGTGCGGCCGTGAGCGGCGAGAGCTCGCTCATCTTCAACACCGCGGTGTTGCCGAAGGCGAGGCAGGGCGCGACCTTCCACGTGGCCGTCATGAACGGCACGTTCCACGGACTGATGAGCGCGCACACGCCCACGGGATGGAACAGCGTGTAGTTCAGGTGCGTGGGCGTGGGATAGGTGTGGCCGTCGACGCGCGTGCACATCTCGGCAAAGTAGTAGAAGTTGTCGGCCGCACGCGGAATGAGCTGCTTGCCGGTTTGCGAGATGACTTGGCCACAGTCGTTGGTCTCGGTCTGCGCGATCTCCGGCACGTGTTTCGCGATCAGGTCGCCCAGCTTGCGCACCAGCTTCGCGCGCTCGGTCGCGGGCAGCCCGGCCCACTTTGGGAACGCTTCCTTGGCCGCGGCCACCGCCGCGTTCACTTCGGCTTCGCCGCCGGAGGCAACCTCGGCCAGCACCTCTTGCGTGGCGGGGTTGACGGTTTCGAAGTAGTCGGTGCCGGCCACGCGCTTGCCGGCGATCAGGTGATCGACTCTCATGCTTTTCCTTGGATGGTGTTGACCAGCGCGCCGACGCCCTCGATCTCAGTCGCCACCACATCGCCGGGCTTGCAGTCGACCACCCCGTCCGGCGTGCCGGTGAGGATCAGGTCGCCCGGCGAGAGCGTCATGAAGCGGCTGAAATACTCGATGAGAAACGGTGCGTCGAAGATCATGTCGCGCGTGCTGCCCTGCTGCGTGACAGTGCCGTTGACCGTCGTCTTGAGGGCAAGCGCCATCGGGTCCGGCACGTCGGCCGCATCGACGAACCAGGGGCCGAGCGGCGTGCAGGTGTCGCGGTTCTTCACGCGCAGGTTGGGGCGGTACCAGTTCTCAAGGTAGTCGCGAATCGCGTAGTCGTTGGCCACGGTGTAGCCGCCGATGAAGTCGTAGGCGTCATCGCGCGTCACGTTCTTCGCGGTCTTGCCGACGACGATGGCGAGCTCGCATTCGTAGTGCATGAACTGCACGCCGTTCGGGCGGTGCGTGTGCTGGCGGTGGCCGATGAGCGTGCTCTGGCCCTTGACGAACGCCAGCGGTTCCTCCGGCGCCTTGAACTCGAGCTCCTTGGCATGGTCGACGTAGTTGAGGCCAAGCGCGAGGATGGTGCGCGGCCGCGCCGTGGGTGCGAGCGGCGGCAGCCAGGTGAGCTGCTCTTGCGGCACGACGCGGCCGTCGTCCAGGCGCACGGCCGCGTCGGGCTGGCCGCCGAATTCGTGGGCAATGCCGGTGTGCTCGCGGCCTTCGTAGATGACGCGTGCGTGCTTCATGCGGCGGCCTCCTGCACCAGCGTGTTGATCAATGTCTCGAAACCGGGCGAGGAGATCTCGATGCGGTCGCCCGCGCGCGCCAGCGGCCGACCGGCATCGCAACCCAGCAGCAGCACGTCGCCGTGCGCGAGCGTCATGAATTCGCCCACGTCGGCAAGCAGTTGCTGAGCCGGCCGCACGAGCTGCGAGAAATCGATCGACTGCTTGAGCGCGCCGTTGATGCGCACCTCGATGCGAAAGTTGGCTGGGTCGGCCACTTCCTGCGCATCGCGCAGCGCCGGGCCGATGCCGAGGAAGCCATCGACGCACTTGAACTTCACCGGCGGGCGAAAGAAGCTCGCATGCGGGATCGACAAATCGTTCATCAGCACGAAGCCTTCCACATCGCCCTCGGCGCCGATCACCAGGCCGATGCTCGCGCCGATCTCCACTTCGGGCACGGATGCAGGCACGGTGATCGCGCTGCCATGCGGGCTCCAGGTGTTGGCAGTCTTCACATAGAGCACCGGCGCTTTCGGCGGCGCCTTGTACGGCGGCTGCGTCATTTGTGGCGCGAGCGCTTCCACTTCCGCGCGGAAGTTCAGCAGCGTGCCGTACACCGTGCCGGTGGGCAGGAAAGGAGAGGGGGTCATTCGGGCTGCTCCAGCGCGATGAGTTCGTCGAGCAGCCCGTAGAGCTGGGTGAGCTTGGCCTTGCCGAGCGACTTTTCCATCCACTCGTAGTGCGCCTCGATGCTGGTCGACAGACGCTTTACCAGCTTCATGCCGTGCGCCGTGGCTTCGACCACGGTGCGGCGCTGGTCCGCGGGATCGCGGCTGCGCGTGATGAGCTTGTCGCGCTCCATGCGCGCCAGCACGCCGGTAAGGCTGGGCCCAAGGATGAACGCCTCTCGCGCGACGTGGCCTGTTTCTACAGCGCCGTGCTCGCCGAGCACGCGCAGCACGCGCCATTGCTGGTCGGACAACGCGTGTTCGCGCAAGCTGGGCCGGGTGTGGGCCATCACGGCTTCGCGGGCCTGCAGCAGCAGGCGCGGCAAATTGCGGTGCGCGAAGGTGGTGCTCAAGAGCGGTGCCTTTCAAATTAGTTAACATGTTAAATGATTGGGAGTTTCTTTCCAAGCCGTTTTCCATCAGGGTTTGTGCGGACACCTAAACTCCTTGCATGGCCAAGGAAAAATCTCTCTTCGTCTGCAGCGAATGCGGCGGCACCAGCCCCAAGTGGCTCGGCAAATGCCCGAGCTGCGGCGCCTGGAACACACTCATCGAGCAGGTGGCGGGCAGCAGCAGCGGCCCGGCCAACAACCGCTTCGGCACGCAGTACGCCGCGCTCGCGGGCGTGTCCGAACTCGCAACCCTCTCTGAAATAGAAGCGACCGACGTCGCGCGCACGCCCACCGGGCTCGACGAGCTCGACCGCGTGCTGGGCGGCGGCATCGTCTCGGGCGGCGTCACGCTGATCGGCGGGGACCCGGGCATCGGCAAGTCGACGCTGCTGCTGCAGGCGGTCGATGCGCTGCAGCGCGCGGGGCAGAACGCGCTTTACGTCACCGGCGAGGAAAGCGGCTCGCAGGTGGCGCTGCGCTCCAAGCGGCTCGGGCTCGACCATTCGCAGGTGCAGGTGCTGGCCGAGATCCAGCTCGAAAAGATCATTGCCACGCTCGACGCCAATCGGCCGGCCATCGCGGTGATCGATTCGATCCAGACGGTGTATTCCGATCAGCTCACTTCGGCCCCCGGCTCGGTGGCGCAGGTGCGCGAATGCGCGGCGCACCTCACGCGCTTTGCCAAGACCAGCGGCACGGCGGTGGTGTTGGTGGGCCACGTCACGAAGGAGGGCGCGCTCGCTGGCCCGCGCGTGCTCGAGCACATGGTCGATACGGTGCTGTACTTCGAGGGAGACACGCATTCGAGCTTCCGCCTCGTGCGGGCCATCAAGAACCGCTTTGGCGCCGTGAACGAAATCGGCGTGTTCGCCATGACCGAGCGCGGCCTGAAGGGCGTGACCAACCCGAGCGCGATCTTCCTGAGCCAGCATGCCGAGCCGGTGCCCGGCAGCGTGGTGCTGGTCACGCTCGAAGGCACGCGGCCGATGCTGGTGGAAATCCAGGCGCTGGTCGACAACGGCGGGCCGAGCCCGCGCCGCCTGTCGGTGGGCCTGGACCGCGACCGCCTCGCGATGCTGCTGGCCGTGCTGCATCGCCACGCAGGCGTGGCCTGCATGGACCAGGATGTGTTCGTCAACGCGGTGGGCGGCGTGCGCATCAGCGAACCCGCGGCCGACCTGGCCGTGATGCTCGCCATTACTTCGAGCCTGCGTGGCAAGCCGCTCCCCAAGGGCTTCATCGCGTTTGGCGAAGTCGGCTTGGCGGGCGAAGTGCGCCCCGCGCCGCGCGGACAGGAGCGCCTGCGCGAAGCGGCCAAGCTGGGCTTCAGCGTGGCCGTGGTGCCCAAGGCCAATGCGCCGCGCAAGGGCACGAAGGAAATCGAAGGCCTGACCATTCACGCCGTCGAACGCATCGAAGAGGCGATGGACGTGGTCCGCCGCCTCGACTGATTGATTGATTGCCGGGAAAAAAATGCCCGGCGCACCACAGGCGCGCCGGGCCACCCTCCCTACCCCCCGATGTGCATCGTGAACGCCGGTCCGCCGTTGAGCACGCATTGGCCGCTGCCCAACGTGGCCGAGTTCATCGTGTACTGGCAACTCAGGTTGCCGCCGCGATTGCCGCTGGCATTCGCCAGGCCGGCACCTCGCGAGCCCGCAACCCGGGTCGCCTCTCCCTGAAACTGCTCATCGCCGATCACCGTATTGAAGCGTCCGCGTCCGTTCATGTCGTTGGTCACAGTGCCTGCAATGGTTCCGTAGCGCGCCGCTTCGGCGTTCGACGGATACAACCGCGCACTGAAGCTTTGCGCCACCGGGCCCGGTGCGACGGCATAGGCCTGCGAAGGCGGCGCCGCGGGAGCGGGTTGTCCGAGCGGCACCACGTAGCAACCGCTGAGAGCGGTGGCCGTGAGTGCGGCGCAAAGGCTGAGACGAACGAATGTGACGGATCGGGGAATGCTCATACGCTTTTCAGTGGCCCGGGCTGATGCCCGTGAGATGAAATGTGCCGGCTGGTGCTCCCGCGCCGGGTGCTTTTCAGGGCGAGTACCGCGCCGCGCGCCCGGCGGTAGCCACGGCCGCTACTGACGCCGGCCTTGCCGGGGCGGCAAGAAAGTGCCCGCTATTCACATGCGTACTTTCGAATGATGCCGGCCGGGCGCAGGCCGCCGCGCGGCGACAATGCGCGCCATGAATTTCCAGAAATTGCTGGTGCCCGTGGGCGCCATCGTCCTTCTCGGGCTGGCTTGGCGCAGCGGCGGATGGGGCGGCGTCGCCCTCGCGGGCGGCGTGATCGTGATGTTCCTGCTGATGCACTTCACCCGCGCCATGCAGGTGCTCAAGCGCGCGGCCGATCGCCCGGTCGGCTATGTCGCAAGCTCGGTGATGCTCAACGCCAAGCTCAAGAAGGGCGTCACGCTGATGCACGTGATCGCGATGACGCGAGCGCTTGGCGAGCTGCGCTCGCCGCAGGACGAGCAACCCGAGCTCTACCGCTGGACCGATACCGGCGGCTCGTACGTCGACGCCGTGTTCAACGGCGGCAAGCTGCAAAGCTGGACGCTGACACGCCCTGAAGCGGAGCCCGACGCCCCGCCTTCCGAAGAAAACACGGCGGGCTGAGCCGCCGCGAAGCGCCGTCAGATCAGAACGGCGCGTCTTCCTCGACCTCGGCGTCCGCCGGGGTGGTGGTCATGGGCGCCTCCGCAGCAGCCTTGGGGGGTGCATCGGTCGGCGCGCCGCTGAACGCCGCTTCGCCGCCCAATGCATCGAGCAGCGCCGGCACCAGCTGGCCGAGCTCGCCGGTGGCAATGGCCACGTCGGCGTCGAAGTTGTCTTCCTTCTTGCCGCCCGAGGCACCGTCGCCCGTGCCTTCGAGAAACACGATCTTGCGGATCAGCATGCCGTGCGTCAGCTCGAAGGACACGCGGTCGTCCCAGGTGAGCGCCAGGCGTGTGGGGCGCTTACCGTCGGTGATGTGCTTTTGCACTTCCTCGATGTCGAGCGGATGCTTGGCGTAGCGCACTACCGCCTTGGAATCGTCCGACGCCTTGAGCTCGCACTCGCGGTCGATGGTGAAGCCGGCCGGCGGCTCCTGCGTGAGCAGCCAGTTGGCCATGGCGGCGGCGGGCTCGATCTGCGTATTGATGAGGGCCACGGCAAAGCCGTCGAGCGACTTCACGAGGCTGGTCACCACTTCGTCCGCGCGGGCGGCATTGGCGCTGTTGATCACGAGGCGGCGCTCGGCCTGGTCGATCCACACGGCCACGCGGGCGCTGCGCGTGAAGGCCATGGGCAGCAGCTCGAGGGTGATGTCTTCCTTGAGCTCTTTCTTTTCCTTCTTGCCGGGCTTGCGGCCGGTGGTGGTTTCGATCTGCGCGCAGCGTTCGTCGAGCTTGCGGCGCACCACGGAGCCGGGCACCTGCTTGCTCTCGATCATGTATTCGACCAGCCACTGGCCGCCGATGGATTCGACCAGCGGGCCGTTGGCTTCGCCGCGGGGTTCGACCCAGCCGGCGGATTTTTCCTGCGAAGGGCCGCAGGGTTCGAAGCGCTGCTTGCCGAGGCCTTCTTCGATCTCGGTCAGTGTTTGGGACCAGGCAGGTTCGATGCGATAGACGATGACGTTCTTGAATACGGACACGGAAACCCTTTTTCCACTGGTTTGGACAACCCGCCATTGTCGGGCACCCCGTTCCGCCGGGCGCCGTAAAATCGAAAGCTTTTGCGACTCCCGGGTCGCTCCCCACACAGCTGCCCCCCAAAGGAATCAGGAAATGAGCTCGATCCCCCCCTCGCTGGACGACCGTGACGGCAAGATCTGGATGGACGGCGAACTCGTGGACTGGCGCGACGCCAAGATCCACGTGCTGAGCCACACGCTGCACTACGGCTGCGGCGCATTCGAGGGCGTGCGCGCTTACAAGACGGCCGAAGGCACGGCCATCTTCCGCCTGGCCGAGCACACCGAGCGCCTGTTCAACAGCGCCAAGATCCTGCGCATGAAGATTCCCTTCTCGCAGGAACAGCTGAACGAAGCCCAGAAGCAGGTCGTGCGCGAGAACAAGCTCGAAAGCTGCTACCTGCGCCCGCTGATCTGGATCGGCTCCGAAAAGCTCGGCGTCAGCCCCAAGGGCAACAAGGTGCACGCCATGGTGGCGGCCTGGTCGTGGGGCGCCTACCTGGGCGAAGAAGGCATGAAGCGCGGCATCCGCGTGAAGACCTCGAGCTATACCCGCCATCACGTCAACATCACGATGACGCAGGCCAAGACGGTGAGCAACTACACCAACTCCATCCTCGCCAACATGGAAGCGCTGGACGACGGCTACGACGAGGCGCTGCTGCTCGACGCGAACGGCTTCGTCTCCGAAGGCGCGGGCGAGAACATCTTCGTGGTGAAGGGCGGCGTGGTCTACACGCCCGACCTGTCGGCCGGCGCGCTGAACGGCATCACCCGCAACACCATCCTGCACGTGTGCAAGGACCTGGGGCTCGAGCTGGTGCAAAAGCGCATCACGCGCGACGAGGTCTACATTGCCGACGAAGCCTTCTTCACCGGCACCGCGGCTGAAGTGACGCCCATCCGAGAGCTCGACCGCGTGGAAATCGGCAACCGCGGCGACGGCGGCTCGCGCGGCCCGATCACCGAAAAAATCCAGGCTGCCTTCTTCGACATCGTGAACGGCAAGAACCCCAAGTACGCCCACTGGCTCACGAAGGTCTGAGAAACATGTCTACCAACGCAGTCGTCGAACTCCTGGCCAAGGAGCTCAACCACCAGGGCGGCGTGTTCTGCCCCAGCCCCAAGGCCGACATGAAGCTCTGGAACACCCATCCCAAGGTGTACCTCGACGTGGCGCGCACCGGCGAGGCCAAGTGCCCGTACTGCGGCACCGTCTACCGCCTGAAGGCGGGCGAGACGGTGTCGTCGCGGCACTGAGCAGTGCCGGCCGCTGTCCGATAGCGATCTAGCTGGAAGCGGGAGCCTCGGGCACCGCTGCCATGCGGCTTCCCGGCAACAAGTCGTTCCAGGGTTGCGTGCTCCGGGGTTCCTGCGCAAGCCGCAGGTACACCATTGCAATCCACAGCAGCGCTAGGCCGATCTGCGCGTCGCGTACAGCGGAGTTCACGCTGGACGCGATCAGCGCGATCAGCGTGGCCGCCAACGCGTAGCGACCCGCAATGTCGGGCCGTTTCCACGCCTGCCACACGGCGCCGACCATGATCACCAGCAGGCTCAGCAACGCCGGCAGGCCGCCCTGCGCGCCGACCCACAGGAAGTCGTTGTGCGGCATGTTCGAATCCGCAAACATCGCCGGTCCGCGCTTGTGCCACTGGCTGGTCCAGCCGCCGATGCCCCATCCGGTGAGCGGCCGGTCGGCAATCATGAGGCCGGTGTCGCGGTACATGTAGTAGCGGATGACCCAGCTGCCCTTGAAGACCGCGCCGGCCTGCGCCTTTTCGATCTCCTCGATGCCGGTCTCGACCTTGTGCTGCAGCTGCGGCAGCTGGTAGAGCGCGGCGGCCAGCACCACGGCGCCCAGCACGAGCGAACTCACCAGCATCTTCAGGTGGCTGCGCCATTGGTGGATGCACACCACCGGAATCACCAGCATCAGCGCGAGCACCGAGGTGCGCGAGGTGAGCGGCAGCGCCACCACCAGGCCCAGGCCGAGCACCAGCACAAAGGCGGGAACGGCACGCAGCGGCCTGTGCGCGGCAATCTGCGCAATGCCCCACACCGCGGCCGTGGAGGCCACCACGCTGAAAAGCAGTGCGTTGCTGATGGACTTGTTGCCCACCTCCATGACCACCGCGCGCAGCGGCGACCAGATCGGAAAGCCTGTGGCGTAGAACGCGACGATCAGCACGATGTTCAGCGCCGCGATCAGCAGGAAGCCGCGCAGCGCCCAGATCGCTTCTTCGCGCGTGAGCGCCATCGCCATCAAGATGGTGATGCCGATGCGCAAGCCGTGGAACAGGTTGGAGCCGGTTTCGGGGTAGTGCGGCCCGATGGCCAGCACGATGAAAGTCCACCCCAGGTACGCCACCAGCGGCCACCACAGCGGGTTGGCGCGCAGCCGCTCATAGCGCTCGCGCAAGCTGCCGGCCACCAGCATGGTGGCGAGCAGCAGCAAAGCCGAAAGGTAGGTGACGCCGACGGGCAGGAACACCACCAGCCCCCAGAACGCGGCCGCGGGCCTGACGATGTGCGATCTCTGCATAGGGGCGGGATTTTAGGTGGGGCCGGGTGGCCCCGACCTGACTGGCCCCGGCCCGCCGCCGGGAGGCGGATTCAATGTGCGGGTGCGCCCGCCGGCAGGCGGATCACGAAGCTCGCGCCGCCCTCCGGCCCCTCTTCGCAGCGCACGCTGCCGCCATGCCGCTCGGCAATCGACTTCACCAGCGCCAGCCCCAGGCCGACGCCGCCGTTGCGCTCGCTGGCGCCGGGCAGCCGATAGAAGGGCTCGAAGATGCGTTCGCGCAGGGCCGGTGGCACGCCCGGTCCGCGGTCGGTAACGCGCACCGTGGCAAAGCCGTTGGCACTGCCAAGCTCCACCCGGATGTCGCCGTTGCCATAGCGGCGCGCGTTCTCGAGCAGGTTGCGGATCGCGCGGCGCAGCAGGCGCGACACGCCCGGCACGGTGAGCCTGGCGTTGTCGGTACCTTCGACCAGGTCGAGTTCGGCATTCACCTGCGAGCACTCCTCGGCCGCGAGCCCGGTCAGGTCGACCGCCTCGATGGTGCCCATGTCGGCCTCGCTCGCATCGAGCCGGCTGGCCAGCAGGATCTCGTCGATGAGCTGGTCGAGCTCGCCGATGTTGCGCGAGATTTCGTCGCGCGCCGCGGGGCTCGGGCGGTCGCCCATCAGTTCCAGCCCCATGCGGATGCGGGTGAGCGGCGAGCGCAGCTCGTGCGATGCATTGGCCAGCAGCGATTTGTGCGAGCGCACCAGTTTTTCGATGCGTTCGGCCGATGCGTTGAAACGTTTGGAGAGATCAGCCACTTCGTCCTGCCCTTCTTCGATCACGCGCACCGAAAGGTCGCCCTCGCCCCAGCGCTGCACACCGCGCTGCAGCGTCTCCAGCCGCTGGGTCAGGCGCCGCACGATGGGGTACACGCCCAGCGCCACGGCAATGCCCACGAGCGCAATCATCCAGCCCAGGCCGAAAGGCGTGCGCCAGGGCGCGAACCCGCCGGTGCCGGTGGGCCGGTCGCGCGGCGCCACGCGCAGCGTGATGGCCTTGCCGTCGCTCAGCGTCACGTCGAACTCCAGCCCCTGGCCCGGCACGCGCAGCGCCTTGCCGCTGCCGATGGTGCGGTCCTGCGCATCGAGCACCACGACGTTGCGCGGCACCGGCGCCAGGCGCTCGCGCTCGGCCTCCGCGGCTTCGCGCACGATCCAGTTGGCCATCAGCGTGAGGATGACGACGCCGCCCACCACCGCAAGCCAGATGCGAACGTAGAGGTGCCGGGAGTACAGGCTGCGCAGCATCGGCCGGTCAGTCCTGCTGCTTGGCGAACACGTAGCCCACGCCGCGCACCGTGAGGATGCGCTTGGGGTTCTTGGCGTCGACCTCGATGGCGGCGCGGATGCGGCCCATGTGCACGTCGATCGAGCGGTCGAAGGCCTCGAGCTCGCGGCCGCGCACGGCTTCCATGATCTGGTCGCGCGTGAGCACGCGACCCGCGCGCTCGGCCATGGCCACCAGCAGGTCGAACTGGTAGGAGGTGAGGTCGGCCAGCGCGCCGGCCACGGACACGGTGCGCGCATTGCGGTCGATCTCGAGCGTGCCGAAGCGCATCACCGTGCTGGCTTCGGTGTCGGCGTTGTTCTCGCTGCGGCGGCGCAGCACCGCGCGGATGCGCGCCAGCAGCTCGCGCGGCTCGAAAGGCTTGGGCAGGTAGTCGTCGGCGCCGATCTCCAGGCCGATGATGCGGTCCATGGGGTCGCCCTTGGCGGTGAGCATGAGCACCGACACCTTCGACGCCGGTGCGGGCAGCGAGCGAATGCGGCGGCAGATTTCAAGGCCGTCGGTGTCGGGCAGCATCAGGTCGAGGATCACCAGGTCGGGCGCGTGCTGCTGCAGCTGCTCGAGGCCGCTGGCGCCGTCGCCGGCATGGGTGAAGAGAAAACCCGACTGCGTCAGGTATTCGCCCACCATCTGCGCCAGGCGGGCGTCGTCTTCGATCATCAGGAGTTGGGGGGTGCTCATGCGCTTCATGGTCGTGCACGGGGGGCAACGGGGCTTGAACGCTCCGTAAAGTTGGGTAAACGCGGCTCCCGGTGGTCAACCGGAAGCGCTGCGAAAAGCATAGCGCCGCTTTCCGCGCGTGCGGGCGGCGACGACATGTTTTCTTCGAGGAGAGAGGGCAGGGGGCAATCGCCCAGGTCCGTATTGTCGGCCCGCGCCCGCTCGAGAATTTCGCGTGCGAGCTGCCGCAGCTGCGCTGTGGAGGCCCGGATGCGCGCCTTGAACCCGGCATCGTCCAGCCGCGGGTCCTTCAGGCTCCGGTTGAGTTCGGCGAACCATGGCATCGCGGCCTGGTCGAGCAGGGCCGGTGCATTGCGCCTGGCGCTTGCCGCGGACCATGCCCGCAGCAGCTGCTGGACCGCCAGGTTCAGGCGCTGGCAATGCTGCAGTTCTTCCTTCAGGCTGCCGAGCAGCATCAGGTCGGTGAGCCGCTGCTGGAAGAAGATCTGCGACAGCACGCCCCAGTAGTAGGCATAGTCCCAGATCACCTTCACCGGCAGCACCTCGGGGTCGCCGAAGAGGGGGTACTGGTCCTGGTAGAGCGCCAGCGTGCTCTCGTAGAACGAGTGGTAGATCTGGTCGTACAGCTGCGCGCGCGCCTCCACCGAACGGCCCGCGCGGTCGTGCGCCACCAGGTCGGTGATGTAGGTGTTGCTCATCGCGATGAAGTCGCTGCCCGGCGAATAGAACGGGTCGAGGAACAGCCCCGCCTCACCCGTCAGCGCCCACCGCTGGCCCGAGACCACCTGCTTGCAGCCATGCGAGAAGTGCTTGAGAAAGGCGAAGTCCTGCAGCAGGTGCCGCTTGCCGTCGAGCGCTTCATGCAGCCGCGGCTGGTAGGTGGCAAACCACTGCATCGCCTTGTCGAAGGTGTCGAAGGTGTCCAGCGGATGCAGCTTCGGGTCCGCCACGATGCCCACCGAGTGTGAACCCGAAGCCAGCGGGATCAGCCACGCCCAGTACCCGGCGCCGCACAGGTGATTGGTCGAAAGCCAGCGCGCGCGGGGATCGCAGCGCGCCTGCCAGTCGGCGTTGTCGCTCCAATCGTCGATGGCAATGCGCTCGCCGATGCGAAACCACACCGCGTTGACGTCGTGCGCGTTGGGCTCGGCCAGCCCCAACTTGCGCTTGAGCAGCCCGGCCCGCCCGCAGGCATCGATGATCCAGCGCGCCTCGGCGCTGTGCGTCTCCTCGCCGCGCGACCATTCGACGCGATGCGGCGCCTTGGCGTCCGAAGCCAGTTCGACCCGGCGCACCAGCGAGGCATCGTCGAAGCGCACGCCGCGCCGAACGGCCTCTTGGGCAAGATAGTTCTCGAAGATGCCGCGGTCGATCTGGTAGCTGGGCACCGCCAGGTAGCGGCTCGCGCCGATTTCGGTGACCTGGTCGATGTCGCGTCGGCCCTCGCTGAAGAAAAAGCGAAAGCCGAACTTGCGCAGCTGCGCGCTGTCCATGTGCGGCTTGAGGCCGAGCACCGTGTCGAAGTAGTGCGCGCCGATTTCCACCGACGACTCGCCCACCTTGTGGGCCGCGTGCGGCACCGGGTGCTTTCGCCGCTCCAGCACCAGCACGTCGATGTCGTCGAAGCGCTGCTTGAGCTGCAGCGCCAGCGTGAGGCCCGCGAGCCCGCCGCCCATGATCACTGCGTCACATGTATGCGCAGTGCCGGTCATGGAACTTCAGTCCCGGACCCGCTGCAGTTGCAACCGCAGCGCCAGGGTGGAAGAAAGCGGCAGGTCCAGCGGCCCGGGCGGGTCGTCGTCCGCCACGCGCGCCAGCGATTCGAACAGGCCGAGCGCGTGCGCCATCGGGTTGATGTGCACCAGCGTCTTGGCGGCGTCCGAAATCGGCGCCGGCGCGCTGCCGTCGCCGCTCTGCGTCGACCAGTCGAATGAGGCCACGGTGCGCTCGGTGCGCTCGGGCGCAATCACCAGCGCCACGGCCAGCAGGCCCTGGCTGTCGGTGACCGAGGTCAGCGCGCCCACGGTGGGCGTGTCGTAGCCCACCAGCAGCACCGGCGATTGGTCGGCCGCGCACTGCACCGCGGCCTCGAGCAGGCCGGCGGCAAAGCTGTTCTCGTAAGCCGACACCGAGTTGCTGGCCGCCATGCAGCCCGTGCCGATGGTCCAGTAGCCCACGGCCGCGTTGTGCACCGAGTTGTGAAAGCGCGTGGGCGACAGCACCGTCGGGTCTGTGGCCAGGGTGCTGCACATATAGTCGTTGATCGACAGATCGCCGTGCGCCGAGACGAATACACAGGGCACGTCTGCCGCATTGCGGCCCGCGCCCGCCATGGAGGCGGCAGCCACCTCCAATGCGAGCGCCACGGTATCGGGTGCGCGGCGGCGCTCGGCGGGCGCCAGCACCTGCGGCGATGGGCGCTTGGCGGGCGGGTCGGTGAGCGTGCCTTCACCGCGAAAGGCGGCACGGGCGGCCTCCCAGCCGGGCAGGGTGGGCGTCCAGAAGGCTGGGCCTTCGATGTAAAGGGTGGGCGGCTTCGGAGCCTGGTTCGCGGCGGTCATTGAGCGGCCTTGCCGAACACCAGCGAGCAGTTGTTGCCGCCGAAACCGAAGGAGTTGGTCAGCGCGTAGCGAACCTCGCCGTGCGCAGGCTCCAGCTTGATCTGCGGCCCGAAGCCGGTATCGAGTTCGTTCGTGTTCACGGTGCCCGGCATCAGCCCGCGCTCGATGGCCAGCAGGCTGATCACCGATTCGACGATGCCCGCCGCGCCCAGCGTGTGGCCCATGAAGCCCTTGGTCGAGCTGGCGTGCGTGGAGGCGGGGAAGCGGCGCGCCACCAGCGCGCCTTCGACCTCGTCGTTTTTCTGGCTCGCCGTACCGTGCATGTTGATGTAGTCGATGGCGTCGGGCGCCAGGCCCGCGCGCGCCAGCGCCTCGTCGAGCGCGCGTTCGGCGCCCAGGCCTTCCGGGTGCGGCGTCGACATGTGGTGCGCATCGCTGGCTTCACCGTAGCCGAGGAGGCGCAGCGGAGCGTCCGCATCGTCCTGCACGCGCTCCACCAGCGCAAAGCCGGCCGCCTCGCCCAGGCTGATGCCCTTGCGGCCGGCGTCGAAAGGCCGGCAGGGCTCGCTCGACACCAGCTCGAGCGAATTGAAGCCGAACAGCACGCTGCCGCACAACGTGTCGACCCCGCCCACCACGGCGGCGTCGGCCAGCCCGAGGCGGATCAGCCGCTCGGCCGAGGCGAACACCTTGGCGCTCGACGAGCAGGCAGTGGAAATCGTCTCGCTGGCCCCGGTGAGCCCGAGCACCTGCTGCACGAACATCGCCAGCGAATGCGGCGTGTGCACGGCCGGTCGGCGCTGGTTCACCGGAAAGAGCCCGTCGGCGTCGAGCTGGGTGTAGGCCAGTTCGGTTTCGCCGATGCTGGACGTCGATGTGCCCAGGATCAGCGCAATGCGCGAGGGCCCGTACTTGGCCCGTGCGGCCGCCACGGCTTCGGGGAACCCATCGGCGTGCAGGCCGAGCCAGGCGAGCCGGTTGTTGCGGCAGTCCCAGGGGGCGAGGTCTTCGGGCAGGCGAATGTCTTCGAGCCCGTCGACCCGGCCGATCCAGGTGGGCAGCGGCGCATCGCCGAAATCGTTGGCGCGCAAGCCGCTGCGCGAATGCGCGAGCGCCTCGGCGAGCGGCTCCTTGCCGACGCCGACGGCCGAAGTGGCCGTGAAGGCGCTGATCTGAAGGGGAGAAATGCGGGGCGGCACGTTGCTTGAGGGTTCGGGCGAAAGTAAACGCTTTGAAAGCGATGCGGAAGGTAACCGGAAAGTCGCAGCCTACCAGTTGTACGGGGGCTCCAGCGTCAGCTGTTTTCCTATAAGGCCCGTGCTCTATTGACGCTCGGCGGGGGCTGTGGTCGTGGTGACGCGGGCGGCCAGCGCCACCAGCAACAGCACCGGCACCCCCAGCAGGGCCGTGACGGTAAAGAAGGGGGCGTAGCCGTAGGCATCCACAAAAACGCCCGAGTAGCCGGCAATGAACTTCGGCAGCAGCAGCATCAGCGAACTGAACAGGGCGTACTGCGTGGCGGAGTAGCTGATGTTCGTCAGGCTGGAGAGATAGGCGATGAATGCCGCCGAGGCGATGCCGCCAGCCAGGTTGTCGGCCGACACCACTGCAATCAGCGCCGTGAGGTCGTGCCCGCGCGAGGCCAGCCAGGCAAACAGCAGGTTGCTGGCGGCGCTGAGGACCGCGCCCAGCATGAGCACGCGCATCACGCCCAGTCGCATCGACAGCACGCCGCCGACGAAGGCACCCGCCAGCGTCATCACCACGCCGTAGATCTTGCTGACCGTGGCTACTTCGTCCTTGGTAAAGCCCATGTCGACATAGAACGGGTTGGCCATGATGCCCATCACCACGTCGCTGATGCGATAGATGGCAATCAGCGCGAGGATCAGCGCGGCCTGCCACTTGTAGCGGCGAATGAAGTCGGCAAAGGGCTCGATGAGCACGCCCTGCAGCCACTCGGCCGCGTTCTTGGCCTTGGGCAGCACGCGCCGCGCGGGCTCGGGCGAGAGCAGCACCGTGAGCACGCCCACCGCCATCGAGGCGGCCATGACCAGGTAGGCCGTCTTCCAGGCTGCGTTCTGGTACGCCGCCGCGCCGGTGACGCCGGCCACCGGCGCCGCCTCGGCCCAGGCCGCGACCCACAGCACGCCGGCACCGGCCCAGATCATCGCGAGGCGGTAGCCGGTTTGATACGCGGCGGCGAGCGCGGCCTGCTTCCGGGTTTCAGCCGATTCGATGCGGAAGGCGTCGAGCGCGATGTCTTGCGTGGCCGAGCCGAACGCCACGAGCAGCGCACACCAGATCAGCGGCACCAGTCCCTGGCGCGGATCGTTCAGCGCCATGCCGACCAGCCCCGCGATCACCAGCCCTTGCGCCAGCAGCAGCCAGCCGCGCCGGCGCCCGAGCAGCGTGGTCAGCGGCGGCAGCGGCAGCCGGTCGACCAGCGGCGCCCAGACCCACTTGAAGCCGTAGGCCAGCCCCACCCAGCTCAGGTAGCCGATGGTGGTGCGGTCGATGCCTGCTTCCCGTAGCCGGAAGCTCAGCGTGCCCAGCACCAGCAGCAGCGGCAGGCCGGCGGAAAAGCCGAGCGCCAGCATGCGCAGGGTGGCAGGCTCGAGATAGACCTTCAGCGCGTCGCGCCAGGGCAGGGAAGAGGCGGTGGGGGTTTCGGCGGGCTGGGCAGACATGAACCCCGGATTGTCCATGAGGGCGCGGCATGCGCCGAGCCGTCTTTTTGTCGGCAATTGTTCCTATGATCTGCGCATGTGCACACGATGCGAGCTCCTTCTTCCTTCTGCGGCTTCTTCAGTCTCCCGTTCCTCGGCCTGGCAGCCGCGGCGGGCCTTCCTGCTTGCCGCGGCCGGCGTGGCACTGACGGGTCCGGCGCTGGCGCAGGTCAACGTGGGCAATGCCTCCGTGGCGCGCAACCTGGTGCCTGCCGACCGGATCGAGGCCGCCGGCGTCCAGCAGTACGGGCAATTGCTCGCGCAGGCGCGCGCCAAGGGGGCGCTGGCGGGCGACGGCAACGCCCAGCTGCAAAGGCTGCGCACCATCGCCAACCGTCTGATTCCCTTTGCCACGCCCTGGAACACGCGGGCGCGCGATTGGAAGTGGGAGGTCAACCTCATCGGCAGCAAGCAGATCAATGCCTTCTGCATGCCGGGCGGCAAGATCGCCTTCTTCACCGGCATCCTCGAGCAGCTCAAGCTCACTGACGACGAGGTGGCGATGGTGATGGGCCACGAGATGGCCCATGCGCTGCGCGAGCATGCGCGCGCCCGCATGGCCAAGAGCGCCGGCACCGGCGCCGCGCTGTCCATCGGCGCGCAGCTGCTGGGCCTGGGCCAGATGGGCGACCTGGCGGCCCGCGCCGGCACGCAGTTGATCACCCTCAAATTCAGCCGCAGCGATGAGACCGAGGCCGACCTCGTCGGCCTGGAACTGGCGGCGCGGGCGGGCTACGACCCGCAGGCCTCGGTGTCGCTGTGGAAGAAGATGGCCACGGCGTCCAAGAACCAGGGCGGGCTGAGTTTTCTGTCGACCCACCCGAGCGGGCCGGACCGGATCCAGAAGCTCGAAGCCAACCTGCCGAAGGTGGAAAAGCTCTACCGCGAAGCCAGGCGCGGCAGCTGACCGTTCCTTGTGGAAGGCGGCACCCGCGTGCGCGGGTACCGCGCGATCACGGTGCGCCGAGCGGAATGAACGCCATCCGAGGGTCGCTCGTCAGACCGACGGCGGTCATTCCGTCGGGCGTCACCACGAGCTGGCGGTCGAGGAGGTTTCTCGCGTAGCCTGCAAACTTGAAGGACCGCAACAGGGCCCCGTCGGGCGCGTGGACCCAGATGTCGGCACTCGAGTACAGGCCGCTGATGCCGCAGATCGCACGGCCGTCCCGCGTGACCTTGACGTTGTTGGGGTAGGCATCTCCGCCTGGAAGGCTCGCAATGAAGGCCAGGTTAACGGGATTCACGGAGGAGCAGAGATACGGCGCACCCGATGCGATATAGAGCGCCGTCGCGTCGGCGTTCACCGCAATGCCCTGTCCATTGCTGCTGCCGTTGATGAAGCTGGCCCCTGCGGTGCCTTTAGCGATCAGGGTTCCTCCCCCCATGGCCGAATAGTCGAGGTCGAGCGCCTGCACGCCGGAGGGGCTGAGGCCCCGGGTGTGGGAGAAGAGCCTTCGTCCGTCGGACGATGCTGCGTACACCACGTTGCCAAAACCGCTCGGCAGCATGGCAATCCTTCGACCATCCGCGTAGGCGCCGCCGTCACCGGCAAGAACGATGTCCTTGCCATTGGTGCGGATCGCCAGCAGGCTCAGGCTCGCCTGGACGCTCCCTTGCAGCGGCCAGGCGTCGGTCTTCGACGCGGTCGCCAGATCGACCACCACGATGCTCTTGCTGGTCGTGTCCACTGCGTAGAGCTTGCTTCCATCGGCTGCAACGGCCATCTCGGCCAGTGTGGTCCCCGCGTTCGCGATGGTGCCGACCTTCGTGCCCAGGTGGGCGTTGTAGATGTCGATGGCGCTGCCGCCGTTGTGTGCGTAGACGTAGGGCCGGATCGTGTCGGCGACGGCGTTCAGATAGTCCGTGGGCAGCGTGGTCAGCGTGCTAAGCCCGTCGCCGGAGCGCCACAGGCCGACGCGGACGATCGCATCCGACACACCAGGGGTCGAGGTTCTCAGCGTGACCGTCGCATAGCTGATCGCGTCAGTCGCAGCCAATGCCGGATTGGCGACGAGCGCCAGGTCCGGCCCGGTGCTGGTCGTGCCGCCGCTCGTCACCGAAAGCCATGGCGCGCTGGAGGTGGCGGTCCATGGGATGGCGGCGCCGAAGTTGTCGGTGACCCGCAGGGTTCTGGTGAGCACCGATCCTGCCGGCGTGCTGGCGAAGCCGATGCCCCATTCGGAGGAAAGAAGCTGCCGCTTGTCCCGGTTCAGGACCACCGTCAACGGCAGCGAGACCGTGTCGCCGTTGACCTTGGCCGAGACCGTCGCAATGCCGGAATGGGTGCCGGGCGCGGCGGCGCTGACAACCGGAGAGAAGCTCAGCGGCGTGCCGCTCGCATCGACGCTCCCGGACGTGGGCGACACGGTGGCCCACGTGATGAGCGGCGCAGACAGGGTCCAGGGCCACTTGTTGGCGCCGGTGTTCAGGCTCACCGAGACCGACTGCGCGACCTCGTCACGACCTTTGGGGCCACCGAGCGTGACGGTGGTGGACGGCGCCGACAAGGTCGGCTTCGCGAGCGTGAGCGCGGCGTTCACGGTCTTGCTCGGGTACCCGGCCGAGGCAAGCACGATGCTCGTGGCGTGAGCGCCCGAGGCCAGGCTGGACTTGCTCGCGTCGGCCCGCGCGGTCAGCAAGCCCGGTGTGATGCCCGACCCTGGCGCGAGGAGCAGCCATGGCGCGGCGGTGTTGGCCGTCCAGCTCGCGGATACACCGTTGTCCAGATCGAATGTCAGCGTCTGCGGCGGGATGGTCGCGCCATTCACGCCGGTGAAAGAGAAAGCCGCGGTGCTGACCCGGAACTGCGTGGGCAGCAGTTCCAGCGTGAACCCGACCCGGGCCTCTTGGCCATCCGCCGAGCGCACGACCAGCTGGTCCTGATAGATCCCGGCAGCCATGCCCTGGATGGCGAACCGCGCCCTGAGGGTGGCGGGCAGCGTGCCTTCCGAGGGGGTGGGTTGGAGCCAGCTGCTGCCGGTGCTGGCCTTCCAGCCGCCGGCGGGCCCCCTGATTTGCACGTCGATCCCGGGCGGATCGGCTGCGCCCACGTGAGCGGTCGCGCGGGTGCTCATCCACGTGAAGGCCGTCAGCGGGTTGGGCGTGACGTTGACAAGGTAGGGCAGGGAAACCCGTGAGCTCGCGTAGCGTCCGGCACAGGCCGGATCCTTGCAGAGATAGGCCGGGAACGCTCCTTGGTACTTGCCCGGTGCGAGAGTGGCCGAGGTGTTCAGGACCGCCGCGTAGCTCGAGGCGTCGATGCGGACCAGGCTGAGGCCACTGCCCTGGCTCAGTATCTGCTGCGGATCGTCCAGCGCCAGATAGACCGGGCCATCGAAACCGCCTGCATGGGTGACGTCGACCTTCACCATGTGGCTGACGCTGGTGCCGGGCCGCTGGTTGCCGGTGAGCGCCGCCAGAGAAAAGCTGATGTCGGCCGGGGCGGTGCCCGTGTCGGTCGGCGCGGAAGCTTCCGAACCGGCGCCGACTGCACCTGGGAAAGCTGAACCGCCTCCACCGCCTCCACCGCCACATGCGGCAAGTGCCAAACAAAGGCCGACGACGGCCGCGAATCTCAGCGCCATATTCCTCCCGCTTTTTTCCCCAACCCGCTCGAAGCCATGCAACGATGCCATCGCTGCATGGTGGCGAATTCTCAATACTTGTGTCGCAAGTATCGCAGCTTCGCATGTCACGGCGAGCGTCGGCGGCGGCCTGGCCACCGCTGGCACACAGTTTGCATCTCAACTTGTACACAAGTTTGGATGCTTTGAAATGGTGCATGAAGAAAACGGATCGGCCGCCGCGGCGTGGATCGCGCGCTTCCCTCGGCCCGTGCCCGGCATGGATACGGGAAAAGGCCCGCTCGCCGGCCTGCGCTTCGCAGTCAAGGACAACATCGACGTGGCCGGCGTGCCCACCACGGCCGCTTGTCCGGCCTTCGACCGCAAACCCTCGGCACACGCGGCCGTGGTGCAGAAGCTGCTCGATGCCGGTGCATCGCTTCTCGGCAAGACCAATCTCGACCAGTTCGCCTGCGGCCTGAACGGCACGCGCTCTCCCTATGGCGAGGTGCCCAATGCCTTCGATCCGCGCTACGTCTCGGGCGGCTCCAGCTCGGGCTCGGCCTATGTGGTGGCCGCGGGCGAGGTCGATTTCGCACTCGGCACCGACACGGCCGGCTCGGGCCGCGTGCCCGCGGGGCTCAACAACATCGTCGGCATCAAGCCCTCGCGCGGCTTGCTGAGCGCCTTCGGCGTGGTGCCTGCTGCGCAGAGCGCGGACTGCGTGTCGATCTTCGCGCGCACCGTCGGCTTGGCTGTCGACGTGCTTCTTGCGGCCGCGGGTCCGGACGCGCGCGATCCCTATTCGCGCGAACTTGCCTTGCGCAGCGACCCATTTCCATCGGCATTCCGCTTCGGTGTGCCCGATACGCTGAGCTTCTTTGATGATGCAGAAGCCGAAGCGGCCTTCCGCGACGCACAGGCGCGGCTCGTCGCGCTCGGCGGCACGCCGATGACGATTCCCTTCGCCCCGCTCGCCGAGGCCGCCGCGCTGCTTTATGAGAGCGCACTGGTGGCCGAGCGCTATGCCGCGGTGCGCGGGTTTTTCGATGCGCATGGCCCCCAGGTCATCGAACCGGTGCGCGGTATTCTCGAAAGCGGGCGCGGCTACAGCGCCGCCGACGTGTTCGAGGCGCAGACAAGACTGCGCGCGCTCGCGCAACAGGTCGAGCCGATGTGGCGCGGCATCGACGTGCTGCTGGTGCCGACGGCGCCCACGCACTACACGCGCGACCAGATGCGCGCCGATCCGGTCGTGCTCAACCGCAACCTCGGCGCGTACACCAACTTCGTCAACCTGCTGGACTACGCCGCCATCGCGGTGCCGAGTTCGCTGCGCGCCGACGGCCTGCCGTTCGGTATCACGCTGATCGCCCCGTGCGGCAGCGACCTTGCGCTGGCCGATCTGGGCCAGCGCTATCACGACGCCACAGGCCTGCCGCAGGGCGCTACCGGGCAGCCGCTGCCCGAGCCGCGTCCCATTCCGGGCCTGGGCGTCTCGCAAGCGCAGACGATGCCCATCGCTGTCGTCGGCGCACACCTTTCGGGCATGCCGCTCAACAGCCAGCTCACCGAGCGCGGCGCCACGCTGCTGCGTGCCACGACCACCGCGCCGCGCTACCGGCTTCACGCATTGCCTGGCACCGTGCCGCCCAAGCCGGGACTGCAGCGCAGCGCAGGCGGCACCGCCATCGCGCTCGAAGTGTGGTCGGTTCCGGTTGCGCAGGTCGGCAGCTTCCTGGCGCTGATTCCGCCTCCGCTGGGGCTCGGCAGCGTGGAGCTTGCCGACGGCAGCTGGGTGCACGGCTTCATCTGCGAAGGCCATGCGCTGGCCGACGCCGAAGACGTGAGCCACCACGGCGGCTGGCGTGCCTACATCGCGAGCCGCACCGTTCCTTCCCAAGCCATTTCAACCTGATCGATCGAGGAGTCTTCATGCGCATCCCTGAAAAATCGCCCGCCGCCGCCTCGCGCCGCCAGCTGTTGCAGGCCGGCGCAGCGGGCTTGGCCGTGCTGGCCGCACCGGCCATCGTGCGCGCGCAAGCCGCACCGAAGATCCGAATCGGCTTCTGGCCCGTGGCCGCCGGTCTGCCCTTCTTTGCCGCGGTGGACCGCGGTTACTTCAAGGAAGCCGGCCTCGACGTGGAGCCGCTCAAGTTCGCGGGCGCGCAGCAGGTCATGGAAGGCATGCTGGCGGGCCGCTGCGACGGCAGCTCCAACGGCACCGGCTCGGCCAACCTGGCCATCGGCGAGATCGCGCAGCCGGGGCTCTTCAAGATCTTCTGCACCAACCCGAGCAACGCCAAGTTCGTGCTCGACGAATTCATCGTCGCCAAGGACAGCCCGATCAAGACCATGGCCGAGCTGGCCGGCAAGAAGATCGCTTCAGGCCCCGGCATTCAGAACGTGACCTTGTGCAAGACCATGCTCGAACGTGCCGGCGCCAAGGGTGCCACGGTGAGCGAACTGCCCATCGGCCAGCACGTGGCCGCGCTCGTCGCGGGCCAGGTCGACGCCTGCTACACGCTGGAGCCCACCGGCACCGTGGGCCGCATGAACGGCACCACGCGCGTCATCGAGGCCGGCGTGGTCGCCAAGTACATCCTGGGCGACCCCATGGCGCCCTGGCACGGTGGCGCGGCCAGCCTTACCAGCGAGTTCATCAAGAAGAACCCCGAAGTCGCCAAGAAGTACATCGCCGCCTATGCGCGTGGCGTGGAGCTGGTGCGCACCAAGCCCGACGATGCCCGCCAGCACATGAAGGGCTACACCGCCATCGAGGGCAAGCTCACGGCCGAAGTACCTCTTGCCTCTTACATGCTCTACAACGAGTTCAAGCCGAGCGACGTGGCGTATTTCCAGAAGTTCTACGACCTGTTCACCGAGAAAGGCATCTTCGAGAAGAAGGTGCTGGTGGACGGGCTGCTCTACAAGGCATGACTATGGCCCTGCCCAAGCCCTCGCTGCGCGACCGGCTGCTGCCCTTCATCGGACCCGTGGTGCTGTTCATCGTGTGGGACCTGGCGGTGCGGCTCGGCTTCATCAAGCCGATCCTGCTGCCCACGCCCGCCGACACCGTTGCGGCGCTGATCACGGGCCTTGCGGGCAGGCCGCTGCTCACGGACTTTGCGATGACCGTCTGGCGCACGCTGCAGGCCTTTCTGATTGCGGCGGTCGTCGGCGTGCCGCTGGGCGTGCTGCTCGGCAGCAATGAGAAGGCCTACCGCAGCGTCGAATTCCTGATCGACTTCTTCCGCTCCACGCCTTCGTCCGCGCTCATTCCGCTGTTCCTCCTGATCTTCGGCGTATCCGACGTCAACAAGGTGGCCATTGCGGCTTTCGGCGCGCTGCTGATCGTGGTGTTCAACAGCGCCTATGGCGTCATCAATGCGCGCAAGCAGCGCGTGATGGCGGCGCGCGTCATGGGTGCCTCGCGCTGGCAGATCTTCAAGGACGTGCTGGTGTGGGAAAGCCTGCAGCCCAGCTTCGTGGGCCTGCGCTCGGCGGTGTCGATGGCCCTGGTGATCGTCATCGTGGCCGAAATGTTCATCGGCTCCGACACCGGCCTTGGCCACCGCATCATCGATGCGCAGCAGGTGCTCAACGTGAAGAGCATGTATGCGGCCATTCTTGCCGCCGGTGCGCTGGGCTATGCGCTCAACATTCTTTTTCTTGTGGCCGAACGCCGCATCGTGCACTGGAGCGGCCGATGAAAGCCACGCAAGACATCGTCGTGAACGGCCCGGTGTATGCCGACGTGCCCAAGCCCGTGTTCAAGCCCGGCCCGGCCGGCACGCACATCACCATTCGCGGGCTTACGAAGTACTTTGCGGGCTGGCCGCTGTACGAGAACTTCGACCTCGACATTCCCAAGCACAAGATCGTCTCGGTGTTCGGCCCCAACGGCTGCGGCAAGTCCACGCTCATCAACATGATCGCGGGGCTCATTCCCATCGATGCGGGCGAGATCCTGTTCGACGGCAAACAGCGCAAGGACACCAAGATCGGCTACGTATTCCAGAACTACCGCGAGGCGATGTTCCCGTGGATGCGCACCATCGACAACATCGCCTATCCGCTGAAGCTCGAAGGCCGCAGCAAGGCCGAGGTCGACCGGCGCATGGAAGAGCTGGTGGCTTCGTTCGACGTCAAGTTCGACCTGAAGCGCTTTCCGTACGAACTCTCGGGCGGCCAGCAGCAGACCGCATCGATCATGCGGGCGCTCGCGCCCAACCCCGAGGTGCTGTTTCTCGATGAGCCGTTTTCCGCGCTCGACTTCGAGATGACGCTCTTCATCCGCGAGAAGCTGCAGGAGGTGTTCATGCAGACCGGCACCACCATGCTGCTGGTGTCGCACGACCTCGAAGAGGCTGTGTACCTGGCCGATGAAGTGCTGCTCCTGACCAAGCGGCCCACCAAGGTGGCCGAGATCCTGCGCTACGGCGATGCACGGCCGCGCACGGTCGAGACGCTGAGCACCGAGAGCTTTGTCGCAATGAAGAAGCTCAGCCTCGACATCTTCCAGCGCGAGGTTCGCAGATGACCCTGGAGATCAACATCCCCGAGGTGCTTGCCGAAGTGACCGCGGTGTTCGCGCGGTATGAAGAAGCACTCGTCACCAACCGCCGTGATGTGCTCGACGAGCTGTTCTGGAACAGCCCGCACACGCTGCGCTACGGCTACTCAGAGAACCACTACGGTCACGCGGCCATCAGCGCCTTTCGTGCATCGCTGCCGGTCCAGAGCCCGCCGCGCGAGCTGCTGCGCACCGTCATCACCACCTACGGCCGCGACCTTGCGACCGCCAATGCCGAGTTCCGCCGCGAAGGCAGCCGCCAGACCGGTCGCCAGAGCCAGACCTGGCTGCGCACCGCCGACGGCTGGCGCGTGGCCGCCGCGCACGTGAGCCTGATCGACTGAACACCCAGGCACATTTTTTGCACCCTACCTTGTATCCAAGACCGGAGATCCTCATGACCAGCCCCATCAATCGCCGCGAGTCCCTCAAATCCCTGGCCGCGCTCGGCGCTGCCGGTTCCCTCGGAGGCTGGAGCGCCCTTGCCGGCGCACAGGCCAAGCCGCTGACCGTCGGCGTGATCTACGTCGGCGCGCGCGACGACTACGGCTACAACCAGGCGCACGCCATGGCGGCGGCGGAGGTCAAGAAGCTGCCCGGCGTGAAGGTGGTGGAAGAAGAGAACGTGCCCGAGACGGCCGCCGTGCAGAAGACCATGGCCGGCATGATCTCGCAGGACGGCGCCAAGCTGCTGTTTCCCACCTCGTTCGGCTATTTCGATCCGCACATCCTCGCAGTTGCGCCCAAGAACCCCGATGTGCGCTTCTCGCACTGCGGCGGCCTCTGGACAGAGGGCAAGCACCCGAAGAATGCCGGCAGCTTCTTCGGCTATATCGACGAGTGCCAGTTCCTGAACGGCGTGATCGCCGCGCACATGACCAAGAGCAACAAGATCGCCTTCGTTGCCGCCAAGCCCATTCCGCAGGTGCTGCGCAACATCAACGCCTTTACGCTCGGCGCGCGGTCGGTCAAGCCGAACATCACCTGCAGCGTGATCTTCACCGGCGACTGGTCGATGGCCGTGAAGGAAGCCGAGGCCACCAACAGCCTGGCCGATCAGGGCTGCGACGTGTTCACCATGCACGTCGACGGCCCCAAGGTGGTGGTCGAGACGGCGGCCAAGCGCGGCAAGATGGTTTGCGGCTACCACGCGAGCCAAGCCAAACTGGCGCCCAACGCGTACCTCACCGGTGCCGAGTGGAACTGGCTCACGGCCTACAAGGCGGCCATCGACGCCGCGCAAGCCGGCAAGCCGCACCCGAACTTCCTGCGCGGAGGCCTAAAGGAAGGCTACGTGAAGATGTCCGCCTACGGCCCCATGGTGCCCGACGCCGCAAGGAAGCAGGCCGACGACATCAAGGCCAGGATGATCGCGGGCACCTTCGACATCTTCAAGGACGGCATCAAGGACAACAAGGGCGCCGTCGTGGTGCCGGCGGGCAAGGTGCTGAAGCAGACCGACCTGGAGCTGGAAAAGATGAACTACCTGGTCGAAGGCGTGATCGGCTCGGCCTGATTCCAAGTTGATCTTCACCATGCGCCACGCGCTCAAGGAATTCGCCCTGCCGGTGTTCGCCATTGCGGCGGCGCTGCTGCTGTTTGGTGTGCTGGTGGCCTTTGCCGGCGCCGATCCGGTGGAGGTCTGGGCAACGCTGTTCAAGGGTGCGTTCGGCGACTGGTTCTCTTGGCAGAACACCTTGCAGCGCGCCGCGCCGTTGATGCTCACCGCGCTGTGCGTGGCGCTGCCGGCGCGGGCGGGGCTCATCGTCATCGGCGGGGAGGGTGCGCTGGTGCTGGGCGGCCTGGCCTCGGCGGCGCTCGCGCACGCGGTGCCCTTGCCTCATAACGTCGTAGGTACCGCGGCAGTGTGCGTTGCGGGCGCTCTTGCCGGGGCGCTGTGGATCGCGCTTGCGGGCTGGCTGCGCCAGTACCGCGGCATCAACGAAACCATCAGCAGCCTGCTGCTGGCCTACATTGCCATCGGCATCTTCAAGCACCTTGTCGAAGGGCCGCTGCGCGACCCGGCCAGCCTCAACAAGCCATCGACCCATGCGCTGAACGAGGGGCTGCTGATCGGCGGCATCGGTGGCTCCGACGTGCACTGGGGCTTCGTGATCGGCGTGGTCGCCTGCCTCGGGCTCGCGTGGTGGCTGCGCGCCACCGCCTCGGGTTTTTCGGTGCGCGTGGTGGGCGGCAATCCGCGCACGGCACAGCTCGTGGGGCTGCCGGCCACACGGCTCATCCTTGGCGCCTGCGCGCTCGGCGGTGCCTGCGCGGGGCTCGCGGGCGCGGTCGAGGTGACGGCGGTTCACACCAATGCGAATGCCTCCCTGATTGCGGGCTATGGCTACGCGGGCATCCTGGTGTCGTTCATCGCGCGGCACAACCCCGCGGCCATCGTGCCGGTGGCCATCCTGTTCGGCGGCTTCGGCGCGGCGGGCAGCCTGTTGCAGCGGCGGCTTGGTTTGCCCGATGCCTCGGTGCTGGTGCTGCAGGGCATTGCGTTCGTGCTCATTCTTGCGAGCGAGGGCCTGCGCATGGTCGACTGGGGCGCGCTGCGCGCACGCATGCTCCGCGCTTCGGGGAGCCCGGCATGAACGCAGCGCCAAGGGTGCACCAATGACCGCTGACCAGTGGATCGCGCTCGTGGCCGGCATCGTCGGCGGTGCGCTGCGCGTGGGGGCACCCTTTCTCTTCGTGAGCCTGGGTGAATGCCTTACCGAGAAGTCGGGGCGCATTAACCTGGGGCTCGAGGGCGTGCTGGTGCTGTCGGCCATGGCGGCTTTCGGTGGCGCCTATCTCACCGATTCGGCTTGGCTCGGCGTGCTGATCGGCGCGGTGGCGGGCGCGGCGCTCGCGCTGCTGCACGGCCTGCTGTGTTCGCTCGACCGGGTGAACGACGTGGCCACCGGCATCGCGCTGATGCTGCTCGGCACGGGGCTCGCGTTCTACTTGGGCAAGCCACTGATCCAGCCGCAGGCGCCGCAGATTCCCGCCATACCGCTGGGCTTCTGGAGTGACAACACGGTGGTGCGATCGGCGCTGCAGCTCAATGCGCTGGTGCCCATCGGTGTGGCACTGGCCGTGCTGCTCTGGTGGGGCTTTGCGCGGACACGCGCCGGCTTGCTGGTGCGCATGGCCGGCGATTCGGCGCAGGCCACACGGGCGCTCGGCTATTCGGTGTCGGGCCTGCGCATTGCAGCGACCACAGCGGGCGGCTTCATCGCGGGGCTCGGCGGCGCATCGCTCACGCTGTTCTATCCGGGCAGCTGGAACGAAGGCATCTCCAGCGGCCAGGGCCTCATTGCCGTCGCGCTCGTGATCTTCGCGCGCTGGAGCCCGCTGCGCTGCGTGGGCGCTGCGTTTCTCTTCGGCGGTGCGGGTGCCATCGGGCCCGCGCTGCAGTCCATCGGCGTCGGCTGGGGCTACCACCTGTTCAACACCGTGCCCTACGTGCTCACGCTGGTCATTCTTGTGCTTACCTGCAGGCCCGGCAGCACGGCACTCGGCAGCCCCGGCGAACTTTCATCGACAAGGAACTGAACGCCATGACAACGACAACTGGCCGCCATGTAGAGGCCGAGCCCTACGCCTGGCCCTACAACGGCGCATTGCGGCCCGACAACACCGCGTTGATCGTGATCGACATGCAGACCGATTTCTGCGGCAAGGGTGGCTACGTGGACGTGATGGGCTACGACCTTTCGCTGGTGCAGGCGCCGATTCAGCCGATCGCGCGAACGCTCGCGGCGATGCGGCCGCTGGGCTTTCACATCATTCACACGCGCGAAGGCCATCGGCCCGACCTGGCGGACCTGCCCGCCAACAAGCGCTGGCGTTCGCGCCAGATTGGCGCGAACGGAGTGGGTATTGGCGACGACGGGCCGTGCGGACGCATCCTGGTGCGCGGCGAGCCGGGATGGGAGATCATTCCCGAACTGGCGCCGCTCGCCGGCGAGGTGGTGATCGACAAGCCCGGCAAGGGGTCGTTCTACGCGACCGATCTCGAACTGATCTTGCGCACGCGCGGCATCGAGAACCTGATTCTTGCGGGCATCACCACCGACGTGTGCGTGCACACCACCATGCGCGACGCCAACGACCGCGGCTTCGAATGCCTGCTGCTGTCCGACTGCACCGCTGCCACCGACCATGGCAACCATCTGGCGGCGCTGAAGATGATCACGATGCAAGGCGGCGTGTTCGGTGCGCACGCCGCCTCGCAGCAGTTGCTCGCTGCGCTCAGGTGACGCACGCATGAGCGCCGCGCCCCATGCGATCGGCGCCCTGCCGGGCGGCAGCGGCGCACTCGCGCTCGACACCTACGAGCTGACCAAGCGCTTCGGCAGCTTCACCGCCATGGACCGCGTGACGATGCGCGTGGAGCCCGGCACGGTGCATGCGCTGCTCGGCGAGAACGGCGCGGGCAAGAGCACGCTGGTGAAGTGCGTGGCCGGTTTCCAGCGCGCTGAGGAGGGTAGCATCCTGATCGACGGCCGCGAGCAGGACATTGCCAATCCCATCGTGGCGCGCGCGCTGGGCATTGGCATGGTGTACCAGCACTTCACGCTGGCGCCGGGCATGACCGTGGCGGAGAACCTGCTGCTCGCGGGCGGCAAGACGCCCGCGCTGATCGACTGGAAAGCCAAGCGCGCGGAGCTGAAGGATTTTCTCGCGATCACGCCCTTCAGCCTCGACCTGGACGCGCGGCCTTCGGAGCTTGCCGCGGGCGAAAAACAGAAGCTCGAACTGCTCAAGCAGCTGTACCTGAAGCCGCGGCTCCTGATCCTCGATGAGCCCACTTCTGTGCTGACGCCGCAGGAGGCGGACGAGGTGCTGGGCCATGTGCGCGAGTTCGCGCGCAGCGGCTTGTGCACCGTGCTCATCATCACGCACAAGTTCCGCGAGGTCATGGCCTATGCAGACGGTGTGACGGTACTGCGCCGCGGCAAGGCGGTGCACCATTGCCGCGTGGCGGACACGAGCCCGGCACGGTTGGCAGGGGCCATGATGGGCGGCGAGGATGCTGAGGCTTCCTCCTCCGCACCGGCTGCATTGCCCGCTGCCAGAAAGCCCGTGTCCGCAGCGGCACCCATTGCATTGAAGGTCGAAGGTCTCCGCGCCCAGGGCGACCGGGGCACCCTGGCGCTGCACGACCTGGCGCTTTCGGTGCGCGCGGGCGAAATCCTCGGCGTGGCGGGCGTCTCGGGCAACGGGCAGCGCGAGCTGGTCGAGGCCCTGGTCGGGCAGCGGCCGCGGCTCGCCGGCAAGGTGAGCGTCATGGGTCAGCCATACAGCGCACGGCGCGGAGAGAACCGAAGCCTCAAGGTGCGCAGCCTGCCTGAGGAGCCGCTGCGCAACGCGTGCGTGGGCGATCTCAGCGTGGCGGAGAACATGGCGCTGCGCGATTTCGACAGGCCGCCCTTGTCGCGAGGCGGCGTGTTGAACTTTCCCTTCTGGCGCAATCGGGCGCGCGAGTGGATTGCCGAATACGGCGTGAAGACGCAAGGTGAGGGCGCGCCGATTCGCAGCCTTTCGGGCGGTAACGTGCAGCGCGCCGTACTGGCCCGTGAACTCGCCGGCGACATCAACGTATTGATCGCCGCCAACCCGGTGTTCGGCCTCGACTTTGCGGCCGTGGCCGAGATTCACGAGCGCATCGTGCAGGTGCGCGGGAAGGGCGGAGCGGTGCTGCTCATCAGCGAAGACCTCGACGAACTGCTTGAGCTGGCCGACCGCATCGTCGTGATGAGCGAAGGGCGCATCGTGTTCGAGACTTCGGCTGAGGGCGCTGAGAGGCACGTGATCGGGGCGCACATGGGTGGCGGGCATCATGAGCCGTTGGAGGCTGTGGCATGAGTGCTCTGCTGTTCATCGGAAGGCCGCAAACCGGGCTCAAAGGTGGAGTGTTTGCCCCTGTGCATCCCGCCCATCGCCGCACCCGCGCCCTCTGAACAAGCGAGCAACAACATGCGCATAGAAGAAGCCATTCCCTTCCCCTACGAGTTCGGGATCAAGAAAGCTGCCCTGGTCCTCATCGACATGCAGCGCGACTTCATCGAACCCGGCGGCTTCGGTGAAACGCTGGGCAACGATGTGACCCTGCTCGAAGCGATCGTTCCGGCGACAAAAGCGGCGTTGCAGGCCTGGCGGGAAGCCGGCGGCCTCGTGGTGCACACGCGGGAGGCGCACAAGCCTGATCTTTCCGATTGCCCGCCTGCCAAGCGCAACCGCGGCAATCCGGCATTGCGGATCGGCGACGAAGGTCCGATGGGCCGCATCCTTGTGGCGGGCGAACCGGGCAACCAGATCATCGATGCGCTGGCGCCGGTCGAAGGCGAAATCGTCATCGACAAGCCCGGGAAGGGCGCGTTCTACGCCACCGGTCTGCATGAGCTGCTGCAAGCGCGCGGCATCACGCACCTGCTGTTCGGCGGGGTGACCACCGAAGTGTGCGTGCAGACCAGCATGCGCGAAGCGAACGACCGCGGCTACGACTGCCTTCTGCTCGAAGACTGCACCGAGAGCTACTTTCCGGCCTTCAAGGAGGCCACACTCGACATGGTCCGCGCCCAGGGCGGCATCGTCGGCTGGACCGCGCCAAGCAGGGCGCTGCTGGCTGCGCTTCGCGGCGGGCAATGACAGCGACTAATATTCCCCACGTGCCTACTGTTCGTTCCCGCTCCGCTTCGCCCGTATCCGCCGTCCCCGCCCCCGGCGAAACCGCTTTTCGTACGCGCGCCGACGAGGTGTACGCGCAACTCAAGCGCGACGTGGCCGATTTCATCCTTGTTCCGGGCGACCGCTTCACCGAGAACGAGATCAGCGAGCGGCTCGGCGTTTCGCGCACGCCGGTGCGGCAGGCGCTTTTCCGCCTTCAGCAAGAGGGCTTTGTCGAGGTGCTGTTCCGCAGCGGCTGGCGCGTGCTGCCTTTCGACTTCGACCAGTTCGAGCAGCTTTACGACCTGCGCATGGTGCTCGAGACCACGGCCGTGCATCGCCTGTGCGAAGCCGACCGCCGCGTCGACCGCAGCCTGCTCGAGGCGCTGGCCGACATCTGGCTTGTGCCCGCGGCCCAGCGCAGCAGCGACACCGCGCAGGTGGCGCAATGGGACGAGGCCTTTCACTGCTCGCTGGTGGCCGCCGCGGGCAACGCCGAGATGGCGCGCGTGCACGGCGACGTGACCGATCGCATCCGCATCATCCGCCGCCTCGACTTCACGCAGCAGCCGCGCATCGACGCCACTTATGACGAGCACGCCAAGATCCTGAAGGCCGTTCGCGCCAACCGCGGCGACCAGGCCGCAATGCTGCTGCGCGCGCACATCGAGACCAGCCAGGCCGAGGTGCGCAAGATCACGCTGCACCAGGTGCACCTGGCGCGGCACGCGGGCAAGACAGCGCCGCGCTGAAGCGGGCAGGCGGGCTACAGCGTGAAGTCGTAGTCGACCGTGATCGGCGCGTGGTCGCTGAACTTGATGGTCTTGTAGATCTGCTCATTGCGCGCCAGCGCGCCGAGCGCCGGGGTGGCCAGGTGGTAGTCGAGCCGCCATCCCACGTTGTTGGCATAGGCCTGGCCGCGGTTGCTCCACCAGGTGTACGCCTCGGCGGTGGTCTCGGGCTTGAGCATGCGGTACACGTCCACCAAGCCCGCGCCATCGGCGCCGGCGTCGAGCAGGCGGGTCATCCAGGCGCGTTCCTCGGGCAGGAAGCCGCTGTTCTTCTGGTTGCCGCGCCAGTTCTTGAGGTCGATTTCCTTGTGCGCGATGTTGATGTCGCCGCAGAGGATGAACTCGCGCTCTTTCTTGAGCGCAATCAGGTGCGGGAAGAAGCCCTTCAGGAAGCGGAACTTGGCCTCCTGCCGTTCCTCGCCCGAGCTGCCGCTCGGAAAGTAGCAGCTGATGATCGAGAGCTTGCGCTCGGGCGTGTCGAAGCGCAGCTCGAGATACCGGCCTTCAGCGTCGAATTCGGTGTCGCCCCAGCCCACGACCACGGCGCTTGGCGCGTGCTTTGTGTAGATGGCGGTGCCGGCGTAGCCTTTTTTCTCGGCAAAGTGGAAATAGCCCTTGAGACCGGCCATTTCTTCGAACCTGCCTTCGATGTCGCTGGCCTGCACCCGGATCTCCTGCATGCAAATACAATCCGGCGCAAGTTCGGCCACCCAGTCCGCCACCCCTTTCGTGGCGGCCGAACGCAGGCCATTGAGATTGAGGCTGGTCAGTTTGAACACAAGGAAATTCCGATGGCTGTAGATGGTGTGGAAAGCAGTGCGGTGGCGCAGGACTTCGTCCAGTTCGCACTCGACTCTGGCGTGCTGCGCTTCGGCGAGTTCAAGACCAAGGCCGGCCGCCTGAGCCCCTACTTCTTCAATTCGGGCCTCTTCGACGACGGCGCCAAGATCGCTCGTCTCGCCGGATTCTATGCAGACCGGCTGATCGAAAGCGGCGTCGAGTTCGACATGATCTTCGGCCCCGCCTACAAGGGCATTCCGCTGGGCGCCACGGTGGCGGCCGAACTGGCCCGGCGTGGCCGCAACTACCCCTTTGCCTACAACCGCAAGGAAGCCAAGGCCCACGGCGAGGGCGGCAACCTGGTGGGTGCGCCGCTCAAGGGCCGCGTGCTCATCGTCGACGACGTGATGTCGGCCGGCACCGCGGTGCGCGAATCGATTGCGGCCATCGAAGCCGCCGGCGCCACGCCGCACGCGGTATCGATTGCGCTCGACCGGCAGGAGAAAGCCACCGAAAACGGCGTGGACGTGGACCACAGCGCCGTGCAGTACGTGCGCAACCAGCTGGGCCTCCAGGTGGTGGCCATCGCCACGCTCGACGACCTGCTGAACTACCTGTCGGGCAACGCCGCCGCCGACCTGGGTGCGCATCGCGAGCGCGTTCTCGCCTACCGCGCCCGCTACGGCGCCATTTGAGGCCACTCCCATGCCCGTGCGCAAGCTCGACCAGCCGGCCCGTCCTTTCGCCACGCCGGTGCTGCCGCTGCTGCTGCCGCTGATGGCAGCGCTGTTGCCCATGGCGGCGCCGGCGCAGCCCGCGCCGGCACCGGCCGCCATCTATTCGTGCACCGACGCCCGCGGCCGCACGCTCACGGCCGACCGGCCGATTGCCGAATGCATCGACCGCGAGCAGCGCGAACTGAGCCCGAGCGGCACCACTCGCCGCAAGATCGAGCCGACCTACACCGCGCGCGAACTGGCCGAGCGCGAAGACCGGGCCCGCGAGGCGGCGCTGCAGGCCGCGCGCCTGATCGACGAGCGCCGGCGGGAGCGTGCATTGCTGGTGCGCTATCCCAACGTGACCGTGCACGAGCGGGAGCGCAAGGAGGCGCTGGTGCAGATCGATGCGGTGATCCAGGCCGCGCAGAAGCGCCTGGCCGAACTTGCCGAAGACCGCAAGAAGATCGACGAGGAGCTTGAGTTCTACAAGCATGACATCAGCAAGGCGCCGGGCGCGGTGCGCCGCAAGCTCGAAGACAACGCGCAGAGCGTGGCCGTGCAGAACCGCTTCATCGGCGAGCAGGAAGACGAGAAGAAGCGCGTGAACGCGCGCTTCGACGAAGAGCGCGCGCGCCTGAAGCAGATCTGGTCCCCCCAGAACGGCGGCGGCAAGTAGCTCCGCCGCCGTAGGGGCCGGTCAGGCCAGCTTGGCCTTGAGCAGTTCGGTGACCTGAGCGGGGTTCGCCTTGCCGCCGCTGGCCTTCATCACCTGGCCCACGAGGCCGTTCAGGGCCTTTTCCTTGCCGGCGCGGTACTCGTCGACGTTCTTCTGGTTCTTGGCAATCACTTCGTCCAGGATCTTGTCGAGCGCGCCGGTGTCGTTCATCGGCTTCAGGTCCTTGGCTTCGATGATGGCGTCGACATCGCTGCCGTCGCCGGTCCAGAGGGCATCGAACACCTGACGGGCCGCGTTGTTGGGCAGCGTGCCGTCGGCAACGCGTTGCACCAGCTGGGCGAGCTGCTGCGCCGAAACCGGTGCGGCCTCGATGCCGATTTCCTGCGCGTTCAGGCGGCGTGCCATCTCGCCCGTGATCCAGTTGCTCGCGAGCTTGGGCGTGGCGCCGGCCTTCACTGCGTCGTCGAAGTAGCGAGCGAGCGAGGGGCTCTGGGTGAGCTGCGCCGCGTCGTATTCCGACAGGCCGTAGTCGCTCACGTAGCGCTCAGCCATCGCCCGCGGCAGCTCGGGCATCTCGCTGCGCACGCGTTCGATCCAGTCGGCCGCAATGACCAGCGGCGGCAGGTCCGGGTCGGGGAAGTAGCGGTAGTCGGCCGAGTCTTCCTTGGCGCGCATCGCACGCGTCTCGCCCGTGTCGGGGTTGAACAGCACGGTGGCCTGTTCGATCTTGCGGCCGTCTTCGATCTCCTCGATCTGCCAGCGGATCTCGTAGTCGATGGCTTGCTGCATGAACTTGAAGCTGTTCAGGTTCTTGATCTCGCGCCGCGTGCCGAGCTTTTCGCCGGGCCTGCGTACAGACACGTTGGCGTCGCAGCGGAAGCTGCCTTCCTGCATGTTGCCGTCGCAGATGCCGATCCACGTGACGATCTTGTGCAGCTCGCGCGCATAGGCCACGGCCTCCGCGGTGGAGCGCATGTCGGGCTCGGTCACGATTTCGAGCAGCGGCGTGCCGGCGCGGTTCAGGTCGATGCCGCTCTGGCCGATGAAGTCTTCATGCAGCGACTTGCCGGCGTCTTCTTCGAGATGGGCGCGCACCAGGCGCACCGTCTTCTTTTCTTCGCCCAGGAAGAACGACACCGAACCGCCTTGCACCACCGGAATTTCGAACTGGCTGATCTGGTAGCCCTTGGGCAGGTCGGGGTAGAAGTAGTTCTTGCGCGCGAACACGCTGCGCGGCGCAATGTGCGAGCCGAGCGCCAGGCCCAGCTTGATGGCGCGTTCGACGGCGCCCTTGTTCATCACGGGCAGCGTGCCGGGCAGCGCCAGATCGACCGCGCAGGCTTGCGTGTTGGGCTCCGCGCCAAAGGCGGTGGAGGCGCGGCTGAAGATCTTGCTCGCGGTCGACAGTTGGGCGTGCGTCTCGAAGCCGATGATGACTTCATAGCCGCGCACCAGCGGGCCGGTCGGACGGCCTTCTTGTTGTGCTTCGAAGGTGTTCACGGTCTCGCTCATTTCAGAAGCCCTCCGGCGTGCGCGTGTGCCAGTCAGTGGCTTGTTGGAAGCGGTGCGCTGCACCGAGCAGCTTCGCTTCGCCGAAGTAGTTGCCGATCAGCTGCAGGCCAACGGGCATGCCTGCATCAAAGCCCGCGGGCACGCTCATGCCGGGCAGGCCGGCCAGCGACGCGGGCAGCGTGAAGATGTCTGCGAGGTAGTCGGCAACGGGGTCGTCCCCATGCTCGCCGATCTTCCACGCGGTGGTCGGCGCGGCAGGGCCTGCGATCACGTCGCACTGCTTGAAGGCCTGCTGGAAGTCGTCGGCGATCATGCGGCGCACCTTTTGCGCCTGCAGGTAGTAGGCGTCGTAGTAGCCGTGCGAGAGCACGTAGGTGCCGATCATGATGCGGCGCTTCACCTCGTCGCCAAAGCCTTCGGCGCGCGTGCGCTCGTACATGTCGCCCAGGTCCTTGTACTGCTTGGCGCGGTGGCCGAACTTCACGCCGTCGAAGCGGCTCAGGTTGCTCGACGCCTCGGCCGCGGCCAGGATGTAGTACACGGGGATCGACAGCTCGGTGCGCGGCAAGCTCACTTCGACGCGCTTGGCTCCGAGCTTCTCGTATTGCGCCAGCGCCGCATCGACGGCGGCGCGCACGCCCGGCGCCACGCCTTCGCCGAAGAACTCCTTCGGCACGCCGATGCGCAGGCCCTCGAGCGAATCGTTCAGCGAGCGGCTGAAGTCTTCGGCGGGCTTGTCGAGCGAGGTGGAGTCGCGGTCCAGGTCGGGGCCGCAGAAGGCCGACAGCAGCAGCGCGCAGTCTTCGGCCGAGCGGGCCATGGGGCCGGCCTGGTCGAGGCTCGATGCGAACGCCACCATGCCGTAGCGCGAGGCGCGGCCGTAGGTCGGCTTGATGCCCGTAATGCCGCAGAACGAGGCCGGCTGGCGGATCGAGCCGCCGGTGTCGGTGCCGGTGGCCGCGGGGGCCAGGCGTGCCGCCACGGCCGCGGCGCTGGCGCCGGACGAGCCGCCCGGAATGCGCTCGCGGTTCCAGGGGTTTTGCACCGGCACCGCCTTGTCGTGGCCCACGGCGGGTACGGCCACGTTCTCGTTGGCCGAGCCCATGGCGAATTCGTCGCAGCTCAGCTTGCCGAGCGTGACCGCACCGGCTTCGGCCAGGCGGCGCACCACGGTGGCATCGAAGGGCGAGCGGTAGCCGGCGAGCATCTTCGAGCCGGCGGTGGTGGCGAAATCGGTGGTGACGAAGATGTCCTTGTGCGCAATCGGCACGCCGGCCAGTGCCGGGGCATTGCCGGCGGCAAGCTGCGCGTCGGCCGCACGGGCCTGGGCCAGCGTGACTTCCTCGTTCACATCCACGAAGGTGCCGAGCGATTCGTGGGCCTTCATGCGGCCGAGGAAAACCTGCGCGGTTTCAACGGCGGAAACCTTCCGGTCGGCCAAGGCCTTGGCCAGAGCGACCACGCCCATCTGATGCAATTCACCGCTCATTCGATCACCTTGGGCACGAGGAACAGGCCGGCTTCGACGGCCGGGGCGCTCTTCTGGTTGGCTTCGCGGTTGTCGGGTTCGCTCACCACGTCGTCGCGCAACCGCAGCGTGATGTCCTCGATGGCGGCCACCGGGTGGGCCAGCGGTTCGACGCCAGCGGTGTCGACCGAACGCATACGTTCGACTAAATCAAAAAAGCCGTTAATCTGGCTGAGCATGCGCTCGCTTTCGTCGGAAGCAAGCTGCAGCCGTGCCAGCGAGGCAATGCGTGCAATATCTGAAGCGGAAAGTGACATGGGTCGAAATGGCTGGAAAACCGAGAGTATTCGCACGCCGGAGAGGGTGCTGACACGGGATTCAGAGGGGGATTCAGGTATTATCCCGCCTTTGCCGCAACCCCCGCGAACACGCCGGCTTTTGCGCCAAAAACGATCAATCCACCCCGTCAAACGACCAAAAAACAGAGAGCGACGACTTGCCGGCGCGCAGGCGTGCTCCAGAGGATTCCGCACATGTTTGGAGCTTTCCGTCGGTACTTTTCCACCGACCTCGCGATCGACCTCGGCACCGCCAACACGCTGATATTTGCCCGCAACAAGGGCATCGTGCTGGACGAACCGTCGGTGGTCGCCATCCGCCACGAAGGCGGCCCCCACGGCAAGAAGGTGATCCAGGCCGTCGGCCGGGAAGCCAAGGCCATGCTGGGCAAGGTGCCCGGCAACATCGAGGCCATCCGCCCGATGAAGGACGGCGTGATTGCCGACTTCGTGATCACCGAGCAGATGATCAAGCAGTTCATCAAGATGGTGCACCCGCGCACGCTGCTCACGCCGAGCCCGCGCATCATCATCTGCGTGCCCTGCGGCTCCACCCAGGTCGAGCGCCGCGCCATCAAGGACGCCGCCGAAGCGGCGGGCGCCACATCGGTCTACCTCATCGAGGAACCCATGGCCGCGGCCATCGGCGCGGGCCTGCCGGTCAGCGAGGCCTCGGGCTCGATGGTGGTCGACATCGGCGGCGGCACCACCGAAGTGGGCGTCATCAGCCTGGGCGGCATGGTCTACAAGGGCTCCGTGCGCGTCGGCGGCGACCGCTTCGACGAAGCCATCATCAACTACATCCGCCGCAACTACGGCATGCTGATCGGCGAGCCGACGGCCGAAGTCATCAAGAAGAACATCGGCTCGGCCTTCCCGGGCTCCGAAGTCAAGGAAATGGAAGTCAAGGGCCGCAACCTTTCCGAAGGCGTGCCGCGCAGCTTCACCATCAGCAGCAACGAAGTGCTGGAAGCCCTGACCGATCCGCTCAACAACATCGTCTCGGCCGTGAAGAACGCGCTGGAGCAAACGCCGCCCGAACTGGGCGCCGACATCGCCGAGCGCGGCATGATGCTGACCGGCGGCGGCGCACTGCTGCGCGACCTGGACCGCCTGCTGGCCGAGGAAACCGGCCTGCCGGTGCTGGTGGCCGAAGACCCGCTGACCTGCGTGGTGCGCGGCTGCGGCATCGCACTCGAGCGCATGGACCGCTTGGGAAGCATCTTCACGAGCGAGTGAATGCGCCACTGCCCTCATCGGCCGGCCCTGCTTGTGCAGGCCGGCCTTTTTGCCATCTGACGTTGCACAGCCAGGCCTGAACCATGCCCTTGGGCACGCTCGATCGCACAGCCCCGCCCCTGTTCAACCAGGGGCAGTCGGCCCTGAGCAAGTTGATTTTCTTCGGTGCGCTGGCGCTCTTCCTGATGGTGGCCGACGCGCGCTTTCATCTGGTTCAGCCGATCCGCGCGGCCGTGGGCGCGGTGCTCTATCCGGTGCAGTGGCTCGCGCTCAAGCCGGTGCAGTTCGTGGTGGGCGGCAGCCGCTACTTCGAAGACCTGCAAACGGCCCAGCGCAACGAAGAAGAAGCCCGCAAGGCGCTCATGCAGCAGGCCGAGCGTGCGAGCCAGGCCGACACGCTCGCGCAAGACAACGCGCGCCTTCGCGCCTTGCTCGAACTGCGCCAGACCACCCAGGCGCCCGGCCGCGCCGCCGAGGTGCTCTACGACGCCGCCGACCCGTACACCCGCAAGATCGTCATCGACCAGGGGCTCACGGACGGCGTGGCGGCCGGTTCGCCGGTGATCGATGCGGACGGCGTGCTCGGCCAGGTGACGCAGGTGCTGCCCTTCACGAGCGAGGTCACGCTGGTGATCGACCGCGATCTTTCCATTCCCGTGCAGAACACCCGCACCGGCGTGCGCAGCGTGGCCTTCGGCGATGCATCGGCGCACGGCGCGGGGCTGGAGCTGCGCTTCATGGCCGCCAATGCCGATCTGCAGGAGGGCGACCTGCTCTCCACCAGCGGCGTCGACGGCGTCTATCCGCCCGGCCTGCCGGTCGCCAAGATCGAGCGCATCGAGCGCCGTGCCGATTCGGCCTTTGCGCGCATCTACTGCGTTCCGCTGGCGCGCGTGACGGCCGCGCGCTACGTGCTGGTGCTGGCGCCCACGGGAGCGCCCGCGGCACCGCCCGCGCCGCCCGCTCCCGCGCGCGGCAAGAAGCCCGAGCCCAAGGCGGACAAGAAAGCCGCGGAGCGCGCCCGATGATCAAACGCCCCGGCCAACAGCAGCTCCTGCTGCCCGTCAGCCCGCTCTTCATGTGGTCGAGCCTGGTGGTGGCGCTGCTCATCAACATGATTCCGATCGGCCGCGCCGCGTGGATGCCCGACCTGCTCGCGCTGGCCATCGTGTTCTGGGGCGTGCACCAGCCGATGCGCGTGGGCATTGGCGCGGCCTTCGTCTTCGGGCTGTGCATGGACGTGCACCAGGCGTCCATGCTGGGCCAGCATGCACTGTCCTACACCACGCTGGGCTTCTTCGCGATCACCATCCACCGGCGCCTGCTCTGGTACCCCGTGGCGTCGCAGGCGCTGCAGGTGCTGCCGCTCTTTGCGCTCTCGCAGTTCATCGAGGTGGTGACGCGCATGATCGGCGGCGGCATATTTCCGGGCTGGTGGGTGCTGGCCTCCCCGGTGGTCGAGGCCGCGCTGTGGCCGCTGGCAACGGCGCTGCTGCTGGCGCCCCAGCGCCGCACGCCGGAACCCGACGAGAACCGTCCCCTCTAGTCATGGTGCCCCCCGGCTTTTCACTTCGCTTCGCTGCGTGTAACTCCACCCCCCGAGGGGGAGGCGCGGCTCGCCTTGGGGCGGCCCGGCGGCGGCCGCACGCGCCCGCATTTGCCATGGCCGCATTTGCCAACGCACTTGCACGCGCCTAAGCTCACGCCGCCATGACCGAAATCCGCAACGTTGCCGCCGACCTCGCGCGCTTCAAGCGCCGCGTGATCGTGATCGGCATGGTGGTGCTGTTTGCCTTCGGGCTGCTGGGCGCGCGGCTGTTCTACCTGCAGGTGGTGCGGCACGACGACCTGGCCGAGCAGGCCGAGAGCAACCGCACGGCCATCGTGCCGGTGGTGCCCAACCGCGGGCTCATTCTCGACCGCAACGGCATCGTGCTGGCCTCGAACTACTCGGCCTACACGCTGGAGATTACGCCTTCCAAGGTGGGCGACGTCGAAGAGACCATCGACGCCCTGACCCAGGTGCTCGAGGTTTCGCCGCGCGACCGCCGCCGCTTCAAGCGCCTGCGCGAAGACTCTCGCAGCTTCGACTCCATTCCGATCCGCACCCGCCTGAGCGACGAGGAGGTGGCCCGCTTCGCGGCGCAGCGCTACCGCTTTCCGGGCGTGGAAATCAAGGCGCGGCTGTTCCGCAACTATCCGCATGGCGAGGTCGCCTCGCACGTGCTCGGCTACATCGGCCGCATCAACCAGCGCGAGAAGACCGCGATGGAAGACTGGGCCGAGGAAGACCAGGCCAACTACAAGGGCACCGACTACATCGGCAAGCTCGGCATCGAGCAGAGCTACGAAAAGACGCTGCACGGCCAGACCGGCGTCGAGCAGATGGAAACCTCGGCCGGCGGCCGCGCGGTGCGCCGGCTTGCCAGCCATCCGGCCACCCCGGGCAACACCGTGATGCTGTCGCTCGACATCAAGCTGCAGAAGCTGGTCGAAGACATGTTCGGCGACCGCCGCGGCGCGCTGGTGGCCATCGACCCCAAGACCGGCGAGGTGCTGGCCTTCGTGAGCAAGCCGACCTTCGACCCCAATCTTTTCGTCGAAGGCATCGACACCGAAAGCTGGAAAGAGCTCAGCGAATCGCTCGACAAGCCGCTGCTCAACCGGGCCCTGCGCGGCACCTATCCGCCCGGCTCGACCTACAAGCCCTTCATGGCGCTGGCTGCATTGCAAACCGGCAAGCGCGGCGCCAGCGTGGTGGTGAACGACCCCGGGTATTTCAACTTCGGCGGCCACCGCTTCGGCAGCCCCGAGGGCAACCTGGGCGGCGTCGACATGCGGCGTTCCATTCAGGTGTCGAGCAACATCTATTACTACTCCCTGGCCAACGAGATGGGCGTGGACCTGATCCATGATTTCATGAAGCCGCTGGGCTTCGGGCAGCTCACCGGCATCGACCTGGGCGGCGAGGTGCGCGGCGTGCTGCCCAGCACCGAATGGAAGCGCAACGCCTACAAGCGGCCCGAGCAGAAGAAGTGGTACGCGGGCGAAACCATTTCGCTGGGTATCGGCCAGGGCTACAACACCTTCACCATGCTGCAGCTCGCGCAGGCCACGGCCATCGTGGCCGATGGCGGCATGAAACGCAAGCCGCACCTTGCTCTCGCCACGCGCAACACGGTGAGCGGCGAAGTCGCCCCGCTGCCGCAACCGCCTGCGGAGAACCTCGGCTACACGCCGGCCAACATCGCGGTGATCCGCGAAGGACTGACCAGCGTGGTGACCAGCGGCACCGCGCGCAGCGTGTTTGCCGGCGCGGGCTACCAGGCGGCCGGCAAAACGGGGACGGCACAGGCTGTGACGCAGGCGCAGAACACCAAGTACAACGCCCGCGCGCTCGAAGAGCACCAGCGCGATCACGCGCTTTTCATGGCGTTTGCACCCGTCAGCAACCCGAAGATCGCCCTGGCGGTGATTGTCGAGAACGCCGGTTGGGGCGCGGGCGCCGCGGCACCCATTGCGCGCCGCGTGTTCGACTACGTGTTGATGGACCAGTACCCGAGCGAGGCCGACTTGGCCGCCGTCAGGATCGGCAAGGCCGGCGCGCCGATCGGCAAGCCGCGCGTGGCGAGCGAAGTGGCTTGGCCGGTGGCGTCGACTGCTGCGACCGCACCCTGATTGTCTTTCTCCCTCTCCCTCTGGGAGAGGGTTGGGGTGAGGGCAAGCGGCTATCAAGGCCGCGCGATGTGGTGAGGCCCACTGCCCTCACCCTAGCCCTCTCCCAGAGGGAGAGGGGACAACACCTCAAGCCCCAGCCACCGTGCCGCTGACTTCACCCAAGCCGATGCGCACCGCGCCCTCCCGCTCGCAGTAGCCGCGCATGACCAGCGTGTCGCCGTCTTCAAGGAAAGTGCGCTTCTCGCCGTTGGGCAGCGTGATCGGCTGCTTGCCGGCGAGCGTCAGCTCCATCAGCGAGCCGGCTTGGTCGGGCTTGGGGCCCGAGAGCGTGCCGGAGCCCAGCAGGTCGCCGGGCTGCAGGTTGCAGCCGTTCACCGTGTGGTGCGTGACGAGCTGCGCGGCGGTCCAGTAGGCGGCCTCGGTGGTGTTGCCGCGCGTGAGCCGCGTGGGCGCTTCGCCCGCGGCGCGCATCTTTGCGGTCTGCAGCAGCACCTCGAGCGTGATGTCGAGCGCGCCGCTGTCGCGGTTCGACGGCGCGTCGAGGTACGCGAGAGGCTGCGGATCTCCCGCCGGCCGCTCGAAGCGGGCGCGGAACGGCGCCAACGCCTCCATCGTCACGATCCACGGCGAGAGCGTGCTGGCGAAATTCTTCGCGAGAAACGGGCCGAGCGGCTGGTATTCCCAGGCTTGCAGGTCGCGCGCCGACCAGTCGTTGAGCAGCGTCACGCCGAACAGGTGGTCTTCGGCGTCGCCGATGGCAATCGGTTCACCGAGCGCATTGCCGCGGCCGATGAAGAAGCCCAGCTCCAGCTCGTAGTCGAGCCGCTTCGAAGGGCCGAAGCTCGGCTCTGCGGCGTCTGGCGCCTTGGTCTGGCCCTGCGGGCGCTTGAAGACCTGGCCGCTCACGTCGATCGACGATGCACGGCCGTGATAGCCGATGGGCACCCACTTGTAGTTGGGCATCAGCGGCTGGTCGGGGCGGAACAGCTTGCCGATGGTGGTGGCGTGGTGAATGCCCGTGTAGAAGTCGGTGTAGTCGCCGATGCGGCAGGGCACGGTGAGCTCGGCCCTGGCCTGCGGCAGCAGTGCCTTCGACCATGCGGCCTCTTTGCCGCTGCCTTCCGCAAGGCCCGCCGAGATGGCCGCGCGGAGTGCCTGGCGGTCTTTCACGCCCGCGTTCATCAGCGTGTTCATGTCGTCGGTATCGACCAGGCCTGCGGCCTTCAGGTCGAGCACCTGGTCGCCGATGGCAACCCCGATGCGAAAGGCCTCGCTGCTGCCCGCCGCGCGAAAACGGCCGAAGGGCAGGTTCTGGATCGGGAAGTCGCAGCCGGCTTCGTTGGCCGAGGCAACCCAGCTGCGCAGCTTCGGGTCGTGGGTGGCGTTCAGTGCGATGGTCATGGAATGTCTTTCTTTGGATGTGGCGTCTGCTCGTCGGCCGTCAGGGTTTGAACTGGTCCTTGAGGCCGGCCCAGCAATCGGCGTAGTCGATGTCGAGCGCGGGGCTCTGCAGCGCGAAGTTCGTCGGAATGAAGCGGTAGCGGCTCTCGAACATGAAGGCCAGCGTGTTGTCCAGCTTGTGCGGCTTCAGGTCGGTGTTCGTGGCCTTGTCGAAGGCTTCCTCGTCGGGTCCGTGCGGCACCATGCAGTTGTGCAGGCTCGCGCCGCCGGGCTTGAAGCCGCCCGGCTTGGCGTCGTATTCGCCGAGCACCAGGCCCATGAATTCGCTCATGAGGTTGCGATGGAACCATGGCGGACGGAAGGTGTTTTCCATCACCATCCAGCGCGGCGGGAAGATCACGAAATCGCAGTTCGCGGTGCCGGGTGTGTCGCTCGGCGAGGTCAGCACGGTGAAGATCGACGGATCGGGATGGTCGAAGCTGATGGAGCCGATCACCATGAAGTTGGCCGTGTCGTACTTCACCGGCGCCAGGTTGCCGTGCCATGCGACCACGTTGAACGGCGACTGCCTGGTGGGCGCCTTCCAGAAGCGGCCGCCGAACTTCTTCACCAGTTCGTAGGCGCCGCCGTCTTCCTCGAAGGCCGCCACGGGCGCCTGGAAGTCGCGCGCATTGGCCAGGCCGTTCGAGCCGATGGGGCCGAGTTCGGGCAGGCGGAAATGTGCGCCATAGTTTTCGCAGACATAGCCGCGAGAGATTCCGTCGGGCAATGCCACCTTGAACACCATGCCGCGCGGAAGCACCGCAATCTCGCCGGGCTTCACGTCGAGCACGCCCAGCTCGGTCGTGATCACGAGGCGGCCCTGCTGCGGCACGACGAGCATTTCACCGTCGGCATTGACGAAGGCGCGCTTCTCCATCGAGCGGCCTGCAAGGTACATGAGCGAGCCGATGCCGACCTGCGATTCCGCATCGCCGTTGGCCGCAATGGTGTGCATGCCGTCGACAAAGTCCACGTCGGCCGCGCCGTCGAGCGGCATCGGATGCCAGCGCAGGGGCTCGGGCGGCAGTGCGATCTCGCGGTCGGCGCCGGTGCTCCAGTGCGGCTGGGCATACGGCTGGTAGCGGCCGGACACCACCGAAGGCTGGCGGCGGTACAGCCAGGTGCGGCGGTTTTCATGGCGCGGCGCGGTGAAGGCGGTGCCCGAGAGCAGCTCGGTGTAAAGGTCGAAGGGCGCGCGCTGCGGGTTGTTGCGGCCCTGGGGCAGGGCACCGGCCACGGCCTCGGAGGCGTACTCGTTGCCGAAGCCGCTCTGGTAGCGCCGCTGCTCGGCATCGGGCTTGTTGTTGGCGGATGGATTCGTCATGGTTCTCTCTTCCGGAAATCGCGATGAAGTTGGCACGTGTGTTCAGCTGCTGCCGCGCGCGGCCTCGAAAGCCTCGCGCAGCACGGCCAGCGAGCCGACGTGGTTGGCCAGCACGAGCACGAGCCGTGCGTTGAAGGCGTGGCTCTCTTCGGTGGAAAGCCCCTGGTGGGCCTCGATCAGCGCTTCGTAGAAATCGTCGGGCGCTTCGAGGTTCGGCGTGGTGATCAGATGTGGTTGCATGGTGCTGCTCATCCCTTTGCCAATGCGCGGTCGATGGCCGCGCGGATGTTCCCCGCCGTGGGCTGCCGCCAGCGTGCGCACACGTGCTGGTCGGGCCGCAGCAGGTAGACGGTGCCGGGTTGCGCGTCGTAGCGTTGCATGGCGAGTTCGCCTTCGGTCGTAGCGGCTTTCACGCGAACGATGTGCAGCGGAAGGTCGCATGCCTTCAGCGCCTGCAGGCTGCGTTCGGTCGCTTCACCGGTGCCGAATACCAGCGCCGTGAACTGCGCCACATGGCATTCGCGCAGCAGCCAACCGCTGCTGCCATCAGGTTGCACGATGGGTGCATCGGCTGCCGCCGCGCCGGGCACCATCGCACCGACGAAGGTATCGACGTCCGGCGTGTTGAGCGGCGAATCGCGCAGCACCGCCGGCACCGAGAGCCGCCCGCTGTTGACCAGCGTGCGCGCGAAGGCTTGGCGCTTGGTGAGCTCCAGCACCGCGTCGCGGAACAGGCGGCTCACTTCGCTCTTGGGCGTGATGAAGTCGGTCGCGCGCGTGGAGTTGCGGATGTTCTCGTCGGCCGCGAATTCGCGCTCGCTCGCGTAGCTGTCGAGCAGCGCCTCGGGCGCGCTGCCCTGGAGCACGGCCGCAAGCTTCCATGCGAGGTTGTCCGCGTCCTGCACGCCCGAATTGGCGCCGCGCGCGCCGAAGGGCGAGACGCCGTGCGCCGAGTCGCCCGCGAACAGCACGCGGCCATGGCGAAAGCGCTCCATGCGCTGGCACGCAAAGGTGTAGACGCTCGCCCAGCCGATGGTGAACTGCACGCCTTCGAAGCCGATGCTGTCGAGCAGCGCGCGCACGCGCGGCGTGATGTTCTCGGGCTTGCGCTCTTCCCCCGGATCGGCATCCCAGCCAAGCTGGAAGTCGACACGCCACATGCCGTCGGCCTGCTTGTGCAGCAGCACGCTCTGGCCCGGGTGGAACGGCGGATCGAACCAGAAGCGGCGCTCCGTCGGCAGGTCCGCATCCATTGTGATGTCCGCAATCAGGAAGCGGTCGCGGAAGGTGCGGCCTTTGGCTTCGAGGCCCAGCAACTGCCGCAGGTTGGAGCGCGAGCCGTCGCAGGCGGCAACGTAGCCGGCTTGCAGCCGGTAGTCGCCCTCGGGCGTTTCCACGGTGAGAACGGCGCCGTCGTCGTTCTGCTCGATGCCCGTCACCTTGTTGTTCCAGCGCAGGTCGATCAGCGGCAGCGCCGCGGCGCGTTCGACGAGGTAGCCTTCGACGTAGTACTGCTGCAGGTTGATGAAGGCTGGACGCTCGTGGCCGGGTTCGGGCAGCAGGTCGAAGCTGTAGACCTGTTCGTCGTGGAAGAACACCCGGCCCACATGCCACGACACGCCCTTGCCGACCATGCGGTCGCCGCAGCCGAGGCGGTCGAACACCTCGAGCGTGCGCTTGGCGAAGCAGATGGCGCGCGAGCCGCTGGAAAGAGTGTTGTCGTTGTCGAGCAGCACCACGGGAATCTGGCGCAGCGCAAGGTCGATGGCCAGCGTGAGGCCGACCGGGCCGGCGCCGACGACGACCACCGGGTGGCGGACGGGCGTGGCCGCGTCCTGGTCGGCGTGGCGCTCGTGGTCGAAGCGCAGGCTTTGGTAGTCGATCACGTTTGTCTCCGTGTCTTTTGTCTTGCTCCTTCCCCCTTTGGGGGAAGGCTGGGATGGGGGCTGACGGCGCTCATTGCCGGCGCCGCGTGCCCCCACCCCAACCCTCCCCCAGCGGGGTAGGGAGCAATGCGGGGTCAGCCTTCGAGCGCCTTCCACATCTCGATGTCCCGCTCCGCCGTCCACACGCGCGGATCGGCATGGCCCGAGGCTTCGTCGTACGCGCGGCTCACGTCGAACGGCATGCAGTGGTCGAAGATCACCCACTGGCTGTACTTGGGCTTGAGCTTGGCGTAGGTGTCCTTGTAGACCGTGTTCAGGTCGCGTCCGGCCTTCACGCCCTCTTGCACGCTCGCATACACGTCGGAAATGAAGTTGCGTGTGCCGGTCAAACCTTCGGCCACTTCGGCCGGTGTGGTGAGCGCGGCGCCGCGGCCCGGCACCAGCGCGGCGGGCTTGAGGGAGGCGATGTTGTCCAGCGTTTGCGGCCAGTCCTGGAAGTAGGCGTCGCCCGCGTACGGCGTGGCGCCGAACTCGACCAGGTCACCCGACAGCAGCGTGCGCTCCTCGGGCAGCCACACGACCGTGTCGCCCTTGGTGTGGCCGCGGCCGAGCTGGATCAATTGCACCTCGAGCTTGCCGAGCCACAGCGTCATCTTGCCGGTGAAGGTCATGGTGGGCCAGGTCAGGCCCGGGGGCACCGTTTCCACGTTCTGGAACAGGCGCGGAAAGCGGCCGATTTCGCTGGCCTTGTCGGCCTCGCCGCGCTCCACGATCAGGTCGCGCGTGTCCTGGCTGGCCAGGATGTGCTCGGCACCGTAGCCGGCCGCGCCCAGCACGCGCACTGCGTGGTAGTGCGTCAGCACCACGTACTTGATGGGCTTGTCGGTCACCTCGCGGATGCGGCGCACCACGTCGGCCGCCATGGCGGGCGTGGCCTGGGTGTCGGCCACCAGCACGCAGTCGTCGCCAATGACGATGCCGGTGTTGGGATCGCCCTCGGCCGTGTAGGCCCAGGCGTGCTCCGAGATCTGGCTGAAGGTGATCTTCTTTTCTTCCATGTCGGCCTGGCTGGCGAACTTCTTGGCTTGGCTCATCGTGTGTCTCCGTCGGGTGGATCGAAATTTTAATTCGTCTAAAGCAAATGAATTTGCGGTTAACGAATTTCTGAAGTGTAAGCCCGAGATCAGTTAATGTCTAATCCCTTCTTCATGAACGAACAATCAGACGCCAAGGCGGCCATGGCAGCCAACGAGACCGACCGCGCCGCCCAGCGCGGCATCCAGAGCATCGAAGTGGGCGGCCAGCTGCTGCGCGCGCTGGTGCACCACGGCCGGCCGATGGCCCTGAAAGACCTGGCGCGGGAAGCCGACATGACGGCCGCCAAGGCCCACCCGTACATGGTGAGCTTCGGGCGGCTGGGCCTGATCGAGCAGGACCGCGCCAGCGGCCACTATCTGCTCGGCCCGCTGGCCTTGCAACTGGGGCTCATCAGCCTGCAGCAGGCCGACCCGGTGCACATTGCGACGCCGCTCATCGCCGGGGTGGCGCAGCGCATCGGCCATACGGTGGCGCTGGCGGTGTGGGGCGCACGCGGCGCAACCATCGTGCGCACGGCCGAGTCGCCCTCGCCGGTGCATGTGAACATGCGCCACGGCACGGTGTTCTCGCTCACCAACACGGCCTCCGGCCGCGTGTTCGCCGCCTACCTGGAGGCCGAAACAGTCAAGCAACTGCTCGACGCCGAACGCCAGCGGCAAAAGCAGCGCAAGGCGGGCGAGCAGCCGCCATCGGCCGGCATGCCGCCGCAACCGCCGCTGCCGTCGTGGAGCGAGTTCGAGCGCCAGCTGCAGGAGGTGCGCGTGCACGGCATCAGCCGATCGGAAGGCGAAGTGATCGAAGGCGTGAGCGCCATGGCGGCGCCGGTGTTCGACCACACGGGTGCCATCGTGCTGTCGGTCACGGCCATCGGCCCGGCCGCCATCTTCGACACCGCCTGGGACGGCGAAATCGCACGCGCGCTCAAGGCCTGCGCGGGCACGGTCTCCGAGCGGCTGGGCGCAACGTCGGCCGGAAGAAACGCTTCCGCTCACCTGGATCCATGAGCCCGGACATCACTGCTTCGTTTTCCCCGCCCCCGATCGAATCCGCCATTGCCTTGCTGAGCGCCGCCCGGCGCATCGTCGTGTTTTCCGGTGCCGGCCTTTCCAAGGCCTCGGGCATTCCGACCTATCGCGACAGCGACGGACTCTGGATGAACCAGAACGCGCTGCAGTACTCGCATGCCGAAGACCTGCAGCGCGACCCGGCGGGATTCACGCGCTTCTGGTCGCGGCGGCTGTCCGCGGTGGAGGACGCGCAGCCGAACCCGGGGCATACCGCGCTTGCGCTGCTGCAGCGGCTGCGGCCCGCCACGCGCCTTATCACGCAGAACGTCGACGGGCTGCTGACGCTGGCCGGCGGGCTCGATGTGCTCGAACTGCACGGCTCGCTGCGGCGCTGGCGCTGCGACCACTGCGGCAATCGCCAGGGCCCGTGGCCCTTTCACCGCTGCATGCGCTGCGCCTCGCGCGCCCGGCCGGACGTGGTCATGTTCGGTGAAATGCTGAACCAGGGCGTGCTGCTCGATGCGCAGGCGGCCGCGCAGGAGTCGGACGTGTTCATGGTGGTCGGCAGCACGGCCGTCGTGTACCCGGCGGCCGAGCTGCCGCAGATGGCGGCATCGCACGGCAGCCGGCTGATCACGCTCAACATGGAGCCGCTGCCGCATCTGGACGATGCGGCGGCAGTGGTCTTGCGCGGGGAATCCGAGGTTTTGCTGCCGCAGCTGATGGCGCGGCTCGGCGGCTCGCCGCCCTAGGGGTCGATCAGCTCTTCTTGCCGCCGAGCAGCACCAGCGCGCCGCCCACGACAATCGCGGCCACGCTCGCCCAGGCCGGGAAGTTGACCTGCTGCTTCTCCTTCACCGAGAACTCCAGCGGGCCGAGCTTGGCCTGGTGCGTTTCCTTCGTGAAGCTGAAGCCGCCGAGCCCGAGGCCCGCGATACCCGCCACGATGAGCAGGATGCCGGCGATGCGTGTTGCGTTCATGGTGAGTTCTCCTCGGGTTATTGGCAGGGTGGCGTCGAGCCGAAGCAGAGCTTACTGCCGCGGCTGCTGGTCGACCCACTGCACGATGTCGGCCACGGCGGCATCGGTGGCCGCGGCCAGCGCCTTCACGCCGCCGGGCGCATCGGCGCTCGGTGCCGGCCGGCGCACGGTGAAGGTGCGCTGGCCGAGCACGCGGTCGCCGCCCGTGGTGCCGCGGATCAGCGTGGCGCGCAGGCGGACCAGGCCCACGCTGCTGCCCGCCGATTCGAAGTAATGGCTGAACTCGTCGAGCGAAATGCGCAGCGTGTCGGGCACGCGGCCCTCGGTGCGCGCGATGGTGGCGCTTTCTTCGGGGCCGAGCACCGTGCGCCGCTCGGAAAGCGCATCGCGCAGCCGCTGGCGCAGCAGCTGTGCCGGCGGCAGGCTCCAGCGCGACTGGCCGTAGGGGCGCAGCTCGTTGGCATCGGCATAGCCCAGCCGGTAAAGAATCTGCGTGCCATCGAGCCGCGCGTTGCTCTCGATTTCGGCCAGCGCGAGCGTGGGCAGTGCGGCGGCAGGCGGATTGGCGGTGGCGGCCGGCGCGGCAATGCCCGGGCCGAAGTCGTACAGCGTGGCGCGCGCAGGCTTGTCGGGCAGCGCGCCGCAGCCGGCAAGCAGCAGCGCAAGGCCCAGAGTCAGGCCGGAACCCAGGCCAAGACCGTGGGATGGACGGGAGTGCATGGCGTTCTTGTTCATGGTCATCACTTCAGGGGCGTCCCAGCGAGTTGGTGGCGGGCGGCGCGGAGAAGCCGGGCTCGCCCGGCCCCGCCGCGGCGCCGCCGTTGCCGAACAGCAGCGATTGCGGGTTGTCGTTGATGCCGTCGGCCGCGCGGCCGAGCCGGCGCACCGCGCGCGAGGTGTCGTCGGCCACCCGGTTCACGCGCGGCAGCGTGGCCGAGTTGAACGAATCGACCGCCTGCGCCAGTGCCTTGGTGCCGTCGCCCAGGCGTTCGATCGGGCCTTCGGGCGCGTTGAGGCGGCTCACCGTGGTGTTGAAGTTGTTGGCCACGCGCGAGACATCGCCGGCCGCCGTCTTGACCGACGACAGCGTGCCGGGCAGCGCCGCGAGCGTCGGGTTCAGGCCCGTCTTCACCGTGTTGTCCAGCTGTTTCAGCAACGTGTTGGCGCTGGCCGATGCCGCCGCAATGTTCTCCAGCGCATCGGCCACCCGCTTCTGGTTGCCGTCGCCGAGCAGCTGGTTGGCGCGCTTCGTGGCTTCGTCGACCTGGTTGATGATGGCTTCGCCGCGGTCCTGCAGTTGCGCGAGCATCGAGGGCTTGAGCGGAATGCGCGGCGGGTCGTCGTTGTTCGGCGCAAGCGCGACGCTCGATTCGCCCTTGTCGTCCAGCGCGATGAAGGCCAGGCCGGTCACGCCCTGGTAGCTCAGCGTGGCAAAGCTCGACGTGGTGAGCGGCACGCGCTGGTCGACCGTGATGCGCACGCGCACGTTGCCCTTAGTCTTGGGGTCGAAGTCGATCGAGGTCACCTTGCCGACCGCGATGCCCCGGTAGCGCACCATGGCCTGCGGTTGCAGGCCGCTGACCGGATCGCGCGTGGAGAGCTCGTAGATGTTGCGCACGGTGTTGTCGCGCGTGAACCAGACCACCAGCCCCACGAGCACGGCAATGAGGCCGAGCACGAAGGCGCCGGCGGCGAGGGCATGGGCTTTGTTTTCCATGTGTGGCTACCTTTCAGTGGGCCACGCCGGCAGTTGGCGGCGCGGCGTTGGAGGGTTTGTCATGCAGGGCCTCCAAGGCGCGCTGGCCGCGCCCTCCCAGAAAATATTCGTGAATGAACGGATGCGGATACGCGATGACTTCGCGCGCCGAACCGCTGACGATGACCTTGTGGTCGGCCAGCACCGCAATGCGGGTGCTCAGGTCGAACAGGGTGTCCAGGTCGTGCGTGACCATGACAACCGTCAGGCCCAGTTCGCGGTGCAGGCCGCGCAGCAGGTCGCAAAAACTGTCGGAGGCTTCGGGGTCGAGGCCGGCCGTGGGTTCGTCGAGCAGCAGCAGCGGCGGGTCCATGATGAGCGCGCGCGCCAGCGCCACGCGCTTGATCATGCCGCCCGACAAGTCGGCCGGGCTCATGTTGGCGTGCCGCGGCTGCAAGCCCACCATCTGCAGCTTGACCAGCGCCGCGTTGCGAATCAACTCGTCAGGCAGCAGCTTGAGCTCGCGCAGCGGAAAGGCAATGTTCTCGAGCACGCTGAAGGCCGAGAACAGCGCGCCGTGCTGGAACAGCATGCCCACGTTGGCCGCGCCCTGGGCGCTGAGCTCGCCGGGCGCCTGGCCCAGCACCTCGACGGTGCCCTTCGACGGCTTTTCGAGTCCGAGGATCTGCCGCAGCAGCACCGTCTTGCCGGTGCCCGATCCGCCAACCAGCGACAGCACTTCGCCTCGCGCGATGTGCAGGTCGAGGTCGCGATGAACCACGTGCTCACCCTCGGCATTCTTGAATACCGTCCAGAGCTTGCTGATGTCGACCACGTTGTTCGAATCGGTCATTCGAATACCTCCGCGCTTCGCACTGCGGTGCGAGCTTCCTTCGGAGCGGCCGTGCGGTGGCTCATGCCCTGAACCCGATTCCCTTGAACAGCACCGCGAACAGCGCATCGACCAGGATCACCGCCGTGATCGAGGTCACCACCGACGAGGTCGTGCCGCGCCCCAGGCTCTCGGTGTTGGGTTTTACCTTCATGCCGAAGTAGCAGCCGATCAGCGCAATCAGGATGCCGAACACCGCCGACTTCGCCAGCGCGAGCCAGATGTTGACCATGGGCACCGCGCGCGGCAGCGCCGAAAGAAAGTAGGCGGGCGAAATGTCGAGCGCCGCATCGGCTGCGAGCATCCCGCCCGCAAGCGCCGCCATCGATGTCCAGAGGCTGATCAGCGGCATCGCAATGGCCAGCGCCAGCACGCGCGGCATCACCAGCCTGAAGCCGTGCGGAATGCCCATCACCCGCATGGCGTCGAGTTCTTCGGTCACGCGCATCACGCCGATCTGCGCCGTGATGGCCGAGCCCGAGCGACCTGCGATCAGCACCGCAGCCAGCACCGGCCCGAGCTCGCGGATCAGCGACAGCCCCAGGATGTTGACCACGAAAGCCTCGGCGCCGTACTGGCGCAACTGCTGCGAGATCAGGTAGGCCAGCACCACGCCGATCAAGAGGCCCACCAGCGCGGTGATATGCAGGGCAGTGGCGCCGAACTGATAAAGGTGGCCCGAAAAATCGCGCCAGGGCGCGCGGTGCGGCGCGCGGTGCGGCGCGCGCAGGAGCGTGCCCACGTCGAGTGCGAGCTGGCCGACCAGTCCTACGAAATCGCGCATCACCTCCAGCGCGCGCGCGCCGGTGTGCGAGAAATGGCGCACCCGTTCGGCCAGCGTGGGCGGCGGCTCCTCGGGCGTTCCGACCGTGTACTGGGCCACCTGGTCGAGCACCGCCTTGTGCTGCGGCGACATCTCGAGCGTGGCCGGCCAGTCGTGGCGCCAGTGTTCCCACAGCAGCTGGGCGCCGATGTGGTCGAGCTGCTCGATGGGGCGCAGGTCCCATGCGCGGTCGTCCGACGGCGGTGCGCCTGCCAGGTCTTTTTCGAGAGCCTGCCACGCGGTGCGCGACGACATCGCCAGCGTGGTCCATCGGCCGCGCGCCACGGTCCAGCTGCGGCCGTCCTGCTCGCGCTGCTCGACGCGCGGCAACACGCTGTCGGCGGCGGAGGCGTCGTCGGCAGGCGAAGTTGCTATGGGCATGGTGCGGCGGGGCGGGGCGGAGTAAGAAAAAAGAAGCGGTCGGAAAGGGCGCATCGTAACCGGATGAATCGGCTTTTCCCGTACGCCGCGCCGGTGCTTTGCGTAGGGCGGAACGCCGTCCGAATGGCCACGCGCGCCCTTTTTCCGGTCAGTTCCAGGCCCGCGCCAAAGCGTTCCACGCGCTCGCGATCACGGGCTCGTTGCGCCGCGCCGCCAGCGAGACGAAGCGCAGCGCGCAATCGAGCTGCACGCGGTCGGCCATCACCAGGCCGTGCGACTGGCTCTCGCGGATGGCAATGGAGTCGCGCAAGAGGCTCAGCCCCACGCCCGACTTCAGCAGGTCGAGCATCGAGGCTTCCTGGTCCACCAGCGCCGCGCGGCGCGGCGAAAGCCCGAGCGGACCGAACACTTTATTGAGCAGCCTGTGGTGCGCGGACTCCGGCGGCGTGGCGAGCCACGGCAACGCGGCCAGTGCCTTCCAGTCGCGGCCCAGCACCTGCGGACCCCAGCCCGCGGGTGCGACCACCCGGTAGGTAAAGCGCGTGAGCGTGCGAGCCGCGAGCGGAGCCGGCGCGGCGGCATCGCGATCGGCATCGTCGTCGGTGTCGAGGTGAAAACCCACGTCGAGTTCGCCGCGCAGCACCTGCGCCAGCACCGTGCCGCTCATGCCGTGGCGCAACTCGGTCTCGATCTGCGGCGCGGATTCGACCAGCTCTCGCAGGAACACGCCAAGCCGGGTGAACTCCGGATCGAGGATGGTGCCGATGCGCAGCGCCCCGCGCACCGTGCCCTGCAGGTTGCGCGCGGCCTGCTGCAAGTCGCCCACGGCCGAAAGCACGCGCTCGGCTTGCGGCAGCAGCGCGGCCCCGTCGGCAGTGAGCGCGAGCCCGTGCGGCGTGCGCGTGAAGAGCTGGAGCCCGGTCTCTTCGGCCAGGCGCTTCAATTGCAGGCTCACCGCCGGCTGCGTCAGGTGCAGCCGCTCGGCGGCGCGCGACACGCTGCCTTCGCGCGCCGCAAGCACGAAGGCACGCAAGATCTGGAGGTCCAAGGCGGCGGCAGTCATATAAGAGTGATTTATAAGCCACTCGCGCCGAAATCATTGGCTTTTTGCCGGCCGCTTGGGTGAAACTTGCCCAAGAAGCCCGTGCAGGGCCCATGAGCACCAAGAATATCGTTCCCCCGGAGACAAGCCAGCGCCATGAGCGACAACACATTCGACTACATCGTCATCGGCGGCGGCACGGCCGGCGCATTGATGTGCAACCGGCTGACCCGCAAATCGCAGCAGCGCACGCTGCTGATCGAGGCCGGCCGCAAGGACGACTACCACTGGATCCACATTCCGGTGGGCTACCTGTATTGCATCGGCAATCCGCGCACCGACTGGCTCTACAGCACCGAGCCCGACGCGGGCCTGAATGGCCGCACGCTGCGCTACCCGCGCGGCAAGACGCTGGGCGGCTGCTCCAGCATCAACGGCATGATCTACATGCGCGGCCAGTCGCGCGACTACGACCAATGGGCGCAGCTCACGGGCGACGACGACTGGAAGTGGCAGAACGTGCTGCCCGACTTCAAGAAGCACGAGGACTACTACCTTGGCGCCGACGAGCTGCATGGCGCGGGCGGCGAATGGCGCGTGGAGAAACAGCGCCTGCGCTGGGACATCCTCGACGCGTTCGCCGAAGCCGCCGTGGAGGCCGGCGTGCCGCACAGCACCGACTTCAACCGCGGCAGCAACGAAGGTGTCGGCTACTTCCAGGTCAACCAGAAGAACGGCTGGCGCTGGAACACGGCCAAGGCCTTCTTGCGGCCTGTGTGCTATGGCCGGCCCAACTTCGAAATGTGGGTCAACGCGCATGTCACCAAGCTGATCATCGAGGCGCAGCCAGACGGCAGCCAGCGCTGCACCGGCGTGCAGGTGTGGGACGGCCACGAGATGATCACCGCGCACGCCACGCGCGAGGTGGTGCTCTGCGCGGGCAGCATCGGCTCGCCGCAGATCCTGCAGCTCTCGGGCATCGGCCCCGCCGAGCTGCTGCGCCAGCATGGCATCGATGTGGTGGTCGATGCGCCGGGCGTTGGCGCCAACCTGCAAGACCACTTGCAGATTCGCGCGGTCTACAAGATCAACGGCGCGCCCACGCTCAACGTGCTGGCGTCGTCGATGTACGGCAAGGCAAAAATCGGCCTTGAATACCTGATGAAGCGCAGCGGCCCGATGAGCATGGCACCGTCGCAACTGGGTGCTTTCACGCGCAGCTCGCCCGAGCATGAGTGGCCCAATCTCGAGTACCACGTGCAGCCGTTGTCGCTCGACGCATTCGGCGAGCCGCTGCACAGCTTTCCGGCCTTTACCGCGAGCGTGTGCAACCTCAACCCGACGAGCCGCGGCACGGTGCGCATCAAGAGCCCGCGCTTTCAGGACGCGCCCGCCATTGCGCCCAACTACCTGAGCACGGATGAAGACCGCAAGGTGGCCGCCGATTCGCTGCGCGTGACGCGCCGCATTGCCTCGCAGCCCGCACTCGCCAAATACAAGCCAGAGGAATGGAAGCCCGGCGTTCAGTACCAGAGCGATGAAGACCTGGCGCGCCTCGCCGGCGACATTGCAACCACCATCTTCCATCCGGTCGGCACAACCAAGATGGGCGCCGACGGCGACCCGATGGCGGTGCTCGACTCGAAGTTGCGTGTGCGTGGTGTGCAGGGGCTGCGCGTGGTCGACGCGGGTGCGATGCCGACCATCACCAGTGGCAACACGAACAGCCCGACATTGATGATGGCCGAGAAGGCTGTGGGGTGGATTCTGGAAGCGAATCGCTGAGGCCGCGTTTCTCTTGGGCCATTGTTGTTTGGGGCGCTGCTGTTCAGGGCGTGTGCAAAGGCCACCGGGTACTCCCCTCCGCGAATGTCCCCCGGGGCTGCGCCCCTCCTCCTTTATTTCGCTGCGCGGAGCACCCGATGCCCTGTGCACTTGGGCACGCTGCTGGTGCTTCGCTGATCAACGACTGCTCTTTGCATCGCACCCGCTGGCGGGGTGCCTTGCGCAGCGAAATAAAGGAGGAGGCCGCAGGCCGGGGGACATTCGCGGAGAAAGGTACCCCGTCGGCGGGTGCGCCGCCCTGAACACAGCGCCCTGAACACAGCCGCCCCAAAAACTCACGCACCAATCACTTCTCGATGGTCTTGTTCCAACGCGCATTCCAAGCAGGACGGTTCGCGTTGATGCTTTCCCAATCGATGGTGATCGCAGTCTTCATCCACTGGTTGATGTCGGCCACCTGCTTTACGCCATCGCCCACCGCCGGAGCCTTGGGGTTGGTGGGAATCTGCGCGCCGTATTGCAATACGTTGGCCTGAGCCAGCGGGCTCAACAGGAACTCGGCGAGCTTTTGCGACAGCTCGGGTTCGCTGTTGTTGGCAATCACGCACTGGCCCACCATCAACACCACCGCGCCTTCCTTCGGCGGTGCGTACTCCACCGGAATGCCCTTGGTCTTGAGCGCGGCCACGGCCGTGGGCGTCAGCGGGAAGATCGCGGCCTCGCCGGTCTGGACCATTTCGGAGAGCTTGGCTGAACTCGGGATGTACTCGAGCACGTTCGGGCCGATGGTGGTGGGCCAGGCCTTGAAGCCCGGCTCCACGTTCTTGTCGTTGCCGCCCTGGATGCGGTTGAACATCAGGAAGCCGTGCAGCCCGAAGGATGATGACGACATCGATTGGAACACCACCTTGCCCTTGTACTTGGGATCGGCCAGGTCCATCCACGAGGTGGGCGGCGCCCAGCCTTTTTCCTTGAACATCTTGGCGTTGTAGGCCAGGCCCGTCATGCCCAGGCTCACGCCGCTGGCCATGTCATCCTTGAAGCGCGCGGCCGGATAGATCTCGGCGAGCGACGGGTTGGGGCGCTGCTTCTGGCACAGGCCCATGCCGATGGCGCGCACCATGATGCCGTCGTCCAAAAACATCACATGCATCTGCGGACGGTCCTTGTTGGCCTGCGCCTTCGCGAGGATGTCGGACGAGGTGCCCGGCACCACCACCACCTTGGCGCCGTAGAGCTTCTCGAAGGCGGGGAACACGTACTGCGTGTATGCCTTCTCCATGGTGCCGCCGTTCATGCCGATGTAGAGCGTCTTGGTCTGCGCGCCGGCGATGCCGCTGGCCGCGAGCGCGGCCACTACTGCCGCACCGAGCACGGTCCGGCGAAGAGAGAAGAAAAAGGTCTTCTGGAAACGGGACATGGTGTTTTCCTTTCAGGGTGGGCTGGTAGTGGTTTCTTCGGGAAAGAAGCGTTCGATCGAGAAGGCATCGATCGGCGTGCTGCTGCGGCCGTCGCGCACGAGCTCGGCGAGTACCTCGCCGGCGGCGGGGCCGATCTGGAAGCCCGCGCCCGAGAAGCCGAAGCCGTGGAACAGCCCGGGCGTGGTGCGGCTCGGGCCGAGCACGGGCTGGCGGTCGGGCAGGTAGCCCTCGGTGCCGCTCCAGGTGCGGATGAAATGCGCATGGCGCAGCGCGGGCAGCAGCTCGATGGCCTGCGCGGAAAGCGAGGCGATCGCGTCCCGGTCGGAGCGGGCGCGGTCGGCATCGAGCGCCACACCCTTTCCGCCTCCGCCCAGCACGAGGTTGCCTCGCGCCACCTGGCGGCAGTAGATGCCGCCGCCTTCGACGCCGAGGCTCCAGTTCATGAAGAAGGGCAGCGGCTCGGTCACTGCCATCGCGGGATGGCCCGACTGCAGCGGCACGGCTTCGCCGAAATACGCGGCCACGGGACCGGCCCATGCGCCCGCGCAATTGAGCAGCGCCGGCGCATGCACTTCGAGCGCATTGCCTGATCGAAGTACGAATTTCGTGCCGTCGTGCGCTACCTCGTCGACCTTGTGGCGCTCGAAGATTTGCGCGCCCGCGCGCTGTGCCGCCAGTGCGAAGGCCGGCGATACGAGGCGTGGATTGGCTTGCCCGTCTTCCGCGCACAGCGAACCGCCCACGGCGCGCTTGCCGAGCCAGGGGCAGCGCTCGCGCAGGCGGGCGTCCGAAATCAGTTCGAGCCCGAGGTCGAAGTCGCGGCTCTGCGCGCGGTACCGCTCGAGCGATTCCATGTCCGCTTCGCTGCGCGCGATCTTGAAATGCCCCGAACGCAGGTACTCGCCATCGGTGCCGATGGTTTCGCGCAGGCTGCCCCAGATGCGGTGTGCGCGTTGCGCCAGCGGCAATTGGCTCACCGGCCGGCCCTGCCGCCGCACGCCGCCGTAGTTGACGCCGCTCGAGCGCGAGCCGCACAGGTCGCGCTCCAGCAGCACCACGCCGATGCCCATCCGCCGCAACGCCAGCGCAGCGGATGCGCCGACGATCCCGCCGCCGACGATGGCGACGTCGGTGCGCAGTGTCTTGCGTCCGCTCATGCGCCGGCTCCTTCGGTCGAAGGCGCCGTGGCGGCCAGGTGAATCGGAATCGGCTTGATCGGCGCCTGCCCGCGCAGCCGGCCGACCTGCTGCACCGGCTGGCCCGTGGCATGCGCAAGGATCTCGGCTGCCGCCGCGCCGCACATGCGGCCCTGGCAGCGGCCCATGCCCACGCGCGAGAGCGCCTTGAGCCGGTTCATTTCATCGGCGCCTTGCTCGGCAACGGTCTGGCGCAGCGTGCCCGCCGTGATGTTCTCGCAGCGGCAGACCACCAGTTCGTCGGGCGCATGCGCGGCCCAGTCGTGCGGCACCGGAAAGGCGCGCTCCAGCCCCTGGCGGAAGGCGCCGAGCTTGTGCAGCTTGCGTTCGAGCATTGCCGCGCGTGCGGTGTCGACGGCCACGCCGCCGTCGGCGAGCAGCGCGAGCGCGGCGCGTTCGCCGGCCCACTCGGCCGCATCCGCACCCATGATGCCGGCGCCGTCGCCCGCGAGGTACACGCCCCGCACGCTGGAGCGGCCGGCCGCATCACGCACCGGCAGGTGCGCACGGTGCAGCGGCGCAAATTCGAAGCGGCAGCCCAGCAGGTCGGCCAACTGCGTTTCGGAGCGCAGCGCATAGCCGAAGCCGACGGCATCGCAGGACAGCGTGCGCTCTTCGCGTCCGTCGTGCCACGCCACGCCGGCCACGCGGCTCTCGGTGGCATCGCCGAGCACGCGCAACGGCCGCACGCCACCATGCAGCGCCACGCCATGCGCGCGCAGCCACGCCACGTAGTACACGCCCTTGGCGAACACCGTCGGTTGCCGCAGCATCGCGGGTGTGGCGGCAAGCTGGTCCGCGAACCGCGAGGTGTCGAGAACCGCGGCGACCTTCGCTCCGGCCTTGGCGTACTGGTACGCGACGAGATACAGCAGCGGACCGGTGCCCATGAACACCACGCGCTGCCCGATGGCGCAGCCCTGGAACTTGAGCGCCACCTGCGCGCCGCCGAGTGTGTAGACGCCGGGCAGCGTCCAGCCAGGGACCGGCAGCACGCGGTCGGTGGCGCCCGTGGCGACGATCAATTGGCGGTAGGGCACGCTGGAGGTGCTGCGCATGGGGCCGTGCAGCACGTCGAGCCGGCCGCCTTGGGCGTTCCATACCAGGCTGTCGGGGCGGTAGTCGATGCGTTCGCGCAAGGCGTCGAAGGCGGAGTGCACCGCATCGGCGCGGCGGGCCTCGAAACCGTAGAGCACATTCGCGCTGCGCTCCACCAAGCTCGAGGGCGGGCGCCGGTAGATCTGCCCGCCGGCGCGCGACGCCTCGTCGATCACCACGGGCCGGAGCCCATGCGCCACCAGTACCTGTGCGGCGCGCACCCCCGCAGGCCCGGCGCCGACGATCACCGGCTGCAATGCGAACGAAGAAGAAGGAGCCGTCATGCGCCGCTCCTTCCCGTGACCAGCGCCATGCCCGGCGCAATGAAGGTGGAGCAGGCGCGCAGGCGCTCGCCTTGCTCGGTGGCAATCCAGCAATCCTGGCAGGCGCCCATCATGCAGAAGCCGGCGCGGGGCTCGTCGCTGAACTCGTTGCGGCGCAGCTGCGCGGCTTGCGTGAGCACGGCCGTGAGCACGGTGTCGCCCGCGAGTGCGGAGGCGGGCCGGCCGTCGAGCGTGAAGGGCACCGCGGCGCGGCCAGTCTCGGCCACGCGATGCAGCAGCGGTTGAATAACGGTCGGCAGGTTCATCTACCGGCGCCCCACCAGCACGCGGTCCAGCCCGTAGACGCGGTCGAGCACCACCATCGCGATGGCCGTCACCGCCACCATCAGCGCCGACACCGCCGCCATCAGCGGATCGATCGACTCGGTGGCATACATGTACATGCGCACCGGCAGCGTCACCGTGCTGGGCGAGGTGACGAAGATCGACATCGTCACTTCGTCGAAGCTGTTGATGAAGGACAGCAGCCAGCCGCCCGTGACGCCCGGCAGGATCATCGGCAACGTGATGCGCCGGAACACCGTGGCTTGGCTTGCGCCCAGCGACAGTGCGGCCTGCTCGGCGCTGCGGTCGAAGCCCACGAGCGCGGCCACCACCAGGCGCAGCGTGTAGGGCGTGACGATCAGCGCATGCGCCATCACCAGCCAGCCGAAGCTGCCCGTGCCGCCCACCAGCGCGAACAGGCGCAGCAGCGCCACCCCCAGCACCAGGTGCGGAATGATCAGCGGCGAGAGGAAGAGGCCGTTGAGAAAGTCGCGCCCCGGAAACGCGTAGCGCGTGATTGCCATGCCCGCCGGTACCGCGAGCAGCGTGGCAATGGTGGCCGAGGCCAGCGCAAGCCACAGGCTGTTCCAGAACGACTGCATGAAGTCCGGGTGTGCGAACACCGCCTTGAACCAGCGCAGCGAGAAGTGCGTGGTCGGAATGGTCAAGGTGTTTTCAGGCGTGAACGCGACGATGCACACCACCACCAGCGGTGCCAGCATGAAGGTGATGACCAGCGCGTTGAAGGCGAGGGCGAGGGGGCCGTTCTTGCTCATCGGGTCAGCCCAGCGCTTTCTTGTAGCGGCCTTCTACCAGGCGGTTGTAGCTCAGCATCACGATGAGGTTGGCCGCCAGCAGAACCAGCGCAACGGCCGCCCCGAGCGGCCAGTTGAGCTCGTGCAGGTATTCGTCGTAGACGACGGTGGCAACCATCTTCAACCGGCGGCCACCGAGCAGGCCCGGTATCGCAAACGAGCTTGCGGCCAGGCCGAACACGATCAGGCTGCCCGAGAGAATGCCCGGCATCACCTGCGGCAGCACGATGCGCCGCAGCGTGGTGAAGTGCGAGGCCCTGAGCGAAAGCGCGGCGTTCTCCACGCCTGCATCGAGCTTCTGCAGCGAGGTCCACACCGGAATCACCATGAACGGCAACATCACGTGGACGAGCGCCACGATCACCGCAATCTCGGTGTAGAGCATCTTTACCGGCCCGATGCCCACCAGGCCCAGCAACGCATTCACGGCGCCCTCAGGCCCCAGCAGCATGCTCCAGCCGAAAGCGCGCACCACCACCGAAACGAGCAGCGGCGCCAGCACCACCAGCAGCAGGATCGATCGCCATGGGTTGCGCATGCGGCTCAGCACATAGGCCTCGGGCGCGCCGACGAGCACGCAGATCAGCGTGACGAGTCCCGAGATCCAGAAGGTGCGCCAGAAGATGCCGTGGTAGTACGAGTCGGTGAACACGTGCGTGTAGTGCTCGAGCGTGAACTCGCCCGTCTTGGGGCCGGTGGCCGGGTCGTACACGTTGAAAGACAGCACCACCGTGAGCGCGAGCGGCACCACCAGCAAGGCCGCGAACAGCAGCAGCGCGGGCGCCGAAAGCCACCATGGCGTGGCCTTGTGCGTGGCACCGCTCATGCCGCCACCGCCTCTTCGGCCGGCAACAGGCGCGTGCAATGCGCAGGCCAATCGATGCCGACCGGGCTGCCTTCGTCCAGTGCCTCGCGGCCGTCGTTGGGGCTCAGCACCATCAGGTCTCCGGCGGGCGTGCCCAGGCGATAGAGCCATTGGCTGCCCAGGAAGAAGCGTTCCCGCACCGTGCCGTCGAGGCGGCCGCGGCCGGCCTCCACCAGCTGCAGCTTCTCGGGGCGCACGCTCATCAGCACCGGGTCGCCCGGCTTGTAGCCGGTGTCCTCGACCTCGACGGTGAGCGAGCCGATCTCGACGCGGCAGCTGCGTGCGCCGCAGGCCGCGACGCGGGCGTCCAGCAGGTTGGCCTTGCCGACGAAGGTGGAAATGAAGCGCGTGCTCGGATGCTCGTACACGCGATGCGGATGGTCGATCTGCGTGGCGCAGCCGCCTTCCATCACCACCACGCGGTCGCTGATCGACATGGCCTCGCTCTGGTCGTGCGTGACCATCACCGTGGTGGTGCCGACCTTGCGCTGGATCTGGCGCAGCTCGAACTGCATTTCTTCGCGCAGCTTGGCGTCGAGATTGGAGAGGGGTTCGTCGAGCAGCAGCACAGGCGGTTCGATGACCAGTGCGCGCGCAAGCGCCACGCGCTGTCGCTGGCCGCCCGAGAGTTCGCGCGGGTAGCGCGTGGCATGCGCTTCCAGGTGAACCAGCGCCAGCGCCTGCTTCACCCGTTCAGCGCGCTCGGCCTTGGGCATCTTGCGCATCTCAAGGCCGAAGCTCACGTTGTCGGCCACGGTCATGTGCGGAAACAGCGCGTAGGTCTGGAACACGATGCCGAGGCCCCGCGTGTTGGCCTTGGCATGCGTGATGTCCTTGCCCGCGAGTTCGATGCGCCCGCTCGACACCGCCTCGAAGCCCGCAATCATCTGCAGCGTGGTGGTCTTGCCGCAGCCCGAAGGACCGAGCAGCGAAACGAACTCTCCCTTTTCCACCGCAAGGTTCATGGCCGACACGGCGCGCGTGGCGCCGTAAAACTTGGTCACGTCGGTAAGCCGTAGGAATGACATGGAAGGGCCTTTCTGCGCGGTGTCGTGAACGGCGCGCCGCACCTTGGTGCGCGCCATGGACAAGAGAGAACTTTTAGTTCACTCTATTGCAACGATTGCGCCAACCCGCCTCGGGTATTCCATTAATCAGAATTTTTCTCTGATTTATTCCGTTGAACGGAATATCATTCGAATGATGGACCCAAAGAATTCCACAAAAGAGGCCGCCGAAAGCCTCACGGCCGCTAGCGGAGGCGTTCCGCGCGTGTTTTCAGTGCTTCGCGCGCTGGGTGCGGTGCAGGCCGAAGGCGGCCGCGTGACGCAAATTGCACGTTCGGTCGGCCTCACGCAGGCGACCACGCACCGCCTGCTGCAGTCGCTCATGGCCGAAGGCATGGTCGAGCAGGACGAGCGCAGCAAGCTCTACCGCCTGAGCATCGATTTCTTCGCGCTCGCGGCCAGCGCCGGCAACCCGGGTGACCTGCGCTCCATTTGCCGCCCTGTGCTGCTGCGCCTGTGCGCGAGCCTTGGCGACAGCATCTTCTTGCTGGCGCGCAGCGGCTTCGACGCGGTGTGCCTCGACCGCAGCGAAGGCCCGTTTCCCATTCGTTCGTTCACGGGCGACATCGGCGGGCGCATTGCGCTGGGCGTGGGGCAGGGCGCGCTCGCCATCCTTGCCTTTCTGCCGGAGGCCGAGCGCGAGGAAGTGATCCGCTTCAACCTGTCGCGCGTGCGTGAGTACGGCGTGTACGACGAGGTCTATCTGCGCACCGAGATCGAGCGCGTGCGCCAGGCCGGCTATGCGGGGCGCAACACCGGCCTGCTCGAAGGCATGGCCGGCGTGGCGGTGCCCATTCTCGACCGCGAGGGCCGCGCGGTGGCCGCGCTGAGCGTGGGCACGATCGCGGACCGGCTCAACGCCGACCGCATGCCCACGGTGGTCGAGCTGCTCAAGCGCGAGGCGGCAGCCATCGGGCCGAAGATCAACCCCTTCGATGCAACGCTCAGAAGGCCCGCGCAGAGCCTGGCGGGGTCGCCGGCGGGGCAGAAGATCCCCTTGCCGGACGCACCGGAGCCCCGATAGGCGCCGCGTTCATTTCAGCTTCCGGTCTTCGCTCTTGGCTTCCGCCATGGCCTCGGGCTCCAGTTCCTCGGCGGAGCGGTTCAGGCGGATGAAGATGCCCCAGCCCGCCATGAGCAGGCCGACCGAGCCCAGCATGGCGGCGGCGTGCAGCATCAGTTCGGGCGCCTCGCGCGCCTTGAAGGTCGCGACCAGCCCCTCGACCGCCACGGCAACCACGATGACGACCATGAACCTGGACAGGAAGCGGCGCACCCGTGTCGGCGCGCCGATGTGTGCGTCGCGCACCACTTCTTCCTCGAGCACGGTCTGGGAGATCTGCAGCGCCACCACGCCCGCCGCCAGCAGGCCCACCGCTTCGATGACCGCCTCGGCCGCGGGAACATCGAGCCCCTGCATGACCGCGCCCCACCCGGCCCGCGCCGCAATCACGACGAGAACGAGCGATGCGGCGGCAAATGCGAGGGCCATCAGGGCATGGATTGCGGCGTACAGGGTGAGGATCGACTTCATGGCGCTACCGGGGTTGAACGTGCGGCGAGGCGAGGCCCCGGGGCAGCGCACGAGGACCGCGCCGGGGTGCGGAATCTTCGGCGCAGCCCGGCGGTTTGCGCGTAGGCGCGAAGCCCGTCCCGCACCGGGCGCATGCCGAGTTCATTCGGCAAACGCATCAAGTCCTTCCTTTTTTTCACTAGGCAAGCGCGCGGGATTGGAAGATATTGCGCCGGTCCCGTCCTGCCGTTTCCCTTCCTCTCTTCTCCCTTCCCGGAGCGCGCCCATGTCCGAAGCCCAAGCCCCTGTCTCCCTTGCCGCTGAAATCGAACAGCTGCTGCAGCGCCTGGGCGTGCCCCGCAGCGCCTATACCGGCGGCGAACTGACGGTGCGCTCGCCGGTGACGGGCGAGGTGATTGCACAGGTGCCGCAAACCAGCCCGGCCGAAGCGACCGCCGCCATCGGCCAGGCACATGAAGCCTTCAAGGCCTGGCGCAGCGTGCCGGCACCGCGCCGCGGCGAGCTGGTGCGGCTGCTGGGCGAAGAGCTGCGCGCCGCCAAGGCCGACCTCGGCCGGCTGGTCACGCTCGAGGCCGGCAAGATTCCGACCGAAGGCGCGGGCGAGGTGCAGGAAATGATCGACATCTGCGACTTCGCGGTCGGCCTCTCGCGCCAGCTCTATGGCCTGACGCTGGCCACCGAGCGCGCCGAGCACCGCATGATGGAAACCTGGCATCCGCTGGGTGTGTGCGGCGTGATCTCGGCCTTCAACTTTCCGGTGGCCGTGTGGTCGTGGAACGCGGCGCTGGCGCTGGTGTGCGGCGATCCGGTGGTGTGGAAGCCGTCCGAAAAAACGCCGCTCACCGCGCTGGCCACGCACGCCATCGCGCAGCGTGCCGTTGCGCGCTTCGGCGAAGACGCGCCCGAAGGCCTGCTCGGCCTGCTGCTGGGGCAGCGCGACATCGGTGAAGTGCTGGTCGACGACCACCGCGTGCCGATTCTCTCGGCGACCGGTTCGACTGCGATGGGCAAACAGGTGGGACCGAAGCTGGCCGCGCGTTTTGCGCGGGCCATTCTTGAGCTCGGCGGCAACAACGCCGCCATCGTCACGCCGTCGGCCGACCTCGACCTTACGCTGCGCGCCATTGCGTTCTCGGCCATGGGCACGGCCGGCCAGCGCTGCACCACGCTGCGCCGGCTCTTCGTGCATGACAGTGTGTACGACGCGCTGGTGCCCAAGCTCGCCAAGGTGTACGGCAATGTGCGTGTGGGCGATCCGCGCGAGGCGGGCACGCTCGTTGGGCCGCTGATCGACCGCGCGGCGTTCGACGGCATGCAGAAGGCGCTGGGCGAAAGCCGCGAGATCGGCGCCACGGTGCATGGCGGCGAGCGCGTCGAAGGCATCGGCACCAAGGACGCCTACTACGTGCGCCCCGCATTGGTGGAACTGAAGTCGCACGACGGCCCGGTGCTGCGCGAAACCTTTGCGCCCATTCTCTATGTGGTGCGCTACAGCACGCTCGACGACGCCATCGAATGGCACAACGCGGTGGGCGCAGGCCTGTCGTCGTCGATCTTCACGCTCAACGTGCGCGAGGCCGAGCGCTTCCTGTCGAGCGCGGGGTCCGACTGCGGCATTGCCAACGTCAACATCGGCCCGAGCGGTGCCGAAATCGGCGGCGCCTTCGGTGGCGAAAAAGAAACCGGCGGCGGCCGCGAAGCCGGCTCCGACAGCTGGAAGGCGTACATGCGCCGCGCCACCAACACCATCAACTACTCGACGGCGTTGCCTCTCGCGCAAGGCGTGACCTTCGATATCGGCGATTGATCCAACGCAGGCCTTCGTCCTTGCCGCGCAGTTCCGCTGCGCCGGCAAGGCAGAACGCTGCGCGAGCCCCAAGTAAAACCACCAGGAGACAGAGAACATGAAGATGCGTTTCAAGACACTCACCGGCGCGGCGCTGCTTGCGCTCGCATTCGGCGCTTCGGCGCAGCAAGCCCCCGCCGGAGGCACGCTCGACAAGATCAAGAGCAGCGGCAAGGCCGTGCTCGGCGTGCGCGAGGCCTCGCCGCCCATGGCCTACATGCTGGGCGCAAACGATAAGTACGTGGGCTACCACGTCGAGCTCTGCGAGCGCGTGCTGAAGGACATCGCGCCTTCCGCCAAGCTCGAATACATGGCCGTCACGGCGCAGAACACCATTCCGCTGGTGCAGAACGGCACGCTGGACATCGGCTGCGGCCCCACCACCAACAACACGGCGCGCCAGCAGCAGGTAGCCTTTGCGCTCACCACCTATGTGAGCGAAGTGCGCATGGCGACCAAGGTCGATTCGGGCATCACGTCGCTCGACCAGCTGGCCGGCCGTACCGTGTCGGCCTCCACCGGCACCACCGCCGTGCAGTTGCTGCGCAAGCGCGAGCGCGCGCAGAACACCACCATCAACACGATGCTCGGCAAGGACCACCTCGAGAGTTTCCTTCTGATGGAGTCGGGCCGCGCGGATGCCTTCGTGCTCGACGACAACCTGCTCGCCGGGATCATTGCGAACTCGAAGAACCCGACGGCCTATCGCATCACTGGCGAAGCGCTGGGCTCGGAGCCGATCGCGCTGTTGTTCCGCAAGGACGATCCGGCCTTCAAGGCCGCGGTGGACGATTCGCTGCGCAAACTCATGAAGAGCGGCGAACTCGAGAAGATCTACGCCAAGTGGTTCGTCGCGCCGATTCCGCCGAAGAACACCAGCCTGAACCTGCCGATGAGCACGGCGCTGAAGCAGCTGATTGCCGAACCGAACGACAAGCCGCTCGAGGCCTACGCCAAGTGATGTCCGCCGTGCTCGATTCCGCGCTTTCGTCGGCTTGCACATTCGAGCCTGCGCAGCGCGTGCGCGCCATCGGCGTGTCGGAAATCCTGCGCATCACCGACCATGCCAATGCGTTGAAGCGCGCCGGCCGGCCGGTGATCGTGCTGGGCGCGGGCGAGCCGGACTTCGACACGCCCGAGCACATTCGCGCCGCCGCGGCGCGTGCCATGGAGCGCGGCGACACGCGCTACACCGTGCTCGACGGCAGCCCCGCCATGAAGGCCGCGGTGCAATTCAAGTTCAAGCGCGACAACGGGCTGGACTTTGCGTTGAATGAAATCAGCGTGGGCGCGGGCGCCAAGCAGGTCATCTTCAACGCGTTGATGGCCAGCCTGAACCCGGGCGACGAGGTGATCCTGCCGGCGCCGTACTGGACGTCTTACGCCGACATCGTGCAGATCTGCGGCGGCATGCCCGTGAGCGTGCCGTGCACCGAGGCGCAGGGCTTTCGGCTGGATGCTGCGCAGCTCGAGGCGGCCATCACCCCGCGCACGCGCTGGCTCTTCTTGAACTCGCCATCGAACCCGAGCGGCGCGGCCTACAGCGCGGCGCAGCTCGCGCCGTTGTGCGAGGTGCTGCTGCGGCATCCCGCGGTGTGGGTGCTGGCGGACGACATCTACGAGCACATTCTCTATGACGGCCTGGCGTTTGCCACGCCGGCCACCGTGGAGCCGCGGCTGCGCGAGCGCACGCTCACCGTGAACGGCGTGTCGAAGGCTTATGCAATGACAGGCTGGCGCGTGGGCTACGGGGCAGGGCCGCGCGCGCTGATCGCGGCCATGGCGGTGGTGCAGAGCCAGTCGACCTCCTGCCCGTCGTCGGTGAGCCAGGCGGCCGCGACCGAGGCGCTCACGGGGCCGCAAGACATCGTGGCCGAGCGATGCGATGACTTCCAGGCGCGGCGCGACTTTGTGGTGGCGGCATTGAACCGCGCGCCCGGCCTGCGTTGCCGCGTGCCCGAAGGCGCTTTCTATACTTTTGCGAGCTGTGCCGGCGTGCTCGGCCGGCGCACGGCGAGCGGCATGCTGCTGCAGACCGACAGCGACTTCTGCAACTACCTGCTGCAGGAGTTCGAAGTGGCGGTGGTGCCGGGCAGCGTGTTCGGGCTCGCGCCGTATTTCCGCATTTCGTATGCGACATCGATGGCGCAGCTCGAAGAGGCGTGTGCGCGCATTGCCGCGGCATGCGAAGCTCTCGAATGAATTTCTGATTGGACACAGCATGACTTCTCCCCGCACCGGCGGCCAGATCCTGGTCGACCAGCTCATCACCCACGGCGTCAAGCAACTCTTCTGCGTGCCCGGCGAAAGCTTTCTGGCCGTGCTCGATGCGCTGCACGATGCCTCCATCGACGTGACGGTGTGCCGCCAGGAAGGTGGCGCCGCGATGATGGCCGAGGCACAGGGCAAGCTCACCGGCCAACCCGGCGTGTGCTTTGTCACGCGCGGGCCGGGCGCCACCAACGCGGCGGCCGGCGTTCACATCGCGCACCAGGATTCGACGCCGATGCTGCTCTTCGTGGGCCAGGTGGCGCGCGAGGCGCTGGGCCGCGAGGCCTTCCAGGAGCTGGACTACGGCGCGGTCTTCGGCACCATGGCCAAGTGGGTGGTGCAAATCGACGATCCGGCGCGCGTGCCCGAGCTGGTCTCGCGCGCCTTTCACGTCGCCACCTCGGGCCGTCCCGGGCCGGTGGTGATCGCGCTGCCGGAAGACATGCTGACCGAAGCCGCGGTGGTGGCCGATGCGCAGCCCTATGCCGTGACCGAAACCTATCCGGGCGCGACGCAAATCGCGCAACTGCAGCAGCGGCTGTCGCAAGCACAGCGGCCTGTGGCCATCCTCGGTGGCAGCCGCTGGTCAGAAGCCGCGACGCGGCAGTTCGCGGGTTTTGCAGAGGCGTTCTCGCTGCCGGTGTACTGCTCGTTCCGGCGCCAGATGCTGCTGTCGGCCGAGCATCCTTGCTATGCGGGCGACCTGGGGCTTGGCGCGAATCCGCGCATGCTCGAGCGCATCCACAATTCAGACCTGGTGCTGCTGGTCGGCGGTCGGCTGTCCGAGGTGCCGTCGCAGGGCTATGAGTTGCTTGCCATTCCGCAACCGAAGCAGGCGCTGGTGCATGTGCATGCCGATGCCGACGAGCTCGGCAAGCTTTACCGCCCGGCGCTGGGCATCCACGCCACGCCGCAGGCGTTTGCCGAGGCAGTGGCCGCGCTGCGCCCAGCTTCACCGCCGGTTTGGCTGGCCGAGATGAAGACCGCGCGCGAAGACTTTTTGCGCTGGAGCGATCCGGCCCTCATCCGCATTCCGGGCCCGCTGCAGATGGGCGAGGTGATGCAGCACCTGCGAGAGGTGCTGCCGGCCGACACCATCTTCTGCAACGGCGCCGGCAACTTTGCCACCTGGGTGCACCGCTTCTGGCCGTTCCGCTCGTTTGCGAGCCAGTTGGCGCCCACCAGCGGGTCGATGGGCTATGGCCTGCCGGCGGGCGTGGGCGCCAAGCGGCTGTGGCCGCAGCGCGAGGTGGTGGTGTTCGCGGGCGACGGCGACTTCATGATGCACGGCCAGGAGTTCGCAACCGCCGTGCAGTACGGCCTGCCGATCATCGTGGTGCTGCTGGACAACGCCATGTACGGCACCATCCGCATGCACCAGGAAAAGCACTACCCGGGCCGCGTGAGCGCCACGCAGCTGAAGAACCCCGACTTCCGCGGCTATGCCGAAGTGTTCGGCGGACATGGCGAGCGCGTGACCCGCACGGAGGAGTTCGGCCCCGCGCTGGCGCGCGCCCGTGCGAGCGGCAAGCCCGCGGTGCTGCATTGCCTGCTCGATCCGGAGGCCATCACGCCGGCCAGCACGCTGCAGAGCATCCGCAAGGCCGCACTGGCTGGCGGCTGAGCGCCTGGCGTCGAAAAAGAATCAGCCCAGGCCGCCCGCAAACCGCGGCCGGGGCTTCGGCGGATTGCCGTCGGGCGCGCGCGCGGCCAGCCGTGCGGCGCGCGCCAAGGGCTCCATGGCCTGCTCGAGGCGGGTGGCGAGCAGGTAGAGATCCTCGTCCTTGGTCTCCGCGGCATGCGCGCGCGTCATGCGCACGATCTCGGCGGCGTATTCGGCATTGGTGGCCATCCATTCGGTGTCGGTCACGCGCCCGTGCTTTCGCCGCAGTGCCACGTGCAGCCGTGCGGCAAGGGCGATGCGTTCGCTTTCGGACATGGACATGGTTCGAGGGGCTCCATGAATGGCTCAATCCGCCTGCGTGCACAAGTCGTGCCATGTCGGGTCCGCTGCGTTAACGCTCCGAAACACTTTTGTTTGCCGTGAGCCCCTGGAAGGTAAGGCAAAGCGGGTAATTCCCAATGCACTGGCCCGGTGCACCGCCTAAAGTCTGCCCACTCGCGAACGGGCCAAGCTCGTGCTGCCGAGGGTCCGAGGAGACAAATTCGGTCTACAACAAAAATTCTTCAAGGCTTCCGTTCGAGAAGCCGTGTTTGAACTTGAAAGGCGCCGCTGGTCGGCGCCTTTTTTATTGCCCGGCGCAGCCCCTTCGCCTGCCGATTCCTGACTGGCGCAAGAGCGCTTGCAAGCCCGCCCTGCCTTTCATCGAAGCTCCTCTTTTGGTAGCGCCTCGGGTGCGACAATCCAGGCATGGAAATGCTGGTGGTCACGGGCGCTTCGCTGCTCGCAGGGTTTGTCGATTCGATCGTGGGCGGCGGCGGGTTGATCCTTGTGCCGGCGCTCTTCGCCGTGTTTCCGGGTGCACCGCCGGCCACGTTGCTGGGCACCAACAAAAGCGCTTCTATTTGGGGCACGGCGGCCGCGGCCGCGCAGTTCAGCCAGCGGGTGCAGATGCGCTGGGGTGCTTTGTGGCCGGCCGCCCTGCTCGGATTTGCGGGGTCGATGCTCGGCGCCTGGGGCGTGACCCTGTTTCCGGGCGACTTCCTGCGGCGCGCGTTGCCCATCGTGCTGCTTGGCGTGCTGCTCTACACGCTGGCGCGCAAGGACCTGGGCCGCCACCACGTACCGCGCTTCAGCGGCCGTGCCGAAACGCTGGCGGCCTGCGCCATCGGCCTGTCGATCGGCTTTTACGACGGCTTCTTCGGGCCTGGGGCGGGCAGCTTCCTCGTCTTTTTGTTCGTGCGCTGGATGGGCTACGACTTTCTGAATGCTTCTGCGTCGGCCAAGATCATCAATACGCTCACCAACGCCGCGGCCCTGCTGCTGCTTGCCCTCAAGGGGCATGTGTGGTGGCACTATGGGCTGGTGATGGCGGTGGCCAACGTCGCGGGCAGCCTGCTGGGCACGCGTGTTGCGCTGAAGCATGGAGCGGGCTTCGTGCGGGTGGTGTTCATCGCGGTGGTGAGCGCGCTCATCCTGAAGACCGCCTATGACGCATTCCTGAAATAGCACAACGAGAAAGTCTCATTCATGGCATTGCCAGAGTCCGCTGTACCCGTTGAACGACCCGCAGCCGTCAGCTTCTGGCAGGCCTTCGCCTACTGGCTCAAGCTTGGCTTCATCAGCTTTGGCGGTCCGGCGGGGCAGATTGCGCTGATGCACCAGGAACTGGTGGAGCGCCGGCGCTGGATCTCGGAAAAGCGCTTTCTGCATGCGCTCAACTACTGCATGCTGCTGCCAGGCCCTGAGGCGCAGCAGCTTGCCACCTACATCGGCTGGCTCATGCATCGCACCTGGGGCGGCCTTGCGGCGGGTGTGCTCTTCGTGCTGCCTTCGCTCTTCATCCTCATCGGGCTGTCGTGGGCGTACATGGCCTACGGCCACGTGCCGGCGGTGGCGGGTCTGCTCTACGGCGTGAAGCCCGCGGTCACGGCCATCGTGCTTTTCGCGGCATGGCGCATCGGCTCGCGGGTGCTCAAGAACGCCTGGCTCTGGGCGATTGCCGTTGCCGCTTTCATAGCGATCTTTGCGCTGCAGCTGCCGTTTCCGCTGATCGTGCTGTCCGCCGGGGCCGTCGGCTACTTCGGCAGCCGGTTCGCGCCGGCGTACTTCTCGCCGGGCGGTGGGCACGGCGCCGCGGCGGGCTCGGCCGGCCCGGCGCTCATCGACGATGACATGCCCACGCCGCCGCATGCCCTTTTCAGCTGGGGCCGCTTCGCGCGCGTGCTGGCGGTGTTCTTCCTGCTGTGGCTCGGCGCGCTGGGCGCGCTCACGGCGCAGTACGGATGGAGCGGCGCGCTCACGCAGATGGGCTGGTTCTTCACCAAGGCGGCGCTGCTGACCTTCGGCGGGGCCTATGCGGTGCTGCCCTATGTGTTCCAGGGCGCGGTCGACCACTACCACTGGCTGACCGCCACGCAGATGATCGACGGCCTCGCACTCGGAGAAACCACGCCCGGTCCCTTGATCATGGTCGTGTCGTTCGTGGGCTTCGTCGGCGCGTGGGGCCAGGCACTGTTCGGCCCCCATGCGCTGTTTGCAGCCGGCGTGGCAGGCGCGACGGTGGTGACCTTCTTCACCTTCCTGCCGTCGTTCCTGTTCATTCTGCTGGGTGGCCCCTTCATCGAGTCGACCCACGGCAACCTGAAGTTCACTGCCCCGCTCACCGCCATTACCGCGGCCGTGGTCGGCGTGATCGTCAACCTGGCGGTCTTCTTCGCCTACCACGTGCTCTGGCCGAAGGGCTTGTCAGGGCCCTTCGAGTTTCCCTCCGCCGTCATCGGCGCGCTCGCGGCCATCGCGCTTTTCCGCTTCAAGGCCGGCGTGATCCCGGTGGTGCTCGCCTCGGCACTCGCAGGTATGGCCTGGCAACTGCTTGTGCGCTGACCGCCGGCTTGCGTTTATTCCTCGACGAAGGCTTCCTCTCGCTTCGCCTTGATGGATGGCAGCAGCACGATGCCCAGCAGCAGCGCTGCCGCGACCAGCAGGCCTGCCGACAGAGGCCGCGTGACGAACACGCTCCATGTGCCGCGCGACAGCAGCAACGCGCGGCGCAGGTTTTCTTCCATCATCGGCCCGAGGATGAAGCCCAGCAGCAACGGTGCCGGTTCGGTCTTGAGCTTCAGGAACAGGTAGCCGACAAAGCCGAAGATCGCGACCATCCACACGTCGAAGGTGTTGTTGTTGGTCGAGTACACGCCAATCGCGCAGAACAGAACGATGGCCGGGAACAGGAACTTGTAGGGCACCGTCAGCAGTTTGATCCACATGCCGATCAGCGGCAGGTTCAGCACGATCAGCATCGCGTTGCCGATCCACATCGAGGCGATCAGTCCCCAGAAGAGTTCCGGGTTGCTGGTCATCACCTGCGGGCCCGGCTGGATGTTGTGGATGGTCATCGCACCCACCATCAGCGCCATTACCGCGTTGGGCGGAATACCCAGCGTGAGCAGCGGAATGAACGAGGTCTGTGCGCCCGCGTTGTTGGCCGATTCGGGCGATGCCACGCCGCGGATGTTGCCCTTGCCGAAGGCGACCTCGCCGGGGCGCATCTTGATTTTCTTCTCGAGTGCATAGGCCGCGAAGGCCGCAAGCAGCGCGCCGCCGCCGGGCAGGATGCCGAGCGCCGAACCCAGGGCGGTGCCGCGCAGCACCGCGGGCGTCATGCGCTTGAAGTCATCCTTGGTAGGCCACAGGCCCTTCACCTTGTGCGTGAACACCTCGCGCTCGTCGTCGGGCTGCGAGAGGTTGCCGATGATTTCGCCGTAGCCGAACACGCCCATGGCAATCACCACGAAGCCGATGCCGTCGGTGAGCTCGGGAATGTCGAAGCTGAAGCGCGCGACGCCCGAATTGACGTCGGTGCCCACGATGCCGAGCAGCAGGCCGAGCACGATCATGGCCACGGCCTTGAGCAGCGAGCCCGAAGCCAGCACCACGGCGCCGATCAGGCCCAGCGTCATCAGCGAGAAGTACTCGGCCGGGCCGAACTTGAAGGCCAGCTCGGTGAGCGGCGGCGCGAAGGCAGCCAAGATGAGCGTGCCCACGCAACCGGCAAAGAACGAGCCCAGGCCCGCAGCAGCGAGCGCAGGGCCGGCGCGGCCCTGCCTTGCCATCTGGTAGCCGTCGATACAGGTGACCACGGAGGATGACTCCCCGGGCAGGTTCACCAGAATTGCGGTGGTCGAGCCGCCGTACTGCGCACCGTAGTAGATGCCGGCCAGCATGATCAGCGCCGACACGGGCGGCAGTGCGTACGTGGCCGGCAGCAGCATCGCGATGGTCGCGACCGGGCCGATTCCCGGCAGCACGCCGATCAGCGTGCCCAGGATGCAGCCGACCAGGCAATACAGCAGGTTGGTGAAAGTGAAGGCGACGCCGAAGCCGGTCGCGAGGTTGTGGAACAGTTCCATGGCGGTGCGCTCCTCAACCCGAAATGAAAGTAGGCCAGACCTGGATCTGCAGCTTCAGCGCCCAGATGAAGGCCACGTAGCTGCCGGCCGCCAGGATGGTGGAGAGCACCAGCACGTCGCGCAGCTTGAAGTGCTCGCCCGCCATGCTCGAGATGATGGTGAGCGCGTAGATCGCGACGATCATCCCCATGGCGGGAAGGCCGATGCTCGGCAGCCCGCCGAGCAGCACGCCGAAGGCCAGGTTGGCGCCCAGCACGAAGGCCAGCGGCTTCCAGGCCCATTTGCCGATCGGGTCGCCGCCGGCGGTTTCGACCACCATGGCCTGGAACATGATGGCCCCGCCGAGCACCGCCAGCAAAATGCCCAGCATCAGCGGAAAGTAGCCGGGCCCCATGCGGGCACCGTCGCCGATGGTGTAGGTGGTGGCGCCGATGGCGAAAGCGCCGCCGACACTTGTGAACATGACTCCTGAAAAGAAGTCCGCCTGACTCTTTATGCGCATTGTCTCGACCCTCTTGATTGGACGGGTGAGGGTCGTCGCCCGCGGCTGACCTTGGGCTGACCGGCGCGGTAAGGACAAATGCGTACAAGGGTGCCCAGGCCTTTGCGCGGAGCTCAGGCGGAGCGTGGGGCGCAGAAACGAAAAAAGCTCCCGAAGGAGCTTTTTCATTTGAGAGCGAGGTCTCGGGGGAAGGGCTTAGTAGCCGCCGCGACCACCGCCGCCGCCGCCGTAGCCACCGCCACCACCGCTGCGGCCACCGCCGCCGCCGCCACCACCGTAGCCGCCACCGCCACCACCACCGCCGTAACCACCACCACCGCCGCCGCCGTAGCCGCCGCCACCACCGGTACGGGGGGGACGAGCTTCCATCGGACGTGCTTCGTTCACGGTCAGGGCGCGGCCCTGGAGCGAATGACCGTTCATGGCTTCAACGGCAGCCAGCGCTTCAGCGTCGGTGCCCATTTCCACGAAGCCGAAGCCCTTGGAGCGGCCGGTGTCGCGTTCCATCATGACCTTGGCGCTGACGATCGAGCCGAACTCGCCGAAAGCCTGTTCCAGGTCGTTGTCACGCACAGAGTAGGCGAGGTTGCCTACGTAGAGTTTCTTGCCCATTGAGGGACTCCTAATTCAAACCAACAAAACAAAGCGATGGAGTCCCAGAATCACAACAAACAAATGCGCTGTGGCGCGAAACTGACCGATCACCGAATTACGTGCACGGGAGGCAGGCTCACAGACACGTAGGCACGATTATCAATGCGATCTGGAAAAAGGGTGATGAAATTCGCTCTTCTTACGAAACATCACGCCTTGGAGGGCGGTTTCGCAACGGTTGCAGAAGGCCGGAGAGCCCGTTGTGGTCTATTTCATGCATCAAATGGAGCAGCCGGCCGATTTCACCTGCGGGAAAACCCTCGCGTGCGAACCAATTCAGGTAATTGCCCGGCAAATCGGCAATCAACGTGCCCTTGTGCTTGCCGAAAGGCATTTCGAGCGTGACAAGGCGCTGCAGGTCTTCGGGTTTCATGAGGTTCAGCCTCCGGCGCGCTTCACTACGTGGCCTCGCTTGGTGAGCGCCGCGATCACCAGTTCGCGGTGGTCGCCCTGGATTTCGATGGTGCCGTCCTTCACCGTGCCGCCCGTGCCGCAGGCCGTCTTGAGCTGTTTGCCCACGGCCGCGAGCGCCGCCGCATCGAGCGCCAGGCCCTTGATCACCGTGACGCCCTTGCCTTTGCGGCCCTTGGTCTCGTGCGATACACGCACAATGCCGTCAGTGGCCGGAATGCGCGCCCTGAGCTCCTTGCAGCGGCACTGCGCGATCGGCGCGCGGCACTCGGGGCACATGCGGCCTCCGGCTTCGGTGGAATACACCAGGGCGGTGGACTGATTGCTCTTCATCGTCATTCGGTCGATCTCTTCTTCAACGCTTCGGTTCCTGTCGGTTCCCGGTTCATCTTTCTCTGTCTGCTCACATGCCATTCGACTCACTGGGCCTGGCCCCCGCGCTCGTGCAGGCTGCCGCCGAAAGCGGCTATGCCGCGCCGACCGCCATCCAGGCCGCGGCCATTCCCGCAATTCTGCAAGGCCGCGACGTGCGGGGTTCGGCGCAGACCGGCTCGGGCAAGACCGCCGCATTTTCCCTGCCGCTGCTGCAGCGCCTGGCGGCCGAGCGCGCCACGTCGCCGCGCCGCGTGCGCGCGCTGGTGCTCGTGCCCACGCGCGAACTCGCCGCCCAAGTGGGCGAAACCATGCGCAGCCTTGCGCAGCACCTGCCCGAGCGGCTCAAGATCGCCATTGCCTTCGGCGGCGTGTCGATCAACCCGCAGATGATGAGCCTGCGCGGCGGTGCCGACATCGTGGTGGCCACGCCGGGCCGGCTGCTCGACCTGGTGGACCACAACGCGCTCAAGCTCAATGCGGTTTCCATGCTCGTGCTCGACGAGGCCGACCGATTGTTCGACCTTGGCTTTGCCGAAGAACTGGGCCGCATCCTCGCGCTGCTGCCGCCGCAGCGCCAGAACCTGCTGTTCTCGGCCACCTTCCCGCCTGCCATCCAGGCGCTGGCCGACACCGCGCTGCGCGACCCGGCGGTGATCGATGTGCAGGGCGAGCCCGGCACCGAACCCGCCATCGTGCAGCGCGTGATCGAAGTCGACGCCAACCGCCGCACGCAGCTGCTGCGCCACCTGCTGAAAGAAAACGAGTGGGACCGCGTGCTGGTCTTCGTCGCCACGCAGCATGCGGCCCAGACCGTGGCCGAGAAGCTCTACAAGAACGGTGTTTACGCGGTGCCCTTCCACGGCGACATTGCGCAGGGCACGCGCACCGGCATCCTCGCGCAGTTCAAGGAAAGCCGCTGGGACGTGGTGATTGCCACCGACCTTGCGGCGCGCGGCATCGACATTGCGCAGCTGCCCGTGGTGATCAACTACGACCTGCCGCGCTCGCCCACCGACTACATCCACCGCATCGGCCGCACCGGCCGCGCCGGCGAAAGCGGGCTGGCGATCAGCTTCGTGAGCGCAGCCACCGAGGCGCACTTTCGCCTGATCGAAAAACGTCAGGGCCTCAGCCTGCCACGCGAACGCATCGAAGGCTTCGAGCCGACCGAAGCCCCCGTGCCGATGGTCGATGCCTCGGGCACCGGCGGCATCAAGGGCAAGCGGCCGAGCAAGAAGGACAAGCTGCGTGCCGCAAACGCCCTGACCGCGGCGCGGCACGGCGACGGCGAGCACAACGACTGAAGTCCGGGGCCTAAAGCCAGCCCAGCTGCCGCGCGGTCAACTCCTTCATGATGTCCTCGGCGCCGCCGCCGATCATCATCACTTTCACTTCGCGGTAGATGCGTTCACTGACGGTGCCGCGCATGAAACCCATGCCGCCCAGGATCTGCACGGCCTGGTCGGCGCAGAACTGCATGGTTTGCGTCGCATGGTTCTTGAGCATGCAAACCTGCGCGACCCACTCGGGCGCATTGCACCTGCCCGCCGCCTCGTGCGCATCCCCTTGCGCCGATACGGCTTCGAGCCACGCTTCAGTGGACGCAATGCGCATCTGCATGTCGACCAGCTTGTGGCGCACCGCCTGGTGTTCGATGAGCGCGGCGCCGAAGGTCTTGCGCTCCTGAGACCAGGCCAGCGCCTCGTCGAGGCAGGCCTGCGCAAAGCCGAGTGCGCCCGCCGCCAGCCCGATGCGTTCGCCGTTGAAGTTGCCCATGACCATGCGAAAGCCCGCGCCTTCGCTGCCGAGCAGGTAGCGTGCAGGCACGCGCACGTTGTCGAAGTGAAGCTGCGCGGTGTCGGAGCACAGCCAGCCCATCTTCGTGAGGCGCGTGCGCGTGAGGCCAGGCGCATCGCCGGGCACCAGCAGCATCGAGATGCCGCGGGCGCCGCGCTCTTCGCCGGTGCGCACCGCCACCGTGATCCAGTCGGCCCGCACGCCCGAGGTGATGAAGGCCTTTTCGCCGTTCACCACGTAGTGTTCGCCGTCGCGGCGCGCCGTGGTGCGCAGCGCCGCCACGTCGGAACCACCGCCGGGCTCCGTGATGGCGAGCGCGGCAATCTTCTCGCCGCGCAGCACCGGCGGGACCACTTCGCTGCGCACCGCATCGCTCGCATGCAGCACCACGGGCGGCAGGCCGATGTTGTGCGAGAACAGGCTGGCGAGCACGCCGCCGCTCTTGCCGTGGCGCGCGAGCGCAATCCACGCGGGGAGCTTCAGTGAATACGGGGCCGGCGTGCCGCCCAGCGATTCGGGGTAGCCGAGGCCCAGCAAGCCGAGTTCCGCTGCGCGCGTGTACAGCACCCGGGGAAACTCGCCCGAGTCGTCCCAGGCCTGCACGTGCGGCGCGATCTCGTTCTCGGCAAAGCGCCGCACCGTGTCGGCCAGCGCCGCGCGGTCGGATTGCAGTTCGGCGTCCATGTGCGCTTCAGCCGCCGTCAGCCGCGTGGTGGCCGCTTGGCAATGCCCATCGTCTTGGCGAGGATGCCGAGCATCACCTCGTCCGCGCCCCCACCGATGGAGCCGAGACGGCCGTCACGGTACAGGCGAGAGACGCGGTTCTCGAGCGTAAAGCCCATGCCGCCCCAGAACTGCAGGCAGGTGTCGGCCACCTGCCGCGTGAGCCGGCCGGTCTTGAGCTTGGCCATCGAGGCCAGTTCGAGCACGTCCTCGCCCTGCACATGCAGGTCGCAGGCGCGGTAGGTGAGGGCGCGCAGCGCTTCCACTTCGGTCTTGAGCTCGGCGAGCTTGAACTGCACCCACTGCTGCTCGGCCAGCGTGGCGCCGAACATCCTGCGCTCCTGCGCCCATCCGATGGTCTGCGCGATGCAGTCTTCCATCGGTTCGAGTGAGCTTGCAGCGGCCCACAACCGCTCTTCCTGGAACTGCTGCATCTGGTAGACGAAGCCCTGGCCTTCCTCGCCGATGCGATAGCGCTGCGGCACGCGCACGTTGTCGAAGTAGATGAGCCCCGTGTCGCTCGAGTGCATGCCGATCTTGCGGATCTTCTTCGCCTTCTCGATGCCGGGGCTGTCCATCGGCACCATCACGAGCGACTTGTTGCGATGCACGGGTCCATCGCCGGTATTGACCAGCATGCACATCCAGTCGGCCTGCAGGCTGTTGGTGATCCACATCTTCTGGCCGCTGATGAGGTAGTCGCCGCCGTCCTTGCGCGCATGGCTCTTCAGGCCCGCCACGTCGCTGCCCGCGCCGGGCTCGCTCACGCCGATGCAGCCGACCATGTCGCCCGCGATGGCAGGTTCCAGGAACTCGCGCCGCAGTTCGTCGCTGCCGAAGCGCGCGAGCGCGGGCGTGCACATGTCCGTCTGCACGCCAATCGCCATCGGCACGCCGCCGCAGCTCACATGGCCCAGCGCCTCCGCCATGGCCATCGCATACGAATAGTCGAGCCCGGCGCCGCCGAAGGCTTCGGGCTTGTTGAGGCCCAGCATGCCCAGGCTGCCGAGCTTCTTGAAGACCTCGTGCGCGGGAAAGATCTCGGCTTCTTCCCATTCGTCGACATGCGGATTGATCTCTTCGTCGATGAAGCGGCGCAGCGTCTTCTGAATCTCGAGGTGCTCATGGGTGTACTGCATGCGGTTGTCTCCAGTCAGTCAGTCGTTCGGTTCGTCGGCGTTCTTGAAGACACGCGGCGTCTGCGCCCGGTGAAAGCCGTCGAAAGGCCGCACCGCCACACGCTGCTGCGTCTCTTTGTCCGGCAGTGCCATCGGCCAGCCCATGCGCACCTGCGGCCGTGCGCCATCCACTCGCAGCACGCTGCCGCTGATGAAGCTGGCGGCGGGGCTTAACAAAAAGGCAATGGCGGCGGAGGTCTCGGCCTCGTTGCCGAAGCGGCCCGCTGGCACCGTGCTGCGCATCGCGCGCAGCATGTCGCCTGCTTCGGGCGGGTAGTGGTCCATGCCGCTCGATGCGATGTAGCCCGGCGCCACGGCATTCACGCGCACGCCGCTCGCGGCCCATTCGAGCGCTGCGGTCTCGGTGAAGCTCACCATGCCGGCGCGCGCTGCGCCGCTGTGGCCCATGTTGGGCATCGAGCCCCACATGTCGGCCACGATATTGACGATGGCGCCGCCGTGCGCCTGCATGCTCTGCAGAAAGCATTCGCGCGCCACGAGAAAGCCGCCCGTGAGATTGGTATGGATCACCGCCTCCCACCCCTTGGCCGAGATGGCCGCGAGCGGCGTGATGTACTGGCCGCCGGCGTTGTTGACGAGCCCGTCGATGCGGCCGTGTACGGCAACGATGGCGGCTATCGCGCTGCGCACGGCTTCTTCTTGCCGGATGTCGAAGGCTTGCATGCTCGCCTTGCCGCCGTCGCCGGTGATTTCGGCCTGCACCGCTTCGAGCTTTTCAAGGTTGCGGCCGACCAGCACCACCTGCGCGCCGAGCGATGCGAGTTCGTGTGCCGTGCAGCGACCGATGCCCGAGCCACCGCCGGTGACGACGATCACCTGGCCGGCAAAGAGGCCGGGCGAGAAAACGGAGCGGTACCGGGAAGGAGCGTTCATCGGGCGGCTTTCAACAAATATCTGCGCAGGCGCGGCCTCGTCAGGCATCGGCGATTTCCGCCACCACATGGCGTGCGGCCACTTGCGTGCCCACGGCCACATGCAGCGCGGCCAGCCGGCCGGCACGCGGCGCGCAGTGCACATGTTCCATCTTCATGGCCTCAAGCGTGACGAGCGGCTGGCCGGCGGCCACCGTGTCGCCCTCCGCCGCCAGCAGCGCAATGACGCGGCCGTTCATCGAGGCGCGCAGCAGCCCGTCGGCGGCAGCAACACCCTCTCGCGCGACCGCGGCATGCGTCAGGTCATGCAGCTGAAAAGGCCGGCCGCGAAAGTGAAAGAAGAGGCTGCCCGCCGATCCGCGCGCCACCACCGCTTGTTCGGCCAACCCGTTGCAACAAAAGCGCACATGTCCTTCGCCGGGCAGCGCAAGCAGGTCGATGCGCACCGGAGGATGTTCGCCAATGGAAATGTCGAAACGGCCAGCGCCAAGAGGCTGCACGCGCGCCTGGCAGGCCGTTCCATCGAGCGCGAAGCGCAATGCATTCGGCAGCCTGTGCGCAAGCGGCGAGGGCCAGCCGTGCTCTCCCAGCTGGAGCAACAGCGCAGCGAGCAACGTGGCGCGCGCTTCGGCCGCGGCGTCGGGCGCGAGCAAGACGTCGAGCTGTTCGGCGATGAAGGCGGTGGTCGCCGCGCCGCTCACGAACGCCGGGTGTGCGAGCGCGCGCTGCAGCAGTTGCTGGTTCGTGGCAACGCCCAGCGCCACCGTGTCTTGCAAGCCGGCGAGCAGCCGTTGCCGGGCTTCATCGCGCGTGCGGCCGTGGGCCACCAGCTTGGCAGTCATCGAGTCGTAGAACGGCGGTACCTGAGCGCCGTCGCGCAGCGCGTGTTCGGTGCGCAAAGTTGGCGAAGGCCGCCAAACGGCGAGCGTGCCGCTTTGCGGCAGAAAGCCCTGCCGCGGATCTTCGGCGCACAGGCGCACTTCGATCGCGTGGCCGCTCATGCGCACATCCTGCTGCGTCAAGGGCAGCGGCTCGCCGGCCGCGATGCGCAACTGCAGCTCGACCAGGTCGAGCCCTGTCACAGCCTCGGTCACCGGGTGCTCCACCTGCAACCGCGTGTTCATTTCCATGAACCAGTAGCGCCCCTCGGCATCGAGCAGAAACTCCAGCGTGCCCGCACCTTCGTAGCCGATGGCTTTTGCGGCGGCGACGGCCGTTGCGCCCATGCGTTCGCGCAAGGCTGCGGAAACGGCCGGCGAGGGCGATTCCTCGATCACCTTCTGGTGCCGCCGCTGCACCGAGCAGTCGCGCTCGCCCAGGTGAATGGCGTTGCCGTGCCGGTCGGCGAACACCTGGATCTCGATGTGGCGCGGTGCCACGATGGCGCGCTCCAGGATCACGGCCGCGTCGCCGAAGGCATTGAGCGCTTCCGACTGCGCGCTCTGCAGCAGTTCGGCAAAGGCCGCGGCCGAGGGCACCAGGCGCATGCCGCGTCCGCCACCTCCGGCTGTTGCCTTGATCATCACGGGCCAGCCGATGCGCGCGGCTTCGGCGGCGAGTGTGGACTGGCTCTGGTCTTCACCCTGGTAGCCGGGAATGCACGGCACGCCGGCCGCCTGCATCAGCCGCTTCGCGCCGGCCTTGTCGCCCATTGCGCGAATGGCTTCGGGCGAGGGGCCGATGAAGACGAGGCCCGCATCGCGGCAGGCCTGCGCGAGCGCGGCGTTCTCCGCCAAAAAGCCGTAGCCCGGATGCACGGCCTGCGCGCCGCTTGCAAGCGCAGCATCGACGATGGCGGAAATGTTCAGGTAGCTTTGCGCGGGCAGCGATCCGCCGATCCAGACCGACTGATCGGCCTGGCGCACATGTTCCGCGTCGGCATCGGCGGTCGAATACACCGCCACCGTGCGGCAACCCATGGCGCGCGCGGTGCGCATGACCCGAGTTGCGATCTCACCGCGATTGGCGACAAGAATCTTGCTGAAGCTCATGGCCGTGCCACCGAGAACTGCATCGCCTGCGGCACGCGCGCATCGGCATCGCGGCACACCGAAAGCACTTCCGCCAGCACCGCACGCGTATCGCGCGGGTCGATCACGCCGTCGTCCAGCAGCAGCGCGCTGGTGGTGAACACGCTCATCTGCCGATCGAAGCGCTCGACGATCTGCTGCTGCATCGCGTCGATCTTCGCGCGGTCGACAGCGCCTTTGCGCGCCATGCCCGCTTCCATCACGATGGCCATGGTTCTTGCCGCCTGCTCGCCGCCCATCACGGCGGTGCGCGCGTTGGGCCACGAAAAGCAGAAGCGCGGCGCAAAGCCGCGGCCGCACATGCCGTAGTTGCCCGCGCCGTAAGAGGCGCCGCAATGCAGCGTGATCTGCGGCACGGTGGCGCTGGTCACCGCCTGGATCATCTTGGCGCCGTGCTTGATGATGCCGGCCTCCTCGTGCGCGCGGCCGACCATGTAGCCCGTGATGTTCTGCAGGTAGACGATGGGCGTGCGCGACTGGCAGCAGGCCTGGATGAAATGCGTGGCCTTGGTGGCTCCGTCCGAATCGATCGGGCCGTTGTTGGTGACGATGCCCACGGCGTGGCCTTCGAGCCGCATGTGGCCGCACACGGTGGCGCTGCCGTAGTGCTCGCTGAATTCGAGAAACTCCGAGCCGTCGGCAATGCGCGCAATTACCTCGCGCATATCGACCGGCCGCCGCCCGTCGCCCGGCATGATGCCAAGCAGTTCTTCGGCCTCGTACAGCGGCGGCGCAAACTTGCGCGGGGCTTCGCCTCGGGCCCAGTCGATGCCGCCCAGAATGGATCGCGCGATCCGGATCGCATCGCGGTCGTCTTCCGCGAGGTAGTCGCCCAGCCCCGAAATGTGCGTGTGCATCACGGCGCCGCCCAGTTCTTCTTCTGTGGCAATTTCGCCGGTGGCGGCCTTGAGCAGCGGCGGGCCGGCCAGGAACGCGCGGGTGCGGTCCCGCACCATCACGATGTAGTCTGAAAGGCCCGTCTGGTAGGCGCCGCCCGCGGTCGAGGACCCGTGCGTCACCGTCACCACCGGAAGCCCCGCGGCCGAGAGCCGCGCCAGGTTGCGGAAGATGCCGCCGCCGCGCACGAAGTCCTGCACGCGGTATTGCATGAGATTGGCGCCCGCGCTTTCCACCAGCTGAACGTAGGGCAGCTTGTTTTCGAGCGCGATCTCCTGCATGCGCAACTGCTTGTCCAGGCCCATCGGCTGCAGCGCGCCGGCGTCGATGCCGGAGTCGGACGCGCTCACCATGCAGCGCACGCCGGCCACCCGGCCAATGCCCGCGATCACGCCGCCGCCGGGCACGCTCCTGCCGAGATCTTCGTCGTCATGGCCCAGGCCGGCCAGCGAGGCCAGCGGCAGAAAAGGCGCGCCGGTGTCGAGCAGCAGCGCCAGGCGCTCGCGCGGCAGCAGTTGCCCGCGCCTGGCGAATCGCTCGGCCGAGGCATTCGAGGCCGCCGCCGAGCGGGCCTCGTGCGACCGCATCTCGCCAAGTAGCGCGAGCATGCTGGCGCGATGGGCCTGGAAGGATTCGCTGGCCGCGTGCAGCCGGGATTCGATGGCGGGCATGAGGAGTCAGTGCAGATCGCTTTCGCTCTGCACCAACTCTAGGGCGCCGATGCGCGCCCGGCTTGCGCCAATTAGCTGGTGCGGACCCGGCGCGCCGCAGCGGGGGCGTCCATGCTGGTGCCCGTGATCACCCAGTAGATGAAGATCAGCACTGCGCCCGCGGTGCCGAACACCGAAAGCCCCATGTAGTTGCCGCCGATGGCCAGCGCATCGGTCGGAGCGGCGGCAGTGCAGATCATGTTGGCGGCGCTCATGCCCACGTAATGCATGGTGCACACCGCCACGCCCATCACCGCGGCCGCGGCCACCTTGTGGCTCAGCCGTCGCAGGTTGAAGGCCAGCCACAGAGCTGCGCCGGCGGCAGTGATGGCAATGGCCACGGACAGGCCGACGATGTTGAGATCGAAATCCATCGAGGCGCGCATGTTCATGGCAAACATGCCCATGTAGTGCATCACGCACACGCCCAGGCCCGCCAGCAGGCTGCCGGCCAGCCAGCCCGGCTTGCTGAATTTGCTTCGCCCGCCCGCCAGGTACAGCGCAATGCCGGAGATGAGGATGGCCGCCACCAGGGACACGACGGTCAGCGGCACGTTGTATGAAATGCCCACCGGCAGCCGGTAGGCCAGCATGCCGATGAAGTGCATCGACCAGATGCCGATGCCGCCCAGCGCCACGGCGGCGCAAGCCACCACCGCCAGGTTCGGTTTCCCGTCCGCCCCGACCATGCGCCCTGCGCAGATCAGCGCCACCAAAGAACCCGCGAACGAAATGAGGAACGAGAGCGCCACCAGGCCGAGCGAATACTCGGGCGACAGCAACTGGCCAACAACGAGGGGAGTCATGCTTTGTTCTCCTGGAAAAAAGAACGACTCACCGCCGTAGGGTTGGGTGTGGAAAGGGTTGTAACGAGTCGTTCGCCGACCAGTCTGTAATAGTTGTTTTTAAAAGTAAACAGAATTTGGTGCGGTTTTGTTTACCTTCTCACACCTCATCGTTGAGGCCGAATCCGGTAGATCGCATTGTTCCGGTCGGCGGCCATGTAAATGGTCCCGTCGCCGCCCACTGCCACGCCTGTCACCACGTAGGGCGGCGGTAATCCGGGGCCCGCGGCCAAGCCGATCGGCAGGTTTTCCGCCACGGTGCGGCGCGAGCCGTTCGCCGGATCGATTTCCACCAGCCGGCGCGCCGCGCTCTCGGCCACGATGAAGCTGCCCCACGGCGTTTGCGCCAGGCCTTCGGGCAGCGCCAGTCCCTCCGCAATGGCACGGAGCGGTGCGCTCGCGTCGAGCGGAATGCGGGTCAGCTTGCCCGCGGCCTCGGTCACATAAAGTGCGCCGTCCTGGCCGATGATCATTTGCACCGGGCCGCTCAACCCGCTAGCGAGCACTTGCTTGTCTGCAAACTTGGCGCCGCGGGCGCGCGTGATGCTGCCGGTGGCAATCTCGGCATAGATCACGCTGCCGTCGTCCATGGGCATGGCGTCGAAGGGCGCCTTCAGCCCGTGAATGGTCTCGACGGTCCGCAGCGTCTGGCGGTCGACCAGCTGCACCGTGCCTGTGAACCACGAGGTCAGCGCAAACAGATTGCCCGACAGGCCGACGGCAAACGGATAGTCGAGCTCCGGATCGCGCTGCATCCGGAAAACGTCGCGCACTTCGCCGGTGCGCACATCCACCTGGCGAAAGCCGAACACATCGGCCACCCAGAGCGTGTGGCCCTCGATCTTCAGGCCCGCGGGCGCCGCGAGCTTGCCGCTGGTGAGCGTGCGCAGCGCACCGGTGGCGGGGTTGAAGGCCTGCACCTCGTTGTTGGCCATGTTCGAGATGTAGATGGTGCCGTCGGGCGTGTCGTGCGCAATGGCCAGGTTGTCGAGCGAAGGGCGCAGCTGCTTCGCGACGGTCTTGCGGCCGGTGGCCAGGTCCACGCGCACCAGTTCGCCGCTGCGCGCATCGACCACCCAGAGGTTGCCCTTGCCGTCCAGATTGGCGGCCGCGGGAATCTTGAAGCCGTCGGCAATCACAGTCATCTGGCCGTTGGCGGGGTCGATCTTCACGACTTGGCCCTTGAACCAGAGCGGTCCGTACAGCATGCCGTCGGAGCCGACCTCGAAGCCGTTGAAGCCGCCCATGTCCTTCTTGATGAGCCGCGGTGGCTTCTGGCCTTCGCGGTCGATCTCCCAGAGTGCATCGCCCAGAAACACCTGCGAGGCATAAAGCTTGTTGTTGCGGCGGTCGAAGTCGAGCGAGTTGAGGCCGGGCAGGTCCTTGGCGAGCACGCGCGTCGGCGCGCCGTCGTTCTCGCGGTAGCGCAGCATGCCCATGAGGTAGTTGGTCCAGGCCAGCTCGCCCTTGGGGCCGACCGCGATGTCGTCGGCCTGGCCCTCGGGTGCCTCGATCAGCACCTTGGCCGCGCCGGTGGCGCGGTCTACCTCCCAGAGCGTGTTGCCGAGCACGGAGCCGGCGAGCAGCCGGCCTTTCTGGTCGATGGCCAGGCCGTGCACCCCCGAGAAGGAGGACGGAGGCACCAGCGCCTCGGGTGCGGCCCATGACGCGGGCCGCGTGGTGGGCGGCGGTGCGACAACGGTGCTGCAGGCGCCCACCAGGGCGAGCGTGGCGGTCAGCGCGGCGGTAGCGCGCAACAGGCGACGGGGCATGCCTTCTCCTTCTTGTGGTTGCGCGTGCAGTCTAGAAGGAGAAAGGGGATGCGGCGCAGTCACTCGCGTGACATGTGTCGAGTCGCAGCGCGGTTGGCTCCCGTGTCCATGCGGAGTCAACCACCTGCGCTTCAACGATCATCCAGAGGGGAATCGCTGTTTCGCTGGAGATGGAATTATTCGTGGTGTTGTCTCAATAGCTTCGGAAGTCAGCGGCGAGATTCGCGGCCTCGGCGCTAGCGTCTTAGGTAAGCTGTGGCGATGTGGCGATGTGGCGATGTGGCGATGTGGCGATGTGGCGATGTGGCGATGTGGCGATGTGGCGATGTGGCGATGTGGTGTTTGAGGCGAAGAAGGGTGCATTCGGCCAAGACCCGTCGATTGCACGGCCTGTCAAAATTCGGTCGGCAGACGTTCAGGTGTCAAACCGCAGCGGGAGCAGGATCAGTGTCGAATCGCAAATCTAGGCATCTCGCACGCGAGCGACTTGAGCACCAAGTGGAGAGGGCCGTTGAAGACCTTGTCGGGCAAAACGGGACGGTCTACGTAGAGCGCTCTGGAGAGGGGGCGACCGCTATCGGCGAGACCGCCACGACTTTCTTGAATGGCCACATATACGGGGTACGAATTAGTTGGAGGGGCGGAGCGAATGACCGGTCCTGGCCGATTCTGTTGAAAAACTCGGTCGCAGCGTTCACCGCTGCACCGTGGCGAAAATCGACCTCTCAGATCGACCCAGGATCGACGATCGCGGCCCAGGGAATGGTTTGACCACCCCTGCAAATGTGCCCAAGAGAGCGCAATTCGAGTTTTTCAACAGAATCGGCCGATTTTTGACCTTGACGGCGTACTACGCGGGGCACGCAGTCGCTCTTTCCGCAGAAATGGTCTCGCGCCCTGGAGTCACTTTGTAGAGGACCAGGTTCGCCTTCCCACGGTGAACGGCCCAGGCCATCCATTCGGTGGCGGGGCCCTTCTCAAACTCGCTCGAATAGGCAAAACGTACCTGATTGGGGAAGCACGATGCCGCAGCCTGTCGTGTGCTTTTCAGAGGGCCCAAATTTTCCGTGGCCGTCTGCGCGGCCGAGACGAATTGTGCAAGGGTCATTGCCTGCTGTAACTCGGGCGCACCAAGAGCGTAAATGCCCTCATAGTCGCCTCTGGCGTATAGAGCGCGAAACTTCGCGACGGCGGCCTCCGCCGCAGCTCTATCTTTCGTAAAGGAGCCAAATTCAACGTCGCAGCCGGCGACGCATAGAACAAGCGCCATTGCGAAGCGCAACGATGATTTCACCAAAATTGGCCTCCAGGCTGATGCAATGTGGCACGTGCGCGCGGATGTTATCGATCGACTCTAGTCATCGTCTGAGCAGCGTCAGCACGCTTCGTCAGTAAAACTGGAAGACCGCAACGAACTTCCGGTCTTGGCCGCATTCTGCCTTTCCTGCTGAGGCTACAGCGGTTGTCGAGGGCCGGACGGCTACTTGGAGCTTCCACGATCTATGAGGTCCTATGCAAGGCCAGCAATCCAACCGATGCCCACCAACCATGTCCCGGCCTGAACTGTGTCGACGTCAACTGGCGCGGCCCAATGGACCACCACCGCGAGTGCCAAGCCGACAGCGGCGCCGAGACAAGACCATGGGGAGACGAGCGCGCCAAGCATTTGAGACGTATAGGCGAATGTCTGCTTCTGGCCGATTCTGTTGAAAAACTCGAATTGCGCTCTCTTGGGCACATTTGCAGGGGTGGTCAAACCATTCCCTGGGCCGCGATCGTCGATCCTGGGTCGATCTGAGAGGTCGATTTTCGCCACGGTGCAGCGGTGAACGCTGCGACCGAGTTTTTCAACAGAATCGGCCGACTGCAGCCGGTCGCTTGCGAGCGGCAACTCTTGGCTATGGAGGCGAGGTGTGTCTGCACAGCAAATTCGGTCAAGACGCGAAGCCATCCCTTTGACATGATCCAGCCATGAACAGCACGGCACCACCAGTCCTCGACCCGCTCTCGAGCGTCGCTGTCTGGATTGAGCAGCAGCTCGACCAGTCGTTGACTCTGGAATTGGTCGCGGCGCAGGTTGGCCTGTCGCCGTATCACTTCTCACGGCTGTTCACCGCACGCATGGGCCGCAGCGTCATGGCCTATGTGCGCGGCCGCAGACTCGTGCGCGGGGCCCGACGGCTCTGCGATGAGCCAGACCTGAAGCTCGTCGATCTTGCGTTCGACTGCGGATTTGAATCCCAGGAGGCGTTCACGCGCGCGTTCAAGCGCCTGTTCGGCGTCTCCCCGGGCCGGTTCCGCAGCGGATTCGCGGTCGAACCCATTGAAGGCCAATATCCTATGAACCTCACTCCTGCACAGAATACATCCGTCTCTCGTTTGCCCGAGCTCGTAGCGATGCCCGCTTTCCGCGTCGCCGGCCCTTCGCGCCGCTTCGACGAGGCTACCAAGTCGGAGATCCCGCAGTTGTGGTCCGCGTTGATCGGTGCGCTGCCATTCGCAGGCCAGGTCCAGAGCTGGGCGACCTATGGTGTTGTCTCCATTGCTGACAAGGCCGAGGGCTGTTTTCAGTACATGGCAGGTGTCGGTGTCGAATCCACCTGCGTGCCGCCGTCCAATTTCTCGACGATGGAGATCCCGGCCGCAACCTACGTCGTGTTCCGAATCACCCTCAATGGCACGGCGCTGCAACCGCAGGTCAAGGAGGCTCTGGCATCCATATGGGGCGAGTTGATCCCGACCTCGGACTTGAAGGTCGCCGACGGTCCCGACTTTGAGCTCTATGACGGCCGTTTCGATCCGCAGCAGCCAGGAGCATTTATCGATTTCCACGTTCCCGTGGAGGCCTGAATTGAGAAAGGCGGCGAGTGTCCGCTGCTGGCCGACTTGTAGTCTCGCGACAGGTCAGCGCACAGCGGCGCTGCTAGGGAACAAGCGGAGAAAGGGCACAGCCGCATCGGATGGCACTTTCGCCGCGGGCCGCGACCACCCTTGGAAGGTGAGGCTGCGCCGGGCGGGGCAGAAGACCTCAGGCAGCCGGCTCCTTTGTCACGAGCCAGATGCCACCGCAGACTAGCACCGTGGCCGCCGCGTAGCGCCAGTCCAAGAGGCTCTCATGCAGGAAGAGGCTCGACAAGGCCACACCGAAGACCGGCACCATAAAGTTGAAGGCCGTAATCATGCTCACGCGGTTGTATTTGAGCAGCAGGCTCCAGATGGAGATCGCCAGTGAGGACAGTACAGCCATGTACACCAGCAGCGCCGTCGAGGCGGGAGTGAAGCCCGAAAGATGGCCACCGCTCGCGTATCCGCCCACCAGCAGTGCGGCACCGCCAATTGAAAGCTGCAATCCCGTCATCACGATCGGATCGATGCCCTGGGAGATGCGCTTGCCGTAGATGCTCGCAGCGGCCAGAACCAAAGCCGCAATGACCACGAAGCCTTCGCCGAGCAACGTGAATTCGAAGGACGGGATGCCGCCCAAGCCTGACCCGAGGTTAACCACCATCACGCCCGCGAAACCCGCGATGCACCCCACCACCTTGTTGAAGCTCAGTCGATCGTTGTGGAAGATGAAGTGCGCCAGCAGCACGCTGAAGAAGGTGCCGGTGGCGTTCATGATCGAACTCTTCACCCCGCTGGTGTACGCCAGGCCGACGTAGAAGAACACGTATTGAAGCGTCGTCTGCGTCAGGCCCAGTAGCGAGATCTGCGTCCACTCCCGCCGCGTGAAGCCTCGCACCGCCTGGCCACTGGCCACGGCGTAGACGAGCAGGAGCAGGCCTGCGACCAGGAAGCGCCAGCCTGCGAAGACGAGCTTGGAGGGCACGTCGGCAGGGGCAATGCCGAACAACGCATATCCGCCCTTGATGGCCGGATACGAACTGCCCCAGAGCACGCAGCACAGAAGGGCGAGGAAAAAAACGACTCTGCGGTTCGTCAAAAAGGGATGGGCGGGGTTGGCAGGGTGCATGAACAGGCAAAAGGGATCACGGAGTGCGAGCGGTGCGTAGCCGTAGTAGTCGGCGGACGCCAGACCGCGTGTCGAAACGCGTCTGCGAAAGATGGAGCGCTTGCGTACAAGCCCTCGATTGTCTCCCGGGGCAATGCTGCGGCGCATGGGCGGTCAACAACACATGGCCCGCGAGGCAGGGTAAAAATTCAAGAGACAGTGAGAACTGACTCATGCGGACTTTTGCCTGCCGTCGATTACCCGCGCAGCAGCTGCGTCGCCGTGTGGATCAACAGCCCCACCAGCCCGCCCACCAGCGTGCCGTTGATGCGAATGAACTGCAGGTCGCGGCCGATGTTGCGTTCGAGCTCCACGGTCATTTCGTCCGCATTCCATTCGGCGACCCGCTCTTCGATGTAGCGCCGGATGTCTTCGCGGTAGCGTTCGATGGCCAGCGGCGCTGCGGCTTCTATCTGCTCGTTGATCCAGCGGCGGATCGCTTCGTCGGCCTGCAGGCGCGCGCCCAGCGCGCCGGCCATCGACGCGATGCGGCGGCGGATCGTCGAATCGCCCCGGCCCAGGTCGTCGTGCAGCCACGCGAGCAGCTCGCCCCACAACCCATGCAGGTAGTCGCCCAGCGCGGGGTGGGCCATCAGCTCGGCGCGGATCTGTTCACCGCGCTGCTGGAACTCGGGGTCGAGCTTGAGCCGCACCACGAAGTCGTCGACAAAGTGGTCGAAGCGCTTGCGCATCGGGTGGCCCGGTTCGGCCGCCAGCTCGGCAATGGTGCGCGCCACGGCCGCCACGATCTTGCGCGTGGCGAGCTTGGCCGCGACCTGGTCGAGCCCCACGTAGCGCAGCGTTCTTATCTCTCGCGCAATGGCTTCGGTGATGTGCGCCTGAATCTCTTCGCCTTCGAGCAGGCCGGCCACCTGCTGCAGCACATCGTCGAGCAGGGCCTGGTGGCGCCCGCCCGCGGTGAGTGCGTCCAGCGCCTGGCCGGTCAGGCGCGAGAGGTCGATCTTCTCGAGACCGGCCGCGGCGGCGCGGCCCATGAAGGCGCGAACCCGCTCGTCGTCGAATGCCGAGAGGCCGTAGCGCGTGGCCGCCACGCCCCATTCGCCCAGCTTCTCGCCGCTGGCGGGGCGCGCCAGCCAGTCGGCAATGCGGCCGGCCGCGTCGAATGCCCGCAGCTTGGCCAGCACCTGCTCGGTGCCGAGAAAGTTGTTGCAGATGAAGCCGGCCAGCTTGGCGCCGATGCGGTCCTTGTTGCTCGGGATGATGGCCGTGTGCGGAATCGGCAAACCCAGCGGATGGCGGAACAGTGCCACCACCGCGAACCAGTCGGCAATGGCGCCAACCATCGCGGCCTCTGCAAAGGCGGCCACGTAGCCCCAGGCCGCGTGCTCGCCGTGCAGCGCGCTGGCCAGCGCATACAGCAGCGCCGCGGCGCACAGCAGGCCCAGCGCGACGCGCTTCATGCGTTGCAGCGCGCCGCTGCCGTGGTGGTCTTCAGCCAATGGTGGGCGTGGCCGCAAGGCGTTCCATGAACAGTTCGCAGCGCGCCAGCTGCTCCAGGCTCACGAACTCGTCGGGCTGGTGCGCCTGGTTGATGCTGCCCGGGCCGCACACCACGGTGGGGATGCCGGCGTTCTTGAAAAGGCCCGCTTCGGTGCCGAAGGCCACCAGCGTGGTGCGCTCTTCGCCCGCCAGGCGCTGGGCAAGCAGCGTGATGGGGTCGTCGGCCGCACCAAGAAAGCTCGGGATCTCGCAGATCGTTTCGAACCTGAAGCCCGCATCCGGCGCCACCTTCTTCATCGCGGGCTCGATGCTCGCGGCATAGGCCAGCACGTCGGCCTGCATGCGCTTCGCATCGGCCGTGGGAAGGTCTCGGAACTCGTAGCGGAACTCGGCGTCGCGCGGCACCACGTTGTCGGCAATGCCGCCGTGGAACTGCCCCACGCTCGCGGTGCTGAAGGGCACGTCGAAGCCTTCGTAGCGCGGCTCGCTGCGCTCGAAGCCCTCGGCCATGTCGCGCACCTTGCCCACCACGCGGGCCGCCATCTCGATGGCGTTGACCGAGTGCGGCGTGAGCGACGAATGCGCCTCCTTGCCGCGCACGCAGCACTTGTAGCGGTACACGCCCTTGTGCGCGATGGCCGGCACCATGCTGGTGGGTTCGCCCACGATGCAGGCGAGCGGCTTGATGTTGGCGTCGCGCATGTCGGCAATGAGTTCCTTCACGCCGAAACAGCCTATTTCTTCTTCATAGCTGAAGGCGAAGTGCACCGCGTAAGGCGAGTCGCTTTCCAGGAAGCGCTTGGCGTTGGCAAGGGCGATGGCAATGAAGCTCTTCATGTCCGCCGAGCCGCGGCCGTAGAGGCGCTCGTTCTGCACCACGGCGGAGAGCGGGTCTACGCTCCATTCCTGCCCATCCCAGGGCACCGTGTCGGTGTGGCCCGAAACGATGACGCCGGCCGGCTTGCCTTCGCCGAGCGTGGCGAACAGGTTGGCCTTGGTGCGTTCGGCGTTGTAGGTGATGCGGCTTTTGACGCCCAGCGCGGCCAGGTGGCTCTGGGCGAGGTCGATCAGTTCGAGGTTGCTGTTCGCGCTGATGGTGTTCATGCGCACGAGCGCCTGGGCCAGGGCGAGGCTTTGAGGGGAAAGCGTATGGAGCATGCAACAGATTGTCCAAGAAGTCGGCGCTGCGCGCCGCGGTTGCCGGCGCTGTCATGCGAAGCGGGTACCCTGCGCCTCTTTTGGATGGAGAAAAAGACGATGCGCAACCTTCAGCTGGCTCTCTCTGCAACCGCGGCGCTCTGCCTTGCCGCCTGCGGTACCACCGGCCCCGCCGGTTCGTCCGGAAAGCTGCTGACGCTCGACGGCCAGCCGCCGCTGGTCATTGCGCACCGCGGTGCCTCGGGGTACCTGCCCGAGCAGACGCTCGAAGCCTATGCGCGCGCCATCGAACTGGGCGCCGACGTGATCGAGATGGACCTGGTCTCCACCAAGGACGGCGTGCTCATCGCCCGCCACGACCCCAACCTGGCCATCAGCACCGACGTGGCCAAGCACCCGCGTTTCGCCTCGCGCAAGAAGACCATCAAGATCGACGGGGAAACCCAGAGCGGCTGGTTCAGCAACGACTTCACGCTGGCCGAAATCAAGATGCTGGGCGGTATTTCGACCGACCCCGAGCGCCCGCAGGAATTCAACGGCAAGTTCAAGGTCCCGACCTTCCAGGAGATCATCGATTTCGCCAAGGCCAAGTCGAAGGAAACCGGCCGCACCATCGCGATCTATCCCGAGACCAAGAACCCGACCTACTTCCGCGACCTGGGGCTGCCGATGGAAGACAAGGTCATCGCCGCCATCAACGCCGCAGGCTGGAACAGCAAGACCGCGCCCATCTACGTGCAGTCGTTCGAGCCGGGCAGCCTCAAGTACATGAAAGCCAAGGGCCTGAACACTCGGCTCATCCAGCTGATCGACGGCGACGGCATCGACATGAAGACCGGCGCCATGACCTACGCCGTGCCGGTCGACCGCCCCTACGAATGGACCAAGGCGGGCGACAAGCGCAACTTCGACGTGATGGTCACGCCCGCCGGACTGGCCGAAATCAAGACCTATGCCGACGGCATCGGCCCGTGGAAGCGCTACATCGTGAGCATCAAGGGCAGCATCGGTTCCGACGGCAAGCCGCTCGACGTCAACAAGGACGGCAAGATCAACGATGCCGATGCGACGTCGATTTCGCCCACCACGCTGGTGGCCGATGCCCACAAGGCGGGCTTGTTCGTGCACCCGTTCACCTTCCGCAACGAGTCGCGCCGCCTGGCCGCCGACTACAACAAGGATGGCAAGAACGAGTACGCCATCTATTACAAGCTCGGCGTGGACGGCGTGTTCACCGATTTCACGGACACCGCCGTGGCCGCCCGTGCCGAGTACCTGAAGAGCCTCGGCCGCTGATCGGTTTCCTGAACGCAGCCTGAGGGTTTGCCCGGCACGGTCTTTGCGGGGATTTCCGCAAAGCCTAGACTGTGCCCCATGAAACTCATCGATTCGCTCGTCACGCAGGCGGCGGGTATCGCCGCCGTGCGGCGTGACCTTCACGCCCATCCCGAACTCTGCTTCGAAGAAGTCCGCACCGCCGATGTGGTGGCAGGCAAGCTCACGGAATGGGGCATTCCCATTCACCGGGGCCTGGGCACCACCGGGGTGGTGGGCATCGTCAAGAACGGCACCAGCAACCGCGCCATTGGCCTGCGCGCCGACATGGACGCGCTGCCGGTCACCGAGCTCAACACCTTCGCCCATGCCAGCAAGCACCACGGCAAGATGCACGCCTGCGGGCACGACGGCCACACCGCCATGCTGCTGGCCGCGGCGCAGCACCTGGCAAAGAACCGCAATTTCGACGGCACGGTGTACCTGATCTTCCAGCCGGCCGAAGAGGGCGGCGGCGGCGCGCGCGAAATGATCAAGGAAGGGCTCTTCGAGCAGTTCCCCATGGACGCCGTGTTCGGCATGCACAACTGGCCCGGCATGAAGGCCGGCCAGTTCGCGGTGAGCCCGGGGCCGGTGATGGCGTCGGGCAACAAGTTCTATGTGAACGTGATCGGCAAGGGCGGCCATGCCGCGCTGCCGCAGACCGGCATCGACCCGGTGCCGATCGCCTGCGAGATCGTCCAGGCCTTCCAGACCATTCTCACGCGCAAGATGAAGCCGACCGATTCGGCCGTGATCTCGGTTACCACCATCCACGCGGGCGAGGCCAACAACGTGATTCCCGACAACTGCGAGTTGACGGGCACCGTGCGCACCTTCTCCATCGAGGTGCTCGACATGATCGAAGCGCGCATGAAGAAGATTGCCGAGAACATCTGCGCGGCGCACGACGCCACCTGCGACTTCCGCTTCGAGCGCTACTACCCGCCCACCATCAACACCGAGGCCGAGGCCCACTTTGCCCGCCGCGTGATGGGCGAGATCGTGGGCGCCGAGAACGTGTTGCGGCAGGAACCCGCCATGACCTCGGAAGACTTCGCCTTCATGCTGCAGGCCAAGCCGGGCGCCTATGCCTTCATCGGCAACGGCGACGGTTCGCACCGCGACGTGCACCATGGCGAAGGGCCGTGCACGCTGCACAACGCGAGCTACGACTTCAACGACGACCTCATTCCCCTGGGCGCCACCTGCTGGGTGCAACTGGCCGAGCAGTTCCTGAAGCCCGGAGGAAACGTATCTTGATCGGCATCGGGGAGGCGTTTTCGCCGCGCTACGCCCAGGCGCGCCAGAAATTCCTGCAGGCCTGCGTGAGCGCGGGCCTCACAGTCGAGCCGCATGCGCATCCGGACAAGGGGCAGGACGGCGAAGAGCTTTCGATGGACGTGGCGCTCGACGGCGATGCGAATGCGGAGCGCCTGCTGATCGTCTCCAGCGCCTGCCATGGCGTGGAGGGTCATTGCGGCAGCGGCGTGCAGGTGTTCGCTCTGCACGACGCCGAATGGCGCGAGAAAGCCAAGGCGCAGGGTGTTTCGGTGCTGTACGTGCACGCGCTCAACCCGCACGGCTTTTCATACGGGCGGCGCGTCACGCAAGAGAACGTCGACCTGAACCGCAATTTCGTCGATTTCTCGCAGCCGCTGCCCGTTAACCAAGCCTATGCCAAGCTGCATCCGCTGTTGTTGCCCGACGCGTGGCCGCCCACGCCCGAGAACCAGGCCGCAGTCGATCAATGGATCGAGAAGCATGGCGTCGCTGCGTTCCAGGCGGCCGTCACCGGCGGTCAATACCAGTTCTACGACGGGCTGTTCTTCGGCGGCAAGGCGCAAACCTGGAGCAACAAGACGCTGCGCAACGTGCTGCGCCGCCATGCGGCCGGCACACGCCGGCTGGGCTGGATCGACCTGCACACCGGGCTCGGGCCGAACGGCATCGGCGAACGCATCTTCGCGGGACGGGACGACAAGGCGGCCTACGCGCGCGCCAACGCCTGGTGGGGCGCGCCTGCGGCGCCGGTGACGTCGATCTACGACGGCTCGTCGACCTCGGCGCTGCTGAGCGGCCTCATCAGCGAAGCGGTGTACCAGGAATGCCCGCAGGCCGAATACACCGGCATTGCGCTCGAATACGGCACGCTGCCGATGCTCGACGTTCTGGGCGCGCTGCGCGCCGACCACTGGCTGCACAAGCACCCTGAAGCGCCGGCCGACTTGGCCGACGGCATTCGCGCGCGAATGCGCGATGCCTTCTATACCGACACCGACGCCTGGCGCGGCCAGATCGTCAGCCAGGCCCGCCAGGCCATGTTCCAGGCGGTGGACGGCTTGAGCGGCTGACGCAAGAAGAGGGGCGCAATGCCCCTGCGGTCAGGTCCTGATCTTGCCGTCCCCGGTGATCATCGACAGCTCGACAAACTTCGAGCCCACGTGGTTCTTGGGCGAGAACGACACCTCGAAGCCGCCGAACTGCTGGCGGTCGATGCTCTCCAGCCCCGCAATGAGGCCGTCGCGCGAGGCCTTGCCTGGCGCCCGGCGCAGGCCTTCGGTCAGCACCTTGGCCGCAAGGTAGCCTTCCATGCTCGAGAAATTGGCGCTCGCCGCGGCACCGGCTTTTTTCACAGCATCGCTGAACTCGCGCGTGATTGCGTTGGCGGGGTTGTAGGGCGAAGGCACCACCTGCGTCACCATCACGCCCGCGCCGCCCTTGCCCAGCTCGTCGGCCAGCGCCTGGGTACCCACGAAAGACACATTGAAGAAGGTGCCGCCGTAGCCGGCCTTGCGGGCCTCGCGAATGAAGGCCGCGCATGCCTTGTAGGCGCCGACCTGAACCACGGCGTCGGGGCGCGCCGCCACGATGCTCTTCACGGCCGAGGCCACGTCGACCGAGTTGCGCTCCACCGTGGCCAACGCCACCGGCTTGAGGTCCTGCTGCGACAGCGCCAGGGTCACGCCGTCGAGCCCGGCCTTGCCGTAGGCGTCGTTCTGGTAGAAGACAGCGATCTTCTTCAGGTGCAGGTGGGTGAGCTGCTTCACGATGAGCGCGGTCTCGTCGTTGTACGAGGCGCGCAGGTGGAACACGTTCTTCTGGAACGGTTCGCGCAGCGACATGGCGCCGGTGAACGGCGCGATGAAGGGCACCTTGTCCTTCACCGCGAGCGGTAGCGCCGCCATGCTGGTGGGCGTGCCGATGTAGCCGAACAGCGCGAACACGTCTTCATCGATCAGCTTTTGCGTGTTGGCGGCGCAGCGGTCGGGCTCGTAGCCGTCGTCCAGGTTCTTGATCACCACCTGGCGGCGGCCGGGCTGGGCGTTGTACTGGTCCAGGAACAGCTTGGCGCCCTGGTGAAACTGAATGCCGAGCTGCGCGGCCGGGCCGGTGAAGGGTGCCGATTGGCCCAGCACCAGCGGCGTGTCGCCCTGTGCCCTGGCCAACTGGAAACCACCCAGCGCTGCCGCGCCGGTGGCCAGGGAAAAATGTCTGCGATTGATCATGGTGAAAACCTCTTTTGCGCATTGCAGCGCACTATCTGGAAAACTTAGACTTGCCGGATGAACGATGCCCCGGTCTCTACAACAGCTGTTCTCCCCACCGAAACGTCCATGGTCCTGGGCGCCTGCCCGCACGACTGTCCGGACACCTGCGCGCTGGTCACTACCGTCAGGGACGGTGTGGCCGTAAAGCTACAGGGCAATCCGGCCCATTCGCACACCGGCGGCGTCCTTTGCACCAAGGTTTCACGCTACATCGAGCGCAACGACCATGCCGAGCGGCTCGTGCAGCCCATGAAACGCACCGGCCCCAAGGGCAGCGGCCAGTTCGAACCCATAAGCTGGGACGCCGCTCTTGACGACATCGCCGCGCATCTCCGTGCATTGCAGACAGATCCGGAAACAATTGTGCCTTATAGTTACGCAGGCACCATGGGTCTTGTGCAGGGCGAGTCCATGGACCGTCGTTTTTTCCACAAGCTGGGCGCGACGCTGCTGGACCGCACGATCTGTTCCATGGCCGGCGGCGAGGCGATGGTCTACACCCTGGGCGCCAAGATCGGCATGCGGATCGAGTTTTTCGCCGAGGCCAAGCTGATCCTGATCTGGGGCAGCAACTCCATTGCCAGCAACCTGCACTTCTGGCGCCATGCCCAGGCCGCCCGGCGCGCCGGGGCACGGCTGGTGTGCATCGACCCGCGCAAGACCGAAACCGCCGACAAATGCGACGAGCACATCGCCTTGCTGCCCGGCACCGACGCCGCGCTGGCCCTGGCGCTGATGCACGAACTCATCGTGCACGACTGGCTCGACCACGACTACATCGAAAACCACACGCTCGGCTGGGAGCAGTTGCGCGAGCGTGCATTGCAATGGCCGCCGTCGCGCGCCGCCGCCGTGTGCGGCGTGCCCGAGGCGCAGATCGTGGCGCTGGCGCAGGCCTACGGCACCACCAAGCCCGCCGCCATTCGCCTGAACTACGGCATGCAGCGCGTGCGCGGCGGCGGCAACGCGGCGCGCGCCATCGCCTGCCTGCCCGCGCTGGTGGGCGCCTGGCGCGACCGCGCGGGCGGGCTTCTGCTGAGCAGTTCGGGCCACTTCCCGGCCGATCGCGCCGCGCTGCAGCGGCCCGACCTGCTCGCCGGGCGCCGGCCGCGCACCGTCAACATGAGCACCATCGGCGACGCGCTGCTCGACGAAGCCAAGCCGGTAAAGGCCATCGTGGTCTACAACAGCAACCCGGTCGCGGTGGCGCCTGAATCGGGCAAGGTGGTTGCCGGCTTCGCGCGAGAAGACCTCTTTACGGTGGTGCTGGAGCAGTTCCAGACCGACACCGCCGACTACGCCGATTACCTGCTGCCCGCCACCACCCAGCTCGAGCACTGGGACATCCACTGCAGCTACGGCCACACCGACGTACTGCTGAACCGCCCTGCGGTGGCGCCGCGCGGCGAGGCGCGCAGCAATGCCTGGATCTTCCGTGAGCTGGCGCGCCGCATGGGCTTCGATGAGCCCTGCTTCTCCGAAGACGACAAGACGCTGTGCCGCACCGCCTTTGCGCCCGGCGCCATCGACTACGAACAGTTGCTGGCGCAGGGTTTCACCAGCCTGCCGTTGCCCGAAGCGCCTTTTGCCGACGGCAAGTTTCCAACGCCTTCGGGCCGCTGCGAATTCTTCAGCGCACGGCTTCAGGCGCAGGGCATGGACGGGCTGCCCGACCACGTGCCCAACTACGAGCCGGCGGGCGGCTCGGCCGAATTTCCGTTGGCAATGATCTCGCCGCCGGCGCGCAATTTTCTCAATTCGACCTTCGTCAACGTGACGAGCCTGCGCGCCATCGAAGGCGAGCCGCTGCTCGAGATCCACGAGGCGGATGCCGCCGCTCGCGGCATCGAGAACGGCGCCACGGTGCGCGTGTTCAACAGCCGCGGCGAGCACCGCTGCCGCGCCGAAGTCTCGCGCCGCGCGCGGCCCGGCGTGGTGCACGGCATGGGCATCTGGTGGCGCAAGCTCGGCATGGACGGCACCAACGTCAACCAGCTCACCAGCCAGCGCCTGACCGACATCGGCCGCGGCCCGACCTTCTACGACTGCCTGGTCGAAGTGGAGCGTATTGCTCCCTCTCCCTCCGGGAAAGGGTTGGGGTGAGGGCTGCCCCCGCATTCGCGCTCGCCGGCGCGCTGCTGTTGCTCGGCGGCTGCGCCGACCTCGGCTACTACTGGCAGTCGGCCAGCGGCCACATCGGCATCATGCGGGCCGCCAGGCCGGTGCCCGAGTGGCTGGCCGACCCGGCGGTTTCCGAGCCGCTGAAAGCCAAGCTCGAACTCGCGCAGCGCATCCGCCGCTTTGCCGTGACTGAACTGGCGCTGCCCGACAACCCGAGCTACACCTCGTACGCCGACCTGCGCCGCCGCGCGGCGGTATGGAACGTGGTGGCCGCGCCGCCGTATTCGCTCACGCTCAAGAACTGGTGCTTCCCGGTGGCCGGCTGCGTGGGCTATCGCGGCTACTACGACGAGGCCGCGGCCAAGGCCGAAGCCGAGGCGCAGAGCGCGAAGGGCCTGGAGACCGCCGTCTACCCCGTGCCGGCGTATTCCACGCTGGGCTGGATGAACTGGGCCGGTGGCGATCCGCTGCTTTCCACCTTCATCGGCTATCCCGAAGGCGAGCTGGCGCGCATCGTGTTCCACGAACTCGCGCACCAGGTGCTCTACGTGCCCGGCGACACGGTCTTCAACGAGTCGTACGCCACGGCGGTGGAGCGCATCGGCGGCGCCCTGTGGCTGCAGCGCGAGGCCAGCGACGCCGCGCGCAGCGAATATGCGCGCTTCGATGCGCAGCGCCAGCAGTTCCGTGCGCTGGCCCTCAATACGCGCCGAGCGCTCAGCCAGGTATATGAATCCGCGCAGGCCAAGGCCGGCGACTGGACGGCGGTCGACGCCATGAAGAAGGCGGCGATGGACGACTTTCGCGAGCGCTACGCCCGGCTGCGCGCAGAATGGCTGGGCCCGCGCCAGGGTGCCTACGACCTCTGGGTGGCACGCGCCAACAACGCGACCTTTGCAGCCCAGGGTGCTTACGACGACCTGGTTCCGGGCTTCGAGGCGCTGTTCGAACGCGAGGGCCGCAACTGGCCGCGCTTCTACAAGGAGGTGCGCCGCATTGCCGCGCTGCCGACGATGGATGAGCGGCGCCGCGCGTTGCAAACGGCCACCGGTATCCTGCAGACGAAGAATTCCATCCACAAGAAACAAGACAACCACGGAGATCACGGTGCCTGACATCCATATCGAACGAAACCACGCGCTGGGCATTACCGGCGCACGCGAAGTCGCACGCCAATGGATGCAGCAGGTCGAGCAGGACTACGGCCTGGAATGCACCTATACCGAGGGCGAGACCAGCGACGTTGCGCAGTTCAGCAGAGCCGGCATCGACGGCACCGTGGAGGTCACGGCCGACACCTTGACGCTGGAGGCCACGCTGGGTTTTCTGTTCAGCAGCTTCAGCGACCAGATCGAGCAGAAAATTGCGAAGAATCTCGACGCGCTGCTCGATGCGCCGGGCGGCAAAAGCCGCTTTGCCTGACGACTCTTCGCCGCAGCAGCTTCAGACGATGGTGTAGCCGCCGTCCACCGGCAGCGCCGCACCGCTGATCATCGAAGCGCCGCCCGAGAGCAGAAACAAGATCGGCGCCACCACTTCGTCGACCTGCGCAAACCGCCCGAGCGGAATGTTCCTGAGCGCAGCCGCGCTCTTTGCGGGATCAGCCCAAGCCTGTTCGGCCATGGGCGTGAGCGTGACGGTCGGGTTCACGCTGTTCACGCGAATGCCGTGCGGCCCGAATTCAAGGCACAGCGAACGCGTGATCGCGTCCATGGCGGCCTTCGACGCACAGTAGCAAAGGTGCGCATCGAGTGCGACCAGCGAAGCCTGGCTCGACACATTGACGATGCTGCCGCGCACGCCGGCCGAGACCATCGCCTTGCCGCAGCGCGAGGCCACCAGCGCCGCGGCGCGCGCGTTGACGGCCATCACGGCATCGAAGTTTTTAGGCTGAAAGTCGAACGCCGATTCGAGCAATGCGATGCCGGCGCAGTTCACCACGAGGTCGAAGGCCGGCAAGTCTGCGAGTTCTCGTTCCAGTGCGGCCGCATCTTCGACATCGATTACCAGTGGGGTGCAACCGGCTTCTGTTTGCAGGGCGTCGAGTGCTGTGGCGTTGCGGCCCACGGCCGTTACCGATGCGCCTGATTGCGCGAGCCGAACTGCGACCGCGCGGCCGATGCCGCTGCTGGCACCGGTGACGAGCGCGCGTTTGGCGGAAAAGTCGAAAGAGGTTTTCATGTCGGTTGTTTACTGTGGTGGCATGGCGTGCGCTGGAATGCATTCGGGGCGTGTGCAAAGGCCACCGGGTACTCCCCTCCGCGAATGTCCCCCGGCTTCGCCTCCTCCTTTATTTCGCTGCGGGGAGCACCCGATGCCCTGTGCACCTGGGCACGCTGTGGGTGTACCGCTGATCAACAACCGCTCTGTGCAACGCTCACGTCGATGGGGTGCCTTGCGCAGCGAAATAAAGGAGGAGGCCGCAGGCCGGGGGACATTCGCGGAGCAAGGTACCCCGTCGGCGGGAGCGCGCCCTGAATGCCCATGCTCCCCAGCGCAACGAACCGAAGAGCAAGGTTTCATGTCAGCCCATGCATCGCATCACGCAATGCGGGATAAAGAGATTTGTAGATATCGAAGCGCTTGCGATAGATAGCCTGCGCTTCAGGTTGCGGCCGCGCGCGTTCCACCAACGTGACCCAGCCGCGCTCCGCAGCCGCCGCATCCACCAGGCCCGCACCAAGCGCCGCGAGCATTGCAGCACCGAGGGCCGCCTCGACGTCTTCCTCGATGGTGAACACCGGGTAGCCCGTGATGTCCGCGACGATCTGCATCCAGAGGTCCGAATGCGCGGCGCCACCGACCACGATCAGCCGGTCGTCCAGCGGTTGCCCGCTTTGCCGGCCCGCCTCGATGTTGTGCTGCAGCGCGAAGCTCACGCCTTCGAGCACCGCGCGATACAGGTGCGCGCGGCTGTGCGCGAGAGAGAGGCCGATGAACGCGCCCTTGGCCTGCGCGTCCCAGATCGGGCTGCGTTCGCCCATCATGTAGGGCAGGAAGACCAGGCCTTCCGCACCGGGCGGCACGTCGACGGCCTTGCGCTCGATGAGCGCGTGCGCGTCTTCGCCGGTGCGTGCGGCCTCGGCCATCTCGGCCTGGCAGAAGGTCTCGCGAAACCACGTCACGGCCGCACCTGCGGTGATGGCGCCACCGAACACATAGCTGCGGTCCACGCCGCGGTACACATGGGGCATGGTGATGAGCTTGTGGCGCGCATCCGCCGTGGGACTCACAAAGCCCCAGCACATGCTGGTGCCGATCATCGCGACGTGGTCGCCGCTGCCAGTCACGCCGGCGCAGAAGGTGGCCACGGCCGCATCCACGCCGCCCGCCATCAGCGGCATGCCTTCGGCGAGGCCGAGCTTCGCGGCCCACTCGGCATTCAGGCCGCCGACCACATCGCTCGATTCGACCAGGCGCGGCGGCATCATGCGCGCCGGAATGCCGAGCATGCCGAGCGCCTCATGGCACCAGCGGCGCTGCGCCGCGTCGTACACACCGCCGATGTTGCCGGCCGAGCTGTGGTCGACCGCGAGCTCACCCGTGAGGCGCCAGTTGACATAGCTGTTGGGCGGCAGGAAGTAGCGCGTCTTTGCCCACACCTCGGGCAGGTGCTCGCGAATCCACAGCATCTTGGTGAAGCCGTAGTAGCTGTCGACGCCGTTGCCGGTGATGGCCTGCAAGCGCGCCACGTCGACGGACGCATTCACCGCATCGACCTCCGCCGTGGCGCGGCGGTCCATCCAGATCAGGCACGGGTGCAACGGCTGCATTGCCTTGTCGACCGGGATGCCCGCGCCGCCGTAGAGGCTGCTCACGCACATCGCCGCGATATCGGATGGCGCGGCGCCGCTCTTCGCGACGCAGGCGCGCACGCTCTCGCAGACCGCATCGAACCACACTTCGCAGTCTTGCTGGGCCCACAGCGGCTTCGGCGTCTCCGGCTGGTAGGCCACGCTGCTTTGCGAAAGCACCCTGCCGTCGATACCCACCAGCAGGCACTTGGTGCTCTGCGTGCCGATGTCGACGCCGATCACGTACTTCATGGCAACACCGTCTTTCAGGACCTGGGCTGCGGCTTGAGCAGCACCTTGATCGAATCGAGGGAGTTGGCCAGTTTGAAGGCTCGCTCCCACTCGGTCAACGGAAAGTCGTGCGTCACGATGCCCTTGGACGTGACGAGCCCGCGCGCCAGCAGGTCGATGGCAATCGGGTAGCAGTAGGGGCCCAGGTGCGCGCCGCGCACGTCGAGCTCCTTGCGGTCGCCGATGATCGACCAGTCGGCACTCGTCTCCGAGCCGAACACGCTGAACTCGACGAAGCGGCCGAGCTTGCGGATCATGTCCAGCCCCTGCGTCACGCCGATGGGCGCGCCCGTGGTCTCGATGTACACGTCGCAGCCATAGCCCTCGGTCAGGCCCTTGACGATCGCATCGGCGTTCTCGATCTTCGGGTTGATCGTCACGTCGGCACCGAACTGCTTCGCAAGTGCGAGCCGCTCGGGCACAAGGTCGATCACGATCAGCTTCTTCGGCGTCTTGAGTGCCGCGGCCTGCACCATCATCAGGCCCAGTGGCCCGGCGCCCGCGATCACCACCACATCGTCGAGCTGAATGTCGCCGCGGTTCACCGTGTGGATCGCGCACGAGAGCGGCTCGATGATGGCCGCGTCTTCCAGCGAAATGCCGTCGGGAATCTTGTGCACGCGCGAGGTCGGCGGCAGCCGCATGTAGTCGGCCATGCCGCCGTCGGCCACGATGCGCTGGAAGCCGAAGATGTTGTGCACCTCGCACATCCAGTACTTGCCCGATGTGCAGAAGCGGCATTTGTCGCAAGGCACGATCTGCTCTGCGATCACGCGGTCGCCTTTCTCCACGCCGAAGTGCTCGGCGGCGCCTTCGCCGAGTGCTTCGACATGGCCGAAAAACTCGTGCCCCGGGATCACGGGTGCCTTGACCCACGACGGCTGGCCGTCGCCGCCCCAGAACATCTTTGCGCCCGAGTGGCACTTGCAGTCCGAGGCGCAGATGCCGCAGGCCGCGATGGAGATGAGCAATTCGTTCCGGCCGATGGCGGGCATCGGCACGGACTCGAGCCGGTAGTCCTTCGGGCCGTGGCAGACGACGGCCTGCATGGCGGCGAGTTCGCCGATGGCGCCCGATGCGCCGGGCTGGAGCTTTTGATAAGACATGGGTTCCTTGTGATCAGGGGAATGTGAAGGGAGGGAGGAGGGTCAGCGTTTGGCTTCTCGGCTGATGAAGATCGCCAAGAGCACGATCCCGCCCTTGATGATCAATTGCAGGTACGGCGAAACGCCGATCATGTTGAGACCGTTGTTCAGCACGCCCAGCAAGAGCGCGCCGACCAGCGTGCCCACGATGGCGCCGCGCCCGCCGGCGATGGACGTGCCGCCCATCACCACCGCCGCGATAGCGTCGAGCTCGAAGCCCACGCCCACGCCGGGTTGCCCGCTCGTGACGCGCGCCGCCTGCACGATGCCGGCGACCGCTGCGGTGAAACCGCTCAGCGCATACACGAGCAGCTTGTAGCGCGACACGCGCACGCCGGAGAGCCGCGTCGCTTCCTCATTGCCGCCGATGGCATACACATAGCGGCCGAACGGCGCCATGTTGAGCAGTACATACGCCACGAGGTACGTGGCCAGCATGATGAGGATCGGCACCTTTATTCCCGCCAGCACGCCGCCGCCGAGAAAGGCGAACGACTCCGGCAACCCGTCGATCGGATAGCCGCCGGTGTAGATCAGCGCAATGCCGCGTGCAATGCCCATCGTGGCCAGCGTCACGATGATCGGCGGCATACGCAGGTAAGCCACGCAATAGCCGTTGAAGAGGCCGATCACCACGCCGACAGACAGACCGAGTGGCACTGCAAGCATTGGTGGCAGCCCGAACTGCACCATCATTCCCGAGGCCAGCGTGCCCGACAGCGCCACCACTGCACCCACCGAAAGATCGATGCCGCCGGTGAGGATGGCGGCGGTCATGCCGACGGCGATGATCGCGTTGATCGACGACTGCAGCGCAATGTTCTGCAGGTTGCCCCAGGAGAGAAAGTTGTCGGTCGCGACGATCATGAAGACCGAGATCGCGACGAGACCGACCAGCGGCAGAAAGGCCGTGGAGCGGCGCAGCTGGGTGAAGAACCCGCCTGCGGGTGCGGGCGGTGTGGGGTGGATGGCGGTTGCATTCATTGCGGGCCCCCTGTCGTTGCGTGGCGCATGATGTCGCCGGAGTTGATGGAGTCACCCTCGAGCGTGGCTACGATGGACCCGCCCGAAAACACAGCGACGCGGTCGCACATGCCCACGATCTCTGGCAGCTCGCTCGAAATCATGATGATCGACTTGCCCTGCTGCGTAAGCTCACGCATCAGGCTGTAGATCTCCGCCTTGGCACCCACGTCGATGCCGCGCGTGGGCTCATCGAAGATCAGTACTTCGCAATCGTGGTCGAGCCAGCGTGCGATCACCACCTTCTGCTGGTTGCCGCCCGACAACGTCGCCACGCGCGTCTCGACGCTGGGTGCCTTCACACCCACACGCTTCGAGAGCTCGGCGGCCGACTGCTTCTCCGACTTCTGGCTCACCAGCCCCGCGCTCTTGTGCTTGCGCAGGTTGTTCATCGAGATGTTGAAGCGGATCGTGAAGTCGGTGATCAGCCCCTCGACCTTTCGGCTCTCGGGCAGCAGGCCGATGCCGTTCTCCAGCGCCTGCGTCGGGTCGTTCAGGCGCACCGGCTTGCCGTTGCGCAGCACCGTCTTGCGGTGCACGCGGTCGGCGCCCATCATGCCCAGCGCGAGCTCGGTGCGGCCCGAGCCCACGAGCCCCGCAAAGCCGAGGATCTCGCCTTCATGCAGTTCGAAACTGTTGACCGGCCCGCCCTTGGCGAGCTGGATCTCGGGCACTTCGAGCACCTTGCGCCCGCGCGGCGCGGGCTGCGGCTTGGCCGGAAAGTTGTGCTCGATCTTGCGCCCGACCATCATCTCGACCAGCGCATTCACATCGGTCGCGCCCACCTCCGCGTGCCCCGCATTGGCGCCGTCGCGCAGCACGCTGATGCGGTCGCACACCTCGAAGATTTCGTCCAGATGGTGCGAGATGAAGATCATTGCCACGCCCTTGGCACGCAGCTCGCGCATGATCTTGAACAGGTGCCCGGCCTCGTTGGGCGTGAGCGTGGCGGTTGGTTCGTCGAGCACCAGCAGCCGCGCATTCAGCGACAGCGCCTTGCCGATTTCCACGAACTGCTGCTGCGCCACCGAGAGCCGGCAGATCGGCACGCCGAGGTCGATCTGCACACCCAGTTCCTCGAAGATCGCCTGCGCTGAGCGCTTCATGGCGGCCCTGTCGAGCAGCCCGAACCGGTTCTTCAGATAGCGGGCGAGAAAAATGTTCTCCACCGCGTTCAGATACGGAATGAGGCTGAACTCCTGGAAGATGATGCCGACGCCCGCCGCGATCGCGTCGCTGTAGCCCGCGAACTCGCGCTCGCGGCCCTCGATGAAGATGCGGCCATCGTCGGCCTGGTAGATGCCGCCGAGGATCTTCATCAGCGTCGACTTGCCCGCGCCGTTCTCGCCGAGCAGCGCGTGCACCTCGCCCTTGCGGATCGAAAGGTCGATGCCCGAGAGCGCCCTCACGCCGGGGAAGCTCTTCGAGACGCCCTCGAGCCGGAGCATCTCGGCGGTGTCGTTCGTGGTCACGGCAGGGGCTCGGTGTTACCAGGTGAAGGTCTTCGCGCCTTCGGCGTCGATCAGCTTCACATCCACCGGCACCGCGGCCGGCACGTTCGCGCCCCATTTCTTGGCCAGCGCAATGCCGATGGCCAGGCGGATCTGGTCGCGCGGGTACTGCGCCGTGGTGGCAATGAACTTCGAGTTCGGCTTCTGCATCGCCTTGATGGCTTCGGGCGCGCCGTCCACGCTCGCGAGCTTCACGTCCTTGCCGCTGGCCTCGATGGCGGCCAGCGCGCCCATCGAGCCGCCGTCGTTCACGCTGAAGATGCCCTTCAGGCCCTTGTTGGCCTGCAGGATGTTCTCGGTCACGGTGAGCGCGGTGGCGCGTTCCTGCTTGCCGTTCTGCGTGCTCACCACCTTGATGCCGGGGTACTTGGCGAGCGCTTCGCGGCAGCCTTTCACGCGCTCCAGGATCGGCACGACCGGAATGCCGTCGAGAATGGCCACATCGCCTTTTTCGCCGATGTTCTTCGCAAGGTATTCGCAGGCGAGGCGGCCCGCGTCGGTGTTCTTCGAGCCCACGAACGAATCGACCGGCCCCTGTGCGTTGGCATCCACCGCCACCACGATCACGCCCGCCTTCTTGGCCGAGCGCACCGCCGACTGCACGCCGGTGGAGTCGGTCGGGTTCAGCAGCAGGATGTCGATCTTCTTCTGGATCATGTCTTCCACGTCGCCGATCTGCTTGGCCACGTCGTGCCGCGCATCGGTGGTGACCACGGTCGCGCCGATGCTCGCCGCGGCTTCTTCGAGCGCCTGCTTCATCGTCACGAAATACGGGTTGTTCAGTTCCTGGAAAGTCATGCCGATGCGCAGCGGCTGCTTGGGCGCTTGCGCCTGCGCGGCGGAGGCGCCGCAGACCAATGCGGCAACGACGGCGGTGGCTTTGAGAAGGTTCTTCATGGCGGCTGTGTCTCCTGGGTTTATGACTGTCGAGAAAAAACGCGGGCAAAGGCTCGCCCCGCACGGCGCCCGAAGCGCCGCGCCGGTGACGGCACGGGGAAAATCGAAAAGTGCGCTACGGCGGGCTGGCGGCACGCGAGGCCGCGGCCTGCATGCGGTGGAAACTGCGGAACTTCGTCGGCGGCATGCGCTTGTGCAGCAGGAACTGGCGGTTGAAGTTCGACACGTTGTTGAAGCCCACGTCCATGCAGACGTCGAGCACCGGCTTCTCGCTGTTGGTGAGCAGCTCGCAGGCGCGGCTGATGCGCAGGCGGTTCACATAGCGCACGAACGACTGGCCCGTGTGCTTGCGGAACGAGCGCGAGAAGGCGCTCGGGCTCTGGCCCACCAGCTCGGCCAGCATCGGCTCGCGCAGGTCGTCGCCCAGGTTGGCCGCGATGTGTGCCAGCACGTTGTTGATGGCGTGCGACATGAAGGCCTTGGGGTCGGGCTTGAACGCCGGGCTCGCGAGCCGCTGGCGGTCGTTGCTGCCCTCCAGCAGTTCGAGCAGCGACATCAGCAGGATCACGCGGCGCAGCCCGCGTGCCTCGAGCAGCGCTTCCATCATCGGCTTGGCGGTTTCCGCCGTCTCGGCCGAGAAGAGCAGGCCCGAACCGGCTTCGGCCAGCAGCGGACCGATGCGGGCGAATTCGGGAAATGTGCCCGCCATCCTGTCCACCAGCCCGGCTGGAAACTGGATCACGATGCCGCGCCGCTCGACGCTCTGGCCCGCGGGCACGTCGCTGATCCAGTTGTGCGGCAGGTCGGGGCCCATGAGCACGAGATTGCCCGGCTCGAAGTGGCCGACGTGGTCGCCCACGAAATACACGCCGCGCGTTTCGACGATCAGCTGGATTTCGTACTCGGGATGGAAATGCCAGCGCACCGTGCGATACGGATAGCCGTGCGCCCAGGCGGTGAACGATTCGTCCCCGCGGACTTCGACGATTTCCAGATCGGGTTGCATGGACGTTCCTTCTTCCTTGTCTCATTGTTCTGCTCGGTGCCGCATGACGGCGTGGGCGGACTGTACGAATCGCCCCGGACGCCCACAACCAGAGTTGAGATCCGAAACTGATACTTTTTTGACTTTCATGCAAGCGGCTGGACGAGGACATTGCGATGCAGCAAAGTGGTTTCTCCTCGGGAGAAAGGGCGCCTGGCAGGGCGAATGCTGCACTGCGGAAAGAACCGAAAACGCCAGGTCAAGAATTCATAGGTGTTTTCCCGCCCCGCGAGCGTTGCCTGGAGCCACGGCACACTCTGACGCCATGACGAACACCTCTTCTTCTCCTGACGGTCCCGCCGCAGTGGGCCCCTTGGCCGGCCTCAAGGTCGTCGAGCTCGGCCAACTCATTGCCGGGCCCTTCGCGGCACGCACGCTGGCCGATTTCGGCGCCGAGGTGGTCAAGATCGAGCCGCCCGGCGCGGGCGATCCGCTGCGCACGTGGCGGCTGCTGAAAGACGGCACTTCGGTGTGGTGGCAGGTGCAGTCGCGCAACAAGCGTTCGCTTGCGCTCGACCTGCGCCAGGCCGAAGCCCAGGCCCTCGTACGGCAGCTTGCCGCCGAGGCCGATGTGCTGATCGAAAACTTCCGGCCCGGCGCGATGGAAGGCTGGGGTCTCGGCCCCGACGAACTGCTGGCTGCGAACCCTGCGCTCGTGATGCTGCGCATCAGCGGCTATGGCCAGACCGGCCCCTACCGCGACCGTCCCGGTTTCGGCGTGGTGGCCGAGGCCATGGGCGGGCTGCGCCATCTCACGGGCGAACCGGGCCGCGTGCCGGTGCGCGTGGGCGTTTCCATCGGCGACACACTGGCTTCGCTGCACGGCGTGATCGGCGTGCTCATGGCCATGCAGCACCGCCATGCCACGGTGAGCGCCGAATATCCGAAGGGCAGGGGACAAGTGGTGGACGTGGCGCTCTACGAGGCCGTCTTCAACTGCATGGAAAGCCTGCTGCCCGAGTACAGCGCCTTCGGTGCGGTGCGCGAGGCAGCCGGCAGCGCGCTGCCCGGCATTGCGCCCACCAACGCCTACCGCTGCGCCGACGGCGGCTATGCCATCGTGGCGGGCAACGGCGACAGCATCTTTCGCCGGCTGATGGAATGCATCGGTCGGCCCGACCTTGCCGCCGATCCGGCGCTGGCTGGCAACACCGGCAGGGTCGCGCAGGTGGAAATGCTCGATGCCGCCATCGGCGACTGGACCGCGCAGCACACGGTCGACGAAGTGCTTGCCGCACTCGATGCCGCGCACGTGCCGGCGGGCCGCATCTACACCATTGCCGATATTGCGGCCGACCCGCACTACGCCGCGCGCGGCATGCTGCAGCAGGTGCGCATGGCGGACGGCAACACGCTGGCCGTACCGGGCTTCGTGCCCAAGCTGTCGCTCACGCCGGCCGGCCACCGGCACAACGCGCCTGCACTCGGCGCGGACACCGACGCGGTGCTGAAGGAGATCGGCCTTACCGCAGAGCAGATTGCCGCGCTGCACGAACGCGGGATCGTCGGCTGAAGGGTGGAGGTCAGCCGCGCAGCGACTCGATCAGATCGATGTATTTCTGCTTGGCCTCGTCGGCGCTCAAGCCCTTTTGCGCGGTCCACGCATCCCACTTGGCGCGCGCGACGATGTCGCTGAAGCTGGGCTTCTTGGCGGCGTTGTCGCCTTCGGTGGCCTGCTTGAAGAGGCCGTAGATCTTGAGCAGCGTCGGGTTGTCGGGGCGCTCGGCCAGCAGCTTGGAGTTGGCCTGGGCGGCTTCGAATTGGGCGTTGAGGTCGGACATGGGCGATCGATTGAAAAGCGAAGAGTACGCATCTTAAGTGGCGCGGTACCTGCGGGTACCAGCCGTCCGCCGCGTCAGTCCGAGAGTCCTGCCCGCGCCAGTTCCACGTCCAGTCGTTCCTTCGCATCCACCGGCTTCAGCGCCGCGGCCTTTTCGTACAGCTGCGTGGCCTCGCCCATGCGCGCGTCGCCATGCAGCATGAGCAGCGCGCGGCCGTATTCCATCAGCGCGCTGGCCGAATGGGGGTTCAGCGCAAGGCCGCGCTCGAACAGCTCGACCGATGCCTCGGCCCGCACGCCGTAGGTCATGCGCCCGACCAGCGCGCCCACCTTGTCGATCACTTCGGCATGGAAGGCGGCCAGTGCGATGTGCGCGTCGGCGTGGTCCGGCTGGAGTTCGATCACACGTTCGAGCGCGCCCTTGAGCTTGCTGCCCAGGCCCTGCGCCAGCGCGCGCGCCACGCTGATGCCCTGGCTGTAGCGGCCGAGGGCGTAGGCCTGCCAATAGAGCGCCTGGCAGTTGTCGGGCTCGGCGGTGGCCTGCGCGCCGGCGCGTTCGATGACCTGGCGGAACATCGAAAGCCGCACCGATTCGCGGGGCTCGAGATAGTTGGCGTAGATGGCGGTGGCCTGGTTGGCCAGCACCAGCCCCTCGGGTCCGTGCAGCAGGCCGAGTGCGGCGGCGCGCTCGAACTCTCCGCTGTGGTACAGCGCCCAGCCGTCGGCGAGCGGATGTTCCCTCTCCGGCGGCGGCAAGGGGTGCCCGGCATGAAGGCGCGGCCACTGCGACAGCACCGTGCTCGCGTCGTAGCGCGGCACGTCGGCATAGGGCAGCGGCGTCCAGGGTTCCGCCGGTGCCGCCGCGGCAACATGGCCGGCGGACATCAGCGAAAGCGGTTTGAAGTCTGGATGGGGCATGGTCATCTAGGCCGCCAGATCGATGGGCGCAACCGACGGCGCGTCGCTTGCCGGATCTTCGCCGCTGTAGGCGTTGCTGAGTGTGAGCAAATGCCTCCGCTGGTCTCGCCCGAGATAGGGCGCGAGCAGGTGCAGCGTGTGCTGGCCGCCGCGCATCAGCGCGCCTTGCGCGTGCGCGGGTTCGAGCGCCTCGCGCGGGTTGCGCACGTATTCATAGCTCAGCCAGTAGGTCAGCACCACCACCATGCTTTGCGCCAGGGTGTCGACCTCATGGGCGTCGATGTCGAGATGCCCGGACCGGCTCAGCCCTGCAATCAGCACTCGGATGGCGCGCGCCTTGTTCTTCAGCACCAGCTGAAACTGCGTCTCCAGGTGCCGGTTCTTGCTGAGCAGGTCGTTCAGGTCGCGGTAGAGAAAGCGGTAGCGCCAGATCAGCTCGAACAGGCTGTGCATGAAAAACCAGGCGTCTTCCACGTCGTGCACGCCTTCGCTGGCATGCAGGAGCTCGTTGAGCTCGGCCTCGTAGCTCTCGTAGAGCTTGTTGATCAGCTCTTCCTTGGCGGGGTAGTGGTAGTAGAGATTGCCGGGACTGATGTTGAGCTCGCCCGCCACCAGCGTGGTGGAGACGTTCGGCTCGCCGAAGCGGTTGAACAGCTCCAGTGCGGCTTCGAGAATGCGTTGCGCTGTGCGGCGTGGCGCCTTCTTGGCCATGTCAGTCCCCGTTTTGTCTCTTGTGGGGACACTCTAGCCTATGTACACCGCACCTTGAACTGAGCAGGGCAAAGTTTTGCGGCAGCGTGCGTTGTGCAGTGCCGCAAAAAGAAGGGGCGGCTACCCCCGCGATGGCCGGGTGGGCTTGCCTAGCCGGCCTTGGTGCTGCGCCGCACGGTCTTCTTGGGAGCGGCAGCGGGCGCCGCGCTGCGGCCCGCCGTCTTGCGGCTTGCCCGCGCGGGCGCGGCGGCCGTTTTTTTCTCGCTGCGCTGCAGCTCGGCTTCGAGCGCCGCCACGCGAGCCTGCAGCGCAGCGTAGTCGGCGGCCGAAGGCAGGCCCAGCTTTTCGAGGGCACGTGCCACGCGCTCTTCGAAGATGTTCTCGAGCTTGCCCCACTGGCCGGCGGCCTTGGTGCCGAATTCGCTCGCAAAGCCGGCCATGCGCGTTTGGGCCTGCGCAAGCGTTTCCTCGGCGGCGGCCTGGGTTTTTTTCTGCACGCCGGCACCGTCTTTCACCAGCGCCTCGAAAGCCTTGCTGCCTTCCTGCTGCATCTTGGCAAAGGCACCGAGCCCTGCCAGCCAGATCTGCTGCGCGGAATCCTTGATGCGGTCGGCGCCCTTGTTGTTGCCGTGTTCGTCGTCCTGGGTAGCCATGATGCGAATGTTCCTGTGAAGCCAACGAGCGACTCTAGCCGCTCGGCCCGTTCGTTTTTAGAGCTTTGTATCTATGCCCGATCCTTCGTGGAACACCGCGGAACCGGCTGTGCCGGGCCGCTGGTGTTGCCCCCGGTAGGGGGTTGGCGTAGCGACACGAAGTGCGCGAAGACTGGGGGCGAGCCTATTTTCCGGCTGCCCGGCTGGCGTCCAGGTGGGCCTTGGCCCGTTCGGCCAGCGCCATTTCGCCCGGGGTGCCCGGTACATAGGCCTGCACCGGCAGCGGCCGGCCGTGCGAGTCGACCGAGACGAAGACGATCAGGCATTCGGTGGTCTTGTCCATGGTGCCGCCCTTCATGTCGCCGCTGCGCACTTCGACCGATATGTTCATGCTGGTGGTGCCGGTGTAGGCCAGCCGGGCCTCCACCTCGACCAGGTCGCCGATCATGATCGGGTGGTGAAAGCGGATGCTGCCGATGAATGCCGTCACGCAGTAGCGCTTGGCCCAGCTGGTGGCGCAGGCGTAGCCGGCTTCGTCGATCCACTTCATGACGGTGCCGCCATGAACCTTGCCGCCGAAGTTGACGGTGCTGGGCTCGGCCAGAAATCGAAGTGTGATGGAGGACATGCGCCGCCTTTTCGTGGGCTGTGTTGGTGGGAGCCCCGATTATGCGAGCGCCCGGCCCCGCAAATGCGCGCCGCCGGTCGGCGCGGCGCGCACGCTCAGCCCCCGCCGAACAGCTCTGCCAGCGTGCGCCGGAGCCATGCGTTGCCGGCGTCCGCATGGAACCGCTCGTGCCAGTGCTGCTTCACGGCATAGGCGGGCAGCTCGAAGGGCGGCTCCAGCAGCTTCACCGGCTCCTGCGTGGCCAGCACCTTTCCAAGGATGCTGGGCACGATCACGATGAGTTCGGTGTGCGCCACGATGCGCGCCACGCTCAGAAAGCTCGAAAGGCTGGTCACCACGTTGCGCCGGAGGCCCAGCCGCGCAATGGTCTTGTCGACGATGGCGTGGCCGGTGCCCGACGAGGCCACCACCGCATGCGCCTCGGTCTCGAAGCGCTTGCGCGTGAGCCGCTCGCCGATGCGCGGATGGTTGCGCGCCGCCAGGCAAACGAAGTTCTGCATGAAGAGCGTCTGCTGGTAGAAGCCCGCGTCGAGCTGCGGCATGAAGCCCACCGCCAGGTCGACCGCGCCGTCTTCCAGCCGCCGGCCGCTATCGGTCGAGATGATCTCGGTTTCGATGCGCACCCCCGGTGCCGCATGCCGCAGGTGGTCGAGCAGGCCGGGCAGCAGCACCACTTCGCTGATGTCGGTCATGCAGATGCGAAAGCTCCGCGCCGCGGTGGCCGGGTCGAAGTTGGCGCGCCCACCCTTGGCCCGATTCAGGCGGTCGAGGATGTCGAGCACCAGCGGCTGAATCTGCCGCGCGTAGGGCGTGGGTTCCATGCCGCGCGAGGTGCGCACGAACAGCTTGTCGCCGAAATGCGTTCGCAGCCGGGCCAGCGCCGTGCTGGCCGCCGACTGGGAAATGCCCAGCCGCTCGGCCGCGCTCGAGACGTTCGCCGTCTTGTAGACCTCGTCGAAAACCAGCAGCCATTCGAGATCGAGCTGGGCCATGAAGCATCTCCTCGGCGGCCAGATGAAGCCACCACTATCGAAAAACAGGATCGCAGCTATCGCCGTGGCTGCATTGCGCCAATAGTAGTACCGACGGAAGATTACCGCTCCCCGGAGACAAAGGCCCTGCGAACGGCCGAACCGCCATGAATCCAACAGCCCAGAAACCAGCCGCCCCGGCCCCCGCCAATGCCGCGGAGCGCCGCAACTACTACGACCGCATCCGCCCGCTGAACCTCACGCCCCTGTGGGAGTCGCTGCACGCCCTGGTGCCGCGCGAGCCCACCACGCCTTGCGCGCCGGCGCTGTGGCGCTATGACGAAATCCGCCCGCTGCTGATGGAATCGGCCGACCTCATCACCGCCGAAGAAGCGGTGCGCCGCGTGCTCGTGCTCGAAAACCCGGCGCTTCCCGGCAACTCGTCCATCACCCAATCGATCTACGCCGGCCTGCAGCTCATCATGCCGGGCGAGGTGGCGCCTTCGCACCGCCACGTGCAGTCGGCGCTGCGCTTCATCGTCGACGGCAAGGGCGCCTACACCACGGTGGGCGGCGAGCGCACCACCATGTACCCGGGCGACTTCATCATCACGCCTTCATGGGCCTGGCACGACCATGGCAACGAGGGCGTCGGCGGTACGGTGGAGCCGGTGGTGTGGCTCGACGGGCTGGACATTCCGATGCTGCGCTTCTTCGACGCCGGCTTTGCCGAGAACGACGATGCCAAGGTGCAGCACGTGGCGCGCCCCGAGGGCAACAGCCTCGCGCGCTTCGGCCACAACATGGTGCCGGTGCGCCACGACCACGTGTCGCCCACCTCGCCGATCTTCAACTACCCCTATGCCCGCAGCCGCGAGGCGCTGGCCCTGCTGCAGAAGCAGGAAGCGCCCGATGCCTGGCTGGGCCACAAGCTGCGCTACATCAACCCGTTGACCGGCGGCGCGCCGATGCCCACCATCGGCACCCACCTGCAACTGCTGCCCAAGGGCTTTGCAGGCAAGACGCACCGCGCCACCGACGGCGCCGTCTACAGCGTGGTCGAAGGCCGCGGCACGGCACACATTGCCGGCCAGCGCTTCGACTTCGGCCCGCGCGACACCTTCGTCGTGCCGTCGTGGGCGCCGCTGCGCCTTTCGGCAACAGGCGAAGACGTGGTGCTTTTCAGCTTCTCCGACCGTCCGGTGCAGCAGGCCATGGGCGTGCTGCGCGAAGCCTTTCTCGAAGACGCCTGAAAGCCGGCCTCACTTCTTCCTTTTCTTCTTTCTTTGTCTTGACCACGTGCCGTCCCGCGCGGCAGGAGCCCTCATGTCCTTCGTCTTCACACCTCCTTCCATCGTCGGCCTGCCCATCGTGGGTTCGAGCGACCTGTTTCCGGTGCGACGCGTCTACTGCGTGGGCCGCAACTACGCGGCGCATGCACGCGAGATGGGCTTCGACCCCGACCGCGAGCCGCCGTTCTTCTTTTGCAAGCCCAACGACGACGCCTCGGTGGTGCCCGTGGCCGAAGGCGAAACCGGCGCCATCCCCTATCCGCCGCTCACCAGCAACTACCACTACGAAGCCGAACTCGTCGTGGCCATCGGCAAGGGTGGCAAGAACATCGCGGTGGAGCAGGCGGCCAGCCACATCCACAGCTACGCCGTGGGCCTGGACATGACCCGCCGCGACCTGCAGATGAAGATGCGCGAAGCCGGCCGGCCATGGGAAATCGGCAAGGCCTTCGACTTCTCTGCGCCCATTGCGCCGCTGCGCACGCTGGCCGATGTCGGCGAGATCAATGCCGGCGCCATCACGCTCGAAGTCGACGGCCAGGTGCGGCAGAACAGCGACATCACGCACCTGATCTGGTCGGTGAACGAGGTGATCGCCAATCTCTCGACGCTCTTCACGCTGCAGCCCGGCGACCTGATCTTCACGGGCACGCCCGAAGGCGTGGGCGCGGTCAAGCCGGGCCAGACGATCAAGGTGAGTATCGACAAGCTCCCCTCGCTCACCGTGCGCATCGATTGACGGAACGCCGCGCAGAAGAGGCCTCGCAATGAGCACATCTCCCACGAAGAACCCGCCCCGCGTGCTGCTCGTCGGCGGCGGCATCGGCGGCATGGCGGCCGCGCTGGCGCTGGCGCGCCTTGGCGTTTCCATCGACCTGCTCGAGCAGAGCGCCACCATCGGCGAAATCGGTGCCGGCCTGCAGCTCGGGCCCAACGCTTTTGCGGCGCTCGATGCGCTGGGCGTGGGCGAAGCGGTGCGCCGCAACTCGGTGTTCACCGACCGGCTGGTGATGATGGATGCCGTCGATTGCGGCGAGGTCGCCTCGGTGCCCGTGGGCGAGGCCTTTCGCGCGCGCTTCAGGAATCCGTATGCGGTGAGCCACCGCGCCGACCTGCACGGCGCCATCCACGAGGCGGTGAAGCAGCATCCGCTCATCCGTTTCCACACCTCGGCGCAGGTCGAGTCGATCGACATCGGCGGGGGCAAGGCGCAGGGCGTGGTCGCCGCCACGCGCGACGGCCGGCGCTTCACGGCCGACGCCATCGTGGGCTGCGACGGCGTGAAATCGGTGGTGCGCGCCCAGCTCGTCGGCGACGAGCCGCGCGTTTCGGGCCATGTGGTGTACCGCGCGGTGGTGCCGGTGGCCGACATGCCGGTCGACCTGCGCTGGAACGCGCCCGTGGTCTGGGCCGGGCCCAACTGCCATCTGGTGCACTATCCGCTGCGCCATGGCGAGCAATACAACCTGGTCGTCACCTTCCACAGCCGCGAGCAGGAAGAGTGGGGCGTTTCCGACGGCAGCAAGGAAGAAGTGCTGTCGTACTTCGAGGGCGTGCATGCGCGCCCGCGCCAGCTGCTCGACCGGCCGACCTCGTGGCGGCGCTGGAGCACGGCCGACCGCGACCCCGTGGAGCGCTGGGGCGAAGGCGCCGCCACACTGCTCGGCGACGCCGCGCATCCCATGATGCAGTACCTTGCGCAGGGCGCCTGCATGGCAATCGAAGACGCCGTCACGCTCGGCGCCGCGGTGCAGGCCTGCGATTTCGACATGCCCGCCGCCTTCAAGCTCTATGAAGCGGCGCGCATTCCGCGCACCGCCCGCGTGGTGCTGTCGGTGCGCGAAATGGGGCGCCTGTATCACGCCAAGGACGTGGAGCGGCTGGTGCGAAACAGCCTTTGGGTAGGCCGGACGCCCGAACGCTTCTACGATGCGGTCGAATGGCTCTACGCCTGGCGGCCCGAGCACTGCCTGGACGACGCGCCGGAGCGGTTGCGACCGGTGGCGATAACGGACGCCGACGCCGCGGCCGTGCTTTCGCCGCACTGACTGACACCGACGACCAACGATTTTTTCCTTGATCACTATTCGAGGCCACAGGCCCAGGAGACAACCCACCATGAACTTCTCTTCACGCGCATTGCTGGCAGGCGTGCTTGCCGCGGCCACCGCCGCCCTCGGGACCGGCGCCCTGGCGCAGGCGAGCGACTATCCGAGCAAGCCGGTGACGCTGGTCACGCCCTTTGCCGCCGGCAGCGGGCCCGACGCGGTGCTGCGCCTTGTTTCGGACAAGCTCTCGCGCCTGTGGAACCAGCGCGTGGTGGTCGACAACCGGCCGGGCGGCGGCGGCTTCATCGCCATCGACCAGGCGCGGCGCGCGGCGCCCGACGGCTACACGCTGCTGCAGCTCGACAGCGAGCATGTCGCCGCGCTGCCGCACCTGTACAAGTCGCGCAACTTCGTCACGCTGCAGCATTTCGACCCGGTAGCCTCGCTGTTCCGCACGCCGTTTTTCGTGGCGGTTTCGAGCGAATCGAAGTTGAAGAACATGACCGACCTGATCGCCGAAGCCAAGGCCAACCCCGAGGCGATGGTCTACGGTTCGTGGGGCGTGGGCAGCCCGGGCCACCTGGGCGCGCAGCAGCTCGAGGCGCTCACGGGCATTCGCATGCGGCATGCGCCATACCGCGAGGTGTCGCAGCTGTATTCGAACGTGGGCACCGGGGAAGTGCCGTGGGCCTTCGCGAGCATCCCGTCGAGCCAGGGAATCTACAAGGCCGGCAAGCTGCGCTACATCGCGGTGGCGGCACCGAAGCGCATTCCCCAGATGCCCGACGTGCCGACCATGGCCGAGGCCGGCGGCCCTGCATCGCTCGAAGTGAACTCTTTTGTCTCGCTGCTCGCGCCCAAGGGCGTGCCGGCGGCGGTCAAGGCCAAGATCAATGCCGACGTGGCCAAGGTCATCGCCGACCCCGAGATCCGCGCCCGCTTCGATACCTTCGCCTTCGAGCCGCTGGCCTGGTCGCCGGAAGAAATCGAGCGCAACGCCGAGGCCAAGTCCAAGGTGTATGGCGACCTGGTCCGCCGGGGCAACATCAGCCTTGAGTAGCTGTCATCATTACGTTTTTTCACATTTCCCTTTGTCACCTTCCATGCAAGCAACCAAGAGAGCCCTCCTGATCGCCTGCGGCCTGGCAGCCGCCGCCGCGCTGCCGCTGGCGGCCAACGCGCAGAACAATGCCTGGCCGACCAAGCCGATTCGCCTGCTCGTGGGTTTTCCGGGCGGCTCCACGCCCGACATCGCCGCCCGCACCATCGCCGAGCCGCTGGCCAAAGCGCTCGGCCAGCCCGTGGTGGTGGACAACAAGCCCGGCGCCTCGGGCAACATCGCGGCCGACATCGTGGCCAAGGCCAATGACGACCACACGCTGGGCATCGTCATCAACGGCAATCTCACCTCGTCGAAGATGCTGTACCCGCGGCTGCCCTACGACCCGGCAAAGGACTTCACCTACCTCTCGCTGATTGCCACGGCGCCGCTGGTACTGGTGGCGCAGAACAGCCTGCCTTCGGGCACCGCCTTCTTCGATGCGGCCCGCAAGGGCGGCGACAAGTGGAACTACGGCTCGGTGGGCGTCGGCTCGGTCGGCCACCTGGGCATGGAACTGCTCAAGAGCCGCGTGCCCGGCTTCAACGCCGAGCATGTGCCCTACCAGGGCAACCCGCAGGTCGTGACCGCCATGCTGGGCGACCAGGTCCAGATGGCCCTCATTCCCCCGGGCGTGGCCATGCCGCAGGTGCGTGCCGGCAAGCTCAAGGCCATCGGCCTCACGGGTGGCCGCAGCACGCTGGTGCCCGAGCTGCCGCCGCTGGCCGAAGCCGGCGTGCGCGACTTTTCGCTCGAAGTGTGGGTGGCGCTGCTCGGCCCCGCCAACCTTTCCAAGACGGCGCAGGCCCGCCTCAGCCGCGAGGTCGAAATCATCATGAAGCAGCCTGAAGTGCGCCAGAAGCTCTTCGAGCAGGGCTGGCAGGCAGTCGGCACATCGCCGGACGGCATGCGCCTGCGTGTGAAGGAAGAAGCAGCGATCATGACCAAGATCATTTCGGCCCGCGGCATCAAGATCCAGTGATGACAGCAGCCAAGCAGAACACCCTCACCGAACCGGCGCGCGAACTGCCGGTCTTCGGCGAATACGACGTGGTGGTGGTCGGCGGCGGCCCCGCCGGCATTGCCGCCGCCGTGAGCGCCGCGCGTCACGGTGCCAACACGCTGCTGGTGGAACGCTACGGCTTTCTGGGCGGCATGGGCACCGCGGGCGGCGTGACCAACTTCGCGGGCCTGTACGGCAAGCGCAACGGCGAGATGACGCTGCTGGTGCGCGGCGTGGTCGACGACCTGCTCGCGCGCATCGACGCGCTGGGCGGCCTCAACAAGCCGCAGGACGGCATGCAGGGCCGCATCCGCGTGCGCTCCTACGACACCTCGGCCTACAAGATCGCGGCCGACCAGTTGCTGGCAGGTGCCGGCGTGAACCTGCTGTTCCATGCATGGGCAGCCGCGGTGGTGCGCGACGGCAACCGCATCGCGGCGCTGGTGGTCGAAACCAAGTCGGGCCGGCAGGCCATTCGCGCCAATGCATTCGTCGACGCGAGCGGCGACGCCGACGTGGCCGCCTTTGCGGGCGTGCCCTTCGAAGTGGGCGACGGCCACGGCAGCGGCCTGTTCCCGACCACAATGTTCCGCGTCGGCCAGGTCGATGCCGAGCCGGCCCTTGCGGCCGTCGGCGAGTTCAAGGCCATCAACGACCTGATGGCCGCGGTGCAGCAGCAGAAGCCCGGCAAGTACAAGTTTCCGCGCGAAGGCGCGATCCTGCGGCCCAACATCGACCCGCGCGAATGGCGCGCCAACGTCACGCAGATCCGCAATGCCGCGGGCCGTGCGATGAACGGCGTGGATGCACGCGAACTCACCGAAGGCGAGCTCGAAGGGCGGCGCCAGATTGCCGAGTACTTCAAGTTCATGAAGGCCGAAGTGCCGGGTTTTGCAAAGTCCGCCATCGTCGAGATCGCACCGCAGGTGGGCATCCGCGAAACGCGCCGCATCGAAGGCCTCTATGCGCTGACCGGCGAGGACATCCTCTCGTCGGCCGCGTTCGACGACAGTATCGGCATCAATGCCTGGCCGATGGAAATGCACGCCGACGGCCGCATCGAATGGGCCTTTCCGCGCGACGAAAGCCGCACCTACAACCAGCTGCCCTGGCGCATGCTGGTGCCGCGCACTGTCGATAACCTGCTGGTGGCCGGCCGCTGCGCCGCCATGACGCACGAAGGCCAGTCGGCCGCGCGCGCGAGCGGCGGCTGCTTCGTGATGGGCCAGGCCGCGGGAACGGCGGCGGCTTCGCTGGGCAGCGGCGCCCGGTTTGCGGACGTCGATGTGCCGGCGTTGCAAAAGAAGCTGGCGGCAGACGGCGTCGATCTCGACCGCTGAGCCTGCGGGGCCGGGCCGGCTAGCGCTGACCGGCCCGCGACAGCCCGCGGGCCCGGCCTTTGCTATGGTTGCGGGTTGATCCTTTTTGCTGACGCCTGCAGCCTCTTCTTTCGATGAACACCGACCCCGCCACCGCCGCTCGCCTTGTCGACGAACTCGTCGCGCTCATGCAGCTCGAGCCGCTGGGGGGCGACAAATTCCTGGCCCAGAGCGAAGACATCGGCACGCCCGCCGTGTTCGGCGGCCAGGTGCTCGGCCAATCGCTGGCAGCCGCGAGCCTCACGGTCGGCGCCGACCGGCCCGTGCATTCGATGCACGCCTACTTCCTGCTGCCCGGCGAGCATGCACCCATCGAATACAGCGTGGACCGCGTGCGCGACGGCCGCAGCTTCACCACGCGGCACGTGGTGGCGCGCCAGCAGGAGCGCATCATCTTCGAGATGTCGGCGTCATTCCAGACGGTGGACGAGGGTGTCGAACACCAGTTCGAGATGCCCGCGGTGCAAGGCCCCGAAGGCCTGGTGAGCGAACTCGACCAGCGCATCGCGCTCGGCGACCGCTTGCCCGAGCGCTGGCGCATCAAGGGCCTCGAGCCGCACGGCATCGAATACCGCCGCGTGGAGGCCGACGACCTGCTGACGCCGGAGGTGCGCCCGTCTGACAGCGCGATCTGGATGCGTGCCATTGCACCGTTGCCCGACAACCCGGTGGTGCACCGCGCACTGCTCGCCTATGCCTCCGACCATGGCCTGCTGCGTGCCGCCATGCTGCCGCACGGCCTGAGCTTCATGAGCGGCCAGGTGCGCCCCGCAAGCCTCGACCACGCCATGTGGTTCCACCGCGATTTCCGCATGGACGACTGGCTGCTGTACGTACTCGACTCACCGAGCGCAAGCGGCGCGCGTGGCTTATGCCGTGGCAGCCTGTATTCGCGTGACGGGCGGCTTGTGGCTTCTACGGCGCAAGAGGGGATGCTGCGGGTCAAGCGCTGATAGGTTGCTTGCGTGCTGCTGTTCAGGGCGGCGCACCCGCCGACGGGGTACCTTTCTCCGCGAATGTCCCCCGGCCTGCGGCCTCCTCCTTTATTTCGCTGCGCAAGGCACCCCGCCAGCGGGTGCGATGCAAAGAGCAGTCGTTGATCAGCGAAGCACCAGCAGCGTGCCCAAGTGCACAGGGCATCGGGTGCTCCGCGCAGCGAAATAAAGGAGGAGGGCGAAGCCCGGGGGACATTCGCGGAGGGGAGTACCCGGTGGCCTTTGCACAAGCCCTGAACAATAGCGCCCGAACAAGAGCCACCAGTCCGTGCAAATGCCCCGAATCCTTGGCTAAATACGCCTCTCAAAAGAAACGAACCGAGGACTCAGCATGTCTCCCGAAGCACCCAAAAAAGTAGCCATAGTCACCGCCGGCGGCAGCGGCATGGGCGCCGCCGCAGCACGCAAACTTACGGACGATGGCTTTCGCGTCGCCATCCTCTCGTCATCGGGAAAGGGCGAAGCGCTTGCCGCAGAGCTTGGCGGCATTGGCGTGACCGGCTCCAACCAGTCGAACGACGACCTCAAGCGATTGGTCGACAAGGTCACCGAAGAATGGGGCCGCGTCGATGTGCTGGTCAACAGCGCGGGCCACGGTCCCCGGGCTCCCATTCTCGACATTACCGATGAGGACTGGCATCGCGGCATGGATGTGTATCTGCTGAGCGCCGTGCGCCCGAGCCGCCTTGTCGCGCCGCTCATGGTCAAGCAGGGCGGCGGCACCATCATCAACATTTCGACTTTTGCCGCCTTCGAGCCCGACCCTGTGTTTCCGACCTCGGGCGTGTTCCGCGCGGGCCTCGCCGCGTTCACCAAACTCTTTGCCGACAAATATGCCGCGCAGAACGTGCGCATGAACAACGTGCTGCCGGGCTTCATCGACAGCTTGCCCGAGAAGCCCGAGTTCCGCTCGCGCATTCCGATGGGCCGTTACGGCAAGAGCAGCGAGATTGCTGCGGTCATCGGCTTTCTCGCATCGGAAGGCGCGGGCTACATCACCGGGCAGAACCTGCGCGTGGACGGCGGTATCACTCGCTCGGTGTGACGGCCAGCCGTCACACGCCCAGGTAGCGCGTCCAGAGCGAACGGTCGGCATCGAGCGCGGCCGAGTCGCCCTGCCACACCACGCGTCCGCGCTCGAGAATCACATGGCGGTCGGCCAGTGGCAGCAGGCGCTGCACATACTTGTCGACCACCAGGATCGCTTCGCCTTCGGCCTTGAGCGTGGCGATGCAGTGCCAGATCTCCTCGCGGATCACCGGCGCCAGGCCCTCGGTGGCCTCGTCGAGAATCAGCAGGCGCGGATGCGTGGAAAGCGCGCGTGCAATCGCCAGCATCTGCTGCTCGCCGCCCGAAAGCTGGTTGCCCGCGTTGGCCTTGCGCTCCGCGAGCCGCGGAAAAAGGGCGTACAGCGCATCGGCCGTCCAGCGCGGTGCGCTGCCCGGCCGGGGGCGTGCGAAGGCGCGCAGGTGCTCGTCGACGCTGAGGTTCGGAAACACATGCCGCCCCTCGGGCACGATGGCGACGCCGCGCCGCGCGATCGCATCCGGCTTGTGGCCGCCGATGGCATCGCCGCCGAAATGCACGCTGCCGCGCATCGGCGCGAGCGTGCCGGTCAGCACCTTCAGCAGCGTGCTCTTCCCCATGCCGTTGCGGCCGAGCAGCGCGAGCACTTCGCCCGCGCCGATCTTCAGGTCGATGCCGAACAGCACCTGGCTGGCACCGTAGCCGGCCTCGACGGATTTGGCGTCGAGCAACGTGGAGGCGGCGTTCATGCGTGTCCCTCTGCTTCCGTACCGAGATACACCGCCTGCACGTCGGGGTGCCCGCGCACTTCGTCGGCGGTGCCGCTCATCAGCACACGGCCCTGCACCAGCACCGTGAGCCGGCCGGCCAGGCGGAACACCGCGTCCATGTCGTGCTCGATCAACAGGATGGCCATCGACTCGCGCAGCGATTCGATCAGCTCCACCATGCGCGCCGATTCGTCGGGGCCCATGCCGGCCATCGGCTCGTCGAGCAGCAGCAGCTTGGGCTCGGCCGCAAGCGCCAGCGCCACGTCAAGCGCACGTTGCGCGCCGTGCGGCAGGGTGCCCGCGATGCGGTGGCGTTCGCTGCCCAGGCCGACGCGTTCGGCCAGCGCCACGGCACGCTCCACCAGGGCGCGCTCGTTCGCGCGCGGTGCCATGAAGCGCAGGCTGCTGCCCGCATGGGCCTGCGCCGCGAGCATGAGGTTGTCGTGCACCGTTTCCTTGGCAAACACGCGCGTCACCTGGAAGCAGCGCGACATGCCGGCCGCCACGCGCTGGTGGTCCTTGAAGCCGGTGATGTCCTTCTCGTCGAGCAGGATGCGCCCGGCGTCGGCCTTGAGCAGCCCGGTGATCAGGTTGACCAGCGTGGTCTTGCCCGCGCCGTTGGGCCCGATAAGCGCATGCACTTCGCCGCGCTCCACGGTCAGGTTCACATGGTCGGTTGCGAGCAAGCCGCCAAAGCGCTTGACCAACCCTTCGATTCTGAAAAGGCTCATGATGTTGCCTTGCTCCCTCGCCCCTCTGGGGAGAGGGCTGGGGTGAGGGGCAAGCGGCGCTTGTACAAAGCTGCGAGTCCTTTAGGCGCCCACAGTGCAACAGCAATCAACAACAACCCGAGCGGCATGTGCCAGTGCTCCGTGTGCTGTTTCAAAAACTCCTCGAGCAGCAGCCACACGATGGCACCCACCGGCCCGCCCCAGCTGCGCCCCAGCCCGCCGATGACAACCATCACCAGCAGCGTGGCCGATTGCGTCCAGTGCATCGTCGCCGGGCTCACGAACCCGTTGCCGCCCGCGAGCAGCGCGCCGGCCAGACCCGCAATGGCGCCGGCAATCGTGAAGGCCACGAGCTGCAGCCGGAACACCGGGTAGCCCAGTGCGCGCATCCGCGTCTCGTTGTCGCGAATGCCCATGAGCGCATGGCCGAAGCGCGACTGCGTTGCGCGCTGCAGCCACCAGAGCGCCAGCGTCACGATGACCAGCACCACCCAGTAGAAGTTCGACTCGTTGCCCAGGTCGAGCCCGGTCAACAGCGCCGGCCGGCTCATCAGCGTGTAGCCGTCGTCGCCGCCATAGCGCCGCAGCGACACCACCACGAAGTACAGCATCTGCGCGAACGCCAGCGTGGTCATGATGAAGTACACGCCGCGCGTGCGCAGCGTCACCGTGCCGATCAGCGCCGCGACGATGCCGGCGACGAGCATGGCCGCGGGCCACATCACCCAGGCCGACATCACGCCCGCGTCGCTGAGCGCCACCACCGTGTACGCGCCCATGCCGATGAAGCCCGCATGCCCGAGCGCCACCATGCCGCCGAAGCCGAGGATGAAATTGAGGCTCGCGGCCGCCAGCGCCACCACGAGCACGCGCCGCACGAAGCCGATGTAGAAGTCGAGCCCGAACAGCGGCGCGGCCAGCGGAAAGGCCGCGAGCAGAACAAAGAGCAGCCCGAGCCCGATATAGCGTGAGGAAGACTTCATGCGCGCGCCGAGAAAAGGCCGGAGGGCCGGAAGATGAGGACGACGACCATCAGCGCATACATCGCGACCTCGGCGAACAGCGGCCCCAGGTCGGCCGCCGTGGCGGGCGGCAGCGTGGCGCGCAGCAGCATCGGCACGAAGGCGCGGCCGATGGTGTCGACCACGCCCACCAGCAGTGCGGCCACGAAGGCGCCGCGCACCGAGCCGATGCCGCCGATCACCAGCACCACCAGCGCCGGAATCAGGATGGCTTCGCCCATGCCCACCTGCACCGCGACGATGGGCCCCATCAGCGCGCCGGCCAGCGCGGCCAGCGCCGCGCCGAGCAGGAACACCCCGTTGAAGATGCGGCCCACGCGCACACCCATCAGCTCGGCCATCGGCCGGTCCGAAGCGCCGGCGCGCACCCGCATGCCGATGCGCGTGTGATTGACGAGCAGGTACAGCGCGAGCGCCACCAGCAGACCGCCGGCGAGGATCACGAGGCGATACGCCGGGTAGGGCAGGCCGTCGACCAGCTCGATCGGCCCAGACAGCGCAGCCGGCGTCGAAGCCATCACCGGCGAAGGGCCCCAGGCCATCTTGACGATGTCATCGGCCACCAAAATGACGCCGAAGGTGGCGAGCACCTGCGCGAGGTGGTCGCGTGTGTACAGGCGCCGCATCAGCAGCACTTCGAGCAGCAGCGCCACCACCACCGTCACCGCCACCGCAATAACGATGGCCGCGGTGAACGAACCGGTGCGCGTGTGCGCCTCGGCGGCCACGTAGGCGCCCGACATGAAGAGTGAGCCATGCGCCAGGTTCAGCACGTCCATGATGCCGAACACCAGCGTGAGCCCCGCCGCCAGCAGGAACAGCATCAGCCCATAGCCGAGGCCGTTGAGCAACTGCTCGAGAACGAGGATGCCGCTCACTTGAGGGGGCACTTTGCGGCGTACGAGTCGCCGTAGTTCGTGAGAACGGTGTTGATCAGCTTGTTCGTGACCTTGCCCTGCGCATCCTTGCCGATCACGCGCAGATAGAAGTTCTCGATCGGAAAGTGATTGTTCGCATACTTGAAGCTGCCGCGCGTCGAGGCGTAGTTGGCCTTCTTCAGTGCGGCCACCACGGCTTCGCGGTTCTGCGCGTTGCCGCCGGCCTGCTTCACGGCGGCGTCCATTGCAAGAATGGCGTCATAGGCCTGTGCCGCGTACACCGACGGATAGCGGCCGTTGTATTCCGTGCGGAAGGCGGCCACGAAGGCCTTGTTGGCGGCGTTGTCCAAGTCGTGCGCCCAATGCGAGGTGTTGAACAGGCCGAGCATCGGCTCGCCCACGGCGCCGATCACGTCCTCGTCGGCCGAGAAGCCGCTGGTCACGAGCGTGATGTCCTTCGAGAGGCCCGCGCCCACGAACTGCTTGATGAAGTTGATGCCCATTGCGCCGGGCAGGAAGAAGTAGATCGAGTCGGGCTTGGCCGCGCGCAACTGCGCGAGCTCGGCCGCGTAGTCGATCTGGCCCAGCTTGGTGTAGAGCTCGTCGGCCACCTGGCCCTTGAACTGGCGCTTGAAGCCGCCCAGCGCGTCCTTGCCGGCGGGATAGTTCGGCGCAATGAGTACGGTCTTCTTGAAGCCGCGGTCCTGCGCGAACTTGCCGGCGGCCTCGTGGAACTGGTCGTTCTGGTAGGCAGTGCCGAAGAAGAACGCATTGCACTGGGCACCCGCAAACTGGCTCGGGCCGGCGTTGGCCGAAAGATAGGGCACCTTGGCGTTGAACAGTGTCGGGCCGACGGCCAGCGCCACGTTGGAGCCGATGGGACCGCTGAAAATATCGATCTTGTCGCGCTGGATCATGCGGTCGACCAGCTGCTTGGCCTGGTCGGGGCTGCCGGCCATGTCGGCCTGCACAAACTCCACGTCCTGCCCGCCGAGCTTGCCGCCCAGCTGCTTGATGCCAAGCGCAAAGCCGTCGCGCGCCTCGGCGCCCAACGCCGCAAAGGGGCCCGAGATGTCGAGTGCCAGGCCGACCTTGACGGGCGCGGCCATGACAGAGGCCGCACCGCCAAGGGCTGCACCGCAGAGCAGCAGCGAAAGCAGGGTGCGCGGCAGCGCGGGCAACTTCGGGGACGGGTGGCTCATGGGTTCTCCGGGGCAAAGGAAGGGTGAAACGATGCACCGGCACCGCGCCATGCGGTGCCAAGGACATCGAACCGTTGATAGCTAAATACTTTAACCATAAACAATTCGGTGTCAACGGTGCTAGCACGAATGGTGCCAGTGAATCGTGTCACTTCCTGGTGCCCGGATCGCCTCAGCCGAAGGGGCTGGCCGTGGCAAACCACAGGCCGATGCCGGTGGCAATGATGAACGCGCCGTCGGTCACGCCGGCCACCAGGAAGAACTTGCTCTGCAGCGCGTCGATCATCTCGGGCTGGCGCGCGGTGCTTTCGAGAAACTTCTGGCCGACGAGCGCAATGCCCAGGCAGGAGCCGAGCGCCGCGATGCCGATCAGCAGGGCCACTGCGAGCGGAAGAATGTTGAAGCCGGTCATGGTGTTTTCTCCTGTTGGTTGATCGATGGAGGTACTTTCTCAAAGCGGGTGCATGCGGTCCATGACGTCGGAGGTCATCGGCAGCACGAAAAAAAGCCGGCCGCGGGAAGCGGCCGGCTTTCGGGGAACGTCAGCGCATCAGGGGAGCTGGGTCCAGTTCTGGTTCGTGCCGCCGTTGCAGGTCCAGGTGATGAGCGCGGTGTCCTGCGCCGTGGACGCGTTCGGCACGTCCAGACACGACCCCGAGGCGCGGTTGCGGATGCTTCCGCCCAACAGGCTCCACTGCGCCGTGTTGCCGGCCGAGCAGGCCACCTGCACCACCGGCGCGTTGGTGGTCGCCGTACCGTTCTGCGCCAGGCAAAGGCCGCTGTGCTCGGCCACGAACTGCACGTAGCCACCGGTGATGCTGTTCACCGTGAACTTCTCGTTGCCCGCGTTGCCGCAGGGCCACTGCACCGCCGTCGCGCCGCTGGTGGTGAGCCCGCCCTTGATGTTCACGCACATCGTGGGGTTCAGGTCCGACCGGATGCGTGTGACCACGGCCGGGGCCGTGTCCTGTGAGCGCACGTACTCGCGCAGCGCCACCACGTCCGTTGCCGGCAAGCTCGAGGCATTGCCGTGGCCGCTGTTCAGCACATCCTGCAAGGTGGCCGCCTGCCCGTTGTGGAAGAAGGCGGTGGTGTTCCAGGTGCCCGAGAGCGTGGGCGTGTCGAAGCCCAGCCCCGCCAACGGCTGGTTGATGCCCTTGCCGGAGGAGAGCTGGATCGTGCCCACGTCGTGCCGCAGGCCGTCGCGGAAAGTGCCTCCGGTGTGGCAGGTGGCGCACTGCGCCGTGTTGAACACCGTCTGGCCGCGCACCGCTTCGACGCTCAGGCTTCCGTCCGCCGCACGCGCCGGGCTGCGCATGTACTTGTTCAGCGAACTCAGGTAGGCCGCGAGATCGTCGAGCTGCGCGCTCTTGCCGGCCTTGGGCGCGCCCAAGGGGTCGGCCGTGGCGGCGAAATCCGCATTCGTCAGGAAGCCGGTGCCGCCGAACTCGTTGCGGATGTCATTCTCGAAATCCTGCACCTCGTCGAAGTTGGCGGTCCAGTGCATCTTGCCGTGGCCCGCGCCGCGCTTGCCCATCAGGCTGATGGTGCGTCGGAGGCCTTCGCCGCGCTGCGTGAAGTCCCACACCATGCCGTCGTCGCCGGCATCCGCGTGGCAGCTCGCGCAGGAGATGTAGTTGTCCTTGCTCATGCGCCGGTCGGACGCGTTGTAGAACACCTGCTTGCCGCGCAATGCCGCGGCTGCCATGGGCTCCTGCGCCACTGTCGACACGTTCTGCAGGAAGGTCGCGGCATTGGTCTCCGAGCTCAGCACCAGGGCCACGTCGTGCACCGACACCGAGCGCGCCAGGAAGTTGTTGACGAACAGCCGCTTGCGTGCCGCGTCCAGGTACAGGCCGTGCGGCGCGCTGCTGGCGTTGATCTCGCCGCGCACCGCGCGGCTGTACGGATCGACGATGGCCACGCGGTTGCCTTCCATCTGCGCGACGAACAGGTAGTCGCCCGATGGAGAGAACAGCGCGGCGCGCGCGGGTGCGCGGTCGTCGAAGTCGATCTGCTCGTCGAACACTTCCGCGGCGGTCTGCAGGTTGACCTGCGACAGGATGGAGCGCACCGTCTGGTCGTGCAGCAGGTTGTTGCCGTCCCTGAACTTGCCGCGCACGATGTTGTCCTTCTTCGAAGGCAGCACCGCGCGCCGGCCGTCGGGCGAGATCACCACCTGGCTCAGGTAGTTGGCCACGCCGCGCGCACGGCTCTCGGTGTCCACCGTGGTGGTGTCCACCGGCAGCGCGATGGTGCTCATGGCGCTCATGGTCTGCAGGTTCACTTTGTGCAGCTGGCCGCCGGTCATTTTCGACTTGAAGCGGGTGACATACGCCACCTGTGCGTCCGAGCTCACCGCAATGCCGCGCAGGCTGCCTTCGAGCGCAACCGCGCCGGTGGTGGCGCCGTTGCTCGGTTCGAAGCTCATCAGCACCGACTTGCTCTCCAGCGTCAGCAGGCCCTTGGTTCCGTCAGGCGTGAAGGCCACGCCGTAGGGGCCGCTGCCGTAGGCCAGCGGCACGGTGGCCGAGAGGCTGCCGTCGGCCGCGCTGAGCGCCACCAGCTTGTCCTCGCCCTGCACCGTGACCCAGATGCGCCCATCGGGGCCCACCGCCAGCGTCTTCGGCTCGTCGCCCACGCGCACTTCCCAGCGCTTGGCCAGGGTCTGCGCGTCGATGGCGGCGACCGTGCCGCTGTCGGGGTTGACCGAGTAGACCGAATTCGCGTCGCCCGCGATGTTGGTGGTGTGCGTGGGAGCTCGCGGCGTGGTCGGGACGATCACCGTGAGGTTGTAGGTGTAGAAGGTCTCGCGCCCGCTCGCGTCGCGCACCGTGAGCGTCACCGTGTAGTGGCCCGGCCGCGTGTAGGTGTAGGTATAGCGCGGCTGGGTGGAGTAGGCCGTCTGCGTGCCGTCGCCGAAGTTCCAGCGGAACTGCGCGCCGCTGCTGCCGAGCGTGGCGGGGTCGAACACCAGTTGCCCATTGACGATCTTCGGACCGCCGCCAATGCCCGGGTCGCCGATGACGGCTTGCCCCCGCAGCGTGGCCACCTCGCCGTCGGTGAGCACGCGGCTGTACACGCGCACTTCCGCCAGCGTGCCCTTGAACAGATCGGTGTTGCCCTGGATCTGGCCCATGACCTGGAACTTGTTCGCCAGCCCCTTGGTGCCGGTGAGACCGGTGGAGCTGGTCTTTACGCCGTCCACGTACATGGTCTGCGCGCCCGAGGCCGCGTCACGCGTCATGACCACGTGGTGCCAGTTGCCGTCGTTCACGGCCGCCTGCGAACGGGTGCCCGGGTTGTTGGTGGCCTTGTTGGCCACCGAGAGGTTCATGAAGCCGCTGTTGTCGATCCAACCCCAGAACACGTCGTCCGCCCCGTTGGCCTGGTCGCGCCCGAAGATGCCCGGCGCAGTCCACGGGTTGGCACTGCCGGCCTGCGTGGTCTTCATGTAGAAGCTCAGCGAGGCGGTGCCGCCGAGCACGGTGGCGACGGTGTCGTTCTTCAGCGGCACGCCGGCGGTGCGCGCCGCGAAGTTCATGCCGATGCTCTCGAACGCGTCGCCCGAGGCCGGCGTGCCGTTGTTGCTGCCGATCTGGTCGGAGAGGTTGCCCGCCAGCGTCCAGTAGTGCTGCAGGTTGATGTCGGTCGCGTTGCCGGTGTTGAAGACCGACTTGAAGTCGGCGCCGATGGCGTTGCCCGCATAGTCCTTCACGCCGTTGGCAGGCAGGAACACCTCGTAGCTGGTGCCCGGCTGCAGCGGCTGCTCGGGGTGGAAGTTGATGATGCCCAGCTGCACGCTGTAGGTGCCCGCGAGCGTGTTGCCGCCCACCGCCCGAACGACAAAGGTGTTGGCGTTCACGCTCTCGGGGCGGATGTTGTCGGTCATGCCGATACCGATGCGCGAGGTGAGCGCCTGCTGCTTCGCGCCGTTGGCCGGCGACACCTGTTTCACTTCGGGCCTGGTGATGTCCGGGTCTACCGCATGCACGATGAAGCCGCTGCCCGAGCCGTGGTCGTTGCCCACGAAGACGAGGTTGCCGAACATCGCGACCTGGCCGTTGTCCGAATGCGAGAAGTTCGGGTCGTCCTCGCGCAGGATGCTGCCGCGGCCCACCTCCACGTGATTGAGCGGGTTGCTCACGTCGACCTTGTGGATGCGCGTCTGCGCGCCCTGGATGACGTAGTTGTCCTGCGTGGCGCAGTACAGCTGCTCGTCGATGACGAGCCGGTTGTCCTCGGCCACGAAGCGCGAGCGGTCGCCCAGGTCGTAGCTGTACATCTTGGCGCCGCCGCCGCGCGTCGAGACGTGCAGGCTCTTGCCGTCGAAGCAGGTGGCGTAGTAGAACGGCGTGGTGCCCACGATGGAATCGAGCACCTTGGGGTTGAGCGGGTCGGAGATGTCCAGGCTCGCGAACCCGCCGTTGCTTTCCATCGCGGTCAGCACCATGTGGTTGCCCATGGTGAAGATCGGGCCGATCCGGAAGTTGCCGAGTTCGCCCGTGGGCACCGGGTTGGGCTTGCCCGCGCCGCGGTTCGCAACCACGGCGTTTGCCGGGTCCGTCGCGTCGACGATGAACATGCCGCGGCCCGCCGAGGCCACGTACAGGTAGGGCGCCTGCCACCAGAGCTGCCAGGCGACGTTCTCGTAGTCGCCGGAGTTGACGCCGGGCAGCGCCAGCTTCTTCACCTGCTTGACGTCGTTGATGTCGGTGAAGTCCCAGAACTCCACACCGTTGATGCTGGGCAGCACCACGTAGGTCTTGCCGCCGATCTTGGCGGTGCCGAAGGAGTGCGTTTCGCGGAACTCCTTGGTGCGGGCCTCGGGTTCGTAGATTTTCTTGACCAGCTGGATCTGGCGCGGGTTCGACACGTCGTACAGCAGGAAGCCGCCCGGGCCCAGGCCGCTGTCCGGCGCGAACGAGGTGAGGAAGTAGCCATTGATCATGATGCCCGCGTTCATGCCGTAGTCCTTGCGGCCCGGGTACGTGGCGGGCACCTCGCGCGATTCGTAGGCGCTGCTGTGCGCCGGATCGAGCGGGTGGTTGGGGCTGGTGATCACCGACACCGGTTTGAACAGCTCGGCCGATGTGTAGGTGAGATTGCCGAGGCCCGGCCCCTGCAGCGGGAGCGGATCGGCCATGGCTTCGGCGGCGGCCGTCGCCATGTTGTCGAGGGTGGTCATCGGGCTGACCCCGGTGATGGCCGCATGCGTCAGCAATGTGACGAGCGGGGCCAGGAACGCCATCAAGAAATACCGGATCTTCATCGTCGCCTCCAGATTGTTAGAAGTTCGCAGGGCAACCCGTTGCTCGACCCTCTCCAGTGCGCGCGCAGGACGCACCCCGGCGGGCGACGGGTGCATCGCCTGCCGTGCTGATTTCTTCTTGGTTTCTTGCGCCGGCGCTCGTTCTTTGTCTTACTTGGCGCCGCCCGATTCGTAGAGGGCCCACGCCTCCTTGGCGCTGGCGCCGCGGTGGATCATGGCCATCAGCGCACTCACCACCGCCGAGGGATTGGCGTGCTGGTACACATTGCGCCCGTACACCATGCCGACGGCGCCCTGGTCGAGCAGTGCGCGCGAGCGCGCGAACACCTGCTGCAGGTCTTCGCGCCCGCCCCCGCGCACGAGCACGGGGCAGCGCGCCGCCTGCACCACGCGGTGGAAGTCGGCGGGGTCGCTGGTCGGGTCGGCCTTGACGATGTCGGCACCCATCTCGCGCGCAAGGCGCACCAGCGTGACGATCTTCTCGGCGTCGCCGTCGACCTGGTAGCGGCTGCCCGGCGTGGGCGACTGCATCACCAGCGGCTCGATCATCAGCGGCATGCCGTAGCGGTCGCAGTCGGCGCGCACGCGTGCGATGTTCTGCACGCACTGGCGGAACAGGTCGGGCTCGTTCGGCAGCATGAAGAGGTTGACCACCACGCAGGCCGCATCGCGCTGCACGGCCGGCAGCACCGGGTCATGCTCGTTCTGCAGCTGGGCCCACATCACGCGGTGCAGCGTGGCGTTGTAGGGGTTGCCCATGTCGATGCGCATCACCAGCGCGGGCTTGTTGCGGCCCGGCCGGTCCTGCAGCAGGTCGGATTGGCCGTAGTTGAGCTGGATCGCATCGGGCCCGGCGGCCAGGAGCTTGTCCATGACCTGGGGCATGTCCTCCAGGCCGTCGAGGAACGAGGGCTCGTTGCACACGCCGTGGTCCAGGGCAATGTCCAGGCAGCGGCCGTTGGTCAGCAGCCGGTTGAGCCGCGCTGTCTTGTCTTTCGACATGGAAAGAACTCCTTGTTGGGGTCGGAAAAAGAAGGGGAGGTCAGGCGAGGGCGCCCAGGTGGCGCTTTGCCGCGGCGTCGATCTGACGCAGGGCGTCGTCGCCCAGCTCGACCGCGCCGGCACCGGCGTTCTCGATGGCCTGCTGGCGCACGCGCGCGCCGCACAGCGCGACGGAGACGGTGCCGCGTGCGACGGTCCACGCGATCATCATCTGGCCGAACGAACAGCCCAGTTGCGTACGCAGCGGGTCGAGTTCTTCGAAGAAGGCCTTGAGCTTGGAGCGGTTGGCTTCACTGAAGCGCGGGTTGGTGGCGCGTTGGTCGTCACCCTTGAACTCGCGCGCCGGGTCGATCGGCCCCGCAAGCAGGCCCAGCGCCAGCGACGAATAGCCCAGCACCGCCACGTTGTGCTCGCTGCACAAGGGCGCGAGCGTGGCTTCGATCTCGCGGTCGATCAGGCTGTAGCGCTCCTGCGCCGCATCGACCGGGCCATGGCGCAGGTACTCGGCAAGCGTCTCGGGGCTCACGTTGCTCACGCCGATGGCGCGGATCTTTCCCTGCTTCTTGAGCTGGAGCAGCGCATCCATGGTCTCGGCCACGGGCGTGGTGCTGTCCTGCCAGTGCGTGATGTAGAGGTCGATGTAGTCCGTCTGCAGGCGCTTCAGGCTCTCTTCGCATTCATGGAAGATCGAATCGCGGCCGAGATAGCGGTACACCGGGTGCCCGTCTTCCTCGAAGAAGTGCGTGCCTTTTTGGGTGTGCCACACCAGGCCGCACTTGGTGGCGATCACGGCCTCGTGGCGGCGCCCCTTGAGCGCGGTGCCCGCGATGCTCTCGGAGCGCCCCAGGCCGTAGGCCGGTGCGGTGTCGATCAGATTCACGCCCGCGTCCAGCGAGGCCTGGATGGCGACGACGGCCGCCGCGTTGTCCCCGCCGCCCCACATCCATCCGCCCATGGCCCAGGTGCCCAGGCCGATGGCCGAGCATTCGATGCCCGACGGCCCCAGGGTGGTCTTCTTCATCTCGCTCTTCATCTGGTCTTCTTTCTCGTGTTCAACAGGTGGTCGATGGTCACGGCCGCGAGCAGGATCAGGCCCTTGATCACGTCCTGCCAGTAGGGCGACACATCCAGCAGGATCAGCGAGCTGGTCACCACCGACAGCAGCGCCAGGCCGAGCACCGCGCCCAGCACCGTGCCGGAGCCGCCCTTGAGGCTGGCCCCGCCGATCACCGCGGCGGCAATCACATTGAGCTCCATTCCAACGCCGAAGGTGGGCGTGGCCGCGCCGAAGCGCGCCGTGTAGATCACGCCCGCAAGGCCGGCCGAGGCGGCGCACAGCACCGTGACCCAGAACTTCACGCGGCCCACGCGAATGCCCGAATACAGCGCCGCCTTTTCGTTGCTGCCGGTGTAGAACACGCGCCGCAGCAAGGTGGAGCGGCGCAGCACGAAGTCGCTCACGACGACGATGGCAATGAAGATCAGGATGACCGCGGGAACGCCGAACAGCGTGCCCTGCCCGATGAACTTGAACTCGGCCGGCAGCGAGAACAGCGACTGTGGCGTGCCCTGCGTGAGCGCAAGGCAAAGCCCGCGCACGATCACCATGAAAGCCAGCGATGCAATGAAGTGGTTGAGCCCGATGCGCGTGACGCAGCCGCCGATCATCGCGCCGATGAGCCCGCTCGCGCCGATGGCCACCAGGCTCGCAATCCACGGGTCCACACCCATCAGGAAGAGCTTGCCCGTGACCACCATCGCAAAGCAGACCACCGAGCCCACCGAAAGATCGATTCCCCCGACGATCAGCAGGATGGTCATGCCGACCACCACGATGCCTTCGATGGAGAACGACAGCAGCATCGCGCGCACGTTCTCCCAGGTCAGGAAGTAGGGTGACGCAAAGCTCATCGCCACGCACAGCACCGCAATGATCAGCAGCAGGCCCATCTCGCGCATGCTGGTGAGCTTGTTGGTGGGTTTTGCGGGTCCGCCTCCTGACTGCCTGGGTGCGAGGCCCGCATCGAGTTGTGCCGGGTAGTTCATGCCATCTCCTGTTCGCAGAGTCCGGAGGCGAGCCGCAACAGGGCTTCCTCCGTCATTTCGTTGGAATTCAATTCGCCGGCCAGCCGTCCGTCGCGGATCACCAGCGCCCGGTCGCACAGGCCGATGATCTCGGGCAGCTCCGAAGAGATCACGATCACGCCCACGCCCTGGTTCGCGAGCTCGCGAAGGATGTGGTGGATCTCGGACTTCGCGCCCACGTCCACGCCGCGCGTGGGCTCGTCCATCAGCAGCACCGACGGGTTGGTGGCCAGCAGCTTGGCAATGGCCACCTTCTGCTGGTTGCCGCCCGACAGGCTCGACACCTCGATGGCCACGCCGTCCGACTTGAGATTGAGCTTGGCGCCGAGCTCGCGCGCCAGGCGGTGTTCGGCCGAGCGCTGCAGCAGGCCCCAGCCGGAGCTCACGCGCCGCAGCGCCATCGAAGAGATGTTCTGCGCAATCGGCAGGTCGAGGTACACGCCCGCCGCCTTGCGGTCTTCGCTGAGGTAGGCAATGCCTTCGCGCAGCGCGTCGCTGTACTTGCGGATGGCAAGCGCCTTGCCGTTCAGGCGAACCGTGCCTTGCGTGGCAGTGCGCAGGCCGCACAGCGTTTCGGCCAGTTCGCTGCGGCCGGCGCCCATCAGGCCTGCAATGCCGAGGATCTCGCCGCGCTTCAGCGCAAACGAAATGCCGTGCACGCGCTCGCCGTCGCCGATGTCGGCCACCTCCAGCACCGGGCCTGAGGGCTCGGCGCCGGCTTGCTTGGGCGGGTAGTAGTTGCCGAGCTCGCGGCCCACCATGCGGCGCACCAGCTCATCGGCCGTCAGTCCGGCCAGCGGGCCGCAATGCACGTTGCGCCCGTCGCGCAGCACCGTGACGCGGTCGCAGTGCGTGAATATTTCAGCCATGCGGTGGCTGATGTAGATGATGCCAATGCCCTGCGCCTTCAGGTCGTGCAGCACGCGAAAGAGCGCGGCGGATTCGTTGTCGGTGAGCGCGGCCGTGGGCTCGTCGAGGATCAGCACCTTGCAGTCCAGCGTGAGCGCCTTGGCAATCTCCACCAGCTGCTGGTTCGAAATGCTCAGTTCGCGCACGGGCGCGCTCGGGTCGATGTCTTGCCCGAGCCGCGCCAGCACTTCGGCGGCGCGCGCGTTCAGGCTGGCGTAGTTCATCCACGCCTGCTTGCCCGCGTTGATCTCGGGCATGAAGATGTTCTCGGCCACGGTGGCGTCGCCGCACAGCGCGATCTCCTGGTGCACCAGGCCGATGCCCAGGCGCATGGCGTGCGCCGGACCGTCGATGGCCACCTTCTCGCCGTTGAGAACGATGTCGCCTTCGTCGGGCCGGTGGATGCCGTCGATGATGTTCATCAGCGTCGACTTGCCCGCGCCGTTCTCGCCGCACAGGGCGTGGATCTCCCCCGCGCGCAGCGAGAAGTCCACGCCCGAGAGCGCGCGCGAAGCGCCGAAGCGCTTGCTGATGCCGCGCAGTTCGAGCAACTTGCTCACTCGCCGATTCCCTTGGTGCCGCGGCGCGCGAGGTACTTGTCCCAGTAGAAGTCGTCGGCGTTGGCCTTGCTGACCACCGAGAGCCCGTTGTCCAGGAACGGCACCGACATCGGATTGGTGCCGTTGCGCTTGGCGTCGTTCATGGGGTCGATGAGCGAAGGGTTCTTGGCCAGGAACAGCATCATCATGCCCATGTAGCCCTGCATGCCCTGGTTGGGGTTGATGGCGCCGAACACGTCGCCGGCCTTGATCATGTCGAGGATCTTGGCGTTCACGTCGCAGCACATCACGCGGATGTTCTTCTTCGATTCGATCTTGGCCTGCGCCGCACCCAACGCCGAGTTGGCTTCGGGCATGAACAGCGCACCCAGGTTCGGGTTGGCCTGCGCCAGGCTCAGCACCGCCTGGTAGGCCTTGCTCGGGTCCTGGTTGCTGGCGGCGCGGCCCACCAGCTTCATGCCGGCGTGCTTGGTCTTCATGCGGTTGATGAATGCCGCGATGCGGCGATCGTGGTTGTCCTGGCCGGGGTTCTCGAGCACCGCGTATTCGCCCTTGCCGCCCAGCGCCGCGGCAATCGCGTCGGCCGCCTGCGTGCCTTCGCGGTCGTTGTCAGAGGTGACGAACGATGCGCGCTTGGAGTTGGGCGAGTCGGCCGCGAAGGTCACGACCGGAATGCCCATGGCCACCGCCCGGTTGATCGGCTCGATGAACGGGTCCGGGTTCATCGGGTGCAGCAGGATGCCCGCGGGCTTGCGCGCCAGCTCCTGCTCGAACGAGGCCAGCTGCTTGTTCACGTCGTACTCGGGCGTGCCGGTGTAGCGCGTGCGCACACCGAGCGTGCGGCCGAGCTGCTTCATCATTTCGTAGACCGGAAACCAGTATTCGACGCCCGACACCATCACGTTCATCACGTAGACGTCGCTGGCATTGCCGCGCAAACCGGTGGCGGCGGCCGTGGGGGTGGACTGCGCAAATGCGCTGGTGCCGGCCAGGCCGATACCGGCGGCCGCAGCGGACTTCAGGAAATTTCGCCTCATCTTGTGTCTCCTCGCGTTGACTGGCAGAGCTTGCGACCTGCCTTTGCGAGCAGATCTTCGGGACCTCGTTGTCACGACGGTTGTTATGACAGGTAGAATGTAATCGCGGGTTGTTTGCCGCGATAACTAGGGGAAACGCTACTGGCGAGCCGCTTTTAACTCGCCGAAGCTGTTATGACATGAAGCCAAACATATTGATCGGCGTCGACATGGGCTCGAGCAGCCTGAAGGCGCTGGCCCTCGAAGCCGGAAGCGGCCGCGCCGTCGCCTTGTCCCGCATGCCCCTGCCGCACGACCGGCTGTCGGGAGGCGGCTGCGAGGTGGGCGCGTCCGCGATCCGCGCCGCGTTGACCCACGTGCTGCGCGATGTCGCCCAACAGCTCGGCCCTCGCACGGCTGAAGTCCGCGCCATGGCTTGCACCGGTCACGGCGCCGGCCTCTATGCGCTCGATGCCGACAACCAACTCGCGGGCGGCCGTGCCGTCGCCTCCACCGACCAGCGCGCCGATGCCCGGGCGCGCGCCTTGTCTGCACGCCACGGCGCCCAGCTGTTCGAGGACGTGGGCTGCAGCCCCTGGCCCGGGCAGCCCACGGTGATCGCCGCCGAGTTGCTGGGCACGGATGCCGTGCAGCGCGGCGAACTGCGCCGTTTGCTGTTCGCCAAGGATTACCTCGGCTTTCTGCTGACCGGCGAAATTGCCACCGACGCCAGCGATGCGAGCACGGCCGGCCTGGTGTCGCTCGCTACCGGCACCTGGTCGCAGGCGGCTTTCGACGCCTCGGGCCTTGCAGACCTGAGTCCGCGTGCCTTCGGCCCCATCGTGCCCAGCGGCAGCGTGATCGGAAAGTTATTGCCCTCCGAGGCCGCGCTGTGCGGATTGCCGGCGGGCATTCCGGTAGCCATGGGCGCCATCGACCTGCTCGCCTCGATGACGGCGATCTGCGCGGAAGAGCGCGGCCGCGCGGTGTCGGTGTTCGGCACCTGGTGCGTAAACGCGGTCATCGGGCCGGTGATGGCGCCCAAGCCCGCCGTCGCCGCCGTCGTCAACTTCGGCCGCAGCAAGGAGCGGCTCTACATGGAGAACAGCCCCTCCTCGATGGCCAACATCGCCTGGCTGGCCGGCGTGCTCGCGCTGCCCGATGCGCGCGCGGTGGTCGACCTGGCCATGACGGTACCGCTCGGCGCCAACGGCCTGCGCTTTCTGCCCTTCGTCAACGGAGGCGGTGGCGTGACCGCCGGCTTCGTGGGCCTCAAGAGCCACCACACGCGCGCCGACATGGCACGTGCCGTGGTCGATGCCGTGGCGGCGCTGCACGCGCGGCACACGGCGCGCCTGGCCGCGGGTGGCCTCGCGGCGGGCGAGACGACGGTGCTCGGCGGCGGCGCGGGCGATGCACGCCTCGTGCGCCTGCTCGCCGCTTTTCTTGGGCGCCCGGTCGAGCGCTGCGCCGACGACGAGACCGGCGCGCGCGGCGCCGCGCTCTACGCCGCCATGTCGCAAGGGCTCGACGACGCCGCGCGGGGCAGCCTCCTTCTCGCGCCCTGCGACGTGATCGAGCCCGATGCGCGGGATGCACGCGCCCATGCGGACTTCAACGCCGGTTTCAACGAATTGATCGACAGCATGTCACCTGTATTCACCCACATCGCGGGAAGCGCGAAATGAGCGCCTGGCAACTTCCCTTCGTGCGCCCGGCTTCGCTGGCGGGGCGGCATTTCTCTACCGTGATCGTGGGCGCCGGCATCAACGGCGTCGGCGTGTTCCGCGACCTTTCGCTGCAGCGCGTCGATTGCCTGATCGTCGACAAGGGCGACTTCGGCGCCGGCGCCAGCAGCGCGCCCTCGCGCATGATCCACGGCGGCCTGCGCTACCTGGAGAGCGGCAGCTTCTCATTGGTGGCCGAAGCCACGCGCGAACGCAATCTGCTGCTGCGCAATGCGCCGCACCTGGTGCGACCGCTCAAGACGGTGGTGCCGCTCGCCAACTTCTTCGGCGGCCTGATGAGCAGCGCGCTCAAGTTCTTCGGCCGCACGCCGCCGCAGCGCACGCGCGGCCTGTTGGCCGTGGCGCTCGGCCTGCGGCTTTATGACCTGCTGGGACGCCGCCAGCGCGTGATGCCGGGGCACCGCATCAGCCGCGTGCCGTCGGCCGACCGCGGCCTGTTCCGTGCGGCCATCCGCTGGACCGCGACTTTTTTCGATGCGTGGATCAGCCATCCCGAATGGCTCATTCTCGAACTGATCGGCGATGCCTGCCGCGACCAGCCACGCTCCGCCGCCGCGAACTATTGCCGCGTGATGGGCTGTGCGGGCAACATCCTCACGCTGCGCGACGAGACCACCGGCGTGCTGGTGCGCGTGACGGCCGACACCGTGGTGAATGCCACGGGCGCGTGGCTCGACCGCAGTGCGGCCGTGCTCGGCGGCGCCGGTCCGCGCGTGATGGGCACCAAGGGTTCGCACCTCGTGCTCGACCATCCTGCGCTGCGCGACGCGCTCGACGGCCGCATGGCTTATTTCGAGGCGGTCGACGGGCGGGTGTGCATCGTCTACCCGTTTCTGGACCGCGTGCTGGTGGGCTCCACCGACATCCCGGTGGAAGACCCGGACCAGATCGTCACCGAGCCGGCCGAGATCGACTACCTGATCGACGTGCTGCGCGAAGTCTTCCCGAACATGAATTTCGGCCGCGGCGACGTGGTCTACACCTACGTGGGCGTGCGGCCACTCGCGCGTTCCGATGCCGACAAGCCGGGCCAGATCTCGCGCGACCATTCGGTGGTGGTCGATCCGCCGAATGCGACGCGCGACATTGCCATCGTCGGCCTCGTCGGCGGCAAGTGGACCACCTTTCGCTCGCTGGCCGAGGAAGCCACCAACGAAGTGCTGCAGCAGCTCGGCCGCTCGCGTACCGCATCGACCGAGCTGCTGCCCATCGGTGGCGGCGCAGACCTGCCGGCCGATGCGGCCGCAACCGAGCGCTTCATCGAGAAGATGACGGCGGCCTCCGGCATGGGCCGCGCGCGCGCGCTGAACCTGCTCGGCCGCTATGGCTCGAAGGCGCTGCCGCTGGCGCAACGCCTCGCGGCCTCGGGCGATGTGCCGCTCGAGCATGCGCCGGACTATTCGGCCGCCGAGCTCTCCTACCTGTGCCTGGAAACCGGTGTGATTCATCTCGACGACCTCGTGATTCGCCGCACGCTGCTGGCCATTCGCGGCCTGGTGACCGATGCCGCGCTCGCCGAGATCGCGGGTGTTGCGGCCGAGGCGCTGGGTTGGGACGCGACTCATGCTCACAACGAGCTGTGTGCTTGCGCCACCGCGCTGCGCGAGCGGCACAACGTGCGCCTTCACGCGTTGGCTACGGGCGAGGAACCTTCTTTCGATGCATCATTGATGGCCAGTCCAGTTCTCGGCCAAGCTTAAAAAGTGAACAGTCCCAACGACATGTCGACCGTGCTCGACCGCAACTCCGAATCGCCGCTGTGGGCGCAGTTTCGCGACACCATTCGCCTGCAGATCCTGCAGGGCGTGCTGCCCATCGGCGCCAAGCTGCCCTCGGAGGCGGAGCTCGGCGAGCAGTTCGGCATTTCGCGCATCGTGGTGCGCGAGGCACTGGCCGACCTGGTGCGCAACAACCTCATCTACAAGATCAAGGGGCGCGGCGCCTTCGTGTCGGCGCGCGAGCGCGACGAAGATTTTGTTTCGACCGTGCTGGGCTTCTCCGACGAGATGGAGCGCAAGGGCCGCTCGGTGCGCACCCAGATTCTCATGCAGGAGCTGCGCGCGCCCACGGCGCAAGAGGCCGCGTCGCTGGGCCTGGCCGACGACACCCAGGTGGTCGCGCTCAAGCGCCTGCGCAGCGTGGACGGTGAACTGCGCCTGCTGGTCGAGACGGTGGTGCCGGCCGACCTGGCGCCTGGGCTGCACCGCGCACGCCTGGAAGACCGTTCGCTGTACGACGTGCTGCGCCGGCAATACGGCCTGCGGCTGGTGCGGGCCGAGCGCTGGATCGATGCGGTGCTGCCCGACGCCGAAACCTGCAAGCTGCTCGACCTGCCGCAGCCCGAGCCGCTGCTGCGCATCGAGTCGATCGCCTACGGCGCCAACGGACGGCCGCTGGAGCACTACCACGCGCTGCACCGCTGCAAGACCAGCCGGCTGCACGTGCAGACGACGACCTGAGCCGTCTCATCAGGTCTTGGCGGCGGCATTGCGCGAAGGCCAGAGCACCGAGGCAATGGCCACCATCATCAGCGCGACGGCGACCCAGTCCTGCCAGCGGACGACCTCGCCGAGCCACACCGCGCCGCTGAACACGCCGAGCACGGGGATGAACATCACGCTCAAAGTCGACGCGACCGGCGGCAGGCCGCGCGCCAGGTAGAACCACGCCGCGTGCGCAAAACCGAAGATCAGCACCGCGTTGTAGAGAATCGAACCCCAGGTCACGGGGCCGGGCCATCGCCACTGGCCCCGCTCGAACAGCAGCGAGAGCACCGTCATCACGACGGCGGTCATTGCCGTCATCCAGAACGACAGTGTGAGCGTCGGCAGTCCGATGCGCGTGTGCCGCAGCAGCTGCGTGCCCAGTGCCCAGGTGGCCGCAGCAACCAAGGCCAGTGCCACATAGCCGGGCCGCCCCGCGAGGTCGGTGAGTTCGTGCCACAGCAGCAATCCCACACCGATGGCGCAAGCGCCAACGCCGATCCACGAGCGCCGCGTGAGCACGGCCGAGAACAGCACCGCGCCAATGATGGCGGAGAAAACCGGCATCGTGTAGCCGAGGATGGCCGCGCGCCCACCCGACAGCGCCTTCACCGCGAGGATGATGCAGGCATGCCAGACGAACATGTTGGTCGCGCCCAGCCAGACCAGCTCGGGCCATGCGCTGCGCGGCACGCGGAACGGCACCTTCATGATCACCAGCGCAAGGCCCAGCACCGGCAGCCCGAGCCAGATGGAGATGGCTCGGAACGCGAGCGGCGGATAGTCCGCCACGCCGATTTTCATCACGGGCCAGTTGAGGCCCCATGCAAGGGTCAGGAGAACGAGCAGGACGAACTGGCGCGGCGTGAAGGAAGGCATGGGCCGCGATTGTGGCGCGGCTTGCGCATTCGTGCAGGAAGCCGGTGCGGCTACTACAGCAGGCGCTTGAGGTAACGCCCTGTGTGGCTGGCCTCATTGGCCGCAATGTCTTCCGGCGTGCCTTCGCCCACCACCGTGCCGCCACCGGCGCCGCCTTCGGGGCCCATGTCGATCAGCCAGTCGGCGGTCTTGATGACGTCGAGGTTGTGCTCGATCACGACGATGGTGTTGCCCGCGTCGCGCAGCTGGTGCAGCACCTTGAGCAGCAGCTCAATGTCGGCAAAGTGCAGGCCGGTGGTCGGCTCGTCGAGGATGTAGAGCGTGCGGCCGGTGTCGCGCTTGCTGAGTTCCAGCGCGAGCTTCACGCGCTGCGCCTCGCCGCCCGAGAGCGTGGTGGCCGACTGGCCGAGCTTGATGTAGGAAAGGCCCACGTCGAGCAGGGTGCGCAGCTTGCGCTCGATGGTCGGCACGGCCTTCAGGAATTCGTGCGCGGTCTCGACCGTCATCTCGAGGATCTGCGCGATGTTCCGGCCCTTGTACTGGACCTCGAGCGTCTCGCGGTTGTAGCGCTGGCCGTGGCAGACCTCGCAGGGCACGTACACGTCGGGCAGGAAGTGCATCTCGACCTTCACCACGCCGTCGCCCTGGCAGGCCTCGCAGCGCCCGCCCGCCACGTTGAAGCTGAAGCGGCCCGGGCCGTAGCCGCGTTCGCGCGCGGTGTTGGTCTCGGCCATCAGTTCGCGGATCGGCGTGAACAGGCCGGTGTAGGTGGCCGGGTTGCTGCGCGGCGTGCGGCCGATGGGCGACTGGTCGACGTTGATGACCTTGTCGAAATACTCGATGCCCTCGACCGCTTCATGCGCGGCCGGTTCTTCGTGCGCGCGGTAGAGCGTGCGCGCCACGGCGGTGTAGAGCGTGTCGTTCACCAGTGTCGACTTGCCCGAGCCCGAAACGCCCGTGACGCAGGTCAAGAGGCCCACCGGAAAGGCCACGCTCACGTTCTTCAGGTTGTTGCCGGTGGCGCCCACCACGCGGATTTCCTGCAGGGCGGTCTGCGAAGCGAGGTGCGCCGCTTCGCGCGCGGCGCGCCGTTCGGCCGCGGGGCTCGGCGGAAAGCGCGAGGCCTTCTTGCCTTCGTTGAAGGCGGGTTTCTTCACGACCGGCAGCCAGGCGGTGCGGCGTTTGGGTACTTCGATCTTCTTCGCGCCCGAAAGGTACTGGCCGGTGAGCGAATCGGGGTTGGCCGCCACCTGGGCATAGCTGCCCTGCGCCATCACGCGCCCGCCGTGCACGCCCGCGCCGGGGCCCATGTCGATCACGTGGTCGGCCGCGTGGATCATGTCCTCGTCGTGCTCGACCACGATCACGCTGTTGCCGATGTCGCGCAAGTGCTTCAGCGTGCCGATGAGGCGGTCGTTGTCGCGCTGGTGCAGGCCGATGCTGGGCTCGTCGAGCACGTACATCACGCCCGTGAGGCCGGAGCCGATTTGCGAAGCCAGGCGAATGCGCTGCGCCTCGCCGCCCGATAGCGTCTCGGCGCTGCGGTCCAGGCTCAGGTAGTTCAGGCCCACGTCGTTCAGGAACTTGAGGCGCAGGCCGATCTCGCGCACCACCTTGTCGGCGATGTCGGCCTTGGCGCCGCGCAGCTTCAGGTTCTGGAACCAGGCGAGCGAATCGCGCAGCGTAAGGTGGCTCAGTTCGAAGATCGCCATGCGCGGCGGTTCGCCGCCATCGGCCGGGCGATTGGCCTCGTCCACCAGAAATACGTTGCGCGCCTCGGGCCTGAGGCGCGAGCCGCCGCAGTCGGGGCAGGGCTGCAGGTTGCGAAAGCGCGCGAGGTCTTCGCGCACCATCACCGAATCGGTCTCGCGGTAGCGCCGCGTCATGTTCGGGATGATGCCCTCGAAGGGGTGCTTCTTCGTGAGCTTCTTGCCCGCGAAGTTGCCCGATTCCATGGTGTAGTTGAACTTGATCTCTTCGGCAGCCGAGCCGTGCAGCAGCACCTGCTGCACCGAGGCGGGCAAGGATTCGAAGGGCGCGTCGACGTCGAACTTGTAGTGCTTCGCGACGCTCTCGATCATGCTGAAGTAGTAGCTGTTGCGGCGGTCCCAACCCTTGATGGCGCCACTGGCCAGCGAGAGCGACGGAAACGCCACCACGCGTGCCGGGTCGAACACCTCGCGATGGCCGAGGCCGTCGCAGCTCGGACAGGCGCCCACGGGCGAGTTGAACGAGAAGAGGCGCGGCTCCAGCTCCGACAGCGAGTAGTGGCAGATCGGGCAGGCGAACTTGGCGTTGAACAGATGCTCCTTGTCGGGCGCTCCCTCGGTGCCCAGCTCCAGCGCAATGGCGCGGCCTTCGGCCAACCGCAGCGCAGCCTCGAAGCTCTCGGCCAGGCGCTGCTGCATGTCGGGGCGCGCGCGCAGGCGGTCGATGACCACGTCGATGTCGTGCTTCTCGGTTTTCTTGAGCTTGGGCAGGTCGTTGTATTCGTAGGTCTGCCCGTCGACGCGGAAGCGCACGTAGCCCGCGGCCTGCATCTCGGCAAAGAGCTCGAGGAACTCGCCTTTCTTCTCGCGCGCCACCGGCGCCAGGATCATCAGGCGCGGCTCGTTGGGAATGGCAAGCGTGGCATCGACCATTTGCGACACCGTTTGCGCCTGCAGCGGCAGGTGGTGCTCGGGGCAGTAGGGCGTGCCGGCGCGCGCATAAAGCAGGCGCAGGTAGTCGTGGATCTCGGTCACCGTGCCCACGGTGGAGCGCGGGTTGTGGCTGGTGGCCTTCTGCTCGATGCTGATGGCGGGCGACAGGCCCTCGATCACGTCGACGTCGGGCTTGTCCATGAGCTGCAGAAACTGCCGCGCATAGGCCGAGAGGCTCTCGACGTAGCGCCGCTGCCCTTCGGCATACAGCGTGTCGAAAGCCAGGCTCGACTTGCCCGAGCCCGACAGGCCGGTGATCACCACCAGCTTGTTGCGCGGAATGTCGAGGTCGACGTTCTTCAGGTTGTGGGTGCGCGCACCACGGATGCTGATGCGCTGCTGCGCAAGCACGGCGCCGAGGTAGGTGTCGCGTTCGAGTTGCGCGTCGCGTGCGCTCTCCTCGTTGGCGGCGATGTCTTCAATGGCTTTGGAATTCAAGGGGGCGATCGTCCGAGGGCAACCGGACATGATAGTCCGAGCGGCATTTCATGGCGAGGGGGCGGGTTGAGGCCGGTTTCATGAGGCGCTCCTCGGCCGGTGCTTTCGGAGCGCCAGGCGGCGGCACCCGGGCGGCCGCCATCGGGCACAATGTCGGGTTCCACTTTTTCCTTCTCCTCCATCTACTTATCAGGGGCAGTGCATATGGCATCGGTCAATAAAGTCATCGTCGTCGGCAACCTGGGGCGCGACCCCGAAATGCGTACCTTCCCGAGCGGCGACCAGGTCGCGAACGTTACCGTGGCGACCACCGATCGCTGGAAAGACAAGCAAAGCGGCGAAATGCGCGAAGCCACCGAGTGGCACCGCATCGTTTTCAACGGCCGCCTGGCCGAAATTGCCGGCCAATACCTGCGCAAGGGCTCGCAGGTGTATGTCGAAGGCAGCCTGCGCACGCGCAAGTGGACCGACAAGGACGGCATCGAAAAATACACCACCGAAATCCGCGCCGACCAGATGCAGATGCTGGGCAGCCGCCAAGGCCAGGGCGGCCCATCGGGCGGTCCCGAAGATGACGGCGGCTATTCGCAGGGTGGCGGCGGAGGCGGCTACTCGCAAGGCGGTGGTGGCGGTGGTGGCGGTGGCAGCGGCGGCGGTTACGCCCCCCGTGCACCCGCCGCGGCACCGCGTGCTCCTGCGGCGGCGCCGCGCCAGGCTCCGGCCAAGTCTTCGTCGGGCTTCGACGACATGGACGACGACATTCCGTTCTGAAATCGCTTCACCGGAATTCGCCGATCGAAAGCCTGCAGTTCATCGCTGCGGGCTTTTTTTCTGACTTGCGGTCAGTAGGTGACCGTCACCCGCATCGCATTGCTGCCGTCGCCGGCCGGCGCGGCGGCTTGCGAGGGGGCGGAGCCCGAGGTCGCCGCCATTGCACCGATGACGCCCTGCCAGGCGGAAGCGAGGCTGTCGCGGCCGTCCGCATCGTTTCCGGCCACCATGAGCGTCGTTTCGCCGATCTTGTCGAACCGGTACTCGCGGCCCTTGATGACCACCGACTTCATGTTGGTCCACACGCGGTATTCATGCCCGCCCTTGACCGGTGTGACCTCGAGCACCTTGAAGGTCGGCAGAACGACCATCGAGATCGTGAAGCGGGCCGTGGAACTGTTCATGCCGTGCGTCGGCTCCGCGGAACTGAGCCGCAGCGGCAGCAAGAGCAGCAGCATGCCGGCGGCAGCCAACGGTGGCGCTATTCGCGTCGGGCGCAGGGCAGTTGCACCTGCAGCGGACATGTTTCCGGACATTGGAACTCCTCCTCTTGTCGCAACCGGGTGGAGGGCATCGCATTGATGCCCCGTCCTGGTTTATCGGCAGAGTCGCGGGAAAATGAAGGCCGTCCGCGCCATTCTTTGCCCATAACCTGCCAACGGCTAGCAGGTTTTTCCGCACCGGCTTGCTTGCCGGCGGAGTTCAGTAGGTCACGCTGACCGTCACCACGTCGCGGTAGCTGTCCGGCCGCACGTTGGCGCTGGTGCCGAGAACGCGGCCATACAAGGTCAGCGCCTGGGCGGCTCCATTGCCGGTGCCCGTAGCGACGTTGCCGCCCGTGCCCGTGACGCTGCCCCAGATGGCGGTGCGCGCGGCGTTGCGGTAGAGCCGGTAGGGCACCGTGTCGGCGTTGCCGGGTACGCCGCCTGTCGGCGTCATCGTTCCTGCGCCGGTTGTCGAGCCGTTCGAAGGCGTCAGCGCAACCGTGTACGGGGTGGGCGTGGTGCAGGTGACGTTGATCGTGCTGGTCTGGTCCCTGTCGGCCTGGCCTGGCAGGCCGTTGACGGTGCCGAAGTTCAGCGGATCGGCGGTGACCAGGCAGCTCTTGGCGACGGTTGCGGTGACCAGGAAGGCGAACCTGCCCGGCTGTATGGTGTCGCAGGTCGTCGGCATGGCGGAAGTGCTCCTCGACAGCGTGATCGAGGTGTGGTCACCGACGAAGTTGTCCTGGTACGAGCCTGGAGGCACCGCGCCCTGCAGCGGGAGCAGTTCTCCGCGCATGGTGGTGCTTCCGGTCACGCGTCCGAGGGCACCGCCTCCAGCCGCCCGGCGAGGAATGCTCATCGTGACGGAGAATGGGTTCGGCACCGCCGCGTTGCCGTTCGAACCCCAGATCGTGCCACTCGTTGCCTGGTACAGCTGGAATCTCAATTGATTGCCGGCCGTGTTCTCCATGACGCGCGGATTGAAGTTTCCGAGGCCTTCGTTGCCGTCGCCGATGTTGAAGCAGACCCTGGCATTTTCCGCAGCGTTGCCGTCGTTGGTGCAGGTGTAGTTCAGCGTGGCTGTGACAGGCGCCGGCGTGCCGCCGTTGACCAGCTCGACCGTGCCGAAGGCCAGGTTCGTCATTGTCGCGGTGCAGCTGACCGCCGCCTGCGCGGGGGCTGCCGGCAGCCACCAGAGCAGCGCAAAGAGCAGGGGCAGGCCGAGGGCCTGCAAAGAGCGGGTCAGAAGGCTCATGGCGTCTTGGTCTCCTTGGCGCAGCGCAGCGGGCCGATCTGCGGAATTCCCGAGGCTTCCTTGCGATAGTCGAAGCTCGCGCGGCAGCGGCCCGAAGGCGTCTGTACGTCGAGCGTGTTCCGGGGCTGGAGCGATTCGAGGTACACCGCGCCGTCGAAGCCGACCAGGGCGGGCTCGCCGCCTTGGGCGTTGGCTCGCACGCGGCTGCCCAGCGGCAGGGGCTTGCCCGCCTCGTCCACCAGGATCAGCGCGGCCGCGCTGACCGGCGTGATGCCGAAGCGCACCAGCGTGCCGGCGCGGTCGCTCGGCGTGGCAATGGTCTTCACGCGTTCGATCCTCACGTCGGCGGGCAATTGCATGGGGTCGATGGAAAGCTGGTTGTTCTGATAGGCGCTGAGCGGGGCCACCAGCAACATGCCGTTGCCGTCGGTGGCGCCGATGTCCCGGTTCTCCAGCCTTACCGGCACGCCGGCGATGCCATCGGTGGAGACCACCGCGAACGCGTCGTCGATGCGGCGGGCCGCGAACGGCTGGCCGCCCATGAACACGACCGAACCGGTGGCGCCGGCATAGGCAAAGCGGCTGTCGCCGAGCACGCTGATGCCGGCCATGGCGCGGCCGTAGCGGCCCAGGTAGTCGATCTCGGCCTGTCCGCCGTTCTGGCCTCCACCTTGGCGCAGGCCGGCGCGCCAGCCGATGCCGCCATCGCCCGGCGTGGAGCTCTGCGCGTCGACGGTGTAGATGTTGCGGTCGTGCTCGCGCTGGAGGCCGGCGCTGGCCGTGACGTTGCCGTCCAGCGCCCAGGTGAACCCGACGAAGAGGCTGCGCTCGCGGCGGTCATCCAGGTTCTGGTTCAGGCTGACGTTCACCGAGGCATTGCGGCCCACGGCCCTGAACCAATAGACGCTTGCCAGGCGCGTTGCCTGCTGCGCGGGATAGCGCAGGTAAAGGTAGCTGAGGCCGAAGCTGCCGAAGCTGCCCGTGGTGTAGCCGATGGAGGCGCGGCCCGAACCGCGCGGCGGCGGGCCGCCGTAGAGGGATGCAACGTCGCGGTATTCGCCGCGCGTGCGCGTGCCTTCGACGGCAAAGTTGAATTGGTTGTCGCGCCAGCTGTAGCCCAGGTTCATCAGGGAACCCTGCTCTCCGCCGTAGCTGCTGTGCGCCACGGCGCCTGCCACCACGCCGCTTTGGCCGAGCAGCCATGCGCCGCCGACGCCGCCCTTGACCAAGCCTCGAGTCGCCTCGCCATGCGCCTCCAGCGTGAAGCTGTTGCTCACACCGTAGCGCCAGGTGCCGCTGGCCGCGGCATCGCTGCCGTAGTCGAAGGAGCGCAGGCCGTAGCTCTTGCGCACCATGCCGAGGTCGACGGACCAGTCGGAAAGGCCCGCCTGCAGCAGCCGCTGCGTGTCGTACAGCGAAAAATCGAGCGTGGTGGCGCGGCCGAAGGCGTCGGTGAGCACCACCTGGGCGTTGCCGGCACCGTTGATGCTCGGCACGGTCTTGAGCTGGAAAGGCCCGGCCGGCACCTGGCCCGAATATTGGCGCAGGCCGTTGATGTACAGCTCCACCTGCGATGGCAGCGTGGCCGACCCCAGGAACGCCGGCAGCGGCGTGGTGGTGCGATACGGCTGCAGCGCAAAGTTGCGCGAAAGCTGGATGCCGCCGATACGGGTAGAGCGCGACCACGGCAGCGAAGCCGTGGTGGTGTCGCCCACGCGAAGCGTCAGCATTTCATCGGGGAACGACTTGCTCCAGGTGGTGTCGAGCCGGACGGAGTCGTGCTGCCATCCTTCTCCCGGAAGGCGCGCCGCCCGGGACATCAGCGTGTTGCTGAACACGGCGCTGCCGCTGAACGCGCGCAGTTCGGTCAGCGCATTGAAGCTGGACGTATTGCCCCGGCCCTGGGTGCCGTAAAGGTCGTAGTTGAGCAGCAGGCCGGGCGCCGCATTGGCCTTCGATGCAACGATGCTCGACGTGTCGACCACGGTCGTGGGCAGGCGCAGCACATCGGCCGCGGCAACGATCGCCAGACGCTGGCCCGCAGCATCGTAGTCGACCTGTACGCCCGGAAGGCTCTTGAGCGGCACGGGGTCGGATACGCCTGGCGGCAGCACGAAGCCCAGTTGCCGCAGCGTGGCGGCGGCGGCCCAGAGTTCGTTTCCGCGCAGGCCGAAATGAACCAGTCCCTGGGGATTGCCGTTGAGGCTCAGTTCCAGATAGAGGTCGCCGCCGCCGGTTCCGGCGAGGTTTTCTTCCGCGGACGCGGCCACCAGCGAGCTGGACACGGCTGCAACGTTCTGGGCCTGAGCGGCCAAGGACGTCAGACCGGAAAGAAGCAACAGTGGCAGCAGGCGCTTAGCGGACGCGTGGGAGCGGCGGGATGTTTTCCTGCGTCGCGTTGCCATTGATCTTCGTTTCCAGAACGCCCCCGAGAGCGAATGTTTCTGTGGATGTCTTCAGCGGCCAGCGCATGCGCGCACCGGGCAAGACATAGCCCATCAGTCCGGCATGCACCGGAGTGCGGCGGCCGACGGTATCGACAAAATCCAGATCGGCCAGCTGGGCATGCATGCCGCCTTTGTTGGCGACTTCGAGCACGGCCTGGCCGTCTTCCCTGCGGAGGGACCATGTGAGCTGGGGTGCAGGCGACTGCGCGCCCGCGGCCGCGATGAAGATGGGCACCGAATAGCGCAGCACCAGCTGCAGGCCCTTCTTTTCCTTCATCTCGACCGGCAGCTCATCGATGATGACCCGGTACGAGCCTTCGACCGGACCGGCGGGAACGCCGGTGCGGATGACGCGGATCAGTTGCCGCGCGGACGCGTCAAGCTGCACCATCGGCGGACTTACGAGAAGTTCGCGCGACGGTGTCAGCTTTTCGGCGCCGTCTTCCTGCGTCCACTGATAGACACGTACCTGGGCGTGCACCACCGTGTCGCCGGTGTTGCTGAGCCAGAGGCCGTCGGCGTTTTGCGAGGCCTGGAGCGTCAGCGTGACCGGCGAAACCTGCAGTCCGCTCGCCGAGGCGAACGCGTGCGCCAAGGCGAGCGCGAGGGCGGCGGTGTAACGGAGCAAGTGGTGCACGGGCAGTCGATCAGTAGTTGACCTGGACGGTCACGGTGTCGGCGTAGTTGCCAGGAGTCACATTGGCGTTGGCGACCGTGGCGAACACCGGGATCACCTGCGCGACGCCAGTGCCGGTGCCGGCCACGCCGTTGCCCACTGCGGTGGGGGTGGCGGTGTTGCCCCAGACCGGGCCCGTGGCGCTCACCGAGCGGAGCTGGTAAGCAACGGTGTCCGAGCCGCCGGAGACGGAGGTCATCGCGCCGGCGCCCACGGTGCTGGTGTTCGAAGGCAGCAGGCCAACGTTGTAGGGCGTCGTCTTGGAACACGTCACGCTGATGTTGCTGGAAGCAACCAGACCGGTTGCAGACGAGTTGACCGTGCCGAAGTCGATGTTGGAGGCGTTACCCGCGGTAACCGAGCAGGCCTTGGCCACGTTGATCAGAACCTGAAACGTGCCGCTTGAGGTTGCAGCCATCGCAGCGCTGGTGGCCGTGATTGCAAGGACGGAGACGAGGAGAAGAGAGGATTTTTTCATGAGAGATGCCAACAGTTGTTAAGAAAACGACGGGAGATCAGGTGCGGATGGTGCCAACGATCGTCGCAGCTGGATAGTAGAATAGTTCACACAATTGCACATTTTGTTGCAATGAAATCGAAGCCAGTAACATTTTTATTTACATGTAGCTGGCGGATTCCCACAGAGAATGTGATCTGAAAACGTAACAGCAGTCTCAAACAAAGACAAAATGTTGCGAATACGACTCTGAGGAACCGGACCGTGCAGGCCACGTGCAAATGAGTTCCCCGTTCGCGCGCCGGCTGCATGAGTGCCTGCTGGCGCACCTCTCCAGATACCATTTCGCATCGTTCTGGGCGAACGCTGTGCTCGTCGTTTCCATGGCGCTGCTGGTGGCCATGGCGGCCTACTTCAGCGCGACCGACGCCGGGCATGAATCGACAGTCCTGCACATGGTGCGGGCCGACTGGCAGGAGGAGGATGCGGCCGCGCCGCGCTTTGGTCCGGTGCCACTCGCCGTGGACAGCAAGGCGCTTCGGCCCACCTGGCAACGCGTCGAACTGCCTCGCGCGCTCCCCGCCGCCTTGCTGCGTCAGGCCGACGGCAGCGCATCCACAGGCGCAACCCGCATCACCTGGCTGCGGCTTTCAGCGCGCGAACTGCCCGCCACGTCGGCGCCGCTTGCGCTGTATGGCGCGCGCATCAAGACGGACGGCCCCATTGCGGTGTATGCCAACGGACGGCTGGCCTACCGCGCGCAAGTGCAAGGCCTGCTGTGGAACAGCACTCGCACGCCGATGTGGGTGCTGCTGGGCAAGGCCCCCGACGGCGAGCCGCTGGACGAGATCCTGCTTCGGATCGAGCACACGCGAACCGTGCAGGTGGCGGTTTCGTCGCTGTGGCTCGGCCCCGTCGAGGCGCTGGAAGTGCGCCATCGCATGCGGCAGTGGCTCCAGCAGGACCTGCCGGCCATGCTCAGCGCCGCCTTCGTGGCGGTGGGCGTGTTCGCCCTGTTCGTGTGGTTCAGGCGCAGCCATGAAGTCGGCTACCTGCTCTTCTTCAACCTCGCGATCACCTCGTTCCTGCGGAGCCTGCATTTCTACGTGGCGGTCCCGATTGCCAACGACTGGTTCGCCTGGCTGACCGTCAACTCGCTGTTCTGGCTGGTGGCGGTGGTGCACTTTGCCTTGCGCCAGCTGCACGGCCGGCCGCTCAGGTGGCTGACCTTTGCGGTGGTCGCCTGGACGGTGCTGATCGGCGTGCTGACGCTGCCGGGCCCCGCCATATTGAGCAACACCCCGCAAGTCACGCCGTTGATCTACATCGGGGCCGCATTGATGGGCGTGGCCGTGGCGCTGGTGGGGGGCATCAGCGCCTGGAAGCGCTCCAGCGAAGGGCGGCTGGTAGCGGTCGGCATCGGCGCCTGCGTGCTGCTGGGCGTGTCCGACTGGCTGCTGCAGAACAACTTCGTCAGCCCCGAGGGTTGGTACCTCGGCGCGTACACCAATGCAGTGACGTTCAGCGTGTTCGGAGTGCTGATGTACCGGCGCTACGTCAACGCCATTGCCGAGGTGGAGCGGGTCAACGCCGGCTTGGCCGAGCGCCTGCGGGCGCGCGAAGCCGAGCTGGAACGCAGCCACCAGCGGCTGCGCGAAGTCGAGAAGCTGCAGACCATCAGCGACGAGCGCCAGCGCCTGATGCAGGACATGCACGACGGCTTGGGCTCGTCGCTGATCAGCGCCATTCGCTCGGTGGAGAGCGGCGGCATGAGCGACGACAAGGTGTCGCAGGTACTCAAGAGCTGCCTGGACGACCTGAAGCTGACCATCGACTCGATGGAGCCGCTCGAGGACGACCTGCTGCTGTTGCTGGCCACGCTGCGCTACCGGCTGGGCCCCCGGCTCGAGAGCTCGGGTGTCGCCCTGCAGTGGAACGTGCAGGAGCTTCCCGCGCTGGAATGGCTCGATCCGACCAGCGCGCTGCACATATTGCGCATCGTGCAGGAGAGCATTGCCAACATCCTGCGCCACACCCGCGCCACCGAGATCCGCGTGGCCACCGCGGCGGATGCTTCAGGCGTGCAAGTGACGATCGAGGACAACGGGCAGGGCTTCGATGTCGAAAAGGCAATGCGCGAGGCCGGGGGGCGCGGCATGCAGAACCAGCAGCGCCGGGCCCAGGTGGTGGGAGGCGCCGTCTCCTGGCGCTCGGGGGCGCAGGGCACGCTTTTCAGTCTGTGGTTGCCGCTCAAGCGCGGCGGGCAGCCGGCTGGCGCAAATTCCGCGGCCCCGCTCGG
>NZ_RWKH01000010.1 GCF_003984625.1 Variovorax sp. DXTD-1 | reverse complement strand
CCTAGCGCCTTCAGCACGGCACGCCAGAGCACGCCCGCGAACATCGACTCGTTGTCGGTGCGGATCACCGCCGGCACGCCACAGCGTGCCATCGTCAGCAACAGATGACCCAACAGCGCCAGCGTGCATTTGCACGGCAACTGCTTCATGCACAGCAAGCGGCGCGAGCCGTGATCGATGATGCCCAGCATGGCGAAGGTGAAGCCCTGCGCGTTGACCAGGAAGGTCAGGTCCAGTGCCCAGGTGTGGCCCACCGCAAAGAAACGAGGCGGACGCCGCCGCATCGCCGTGCGGCGCTCGGCGATCTCGAGCGCATGCGCCCTGATGTATTCGGCCACCCAGCTGTGGCCAACCGTCAGGTACCCGTCATGCTGACGATTGAAGCTGGCCTCGATTTCGCGGCAACTGCGGCCATGGGGCGCAAGGTAGATCACCTGCTTGCAGGCCCACCCGGGCTTGCTGCGCCAGTGGGGTTTGCAAACGTTGCTCTTTGGAAGTGAAGTCGCTTGCGAGTTGCGGTGACCAAAGTGCGCGGGCACCGGAACGCAGTGACGACGCCACACTCAACCAAGCCAACAGGCACAGGGCCACGCGGCATCTAGGAACGCGAGGGCCACGTCGGCAGCGCAATGCCGATGACCACCGCCGCAGCCTCGACGTACACCGCCACGCGGCCCATCGACATGAACGAATCGGAAAAGCGCGGGGTGCCACGGTGGCTGCCACGCTGTAGACGAAGGCGGCGGCATCTCGGCTCCGGCGTCATGTCGCACTTGGGGCAATTGCCGGTGTGGTCCTGCCGTATTTCCGGATGCATTGGGGCAGGCGTAGATCGTGGGCGATCCGGCGACGCAGGCAGGCGGGGCTTGAGGGTCAGCCTCCGGTCAGGTAGGCGTCCGGACAATCCCGCAACTATTTCCTGGAATCCTTGCACATGTCCCCAGTTTCTCGCTGTCTCCTGAGCGTTGCGCTGCTCGCGGCTTCAACGGTCCACGCCCAGGCGCTGGACTACGACCATCAGGAAAACTGGAAGGCGGTTCACGACAGCGCCCAGTCGCCGATCGACATTCCCACCGGTGAAGCCAAGGCCGGCGATGCGCTCGAGCCGCAAGACATTCGCCTGAGCAACGCCCGCGCGGTGCTCGACGTCGTCGATAACGGCCATGCGGTGGAGGTCGAGGCGAAGGGGCCGGACGCCATGATTCGCGGCCGGCACTTCAAACTGCTGCAGTTCCACTTCCATGCCGAGAGCGAACACACGGTGGACGGCAAGCACTTTCCGCTCGAAGGGCACTTCGTCTTCCGCGCCGCGGACGGCCGCCTGGCCGTGGTGGGCGTCATGTACCGCGAAGGCCCGGCCAATCCGCTGGCGGCCAAGGTGCTGGCGGCGCTCGAGAAGGAAGGCCATGGCGAGCTGTCCAAGGCCGACATCTCCGTTCTGCTGCCCAAGGACAAGGCCTACTACCACTACCTGGGTTCGCTGACCACGCCGCCGCTGACGGAAAACGTCGAGTGGTATGTGCTGCAGGCACCGGTGTCGCTGTCTCCGGCGCAGATTTCGCAGTTCCGCGCGCGCTATGCCCACAACAACCGCAAGCTGCAGGAGCTCAACGGGCGTCCGCTGATCCGCTTTCCGTCGGTGACGCCGGCGTCCAATCGCGCAGCCTCCGCCAGCCGCTGAACGCCAAGCAAAAAAGCAAGCCCCCGATTCTTCGCAGAGCCGGGGGTTTTTCAGTTTTGGCGCAGTCTTCTCAGACGGCGGAAACCGCTGAGGGGGCCGCAGCCGCAGGCGCGCCGCCGTGCAGGCCCGGCGGTGCGGTGACGATGGATGTGAGCGCAGGTTCGGCCATGCGCAAAGCCGAAAGATTTGGGCGTGGACGGCGCAGCTGCGCATCGGCAGCAAATGCCATTTCCATGGCATGCGCAGCGCCCAGCACTTGGTGGTCGGCGCGGAAGCCGCCCACGATCTGCAGCCCGAAGGGCATGCCCGCGTGGTCGACGCCGCAAGGCAGCGAAAGCGCGGGATGCGTCGTCAGCGTGACGACATAGGTCAGCGCCAGCCAGCGGTAGTAGTTGGCCTGCTTCTCGCCGTTGATGGTGTCCGCATACAGCTGCGTCCACGGGAAGGGCGACACCGGCGTGGTGGGCGACAGGATCAGGTCGTAATCGGCGAAGGTCGCCTGGAAGCGCTTGATGAGCCGCGTCTGCTCGGCCTGGGCCCAGGCGCTGTCGAGCAGGCTCATCTGCGCGCCCATTTCGTAGTTGGCGCGGGAGTTGGGGCCCAGGCTGGAAGGGTCGCGCTGGTAGGCCGCATGCATGCCGGCCACAAAGGCTTCGGCGCGCAGCACGTCGAAGCAGCGGTGGGCCTCGCCCAGGTCCAGCGTCACTTCGTCGCAAGACTTGAACAGGTGCCGCATGGCGCCGATCTTCCGTCGCATGGTGGCGCGGATGTTGTCGTCCACCGCGCAAACGCCGAAGTCTTCGGTCCACGCCACGCGCAGCCTGCTCAGGTCGATGTCCATGGGCTTCTGAAAAGACAGCGGATCGAGCGGGTAGCTCAACGGGTCGCCCGCATGCATGCCGGCGGAAGCGGCCATCTGCAGGCAGGCGTCTGCCACCGTGCGGCCCATCGGCCCGACGACGGAAATCGGCGTCCAGCCCAGCAGCTTTCGCACGCTCGGCACGATGCCCGGCGATGGCCTGAAGCCCACCACGCCGCACTTGGCCGCCGGAATCCGCAGCGAGCCGCCGGTGTCGGAGCCGGTGCATACCGGCAGCATGTCGCACGCCAGGGCCGCCGCCGAACCGCCGGAGGAGCCTCCCGCATTCAGGTTGGGATTGAACGGATTGCCGGTGGCGCCCCACACCTCGTTGCGCGAGTTGGCGCCGGCGCCCATTTCCGGAACGTTGGTCTTGCCTGCCACGATGGCGCCGGCCTTTCGAAGGCGGGCCACCAGCTCAATGTCCTGCTCGGGCACGTGGTCGCGGAAGATGGCGGAGCCCCAGGTGGTGAGCAGGCCTTCGGTGGGCTCCAGGTCTTTCACGCCCAGCGGCAGGCCATGCAGCAGGCCCAGCGCATCGCCGCGCATCACGGCGGCTTCAGCGGCCTTGGCCTCGGCTCTTGCGCGGTCGAAGCAGGTCGCGGTCACGGCATTGACGAACGGGTTCACCCGCTCGATCCGCGCAATGCAAGCCTCCAGAAGCTCGACCGGCGAAACCGCCTTGCTGCCGATGAGCCGGCGCAGTTCGACGGCGGATTGTTCGATCAATCGGGTGTCCATCAGTCGGCAGTGATGTTGGCGCGGGCGGCAACGGCGCGCATCAGCGGCAGTTCCTTGTTGATCAATTCGCTCACGGCGGCGCTGTTGCTGAAGGCCGGCTCCATGCCCTGCGCGGTCAGCTTGGCGCGGGTGTCGGCGTCGGCCACGGTGGCGGCAAGCGCCTTTTCGAGCTTGGCCTTCACGTCGGCAGGCAGGCCCTTGGGCGCTGACACGACCAGCCACGAGTCCATGTTGATATCCGGGTAGCCGCTCTCGGCCATGGTGGGGACATCGGGCAACAGGGTGGAGCGCTTGGCCGTGGTCACCGCAATCGCCTTGATCTTGCCGCTCTTGAGCTGGGGAATGGCAGCGCTCACCGTGTCGATGCTGAACGGAACCTGGCCACCCATCAGGTCGGTCATGGCCGGTGCGCTGCCCTTGTACGGCACGTGCGTCATCTTGAGGCCCGCGGCGTTGAGGATGGTTTCTCCCGCGAACTGCGACGTGGTGCCGGTGCCGTACGAAGCATACGAATACTTGCCGGGCGATGCCTTCACGTAGTCCACGAACTGCTTCACGGTTTTTACCGGCACCTCGCTGTTGGCCAGCAGGATGAGGCCGACGCGGCCGACCAGGCCGATCTGGTCGAAGCCCTTGACCGGGTCGTACGGAAGATTCGCGCGGATGGCGGGGTTCACGGTGAACGTGGTGCCCGAGCTCACCAGCAGCGTGTAGCCGTCCGGCGCTGCCTTGGAGACATAGCTCGCACCGATGACCGTGCCGGCACCGGCGCGGTTCTCGATGACCACCGGCTGGCCGAGCTCCTTGCCCAGGCGTTGGGCGATCACGCGTGCGTTCACGTCGGTGGCACCGCCCGGTGGAAAGGGAATCACGAGCGTGACCGGGCGCGTCGGAAAGCCGGTCTCCGCAGCGCCCGCCATGGATGCAAGGCCGAGGCAGGACATGAGCAGCAGGCTGGCCAATGCGGGGAGGCGGTTCATGAAGTACTCCTGAGCGGACGGGGTGTGACGGGGGTGTGACAACGAGTGCAATTGCATCCTAGGAGCCGAAGCCCGCTGCCACAAGCGCAATGTTTAGAATTGTGGATTGCCGTTGCGGCAATCGAGGCGGCTGTTTGCCCATCTTTGAACGGGAGAACTTCATGGCACTTCATGCGCTGCAGGAGACCGCCGTGCGGTACTTCCTCGAGGTGGTGCGCACAGGCTCGGTCAAGGAGGCGGCCCTCAAGCTCAACGTGGCGCCGTCGGCTGTGAGCCGGCAGGTGGCCCGCCTGGAGCGCGAACTCGACACCCTGCTGTTCGACCGCCACGCGCGCGGCATGGTGCCCAATGCCGCCGGCGAGTTGCTCGCCGCGCATGCCAAGCGGGTGCAGCAGGACATCGAGCGGGTTGCAGGCGACATCCAGGGCCTGCGCGGGCTGCGCAGCGGGCGCGTGCGCCTGGCAAGCACGGAAGGCTTTGCGTTCGACTTCCTGCCGACGCTGATTGCGCGTTTTCGCAGCAAGCACGAGGGCATCCGCTTTCACCTGGAGGTGTGCCCGCCGCACGACATACCCGGGCGCATACGCGACGGCGAGGCGGACATCGGCATCACCTTGAGCACCGTGCCCGAGCCGGGCATCAAGATCGAGCTGCGCCACCCCAGCCCCATCCTCGCCGTGATGGCCAACGACCATCCGCTGGCGGCGCAGCGGCAATTGTCCTTGCGCCAGGTGGTGGCCTATCCGCTGGGGTTGCCGCCGCAGGACAGCTCGATCAGGCAACTGCTCGACACCAGTTGCAGCCGGCAGGGGCTGCAGTACGTGCAGGCCATGTCGAGCAACCATGCAAACGCGCTCGTGAGTTTTGCGGCCGCGGGAGGCGGCAGCATTGCGTTCTACGGGGAGTTGTCGATCCGTACGCAGCTGAAGTCGAAGGCGCTGGTTGCCATTGCGCTGAAGGACCGCGAAATGAACGAGCGTCACCTCGAAGTAGAGACCTTGGCAGGGCGATCGCTGCCCGATGCGGGCAAGGCATTCGTGCAATTCCTCACCGATGCCATCAAGGCCAGCGCCTGAACGCAAAGAAACCGGTTCCCGTGTGCGCTACACTCCGCGCCGCTTGCAGTGGCCTCAGCCGCTGCGCCGTCATTGGCAACATGACGAGAACAATCCAAAGGAAATTTTCAAGTGAACCGTATCGAACTGGTCGAAAAGATCGCCGCCGCCCACAACGTCAGCAAGGCAGAAGCCGCCCGTATCCTGGAAACCGTCACGGGTTCCATCGTCGCCGCAGTGAAGAAGGGCGACCCCGTCCAGCTCATCGGCTTCGGAACCTTCAAGCAAGTGGCTCGCGCCGCACGCACCGGCTTCAACCCGCAAGCCGGCGCCAAGATCAAGATCGCCGCACAGAAGGTGCCCAAGTTCGTGCCGGGCGCAGCATTCAAGGCCGCCATCGACCCCAAGGCTGCAAAGCGCAAGGCCGACAAGGCAGCCGCCAAGCCCGTCGCCAAGAAGGCAGCACCGGCCAAGAAGGCCGCCGCTCCCGCCAAGAAGGCTGCCAAGAAGTAAGACTTCGGCGAGCCATGGTTTGCGGCCGCAAGGCTGCTTTCATCAAAAAGACGGCCCTTCGGGGCCGTTTTTTTTATGCCCGCGAAGCACATGGGCCTCAGGCCAGCGTGCCGAGCCTCGCAAGAATGAGGTCGTAGAGCGTCTGGGCCGCCACCGAGAGGCTTCCCTCGCGGCGCTGCACCAGGTAGATGGTGCGCGTGAGGCCGGGCAGCGGCAGCGGCCGCGTCACCAGCGTGTCGCGCCGAAAGTGGAACAGCGTGAGCTCCGGCACCACGCTGATGCCGATGCCGGCCTCGACCAGCCCCGTAACGGTGGCCAGGTGCTCGACCTCGAACACCGCATTGAGCCGCAGCGGGTGCAGCGCCGCATCGAGCGACTGGCGCACGCTGCTGTTGCGCGCCATCTGGATGAAGGGCCAGGGCGCGAGCTGCTTGGCCGTGAGCTTGGCGACACCAGCCAATGGATGGTCCTTGCGGCAGACCAGGTGGAAGCGATCTTCGCAGAGCTTGCGGCCGCGCAGGTCGCTGGCCGCGGCCGCATCGGCGCCGGTGGCCGCCAGCGCGAAGTCGGCCTGATGGCCGCGCAGCTGGGCAATGCAGGCATCGGAAAGGGCGTCGTGCAGCTCCACCGTGATGCCGGGCCACGTGTGCATGAATTCGGCAAGGATGGCCGGCAGCCAGCCGGCCGCGAGCGAAGGCAGCGCCGCCACGCTCACGCGGCCCTTGCGCCGTTCGGAGTGGTCGGCAAGGTCGCCGATCGCATCCTGCATGTCGTCGAGCAGGCGCCGGGCCGAGGGTTCGAACAGCCGCCCCTCCGGTGTGAGCTGCACGCTGCGCGTGTCCCGGTCGAAAAGGCGCGCGCCGAGCGCATCTTCCAGCGTTCGGATCAGCGCGCTGAACGCGGGCTGCGACAAATGACAGGCCTGGGCGGCGCGCGTAAAGTTGCGCTGCTCGGCCAGCGCCGTGAACGCGCGCAGTTGGCGGCTGGAAAGGTCGGGCGCGGTCATCGATCTGGAATTTGAATAAGACGGCCCACGGCCAGGGGTTTGCGGATGGTATCTCTGTGCCCTGCGCGCAACGAGTCGTCCCGACTTTCCTGTCCGGGGGCAATCGGAAACCGGCGATTTTGTAAAAAACTTCTTACAGGAAGCACAATCGGCATCATGATCCGGGGCATGAAGACCGGCGAAGCAGCATCCGCTTGGCGACCTGCCCTCTGGGTTCATGTCGCCGCGCTTGCCTTGGCTTTCGCGGCAACGAACAGCGCAGCACAGCACTCCGCGCCCACGCGGCTTCGCGTGGTGGGCGGACTGGCCGGCCTGAATCAGTACGCGCTCCAGGAAGAGCGTTTCTGGGGCAAGGACCTGGCTCGCCTGAGCGGCGGCAAATACACCGCGAGCATCGTCCCGTTCAACCAGGCGGGCGTGCCCGGGCAGGAAATGCTCAATCTCATGAGACTGGGCGTCATTCCGTTCGGCACCGCCTTGCTCAGCCAGGTCAGCAACGAGTACCCGGAAATCGGCACGCCGGACATTGCCGGCCTGAATCCCGACATGTCCTCCATGCGGCGAGTGATCGGCGCATTCCGGCCCTATCTCGAAAAGACGCTGCGCGAGCGCCATGGCGTCGAGCTGCTGGCCGTGTATGTATATCCGGCCCAGGTGATCTTCTGCAAGCAGCCCATGAAGCAGTTGTCCGACCTGTCGGGCCGGCGCGTGCGTGTTTCGGGCACCACCCAGGCCGACTTCGTGCGCGCCCTCGGCGGCGTGCCGGTGTCCACCGAGTTTGCCGAGCTCATGGCCAACATGAGTTCCGCCAACACCGAATGCGCCATCACCGGCGCGATGTCCGGCAACACGCTGGGCCTGCACAAGATCACCAGTTCGCTCTACACGATGCCCATCAACTGGGGCGTCGCGGTATTCGGCGCAAACACGGACGCATGGAACGCGCTTTCCGCGGATTTGAAGACCCTGCTGAAAACCGAGCTGCCAAAGCTCGAGGCCGCGGTCTGGGAAGAATCGGAGCGCGACACCGGCAACGGCATTGCATGCAACACCGGCGCCGCCACTTGCGTGAAAGGTACCAGGGGCGCCATGGTCGAGGCACGTCCTTCCGCCACTGACGAACGCCGCCGGCGCGAAATATTCGCCTCGAGCGTGCTGACTCGCTGGGTGCAGCGATGCGGAACCGTGTGCGCGGAGGTCTGGGACCAGACTGTCGGCCCGGTGGTGGGCATCAAGGCTCCCGTCGGGCAGTGAACAAGCTGCTGCCCCGCCGCATCACCGCCTTTATCTACGGCGTGGCGGCGCTGTTCCTGGCGGCCGTTCTCGCCATTGCCGCGTTCACGATGTGGCAGACCTATCAAAAGGCCATCACCAACAGCGAGAGCCAGGCCACGCGGTTCGTCGTTACCTCTGAAGCCGCGCTGAACCGGAGCCTGCTGGCCGTCGACATGCTGCTGGCGGGCATGGGGCAGTTCCTGCGGAACTCCAGCGAAGACAGCGTGGCGGCCGACATCACGGCGCCCGAAGCCGCGCAACTGATCGAGACGGTCGTTCGCCAGAGCCTTTTGGTCCGGTATGTGGCGCTCTTGAATCCCGAGGGCGCGGTGATCGCGTCTTCCGACCGCCGCGGAGCGAAGCTGGCGCTGCAGCTGCCCCAGGGCTTCCTGAAGGAAATCCTGAGCCGGCCGGGGGCCATGCTGTCGGTCAGCGCGCCAACGGTGAGCCAGGCGACTTCGCAGCAGGTGCTGTATTTCGGGCGCGTGCTGCGGCTTGCGGACGGCGGCAGGATCGTGGCGGTTGCCGAAGTGCAGGTTTCGATGCTCACCACCATCCTTGCGCAGGGGGCGAACATCAGGGGGCTCGAGGTGACGCTGGAACGCGAGTCGGGGGCCTTGCTGGCCAGCATGCCGCCGCGCGACGACCTCGCCGGCCGCAGCATCAGGCCGGCCATGACCGATCAAACCAGCGACGGGCGCCCGCACCGGATGGTCGCGCGGCTCAGCGGCCTGCCGGCCATCGTTGTCGCACGGCCCACGCTGCACAGAAACCTGCTGATCGTTGCCGGCATTCCGCTCCAGCTCGCACTCGAAGACTGGCGCAGGGAGCGAAATTCCATCCTGACCATCGCGCTGGCCTTCACGCTGATGATTCTTGCGGTCGGCTATTTCGCCCGTGCGCAGCTGTTGCGGCAGTGGCGTGCGCGCGCCGACCTGATGCGCTCCAAGGCCACGCTGGACCAGGCGCTCGAATCCATGGCGGACGGTTTCGTGCTGCTCGATCCCGAAGGCCGCGTCATCACCTGGAACCGCCGCTTCGTCGATTACTTTCCCTGGGCGGAAAAGCTGCTTGCGCCGCAAGCCCCTTTCCAGCCCATCGACGAACAGAATTCGCGCAGCCTGCATCCGCACAGCGAGCAGGAGCTCGTCCTGCCGGGCGGGCAGGTGGTCGTCGCCGTCAAAAGCCCGACGCCGGACGGCGGCCTGGTGTGCATCTACCGTGACGTCACCGAGAAGAAGCGCCACGTCTCCGACATTCTCGAAGGCAAGGCGCAGCTGCAAGCCACGCTCGATGCCCTGCCGGACGTGCTGCTGGAGGCCGGCATCGACGGCCGTTGCTACCGCTTCCATTCACCGCGCCGCCCCAAGTCGTCGATCAAGGTGCGCGAGCCGGTAGGCAAGATGATGTCCGATCTCTTGCCGGCGAATGCCGCGGCCGAGGTCATGGTCGCGCTGCGCGATGCGTTCGAGTTCGGTTTTTCATCGGGAAGGCAGTTCGAGACCCGGGTTCCCAAGGGCGTGGTGTGGTTCGAGATTTCAGTCTCGCGCAAGCTGGTGGGCGAAGGTGCGGACGCGCGGTTCATCGTTATTCTGCGGGACATCACCGAGAGCAAGCTCGCCGCCCGCGAGATCGAGCACCTGGCTTTCTACGACAACCTGACGGGCCTTCCCAACCGCCAACTGCTGCTTCATCGGCTGCAGGCCGCCGTCGACTCGAACGTGCGCCGCTCCCGGCACGGTGCGCTGCTGTTCCTGGACCTGGACGATTTCAAGACGCTCAACGACGCGCTCGGGCATGCCACGGGCGACGCGCTGCTCAAGCAGGTTGCCATCCGGCTTCAAGCCAGCCTGAGCGAAGGCGGCACGGTCGCGCGGCTGGGCGGCGACGAATTCGTGGTGCTGATCGAAAACCTCAGCGAAGACCCTTCGGTTGCCGCGATGCAGGCCAATGCGTCCGGCGAAGCCATCCTCGCCGCGCTGGGCGAATCGTTCCAGCTCGAAGACCACGAGTACCACAGCACGTGCAGCATCGGCGCCGTGGTCTTCGGCGACGCGAACCAGTCGCTGGAAGACTTGCTCAAGCATGCGGGCATCGCCATGTACTACGCCAAGTCGGCGGGTGGCAACGCGTTGCGCTTCTTCGAGACCGCGATGCAGACGGCCATCACGGCCCGCGCGACGCTGGAGAGCGAACTGCATGCGGCCCTGGCGGGCAATCAGTTCATCTTGCACTACCAGAGCCAGGTCACGTCCGACGGGCGCATTGCGGGCGCGGAAGTGCTCATACGCTGGCACCATCCGGAGCGTGGAATGGTTCCCCCTGGGGGCTTCATCGAACTGGCCGAGGAAACCGGGCTCATCGTGCCCATCGGCTTGTGGGTACTCGAGACGGCCTGCGTGCAGCTCGAGCGCTGGAGCCACGACCCGAGGCGCCGGCATCTGCAGCTGGCGGTCAACGTCAGCGCGCGCCAGTTCCGCACCGCAGACTTTGCGGACCGCGTCCGCGATGTGCTGCGCAGGACCGGCGCAGACCCGACAAGACTGAAGCTCGAGCTCACGGAGAGCCTGCTGCAGGACAAGATGACGGAAACGGTCAGCAAGATGCAACTGCTTGCGTCGATGGGCGTGCGCTTCTCGATGGACGACTTCGGCACCGGCTACTCGTCGCTGTCGTACATGACGCAACTTCCGCTGGACCAGATCAAGGTCGACAAGTTCTTCGTGCAGAGCATCGGCACCGACCCGAAGGTCGAACTGATCATCCAGGCCATCATCGGCATGGCGCGCAACCTCGAGCTTGAGATCGTGGCGGAGGGCGTCGAAACGCAGCAGCAGTTCGAGTTTCTGCAGATGCACGGAGCGATGCTTTGCCAGGGATACCTGTTCAGCAGGCCGGTGCCGCTCGAAGAGTTCGAAGCGCAGTTGGATGTTGCCATGGCGGACTGAGCGTCCACCCTGCCCGCCGGAGTCCACACACGATCGGCATTGCCAGCGCCGAGCTCTGCTTCGTCAAGCGCAACACGCGAGCGACCCTTGCCGGGCAGGAAGACGAGGATCTGTCGTCTTTGTTCATGCGCGCCGATGAGGCGCTGTACTCGGTCAAGAAAGAAGGGAAGAACCGCTTCATGATGGCAGAGCCCCGCACCAGGGCCGCGGGCAGTGCCCCCTGGCCCCGGCAGGAGCCTTCCAGCGCCTGACACGCTCCCGGGCCTTGTGCGCGCCGGGTGCAATCTGGGCCTTGTCCTACGCGGAAAGTATCTGCTGATGCTAAATTACTGCATCTGCCGCACGGCAGCCACGAGGTTCGAGCGCTGCAATCCGGGAGTTCGGCACCAGCCGAGAAAAAAGCGAGAGTCCGCATGCCGCTGCACCGATGCGCGGCCACTGGAGGAAGAAGAGCAATGGCAGATGACGGCGGTGGGAGTGCACCTCTGAATCAACGCACTCTGGCCGACGCCGATTTCCGGCTGATGGTCGAGGCGGTTTCGGACTATTCCATCGTCGTGCTGGACCCCGGCGGCATCGTCATCAGCTGGAATGACGGGGCGCAAAAGCTCAAGGGATATGCCGCCGCGGAAGCGATCGGGCGACACTTCTCGCTTTTCTATCCGAGCGAACTGCTGGAGCAGAACCAGCCCGACCGAGCGCTGGAAACCGTGCGCCAGGCCGGCCACATGGAAGAAGAAGGCTGGCGCCTGCGCAAGGACGGCACGCGCTTCTGGGCCAGCGTGGTCATCACGCGGATGACCGGCAACAACGGGGACGTGCGCGGCTTCTCGATGATCACGAGGGATCTCAGCGAACGCCGCCGCCAGGACGAGATGCTGCGCATGAGCGAGGAGCGCTTCCGGCTGCTGGTCGAGGGCGTGAAGGACTATGCGATCTTCATGCTCGACCCCGGCGGCCACATCGTGAGCTGGAATCTCGGCGCGCAAAAGAACAAGGGCTACGAGGCCTCGGAAATCATCGGGCAGCACTTCTCGGTGTTCTATCCGCCCGAGGTGGCCGCGACCGGCTGGCCCGAGGAGGAACTGCGCAACGCACTGCGCGACGGACGCTTCGAGGACGAAGGCTGGCGCATCCGCAAGGACGGCAGTCGGTTCTGGGCCAGCGTGGTCATTACCGCGCTGCACGACGCGACCGGGCGGCATCGGGGCTTTGCCAAGGTCACGCGCGACCTGACCGAGCGGCGCCGCGTGACCGCGCTGGAAGACGAAGGGCGCCGCGTCACGAACTTTCTTGCGATGCTCGGGCACGAACTGCGCAATCCGCTGGCGCCGATTTCCAACGCGCTCGAACTCTTCAAGCGGGAAAAAGCGGAATCGGCGGTCATCGCCCATACCCGCGACATCATCGGCCGGCAACTCAAGCAGATGACCAGGTTGGTGGACGACCTGCTCGATGTGGGCCGCATCACGAGCGGAAAGATCCACCTCGAGAGCAAGCCGGTCCGCCTGCGCGACGCCATCGCCGAGGCTGCCGAGGCGGTGCGGCCGTTGATCGAAAGCAAGTCGCAGACGCTGCACCTGCATTTCCAGGAGGCGGACCCCTGGATTTCCGGAGACAGCGCACGCGTCATCCAGATCGTCAGCAATCTGATCCACAACGCCGCGAAGTTCACCCACAACAGCGGCAACGTCCATGTGTCGCTGTCGCAAGTTGGCGAGGACGCCGACATCAGCGTGCGCGACGACGGACCCGGGATACCGCCCAAGGATCTGCAGCGGATCTTCGACCTGTTCGTGCAGGGTGAGCAGAACATGGCAAGAACGCAGGGTGGCCTGGGCCTGGGGCTCAGCCTCGTGCAGCAGCTGACGACGCTGCACGGCGGCCGGGTGAGTGCGTTCAGCACCGGCCGGCCGGGTGAAGGCAGCGAATTCGTGGTGCAGTTCCAGACCACCCAACCGCCGATTGCCACGCTGGAGGCGGAGCCGCGGCCCGTGGGCGAGCAGCGCGTGCTGGTGGTGGACGACAACGTGGACGCGGCCGAAACCATGGCGCTGCTGCTGGAGGCGCTAGGCTACAAGTCCAGCGTCGCGCATGGCGGCCTGTCGGCCATCGAGGCGGTGAAGGCGCAAGACCCGGACGTGGTGCTGCTGGACATCGGCCTGCCCGACCTGAACGGACATGAAGTCGCCAAGCGGTTGCGGGCCGAGATGATCAACCCGCCGCCGCTGATCGCCATTACCGGCTACGGCCAGGCCAGCGACCGGGACACCAGCCTCGAGGCGGGCTTTCGAGCGCACCTGACGAAGCCGGTGGACGTCGACAAGCTGACCGCGCTGCTCGAGCAACTCCTCGAGTCGCCCCGCGCCTAGGCAGGGCTAGGCGGGGAGCGGCGGCTCCACCGGCAGCGCCCTCTTGTGGGCGCTCTTGCGGTGCGTTGCAAGAATGATCTCGCGTGCCGCCGCGGACACCGGCTTGCCCTCGAGGAAATCGTCGATCTGCTCGTAGCTGACGCCGAACGCATCCTCGTCGGGCTTTTGCGGCACCAGCGATTCGAGGTCGGCCGTCGGCACCTTGAACACCAGCGCGTCGGGCGCGCCGAGCTGCTGCGCCAGCGCGCGCACGCGCCGCTTGTTGAGGCCGGTGAGCGGCGTCACGTCGGCCGCGCCATCGCCGAACTTGGTGAAGAAGCCCATCAATGCCTCGGCCGCATGGTCGGTGCCGATGACGATGCCGTCGTGCGCGCCGGCCACCGCGAACTGCGCAATCATGCGCTGGCGCGCCTTGATGTTGCCGAGCACGAAGTCTTCATGCGCCGCATCGCGGAACACAAGATTGCCGGCCTTGAGCGCCGCGAGCATGCCGTCCGCCGCGGGCCGGATGTCGACGGTGAGGGTGCGGTCGGGCTTGATCACCTCCAGCGAGCGCTGCGCCTCGGCCTCGTCCTTCTGCACGCCGTAGGGCAGCCGCATCGCAATGAAGGTGGCTTCCCGGCCTTCGGCGCGCAGCCGCTCCACCGCACGCTGCGCAAGGCAGCCGGCGGTCAGCGAATCGACACCGCCGCTGATGCCCAGCACCAGCGCCTTCAAGCCGGTGCCGCGCAGGTAGCCGGCCAGGAAGCCGATGCGCCGCTCGACTTCGTGTGCGGCGTCGAACACCGGCGCCACGTGCAGCGCGGCAATGATTTCGCGCTGCAAGGCGTCCACGGGGGCAAGTTCATCAGCATTCATGGCACGAACCTTTCTGTGCATTCATCGGAGCGAATTAAAAGTCCACGAGGCTGAGGCCGATGCTCAGCACGGTGCGCTTCCGGTTGTAGTCCACCAGCGTGTCGCCGTAGCCGTGGAACAGCTGCGTGTGGAAGCGCAGGTTGCTGGTGGTCGGGTCGCCAATGGCCTTCAGCCACTCGAGCCGCACCGAGCCGCGTCCGCTGTCGCGCAGGTTGTTGCGCACGGTGAGAGCCAGGGTGTTGTCGCGGTTGAAGTTCCAGCGGCCGGTAACCTCGGCGCGGCCAATGTAGCTGGAGATGTCGGGGTTGTCGTCCTTCGCCGCGCTTTCCGACAGCCGCTGCCAGACGCGCCCGGTGATGCTGAAGCGGTCGTCGAGCTCGGCGCCGCCCATCAGGTAGACGCGGTTCCAGCTGCGCGACAGGGGCAGGCTCTGGCCGTTCGACTGGTGCACCAAGCCCACGCCGGCATAGCGCCAGCGCCAGCCGCCGGGCAGCCTGAAGTCGAGCGGGTAGACGTACATCATCTCGGGCTCGTGGTCGGTGGTGCGGAACGGCCGCGAGATCGAGCCGTTGAACAGCTGCCAGGTCGACTGCTGCGAATACGCAAACCAGAGCGAGTCTTTCTTGATCGGGTCGCTCTGCGTGAGCAGGCCCTGCGCGATCTTGGTACGCACCGAAAGGCCGATGCGCATTTCATTGGCCTGGTAGTCCACCGGCGAGGCGGTGTGGCCCTCGGCCGGCGACGTGGGCGTGTCGGGCTTGCTGGTGGCGGCCGAGGCCGACACGTTCAGCGGCCGGTAGCCGCGGAACACGAAGGTGCCGCAGTCGCTGCCGTTCTCCAGTTCCCAGAAGCGCGAGAGCGCCGAATACTGCCTGTCGCGGCAGCCCTCGCTGGTGGCGACCGACACCACGCGGGTGGCCGGCATCGAGCCGTCCACCGGCGGCGCCGGCTGCGTGCTTGCCAGCACCGGCGGCGCCACGGGCACCGACACCGAAGGCAGCGTCTGCTGCTGCGCCCAGCGGTCGAAGCAGGCCAGCCGAGCTTCGTTGCTGTTGCCCAGCGCGGCGCACTGCTGCCAGGTCAGCTGGGCATCGGCCAGCGGGCTGGAAGGCTTTTCCACCGCTTGTGCGCTGGCCAGAGACGACGCAAAGAGGCCGGGCGCCAGCAGGCTTGCGGCAAGGGTGGTGCGTAGATGGAGTGGGTTCATTTGTCTGCGGTCCGTTCCGTCTTTTTCAGAGTGAAGGGATGTGTGGTTTCGTCGGCGGCGTTGCGCCACGTGCCCCTGAACTCGCGGCCGCAGGAGGCCGGCTGCAGCGTGCCCGACCACACGCCGCTGATGCTGCGTCCGTCGAGCGACTCGTCGATGGCGAGCTCGCCCTCGTCGTCGATGTCGCCTGCGAGCTGCGCGACCGATGCGCTCGCCGAGGGCGCGGCGGCCGCGCGCGTGATGGTGCCGCGCACGCCCGCGTATTCGGGGTGCTTGCCGAGCACGACCGAGGCCGTGGCCGGCAGGCCGTCGAAGCGCGCCTGCCAGTTGCCATACAGCGCTTCAACCGGCAGATCCTTCGCGGTGGCGGGGCACCCGGGCTGGGCGGTGTTCCGGGCCGCGGGGCCGGCGCATGCCGTGCAGAGCGCGGCCAGCGAAAGGAAGAGAAGAGCCCGCGCGCTCATGACGCGGAGGCGGCCGCCGCTGCAGCCGCCGCATTGTCCTGCGCCTTGCGCGCGAACTCGGCGCGCAGCGCCTTGAGCTTTTCGCGCGGGTCTTCGCGGGTGGTGGTCTTGTCCAGGCCCATCTCGGCAATGAAGCGGCTCGGCACGCAGGGCACCATCTCGCGGCCCTGCTTGCGCTTCTTGGTCCAGCTCACCGCCAGGCTGCGCTGCGCGCGCGTAATGCCCACATACATGAGGCGGCGCTCTTCCTGCAGCCGCTGCAGCGTCTCGTCGCTCACCTTGAGCTGGCGGCCGTTGTCGTCTTCGAGCTTGAAAGGCAGCAGGCCCTCGGTCACGCCGATCAGCATGACGTGCGGCCATTCGAGGCCCTTGGAAGCATGCAGCGTCGAGAGCGTGACCACGTTCTGGTCCTGCTCGCGCTCGCTGATGGTCGAGAGCAGCGAGATGGTCTGCGCCACCTCGAGCAGGCTCTTGCGCTCGCTCTCGATGTTGTTGTCGGCGCCCGAGGCATCGTCGATCACGCCACCGGCGCGCTGCGACATCCAGTCGACGAACTCCAGCACGTTGGTCCAGCGCGCGGCCGCGGCCTGCTCGCTGTCTTCGCCGTCGTAGAGATGCTTCTCGTAGTCGATCTCCTTCAGCCAGTCGAGCATGAAGGTGCGCGAATCTTCCGCGCCCATGGTGCGGCGCGCGCGGTATTCGAGGTCGTTGATGTAGCGGCCGAACTCGTGGATGCCCTCGAGCGTGCGCTTGGGCATCACGCTCGGCAGCGACGGGCTGAAGAGCGCCTCGAACAGGCTCAGCTTGTACTGGCTGGCAAAGGTGCCGAGGCTCGCGAGCGTGGTGTGGCCGATGCCGCGCTTGGGCGTGGTGATGGCGCGCAGGAACGCCGGGTCGTCGTCGTTGTTGACCCACAGGCGGAACCAGCCGCACAAATCCTTGATTTCGGCGCGGTCGAAGAAGCTCTGGCCGCCAGACACCTTGTACGGAATCTGCGCCTTGCGCAGCGCCTGCTCGAACACACGCGCCTGGTGATTGGCGCGGTAAAGAATGGCGAAGTCGCGGAACTCCTTGTACTGCTTCCCCTGGGTAATGGCATCGCCCGCGCGCAGGCTGACGATGCGCGCCACCGCGCGTTCGGCCTCGTGCGCCTCGGAGTCGGCATCGACGATGCGCACCGGCTCGCCTTCGCCCAGCTCGGAGAACAGCGTCTTCGGAAACAGCTTGGGGTTGGGGCCGATCACGTTGTTGGCCGCCCGCAGAATCGCGCTGGTGGAGCGGTAGTTCTGCTCGAGCTTGATCACCTTCAGGGTCGGGTAGTCGACCGGCAGCTTGCGCAGGTTGTCCAGCGTGGCGCCGCGCCAGCCGTAGATCGACTGGTCGTCGTCGCCCACCGCGGTGAAGCGGCCGCGCTCGCCGGCCAGTGCCTTCAGCACTTCATATTGGGTGGCGTTGGTGTCCTGGTATTCGTCCACCAGGATGTGGCCCAGCGTGGTCTGCCACTTGGCGCGCACCTCGTCGAAGTCACGCAGCAGCTTGAGCGGCATACCGATGAGATCGTCGAAGTCGACGCTCTGGTAGGCCGTGAGCCGTTCTTCGTAGCGCGCCATGATGCGCGCGGTGATGCGCTCGTTGTCGTCCACCGCGGCGGCCTCGGCCTGTGCAGCGTTCAGGCCCATGTTCTTCCACTTGCTGATGGTCCACTGCCAGATGCGCGCGGTGGCCGTATCGGTGGTGCCGCCGGCGTCCTTCAGAATCTTCGTGACATCGTCGCTGTCGAGAATGCTGAAGGCGGGCTTCAGGCCCAGCACGGCGCCGTCTTCGCGCATCATGCGCACGCCCAGCGCGTGAAAGGTGCAGATCACCACATGCCGCGCGTCGCGTCCGATCAGGCCCTTGGCGCGCTCGCGCATTTCGCTGGCGGCCTTGTTCGTGAAGGTGATGGCTGCGATGCGCTTGGGCTCCAGTCCGGCCTGGATGAGCCGGCCGATCTTGTGCGTGATGACGCGCGTCTTGCCCGAGCCCGCGCCTGCGAGCACGAGGCACGGGCCGTGCAGGTAATTGACGGCTTCTTGTTGCGCGAGATTGAGACCGGAAGACATGGGGAGTGGGGAGGGAAGGCCGCGGAGGAACGGCAGGCGCAAAGCGCGCAATGATACGGGGCGCAGCCTGTCCGGGACCCCTCCAGAGTTCACGATGCGGGACGCAACGACAATCTGGCTGTGCTGCCTGTATTTCTCGTAACTTTTCCCTTCTTCGCGTTGATCGCGGCGGGCTATGGCGCCGCGCGCGCCCGCGTCCTGCCGCTCGGCGCGATTCCCGGCCTCAACACCTTCGTGTTGTATTTCGCGTTGCCTTGCATGTTGTTGCGATTTGGTGCCGGCACGCCGATCGGGCAGTTGCTCGACGGCAGCGTCGCACTGGTCTGGGGCGTGAGCGCGCTGGCCGTGGTGGCGGGCACGGTCGTCTTCACCCGCAACCAGCGCATCGGCTGGAACGACGGTGCCTTCGGCGCGCTGGTGGCCGCCTTTCCGAACACCGGCTTCATGGGCGTGCCGCTCCTGGTGGCGCTGCTGGGCGCCCAGGCGGCGGGGCCGATGATCATCACCATCGCGTTCGATCTGGTCGTGACCTCGTCGCTGTGCATTGCCCTGTCACGCCTCGACGGCGCCGGCGGGGGCGCGGGTGCGCCGCACCATGGTCCGCGGCAGGCGGCACGCCAGGCGCTGCGCGGCGTGCTGGTCAACCCGATGCCGTGGTCGATTCTGCTGGGCGTGCTGCTGTCGGCCGCGCGCTGGCGTTTGCCGGGCCCCGTGGAGCGCACCGTGGCCATGCTGGCCGATGCGGCTTCGCCAGTGGCGCTCTTCACCATTGGCGCGGTGCTGGCGCGCTCGGCGCTGCTTGCGCGCGAGCATGGCGCCAGCGCGGCGGTGGCGGCGGCCATGGGTGTGAAGTCGGAGATTGCGCGCAAGGCGCCGCTGGCCGACGTGCTGCCGGTGGTGGGCGCCAAGCTGCTCGTGCATCCGCTGCTGGTGTGGGCGCTGGGGCAGGGCGCCATCGCGCTCGGGCTGCCGCTCTCTTCTTCGGCGCTGATGGTGATCGTGCTGGTGGCGGCGCTGCCGAGCGCCAGCAACGTGGCAATGCTGGCCGAGCGCTTCGGCGCCGACAACGGCCGCATCGCACGCATCATCCTGTGGACGACGGTGGCGACGTTCTTCAGCTTTCCGTTGGCGGTGGGCCTGCTGCGCTGAGCCGGTGCGCTACATGGCGCGGCCAGCGTGCATCAGGGCATCAGGGCGTCAGCACGCCGAGCTTGAACGGGTCGGCGTCCGAGAGGCGCTCGCATTTCGAGAAATCGCGGCCCTGGGTGCCGTCGCAATAAAACGTGTTGTAGATGCGGCCGAAGAGTGTGGGGCTGGCCGTGAAGAGCACCCCGTGATCAGGCTGCCAGTTGTCCTTGGCCGGCCCGGCGCTGACCTCCGTCGTGGCGGGGCCGGTCGAAGCGGTGACGGCGGCGGGCGAGAATTCGGTCGGCGTCTTGCGGGTTTCGCCGGTGCGCCAGCGCACCGCCAATTCGGAGGCCGTGGGCCTGGCGGCCACGGGCAGCAGCACGCCGTTGACCTGAAAGCCGTCGCCGAAGCGATGCGTCTTGCCGGCCAGAAAAGCGTAGGCGCAGGCGGCCATGCATTGGCCGCGGATTTCGGTTTCCACGCCGCTCGCACGAATGGCATCGGCAAAGGCGCCGGCTGCTTCGGCGGTACCGCCGAACGAATCCTCGAACACCACCGTGCGCACGGTGCCTTTGCCCAGGTGTTCGGTGAAGGTCTTGATCGCGGTGCCATCGAGCATGCCCGACACCACCAGCCGGCTGCCCTGCAGTTCGAGTTCGGCCGCCGAGCATGCGAGGCATGCGCAAAAAAGAGCCCAACCGAAAAATGAAGGCAGTTTCACGGCAACCCCTGGCGACCAGCGTTCTTGCTTGATGCGCGGGGCCGGACCAGGCTCGCGCGGTAACAGCTTGAATAGCGTGCGGGCAAGTCGTCAACCGATTTTTCAGATTATTTCCGTCCCCGCACGCCGGCCATAAGGCATAGCTATCGGTATCACTTCAGATGAATACTTGTGTTTGCAAAAGAACTGCTAAAGTGTTTGTAAATCAAAGTATGAACGGGGGCACTATGGCAATACTTGTTCGTATCCTGCTGTGGCTGGCCTGGGTCGCCAGCGTGGGCTGGTTGTGGCATGCCGGCATGCTCGGCACCGCCACGTCACTCGCGTTGGGCGCCTTGAGCCTGGTGGTGTTCGCATGGCCCGCAAGCATCGCGCGGCGGCGCAGCAGCGAGTTGCGCTACGTCGATATGGGCAAGGAGCCCGCGGGCTTGCACCACTGACAAAGGCCGGCCTCTTTACGAGGCCGCCTCAAATGCTGTGCGGGTCGACGTCGACCAGCCAGCGGATCACGCCCTTGCCTTCGGGCGTGCGCCGCAACGCGTGCAGCAGCGGCTGCCAGGCTGCCAGCAGGCGCTGCAGTGCGGTGCGGGAAGGGCTTTCGATCAGCATCTGCGCCCGCTCCACATTGGCCACGCGCTGAATGGCCAGCGGCACCGCGGGATAGCGCACGACGCGGTCGGCGCCCTCGAGCGCATCGGCCGCGGCGCTGGCTGCATTCAGAAAGGCCTGCGCGGCCTCCTGCGTGCGCGCATCGGCCCGCAGCAGTGCCTGGAATGCAAAGGGCGGCATGCCGGCGGCGGCGCGCTCCTCGAGCTGCTGTCGCGCGAAGGCGGCGTAGTCGTGCTTGCGCAGCGCGGCAAAGAGCGGATGCTGCGCATGGTGCGTCTGAATCCACATCTCGGCGGTGGCGCCTTGCGCCGCGAGGTACGCCGCGTCGCGGCCCGCGCGGCCCGCCGATTGCATCAACAGGCTGAACAGCCGCTCGGGCGCGCGAAAGTCGCTGGAGAACAGTGCGCCGTCGGGGTTCACGGCCGCCACCAGCGTGATGCGCCGGAAGTCGTGCCCCTTGGCGATCATCTGCGTGCCGACCAGCACGTCGACCTCGCCCGAATGCACGGCCGCGAGCTGCGATTCGAGCGCGCCCTGCTTCTTGGTGCTGTCGGCGTCGATGCGCGCAATCCTCACGGGTTCAGGCACCGCACTGCCGCCGGGCCGCGTCACGCCGGCGAACAGTTCGGCCAGATGCTCTTCGAGCCGCTCGGTGCCGCGGCCCACGGGCGCGATGTCGGGGTTGCCGCAAGAAGGGCAGGCGCGCGGCACGCGCTCGGTAAAGCTGCAGTGGTGGCAGCGCAGCGTGCGGTCGATCTTGTGGAACACGCGGTAGGCGCTGCAATGCGGGCATTCGCTCTTCCAGCCGCAATCGGCGCAGGCCAGCACCGGCGCATAGCCGCGGCGGTTCAAAAACACCATGCTTTGCTCGCCGCGAGCGATGCGCTGGCCGATGGCGTCGAGCAGCGCGCCCGAGAGCACCGTTTTCGGCGGCTGCAGGTTCATGTCGACCAGCCGCACCGCGGGCAGCTCGCCCGCGCCGATACGTGACGGCATTGCGAGCCGCACATAGCGGCCGCCGGGGTCTTCGCCCTCGGCGGGGCGGCTCTGGTGCCAGCTTTCGAGCGAGGGCGTGGCCGAGCCGAGGATGACTTTCGCGCCCTCGCGCTGGCCGCGCCACACGGCGAGGTCGCGCGCCGAATACCGCGCGCCTTCCTGCTGCTTGTAGCTGGGGTCGTGCTCTTCGTCGACCACGATGAGCTTCAGCCCCGGCATCGACGCGAACACCGCCATGCGCGTGCCCAGCACGATGCGCGCGGCCCCGCTGTGCGCCGCGAGCCAGCTTGCGAGCCGCTGCGGATTGGTCATGCCGCTGTGCAGCGACACCACCGCGTCGTCGCCGAAGCGTGCCTTGAAGCGCACTTCGAGCTGCGGCGTGAGGTTGATTTCGGGCACCATCACCAGCGCCTGCGCGCCGGCATCGCCTGCGAGCAGGTCGGCCACGCAGCGCAGGTAGACCTCGGTCTTGCCGCTGCCGGTGCTGCCGACCAGCAGGAAAGTGCCTGTTTCAGCTTCGATGCGGGCCAGGGCGGCCGTCTGCTCCGGGCTCAGCGCGATCAGGTTGGCGGCTTCGGCCGTTTCGGCGACGGGCCCGGTCGTCGTCTTGCGCTTGAGCCGCCGCGCCAGCTGCGTGGTGCTCAGGTCGCGCAATTGCGGCGGCAGGGCTGCCAACGCGATTTCGCCGATCGAGCGCTGGTAGTAGCGCGCGGCAAAGGCCACGAGGTCGCGCCAGGCTTCGCCCAGCGGCGCGAGCGCATCGAGCGCCGCGCCCACGGGCTTGAGCGCCATGTCGGGCTCGGCACCCTCCAGCGAGCTGGGGTCGTTCCAGACCACGCCCAGCACCTCGCGCCGGCCCAGCGGCACCCGCACCAGCGTGCCGGGCGCGAGCGGCGCCGCGCTGGCATAGCTCAACAGGTCGCCCAATGCGGCATGCGCCGGCGTTTGGACGGCGATGTCGAGCCGCCAGGCCATCGCGGCGGGCGTGCTGGCCGGCGCTGCGTCCTTTTCCGGGGCGGGGCTGCGGGCGGTGGAAATGGGCGTCCCTGTTGGCAAGGTTTGTTAATGCGACTTTGAGCAAAATCGCTTAAGTCGTTGATTTTCCTGTGCTTTGAAGCTCATCCAGAGATTCTGTGGATAACTTTGTTGACAACAGGGCTCGACACGCTGCGGAGCCTTGAAAATCAAGCGTCTGACTGGATTGCCCTCAAAAAAAGCAAAAATCAAATCCTATATAAATCAACTACTTACGCGCGCTACTTGTTTAGGAGCAAAGAGCGGCCTGCCTCAGATAATCTTGCGCAGTGCAGCACGTGTTTTGTGCATAAGTCGGGCTTCCTACACCGTTTTTGCGCTTGACAAACGGCTGCAAACTGCTTTTCCGGGAAAACCAGTTCACCAACGCGTGCCCGCAGCCGCGTCACGATTTTTCAACCGCGCAAGGCACGGGATTGCGCATGCACCGCCTGCACCAGCGCCGCCACGTGGTCGGGCGGCGTGAACTGGCTGATGCCGTGGCCCAGGTTGAAGATGTGGGTCGACCCCTTGGCCGAGCCGGCGTGCGGCTTGCCGAAAGCTTTGAGCACCTTGGCAACCTCGGCCTCGATCTGCGCGGGGGGCGCGAACAGCACGTTGGGGTCGATGTTGCCTTGCAGGGCCTTGGCCTTGTCGTCATTGCCTTCACCGACCAGGCGGCGCGCGGCCGCAAGGTTCACGGTCCAGTCGACGCCGAGCACTTCGCAGTCGAGTTCGCGCATGGCTTCGAGCCACAAGCCGCCGCCCTTGGTGAACACGATGCGCGGCACGGGCTGCCCATCGGCGCCATTGCGCTTCAGGCCGGCCAGCACGCGCGCGGTGTAGGCAAGGCTGAATTCCTGGAACGCGCCGTCGGCGAGCACGCCACCCCAGCTGTCGAACACCATCACGGCCTGCGCGCCGGCGTCGATCTGCGCATTGAGGTAGGTGGCCACGGAGTCGGCGTTGACCGCGAGCAGGCGGTGCATGAGGTCGGGGCGGCTGTAGAGCATGCTCTTCACGAGCCGGTAGTCGCTGGAGCCCGCGCCTTCGACCATGTAGCAGGCGAGCGTCCAGGGGCTGCCCGAAAAACCGATGAGGGGCACGCGGCCGTCGAGCGCTTTGCGAATCGACGCCACGGCATCGAACACATAGCGCAGCTTGGCCATGTCGGGCACTTCGAGCGCGGCAACGGCGGCTTCGTCGCGCACGGGTCGTGCAAAGCGCGGGCCTTCGCCGGCCTCGAACGAAAGGCCCAGGCCCATGGCGTCGGGCACGGTGAGGATGTCGGAAAAAAGAATGGCGGCATCGAGCGGATAGCGTTCGAGCGGCTGCAGGGTGACTTCAGTGGCGTAGTCTGTGTTGGTCGCCAGCCCCATGAAGCTGCCGGCCCTGGCGCGGGTGGCCACGTACTCGGGCAGGTAGCGACCGGCCTGGCGCATGAGCCAGACGGGGGTGTGGTCGGTGGCCTGGCGCCAGCAGGCCCGCAGGAAAGTGTCGTTTTGCAATGGGGCGAAAGGCATGTCCTGATTGTCGCAGGGGGAGGCGCTGTTGTTCTTGGCGCTGCTGTTCAGGGCGTGTGCCCAGGCCACCGGGTACTCCCCTCCGCGAATGTCCCCCGCCTTCGGCTCCTCCTTTATTTCGCTGCGCGGAGCACCCGATGCCCTGTGCACCGGGGCACGCTGCTCGTGAACCAGAACTTAGACCACCGGCACCCGCCCCGAATCCGCAGGATTCACCTGCCGCCGATACAGCAACAACGTGGCCATCAGCCCGCAGACCGCAGCGGCAGTCATCCATAGACCCGGCGCGCCCTTGTCGCCCGTCATCTCGATCAGGCCGGTGGCGATGGCCGGTGTGAAACCGCCGAAGAGCGCCGTGGCAAGGCTGTAGGCCAGTGAAAAGCCGGCGGTGCGCACGTTGACCGGCATCACCTCGGTGAGTGCCACCACCATCGCGCCGTTGTAGCTCGCGTAGAGGAACGAGAGCCACAGCTCCACTTCGAGCATGCGCGCGAAGCTCGGCGCACCTACCAGCCACTTGAGCGACGGGTACGCGGTGAGGATGGTCAGCGCCGTGAACAGGATCAACAGCGGCTTGCGGCCCACACGGTCGGAGAGCGCGCCCATGATCGGCAGCCAGATGAAGTTGGAGATGGCCACGCAGAGCGTGACGATGAGCGCATCGGTCGTGCTCAGGTGCAGCACCGACTTGCCGAACGTGGGCGTGTAGACCGTGATCAGGTAGAACGACACCGTCGTCATCGACACCAGCATCATCCCTGCGACCACGAGGCCCCAGTTGGCGATCATCGACTGGAAGATTTCGCGCGCATCGGGCCGGTGTTTGCGCGCCATGAACTCCTCGGTCTCTTGCAGCGAACGGCGGATGACGAACAGCACCGGCACGATCAGGCAGCCGACGAAGAACGGAATGCGCCAGTAGAAGTCGCCGATCTCCTGCGAGGTGAAGGTCACGTTGAGCCAGTAGCCGAGCGCCGCCGCCACGACGATCGCGACCTGCTGGCTGGCCGATTGCCAGCTCACATAGAAGCCCTTGCGCCCCGGCGTGGCCATTTCGGAAAGGTAGACCGACACGCCGCCCAGTTCCACACCGGCCGAGAAGCCTTGCAGCAGCCGGCCGACCAGCACCAGCAGCGGTGCTGCAAAGCCGATGGTGGCGTAGGCCGGCACGCAGGCGATAAGCAGCGTGCCGAGCGCCATCAGCGCGAGCGTGACGATCAGGCCCTTGCGGCGGCCCACGCGGTCGACATAGGCGCCGAGAAAAATCGCGCCCAGCGGCCGCATCAGGAAGCCCGCGCCGAAGGTCATGAAGGTCAGCATCAGCGAGGCGAACTCGTCGCCTGCCGGGAAGAAGGCCTTCGAGATCTGCGTGGCGTAGAAGCCGAACAGGAAGAAGTCGAACATCTCCATGAAATTGCCGCCCGTCACGCGCAGGACGGTGGCGAATTTCGAGGAAGAGGAGGAAGAGGACGTCGAAGCAGCGGCTGTGGCGGCGGCGGTGCCTGGAGCGGGGCGGGCGGCTGGCCCCGGTTGCGCGGCGGTGTGCGCAGGATTCATCTCGTTGTCCCCTTGGGCGAAGTAGTTCGCCCAAGGGTAGGCCGGGGTTCCCGACCGCTGCCTGACCACCGCGGTCAGGTACCTGTCATTGCCGGTTTTTACTTCAGGTCTTGTATTTGACCGAGCAGCCGTACGGCCGCGTCGAGGCTGCCGAGATCGGCTTGCCGCCGAAGGCTTCGCCGAGCGCCTGGTTCACGTAGTTGGTCGCGCTCTTGATGTCGTCGGGCCGGGCCGAGGCAATGCTGTCGATGCCGCCCGCGTACACCAGCACGCCCTTGGGATCGATGATGAAGATGTGCGGCGTGGTGCGCGCACCGTAGGCCTGGCCGATCACGCCGTCCTCGTCCATCAGCACCGCGGTGGGCGCGGCCTTTTGCGACTTCATCCATGCATCGAGCGCGGCGGGCTGCAGGTAGTCGCTGGCCGCGCGCTCGGTGGAGTTGACCGACAGCCAGACCACGCCCTGGGCCGTGGCCGATTTTTGCGTCGCGGGCATGTTGCCGCTGTTGTAGTGCTTGCGCACGAAGGGGCAACCGGGGTTGGTCCACTCGAGCACCACGAACTTGCCGGCGAAATCGGAGAGCTTGTGCTTGGCGCCGCTGGTGTCCACGGCAACGAAATCGGGTGCCTGCTGGCCCACGGCGGGCGCTGCAAAGGCGTTGTTGCCCATCAGGAAGGTGGCGCCGAGCGCCACGGCCGCTGCCACGACGGCGCGGCGCGAGGCACGGGTGAGGGCGGCGCGGGCGTGGCGCGCGGCACGAATGGAACGCGAGTCGGACGATGGCGAAAGTGACATGGCCAGCTTGAACTCCAGAATAAAAAAACAAACAACGGCGACAGCTTAGAGCGCTTTGCTCAAGTGCATGTGACAACCCATGTCACGCCGGGGGTCAAAGCGCGGCCAGCGCTGCGCGAACCTCGTCCTTGCCCAGGATTTCGGTCAGGACGACCGGCGGCTTGCCGGGCGCCTGCAGCACATACAGCGGCACGCCGCTGCGCCCGAGCGAGGTCAGGGCGGCGGTAATCGCGGGGTCGCGGCGCGTCCAGTCGGCGCGCAGCATCGCGACCTTCTTGCCGTCGAAGTCGGCCAGCACCTCGGCATCGGCGAGCGTGGCCTTCTTGTTGTACTGGCAGGTCACGCACCATGCGGCCGTGAAGTCGATGAACACCGGCTGCCCCGCGCCCGTGAGTTCGGCCACGCGTTCGGCCGACCAGGGCTGCCAGCGCTGGCCGGTGCTTGATGCGAGCCTGGCCGGCTCCACCGTCTGCAGCACGTTGCGGCCGATGGCCGCGGTGAGCACCGCGGTAAAGGCGACCAGCACCGTGGCAATGACCAGCCGCGTGCGGCCGCGCAGCGTCAGCGCCCAGACGATGGCGGCCATGCACACCAGCAGGGCGAGCAGCGTGCCCGCGCCGTCGATGCCGCTTTGCTGCCCCAGCACCCACACCAGCCACGCCACGGTCGCGAACATCGGAAACGCCAGCAGCCGGCGCAGCGTGTTCATCCACGGGCCGGGCTTGGGCAGCAGCCGCGCAATGGCCGGAACGAAGCCCGCCACCAGGTAGGGCAGCGCCAGCCCGAGGCCCAGCGCCGCGAACAGCAGCAGGGCCTGCGCGGCGGGAAGGCCGATGGCAAAGCCGAGCGAAACGCCCATGAACGGCGCAGTGCAGGGAGACGCGATCACCACCGCCAGCACGCCCGAGAGAAAGTCGTTGGCAATGGGGTGCTTGGCCTGGGCGGAACACACCGACAGCGGTGCCGCGCGGCCGAACTCGAAAACGCCCGCAAGGTTGAGGCCGATGAGCGTGAACAGCGCCGCCAGCGCCGCCACCACGGCCGGCGATTGCAACTGGAAGCCCCAGCCAAGCTGCGCGCCCGCCGCGCGCAGGGCGAGCATGGCGCCGCCGAGCGCGAGGAACGAGAGCATCACGCCCCCCGTGTAGGCCAGGCCCGCCGTGCGGTGGGCGCTGCGGTTGCCCGCCTGCCGCGCGAAGCCCAGCACCTTGATGGCCAGGATGGGGAACACGCAGGGCATGAGGTTGAGCAGCAGGCCACCGAGCACGGCGCCCAGCAGCGCGACGACAAAGGTGCCGGCGGGCTGGGCCGGCAGGTCCGCGGGTGGCGCCGGGGCGGCAACCGCATTTGCCGCATTGGCGGCAAGCGCGGCCTGCAGCGCGGGCGACACCTCGGCGCGCGGCGCGGCGGTGGGCCAGGTGCCGCTGACCGGCGCCTCGGTCCGCCAGGCCACCGGCTGGCCGGGCTGCCTGTCGGCTTCGGCCAGCGTCACCACCAGCGGCAAGGTCGTGGGGCTGGCGCTGCGCTGGTCGGCCAGCGGCAAGGTGGCGGTCCAGGTGCCGCCCTGCCAGCTTTGCGTCCAGTCCTTGCCCGAGACCGCCGCGGTGCGGATCAGCTCGGGCGTTTCAGGGAAGAAGCCAAGGGTCTTGCCCTGCGCGGCCGCCGGCAGGCCTTCGAGCCGCACCTGCAGGTTGTTGCCGCTGACTTCCACGGTGCCCGGCTTGTCGAGCGGCTGCGGCTGTGCGGCCTGGGCCGCGTCGAACTCGGCCTTGTGCAGCGCGGTCGAGCCCTGCAGCGGCAGGGCCAGCGTGAACTCGCCTTCCTCGGGAATGCATTCCTTGCGGCACACCAGCCAGGTGGCCTTCAGGCGGATGTCCAGGCCCGACGCGCCCGTGCCCAGCGCCAGCGGCGGCTTGAAATTGCTCGACACCTCGAGCGGCACCGGCAGCAGCACTGTGCCCTCGTAGCCGTAGTTGGCCAGGTTGCCGATCGGGATCTTCTTCGGCACCGGCCAGGCGATCTCGCCGGCGGCGACGCCCGCCGGGAGTGTCCAATTCAACTCGGTCGGCAAGCCGGAATCGCCGGCGTTCTTCCAGTAGGTGTGCCACTCGGGCTGGTGGGTGATCTGCAGCCCGACCCAGACCGGTGCGCCCGGGGACACGCCGTCGGGCGCATGTGCGACCAGTTCGGCGCGCACGTGGGGGGTGGTGACGACAGCACCTGGCTTGGAGGCCAATTGCGCGGCAGCCGGCATGTAGGCTGCGGCGGTTGCTACCAGAAACGTAGCTAGAAAATGAAAGCGGGAGAGGATCATGCCGATCAGTCGGAGCGGGCGGGCGGTGCGAAGTTCCAGGCGGTAGGGCGGTCTGGGGCGCTCAAGCGGCCCAGCCCAGCACCACGCGGCGGCTGTTGGCGCTCTTTTTCTCGATCTTGGTGACCATCACCGCGCCAATCTCGGCAGTGTTTGCAACATGCGTGCCGCCGCAAGGCTGAAAGTCGATCTGCGCCTCGGGTGGCACAGCAGATGGCTCGCGGTATGAAAGCGCATCAGCCGATGGCGGCGCTCCCAGTCCAAGCGCGCCGTCACGGTGCCGCCCGGCCTCAGCGCGGCCAGCAGTTCGGCTTGCCCGGGCGCCGGCACATGAACGAAGTCACTGGTGGGCTGGCCGTCTTCATCCTTGGCCTTGCGGGTATCGGCGATGACCACTTCGCGGCCGTCGGCCAGCGCCAGCACGCCTGTGTCGCCGGCCTGTCCGCCGCCCAGGGGGTAGAACACGGTGCGGTCCAGCACGATGCCGGTGTCGTCGATGCGCAGGATGCGGGCTTCGCAGGCGCGCAGGTACGCGTCGGCGCGGAACAGGTCGTCGGTCATGTGGCGATGGTAGCGGCGATGCGTGAATGAGGTGCGCCCACGCCAAAAAGCGCCCATGACCGACAGTCCATGCAGGCGCCGTCCGCATGATTTGTCTGGATGCGGCCTGGTTGCCGCACGCAACAACCAAGGAGAGCGAATGAAGGTTCCTGACATCGCCGTTTCCTCGCTGGCCTCCAAGGCCACTGTGACCGCAGCGGCGGCCGCCGCGCTGGCGCTGGCCGGCTGCGGCGAAACCGCCAAGCTGGCGCCCGAAGCCACCGTCGGGCCGCGCCCGCAGCTGGCTGAGCCCAACAAGACGCTGATTCCCACCGTCAACGTAGCCCCCGCCGTCGGCTGGGCCGATGCCGCCGCCCCGAAGCCCGCCACCGGCTTGCGCGTGCAGGCGCTGGCACGCGGGCTGGACCATCCGCGATGGGTGTACACCCTGCCCAACGGCGACGTGCTGGTGGCCGAAAGCAACAAGCCGCCCAAGCCGGAAGGCGCCGACAGCAACAGCGGCCCCATGGGCAAGATCCGCAAATGGGTCATGGACAAGGTCATGAGCCGCGCCGGTGCCGGCGTGCCCAGCCCCAACCGCATCACGCTGCTGCGCGATGCCGACGGAGACGGCGCCGCCGAGGTGAAGCAGGTGTTCCTGTCGAACCTGAGCTCGCCGTTCGGCATGGCGCTGGTCGGCAACGAGCTTTTCATTGCCAACGCCGATGCGCTCGTCAAGGTGCCCTACACCGAAGGCCAGACCTCGGCGAGCGCAGCGCCCACGGTGGTGACGCCGCTGCCCGCGGGCATCAACCACCACTGGACCAAGAACGTGATCGCCAATGCGGAGGGCACCAAGCTCTACGTGACCGTGGGCTCCAACAGCAACATCGGCGAGAACGGGCTGGCCGCCGAAGAGGGGCGTGCCGCCATCTGGGAGGTGGACGTGAAGAGCGGCGAGAAGCGCCTGTTTGCGAGCGGCTTGCGCAACCCGAACGGCTTGGCCTGGCACCCCGAGACCAAGGAGCTCTGGACCGTGGTCAACGAGCGCGACGAGATCGGCAGCGACCTGGTGCCCGACTATCTCACCTCGGTGAAGGATGGCGCCTTCTACGGCTGGCCCTGGAGCTATTTCGGCAACCATGTAGATGCGCGCGTCACGCCGCCGAACCCGCAGATGGTCGCCAAGGCCATTGCGCCCGACTACGCCCTGGGCTCCCACGTCGCGCCGCTCGGCCTCGTCTTTTCGGACGGCCGGGGCATGCCGCCGCAATTTGCGAGCGGCGCCTTCATCGGCGAGCACGGCTCGTGGAACCGCAAGCCGAAGTCGGGCTACAAGGTGGTGTTCGTGCCCTTCACCGGCGGCAAGCCCAGTGGCCCCCCGGTCGATGTACTGACCAGCTTTCTCTCGGCCGACGAGAAGGCGCAGGGCCGGCCCGTGGGCGTGGCGCTCGACAAGAGCGGCGCGCTGCTGGTGGCCGACGACGTGGGCAACGTGGTCTGGCGCGTGTCGGCTGCGAAATAGCGGCGGGCGCCTTTCGCGCTTATCGGCGTTGTTGTTGCGGAGGGCGGCCGATGCGGTAGAGCCGATGCCGGCGCAGCGGGTGCCCCTCGGGCACGGCCGGGTGGTCGAAGGCGCCTGCCACGTCTTCATGCATGCCGATGCGTTCCATCACGGCGGCCGATCGTAGGTTGCCGGCGGCGGTGAACGCCACGATTTCGTCGAAGCCGAGCCGTTCGAATCCGACTTGAAGTGCGCCGCGCGCAGCCTCGCTTGCGAGCCCCTGGCCCCACCACTTTCTGGCGAAGCGCCAGCCGATTTCCACGCAGGGTGAAAAGGGCAGCGTGGCCAGCGGCACGTTCAGGCCCGTGAAGCCTGCAAATTCGCCGGAATCCTTGTGTTCGACGGCCCAGAAGCCCCAGCCGTTCTCATCGATGCGCGCCTTCAGGCGTTCGGCCATTGCATCGCTGTCGTCCCGCGTGGGGAGCGGCAGCAGAAACGCCATGACTTCCGGGTCGGCCGCGAGCGCGGCAAAGGGCGCGAGATCGCTCTCGCGCCACTGCCGCAGCCGAAGGCGCGGGGTTTCGAACTCGATCAGGGGCTGGAGCTGGGTGATTTTGTCGGCCATGCAGCCGATTGTGCTCAGAACCCCGCGAGCACCACCTTGCCCTGCGCGGTGCCGCTTTCGATCAGCGCATGCGCCTTGCGGAGGTTGGCCGCGTTGATGGTGCCGAAGCTCGCGTTTGCCGTGGTGCGGATGCGGCCCGCGTCGACCAATGCGGCCACTTCGGCCAGCAGCGCGCCTTGCTCGGCGATGTCCGGCGTTTCGAAGCGCGAACGCGTGAACATCATTTCCCAGTGCAGCGAGATGCACTTGGTCTTGAGCGGCATCGCGTCGAGCGTCGGCAAGTCGTCGATCACCGCCAGCTGGCCCTGGGGCTTGAGGCTTTCGATGATCTGCGCGTAGTGCTGGCCCGTCTGCGTGAGGCTTGCGACCATGTCGACCTCGCCGATGCCCGCGGCCTTGAGCTCGGCCGCGAGCGGCTTCGAATGATCGATGACCGCGTGCGCGCCCAGCGCTAGGCACCACGCCCGCGTCTCGGCGCGCGAAGCCGTGGCCACCACCCGCAGTTGCGTGAGCTGGCGCGCGAGCTGGATCAGGATCGAACGCGCGCCGAGAGTCGGTTGATCAGCGTGTCGCGCAGTGGGCCTGCGGGCTCGGCCTCTAGGCCAGCAATTGCTATCCAGTCGCGTTCGTCTTCACCTAGCTCATGGGCGATTGATCCTGCGAGTGTTGGGCTGAGCCGACCACGCTTGGCGGCGTTGGTGAGCGCTGAGGGATGGATGTTCAGGGCTCGTGCGAGGTGAGACGCTTTGCGGGCGGTCAAGGCTCGATTGAGTAGTTCGATGGTGTGCGGCATAGGCGAAGTTTCTCACGGGGTGTGAAAAAAGTTGTTGACAGGGTGTGAAAGTCGCAACTACATTAGTTTCACACCCTGTGAAATTAGGAGCCGCCAATGTCCCTGTCTCAAGTCTCTTTCGCTGCGCACGCGCAACGTCTCGTCTGTCCTCCCCCACCTGCTTCGGCTAACGGCTCGGTTCTGAGCTTGGCGGCTCCTGCTGAGCCCGGGGTGGGGGTGGACACCTCTCACGTGCGTCTTAGTGGCACTCAGCAGTGGGCCTATGACTGGCTTCGTTTGGTTGGCCCGGCTGGTGCGAGTCGGCGTGCTTACCGTGGTGCTCGCGTTACTACCGGGACGATGGCTTCTCTTGTCACGCGAGGGCTTGTCGAGCCGTTTCGGGATGAAGACGGTCGGTATTTCTGGCGTGTTGTCGGGTGTGCGTCGTGACCCCCGCTCAACGTTGGTCCCTCATCCGCAGCCGCGAGTTCTGGCTGCAACGCTGGTTGTTCTGACGTGCCAGCGTTGCGCCCTGTGAGGGCTATCCCGCTCACCCACGGAAGGCTTCGGCTGGGGTGCATCGGGCGCAACGCTGGCACGTCGCCGCAACCCGCCGCAAACAGCGGTTTTTAGGAGCCTCTCATGTCTCAATTCAGTTCCATCATTGAAGTCCTCGCCGTCGAAAACGAGGAGCGCAAAAGCAAGCGCACCGGCAACACCTACACCCACTTCGCCGCACGCTGCGTGCTGCGTGACGACAAGGGCGGGGTGGTCACGGTCGGCACGCTGCGTAGCGATCAGATCGTTCCTGAGCTTCGCGACCAAGTGAAGGTTGGCCTCTACGCCGCAACCTTCTCCCTGCGCGTGGCCGACTTCGGCGACCAGAAGGGCGACATTGTGTCGATCCTCACCGGCTTTGTGCCCGCACAAGGCCGCATGCCGCAACCCGTCGCACAGAAGGCCGCGTAATGCCCGCCGCGCTCGCCTTGCTGCTCGCTGGCTTCCTGGTCGGTATGGGCCTCTGTGGGTTCATTTGGGCCGCTGGTGAGCGTGCTGCGCGTCGAGAGCGCATCGAACGCGCCCGCCGTCGCGATCACAGCAAGGTTCCCTCGCTCAACCGTTTGTAGGAGTCGCCATGGCCGCTATCGATATCTCGCCTGTCGCTGATTTCGTTCTGGAGAACATCCAGGCTGTCTCGCTCGTCGGTGTGGCGTGCCTCGGCATCTGGGGTGCGATCAGTGCCTTCAAGGTACTGCGCGAGATGCTGAGCTTGGGCGGTGGTGGCGGTGTTCCCTTGTCTGCTGCGGGGCGTATGACGCGTGCACGTGAGCATGCTGAGTCGCTGGCCGCGATGGGGCACGGGCAATCGGCGGCATATGCCGAGAACGCGGCCGTGAGCGCATATGACGCCGGCTACATGGGGCGTGCGTTCGATGAGTCGTGGGGTGATGAGGCGCGTGAGCGTTACTCACAGGCTCAAGCGGACCGTTCGGGGGATGTGGCGAAAGGCTGGAAGTGATGCGCTGGCTCATCCGAACCTTTGGCCGTAGCTTCGTCTGGAAGCTCGGCGCACTCGCCGCAGTCGCGGTGGTCGGTGTCGTCAAGGCCTTCTATGGCTGATCCCACCGTCATCGATTGCGCATCTGCGTGCACCGTCACCGTGGTGCACGAACTCTCTTTGCCTCCGCTCCAGCTCACGCTGGAGGAAGGCGCACAAATCGCGCTCGCCATCGGCGCGGTCTGGGTCGTTGGATGGGCCGTGCGAATGGTCCTGAAGACGCTCAGTACTTCTGATGGAAATCAACCTGAGTAGGAAAAACTGAAATGAACGCAAACGTCATTCGCGGCCTCGTTGCCGCTGGTTCGCTGGCCCTCGTCGGTGGCGCAAACGCTGCTGCTGTGGACGTCGCTGCTGTCGTTACCGACATCGGCGCACAAGCCGCGCCCGTGGGCCTGATCGGTGTGGCCGTGCTGCTGATCTACGGCGCTGTGAAGGCCTTCAAGTGGGTGCGTTCGGCCCTGAGCTGATCCCCCGCTGAGCGCATCTGCGGGGACGCCTGCAGGTGCCTTGTTCAAAGCAGCCGCACCGGCTGCTTCGCACAGGGCAGGCACCATGGGAATCTTCATCCTCATCGCAATTCTTCCGGCGCTATGGCTCATCTTTACCGCCTGATCATTGCCGTCGTCTTGGCGGCTTTTTCGTTCTCGGCGCACGCGGTGATCCCTACGCAAACGGGGTGGCATGTCGATCTGACGTTGTTTGGTCGTTATGTTGAGGCGACGGGTGTGACTATCGATGAGGCGTGTGCGGCGTTGGTGCCGAAGACGCAAGGTGCGTACGTGGCCGGTGGCGGCGATCCGGCTAACGCCTATACCGCGTCGAAGATTTTTAACGGGGCCTGCTATCAGACTCTCACCCAGAATTCGAATTCAGCGGTGTTGGCTAACTCTTTGGCCAATGGCTATACCGTTGCTGGTGTGTGTCCTGCGAACAGCACAGCGGTCACGGGTGGGTGTCAGTGCACGAGCCCTTACGTCGAGAACGCTGCGCATACAGCGTGCGAGGCTCCGCCTGATTCTTGTTTCGCGTTGAAAGGTGCGATTGTTGGGGAGATTGAATGGGCGTCTACGACGAAGGCAGCTAATTGGGCCTGTCTCGGCGGGGCTGGTGGGAACGCGACGTGCCAGACCGTGGCGGTGTGTGACTACACCTCTCAGGTGCCTGGGCAGACCGGTTGGACGTGTCGCGGCATTGCCTACATGAGCGGCGCTAGATCGTCTGCGTGTACGGGGAATGGTGAGACGGCGGAGAGTCCCTCCCCTGCGCCGGTAGCTGATCCGGTGAATCCTGACAAGGTGCCTGTGCCCGGGCAACCTGCACCGGCGCGTTGTCCTGCAGGTCAGGCGCCGGGCACGGTCAACGGCACGCGTATCTGTGCGCCAGTCGGGCCCGACACTGGCACAAGCACTCCCGCGCCGGGCAGCGGAACCACGACGACGAACAACAGCGACGGTAGCTCTACCACGAGCACGACGACGGGTCGCACTGAGTGCAAGAACGGGCAGTGCACGACGACGACGAACAACACCACCACCACGATCAATGCGCCGGGTAATGGCACCTGCCCTGCGGGTCAGACCTCGGGGACGACGACGGTCAACGGTGAGAGTCGCACGACGTGTACAGGCACGGCGACCAGTGCGTCGACGGGGTCGCAGTCCGGGTTCTGCGAAAAGAATCCGAAGGACAAGCAATGCGGTGGCGATGGCGCTGACACGAGCTTCGGTGGATCGTGCGCAAGCGGCTTCAAAGCAGTAAGCGATGACGCGGTGTTGAACGCCATGGCCGAGGAACAGCACAAGCGCAATTGCGAGGTGATGCGCACCGACACTGAGCCATCGACGTGGGTTACTGCCGAAGGACAGAAGACGGATAACGCCATGAAGGACAACCCGAACAACAGCACCGTGAGCATCGGGCCGGGCAACTTCGATACGAGCGATGCGCTCGGCGGTGGCGGTTGCAATCTGAACAAGACAGTGGTGGTGCGCGGCTACTCGGTCGCGCTGCCCTTCAACGTGCTCTGTGATCCGCTTGCGGTCCTCGGGCAAATCCTCGTCGCCGTGTCTCTGTTGCTTGCGGCGCGCATCGTCACTAGGGGGTAGTCATGCCGGCCATCATTGCGCTATTGCTGCGCGGTCTTCTCTGGGTTTCGGGCAGCATCGCCGGGCAGGTGCTGTTGCGCTTGGGTATCGGCGTGGTGACCTTCACCGGGGCCAATGCGAGCCTTGCGTGGTTGAAGTCGCAGGCCGTCTCCGCACTACAGGGCATGGGTGGTGAGTACGTCGCGTTGCTGTCGCATATGAAGGTGGGCGTGTGCATCAGCATCATCACGAGTGCGATCGTTGCACGTGCTGTCATGCAGGGCATCACGAGCGACATCGTGAAGCGTTGGGTAGTGAAGTAATGCTCTACCTCCGTACCGGTGCCAATGGCTCCTGCAAGTCCCTCTTCACCCTCAAGGACGTGCGCGACAAGCAGCTTGCCGAGCTTCGTCCGGTCTGCGTAATCGTCGGCGATGCCGAAGACCCGACACGGCAGTACGTGAAAATCAAGCCGTCCGTGATGAAGCAGTTCGGTTGGACGACTTGCGAGTTCAAAGATTGGTGGGCGCAACCCGATGGCACGATTTTCCTCGGCGATGAATGCCACAACTACCTGCCGAAGCGGCCCAATGGCTCTGCGGTGCCGCAGTCGGTCAGCAGGCTCGCCGAGCATCGTGCACGCGGCTTCGATTTCTACCTGCTCACGCAGCACCCCAGCAACATCGATAGCTTCGTGACCAAGCTCATCGGCTCGCCCGGTTGGCACCAGCATCTGAAGCGTGCGTTCGGTGCGTCCAACATGACCAGCGTGCTCCAGTGGTCGGCGGTCAACAACACCTGTGAGAAAGACGGCGCGGGCAAGACTGCCCAGGTCGATATGCGGGGCCAGCCGAAGGAGGTCTACGACTGGTATGAGAGCGCCGAGCTTCACACTGGCAAGCGCAAGATTCCGCGTCAGTTCTGGATGGTTGTTCTCGGTGTGCCTGTGGCCCTCGCCATGTTCTGGCTTGCCGGCAAGTTGCTTTGGGACCGTACGGGCGGTAAGGCGCCTGTCACAGTAGCCGCGGGGCCGGTGGCCGGTGGAGCGGTCGCGGGCTCGGGTCAGTCCAGCACGCGGCCGCAGACCACCCTGGAATACGTGTCCGCGTATCGCCCTCGCATCGCGGGCTTGATGCATACAGCACCGGCCTATGACAAGCTGACGGAACCAAAGCGCGTGCCCGTGGCTGCGGCGTGCATTTCGATGCCGTCGAAGGGTTGCAAGTGCTTCACGCAGGACGCCACGCCGTATCCGGTCGATCAGGCCATGTGTGAGGGCTTGGTGCGACACGGTGCCTTTTATGCGTTCGCGGTGGAAGGTGAGCGCCGGGACACGCCGCGCGTCGATACCCCCCGCCATGCCCCGGAAACGGTCTTTCCTGCGCCTTCGGGCATCACGCTGATCGACAGCGGTGGCAAGGCGCCCGGCGCGCCTACGGAGGTCGTAGCGTCCCCGGCCCAGCAACCCCGCGTCCAGCCGGGGTCCAAGTGGTCGTTTCAGACCGCAGGCCAATGAAGCGCGCTCCTACTGCTAAGCGGATGTTCCATGGCGTGCAGCCATGGCCGGTGGATCGCGTGCGGGCCGTAGGCACGTCGCAGGGCGTGGCCGTGTGTGGTCGTGGACGCGATGGGGCACGCGCGGAAGTGGCCGAAGGACCAGCACGCAGTGCGGGCCGAGGCCGCGCGCAGCGCGGCCTAACTTGTTCTTAGAACACTTTGGAACACCACACAAATGCGCCGCTTCTCTGTCGCAGTTTCTGATGATCTTTTTCGCCGCATCGATGCCATTGCGGAGTTCAAGGGACGCTCTGGCCGCTCGTGGAATTACGGTCGTCCTTGGTCTCGTGATCGCACGGCGGCGTGGCTCATCGAGGAGGGCGTTCGTCTGCTCGAGGAGTTGAATCAACTGCCGGCAGATCCGGCGGCAAGTGGTTCATCGCCCAGGTCATTGAATCAGGTGGTTGACAAACGTTGACCAAAAAAAGACCCGGCAACGCGTCAACGTTCCGGGTCGGATCGGCATCGAGAACTTAGGAGAACACCATGCCAATGGAGCGATATGTTAATGGGCTTCTGCTACGCGGGGAAGTTATCCCCGACAAGTGGGTTATCCGCACGTGGGAATGCAATGGCGTCATGGAGCGCAGCGCCGTGCCGTATGTCGGCTGGGAGGTCGTCTACGATCACGGGTTCAAACAGGACGGCTGGGTGCCCGGCGAGGGCTTGGAATACGGTGTGCTTCCGACTTCGTCGCGTTTGGACAGCCGCGAGGTTGAGCTAGCTGCCAAGCGAAAGATCGCCGATGCTGAGGAACAGGCTGAGCGCGATGCCCAGGTGCTTCGCAAGTCGGCCTCGCGCTCCAAAACGACTGCGCGCAGAGGCATCATTGCCGAGCGCTTCAATGAATTGATGACACTCACATACCGGCGTAGTCAGCCTGACCGTGCGCTGTGCAAAAAGCACTTCAAGGAATGGGTTCGTCGCATGAAGCGTGCGCTCGGTGGGGAGTTCCGATACGTCGCAGCATTCGAGCGGCAGGAACGCGGATCGATGCACGTTCACCTAGCCTGTCACAGACTCTCGAGGCACGTTCTCTATGGCGGTGTACCGATTAAGAGCTTTGAGCTTGGTACGCGCATTTGGCGGTCCATCATTGGTGATGACAACGGCCTGTGCTTCGTGGGTGGCAAGGATCGATTTGGCAGGCCTCGCCGTGGGCATATGAGCTTGGCCCGCATGGCCGCCTACGTCTCGAAATACATCCTCAAGGATTACGAGGATGTGCCCTCGGGTGAGAACCGCTTCAGCCGCAGCATCGGTGCGCCAAAGGTCGAGATTGAGACGGTCGTTGTTGATTGCTCCTTTGCCGATCTCATTGGGCTGGTCTACGACTACAGGGAGCGGGATTCGGTGCTTGCTCTTCGCCCTGGGCGCTTCAATGATCGGCTGTGGTTTTGCAAAGAGGCGGGGCAACCTCCGCCCCTCGTGCACTAGTCGGCGCGGAAGTCGGGCAGGTGTGCTGTTGTTGCTGCGCGCTCTCGTGCTGGTTCTCTTCCTGCTCGCTGGCCTTGCTGTGCGTCTCGGATGCCGTCGCGGATGCCTGCGCGGATCGCGTAGTAGAGCGCCATGAAGAGCAGCGTGATAACGATGCTGCTGATGATGATTTCGAACAGCATGGCCTGAGCCATGGCGTTCTCTAGCTGACGTAGTTGCCTATCCATTCCCACTCCTCTTTCGTTACATGTTTGGCCTGTTTTTCGTCCAGTATCGCTGCAAGATTTTGAAGCATCGGTTACATATTGATGGTCGATTTCATACAGGGGGCGAGTCGGGATGCTGATTGGCTATGCGAGGGTTTCGACGACGGATCAGGAAACGCGTTTGCAGAGGGATGCGCTCAGGGCGGCAGGGGTGACCCGCATCTATCAGGAGAAAGGGTCGGGCGTCGGTCCTCGGCCTGAGTTGCACCGGGTGCTCGCTACTCTTCAGCCGGGAGACGTGCTTGTGGTGTGGAAGCTTGACCGGCTTGCTCGCAGCATGAAGCAACTGTGGGACGTGGTTGACCGTGTTAAGGCGCGAGGTGCAGGCTTTCGGTCGTTGACAGAGCCCATTGATACGTCAACCCCTCTCGGGGAATTTGTTCTCTCTGTGCTCGGTGCGCTGGCGCAGTTTGAGCGGTCCTTGATCCGTGAGCGATCAGTTGCAGGGCAGGTAGCAGCGATGCGGCGGGGGGTCCGTTGGGGAGGTCGGAAGCCTGCGCTTGCTGTTCGTGAGGTCAGTGAGCTTTTGAAGCTCTGGGATACCGGGCTGTTCACGATGCAGCAACTCGGTGAGGGATTTGGGGTGTCGAGGTCGACGGTGTCGAACTATCTTAATCCTCGTGGGCCACGTCAGGATCGGAAGCGATTGCCGGTGCTAGGTGCCTATCTTTCGGCGTCGGATGAATAAGGATCGAACCGACGCCGCCCGCGCCGCCGGTAACCAGCAGCGTCTGCCCCGCGCCGCCGCCCTTCGGCACCTTGAGACGGTCGAACAGCAACTCGTAGGCGGTGATGGTGGTCAGCGGCAGTGCGGCAGCCTGCGCATCGTCAAGGCTCTTGGGCGCGAGGGCCACGATGCGCTCGTCGACCGCATGCAGTTCCGAATTGGTGCCGGGTCGGACGATCGAGCCGGCGTAGTACACGCGGTCGCCGACCTTGAAGTTCTTCACCCCGGTGCCGATGGCCTCGACCGTGCCCGCGGCGTCCCAGCCCAGCACCTTGGCCTGGCCGGCTTCGGGCGCCATGTTCTTGCGCACCTTGGTGTCGACCGGGTTGACGGAGATGGCTTTCACACGCACCAGCAGGTCGCGCGGACCGACCGCGGGCGTGGGCAATTCGATGTCCTGCAGCGACTCGGGGTTGTCGACGGGGAGGGACTGGTAGTAACCGATGGCTTTCATGTCGAAGGACCTTTCTTGAACGATGGCTCGACTGTAGGATGGCAAATGAAAATTGATAAGACTGCCAGCTGAAGCAACACCTTCAAATGAAAATTGAAAATATCTCGGACCTGCAGGTGCTGGTGCAGACCGCGCGCGGCGGCACCCTGACGGCGGCCGCCCATGCGCTGGGCATGACGCCTGCCGCCGCCAGCGCAACGCTCAAGCGGCTGGAAATACAACTCGGCGCCCGCTTGTTCGAGCGGTCGACCCGCGCCATGCGCCTGACGTCGCAAGGCCAGACGCTGCTCGACTACGCCGTTCGCGCCTTCGAGCTGCTGGACGAAGGCGAATCGCTGGTCACTGCGGACCGCGGCGAGTTGGTCGGCACCTTGCGCGTGGCGGCCCCCTCGGACCTCACGCGCAGCACGCTGCTGCCCTGGTTCGACGAGTTCCTGGCGCTGCACCCGGGCGTGCAGCTGTCGCTTTCGGTCGGGGACCGGCTGCTCGACGTGACCCGCGACGAGGTCGACCTGGCGCTGCGCTACGGTGCGCTGGCCGATTCACGGTTGGTGGCACGGCCCTTTGCGCTCACCAACCCGCTGCTCACCGCATCGCCCGGCTACCTGCGCCGCCATGCCGCGCCCAAGACGCCGCAAGACCTGGTGCACCACAACTGCCTGACCTTCGACCGCGGCGGGCGCCGCCACCGCACCTGGCGTTTTGCGCAGAACGGCCAATGGACCGAAGTGCGCGTGAAGGGCGACCGCAGCGTGGACGACGCCTCGCTCGCGCGCGAGTGGGCCGTAGCGGGGCGGGGCATCGTGCTGAAGTCGGCGCTCGACGTGCGGGACGACCTGCGCAAGGGCACGCTGGTGCGCCTGCTGCCCGAGTGGGAGACCGAGCCCTATCCGCTGCACGCACTGCTGCCGAGCGGGCGCTTTGTGCCGGCGCGCGTGCGGGCGCTGGTGGATTTTCTGGCCGCCAAGTTCGACGCGCTGGCACCGATGCCCGGCTAGATCATCGGCGTGACGGCGCCGTCCATCGCCACGATGGCGCCGGTGATGTAGCTCGCCTTCGGCGATGCCAGGAACACGACCGCATTCGCAATTTCTTCAGGCGCTGCAATGCGCCCGAGCGGCAGCCTGGCCTTGGCGCGCTGCAGCGCCTCGTCGCTGCCGATGCCTTGCAGCTTGGCATCCGCCTTCATGCCTTCCTGCAGCCGCTCGGTGAGCGTGAGGCCGGGGTTCACCGCGTTCACCCGCACGCCCTTCGCCGCATAGGCCGACGCCATGCCGGCACTCACCAGCATGAGCGCCGCATTGGCCGCGCCGCCCGCCATGTGAACGGGGCTCGCCACCTTGCCGCCCTGGCCGATCACGTTGACGATGGCGCCGCTCCCGCGCTGACCCATGCGCTTGACCACCGGGTCGATCATGTGGATGTAGGTGAAGTACTTGGCGTCCATGGCGTCGTGCCAGGCGGCGGCGTTCAGCTCGTCGGGCGGCGTGCGGCGCGCGGCGCCGGCGGAATTCACCAGCACGTCGACCGGGCCGAAAGCCTGTTCGGCGGCGTCGAGCGCGGCCACGGCGCCGGCCGAATCCTTGAGGTCGGCGGCGTGCACCGAGACCCGGCCCTCGGCCTGCGCAAACGCCTCGACCAGCGTCTTGCGGCCCTGCTCCAGGTTCTGCAGATCGCGCGAGACAAGGCTCACGCGCGCGCCCTCGCGCAAGAAGCCCAGCGCGCAGGCCAGGCCGATGCCCTTGCTGCCGCCGGTGATGAGAACGTGCCGGTCCTGGAGCTGGAGATCCATGTGAGAGTCCTTGACTTGAATCGTGAATTAGAAAGAAAGAGGCCGCGGCGCGGGGTCGCGTGGATTGAATCACCGCTCTAAGATCGGCGGATGAACGAATCCTCGGTATCCCTGCCCCGCTACTGGTCTCAACTGACGACGCGCGACTTTGCCGCGCTCGATGTGGCAGCCACCGTGGCAGTGCTGCCGCTCGGCGCGACCGAGCAACACGGGCCGCACCTGCCCTTGGGCGTGGACACCGTGCTGGCCGACGGCATCGTTGCCGCGTTGCTGCCGCGGCTGCCGGCCGACCTGCCGGTGCTGTTCTTGCCCACCCAGCAGATCGGCCTGAGCCCTGAGCACGCGCGCTTTGCAGGCACGCTCACGCTTTCGGCCGAAACCGTGATCCGCATGTGGAAGGAAATCGGCGCCGGCGTGGCGCGGGCCGGCGTGAAGAAGCTGGTGCTCTTCAACGCGCACGGCGGGCACGTGGGCGCAATGGACATCGTTGCCCGCGAACTGCGCGCGGAGCACGGGCTCATCGTCTACAGCGTGAGCTGGTTCAACCTGCCGCTGGGCGATGCGGGCGCGCAGTTCGGTGCCGGCGAGCATCGCTTTGGCGTGCATGCCGGCGATATCGAAACATCGATGATGCTGGCGCTTGCGCCGCAGCAGGTGCGCATGGCCGAGGCGAAGAACTTCCGCTCCACCTCCGAGCAGCGCGCGGCGGACTACGCGATTCTCGGCAACGGCAAGAGCGCGAAGCTCGGCTGGGCCATGGAGGACTACAACCCGCAAGGCGCGGCAGGCAATGCGGCCGCGGCTACTGCTGCGCGTGGGCAGGCTGTTGTCGATGCGGCTGCGGAGCAGCTCGCGTTGTTGTTGGCTGAGGTGTCTCGGCTGCCGTTGGATACGGCCAATACGGGGCCGTTGCCTTAGTCGTCATTGGTTCGCTTGTCTGGCTGCCTTGTTCAGGGCGGCGCACCCGCCGACGGGGTACCTTTCTCCGCGAATGTCCCCCGGCCTGCGGCCTCCTCCTTTATTTCGCTGCGCAAGGCACCCCATCGACGTGTGCGTGATCCAGAGCGGTCGTTGATCAGCGGTACACCGGCAGCGTGCCCCAGTGCACAGGGCATCGGGTGCTCCGCGCAGCGAAATAAAGGAGGAGCCCGAAGGGCGGGGGACATTCGCGGAGGGGAGTACCCGGTGGCCTGTGCACGCACCCTGAACAACAGCGCTCGCACAGACGCAACCTAAAACCGCACCCCTAGGCCTTCGCGCCACCCCGCCCCAGAACCCCCGCGAACATCTCCGAATCGACATTGCCGCCGCTCACGCTGATGCCGACCGTCTTGCCACGCCAGCGCTCCTGCTGCTGCAACGCCCCCGCGAGCGCCGCAGCGCCCGCACCTTCGGCGACGTTGTGCGTGTCGCTGATGAGAATGCGCATGGCCTCGGCAACCTCGTCGTCGGTGACGGTGATCACGTCGTCGGCCTCGCGCAGGATCACCTCCACCGACTCGGGTACCGGCGTGCGGCAGGCCATGCCGTCGGCGAGCCGAGTGCTGGCCGGGGATTCGACCGGCTGCCCCGCACGGAAGGAGTCGCGGTAGGCCGTGGCATGGGCTGAGACCACGCCGACGAGCCTGGTCGACACGCCGCAATGGGCCCGCGCCGCGGCCGCCGCGGCAAAGCCCGAGCCGAGGCCAATCGGCACGAAGAGCACGTCGGGCGGGGCGCTCTTCAGTGCGCTGAAAAATTCGACATACGCCGTCGACACGCCACGCACCAGTTCTCGGTGGAACGATGGGACCCGATGCATGCCGTCTCGCTCGGCAAGCATGGCGGCATGCTCCGCCGCTGCCTGAAAGTCATCGCCATGCTCAACCAGCTGCACGCCCAGCGCGCGCATTGCGGCGTTCTTCTCGAGCGAGTTGCCGTGCGGCACCACGATGGTGGCTGCGAGCCCGTGGCGTCGGGCGGCAAAGCCTACTGACTGGCCGTGGTTTCCGCGCGTGGCGCTGATGGCATGGCGCACGCCTGGCTGCTCGCGCGCCAGGGTTTCGAAGTACGTCAGCCCGCCGCGAATCTTGAAGGCGCCGGCCGGCGTGTGGTTTTCATGCTTGGCCCACACCGTGGCGCCGAGGCGTTGCGCGAGCAGCGGCCATGCATACTGCGGCGTGGGCGGCATGGCGGCGCCGACGGTGCGCTGCGCGGCTTCGATTTCTTCGCGGGTGAATCTCACGAGCGGCCTTTGCTTCTTGAGTTTTCTTCTTGTGTTTACTTGCGTTCCGTCAGCGCGACCCGCACCGCCAGCGCCGCCAGCACGCTGCCCATGATGTAGCGCTGCGCGCGCAGCCAGCCCGCGCTTTGCGACAGCACGGCCGTGATGCTGGCGGCGCCCAGGATCATGACGGTGTTGACCGCGGCGCTGCTGGCGATTTGCGCAGCGCCCAGTTGCATGCTCTGCAGCAGCACCGAGCCGCGCTCGGGGTGGATGAACTGCGGAAAGAACGAAAGGTAGAACATCGCGACCTTGGGGTTCAGCAGGTTGGTGAGAAAGCCCATGCGAAACAACTTGCCCGGCCGGTCGGCCGGCAGTGCGCGTGCTTCAAAGGGTGCATTGCCGCCAGGCTTGACCGCCTGCCATGCCAGCCACAGCAGATAGGCCGCACCGGCAAGGCGAATGGCGTCGAACGCGAGTGGCACGGCCAGCAGCAGTGCGGTGAGCCCGAGCGCTGCGGCAAACAGGTGCACCAGAAAGGCCATCAGCACGCCGCCCAGTGAAATGAGCCCCGCGCGGCGACCCTGGATGAGCGTGCGCGACACGCAATAGATCATGTTCGGCCCCGGCGTGAGCGCGAGCAGGATGGCGGCGAGCGCGAACCAGGCGATTTCGGTCAAGGTCAGCATGACGGTCAGAGTCCTTCGGATTGGAGCGTGACGGGGCCGCGCGGCGTGTCGAGCACGGCCACGAGGTTGGGCGCGCCGGGTTGCACGGCCATGCCGGCCATGCCGATGGTAGACAGCGCAGCGGCCAGGTCGGCCGCGCGCGGGTGCGTGGCCTGCAGCGATTGCAACGCAAGGCCGGAGGCCGGCATGGCATCGGTGGGATGCACCGGGCCCCACTGGATCAGCGTGGGTAGCGCGCCGTAGAAGAGCCGCTGGCCGTCGTCGCGCACCGTGATCTGCCATTCGAGCCGGCCGGCGGGTGTGTCGCGCGAGGCTTCGAGCAGGTGGCCGCGATCGATGTGCGCGCGCTCGTCGTGCGCCAGCGCCTGAAGGGCCGCATTTGCATTGGGCACGCGCGCAACGAAGTGAACCAGCCGCGGTCCGCGCCGCACAAGGCCTGCCTGCAGCACGGCGTCGTCCAGGTCGAACCAGCGGCGCGTGCCCGGGCGCGAAGGCCGCTTGTCGGGTTCGATGGCAATGATTTCCAGGTACGCCTGCGGAAACGCCTCGCTTGCGATGTTCAGCAGCCGGTTGTGCGTGCCCATCAGCGGATGCGCGCCGCCGGGGCCGGGCGTCACGCCCAGGGTGGCCTCGCACCACGCCACGCCTTCGGCCAGCGAGGCGGCGGCGATCACCAGGTGGTCGAGTTGTGCGGCCATGGTGCCCCGCCCCTACAGCGTGACCTGGCCGTCGATGCAGGTCACGGCGTCGCCGCCGACCCACACCATGCCGTCGCTGTCGCGCTCGATGTACACGCGCCCCGCGCGGCCGAGGCACTGGCCCTGCGCGGCCACATAGCGGGCGGGCATGTGGCCGTCGGCAATCAGCCATTCGGCAAGGCCGGCGTTGAGGCTGCCGGTGACGGGGTCTTCTTCGACGCCGATGGGCGCTGCGAAAGCGCGCACCTCCAGGTCGATCTTCTGGCCGTCGCCTTCTGCGGCCTGAGCCTTGCCGCCGAAGGCGCGCGCCTCGCGGTTCGACCGGCCGATGAGCATCGACGAACCCTCTGCCGCGGGCACGCCCGCCACGCCGGCCTTGACGCCGAGTTCCTTGAGCATGCGATGGTCGGGCACGAGCCGCAGCACGGTGTCCGCATCGCTGAGCAGCAGGCCGAACCAGACCGGGCCGTTGTCCAGCACCTGCGCCGCAACGATCTGCTGCGCCTTCAGGCCCAGCGCGCCCGCCACCTTGGCCAGCAGCGTGGGGCTGGGCGCACTGCGCTTGAGCGGCGGGGCCGAGAAAGCCAGGCGCTCGCCTTCCAGGCGCAGCGGCACCAGTCCCGCCGCGCATTGCTGCACCACACGGCCCGCTGCCTTGGGCTTGCCGCCGGCCTGCAGCCAGGCATGGCAGCTGCCGATGGTCGGGTGGCCCGCGAACGGCAGCTCGCCGCCCGGCGTGAAGATGCGCACGCGGTAGTCGGCCGTGGGCTCGGTAGGCGGCAGCAGGAAGGTGGTTTCCGACAGGTTGGTCCACTGCGCAAAGCGCTGCATGGCGGTGTCGTCGAGACCGGAGCCGTCGAGCACCACGGCAAGCGGATTGCCGAGGTAGGGCGTTGCGGTGAAGACGTCGACTTGTTTGAACGGGCGGGGTTTCATGATGTCATTCGAGCGGGAGATCGAGCACGCCGCGCGTGCCCGGACGGGAGAGGAGTTCGCCGTACCAGCGTTCGAGGTTCGGCCAGCTGGGGCGCTGGTATTCGGCCGGCGGCAGGCCGAACCAGCGGTGCGCCTCGCAGCCGATGGGAATGTCGGCCATGGTGAAGCGGTCGCCCGCCATGAAGGGCTGGCGCGCAAGGTGCGCATCGAGCATTGCGAACAGCGCTTCGCTCGCATGAACCGACGCCGCGATGAGCGTGGGCTCGCGTTCGGCCGGCACCGTGCGCACCCACTGCACGAAGGCATCGCGGCTCGCGCGGTTGAGCGTGGTCTGCTGCCAGTCCATCCAGCGCTCGGCGTCGAAGCGCGCGGGCAGGTCGCTCGGGTAGAACTTGCCGTGCGAATGCTTGGCGCACAGGTAGCGCACGATCACGTTCGATTCCCAGAGCGTGACGCGCTCGCTGCCTTCGCCGTCGTCGATGGTAGGCACCATCGCGTTCGGGTTGAGCGCCAGGTATTCGGGCGTTTGCACCACGCCGAAACGGCCGCCGGCTTCGGTGCGTTGAAAGTCGAGCCCGAGTTCCTGCGCGCACCAGACGACTTTGCGCACGTTGATCGAACTGATGCGGCCCCAGATGTTGAGCATGGTGTTCAGCTTCCTTGAGCAGGTGTGGCGGACAGGGCAGAAGGCATGGAAGGACGGTCGAGCAGCAGCAGGCGGATTGCCAGGCCGACCATCACCAGTGCCAGAAGTCCGCGCTGGAATCTTTCAGCCCCCGGGCGGCGCTGCAGCCAGCGGCCGACCTGCCCGCTGCATGCGCCGAGCAGCGTGTTGAATGCGAGCGCGGCAGCCGAGAGCATGACGCCGAGCTGCACCAGTTGCAAGGGCACGCTGCCGCGCGCCGGGTCGACAAACTGCGGCAGGAACACCATGAAGAACAGCAGCGCCTTCGGATTGACCAGGTTGTTGAAAAAGGCCATGCGCACGATGCGCCCGAAGGCGGAGGGCTGCGCGCGTGTGCCGCCGGGCAAGCTGCCGTTGTTGCTGCGCAAGGACTGCACTGCCAGCCACAGCAGGTACAGCGCGCCCGCATAGCGCAGCAGGTCGAAGGAAGGCGGCCATGCTGCGACCAGCGCCGTCACGCCGGTGGCGGCAAAGAGCGTGTGCACCAGGTCGGCCGACGAAATGCCGAGCGCCGCCGCAAACCCGCCGCGCGGCCCGTGCGCCACGCCGTGCGAAAGCACGAAGGCCATGTTCGGCCCGGGCGACAGGAACAGCGCGAGCACGGCCAGGAGGAAGAGCGCGAGCGTGGCGAGGCTGATCATGGCGTGACCTGCAATGCTTCTTCTTTCAGGCGGCCGCGGCTGCCGCAACCTGAGGGAGGTAAGGCTCGATGTTGCGCATGGCTCGCGCGACGTAGTCGTCCTTCTCGCCGACCGGCGCGACATAGTGCAATGCGCCCTTCGCAGCCTCGACGCCTTCGCTGCGCGCGATGAGCCAGGCCGCGAGGTAGGGCGCCGACAGGCATCCGCCGGCGGTGGCCACATTGCCGCTCGCGAAGAAGGGCTGGTTGAGCACCTCGACGCCAGCCTCCTGCACCCACGGCTTGGTCGTGAGGTCGGTGCACGCCGGCACTGCGCCCAGCAGGCCCAGCTTGGCGAGCAGCAGGGTGCCCGAGCATTGCGCGCCGATCAGCTGCCGCTTGCCGTCGAGCCGGCGCAGCACGCCCATGATGGCGGGATCGGCCGCGATCTCCCGCGTGCGGATGCCGCTGCCGACGAGCACCGCCTCGGCCTCGGTGGCGGCCTCGAGCGTGGAGCTCGCATGCACGGTGACGCCGTTCATCGAGGTGACCGTGGCGCTGGGCGCGGACAGCGTCACGCGCCAGCCCGGCTTCTTGATGCGGTTGAGCACCCCGAGCGCCACCAGCGAATCGAGTTCGTTGAAGCCGTCGAAGGTCAGTATGGCGATGTGCATGGTGGTACCTTTCTGTATGGCGTCTATCGCGGCTCAGGCGGGTTCGGGCGCGAGCTTGCGTTCGGCCAGCAGCGCCAGCTCTTCGCGCAGCGTCAAGGCCAGCGCGGCGATGGCGACATCGATCTCTTCGACGCTGGCCGTGACGAACGACAGGCGCAGCGTGCGCGGATCGCCTTGCCCCGCGTAGAACGGCGCGCCCGGAACGAAGGCCACGTTGCGCTCCACCGCCTTGGGCAGCAGTGCCACCGTGTCGATGCCCTCGGGCATGCGCGCCCACAGGAACATGCCGCCCTTGGGCGCGTTGAACTTCACGTCCAGGCCAGCCATCTCGCGCTTGAGGGCGGCGATCATCGCGTCGCGCTGGCGCTTGTAGAGCGCGCGGATGGTGGGCACGTGGCTGTCGAGGAAGTTGTCTTTCATCACCGCCGAAACCATGCGCTGCGTGAAGATGGGCGTGTGCAGGTCGACCGCCTGCTTGGCCTGCAGCAGCTTGGGATAGATGGCCTTGGGTGCGACCAGGAAGCCCAGGCGCAGGCCGGGAGCCAGCACCTTCGAGAACGAACCGAGATAGATGCAGCCTTCAGGGTTGCGCGCGGTCAGCGGCAGCGGCGGCGCTTCGTCGAACCACAGTTCACCGTAGGGGTTGTCCTCGACGATCGGCAGGCCCGCAGCAGCGGCCGCGGCGGAGACGGCGGCGCGGCGCTCTTCGGTCATGGTGCGGCCGGTGGGATTCTGGAAATTGGGCAGCAGGTAGATGAAGCGGGCATCCTTCGCCTTGGCCACCAGGTCTTCGACGATCACGCCGTCGTCATCGCTTGCCACGCTCACAGGTTCAGGCTCCATCGGACCGAAGGCCTGCAGCGCGCCAAGGTAGGTGGGCGTTTCGACCAGCACCTTGCTGCCCGGGTCGAGCAGCACCTTGGCGACAAGGTCCAGGCCCTGCTGCGAACCGGTGGTGATGAGCACCTGCGCGGGATCGACGTTCCACGGCAGCATGTCGGCCACGGCCTGGCGCAGCGGCGCATAGCCTTCGCTCGCGGCGTATTGCAGGGCCGCCTGGCCGTCCTTGTGCAGCAGCTCGGCGCAGGCGTCGGCAAAGGCCTGGATCGGAAAGGTCTTGGGCGAGGGCAGGCCTCCGGCCAGGCTGATGATGCCGGGGCGCTCGGTGACCTTGAGGATTTCGCGCAGCACCGACGGGTTCATCTTGGCGGCGCGGGCGGCGAGTTTCCAGTTCATGGTTCTTCTTTCAGGCGGGTGGGGTGAGGGGCGAATGTCAGGATTGTTCGGCGCGCGCAGGGTGCGGCGAAACGGCAGGAGCGGGCTGCGGCTGGGAGAGGCGCTTGCCGAGCACCACGGTGCAGACCACTGCGCCGGCAAAGCCCAGAGTGACCACATCGAGCGGCTCGCCCAGCAACGGAATGGAGGCAAGTATGGACAAAAACGGCTGCAGCAGCTGGGTCTGGCTCACGCGCAGCGCACCACCCATTGCAAGGCCCCGGTACCAGGCGAAGAAGCCGATCCACATCGAGAACACGCCGACGTAGACGAAGCCCGCCCAGGCCGTGGTGGCGATGGGTTCCTGCGGCCACAAGGCAAATGTGGCCGGCAGGGTGACCGGCAGCGCCATCACGCACACCCAGCAGATCACGCGCTCCGCGCCGAGCGATGGCGTGACCTGCGCGCCGTAGATGTAGCCGAACGAAGCCGCGATGACCGCGCCGACCAGCAGCAGGTCGGCCCATTCGAAACCGAAGCCGTGGCCGTTCTGGCTTGCGCGCAGCAGCGAGAACAGCACCACCAGCACGCTGCCTGCAATGGCGCACAGCCAGAAGCCGAGCCGCGCGCGCTGGTGCAGCACCAGGGCTGCGACCGCGGCGGTCACCAGCGGCAGCAGCGCGGTGACCACGGCCGCATGGCTGGCCGTGACCACGCGCAGGGCATAGCCCAGCAGCAACGGATAGCCAATCACATTGCCGAGCACCGCCATGCCGAGCGGCTTCCACTGGTGCGGCGCGGGCCGGGGCGAACGCGTGGCCAGCAGGAAAATGGTCGAGAGGATGCCGGCCAACGCGGCGCGGCCCAGTGTGACGAACCACGGCGAAAGCTGCGGCGCGTCTTGCGTGCCGGTGGCCAGACGCGTCATCGGCAGGGTGACGGCGAAAAGCGCCACGCCGATCACGCTCAGCCACATGCCCATGGTTTCGTCCTTGATCGTGAGTCGGCCGGTCATACGCTCAGCATCCACCAGGCCGTGAGCACCAGCACCAGCCCCATCGCGCGGTTGAACCACAGCAGGCGCTTGCCTTTGGACAGCCATTCGCGCAGCAGCGCGCCGACCAGTGCATAGGTGAAGTTGCTGGTGAAGGCGTAGACCAGCATCACCGGAGCGACGATGGCGAAGCGGCCGAGCGCATTGGGCTGTCCCGCAATCCAGCCGGCCACCAACGTGAGCGCGAGCAGCCACGCCTTGATGTTGACGAACTGCAGCATCACGCCTTGGACAAAACCGATGTGGAGGCTGGCGCTGTCCGCACGGCCGAGCGTGGCGCTGCCGCTCAGCTTGTAGGCGAGCCACAGCAGGTAGCCCACGCCGAGCGCCTTGATGGCCAGGCGCAGCGATGGCACGGCCACCACCAGCGCGCCGATGCCGGCCGCGCACAGCACGAGCAGCAGCGTCCAGCCCACGGGAACCGCGACCACGAAACGCATGGCGCGTGGCAAGCCGCCGTTGGCGGCCAGGGCGGTGGAGAGCGTGGTGTTGGGACCGGGCGAGAAGCTCATCGCCGTGGCCAGCACCAGCAGCGCGGTGAATTCTTGCCAGTTCATTGCATACACTCTAAACTTTGGGACCATTACAGTTCCAATACAGTTGATCGAACATATTCGAAAACTGTATTGGCCTGCCATTCGACACAGAAGCGCAACGCCGATGCTGACACGAACCTCCACCCAGTCGCTCACAGGGCAATTGGCCGACCGGCTGGCGGAGCGCATTCGCACCCGGCTGCTGCCGCCCGGCGCGCGCCTGCCCTCGGTGCGCGAATGCGCGCGCCAGCAGGGCGTGAGCCCCTACACGGTGGTGGCCGCCTACGACCAGCTGCTGGCGCAGGGCCTGGTCGAGGCCCGCCGGCAGCGCGGCTTCTACGTGCGCGATGCGGCGCCCGCGCCGGAGGGCCGCCCGGCCAATGCGGCGCCCATGGTGGCGCAGATGATGGCGTCGCGTGTACCGGCCGACGCGAGTTCGCTCATCCGCAGCATGTTCCACAGGCCGAGCGACAAGCCGCAGCCGGGCATGGGCGTGTTTCCGCCGGACTGGATGTCGTCGACCTTCATGCCGACCGCGGTGCGCCGCATGACCAATACAGCCGCGCTGCAGGAGCTGTCGCTCCAGTACGGCGAACCCTCCGGCGACGCGGCGCTGCGCCGCAGCCTGTCGAACAAGCTCGTGGGCATCAACGTACCGGCCGCGCCCGACCAGATCGTGACGACCGTGGGCGCCACGCATGCGCTGGACATCGTGAGCCGCACGCTGCTGCGCGCGGGCGATCCGGTCATGGTGGAGGAGCCTGGGTGGGCGCTCGAATTCGCGCGGCTTGAGGCGCTGGGCATGCGCATCCTGCCGGTGCCGCGCCGCGCCGACGGACCCGACCTGGAAGTGATGGCGCAGTACTGCGCGCTGCACAGCCCCAAGCTCTTCGTGAGTGTGAGCGTGCTGCACAACCCCACAGGCTACAGCCTGACGCCGGGCAGCGCGCACCGCGTGCTGAAGCTGGCCAACGAGCACGACTTTCACATCGTTGAAGACGACACCTACAGCCATCTCGCGCCCGAGCACGCCACGCGGCTCAGCGCGCTCGACGGGCTGCAGCGCACCATCTACGTCAGCGGGTTCGCAAAGATCCTCGCGCCCAATTGGCGCATCGGTTTTCTCGCCGCTTCGCCGGAGCTGAAGGAGCGGCTGCTCGAAACCAAGCTGCTGGCCACGCTGACCACGCCCACGCTGTTCGAGCGGGCGCTGTCGTGGTGCATCGACCAAGGGCAACTGCGCCGGCATGCCGATCGCATACGCATCCGGCTCGACGGTGCGCGCAGCCGCGCGGTCAAGCTGGCCATGGCGCATGGCTGCACCTTCGCCTCGGAGCCCGCGGGCCTGTTCGGCTGGGTCGATACCGGCGTGGACACCGACGCGCTCACGCAGCGCATGCTCGATCAGGGCTACCTGCTTGCGCCGGGTTCGCTGTTCCATGCGCGGAGGCCGCCGAGCACGATGATGCGCATCAACTTCGCGACCTCGCAGGACGCCGCGTTCTGGAAAGTGTTCAGCAAGGTTCGCGCGGAGCTTTGACAGTTCCGGGCAGGTAAACGCGAGGGCCGCAGGCCCAAATTGCCTGGGCGTTGGAGTAAGCTGGCATCACAAGAAAACCCAACCCGGAGACCCCTGCATGAGCAACGCCAGCCAGCCTTTTGACTTCAGTCAATTTGTCCCCGGATTCGACTTTCTGAAGAACCTCGCAGGCGGTGCCGCCGCCGGATCGGGAGGCGCCACGGCTGCGGTGCCCGGCTTGCCGAGCTTTGCGAGCTGGGTGGCGCCCACGCTCAGCGTGGAAGAAGTCGACAAGCGCATCCAGGAGCTCAAGACAGTGCAATATTGGCTGGAGCAGAACGGCCATGCGCTCAAGGCGACCATCCAGGCGCTCGAGGTGCAAAAGATGACACTTTCGACCTTGCGCGGCATGAACGTGCGCATGGAAGATATCGCCAGCGCATTCACCAAGCAGGCGGCCGCCATGGCGCCTGCTTCCGCGCCTGCGCCCTCACCGGTGGAGGCTGCGTCGGTTGAGCCAGAGGCCGAGTCCGAGGAAACCCCGGCGCCCGCAAAAAAATCGCGCAGCAAGCCGGCCTCGCCCTCGCCCGTTTACGGGCCGGGTGGCGACGGCGGCGTGGTCGATCCGATGCAATGGTGGGGCTCGCTGACCGAACAGTTTCAGCAGATCGCCAGTTCGGCGCTGCAGGATGCGGCCCAGCTCAAGGTGCCTGCCATGGCCCAGCCGCTGGCCGACGCCGTGGAAAAGGCCATGGGTAAGCCGGCTGCGGCTTCGAAGCCTGCTGCCAGGAAGGCAGCGGCAGCGCCGGCCGCCAAGAAGAAGGCGCCAACCGCCGCGCGCAAACGAACGACCGGCCGGCGCTGACACCAGACACACACATATATTCTTTGAAGAGAACGGGTTGGCACGCATCATGAAGCTGTTTCCTTCCGGTCACGCCACCCACCCGCAATGGCGCATGGCGGCCGGCCTCGTGCTGGCCCAGTTGCGCGCCCAGATGGCGCTGCCTGACTACGCGTCATCGCCGACGCTCGGGTTGCTCTACATCACCGACCACTACGCGTCGGATGCGCAAGACATCCTCGACCACCTGAGCGCGGAGCTTCCCGAGGTCACCGACTGGTCGGGCACGGTCGGCATCGGCGTGTCGGCCAACAACGCCGAATACTTCGACGAGCCCGGCCTGAGCCTGATGCTCTGCGCGCTGCCGAGCGACCAATACCGTGTGTTCTCCGGCGTGGCGCCCTTGGGCAATTCGGAAATGAGCGGCTTCGAGGCCCACACGGCGCTGGTGCATGCCGACCCCGCCACCCCCGACCTGACCGAGTTGATCGGCGAAATGGCCGGCCGCACCGACACCGGCTATCTGTTCGGCGGGCTCTCGTCGGGCCGCGCGGGCGCGTTGCAGTTCGCGGTGGGCGGCAACGGCAACATTCGCGGGCACGGCGCCGCAGGCGGCGTGTTCTCGGGCGGCTTGTCGGGCGTGGTGTTCGGCGAAGGCGTGCGGCTGGTGTCGCGTGTCACGCAAGGTTGCCAGCCCCTGCGCTCGGGCGCGGGCCGCGAGCGCGAGATCACCGAAGCCGACGGCAATCTGCTGCTCAAGCTCGATGGCGAACCCGCGCTCGACGTGCTGCTGGCCGACCTGCAGGTGTCGCTCGAGCGCCCGCAGGAAGCCATCGATGCCGTGCGCGCCACCCTGGTGGGCCTGGCCGATGCCGGCAGCGATGGCATCCGCCGCACCGGCGACCTCGGCGCCGACGTGCTGGTGCGCCACATCATCGGCCTGGACCCCACGCGCCGCGGCATCGCCATTGCCGACGTGGCCGAGGCCGGCATGCGCCTGACCTTCTGCCGGCGCAATGCACAGGCCGCGCGCGCCGACCTGATGCGCATCTGCGCTGAAATCCGCGAAGAACTGGAGCCCGAAGAACAGACCCTGGCCACCGCGCGCGCCGTGGCGGCCGGAGAGGCCGAAGCAGCCCCGCACCCGGCGCGCCGCATTGCCGGCGCCGTGTACGTGAGTTGCTCGGGGCGCGGCGGGCCGCATTTCGGCGCACCGGGCGCCGAACTGCAGATCGTGCGGCACGCGCTGGGCGACGTGCCGCTGGTGGGCTTCTTTGCGGCGGGGGAGATTGCCCGGCATCACCTGTATGGGTATACGGGGGTGTTGACGGTGTTTACCGGAAACGACTGACCGCTGCCACGGCCAGTCAGGCCGGCTGGAGCACGCGCGCTGCTGGTGCAGGCATGCCGGCAAACGCGAAATCGACTTCGGGTGCAAGCCCGCTCACGATCCGCGCCACCGACTTGCCCGAGCCGCACGCATGCGTCCAACCCAGTGTGCCGTGCCCGGTGTTCAGGTACAGGTTCGGCAGCTTCGTCTTGCCAATCAACGGCACATTGCTCGGCGTCGCGGGGCGCAGGCCGGTCCAGAACTGCGCCTGGGTGGTGTCGCCGGCGCCCGGAAAGAGCTGCTCGACGCGCCGCACGATCGCCTCGCAGCGCACGCGGTTCAAGTCGCGGTCGTAGCCATTGAGCTCGGCCGTGCCGGCAATACGCAGGCGGTCGCCAGAGGCCGACGTGTACCGCGAAAACACGAGCTTGAACTCGTCGTCGGTCAGCGACACCTGGTGCGCCTTCGTCGCGTCTTTGACCGGCAGCGTGACCGAATAGCCTTTGGCCGGATAGATCGGCAGGCGAATGCCCAGTGGCGCGGCATACAACGGGCTCAACGAGCCCATCGCAAGCACGAAGGCATCACCGCGGATGCGTTGGAAGCGGCCTTCGTTGTCGGTGGCTTCCACGTGGTCGATGCTGCCGCCCGCTTCGCGCAGCGCGGTCACCGTGTGGCTCATGAGGAACTTCACGCCCGCCGCTGCCGCTAGGCGCGCCATTTCACGGGCGAAGAGGTTGGCGTCGCCGGACTCGTCTTCTGCCGTGTAGGTGGCACCGGCCAGTTGCGGACGAATGTGCGCGAGGGCGGGCTCGATCTTCATGGCTTCGTCCGCTGAGATGACCTGCCGTTCGCATCCGAGCGCGCGCATCTGCTCGGCGGGCGCAAGGGCGCTGTCGAACTCTTTCTGCGTCGTGTAGAAATGCAGGATGCCTTGCGTGCGCTGATCGTAGGCAATGCCGGTGTCGCGGCGCAGTTGCTGCAGCACGTTGCGGCTGTAGGTGCCCAGCCGCACGATCTGCTCGATGTTGTGCTTCGTACGAGCGGGGGTGCATTCGCGCAGGAATTGGAGGCCCCAGAACCATTGGCGCATGTCGGCGCGAATGCGAAAGAGCAGGGGGGCGTCTTCCTTGCCCAGCCATTGCAGCACCTTGAGCGGTGCACTCGGATTGGCCCAGGGCTCGGCGTGGCTGACGGAGATCTGCCCGCCGTTGGCAAAGCTGGTTTCGGCGGCCGGGGTGGCTTGCCGGTCGATGACGGTCACGTCATGGCCGAGTTGCTGGAGATAGTAAGCCGAGGTCACGCCGAGCAAGCCGGCGCCAAGAACGATCACGCGCATTTCAAGTGCCTTTGAGGTTGAAGCGCTTGAACCGCGGGCGAGATCTGCTATTGAATAAATAGCAAGCAACCGGACGACCGCCGTCCAAGTTGCCGCTCCCCCTGTCCTCGATACCTGAGAGATTCACCCGCTGCGCCCGCAGCGGGTTTGCTCCTTCGGTGCATCACGCGAAGTGATGGCTCTCCAGACGGCGTGTCAGTTGGTGCAGTACATGCCACGAAACTCTTTGAAAGAACTTCAACGGTTCGTTCGGCCGACCTGAGCGTTTATGGGAGTTTGCGCCTTCGGTGGAGTAGTAAAAAGAACTACTCGCTCTCCTGCAGTGAGCCGATTGTAGGCGGAGTCCGCAACCGCGCCAAACATGAATTTTGACGATTCGGACCGATGGGATAATTGTCATTGATTCGAAACTTCGGGGAGACTCATGATCCTGGTAACCGGCGGCGCGGGCTTCATTGGCGCCAACTTCGTACTCGACTGGATCGCGCAGAGCGATGAGCCTGTCGTCAATCTCGACAAGCTCACCTATGCGGGCAACCTCGAGACGCTTGCATCGCTCAAAGGCAACCCGAACCACATCTTTGTGCAGGGCGATATTGGCGACAGCGCTCTGGTCGATCGCCTGCTGGCCGAGCACAAGCCGCGCGCCGTCGTGAACTTTGCCGCGGAATCGCACGTGGATCGCTCCATCCATGGCCCCGAAGATTTTGTGCAGACCAACGTGCTCGGCACCTTCCGCCTGCTCGAATCGGTGCGCGGCCACTGGAGCGCGCTACCGGCGGAGCAAAAGTCCGCCTTCCGTTTCCTGCACGTGTCGACCGACGAGGTCTACGGCTCGCTCTCCAAGACCGACCCTGCGTTTACCGAAGAGAACAAGTACGAGCCCAACAGTCCGTATTCGGCCAGCAAGGCCGCCAGTGACCACCTCGTGCGCGCCTGGCACCACACCTACGGCCTGCCGGTGGTCACCACCAACTGCTCCAACAACTACGGTCCGTTCCACTTCCCCGAGAAGCTCATCCCTCTGATGATCGTCAACGCCCTGGCCGGCAAACCCCTGCCCGTGTACGGCGACGGCATGCAGGTGCGCGACTGGCTCTACGTGAAGGACCACTGCAGCGCCATCCGCCGCGTGCTCGAGGCCGGCAAGCTCGGCGAGACCTATAACGTGGGCGGCTGGAACGAGAAGCCGAACATCGAGATCGTGAACACCGTGTGCGCGCTGCTCGACGAACTGCGCCCGCGCGCCGATGGCAAGCCGTACAAGGAGCAGATCAGCTACGTTACCGACCGCCCCGGCCATGACCGGCGCTACGCCATCGACGCACGCAAGCTCGAGCGGGAGCTGGGCTGGAAGCCCGCCGAAACCTTTGACACCGGCATCCGCAAGACCGTCGAGTGGTACCTTGCCAACGCCGACTGGGTGCGCAACGTGCAAAGCGGCGCGTACCGCGAGTGGGTCGAAAAGCAATACGACGCCGTGCCAGCGGCCAAGGCCACCGCATGAAGCTGCTGCTGTTGGGCAAGGGCGGACAGGTCGGCTGGGAGCTGCAGCGCAGCCTTGCGCCGCTGGGCGAGCTGGTGGCACTCGATTTCGACAGCACGGATTTCAGCGCCGACTTCGGCCGTCCCGAGCAGCTCGCCGAGACTGTGCTCAAGGTGCGGCCTGACGTCATCGTCAATGCCGCGGCCCACACGGCCGTCGACAAGGCCGAGAGCGAGCCCGACTTCGCGCGCAAGCTCAACGCCACCTCGCCCGGCGTGGTGGCCCAAGCCGCCGGTCAAATCGGCGCGCTCATGGTGCATTACTCGACCGACTATGTGTTCGACGGCAGCGGCAGCAAGCCCTGGCATGAAGACGATGCCACCGGCCCACTCAGTGTGTATGGCCGTACCAAGCTCGAAGGCGAACAGTTGGTGGCCAAGCACTGCGCCAAGCACCTGATCTTTCGCACCAGTTGGGTGTTTGCCGCACGCGGCGGAAACTTTGCCAAGACCATGTTGCGGCTTGCCAAGGAGCGCGACAAGCTGACAGTTATCGACGATCAGTTTGGCGCTCCCACTGGAGCGGAGCTGCTGGCGGACATTACAGCGCATGCCATTCGCGCGACGCTGCAAGACCCCGCGAAGGCGGGGCTCTATCACGCGGTGGCCAGTGGCGTAACCACATGGCACGGCTACGCGCGTTTTGTGATTGAGCAAGCTCGCCAAGCCGGCGTAGAACTCAAGGCCGGCCCCGAGCAAGTCGAAGCCGTGCCCACGAGTGCCTTCCCCACGCCCGCCACGCGGCCGGCCAACTCGCGCCTCGATACGCGCAAGCTGCAATCCGCCTTCGGCCTGGTGCTGCCGCCATGGCAACAGGGTGTGGCCCGGATGTTGCGCGAGACCCTTTGAACGCGCGTTGCGCAGCAAGCAGAGTAAGCAAGAAAGAAATACAAACGATGACCACGAAGACCACGCAACGCAAGGGCATCATCCTCGCTGGCGGCTCGGGCACCCGGCTGCACCCCGCCACGCTCGCACTCAGCAAGCAACTGCTGCCGGTATACGACAAGCCGATGATCTATTACCCGCTCAGCACGCTGATGCTCGGCGGCATGCGAGACATCCTGATCATCAGCACGCCGCAGGACACCCCGCGCTTCCAGCAACTGCTGGGCGATGGCAGCCAGTGGGGTATCAACCTGGAGTACGCCGTGCAGCCGAGTCCCGACGGGCTGGCGCAGGCCTTCATCATCGGCGAGAAGTTCGTAGGCAATTCGCCGAGCGCGCTGGTGCTGGGCGACAACATCTTCTATGGCCACGACTTCGCGCACCTGCTGGCCGATGCCGATGCGAAATCGGCGGGCGCCACGGTGTTCGCCTATCACGTGCATGACCCAGAGCGCTACGGCGTCGTGGCCTTTGATGCACAAGGCAAGGCCAGCAGCATTGAAGAAAAACCGGCCAAGCCGAAGAGCAGCTACGCCGTGACCGGCCTTTATTTCTACGACAACCAGGTCGTCGACATCGCCAAGGCCGTGACGCCCAGCGCGCGCGGCGAGCTGGAGATCACCGCCGTCAACCAGGCCTACCTGGACCTCGACCAACTCAATGTGCAGATCATGCAGCGCGGCTATGCGTGGCTGGACACCGGCACGCACGAGAGCCTGCTGGAAGCGGGGCAGTTCATCGCCACGCTGGAGCATCGGCAAGGGTTGAAGATCGCTTGCCCCGAAGAGATTGCCTGGCGCAATGGTTTCATCGACCGGGAGCAGCTGGAAAAGCTTGCAGCGCCGCTGCAAAAGAACGGCTACGGCAAGTACCTGAATCATTTGCTCGCCGAGGAGGTGCGCTCGTGAAGGCCACGCCAACCGCGATTCCTGAAGTGCTGGTCATCGAGCCGAAGGTCTTCGGCGATGCACGCGGCTTCTTCTACGAGAGCTTCAACAGCAAGGCGTTCGACGAGGCCGTTGGAAGGCATGTCGAGTTCGTCCAGGACAACCATTCGCGTTCGGCCAAGGGCGTGCTGCGGGGCTTGCACTACCAGATCCAGCAGTCACAAGGCAAGCTGGTGCGTGCGGTCCGGGGCGCGGTGTTCGATGTGGCGGTCGACATTCGCAAGTCATCGCCGACGTTTGGTAAATGGGTGGGCGTCGAGCTCAGCGAGGACAACCACAGGCAGCTATGGATCCCAGCAGGATTCGCGCATGGGTTCCTGGTGTTGAGCGAAACGGCTGAGTTTTTATACAAGACTACGGATTACTACGCGCCGGCCTATGAGCGCTGCATTGTATGGAATGACACCGTCTTGAATATCCAGTGGCCAGACATTGAGATCGCGCCGAAGCTATCGATCAAAGACGAAGCAGGGGCTGTCTTTGCCAGCGCAGAAGTGTTCAATTGACGACTGAGCAAAGTCTTGCGCGGATCAAACGGCTGATCTTGGAAGACTTCGGGATGGCAAATAGTCAAAGCCAGTCCGCTCGCAGCTCAGTCGATCGTTAATGCTCGTCGCTGGGGCGCAGGCGTGGCCATCATTTTTGTGCTGGCCAAGCCATCAGAGATGCCTTGGCAGGCCCGCTTGGAAGCGGAGAGAACATCTTGGCTCCTGGCTTACTCGCTCTGGTCAGCGAGAAGCACAGGAAAAGCGTTGCTGGTTTAATTCGCGCAATCCTTTGGCAAGCAGGCAGAGAAGGTTTTTTCTTCTTTGAGGCCAGTTCCCACGGACGCTTACTGCGAGCGACGCCATGGCTGAGCGGCGCATCAACAAATAACGATATGGCACCCGGAACACTCACAGCACTCTATTCCAGTCACCAGGGCAAGCTCTCGGACAAATGGTCGAGCTATATCTCTATTTATGAGCGGCTGTTCTCCGAACTGAAAGATAAGTCCTCGCGGATCCTGGAGATTGGTATTCAGAACGGTGGGTCTCTGGAAATCTGGGCCGGATACTTTTCGCGCGCTACCGCTATTGTCGGATGCGATATCAACGAGGCGTGCAGAGCGCTGACGTACGACGACCACCGCATACATGTCGTTGTGGGAGACGCAAACACTGATCAGGTCGAGGAGGCTGTCGCATCTTATTCGCCAAGATTCGATCTCATCATCGATGACGGCTCGCACCGGTCCGGTGACGTCATCCGTTCCTTCGGGCGTTATTTTCCACGCCTTGAGGACGGAGGCTTGTTCGTCGTTGAAGACCTGCATTGTTCCTATTGGGCTGAATTCGAAGGCGGCTTGTTCAATCCGGCGTCTTCGATGGCCTTTTTCAAGCGGCTTGCAGATGTTGTCAATCATGAGCACTGGGGCCTTTCCGAGACACGGACTGTGTTGCTCGAATCGTTCGCTAGAACCTACGGCGCAACATTCGACGAAGAGTTGCTTGGGCATATTCACGCAATCGAGTTTCTGAACTCGGTTTGCGTGATTCGCAAGAAGACATCGGCGGAGAACCGGCTCGGTACGCGTGTGATCTCGGGCCAGGAAGCGATCGTGGATTCGGGCCTGCTCGCATTGCACGGTTCTGGCCCGTTACGATCCGACCAATTAGGCAATGCTTGGTCGAAGGTTAGGCCCCTGCCGGAGGATGAACTTGCGGCCTTGCGTGTTTTGGCTCGAGACCTCGACGCGGCCCTGGCGGCACGCACCGCGGAGTTGCGCGACGCTCGCAAGGCGGCCCTCTACGCAGATATTCGATCGAATGTTGTTCAGAGCCACGTCCATCAATTGAGGGGAAAGTCAAGCGAGGCCGCGAGGGAAGTGCAGCAGCTCTTCGAAGCGCTTCAGACCCTTCGCACGCATACGAGCACGCTTGAGAGCGTGTTGAACTTGCGTCAGTCGCAGGTTGATGAAATATTGAACTCCACGAGTTGGCGCGTTACCAAGCCGCTTCGCTGGGTTGGTCTTCAAAAGAGGCGGGTCGCTCGTGCAGCCAAGCTGCTACCCGCGCTCTCTCAACGTGCCGGCGGATTCTCAAATCTTGCTCGCCGCGGTGTTCAGGTGCTGAGCGAGTCCGGCTTGCGCGGCGTGCGCAGCTCCATTCGTGCCGTTGAAGCGGAAGAACTCGGTCTGATAAGCTCGCCTGCACCAGACACGTTCAATTTGGGCAGTGATCCATTCGAGGATATTGCTCGCCAAATCTACGCCGGCCAGCAAGCGGAGTTTGCTCCTCGCGAAATCTTTGAATCCATCAATAGATTCGAACAAAAGCCGATGATCTCCGTGATCATGCCGGTCTATAAAACTCCAGTGCAATGGTTGGCTCGCGCCATCGAGTCGCTGCAAGAGCAGTTTTATGACAACTGGGAACTATGTGCCGTGGACGATTGTTCGCCGACGGCCGATCAACGAAAAGTCCTTGAGCAGTATGCAAGGAACGATCCTCGCGTGCGCTATCGCATGCTCGAGAGGAATAGTGGAATCGCTGCGGCGTCCAACGCCGGACTTGAGATGGCACAGGGCGAATTCATCGCATTGCTGGATCATGACGATGAGTTGCCGGGAGATGCGCTCTTCTGGGCCGTGGATGCCATCAACAAGAATCCACATGTTGACTTCATTTATACCGATGAATGCAAGATAGACGATACATCGGAGCGCCGACTTTTCGATTTCATATTCAAACCGGATTGGTCGCCCGAGATCTTGTTCAACTCCATGTTGACCGGACATCTGACGGTCTACAAGAAGGACGTCGTCAATGCGCTGGGGGGCTTCCGCAGCCAATATAACTTTTCGCAAGATTACGACCTCGCCTTGCGCATGGCCGAAGTAGCGCGAGAGATCGTGCACATTGAGCGCGTGCTCTATCTTTGGCGCTCTATACCGGGCTCTGCGGCAAGTGGCGGCAAGGATTTTGCACGCGAGTCCAACATCGCAGCGCTTGACGATGCGCTTGTCCGGCGTGGCATTCAAGGAAAGGCGAAACCTCTTCCCCACGCCAACTATGTCGAGGTCGTGGTGCCGAAGGCGGTCAAGGTGTCCATCGTCATTCCGTCGGATTCATTCAAGAATCTCAACCTTGCATTGAATGCAATCTTGGAGAAAACCGACTACCCAAACTACGAAGTGGTGGTCGTCTGCAACGGTCCGCTGGCCGAACAACTTGAAGAGGAATTCCGCAGTTCGCCGCATATTGGCTTTCTGCCGTACAACAAGAAGTACAACTTCTCCGACAAGTGCAATGAAGGAGCGCGCGCCGCCAGTGGAGAGATCGTGGTTTTCTACAACGACGATGTATTTCCCGCCCAAGCCGACTGGATCGAAAAACTGATCGAGTACCTTTCGATAGCCGGCGTCGGAGGCGTCTCGCCCAAGCTGCTTCACGAGGACGAGACCATTCAATATGCGGGCATGATCTCGGGGACCCCAGGCCTTTGCGGCACTGCATACAACAACCTCCCAAGAGAAGCGACCGACTCATTCCTGTCCATGCACAAGTACGTGCGCAATGTGTCCATCCTGTCGGGCGCGTGCTGTGCGCTCAAGACCGAAGTGTTTTGGCGTATCGGCGGCTTCGATCCAATCAACACGCCCGATGGCCACTCGGACATGGATCTGAGCTACAAGCTGCTGGAGGCGGGGTACCGCTGCGTCTACACGCCGCACGCTGTTCTTTATCACATTGGGAATCATTCTTGGGGTGCAAAGGCTGTCAAGTACAAAGCGGACATTTACGCGCTAAAACGTTGGGGCGCATACCTTTCGAAAGATCCGAATTTCACGGATTCGATGAAGAAGGTGCTCTACCGTGATTTCCGCTTCACATACAAGATTTTTGCATCGCACATCGATGCAAGTGCCACATACACAGGGCCGGACGTCCTGTTCGTGTCGCACGAGCTTTCGCTGACCGGTGCACCGCGCATGCTTTTGTGCGCGGCGGTCGCGGTGCTGCGAGGTGGTGGTTTTCCCGTCGTAGTGGCACCTGAAGATGGTCCGATGCGAAGGGAGTTGGAGCAGGCGGGCGTGGTGGTGATCGTGGATGAATCACTTTGCGAAGGACATTTCCTGTTCGAGCGTTTCGCAAGGAACTTTGACGCGGTCGTGGTGAATACGATGGCGGTGAGCGCTGTCGTCCGCCAAGTTGAAGCCATCGACGACCTTGACGTGATCTGGTGGCTGCACGAAGGGCGGGCGCTTCAAACCGTGTTGGAAGCAGAGTCGGGAATCGACAGAACACGCGTGCGGCTGCTTTGTGTCAGCGAATATGCTCGCGCTCACCTCCCGGCTGATTTTCGAGCCGATGTGCTCTACAACGGGATTCCGGACCGCAGCGGCAAGGTTCAGAAAAAGCCTCTGGCTGAACGATGCACCTTTGTGCTTGCGGGAACTGTAGAACATCGCAAAGGACAGGACCTGTTCGCTGAGGCCATTCTTCTATTGCCAGAGGATGTGCGTGCTTCCTGCCGATTCTTGTTGACGGGCAAGCTCTCTGAGCAAAATATGCCGTTCTGGTCAGGTGTGCGCGAGCGAATGGGAACCGCATCGGCGCTCGAATATCTTGGCCTGTTGAACCATAGCGAATTGCTTGATTTGCTGGCTAGCGCCGATGCGGTTGTCTGCTGCTCGCGTGACGAGGCATTTTCGCTCGTGGTCGTTGAAGCGGCGATGCTATCTAAGCCATCGATCATCAATCCAAATGTAGGTGTCGCGGAGATACTGCAGCACAAAAAGTCCTGTCTTCTCTTTGAGGCAGAGAATGCAGCTTCATTGGCCGAACAGATGCTTGCGGTTTTCCATGATCGAGGCGGAATGTCGAATCTCGGGCTTGAAGCGCGCAAGGTCTATGAAGAAAGATTCACTATCGATCGCTTCTCGGAAGAGTTTCTTCGACTCGTGAGATAAAACTCATGAGCGAAGAGTCGGACCACGTTGGCCTTGGCATGCCAGCAAGTGAACCGCAACTCTTTCTCGGCGCCGGCGAGCAGTATCTTCAAAACGATATGCTTTGGGCATTCCGCCGAAGATCGGCCTCCACCATCATCTGACAAAGTTGCTCGAGTGTGGTGGTGGGCTCCCACCCAAGCTTGGCCTTGGCCTTGGCGGGATCGCCGATCAGAAGCTCCACCTCGGCTGGACGATGGAATTTCGGGTTGATGCGCACCACGGTTTTACCCGTCGCCGTGTCAACTGCAGACTCCGCTTCGCCGGAGCCCCTGAACTCAATGGCTATTCCGGCGGCCTTGAACGCCATACCGACGAAGTCACGCACGGTTTCTGTGCGATTTGTGGCCAGCACGTAGGTATCGGGTTCCTCCGCCTGCAGCATGCGCCACATGCCTTCGACATACTCCTTCGCGAAGCCCCAGTCGCGCTTCGCGTCAAGATTGCCGAGCTCCAGTACGTCCATCTTGCCCAGTTTGATTTTCGCGACCCCATCGGTGATCTTGCGGGTCACGAACTCCCGGCCGCGCAAGGGGCTCTCGTGATTGAAAAGAATGCCGCTGCAGCCGAAGATGCCGTAGCTTTCCCGGTAGTTGATGGTCATCCAGTGCGCATAGAGCTTTGCGACACCGTAGGGACTGCGAGGATAAAAAGGCGTTTCCTCGACTTGGGGAATAGCCTGCACCTTGCCGAACATCTCCGACGTGGAGGCTTGATAGAAGCGGATTTTCGGATTGACGAGGCGGATGGCTTCGAGGAGGTGCAGCGCGCCTACCCCGGTGATCTGCGCAGTGGCCACGGGCTGATTGAAACTGACGCCCACGAAACTCTGTGCAGCGAGGTTATAGACCTCGTCCGGCGCGGCGTCGCGAATCAGTGTGATTGAACTGCCCAAGTCGGTAAGGTCGTACTCGACAAGATGCAGGTCGGGATTTTTTTGAATACCGAGTTCTTCGATGCGCCAGAAGTTGACGGAACTGGTGCGGCGGTAAGTGCCGTAGACGACATATCCCTTCGCCAGCAGCAACTCCGCTAAATAAGCCCCGTCCTGTCCAGTGATGCCTGTAACCACCGCATGTTTCTTCATGGAACCCTCATAAGAGAAAGCGTAGAGCTTTGGCACAGCATTTTGCCAAACGACGATATCTATTTAACACATGTACGTCATTTTGTAACCTGCTCCTTTTGAAGCGCCCGCAGCCCTAAAAAGATGCAACAACAATATGAAACTCTAGGTTCCAGTCATTCGAAATGGTCCAACGGGAGAGATTCCACCCAAAGGCAAAAATGAAGCTGTCGGATGATGCTGCTTTATCGCAGCACGCGGTAGGCTGCAGAAGCGATGCGGCGCAAACCCTTACGCAACTGTCCATGCCGGGTCAAAAAGCGGCGCAGTGGCCCGCTGATCCGCCAGTATGGACTGCGTTGGATCTGTAATAAAGCTTGCTCGGCCGTCACAGTTTGGTACTTTTGCATTTCAAGTTGACGCGCCACTTCGTCCTTTTGCCGCGCCACTTCGTCCTTTTGCCGCGCCACTTCGTCCTTTTGCCGCGCCACTTCGTCATTTTGCCGCGCCACTTCGTCCTTTTGACGCGTCACACCGTCTTTTTGATTCGTGATTTCCCGTGCCAGGGTTTGTAGGTCGGCATTGATCTGCCGCAACCCTTCGGCTTGTGCCAACCGCTTTTCGGCATGTTCGAGTAGCGCGCGAAGTGCTCGAGCCTCCGCTTCCGCCTTACTCTGGGAGAGACGAGACGACTTCAATTGAGAGACCAAGTCGGGCAAGGAAGTACCGGCGATCTGTACCTCGACTTGGGGATCGACGAGGAATTTTTCGAACCGTTCCCCAGAGAGTGCGTGGGTTGCTTCTGCGATCAATTCGGCTCTTGCTGCTCTCTGCCAATCCGACGGTCCCCAACGCGGAGTCTGCCATAGCGCGTGTCGAAGCTCCTCGCGAGTTTGTACGCACCTGAGAATGCACTCGTGTTCACGCAATACAGACGAAAGAATCGGTGCCGGTCCTCGACTCGCCCAAAGACCCGCCTCATAGGCCCAGGGAAATATCGGCTCAGAGTTCTTCAGGAAGTTGTCAGGGGCAAATGAGGGGAACGCGAAATAGTGAACTTGTAGTCCGCATTCGCGGAGCAGTTCGAACAGTGCGAGCGACTGGCGCGAATCGTTGCACTCCAACCAGAATGCTGGCCCGCCCGCGCCCAGAAGCGATCGATTCGCATCAAGAATAGCGTACTCAAGTCCCTCGACATCCATTTTTATCAGATCGACGTCGCCTGCTTGGGTGACGATCTCTGCCATATTGACGAAGCGCATCGGTTTCTTGAGGTGCACGCGCGCTGCGTCATCAACAGGTGCAAAGGATAGAGACCCAAGATTCAACGAGTCGTATGTTGCATCCATCGAATGACCGTCTGGAGTGACTGCCGCTTCGATTACGTTGGATTGGCCTCGAGCGTTGCGGATCGCATTGCTGATCAAGAGCGGAGAAACCGCAGCATTGGCTTCAACAAATGTCGTAGATGCCACATTTGCTGCTTGAGAGAGTCCAATGCCGAAAGTACCAACAAAGGCGCCAATGTCTATAACCTTTAAGGGCTTGTCCTTTGGTAATGCGGCGGCTACAAACCGCACTTCATCATTGGCCCATTCGCCATAGCGGGCCAAGAAGCGACCGATCAAATCGTGCTCGACGTCCGGAACTTCTAGATAACCGTAGCGAGTTTCGAGGATTTTCATGTGGAGACTGTACTTGTAATGGTGCGTGGTCAGCGCTAGAGCAAATGCTGCATGCACCACTGCTGAAATGTACCGGGGCCGCTCGCGAAGGGATTATCGAAAGCTCGACGCAAATCGCCCCTTTCTCGCCAGACAAGTCGATCACGTCTTTGAACAGGCATACCGTCTTCGTAGCAGCTGTAGTGCCACCATCGGCCCGGCAAGCCGATGGCAGCATGGTGGTTGAGACGTTCACGATACCAACGCAGGAGTTCGAACACCTCGACATGGCCGCCAGCAGCCCTGTCCAAGCTCATCTCCCCGACCGAATTAACCTTAGTGAAATGAAAGAACCGAAGGGGGACGTCCGCAGCCATGACTTGGCCATCTCGCGTGATAGTCAAAGGCCGTCGGGAGAGGTTCCAACTGGCGACGTTGTAGCCCGCATCGCGCAGGATGAAAACACCGTCAAATAGCGCGGGAGCGAGATCGCACCATCGCTGGTCTGTGAACAAACCAGCCGGGATGTCGTCGTAGCAGAACTCGCGAAGACGGTCTCCCCACCATTGGGCAAATTGGCGTCCATTCTCATCATTGCGAACCGCCAGGAAGCCGAGGTTGTAGGTTCCGTGCTTGAGGCAGGAAATCTCGTTGTCTAGTACACCTTGGCGATCCAGTTCCTTCGACACGAGATGTGGCGTGAGCACTATGGAACTGGTTTCCAGCGCGGCTTCGACGTGCACGAGAGGTTGAAACACAGCAATGTCGGGATCGATGTAATAAACCCGCTCGGCGCCTTGCGCCAGGATGTGCTGCAGCATGGGGCCTTTGACAGCCGTGCACAGTTCAACGACGTCGTGTTTGAACACCCATTCGTGATGAGACGGAACGTCAAGCTCCCAAACACGCACGATGTGGTCAAAAAGTTCGTTTGCAAGATCAAACTCAAAGCCATCCGGTTCCAGGTCGGACATGCACAACCACAGGGTCCAATCAGGATGATGCTGTTTGATCGTCTCCGCCAGTACACGCGCGCGATCTAGGTAGCTGAAAGAAATGCTCGTGAAGCAGTGAGTCTTAGCCATGGCGTCTGTTTTCCTCGAGCAACAAGTCGGCGGTGCCATGCGTTCGAGAGAGTTTTCCGTGGGACCGCGGTCGCTTCGCCAGCTTGATCATTTGATCGCCCAAGAAGAGAGCGCGCAGCTCGGCTTCACTATGAAGCGCCAGCCCTCGCTGGCCTGGCGCTGAAGCAATCGCCGGCCAGACATTGCCTGCCTCATAACGCGTGACGACAAACGCACCCGCAGCCATTGCTTCATGGGTCGAAAACGAAAAAGTTTCGAAGCAAGAGTACCAGTTGACCACCACATCGATGGCGTGATCGCGCAGCGCTTTGATCATCGCGTCGGGATTGTCAGCATCCACTTCGGTGTAGATAGAGCGCACGCCATTCAGCGTGCTTTCGCCAACTCCAAGCCTGAAAAATTCATACCGCGCATCTTCTCGATGTCGAGTCACCAATGTTGCAAAGGCGGCCCAACCTTTGTGTGCTGCCGGTGGACCGATGAATGCAACTCGAACGGGCCCGGAAGTGCGAGCAACAGCGGCGGCTTCAAACTCCAAAGATGCTGGCGGGACAACATAAGTCCCACTCATCGGCAAGTCGGTGTGCGCACGCCAGAATTCAAATGCACTTAACGACGGCGCAAGAACAACAGGGCTGAGTGCCTCGAAGATTTGCCTCATAGCGGACAAATGCGCCGGGCGGACTTGTCCGTTGCTACACACCATGCACGCGGTCGACTCTGGCACTGGTGCACCGCAGAAGCTCCGATTGTTGCGAAGCAGGAACGGATTGGTACAGAGAGAAAAGAAGTCGTGCGTCCAGATGTAAGAAGGCGAGGGCTGGCAAGTTTTCGCAAGCGCGACCACGGTCGTCGGTGCGAATCCCATCGCGTGGTGCAACACGAAATACAGCGCCGGGGCGGTAGCTCCGGATGGACGCAGAACCTGCACCAGATCTGCTTCCAGCACTACACCCTGTCGGCGTCCATTCAGCGTCAGCACCAAACGCATTTCGGACGGGTGCTGCGACTCGGCCAGCATTGGAACTGGCCAGGCAGGGCTCAGATGAATATAAGTCCAACCCTGCTGTTGGAGCGCCTTTGCTTCCGACGCGACAATGCTTTGTACCCCGCCCACGTTCTTGACGTATTGGTCATGGCTCAGCGACAAGACTGCTTTCCCTGAGCCGATTGCAAATGCGTCTTCCAAACACCTGCGCAGATCGTCAGCGGTGAGCGGCATATCCTCATCAGCAGGCTGCCAATGCAACGCCTGCTGACGCACCGACGTTGCCCCGAGCACAAGGGCCTTGTCGTTGAAATGCACTTCCGGTGGTCGGGGGTGGCGTCCCTCGAAAATTCCCGTATTCGCGTAGTGAAGCAACGGATCGATGCCGGCTGCGGCGACGTCTGGATTCGAATCTAGGTAATAGTTGGTGCTGAATGTACGGCTGGGATCCCGGCGCTCCCGCCATCCATGGGACCTATAGTGTGCGAACGGGTCTACTCCCGCCTCGCGCACATCAGGATAGGCTTCAAGATAAAAGTCTGCATCAAACAGTGCGGCACCGATGTCTTCAGCACTCGTGCGAGAAAAGTCTTTGTTCGTCATAGGTTCCCTGTGCACGCCAGTCTCAAGGTCGAAGGGATACTTATTTTTAAAGTGTTATAGGAAAAAGCCAAGTGCGGCCCCTTAGGGTCGACTATGGAATAGTAGCTGCTTATCGGCTGCTGCTAATGTGGAATGAAAGAAGGAATCCTCATTGGGAAGGAAATTTGTCCTTCAATGCCCAACCATTTAAGAAGTCGCTAAATCCAGATTCGCCTAAGCTCCGTGCGGCAGCTTTGGGGCCTCCCCGCGTCTGAGGCGCGCACGGTCAAGGTGAGCGCGGAACCCAGTGCACAACCCCGATTCGTAAGAACGCGCAGGCGTCGTTCGGATCGAGATCGACGCGGAGATGAGCAAGGCGGCCGACATCGGCCCAGCCCCTAAGGAATCTCGTGGAAATTACGTTCATCCCCGATGCGGGAGTGAACGTGGTGCTCTGCTCTTCTCGAGCTGCAGGCTGATTGTCGTTCCACCAGAAAAGCTGAACCGAGGGAATCGCTCGCTGTCCCTCGCAGTGAAAATCAAAGGCTAAGTAGTCCACATCTTTTGATGCAACAACTTGCGTATGAAGGTCGTAGATCAAGTGCGGGTCAGGGCCCGTAATTCGGTATAACCCATCCGAGGCCGGAGCAAAGCCAACGAGTCGTGGTGTACCGCTCACCGGAATGCTGTGGTCACGGAACTGACTCCAAAGCTGCCGGTCGATCTTGAGATCGAAAGCGTTTTGCGCGTTCATGTAGAGGGCAACAAGAGCCACGCAAAGCGATATCGGTATCGCGAGCAACCACGGCCGCAGTCGCCAAGAGGGGGCGGCAGGCTTTCCCCAGCCAATCAACACGAGAACGGCCGCCAGCGAAATCGCCAAGACGCTCCAGTAAACGTATCGAAAGTCCGCCATCGGTGTAGCCGGAATGTAGCCAAGGATGTATAGCAAGGCAGAAGAACTCAACGCGAGCGCCGCGTTCGAATTCTTGCCTCGTGCCTGAACCAAGCTCGCAGTCAGCACCGCGATTCCTAGAACGAACCAGATGAAAGGCTTGAACAGCAGGGGGGCCAGTCTTGCCGATGCATCGACCCACCAGTGCACGACCCTTGTCAGCGTGTTGTTAGTCTGCGCCAAGCCTAAAGAATTGGCATCGATGCCTGGATGCCAGATGTAATAGGGAGAGTCCTGCGCTGTGCGCAGCAAGTAGACAAATGCAGCCGTCCTGAATTGAAGATAGCGCAAAGGATGGGAAGCGACGGCATCCAGCCAGATCTTGCTCAACTCTGGCGTGTTCAGCGGGTTCCTGTTCGAAAAGTTGCGCCCCTCCGCCAAGCAGAAAGAACGTCCAACCAAACGATTCTGACCAATGACACGCCCTGCGCAATGCTGGATGTTCGAGAACGAAATCCCGGGCATGAGACTCCTGCCTTCGCGCAGCGACAGATGAAATAAGTCATCTACCATCATGTAGCTTGATGGAGAGGTCTTCTCTGCCTTCAGCACGCTGTAGTTCACCACATTGGTTGCAAGGAGCATGGCTGCAAGTGTCAGCATCGAGATCGCGATGGTTTGCCAAGCCTTCGCATCGGGTCTCCAGCGGCTCCATAGGAAGATCAGGAGAGGAGGCAGCGCGAACAACGCGTTGTAACGCAGACTCAGCGCATAGAAGAGCATGAAAACGCTCGTGGACACGGTCACGAATCTCGTGGTTGATAAGCCAAGCGCCACTGCCAGGGCAAGTGCGAAGGCCATTCCTACATCTTTCCAGATGACGCCTGCAAAGTTGAGCACCCAAGGCAACAATCCCACGGCTAATAGCGCCCATGCGCCCCGGGAGGCGGGAAGCAGGCTCGAATACCAAAGAAAAAGCGCGATCCATAGCAGACCAAGTTGCCAAAGAAGCATGCCTTGCGGTCCGTCGGACAGGGTATTGAATAGTGACCAGACCCAGCCCATCACGGGCGGGTGCCAATCCGTGAATTTCAACGTCTTGGACGACTCGTACTGCGCTAGCGAGTCTGCGGACATGAATCCCGGATAGAACGCTACTGCCGTCAACGCGTAGCCGAGCACAGAGGCCAATGCTCCCCACACAAGTGGCCGCCGTGTCCCGCACGCTTTCATGGAGAAGATGCCGAAGTGTCGTAGCAACCTAGACACGCCTTGAATAGGACGCTAAGTACGGTCAGATTGCCTCTGATTGCGGTAATTTTTGTAGGCGTTTCGCCTGTCGGATAGCGCCGGATGGTGGGAAGCTCGACGCAGCGAAAGCCTAGTTTGGGCGCTCTGTGCGAAAGATACGCGAGGAGTTCGTATCCGCTGAATACGTCTCGGAAGACGGCCAATCTTGAGTCCTGCAACATGCGCCGGCTGTAGCCGCGGAATCCCTGCGTGGTGTCCGTCCAGTGGAATCCGGACGACAAGCTCAGCAAAGGCGCATGGATGAGGCGAATCGCGAGGTCGCGTGATTTGGGCGTGTTCTCCGCTTGGCCTCCGGTCACGAATCGAGACGCCTGTACGAAATCAGAGCCATTTTCCAACGCACCGATGAAGCGCTCGATGGCCTCGGGATCATCTTTGTCGTTGCCGTCGATCGTGACAAGATGATCGTATCCTTCCGACAAGGCAAACGCATAGGCGCAGCGTAATTGAGCACTGAGTTTTCCGGGGCCAGTTTTCACCAGCAAGGCTCGAATACGATGCTCGCTTAGCAACGCTGGCTCCAGTGAGCCGTCCTTGCTGCCGCCATCGATGATCAGGATATCCGCTCTCCGGGCGATACCCAGCTTGCTCATTCTGGCCAACAAACGAGCGATCCGCTCGCCCTCGTTGATGACGGGGATGATCACGCATGCACTTTGACTCCTTCCATGCCAAAGCGGCACGTCATAGGATGGAACTTGCCATTGAGAAGGAGCGGGATGCGGTTTGGTTGGATCGGACTGCATAGATTCAGAGGACATCAACGCACTTGGGTCGTAATAAGCGCGACACCCGCAACCACCAGCGCGATACCGACCAGCGTCGTCAAACTCATCGGCTCGCGAAAGATGAATACGGAGCAGAGCGCCACTGCAGCGACGGACCCGGTGGTCAGTGTCGGGTGGGCCACATTCAGTGGCAGCCTCGACAACGAAGACGCATATAGAACAAATGCAATGCCATACAGTCCCAGTCCGAGCCAGAACGGCCAATTGGACAGCGCGGCCAGTGGCGTCGACAAGGACGGAAACCGGCGCGGGGGCTGCATGGCGAGCTTAACCATCACGCTCGCCGAAGCGTTGGCCGCGATACCGAGCAAAAGAATGACCCACTTCATCGGTGGGCGTCGAGCGGCGAGCGTCTGGGGACGCCAGGGGTTCGATATGCAGAAATGGCAGTCTCTAGGGCGCGTCCGATCGAGCTCAGATGGGGCTCACTTTCGGAAGCGAGCATCTCGATGGTCACAATACGATCCGGCAGATGTTTGCAGAGAGCGTCGTGGACGCGCTGGTGAGGCGTTGTCCCGTCTCCAAGGGTTTTCAAATCCGGTTCACTCGCGTGCACGTGCGCAATCAGGTCGGCATGTTGCCTGATCACTTGGTCGACGTCTTCGGCATTGACGGTAATCGCGCCAGTATCCAATTGCATGCGCACGTTTGCATGGCCGACCTCGGTGACCACGCGGGCCGTTTCTTCAGTGGAGGTCATGAAGTTTGCTCCGTAGCGTATTGGATTGGGCTCCAAACATATCGTCACCCCCGAGTCTGCGGCAACATCTCCCAAGCACCGAAAAAAACGAATGGCAGTCTCAAGGGTCTGTTGATCCGTGAGCCCGGAGCGATCGCGGTTGCGCGGTGAACCGAAAACAAGCCGCGTTGCGCCGAGTCCCGCTCCGATGCGTGCGACCGCCGCCAGTCGCGAAAGCATGGCTTTCTGGGACTGGTCGGACCCGAACATGTTCAGGCCGCTTGTTCCGAACAACAGCGATTGCATACCGACAAGCTCCACGCCGCGATCATTCCACCAGCGACGTACGCGAGCGATCTCACTGTCACTGGCATGCATCGGATCAGGGAAGTACTTGCTCGGAGCTACATCGATGGCGTCGACAGCGTGCGCTTTAAGCAATGCAAGAACGGCCTCGTCCTCGGCAGGATCCCAGGCAATGTTGGATATGGAGAGTCTCATGCCTCGTCCTTGGTGTACAGGGTCTTGGGCTCGGACTGCGCATAAGCGCGAATAGCCTGAATGCTTTCACGCGCACTGTACTGATAGTCTCCTGTGCCTCCGAATAGATCTGCATGTACGGTCCGCATGTCGTACCGCGCTGGTTCACCGCTGCCGACATGATCGAAAGGGGTGCCGAAGCCTTGCTCAAAAGCATCTGCAATCCGAAGTGGTGCAGCGGTCAGATGCACGAGCCGCAATTTCGCAGCTTGGGCGAGCCTCAGGTCATGCCATAGGTTGACCATTGGGTAAAACTGAAAGACGCTGCGACCGTCGATCGCATCCACGTTGTTGTCGTTGAGCCGGTCGAAGATCGCATTTTTGCGCAACCCCGGCCCTACCAGTCCTGGCAGTCGTACGACCAAGTGATTGCTGAATTGAGCCGCTACAAATTTTTCCAGCAAGCGGCGATGCAGCCCATACGCACCTAGTTCGTGTTCGGGCACCGGTGAATGTTCCGTTACCTCCGATGGAGTAACAAAAACATCGACGGTGCTGATGAGTACAAAACTTGCGCACTTGATCTTGCTGAGATGCGAGATCAATTTCTCGATCTTGGTCCTGTCTTCCGATGGATTGCGATTGGCAATCCATTTTTGCGCTGGGGCTCCGGCGCAAATCACCAAGTCGAACTCCTTGTCTTCAATATCCTCGATATTGGTCGAACGGTAAAAGGCGTCAAAGTTCGCCTGCCGCATCAAGGTGTTGCCAACAAATCCGCTGTGCCCGATAAGTGCTTTCATGGAATGAGTGTGTAGGGCCTTCAACAGGCGTTGTATTTGCTCAACTCGTCGTCTAGCTTTTCAAGGATGTCATAGATGTTGTCGAGCTTGCCCCCGAGAACTGAATAGCAACCTGGCAGCGACGAATGTTTTTCGAACACGATGGGGCGGCCGTCATCCCCTTCGCTCTTGGTCAAAACGGTTTTAATTTCGAAGATCGACTCCACGTACTGCGCTCCTCTGATGGACGGCATATAGCGGGCAACGTCGCGTACCATTCTGTCTACCCTCGTTTGGCCTTTGTACGCGTCCAAGCGTGCATACGGATTCACTTCGACCGTGTCAATCCAATGCAGATGCGGTGTGAAGCGCACATGCGAAAGCGTGTGCAATCCCCGCGAAGGGTAGGGCATGGTAGAGAAAAACGGACCGTCCATCACCGTAACCCCTACTTGAGCAAGCTCTGGAGGCATTTGCATCAGGGCCATTTCCGTAATCTCCTGCTTCAACGGGAGCTTCAATGCTGGAAAGTCTCCGCCGAGCTGATTCAGCCCGCTGTAAGTACAATTGAATACAAGTTTGGACGTGACTTCTGATGCTCCTGATGCGGAATGATCCAAGGCAATTGTCAGGCGTCCGGCTGTATTTCTAAAAATCTTTTGCGCCTGCGCACTCGTCACGAGTTCGATATCGAGGTCGTGCAATTGTCGAACGGCCCAAGCGTGAAGGCGATTAACGTTGAAGGCATATTCCTGTACTAGATATGTCGCTTCGATGAGGCGCGGATCAAAGAGGCGGGAAAGAGAGGCTGGAGCAGGTTGGATAGAGGCGCCGATTTCTCGGCAAAAGCGTTCGAACTGGCGTGTCGTGACTTTTGAATGCTGGCGCGCGATTGCATATACCTTGTCAAACTCGCTGCAAATTGAGTCTGGCCAATCATTAACGAAACGGGGTAGATTCACACGGCTGCGAAATGCAGTGGTAAGACTGCGCGGATAGTGATAGCCGTTGTGAACCCGCGCTTGATTGCGTCGTGAGGCTCGACTCAGGATTGTCGGCTCGCGTTCAATAATGAGAACCCGGTTCAACCCTCGCTGACGACGAAGGTGTACCGCAATGTTCACTCCGTAAAAGCCTCCACCCACTACGATTGCGTCGTAGATATCGCCCGAACTGTTCATTCCTGTCGCGGGCCGGATGTGGCTGAGGCAATTTCGATGTTCAGCTTCTCCTTGCGGATTATGCGGGCGCTAGTGAACTCCTGTGCGACATGATAGGCTGGGCCCTCGCTCGAAAGCCTTGCCATGTGCAGGATGTACTCCCCCAATACGAGGAGCACCATCGAGATAAGAAAGAACATCCCGGATTGCTGCAAAGACAAACTGACCCAGCCCGGCGCGACATCGGGCTTGAGCAGCCAAACGGCTAAGACATACATCGAATACAACAGATTCGCTGCGGCGCCCAGCAAGGACATCGAAGTAACGAGCCGCATAGGTGCTCGGGTCGTCGACACCAGCAGTCGCATCCCTCTGTCGATGCTGTCCCTCAGCTCCTTGCGCTGTCCGCACTGAGGTCTTGAACTGTAGTTCAAAGTGGTGCGAGCAAAGCCTCCGCTTAACGACAAGTGCCGATATGTAATTGCAGGATGTGGATGTTGAAGGATGAAATTCACTACGCGCCGACTGAGCATTCGATATTGAGGGGCTTCGCTGGCGAGATGAATTCCGTGAAACGACTTGTACAACCAGTTGAAGATCGCATTAGCGCCGCGGTAGGCGAAACTCCGCGCGGGCTGCTGTGTATTTCGAGCGAAAACAACGTCGATGCCGTCAGTAGCTTTTTCGAGCATGGCGCTCATCATTGAGACGTCATCAAGCAATGGGTCAACCACGCCGATGAAGTCACCCAGCGCGTTCTCCAGCCCTATCCAAGCGGCAGTGTCGGAGTCAACCTCTTTTGTCAGCGCAAACACCTGAAGATTCGGCAATCCATCTTCTTGGGTGAGTCGCTTGATGACCTGAACACTTTCATCCGTGGAAGCGTTGTCGATCACTATGAGCTCATAGTCGCTCGCTGCTTCACCTAGTCGAGCTGTAGCCTCGTGCAGGATTGCCTCTACGTCGGCAGCCCGATTGCGAAGTACTAAAACTGCTGACAGGAAAACTGGAAAACGGGGCATTGCGCCAAGGAGTGTGCGTCAGCGAGCAACACACTGTGTATGAATCGAAAAGCCGATTCTAGGCCAGCACCTAAGTGAACTAACCTTCCTGTTAGCGCCAAGCTGCAGTTCGCCGCAGATAAACTGCGCAACGGAGCATCCTCACTCGGCATAGCGCTGCTTGCGGAGCGCGTCTGTGAAAGCGACTACGGCCGATCGTCGACTACCGCAGTTTCCAAGAGAGAGATATCGTGAGGGTCCAACCGGCCGTGGCTCAGCTTGACTACCATGTTGCATTCCTTCGCGATTAGCGCGGGCGAGTGGGAGGCAAGCACCAGAATGCCCGACTTCGAGACCACGTCCCGCATTCGCTTCTCGGCCTTTTCGGTGAATTCGGCGTCACCGACGGAGAGCCATTCGTCCATGAGAAGGATGTCCGCTTCCACGCTGGTAGAGATCGAAAAAGCAAGCCGCATCATCATGCCGGTCGAATAAGTGCGGACCGGCATGTTGACATACTGCCCAAGTCCGCTGAACTCGCAGATTTCAGGCGTCAGTCGGTCGATTTCCTTCTTGCTCAGCCCCATGACCAGGCCGCGCAGCATGATGTTCTCGACGCCCGTTGCATCGGGCTCGATGCCAAGGGATGGGTCGATCAGGCTCGATACGGTGCCTTCGCGCCGAAACTCGCCGGCGGACGGCTCGTAGACGCCCGCCAACGTGCGTAGCAGGGTAGATTTGCCCGCGCCGTTGTGCCCGATCAGCCCCAGCCGGTCGCCGCTTTTCAACTCGAGATTGATGTCGCTCAGCGCTTGAACGACGGTGACGCCGGTTTCCTTTCCAAACCTGCCACCGGTAACGGATGCCGCCAATGTCTTTTTCAAGGACGCAGCCCCGGCACCGTAGATGGGGAAATTGACAGCAACGTTTTTAAGTGAAATGGAAGCCATGTATCAGAGCCAGTAGACGACACGTCGACGGTATTTCGAGAACAGGAGCATGGAGGCGACGAGCGTCAAAGCAGTCCACCCCAGAATGCCCAGCCAGCTGTGGGAGGTGGCGACTCCTCCCATCAAGGGAGTCCGCAGCAAGTCGAGCATCTGGGCAAACGGATTCCAGAGGATGTACTTGGCGCGGTCGGGCAGACTCTCAGGGAGCCAGAACACAGGCGTCAGAAACATCAGCATCTGCATCACGCTGCTGACGATCTGCGTCACGTCCCGGAATCGGGTGCAGACGAGGCCGAGCAGCAGTCCAAGTGCATGGGCATTGATGATGGCGATGGCCATTGCTGGAATGATCAGCAGCGCAGACGCTGAAAGAGAGATTCCCGCCCAAAGCGCCACTGGAACGTAGAGGACGATCTGGTGTGCAAATTGAATCAGATTTCTGGCGATGCTTCGCCAGACGAACAAGCTGATTGGAAAATAGCCCTGCTTGAGGTAATTGGAAGAGCCCACAAAGGCATTGCACGACTCCGTCACCACGCTGGAGAAAAAGCCCCAGAAGATGATTCCCAGCGCAAGGTGGGGAAAGAACTTGGAGAGTTCTGTACCAAACAGCGAGCTATAAAGGGGCCCCATGCCGCCGATCATCGCCCCCATGCTCAGCGTGAGCCATAGAGGGCCGAGCATCGAGCGGCGGTAGCGCAGCACAATGTCGAACCACGCAAGCGTCCACCAGATGTCTGTGCGGCGGGTGCCTTCCCACCAATCAGCCCAGGCATTTCGATGTAAATTGGAGTGAATTTGGCTCATACGCTTCCGAAAGTGTCTGCCAGGCCGGCGATATAGTCGCCACCGAGATATTCGTCACACTGGATTGCGATGAGCACCAGTTTTTCGTTGCCGATGTTGGTCAAGCTTTATTTCTCTTCAATGGGTATGGCGCAATATTGCCAGACGCAGCTTTATTCCCTGGCACCGTCGGTTTGCAAAGGCGCCGCACGCGCCAACAGTCCAGTGCTCTGCGCTGGGCCGCCAGTGGTGATCGAGCGATTTTACGGGTAGCTCTTGTGTGCTTCTTGGCATGGCAGCTGCAAGTCCCGCCACTTGCCTCGAAGAGTTCCGAAGATAATCGTCCGCCGCCCGCGTGCCTGGTGGGGTGATTCCCTCCCTAGCCTCGCTTACCTGTTCCAGTATTCCTCACAAGCCCGACTCCGTTTCTTCGGGCACGCAATATGAAATCTCTTGATCGGCTCGGTCTTGGCTTGGACGCACTTTGGCGAGGTTCAGGGTGGTGAGGCGCATGCAGCGGGCCTGGAAGTTGTTCCAGAAGTCGGGTTGGCGCGGTATTCGATGGGAGTTGCGCCGGCGCCTTGGTGGCTACAACGATTATTCCAAGTGGGTACGGCGCTACGACACGCTCACGCCTGAACTACGCGAAAAGATCGCGCAGCGCGTGGCGGCGATGAAAGACCGCCCACTGATCTCCGTGCTGATGCCGACCTACAACCCCAACCCGGCGTGGCTTCGCGAAGCCATCGAGTCGGTTCGTGGGCAGCTCTACCCGCATTGGGAGCTGTGCATTGCCGACGACGCTTCGCCTTCGGCGGAGGTGCGCGAGGTCCTCAAGTCGTACAGCGAAACAGATCCCCGCATCAAGGTGGTGTTCCGGTCTGAAAACGGCCATATCTCTGCGGCTTCGAACAGCGCGCTGGAACTGGCCGTCGGACCTTGGGTGGCGCTCATGGACCACGACGACCTGCTGCCGGCCCATGCATTGTTCTGGGTGGCCGATTGCATTGCCGAGCACCCTGGCGTGCAGCTGATCTACTCGGACGAAGACAAGGTCGACGAAGGTGGTCATCGCTTCGGGCCGTATTTCAAGTCGGACTGGAACGTCGATCTCTTTCGCTCGCAGAACATGTTCAGCCACCTCGGCGTGCTGTCCACCGAGCTCATGCGCTCGGTTGGCGATTTTCGCGCGGGGCTCGAAGGTTCGCAGGACTGGGACCTGGTGCTGCGCTGCATGGAGCGCGTGGAGCCGGAACAGATTCAACACATCCCCCGCGTGCTTTATCACTGGCGCGTGCATGCCGAAAGTACGGCCCGTTCGATGACGGCCAAGCCCTATGCGGCTATTGCGGGCGAGCGGGCGCTGAACGAACATTTTGTGCGCACGGGAGTGCGCGCCACGGCCGAACATCTGGATTTCGGCTACCGGGTGCATTACGCCTTGCCCGATGTCTTGCCCCTGGTTTCGTTGATCATTCCCACGCGCAACGCGCTGCCTCGAGTGCGCCAGTGCGTCGGCTCCATCTTGCAGAAGACAAGCTACTCGCGCTACGAGATCATCATTGTCGACAACGGTTCTGACGACCCCGCGACACTGGCCTGGTTGAAGGCCGTTGCTGCGGACCACCCGAACATTCGTGTGTCGCGCGACGAGCGGAGTTCCAGTTATTCAGCGCTGAACAACGGTGCGGCAGCCATCGCGCAAGGCGATGTGATCGCATTGCTCAACCACGACGCCGAAGTCATTTCACCCGACTGGCTGGGCGAGATGGTGAGCCTCGCACTGCAGCCCGGCGTCGGCGCTGTCGGCGCCAGGCTCTGGTACCCCGATAAGACGCTTCAGCATGCGGGGCTGATTCTTGACACGAGGGACATCGCAACCCATCCGCATCGCGGAATGCCCGCGGGAAGGCCCGGCTACGGCGGGCGCGCTGCGCTGATCCAATCGTTCTCGGCCGTCTCGGCCGAGTGTCTGGTGATCCAGAAAAGCCACTATGAACAGGTTGGCGGGTTCGATGAGGTGCATCCGAAGGAGTTTTTCAGCGACGTCGACTTCTGCCTCCGCTTGCGCGCTTCGGGCTTGCGAAACCTGTGGACACCCCATGCGGAGCTGTTCCTGCACGAATCCGCTATGCAGTCCAAGAATGCCTCCCAGCAGAGAAAGGACCAGTTCCAGGAAGATGCCGCCTACATGCAGCAACGCTGGGGCGAGTTGCTAAAGAATGACCCCGCCTACAGCCCGAACCTGATGCTCGCCCGCGAAGACTTCAGCTACGCCTGGCCGCCACGCCTGGCACCGGTTTGACGATGCTGGGAATTTCGGTCGCGCTTTGCACGCGCAATGGCGCGCGCTTCGTGGCGGCGCAGGTGCGCAGCATCTGTGCGCAGGACAGGCTGCCGAGCCAGATCGTGCTTTCCGACGACGGCTCGACGGACGAAACCATCGCTACCGTGCGCAACACGTTGGCAGCCTGCGGCGTTGCCGAGCGTGTCGAACTCGTCGTCCTTCAGAATTCGCCGGCACTGGGCGTGACGCGCAATTTCGAGCAGGCGGTGCGGGCATGCGCCCACGAACTGATCGCGCTCAGCGACCAGGACGACGTGTGGCACCCCGGCCGGCTGGCCCGCATGGCGGCCCGCTTCGAAGCCGCACCCGAACTGCTGCTGCTGCACACCGATGCCCGCCTGGTCGACGCCGAGCTCATGCCGCTCGGCACTTCGCTTTTTCACGCATTGGAAGTGTGCCCTGCTGAATTGGCGGCCATTGCCGATGGAAATGCCTTCGATGTGCTGCTGCGGCGCAATCTGGTGACCGGCGCCACCGCCATGTTCCGCAAGTCGCTGCTAGCACCTGCGCTGCCGTTTCCCGAAGGCTGGGTGCACGACGAGTGGCTCGGCGCGGTGGCCGCGGCCACGGGCCGTGTCGATGTGCTGGCGGAGCCGCTCATCGACTACCGGCAGCATGCAAGCAACCAGATCGGCGCACGTCGGCCGACGCTCTCCGAAAAGATCGGCAAGGCTTTCGTAGAGCGCGGCGACAAGCATTGGGCGCGCCTGCGCAGGGCGGAAGCGCTGCTGGAGCGGTTGAACTCTCTCGGCGCGAAGGTGCAAACCAAGTACATCGAGGCCCAGCGTGCCAAGGTGGCGCACCAGCGCTTCAGGGCCGAGTTGCCTCGCTCAAGAATCGCGCGCCTCGGTCCGGTAGTGCTGGAGGCCGCTCGCGGGCGCTATGACCGCTTCGGGCGCGGCTGGCACGCGGTGGCGCAGGACCTGCTCGAGCGCGGGTAGCTCGGCTAGAGGGACCTTGCTTAGCGGATGCCCGCCTTGAGCCGCCTGTACCGCCAGAAGGCACCCGAAGTCCACACCTTCAACAAGCTGGTCACGTGCCAGTACAGGTGCTTTTTGCTGCTGCGGCTGGCACGCTGGGCCTCGTGGCGCGCCAGCAGGTCTTCTCCCACCTGCAGCTTCCAGCCCGCCAGTTGGGTCCGGGCGCAGATGTCGAAGTCTTCGCCGTACATGAAGAAGCGCTCGTCGAAGCCGCCGATCTGGCGGTAGGCGCTGCTTCGAAACAGCATGAACAGGCCCGGGATCCAGGCTGGTACCGCCGGGCGCTCATAGCTTGGCCTCCGGCGGGTCACGATTTCGAGCGGCGTGATGATCTCGCGATGCTGCTCAGGGGTGTTCTTGCCCGGCTCCAGGATGCGCGGCGTCAGCAGGCCGGCATCGGGTGCTGCCTGTGCAATCAGCGGCGCCAGCACGTCGCCGTCGAAGCGGATGTCCGGGTTGAGCACCAGGAACCATGGCGTTTCGCAGTGCTGGAACGCGTGGTTGTGGTTGGCGCCAAAGCCCTTGGGCTGGGCGTTTTTGATGCGCTCGACCGGAAAGCCCCATTCCTGGCCCGCCAGCACGTCGTCGGGTTCGGGGATATTCAGCGTGAGCACGACCTTGGCGGTCGATGCACCGCTGAAGCGGTCCAGCTGCTCGAGCAGCGGCCTTATCAGCGTGAGCTGACCGTGGCTGACGATCGAAACGGTGATGGGGGGAAAGGAGGGGGAGGGCGCTGGCATGGTCTAATTTCGCTCGGGAATTCTAGAGTTCCCCAACACCCACACATGATTGCTCTGATCGTCATCAGTTTTTTTGCCTCTGCCTTCGCGGTGCAGCTGTTCATGCGCCGGGCGCGCCGGCATGCGCGGCTCTACGGCACCGACATGCCCCAGCGCTTCCACAAGGGCCACGTGCCCCGGCTCGGCGGCGCCGGCATCATGTTCGGCATGGGGGTGGCCTGGCTGGCGGCCGGCATCACCGGAACCGATCCGTTCAACGTGTCGTGGCCGGTCAAGACGTCGATGCTCACGCTGCTGTGCATTGCACCGGCCGTCATCGCCGGCATCGTCGAGGACGTGACGCAGAACGTGAGGGTGCGCTACCGGTTGGGGCTCACCATCGGCTCCGCCTTGCTGGCCTGCTGGATGCTCGGGCTCAGCCTGTCGCGCACCGGCATCGAGGCTGTCGACGGCTGGTTGGCGCTGGTTCCCTATGGCGCCGTGCTATTCGCGGCGCTGGCCATCGGCGGGCTGCCGCATGCCTTCAACATCATCGACGGCTACAACGGGCTCGCGGGTACCGTGGCCGTGCTGGTCTGCCTTGCTATTTCGCACGTGGCGCTGCAGGTGGGCGACCGCCAACTCGCGGCGATGATGGTTTGCCTGGTGGGCGCCACCGTCGGCTTTTTGATCTGGAACTACCCGCGCGGCAAGATCTTTGCCGGCGACGGCGGCGCCTATGTGTGGGGCATGGTGATTGCCGTGGCCTGCGTCACGCTCGTCCAGAGGCACCGTGTCGTCTCGCCGTGGTTCCCGATGCTGCTGCTGATCTACCCGGTCTGGGAAACGCTGTTTTCCATCTACCGCAAGCTCGCGCGCGGACAGTCGCCCGGCACGGCCGATGCGCTGCACTTCCACCAACTTATTTTTCGCCGCATCGTGCGGGTGGCGTTCGCGGACGACGAGGCCCGGCAACTGCTCGCCCGCAACAATAGAACGTCTCCCTATCTTTGGATGTTCGCTGCCCTCTCGGTGGTGCCGGCCGTGCTGTTCTGGAACAACACCATCGTGCTGATGCTCTTTTGCCTGCTGTTCGTCACGACTTATGTGGGTGCGTACCTGATGATCGTGCGATTCAAGGTGCCGCGCTGGCTGCGCCCGTGACGGCCTCGTTGTTGCGACAATTTCCCCTATTCATCGTCCTCCTCACCGTATTGGAGCCTGCCCGCCCATGACCGATCCTGTCCTCAACATTCCCCCGCGCGACAAGGCCGAGATATTGGCCCAGGCGCTGCCATACATCCGCAAGTTCCACGGCAAGACCATCGTCATCAAGTACGGCGGCAATGCCATGACCGATCCGGCCCTGCAGGCCGACTTTGCGGAAGACGTGGTGCTGCTCAAGCTGGTCGGCATGAACCCGGTGGTGGTGCACGGCGGCGGCCCGCAGATCGAGGCGGCGCTCAACCGCCTGGGCAAGAAGGGCAGCTTCATTCAGGGCATGCGCGTGACCGACGCAGAGACCATGGAAGTGGTCGAATGGGTGCTGGCCGGCGAAGTGCAGCAGGACATCGTGGGCCTCATCAACCAGGCCGGCGGCAAGGCCGTGGGACTGACGGGCCGCGACGGCGGCATGATCCGCGCGCAAAAGCTCAAGATGGCCGATCGCACCGACCCCAACCTGCATCACGACGTGGGCCAGGTCGGCGACATCGTCTCGATCGACCCCAGCGTGGTGAAGGCGCTGCAGGACGACGCGTTCATTCCGGTGGTCAGCCCCATCGGCTTCGGCGAGGAGAACGAGAGCTACAACATCAATGCCGACGTCGTCGCCGGCAAGCTCGCCACCGTGCTCAAGGCCGAGAAGCTCATGCTCCTGACCAACACGCCCGGCGTGCTCGACAAGGACGGCAAGCTGCTCACCAACCTGAGCGCACGCGAAATCGATGACCTGTTTGCGGACGGCACTATCTCGGGCGGCATGCTGCCCAAGATCGAAGGCGCGCTCGACGCGGCCAAGAGCGGCGTGAATGCGGTGCACATCATCGATGGGCGCGTGCCGCACGCCATGCTGCTCGAGATCCTGACCGACCAGGCCTACGGCACGATGATTCGCGCGCGCTGAACCAGCCGGTATAGGTCCGCCTCAGCCCTCGTACCCGTTCGGATTGCCCTGCTGCCAGCGCCAGCTGTCCGCGCACATCTGGTCGAGTCCGCGATGCGCTCGCCAGCCCAGCGTGGCCTGCGCGAGCGAGGGGTCGCCCCAGTACGCCGGCACATCGCCAGCCCGTCGCGGACCGACCTCGCAAGGGATCGATCGCCCGCTTGCGCGTTCGAATGCATGCACGACCTCCAGCACTGAAGCGCCGTGGCCAGTGCCGAGGTTCAGCGTGACGAGGCCTGGACTGGCCTCCGCATGCCGCAGGGCCGCGACGTGCCCCTCGGCCAGGTCCATCACGTGCACGTAGTCGCGCACGCCGGTGCCGTCGGGCGTGGGATAGTCGTTGCCGTGGATGACGAGCTTGTCCCTCTGCCCCACGGCCACTTGGCACACGAAGGGCATCAGGTTGTTCGGCTTGCCTTGCGGGTGTTCTCCGATGAGCCCGCTTTCATGCGCGCCGACCGGGTTGAAGTAGCGCAGCAGCGCAATGCGCCATTCCGGCTCGGCGCGCTGCAGGTCGCCAAGCGCTTCTTCGACCATGTACTTCGAGCGGCCATAGGGGCTGGCCGGCCTGCGGGGCGCATCTTCCGGAATGGGTGAATGGTCGGGTTCGCCGTATACCGTGGCGGACGACGAAAAGATCAAGGTCCGCACGCCCGCCTGCTGCATGGCCGAAGCCAGCACGAAGCTTCCGTGCACGTTGTTGTCGTAGTAGGCGAGAGGGTCGGCCACCGAGTCGCCGACCGCCTTGAGGCCTGCAAAGTGGATCACGGCCGAAAAGCGTTCGCTGCCCAGCATGCGGTCGAGCAGGGCCCTGTCGCGCACATCGCCTTCGATCAGCCGCGGCGCGCTGCCCGTGATCTGGCGCAGGCGTTCCAGCACTCTCACATCGCTATTCCCCAGGTTGTCCAGGATCACCGGCACATAGCCGGCCGCGGCCAACGCCACGCAGGTGTGGCTGCCAATAAAACCAGCTCCTCCGGTCACCAGTACGCTGTGGGCCATGAAAAACTCTTTGCTTTGTTGAGGAAGTTGATTCTGTACGAGCTTCCCCGCCCCGTTTGCGCGCGCTCACTGCGCGGCCCTGTGCGAGAATCAATTGATTACATCTTTGCACGCGCTCCCATGCAGAACGAAGAGACAAGCTATCCCGACGTAGAAACTCCGACAGAGCCGCTGGCAGCCGCCGCCCCCGTGCGGAAGCGCCCCAAGCCCGGGGAGAGGCGCGTGCAGATTTTGCAGGCGCTGGCCGCCATGCTGGAACAGCCCGGCGCCGAACGGGTAACAACCGCGGCGCTGGCAGCCCGGCTGGACGTGAGCGAGGCCGCGCTTTATCGCCACTTCGCGAGCAAGGCCCAGATGTTCGAAGGTCTCATCGACTTCATCGAGCAGAGTGTCTTCACCCTGGTCAACCAGATCCTCGAGCGCGAAGGTGCCACCGGTGCGCAGCAGGCCGCAAGAATCCTCACGCTGCTGGTGCAGTTTGCCGAGCGCAACCCGGGCATGACGCGCGTCATGGTGGGCGACGCACTGGTGTTCGAGAACGAGCGGCTCCAGCAGCGCATGAACCAGTTCTTCGACAAGATCGAAGCCACGCTGCGCCAGGTGCTGCGCGGCACCGCTGCGGCCGATGGCTCTGCAACGCCCACGGTCGACGCACAGGTGCGCGCCGCCGCACTCACGGCCTTCGTGGTCGGGCAACTGCAGCGCTTCACGCGCTCGGGCTTCCGCCGCGCGCCTTCGGAACATCTCGAAGCCACGATCGCATTGATCGTCTAGCGGCAGCGCCAGCGCGCCGCCGGTCGCGGGGAGATCGCCTCCTGGCATCGCCTCCTATCGAGGCGATAGTTGAATATGACGCGACGCCGTCATATTCATTGACAAAATACATGGGCTCCACAACACACGAGGAAAGCCCATCAATGACCGACTCCCGCAAGCTCACCACCGAAAACGGCGCGCCCGTCGAGAACAACCAGCAATCGCAGACGGCTGGCGTCAACGGCCCTGTGCTGATGCAGGACCACAACCTCATTGAGAAGCTTGCGCGCTTCGACCGTGAGCGCATTCCGGAGCGTGTGGTGCATGCGCGTGGCTCGGGCGCCTTCGGCACCTTCGAAGTGACGGCCGACGTGTCGAAATGGACCAAGACCAGGTTCCTCGGCCAAGTCGGCAAGAAGACCGAAGTGCTGGCCCGTTTCTCGACCGTGGCGCTCGAGCTCGGCTCGGCCGACACCGTGCGCGATCCGCGCGGCTTTGCGCTCAAGTTCTACACCGAAGAAGGCAACTACGACCTCGTGGGCAACAGCACGCCGGTCTTCTTCATTCGCGACCCGCTCAAGTTTCCCGACTTCATCCACTCGCAGAAGCGCGACCCCTACAGCCACGTGCAGGAGCCCAACAACGCCTGGGACTTCTTCTCGCATTCGCCCGAAGCCACCCACCAGTTCACCTGGCTCTTCGGCGACCGCGGCATTCCGAAGAGCTACCGCCACATGGACGGCTTCGGCTCGCACACCTTCCAGTGGGTGAACGCCAAGGGCGAAGCCTTCTGGGTCAAGTACCACTTCAAGACCAACCAGGGCATCGAGACCTTCGTGGCCGAAGAGGCGCAGCGCGTGGGCGGCGAAAACCCCAACCACCACCACCTCGACCTGCTGCACTCCATCGAGCGCGGCGAGTTCCCGAGCTGGAAGGTGCAGGTGCAGATCATGCCGGTGGCCGAAGCGCAGACCTACCGCTTCAACCCCTTCGACCTGACCAAGGTCTGGTCGCACAAGGACTATCCGAAGATCGACATCGGCATCCTCACGCTCAACCGCAACCCCGACAACTACTTTGCCGAGATCGAGCAGGCCGCGTTCAACCCGGCCAACTTCGTGCCCGGCATCGGCCCGTCGCCCGACAAGATGCTGCAAGGCCGCCTGTTCAGCTACGGCGACACGCAGCGCTACCGCCTGGGCATCAACCACACGCAGCTGCCGGTGAACCGGCCGCACGCCACCACGGCGCAGAACTACGGCCGCGACGGCGCCATGCGCGGCGACGGCAACGGCGGCCGCGGCCCCAACTACGAGCCCAACAGCTTCAGCAACGCGCCCAAGCAGACCAACGAGCCGGTGTATGCGCCGCTCGAGATCCACGGCTGGACCGGCAGCCACCAGTGGCAGAAGCACCCCGAAGACAACGACTTCGTGCAGGCGGGCGACCTCTATAGCCTGATGGACGAAGCCGCCAAGGAGCGGCTGGTGAACAGCATCGCGGGCGGGCTGGGCGCCGTGACGCGGCAGGACATCATCGACCGCTCGATCAGCTACTTCCGCCAGGCCGATGCCGACTACGGTGCGCGGCTCGAGAAAGCCGTCAAGGCCGTGCAGGCGAAGATCAAGGGCGAGGAAGTCAGCGTCCAGGTCGGCAAGCCGGCGCACGACAGCAGCAACAGCTGAGCGTGTCGATGTCAGGCCGCGACTGCGACGCCTACCTTCGAACCGGCCGCGACGATTTCTCCCCACGTCGCATCGTCCAGCCAGATGCCGCTGCGCTCGCGCGCCACGCGTGCGGCACGCTCGGGTTCGCCTGCGATCTGCACCTGGTCGAAGCCTGCGCCTGGCGGGCTCTGGCGCAGCCAGTCGACGAACGCCGTCGCTTCCTGCGCGAAGCTTTCCTGCGTTCCCAGCTTCGCGGGATCGATCAGGATGGTCAGCATGCCATTGAGCACTGTGCGCGCGGTATCGGCCGGGCGGTGCCAGGTGCCGCCGCCGGTGAGCGCGCCGCCCAGCAGCTCGCAAGCCATCGCCATGCCGTAGCCCTTGTGCTCGCCGAAGGTCAAGAGCGCGCCGAAGAGCCCGTTCGATTGCGGCACCACCACCACGCCCGGGTCATTGGTCGGCGCGCCGCGCTCGTCGATCAGGTAGCCGTCGGGCACCTGCTCGCCCTTGTTGTGCGCAACGCGCATCTTTCCCTGTGCCACGCGGCTGGTCGCAAAGTCGAGCAGGAAGGGCTCGGCCCCCGCCAGCGGAATGCCGATGCAGCACGGGTTGGTGCCAAAGCGCCCGTCGCCGCCGCCCCACGGCGCCACCACGGGCCGCGAGAGCACGTTGACGAAGTGCATCGACACCAGGCCTTCGGCCGTTGCCATTTCGGCGAAGTGCCCGATGCGGCCCAGGTGGTGCGCATTCGCGAGCGTGAAGATGCAGCTGCCGTGCTGCTTCGCACGCGCGATGCCGATTTCCATCGCCTGCACGCCGACGATCTGCCCGTAGCCATGCTGGCCGTCGAGCGCGAGCATCGTGCCGATGTCGGCGTTGACCTTGACCGACGCGTTGGGCACGAGCCCGCCTTCGGCCACCGCATCCACATAGCGCGGCAGCATGCCCACGCCATGCGAATCATGGCCGCTCAGGTTGGCGAGCACCAGGTTGGCCGCCACCTGTTCGGCTTCGGCCGGTGTGCTGCCGGCAGCAGTCAGGATTTGCGCGCATTGCGATCGCAACGTAGCGGCGGGAAGGGTCTTGGGCATCAGTTGACTCCATGGGTTTGATCAAGGGCCGCGCAGCAAGGCCCGTTCGTGAAACACCGCGGAACCGGCTTTGCCGGGCCGCTGGTGTTGCCCCCGGTAGGGGGAGGGAGAAGCGACACGAAGTGCGCGTAGCCTGGGGGCGAGCTACATCACTGCGCCGACTTGCCACGGCACGAATTCGTTCTGCCCGTAGCCATGCTTTTCGCTTTTCGACGGTTCGCCGGACGCGGTGGCGAGCACCAACTCGAAGATGCGCTGGCCCATCTCCTGGATCGACGACGTTCCATCCACGATCTCGCCGCAGTTGATGTCCATGTCCTCTTCCTGCCGCTGCCACAGCGCCGAGTTGGTCGCGAGCTTGAGCGAAGGAGAGGGCGCGCAGCCATACGCCGAGCCGCGCCCCGTTGTGAAGCAGATGATGTTGGCGCCGCCCGCCACCTGCCCGGTGGCGCTCACGGGGTCGTAGCCCGGCGTGTCCATGTAGACGAAGCCGTGCGACGTCACTGGCTCGGCGTATTCGTACACCGCCTCCAGGTTGCTGGTGCCACCCTTGGCCACCGCGCCGAGCGACTTCTCGAGGATCGTCGTGAGGCCGCCCGCCTTGTTGCCCGGCGAGGGGTTGTTGTTCATCTCGCCTTCGTTGATCTCGGTGTAGTGCTCCCACCACTTGATGCGGTCCACCAGCTTCTGGCCGACCTCGCGCCGCACCGCGCGGCGCGTGAGCAGATGCTCGGCGCCATAGACCTCGGGCGTTTCGCTGAGGATGGCCGTGCCGCCATGCGCGACCAGCAGGTCGACCGCCGCACCCAGCGCCGGGTTGGCGCTGATGCCCGAATACCCGTCCGAGCCGCCGCACTGCAGGCCGATGGTGATGTGCGCCGCGCTGCAGGGCTCCCGCTTCACCGCATTGGCGCGCGGCAGCATCTCGTTGATGAGCGCGATGCCTTTCTCGACCGTCTTGCGCGTGCCGCCGGTGTCCTGGATGTTGAAGGTGCGGAAGTTCTCGCCCTCGGCCAGGTGGCCCGTTGCAAGCCACGCGTTGATCTGGTTCGCCTCGCAGCCCAGGCCCACCACCAGCACGCCCGCAAAGTTGGGGTGGGTGGCATAGCCGGTGAGCGTGCGCTCCAGGATCTGCATGCCCATGCCCTGCGTGTCCATGCCGCAACCCGTGCCGTGCGTGAGCGCCACGATGCCGTCGACGTTCGGGTAATCCGCCAGCGCAGCCGGATTGGTCTTGCGCGAAAAGTGGTCGGCAATGGCGCGCGCCGCGGTGGCCGAGCAGTTCACGCTCGTCAGCACGCCGATGTAGTTGCGCGTGGCCACGCGGCCGTCCGCCCGCTTGATGCCCATGAAGGTGGCCTCGCGCTTTGCAGGTGCCGGCTTCACGTCAGCGCCGAAGGCGTAGTCGCGTTCGAAGTCGCCCTTGTCCGGGCCCATGTCGAGGTTGTGCGTGTGCACATGCTCGCCGGCCGCAATGGGCTTGCTCGCAAAGCCGATGATCTGGTTGTAGCGGCGCACCGGCTCACCCGCGGCAATGGCGTGCGTGGCCACCTTGTGGCCGGCGGGAATGAGGCCGCGCACGGCAAAGTCTTCGACCTTGGCGCCGCCGACCAGCTGGCTGCGCGCGATCACGACATCGTCGGCCGGATGCAGGCGAATGAAGGGATTCATCGTGGAACTCGTGTTGTGTGTGGTCAGAAGAACATTTTCGGGAGCCAGAGTACCAATGAAGGCACATAGGTAATCACGAACAAGGCCAGCAGCAGCGGAATGAGCCACGGCAGGATGGCCATCGTCGTGCGCTCGAAGCTCAGGCCCGCCACGCGCGCCAGCACGAACAGCACCATGCCCATCGGCGGATGCAGCAGGCCGATCATCAGGTTCAGCACCATCACCAAGCCGAAGTGGATCGGGTCGACGCCCAGCTGTGTGGCAATCGGCAGCAGGATGGGAACCAGAATGGTGATGGCGGCGGTGGGCTCCAGGAAGCAGCCCACGAACAGCATCAGCAGGTTGGCCAGCAGCAGAAACACCCAGGCTTCCTTGGTGAAGCCCAGCACCCAGCTGGCGATGTCGGTGGTCACGCCGGTAGCGGTGAGCATCCAGCCGAAGATCGATGCGGCCGCCACGATGAACAGCACGGTCGACGTGGTCTCGATGGTGTCGAGACACACCTTGACGAACATCTTCCACGACAGCGTCTTGTACCAGGCAAAGCCCAGGATCATGGCCCACACGCAGGCGGCAATTGCGCCCTCTGTGGGCGTGAAAAGGCCCGTGCTCATGCCGCCGATCAGCAGCACCGGCGTCATGATCGGCAGCAGCGCCTCGAACTTGAAGATCCTGTCGAGCACGAAGAGCGAGGCCAGGCCCGCAAACACGGTGAGCTGCGGCGGCGTGCCCAGCTTCGAAACCAGCAGCCACATCAAGAGCGGCCAGCCGACCACCACGGCAAGCTCGCACATGGCCTTGAAGAAACGCGTGCTCGAGAACTTGACGTCGCCGCCCCAGCCGTTGCGGTGGGCAAAGTAGGCCACCGTGAGCATCATCAAAATGGCCAGCAGCGCGCCAGGCAATATGCCCGCGAGGAACAGCGCCCCCACCGACACGTTGGCCATCATCCCGTAGATCACGAACGGCAGGCTGGGCGGAATGATCGGGCCCAGCGTGGCCGAGGCGGCGGTCACGCCGACCGCGAACTCGGTCGAATAGCCGTGCTCCTTCATCGCCTTGATCTCGATCGTGCCGAGGCCCGCCGCGTCGGCAATGGCGGTGCCGCTCATGCCCGCGAAGATCACCGAGCCCAGCACGTTCACATGGCCCAGGCCGCCCTTGAGCCAACCCACCAGCGCAAGTGCGAAGTTGTAGATGCGGGTGGTGATGCCCGCGTTGTTCATCAGGTTGCCGGCCAGGATGAAGAAGGGCACCGCCAGCAGCGGAAAGCTGTCGATCCCGCTCACCATCCGGTGGATGACGACGAACGGCGGCAGGCTGCCGCTCACGAGGATGTAGGCCAGCGAGGCTCCGGCCATGGCCACGGCCACCGGAATGCCGCCCGCCATGAAGATCAGGAAGAATATTTTCAGCATGCAGTTGTTCTCGTCGGGCTCAGTGGTCGGCCAGGGTGGATTCGGGGCGTTCGAGCACGCTGTAGCCGCGCTTCCAGTGAATGCGCGCCACCTGGATCGAGCGCCAGGTCATCGCGACGAAGCCGAACAGGCACAGCGCGTAGACGATGTTCATGGGCGCATCGACGATGGTCATGCGCGTGTTGTTGCCGATCTTCAGCATCATCTGCACCGTCATGATCACGGCCGCAACGAAGAAGGCCGTGCGCAGCACGTCGACAGCGCGCGACATCCACCGGCCCATGGCCGCAGGCATGTGGCGATAGAAGAAGTCGACCTGGATCTGGTTGTTCTTGGCCACCCCGATGGCCGCGCCGATGAACACCACCGCAATCAGCATGTAGCGCGCCACTTCCTCGGTCCACGCGGCCGAATCGTTCATCACGTAGCGCGTGACGAACTGGTAGAACACCGTGAGCCCGAGCATCCAGAAGATCGCAAGCGAGATCCAGCCTTCGGTGATGGTGGGTGAAAGGTCGACGGCCTCGTCTTCCGCGTGGAAGTGGCCTTCGTCGTCAATGATTTTTTGTTCGGTCATGCCAAGTCTCGTGAAAGGGTGCGGGCCCATTCCAGGAACACCGCGGAACCGGCTTTGCCGGGCCGCTGGTGTTGCCCCCTGCAAGGGGGTGGGCGAAGCGACACGAAGTGCGCGCAGACTGGGGGGTTACTTGATTGCCGTGATGCGGTCGTAGTCCTGCTGGCGGTAGCCGTGGTCCGTGGGCTTGGTGTTCTTCAGCACGGCCTCGCGGAACGCGGCCTTGTCCACCGTGATCACGTTGTTGCCCCGCTTCTTGAACTCCTCGACCAGGCGGGCTTCCGAGGCGATGATGTCGCGGCCGGTCTTTTCAGCGGCCTCCTGCATCACCTCGGTGAAGATCTTCTTCTCGTCGGCCGAGAGCTTGCCCCACAGCTGGCCGGAGGTCACCGTCAGCAGCGAATCGACGATGTGGCCGGTGAGCGAGATGTTCTTCTGCACCTCGAAGAACTTCTTGGCCTCGATGGTCGGCAGCGGGTTTTCCTGCGCATCGACCGTGTTGTTCTGCAGCGCGAGGTAGACCTCCGCAAAGGCGATGGGCGTGGCGTTGGCGCCCAGCGCCTTCGGGAAGGCCAGGTAGGCCGGCGCGTCAGGCACGCGGATCTTCAGGCCCTTCATGTCCTCCGGCTTGGTCACCGGCTTGGCCGCGTTCGAGGTGACGTGCCGCGCGCCGTAGTAGTTGAGCGCCGTGATGTGGTTGCCGCTCTTGTCGTCGTAGCCCTTGGCAAGCTCCTTGAACACGTCGCTCTTGGCGTACTTCAGCAGATGCTCCGCGTCGCGGAAGATGAACGGAAAGTAGGTCACCGCCAGCGGCTTGTAGGTGTTGCCCGCAAAGCTCGCGCCGGTCAGCACGATATCGACCGTGCCGAGCGTCATGCCCTGGTTGATGTCTGCTTCCTTGCCCAGGCTGGACGCCGGGAACACCTGGATGTCGTACTTGCCGTTGGTCCGCTTCTTGATCTCTTCGGCGGCCCACACGGAATACTTGTGGAACGGCTCCGAGGTTTCATACACGTGCGCCCACTTGAGCTTCGTTTGCGCGCCGGCCATGCCGGCGGTGCCCAGCGCCGTGGCTGCCAGGGTGCAGGCGGCGATGGCTTTCAGGGTGTTGCGTTTGCTGCTGTTCATCGGTTTGTCTCCGTTGTAGTGGCTGAAAGAAATGCTGCTGGCGATCAGAAAGTTTTTGCGCGGCGCCAGCTCGCGCTGAATCTCTGGTGCGAGTTGTCCATGTGGATGTGCATCGCGGCGCGTGCGCCCTCGGCGTCGTGCGCGGCCACCGCGTCGCGAATGGCCTCGTGCTCGGCAATCGCCGAACGCCAGGAGGGCACCGTTTCGAAGTACCCCCCCAGGCGGGTGAAGATCGGGCCGTTGCGCGAATCCCAGAAGCTCTGCACCGTTTCCACCAGCACGGCGTTGCCGCTCGCCGAGACGATGGCCACGTGGAATGCGCGGTCGCCGTCCAGCGGCAGCACCTCGCGGGCGGCCAGTTCGCGCATGAGCTCGATGGCGCGGCTCATGGCGTCGATGTCCTTGCGCTTGCCGACGGTGGCGGCAATGGCGGCCGTTTCGCCCTCGATCACCCGGCGCGCGCGAATCAGCTCGAGTGGCCCCCATTCCGTGGGCGCCACCGGCTTGCTTGCGCGGTGCGAGCGGTCGAGCACATACACGCCCGAGCCCGTGCGAACCTCGACCCAGCCTTCGACCTCGAGCGCAATCAGCGCCTCGCGCACCGAGGGACGGCTCACGCCGAGCTGCTTTGCCAGGTCGCGTTCGGCCGGCAGCCGCGCGCCGACCGCGAACTCGCCCTGGCCGATCAGTCCGCGGAGCTGGTCGGCAATCTGGCGGTACAAGCGCTGGGGTTCGACGGTCTGTAGCGGCACGGGTGGCTTGCTGTTAAGGGTTGTCCTGAATTGGACAAGTGGTAAGGCCAGTTCAGAATACGATCCGCACCGCGCCATTGCCATCAGGCCAAACCCTGAAACGGGGCGGTACCCATCTTTCAAGGAGACATGCATGAGACTCAAGGGCAAGACCGTGCTCGTGACGGCAGCCGGACAAGGCATTGGCCACGCGAGCGTGCTCGCCATGGCCGCCGAAGGCGCACAGGTCTGGGCAACCGACGTGAACGAAAAGCTGCTCGAACGCTACGCCGGCGTGGCCAACGTTCGCACCGCCAGGCTCGACGTGCTCGACAAGGACGCCATCGGCGCCTTCTTCAAGAGTCTTCCCGCGCTCGACGTGCTCTTCAACTGCGCGGGCGTGGTGCACAACGGCACCGCGCTCGACGCCTCCGACAAGGACCTGGAGTTCGCGTTCAACCTGAACGTGCGCGCGCAGTTCTGGACCATCCAGGCCGCGCTGCCCGGCATGCTGGCCGCAGGAAGCGGCAGCATCATCAACATGGCGAGCGTGTGCTCGAGCATGAAGGGGCTGCCCAACCGCTTTGTTTACGGCACCACCAAGGCCGCGGTGCTCGGCCTCACCAAGAGCGTGGCGGCGGACTTCGTGGCGCGCGGCATCCGCTGCAACGCCGTGTGCCCCGGCACGGTCGATACACCGTCGCTCGGCGAACGCATCAACGCCAATGAAGACCCGGACGCCGCGCGCAAGGCCTTCATCGCCCGCCAGCCCATGGGGCGGCTCGCACAGGCCGAGGAAATCGCGCCCGTGGTGGTGTTCCTGGCCAGCGACGAATCGGTGTTCGCCACCGGCCAGGCCTTCACGGTAGACGGCGGCCTCACCATATGAACCAGCTCGACTTCGCCGGCCGCCACGCGGTGGTGACCGGCGGCGCGGCGGGCTTGGGCTACGGCATCGCCGAGCGGCTGATCGCATCGGGCGGCAGCGTCACGCTGTGGGACCGCGACGAGGCCGCGGCGCACAAGGCCGCTGCTGCGCTCGGGCCCAAGGCCTTCGCGGTGATGGTCGATGTGGCGCAGCAGCCTTCCGTCTCCGCCGCCGTGGCGGCCACGCTGGCGCATTCGCCGAGCATCGACGCATTGGTCAACAGCGCCGGCATCACCGGCCCCAACACCAAGCTCTGGGACTACCCGGTGGACGATTGGCGGCAGGTGATGGAGGTGAACATCAACGGCGTCTTCTTGTGCTGCCGCGAAGTGGTCGCGCAGATGCGCAAGCAGGGCTACGGCCGCATCGTCAACATCGCCTCGGTGGCGGGCAAGGAGGGCAACCCCAACGCCAGCGCCTACAGTGCGAGCAAGGCCGCCGTCATTGCGCTCACCAAGTCGCTGGGCAAGGAGCTGGCCGACACCGGGATTCGCGTCAACTGCGTGACGCCCGCGGCGGTGAAGACCGCCATCTTCGACCAGATGACACCGGAGCACATCGCGTTCATGCTCTCCAAGATTCCCATGGGCCGCTTCGGCACGGTGGAAGAAGTGGCCGCGATGGTCGGCTGGCTCTGCACCGAAGATTGCTCGTTTTCCACCGGCGCCGTGTTCGATCTCTCCGGCGGCCGATCCACTTACTAGATAGACAGACAACAGTCTCCCCCCAAGAAAGGACAACATGAAACTCGTTCGCTATGGCAACCCCGGCAAGGAAAAGCCCGGTCTCATCGACGACGAAGGCCGCCTGCGCGACCTGAGCGCGGTGGTCAAGGACATCGGGCCCGAGCAGCTCGGCGACGCCGCCATTGCCAAGCTGCGCAAGCACAAGGTCGACAAGCTGCCGCTGGTCAAGGGCAAGCCGCGCTTCGGCAGTCCGGTGGCCAATGTCGGCAAGTTCATCGCCATCGGCCTGAACTACGCCGACCATGCGGCCGAGTCGGGCCTGCCGATTCCCGCGGAGCCGGTGGTCTTCATGAAGGCGACCAGCTGCATCCAGGGCCCGAACGATCCGGTCATGCTGCCCAAGAACTCAGTCAAGAGCGACTGGGAAGTGGAGCTTGGCGTGGTCATCGGAACGCGCGCGCGCTATGTCTCGCAAAAGGACGCGCTCAACTTCGTGGCGGGCTACTGCACCATCAACGACGTGAGCGAGCGCGAGTTTCAGATCGAACGCGGCGGCACCTGGGACAAGGGCAAGGGCTGCGACACCTTCGGCCCCATCGGTCCGTGGCTGGTGACGCGCGACGAAGTGCCCAATCCGCAAAAGCTGTCGATGTGGCTCGACCTCAACGGCAAGCGCATGCAGACCGGCAGCACCAAGACCATGATCTTCAGCATTGCCAAAATCGTGAGCTACCTGAGCCAGTTCATGACGCTCCTGCCCGGCGACGTCATCACCACCGGCACGCCGCCCGGCGTGGGCCTGGGCATGAAGCCGCCGCTCTACCTGAAGAAGGGCGACGTGATGACGCTCGGCATCGAAGGTCTGGGCGAGCAGCGCCAGGAAGTGGTGCCTTTCAAGCTCTGAGCAAACAGGCACATAGGAAAAGGCGTGGTGGGCTGAGGCCCACCGCGCCTTTTTTTGTTTGCGCTGCCGGGCACGCTCAGCGCAGCACGCGAATCAGCTCGTCATACACCAGCCGCACGCGTGCCGGCACCGGCGCGCGCTGCGGGCGGTAGACGTTGATCGGCCAGGGCTCCGGTGCATCGGCCTCCAGCACGGCCACCAGCGCGCCTGTTTGCAGCCAGGGTTCCGCCAGCGGCGCAATGAGCTGGCCGAAGCCCACGCCGGCCAGCACGGCGGCACATTCGGCATCGATGTCGTCGGTCACAAAAGCCGGCGACGTCACCGTGACGATCCGCCGCTTGCTGAACGCCCACGGCCACGGCCGGCCCGAGCTCAGGTCGATCAGCGCGGTGAGCGGCAGTTCCGAAAGCGCATCGAGGCTCTGCGGCCTGCCGACTTTTGCGATGAGCGCCGGCGCCCCCACCACATGCAGCGGCATCTTCCCAACGGTGCGCGCCACAAAGCGCGCGTCGCGCATCGGTCCCACGCGCACGCCGATGTCGATCTGCTCGTCGACCACGTCGGCATGCTGCTCGGACAGGCGCAGGTCGAGCACCAGTCCGGGGTGCGCCGTCAGCAGCGGTGCGAGCGCCTGCGGAATGAGCCGCGCATGCATGTGCGGCGCCGTGACCCGCACCGTGCCCGCGTGGCGGGAGAGCGTGCGCCGGTCGATCTGGTGAAACAGCTCGTCCACGCCGCCCACCGCCACGCGGGCGCGCTCGGCAAGCTGCCGGCCGAAATCGGTGAGCTGCACGCCGCGCGTGCTGCGGTGGAACAGCGGCTCGCCCAGTTCTTCTTCGAGCTCGCGCACCGCGCGCGTCACCACCTGGGGCGATACGGACAGGCGCACGGCGGCCTCGCGGAAGTTGGCGGCATCCGCGGCGGTGCAGAACACGCGCAGGGCTTCGAGGCGGTTGGCCATGGTGGTGCTTTCAGGAGGCTCAATAGAAAGAGTATTCCATTTTCAGGAATTCTGAAGTCGAAAGAGTTTCATTTACGGGAACGCGTGGATTTTCCACACTGCATGCACTTCTTGTTTTTCTTCAACACCCCCGAAAGGAACTTCCATGACATCCGTTCAAGACAACATCCGCGGCAAGGTTGCCATCGTCACCGGCGCGAGCAGCGGGCTCGGCGAATCGACCGCGCGCCACCTGGCCGCGCGCGGCGCCAAGGTGGTGCTCGCGGCGCGCCGCACCGATCGGCTCGACAAGGTGGTCGCCGAAATTCGCGAGGCCGGCGGCGAAGCCATTGCCGTCGCCACCGACGTGGCCCGGCGCGCCGACCTGGAAAGGCTCGCGACCGCCACCGTCGAAGCCTTCGGCCGCATCGACGTGCTGGTCAACAACGCGGGCGTGATGCCGCTGTCGCCCATCGACAAGCTCAAGGTCGACGAGTGGGACCGCACCATCGACGTCAACATCAAGGGCGTGCTCTACGGCATTGCCGCGGTGCTGCCGCGCATGCAGGCCCAGGGCAGCGGCCACATCGTCAACGTCGCGTCCATCGCGGGGCTGAAGGTGTTCACGCCCATCGGCACTGTGTACAGCGCGACCAAGCACGCGGTGCGCGCCATCTCCGAAGGGCTGCGCGTGGAAATGGGCAACAGCGGCGTGCGGGTGACCATCGTGTCGCCGGGTGCGGTGGATTCGGAACTGAAGTTCGGCAGCACCGACGCCGAAAGCGCCGCCGGCGTGAAAGCCTTCTACGAAGCCAACCAGATCCCCGCCGACTCGGTGGCGCGCGCGGTGGTCTATGCGGTGGAGCAGCCCGCGGATGTGGACATCAATGAGGTGGTGCTGCGGCCGGTTGCGCAGGAGTTCTGATCGGGGCGGGGCCGGCGACGGCCCCCGTCCCATCGATTAACCTTCAACCGCGGAAGGACATTGACATCGAAAAGCAGAAAGCCCCTGCAAAATAGAACGACCGTTCGTTTTATTCGGAGCTTCCACGATGTCTGTCAATGCCGTTCCCGCCAAGCCGGTCCGCGCCGCCCAGAAGGGCCAGCAGACCAAGGCCGTCATCGTCGACGCGGCGCTGGCGCTGGCGGCGCAGATCGGGCTCGAGGGCCTGTCGATCGGCGCCGTGGCCGAGATCACCAAGATGAGCAAGTCGGGCGTGTTCGCCCACTTCGGCTCACGCGAGGAACTGCAGATCTCGGTGGTGCGCGAGTATCACGCACGCTTCGAGCAAGAGGTGTTTTTTCCGGCCCTCGAGGCACCGCGCGGCCTGCCGCGCCTGCGTGCCATGTTCGCCAACTGGATGAAGCGCACCTCGGCCGAGATCGACTCGGGCTGCATCTACATCAGCGGCGCCTCCGAATTCGACGACCGTCCCGGTCCGGTGCGCGATGCGCTCGTGGAGTCGGTCAGCGTCTGGCAGGCGGCCGTTCTGCGCGCCATCGTGCAAGCAAAGAGCGAAGGCCATCTGCGTGCCGACGCCGACGAGCGGCAGGTTGCCTTCGAAATCCACGGCCTCATCCTCGCGCTGCACTACGAAGCGCGCTTTCTGCAGGTGCCGGGCTCCATCGGCCGCGCGAACATCGGCTTCGACAACATCCTCGCGCGCAGTGCCACGCCCGATGCACCGCCGCCTGCCGCGGAACCCGCGGCCGCCAAACCCGCTGCCCGCCGGCTCAAGCCCGTGCGCTGAGCGGCCCGTTTTCTCGTTTCCCCTTTTTCTTTTATCCAAGTTTCGACCAGGAGAGTCCCGGATGCCTACCTACAACCCGCCCGTACGCGACATGCAGTTCGTTTTGCACGAGGTGCTCAACGTCGCCGAAGAACTCAAGGCCCTTCCGGCCCACGCCGAGACCGATGCCGACACCATCAACGCGGTGATCGAAGAGGCCGGCAAGTTTGCCGCTGAAGTCACGTTCCCGCTCAACATCAGCGGCGACGAAGAAGGCTGCACGCTCGACAAGACCACGCACGAAGTGAAGACGCCCACCGGCTTCAAGGACGCCTACGCCAAGTACGTCGAAGGCGGCTGGCCCGCGCTGTCGTGCGACCCGGCCTTCGGCGGCCAGGGCCTGCCGTTCGTGGTGAACCAGTGCCTTTTCGAAATGCTCAACAGCGCCAACCAGGCCTGGACCATGTACCCCGGCCTTTCGCACGGCGCCTACGAGGCGCTGGTGGCCCACGGCACCGAAGAGCAGAAGAAGACCTATCTGCCCAAGCTCACGAGCGGCGAATGGACCGGCACCATGTGCCTGACCGAGCCGCACTGCGGCACCGACCTGGGCCTGCTCCGCACCAAGGCCGAGCCGCAGCCTGACGGCAGCTACCGCATCACCGGCAGCAAGATCTTCATCTCGGCCGGCGAGCACGACATGACGGACAACATCATTCACCTGGTGCTGGCCCGCCTGCCCGATGCGCCCAAGGGCAGCAAGGGCATCAGCCTGTTCGTGGTGCCCAAGTACAAGGTCAAGGCCGACGGTTCGCTCGGCGAGCGCAACCCGATCTTCTGCGCCGGCCTCGAGCACAAGATGGGCATTCACGGCAACGCCACCGCGCAGATCGTTATCGAAGGCGCCACCGGCTCGCTGGTGGGTGAGCCGAACAAGGGCCTGCAGGCCATGTTCGTGATGATGAACGCCGCCCGTCTGGGCGTGGGCAACCAGTCGCTGGGCCTGACTGAAGTGGCTTACCAGAATGCACTGGCCTACGCCAAGGACCGCACGCAGATGCGCTCGCTCTCCGGCGTGAAGGCCAAGGACAAGGAAGCCGACCCCATCATCGTGCACCCCGACGTGCGCAAGATGCTCCTCACCGCCAAGGCTTACGCCGAAGGCGGCCGCGCGCTGCAGATCTTCTGCACGCTGCTGCTCGACAAGGCGCACAACCACCCCGACGAAAAGGTGCGCAAGGACTCGGGCGAACTGGTCGCGCTGCTCACGCCCATCGTCAAGGCCTTCATCACCGACAACGGCCACATCGCGACCAACGCGTGCATGCAGGTGTTCGGCGGCCATGGCTTCATCAAGGAATGGGGCATGGAGCAGTTCGTGCGGGACAACCGCATCAACATGATCTACGAGGGCACCAACACCATCCAGTCGCTGGACCTGCTGGGCCGCAAGGTGCTGGGCAACAACGGCGCGTCGCTCAAGAAGTTCGGCAAGCTCGTCGCCAAGCTGGTGGAAGAAGAAGGCGTGAACGAGAAGATGGCCGAGTTCATCAACCCGATCGCGATGCTGGGCGACCAGCTCACCAAGTTCACGACCGAGATCGGCTTCAAGGGCTTCCAGAACCCCGACGAAGTGGGCGCCGCCGCGGTGGACTACCTGCGGGTGGCCGGCCACTTCGTGTTCGGCTACCTGTTCGCCCGCATGGCCCAGGTGGCGCTGCGCGAAATTGCTGCCGGCAACACCGACCCGTTCTATGTGGCCAAGCTGCAGACGGCGCGCTTCTACTTTGCCAAGCTGTTCCCCGAGACGGCCACGTTGATGCGCACGGCGCGCGCCGGCAGCAAGGTGCTGATGGACACGGAAGCGGCGCTGGCCTGAGGCCGCCCCTCTACGCCGACATCGTTCAATCGGAGCCGCTCATGAAAACGACGCTTGCAGCCATCGTCCTTGCTGCCATTTCTGCCACAGCCATGGCGCAGAGCACTCCAGTGGGCTTGTGGCGCAACGTCGACGACAAGAGCGGCGAAGCCAAGGCCGAGATCCGCATCGGCGAGGCCGGCGGCGCGCTCATCGGCCGCATCGACAAGTCGCTCCGGAAAGACACCAAGCCCGACGCCATTTGCGACGAATGCACCGATGACCGCAAGGGCAAGCCCATTGCGGGGCTCGAGATCATCCGCGGCGGCAAGAAGGCCGAAGGCAAGGACGTCTGGGAAGGCGGAAAGATCCTCGACCCCGAGAACGGCAAGGAATACCGCGCGAGCTTCACGCCCATCGACGGCGGCAGGAAGCTCGAAGTGCGCGGCTACCTGGGCCCGTTCTGGCGCACCCAGACCTGGAACCGTGTCCAGTAATCCGCCGCGTTTTCAATTCAAGAAATACCAATCAACATGTCCCGATTTCAAGTGAAGAAGGTCGCCGTGCTCGGCGCAGGCGTGATGGGTGCGCAGATCGCGGCCTACCTCGTCAACGTGCGCGTGCCCGTGGTGCTGTTCGACCTGGCGGCTAAGGAAGGCCCCAAGAATGGCATCGTCACGCGCGCCATCGACAACCTCAAGAAGCTCAAGCCCGCGCCGCTCGGCGACGTGGCCGATGCGGTGCTGATCGAACAGGCCAACTACGAAGACGACCTGACCAAGCTCGGCGAGTGCGACCTCATCATCGAGGCCATTGCCGAGCGCATGGACTGGAAGCTCGATCTCTACAAGAAGATCGCGCCGCACGTGGCCAAGCACTCGATCCTGGCCTCGAACACCTCGGGCCTTTCGATCACCAAGCTGAGCGAAGCGCTGCCTGAAGCCCTGAAGCCGCGCTTCTGCGGCATTCACTTCTTCAACCCGCCGCGCTACATGTTCCTGGTGGAGCTGATCAACACGCCCACCACCGAACCGAAGGTGCTCGACGACCTCGAGGCCTTTGTCACCAGCACGCTGGGCAAGGGCGTGGTGCGCGCGCACGACACGCCCAACTTCATTGCCAACCGCGTCGGCATTGCCGGCATGCTGGCCACGCTGAAGGAAGTAGAAAAGTTCGGCCTCACGCCTGACGTGGTGGACGACCTCACGGGCAAGAAGCTGGGCCGCGCGAGCTCGGGCACCTTCCGCACGGCCGACGTGGTGGGTCTCGACACGATGGCCCACGTCGTCAAGACGCTGCAGGACAACCTGAACGCCGAGACCGATCCGTTCTACGCCAACTTCTCGACACCGCCGGTGCTCGCCAAGCTGCTGGAACTGGGCAACCTCGGCCAGAAGACCAAGGCCGGCTTCTTCAAGAAGGTGGGCCGCGACATCCTGCGCTTCGACCTCCAGAGCGGCGAGTACGTGCCCGCCGGCGCCAAGGCCGACGAGGTGTATGGCCGCATGCTCAAGAAGCCCGCGGGCGAGCGCCTGAAGCTGTTGCGCGGGAGCGAAGGGCCGCAGGGCCAGTTCCTCTGGGCCATTCTGCGCGACAGCTTTCACTATGCGGCCGTGCACTTGGAAACCATTGCCGAGAGCGCACGCGATATCGACTTTGCGATGCGCTGGGGCTTCGGCATGAAGCAGGGCCCGTTCGAGCTCTGGCAAGAGGCCGGTTGGGCGCAGGTTGCCAAGTGGGTGCAGGAAGACATCGATGCCGGCAAGGCGCTGAGCACTGCGCCGCTGCCCAAGTGGGTTTTCGAAGGCCCGGTGGCCGAGGCCGGCGGCGTGCATACGCCTGAAGGCTCGTGGAGCGCATCGCAGAACAAGTTCGTGCCGCAGCGCAAGCTGCCGGTGCATGACCGGCAGCTCTTCCCCGAGAGCGTGCTCGGCGCGAACGCGGCCGATGCGAACACCGCTGGCACCACCATCAGCGACGAAGGCGATGTGCGCGTGTGGACGCTCGACAAGGAAGGGTTTGAAGGAGTGCTCATCGCCAGCATCCATTCGAAGATGCACGCCATCAGCCCTGACGTGGCCGAGGCACTGGGCGCTGCGGTCGACCTGGCCGAGGCTGAATACAAGGGCCTGGTCATCTGGTCGCCCGACGAGATGTTCTCGGTCGGCGCCGATCTGCAGGCAATGCTGCCGGCCTTCGTGGTCGCGGGCATCGGCGCAGTCGAAGGCGCGGAAGAAGAGCTGCAGAACGTGATGCTCAAGATCCGCTACGCCAACGTGCCGGTGGTCTCCGCCGTGCGCGGCATGGCGCTGGGCGGTGGCTGCGAGCTGGCCGTTTATTCGTCGAAACGCGTCGCGGCGATGGAAAGCTATATCGGCCTGGTCGAAGTGGGCGTGGGCCTGATCCCCGGTGCGGGCGGCCTGACCTACATCGCGCGCCGTGCGGCCGAGAACGCTTCGGCCTCGACGGGCACCGACCTCCTGCCGTTCCTGACCGAAGGCTTCACCGCCGCGGCGATGGCCAAGGTGGGCACGGGCGCGCTCGATTCGAAGAAGCTCGGCTTTCTGCTCGACAGCGACGTGATCGTGCCGAACAAGGACGAGCTGCTTTACGTGGCGCTGCAGCAGGCGAAGGCAATGGCCGACGCCGGCTACCGCCCGCCATTGCGCCGCACCTTCCGCGTGGCGGGCCGCAGCGGCGCCGCGACGATCAAGGGCCAGCTCGTGAACATGCGCGACGGCGGCTTCATCAGCGCGCACGACTTCCACATTGCAAGCCTGATTGCCAATGTGGTGACCGGCGGCGACGTGGACGCGGGCTCGCTCGTGACGGAGGAATACCTGATGGCGCTCGAACGCAAGGCGTTCTGCTCGCTCATCGTGCATCCGAAGACGCAGGAGCGGATCATGGGGATGTTGAGTACTGGGAAGCCGGTGCGGAACTGACCTGGCAAGGACCATGAGCGAAGACCTCGACACCTCCGGTCCCCTCTCCCGCTTGCGGGAGAGGGCTAGGGTGAGGGCACGCAGCCTTCGAGAAACCCCGACGGACGCCGAGTTCCTGCTCTGGTACCACCTGCGGGATCGTCGACTGGCCAACTACAAGTTCCGTCGTCAACGCTCAATCGGCCCGTACTTCGCAGACTTCGCATGCCTCGAAGCGAAGCTGATCGTAGAACTGGACGGTGGCCAGCATGTGGAAGCTGCCAGCTACGACGAGAACCGGACTCGCTTCATCGAAGCCCAGGGCTATCGCGTTCTCCGGTTCTGGAACAACGAAGTGCTGACCCAGACGGATGCCGTTCGCGAGCGGATTCTGCAGGCGCTGCAGGAAGACAGCCCTCACCCCAGCCCTCTCCCGCAAGCGGGAGAGGGAGCAAGACAACAGCCGACCATCGTCGCATCGGACGAATGAGCAAGACAAGATACAAGGACTGAAAAGCCATGAAACAAGTACAAGACGCCTACATCGTCTCCGCCACCCGCACCCCCATCGGCAAGTCGCATCGCGGCTACTTCCGCAACTACCGGCCCGACGACCTGCTCGCGACCACGCTCAAGGCCGCGCTCGCCGCGGTGCCCGGCCTCGACCCCAAGGCCATCGAAGACATCATCTGCGGCTGCGCGATTCCCGAATCGCAACAGGGCCTGAACGTCGCGCGCATAGGCGCCGTGCTGGCGGGCCTTCCCACCAGCATCGGCGGCATCACCGTGAACCGGTTCTGCGCTTCAGGCCTCTCTGCGGTGCAGATGGCCGCGGACCGCATCCGCGTGGGCGAGGCGGATGTGATGATCGCGGCCGGTGTCGAGAGCATGAGCATGGTGCCGATGATGGGCAACTCGCCGTCGCTGTCGCCCTCGATCTTCGAGCGCGAAGGCGACGTGGGCATTGCCTACGGCATGGGACTCACGGCAGAGAAGGTTGCGCAGCAGTGGAAGGTGAGCCGCGAGGCGCAGGACGAGTTCGCGCTCGCCTCGCACCAGAAGGCACTTGCCGCGCAGAAGGCCGGCAAGTTCGCGGACGAGATCACGCCCACCGAAGTGACTGATCGCACGCCGAACCTCGAGACCGGCGAATCGATTGCCAAGACCCGCACTGTGAACCTCGACGAAGGCGCCCGCCCCGACACCAGCCTCGAAGGGCTGGCCAAGCTGCGTACCGTGTTCGCCGCGCGCGGCACCGTGACGGCCGGCAACAGCTCGCAGACGTCGGACGGCGCTGGCGCGCTCATCCTTGCGAGCGAGAAGGCCGTGAAGCAATACGGCCTCACGCCGCTTGCCCGCTTCGTGAGCTTTGCAAGCAAGGGCGTGCCGCCGCACATCATGGGCATCGGTCCGATCGAGGCGATTCCGGCGGCGCTGCGCTACGCAGGCCTCAAGCACGAGGACATCGACTGGTTCGAACTGAATGAAGCATTCGCCGCCCAGTCGCTCGCGGTCATCAACACGCTGGGCCTCGATCCGAGCAAGGTCAACCCGATGGGCGGCGCGATTGCGCTGGGCCATCCGCTCGGCGCAACCGGCGCAATTCGCGCGGCGACCGTGGTGCATGCGCTGCGGCGCGAAAACCTGAAGTACGGCATGGTCACGATGTGCGTAGGAATGGGGCAGGGCGCAGCCGGCATCTTCGAACGCGTTTAGGGCGGCTACTGCGCGGGCGATCTGCTGCGTTGCGGGGCCCGTCGGGAAATCCTCACGACCTTGAAGGTCGCTCCGGTTTCCCGCCACCCGCGCCTTGCATCTCATCCCGCTCGCTACGCCGCGGGGCGGTGATTGATCAACGAGAAGGAGACAAACGATGCAGGCACAGCAACTACCGGTCGACAACGGCGTGCAGGTGGCCGTGCGTCGCTATGACCCGGACGGTGAACCTCGTGCCAGCATCGTCATCGGTGGTGCGATGGGCGTGCGCCAGTCGTTCTACGAACCCTTCGCGCAGTGGCTCGCCGGCCAGGGCCTGCGCGTGTGGACCTTCGATTACCGCGGCAGCGGCGATTCGCGCAACGGTGCATCGCTGCGGGGCTTCGAGGCCGACCTGTTCGATTGGGCGCGCGATTACGAGGCGGTCATCGACGCGGCCAAGGCCGCGCTGCCTGAGCATCCGCTCTATCTTCTGGGCCACAGCCTGGGCGCTCAACTGCCGGGTTTCCTGCAGCGACCGGAGCAGGTAGACGGCCTCGTCAGCATCGCGGCGGGCAGCGGCTACTGGCGCGAGAACGCGCCCAAGCTCAAGCGCAGCATTCTCTATTTCTGGTTTGTGCTGGTGCCGCTCGTCACGCGAGTTTGCGGCTACTTCCCGGGCCGCAAGCTCAAGAAGGTCGGCGACCTGCCGCGGGGGGTCATCCTGCAATGGCGCCGCTGGTGCCTGCATCCGCGCTACAGCGTGGGCGCCGAAGGCGAGAGCGCCTTGCAGAGCTACGGGCGCGTGCGCTTTCCGGTGCTTGCACTGTCGATGACGGACGACGAACTCATGACGCTGGCCGGGACCGAAAGCCTGGTGAGCTTGTATGCAGGCGCGCCGCGTGCCGTGGAGCGCATTGCGCCTGCCGATGTGCAGGCGCGCCGCATCGGCCACTTCGGCTTCTTCCGCGAACAGTTCAAGAGCAGCCTCTGGCCGAGCACCGTCGACAAGCTGCACCGCCTGGCCACACTTACCGCGGTGCAGCAACCCGGCGTCCCGCACACGACTGCGTGACGCCACGCATCGGAGGCACACTTCAAATCACCATGAGCACGCATCCCTTCGACAAAGCCCTGGCGCTTGAGCACAGCGACATCCGCGCCGGTCATTTCACCGGCGCCACCAGCCCCGACTACTGGAACATGGTCGGGCCCTTCGGCGGCGCCACGGCGGCCATTGCGCTGCAGTCGGTGCTGCGGCACCCGGACCTGCTGGGCACGCCGCTCGCGTTGACCGTCAACTTTGCGGCGGCGCTCGAAGCCGGCCCCTTCGACGTGCAGGCCACGCCGGTGCGCACCAACCGCTCGACGCAACACTGGACGGTGCAGATCACCCAGCCGGGAGCGAACGGCGCGCCGAACATGACGACCACGGCCACGGTGGTCACGGCGGCACGGCGCGAAACCTGGGGCGAAAGCGACATGCCCCTGCCCGAGGTGCCGCCGCCCGAGTCGGTCGAGCGCTTCAGCATCGGCCCCGCCGGCGTGGCGTGGTTGGACCGCTACGAGATGCGCCCGATCAGCGGCGGCATTCCCGCGAAGTGGGACGGCAGCCTGCAGCACAGCGAAAGCCGGCTCTGGCTGCGCGATGCGGAACAACGGCCGCTCGACTTCTGCTCGCTGGCGGCGATGAGCGACATGTTCTATCCGCGCGTGTGGCTGCGCCGCGCCAAGCATGTGCCGGCGGGCACGGTGTCGATCACCACCTACTTCCATGCCGGGCCGGATCAACTGGCCGAGGTCGGCTCGGGCTACTTGCTGGGCCGCGCGGTGGGGCAGCAGTTCTTCAACGGCTTTTTCGACCAGGCGGCACACCTGTGGAGCGAGAAGGGCGTGCTGCTCGCCACGTCGAACCAGATCGTCTACTACAAGGAATAGCGAGAGAACGTCCATGCAAAAGACCGCACTCATCGTCGGAGCCGGCGACGCCACCGGCGGTGCCATTGCCCGCCGCTTCGCGCGCGAAGGCTATGCCGCCTGCGTGACGCGGCGCAGCCTCGACAAGCTGCAGCCGCTGGTTGAGCAGATCGAAGCCGACGGCGGCCGCGCCCATGCGTTCGGCTGCGACGCCCGCAAGGAAGAGGAAGTGGTCGCACTGGTCGAACAGATCGAATCGACGATCGGCCCCATCGAGGTGATGGTGTTCAACATCGGCGCCAACGTGCCCGAGAGCATCCTCACCGAAACCGCGCGCAAGTATTTCAAAGTGTGGGAGATGGCTTGCTTCTCGGGCTTTCTCAATGGGCGCGAGGTCGCAAAGCGCATGGTGTCGCGCGAACTCCCGAAGGGCGGGCATCGCGGCACGATCATCTTCACGGGCGCCACCGCATCGCTGCGAGGCGCAGCGAACTTCGGCGCCTTCTCTGGCGCGAAGATGGCTTTGCGTGCGTTGGCCCAGTCGATGGCCCGCGAGCTCGGGCCGCAGGGCATTCACGTCGCGCACGTGGTGGTCGACGGCGCCATCGACACCGAGTTCATTCGCACCAATTTTCCCGAGCGGTATGCGCTGAAGGAAAGCGACGGCATCCTGAACCCCGAGCACATTGCTGACAGCTACTGGATGCTGCATTCGCAGCCGCGCGATGCTTGGACGCATGAGCTTGATTTGCGACCCTGGTCGGAGAAGTTCTGAGATGTCGGATCGCTGCGTTGTGCGTTCGATGCCTTGTTCAGGGTGCGCTCCCGCCGACGGGGTACCTTGCTCCGCGAATGTCCCCCGGCCTGCGGCCTCCTCCTTTATTTCGCTGCGCAAGGCACCCCGCCAGCGGGTGCGTTGCACAGAGCGGCCGTTGATCAGCGGTACACCCAGAGCGTGCCCAGGTGCACAGGGCATCGGGTGCTCCGCGCAGCGAAATAAAGGAGGAGGGGCGCAGCCCCGGGGGACATTCGCGGAGGGGAGTACCCGGTGGCCTGTGCACACGCCCTGAACAGCAGCCGCACCAACAAGTGGCGACCTGAGTAAAGACAAGGACACACCCATGACCAAATCCGTCGACTTCTATTTCGACTTCGGCAGCCCCGCCGCCTACCTGGCCGCCACCCAGTTGCTGCACGTCTGCGCCGACACCGGCGCCGAACTCGTCTGGAAGCCCATGCTCCTGGGCGGCGTTTTCCAGGCCACCGGCAACCGGTCTCCCGCCGAAGTGGTGCCCAAGGCGCCGTACATGACCATCGACCTGCAGCGCTTTGCAAAGCGCTATGGCGTGCCCTTTGTGCACAACCCGCACTTCCCGATCAATACGCTGCTGTTGATGCGCGGCGCCACAGGCATTCAGATGAAGGAGCCGGCGCGCTTCGGTGCGTATGTCGACGCCATATTTCACGCGATGTGGGTCGAGCCGAAGAACATGAACGACCCGGCCGTTGTCGGCGCGGTGCTTCAGAATGCGGGCTTCGACGCCGCCGCCTTGCTCGCGCTGGCCGGTTCGCAGGAGGTGAAAGACTGCCTGAAGGCCGTCACGCAGGAAGCGGTCGAGCGCGGCGTGTTCGGCGCGCCCACCATGTTCGTCGGCGACCAGATGTTCTGGGGCCAGGACCGGCTGGATTTTGTGCGAGAAGCCCTCGACGCCTGAGCGCGGCGTTACCCGTTTTTATTCAAGGACCATTCCCATGAGCGACATCCTCGTCCACACCGAAGCCGGTGTGATGACCCTGACCTTCAACCGCGTCGACAAGAAGAACTCGATCACCAGCAACATGTACGGCGAACTGGCCGACGCGCTGGCCGCGGCCGAGAGCGATGCCGCGGTGCGCTGCGTGCTGATCCAGGGCGACCCCACCATTTTCAGCGCGGGCAACGACATCGGCGACTTCCTGAACGCCCCGCCCGCCGGCAAGGAGTCGCCGGTGTTCCGCTTCCTGCGCGGCATCGCGACCTTTCCCAAGCCCATCGTCGCGTCCGTTTGCGGCCCGGCCGTCGGTATCGGCACCACGATGCTGTTCCACTGCGACCTGGTCTATGCGGGCGACAACGCGGCGTTCTCGATGCCTTTCGTGAACCTGGGCCTGTGCCCCGAGGCGGCCTCGAGCCTGCTGGTGCCGCAGATGCTGGGCTACCACCGTGCGGCCGAGGCGCTGCTGCTGGGCGAACCCTTCATGGCCGAGGCCGCGCTCGAAGTGGGCCTGGTCAACCGCATCGTGCCGCCGACCGAAGCCAACGCCATCGCCCAGGTGCAGGCCCGCAAGCTCGCGGCCAAGCCGCTGAGTGCGCTCGTCGAGACCAAGCGCCTGCTGAAGAAGGCGCAACTGCCCGCCGTGCTCGAACGCATGGACGAAGAGGGCGCGAGCTTCGGCCGCATGCTGCGGGAACCGGCCGCGCGCGAAGCCTTCGGCGCGTTCATGGAAAAGCGCAAGCCGGATTTTTCGAAGGTCTGAGGGCGCTCGGCCCCCTTAGCGCCAATTACTTTTCGATCGGGCGGGGGCGGCCGTTGTCGTCGATGGCCACGTAGGTGAAAGTGGCCTGCGTGACCTTGATGTACTCGCCCTGGGCCCGGAAACGCTCGGCGAACACCTCGACCGTGACTGTGACCGAGGTGCGCCCGATGCGCACCAGCTTCGAATAGAACGACAGGATGTCGCCCAGCCGCACCGGCTGCTTGAAGATGAATTCGTTCACCGCCACCGTGGCCTGGCGGCCCTTAGCGTAGCGCGCCGGAATCACCGAGCCGGCCAGGTCGCACTGCGCCATGACCCAGCCGCCGAAGATGTCGCCGTTGGCGTTGCAGTCCGCCGGCATGGGAATGACCTTGAGCACCAGCTCCATGTCGGTGGGCAGGCTTTTGAGGGTGGCGGCAGCGGCGGTGCTGGAAGTATCGGACATGGGCACAATCTGAGGCAGAACAAAGCAACCACGATTGTCCCTCATGCGCCGCAGCGGCGAAGCCCTACCCCCTCCCTCCCATCCCGTCGCCGGGCACCCTCCGGCGCGCAGCGACCGCTCCGACTGGGCCACGCTGCGCCGCCTTTTTCCCTACCTCTGGCAGTACAAGTGGCGGGTGATTGCCGCGCTTGCCTTCATGGTGGGCGCCAAGGTGGCCAACGTGGGCGTGCCGGTGCTGCTCAAGAACCTCATCGACACGATGACGCCCAAGCCCGACATGGCGCAGGCGCTCCTGATCGTGCCCATCGGGCTTTTGCTGGCCTACGGGCTGCTGCGGTTCTCGACCGCGCTCTTCGGCGAACTGCGCGAACTCATCTTCGCCAAGGCCACCGAAGGCACGGCCCGGCAGATTGCGCTGGAGGTGTTCGGCCATCTGCATTCGCTGAGCCTGCGCTTTCACCTCGAGCGCCAGACCGGCGGCATGACGCGCGACATCGAGCGCGGCACGCGCGGGGTGCACTCGCTCATCTCGATGTCGCTCTACAGCATCGTGCCGACCATCATCGAGCTGGTGCTGGTGCTCACGATTCTGGGCGTGAAGTTCGACTCGCTCTTTGTCTGGATCACGGCCGCGGCGCTGGTGTTGTACATCAGCTTCACGGTCACCGTGACCGAGTGGCGCACCCAGTTTCGCAAGACCATGAACGAGCTCGACTCCATGGCCCAGAGCCGCGCGGTCGATTCGCTGCTGAACTACGAAACCGTCAAGTATTTCAACAACGAGGAGTTCGAGGCGAAGCGCTACGACGCCAGCCTGGACCGCTACCGCAAGGCCGCCATCAAGAGCCAGCGCACGCTGAGCATGCTCAACATCGGGCAGCAGATGATCATTGCCGTGAGCCTGGTGCTGATGCTCTGGCGCGCCACCTCGGGCGTGGTCGAAGGGCGCATGACGCTGGGCGACCTGGTGATGGTCAACGCCTTCATGATCCAGCTCTACATTCCGCTCAACTTTCTGGGCGTGATCTACCGTGAGATCAAGCAGAGCCTGGCCGACCTGGACAAGATGTTCGTGCTGATGGAAAAAGAGCGCGAGGTGCGCGATGCGCCCGGTGCGCAACCTCTGTCTTTGCTCCCTCTCCCTCCGGGAGAGGGCAGGGGTGAGGGCAGCGGCTTCGACTCCACCATCCGCTTCGAAGACGTGAGCTTTGCCTACGAGCCCGCGCGCCCCATCTTGAAGCACGTGAGCTTCGAGATTCCGGCCGGCAAGACCGTGGCCGTGGTCGGCCCCTCGGGCTCGGGCAAGTCCACGCTCGCACGACTGCTTTACCGCTTCTACGACGTGCAGCAGGGCCGTATCACCATCGGCGGCGAGGACATCCGCGAAGTGCAGCAATCCAGCGTGCGCCGCGCCATCGGCATCGTGCCGCAAGACACGGTTCTGTTCAACGACACGGTCGAATACAACATCGCCTACGGCCGCCCCGGCGCCACGCGCGAAGAAGTGGAAAACGCCGCGCGCGCGGCCCGCATCCACGACTTCATCTCGGCCACGCCCCTGGGCTACGAGACCACGGTGGGCGAGCGCGGCCTCAAGCTTTCGGGCGGAGAGAAGCAGCGCGTGGCCATTGCGCGCACGCTGCTCAAGAACCCGCCGATCGTGATCTTCGACGAAGCCACTTCGGCGCTGGATTCGGCCAACGAGCGCGCCATTCAGTCCGAGCTCAAGAGCGCGGCGCAGGACAAGACCACGCTGGTCATCGCGCACCGGCTGTCGACCGTGGTCGACGCGCACGAGATCCTGGTGCTCGAAGCGGGCGTGATCGTCGAGCGCGGCACGCATGCCGAGCTGCTGGCCAGGCAAGGCCGCTATGCGCAGATGTGGGCTTTGCAAAAAAGCGAAGCCACACCGCTGATGTAGCCCGATCATTCTTCTTTTTTAATCGATCCAGGAGTTCAGACGTGCCGACCAAGATTCCCCTGCTGGTGCTCAACAGCCTCTCGAGCGCCCACCAGGCCCAGATTGCCGAGGTCTACGACGTGACCTACGCCTTCGACCCCGCCGCGCGCGCCGCGGCCGTTGCCGAGCACGGCAAGAAATTTCGCGCGGTGCTGACCATCGGCGTGATCGGCATCACGCCCGAAGAGATCGCGGCCATGCCGGCGCTCGAGCTCGTCTGCTGCATGGGCGCGGGCTACGAAGGCGTGCCGCTCGACGCGACCCGGGCGCGCGGCATCGTCACGGCCAACGGCGCGGGCACCAATGACGACTGCGTGGCCGACCACGCCTTCGGCCTGCTGATCAGCATCGTTCGCGGGTTTCGCCAACTCGACCGGCTGTGCCGCGAGGGCGTGTGGCGCGAGGCGATTCCGCAGCCGCCGAACGTGTCGGGCAAGAAGCTCGGCATCCTCGGGCTGGGCACCATCGGCCAGAAGATCTCCAAGCGCGCGGCCGCGTTCGACATGGAAGTGGGCTATCACAACCGCAAGCCGCGAGAAGGCGCAACGCAGCGCTACTTCGACGACCTGAAATCGCTCGCCACGTGGGCCGATTTTCTGGTGCTCGCCGCGCCCGGCGGGCCGGCCACGCGCCACCTGGTGAATGCCGAGGTGCTCGATGCACTCGGGCCGCAGGGCTTCCTGGTCAGCATCGGCCGCGGCAGCGTGGTCGATACCGAGGCGCTGGCCGCAGCGCTGCGCGAGAACCGCATTGCCGGCGCGGGCCTGGACGTCTATGAAAGCGAGCCGAAGCGGCCCGAACCGCTGATCGGCCTGGACAACGTGCTGCTCACGCCGCACATGGCGGGCTGGTCGCCGGAGGCGACGCAGAAATCGGTCGACCATTTCCTTGCGAATGCCGAAGGGCATTTTGCAGGGCGCGGAGTATTGACCCCGGTCTGATGCCTTGCCCCTTCCCCCGCTGGGGGAAGGTTGGGATGGGGGCGGGCAGGGCGCCCAGTGGATGCGCCGCTTGCCCCCACCTCAGCCCTCCCCCAAAGGGGGAGGGAGTCAAGCCAGGACCGGAGGGCGCCGGGCACCCCATCCGCACGCCTTCTCATACACATGCCCCAGCCGCAGCACGCCGAGATCCGCATGGATCGGCCCGGCCAGCTGCAGGCCCATCGGCAAACCACCCTCGCCGAATCCCGCGCGCACATTCAGCGTGGGCAGGCCGGCCAGGGTGAACGGCGTCACGATTTCCATCCAGCGGTGGTACGTGTCGCTCGGCACGCCAGCGACTTCAGTGGGCCAGTGCAGCTCGGCATCGAAAGGAAACACCTGCGCCGATGGAGCCAGCACGAAGTCGAAGCGCTCGAACAGGCTGAGGAATGCGCGGTACACGTTCGAGCGATAGACCGAAGCCTGGTACAGCGACGTCGCATCAAGATGGCGGCTCTGCTCTATTTCCCACTGCGCCTCGGGCTTGAGCTGGGCAAAGAGCTTCGGGTCGCGCAGGTACGCGCCGAGCTTGCCGCCCACCAGCAGCTGCCGCAGGCGCAGCCAGGCGCTCCAGTTGTGCTCGCGCGGCACGTCGAGCGTGCAGGGCTCCACTTCGCAGCCGATGGCGCGAAAGGTGTCGAGTGCGCGCTCGCCCAGTTCGCGGATGCCCGGCGCCAGCGGCAGATCGGGCCAGATGCCGCCGAGCCAGCCCACGCGCAGGCCCTCCACGTTGTCGTCGAGCCGCAGTGCATCGGGCGCCGGCAGGGCCTGCGGCGAGGACAGAGGCACGCGCGTGTCGAAGCCCGCCTGCACCGCCAGCAGCCGCGCGGTGTCTTCCACGTTGCGGGCCATCGGTCCTTCGGTACCCAGTTGCTGGAAGAACAGCTCCTGCTCCGGATCGCCGGGCACGCGGCCGCGCGAAGGCCGCATGCCGATCACGTTGTTGAAGGCGGCCGGGTTGCGCAGCGAGCCCATCATGTCGCTGCCGTCGGCCACCGGCAGCATGCCCAGGGCCAGCGCCACCGCGGCGCCGCCGCTGCTGCCGCCGGCGCTGCGGTCGGGCGCATAGGCGTTGCGGGTAATGCCGAACACCGTGTTGTAGGTGTTCGAGCCCAGGCCGAACTCCGGCGTGTTGGTCTTGCCGATCACGACGGCGCCGGACTCCCGCATGCGCGCGACGTGCAGGCTGTCGGTGCGCGCCGGGGTGCGCGGCGAAAGCGGCGAGCCCATCGAGGTCGGCAGCCCGGCGGCGTGGCTCAGATCCTTCACCGCCAGCGGAAAGCCGTGCATCCAGCCGCGCCGCTCGCCGCGTGCCAGTTCGGCGTCGCGCTCGCCGGCTTCGGCCAGCAGGGCTTCGGGGTCGCGCAGCGAAACAATGGCGTTGAAGCGCGGGTTGAGCGCCTCGATGCGCGCCAGCGAGGCTTGCATCACCTCGCGGCAGGACACCTTGCGGCTCCCGATCAGGTGCGACAGTTCGGTGGCGGTCAGTTCGGGCAGGTCGGCAAAAGACATGGCGAGTGCGGGAAAAGGAGGGGGCGTCCAGTATGGCGCGGCGCTCGCATAATCGCCGCGTATGGAAACAAAGTGGCTAGAAGACTTCATCAGCCTGGCGGAAACGCGCAGCTTCAGCCGCTCGGCCCAATTGAGGCATGTCACGCAGCCGGCTTTTTCGCGGCGCATCCAGGCGCTGGAGGGCTGGGCCGGCACCGACCTGGTCGACCGCAGCTCCTACCCCACGCGCCTCACGCCCGCGGGCCAGACGCTCTACAGCCAGGCCATCGAGATGCTGCAATCGCTGCAGAGCACGCGCGCCATGCTGCGCGGGCACTCGGCCGCCGGGCAGGACGTGATCGAAATTGCCGTCCCGCACACGCTGGCCTTCACCTTTTTCCCCTCCTGGGTGACCAGCCTGCGCGAGCACTTCGGGCCCATCAAGAGCCGGCTCATCGCGCTCAATGTGCACGACGCCGTGCTGCGGCTGGTCGAAGGCAGCTGCGACCTGCTGATTGCCTACCACCACCCCTCGCAGCCGCTGCAGCTCGACGCCAACAAGTACGAAATGGTCAGCCTGGGCGAGGAAACCGTGGCGCCCTGGGTCAAGGCCGATGCCGAGGGCGCACCGCGCTTCCGCCTGCCCGGAAGGCCCGGCCAGCCGCTGCCTTACCTGGGCTACGCGCCCGGCGCCTACCTGGGACGGGTGGTCGACCAGCTGCTGAAAGAGTCGGGCACCGCCATCCACCTCGACCGGGTCTATGAAACCGACATGGCCGAAGGCCTGAAGGTCATGGCGCTCGAGGGCCACGGCATCGCCTTTCTGCCGCAGAGCGCGGTGCGCAAGGAAATCAAGGCGCGCAAGCTGGTGAGCGCGCTGCCGCCCGAGATCGACAGCCTGGAGGCGACGATGGAAATCCGCGCCTACCGCGAACGGCCGAGCGCACCGGTTCCCGTAAAGACCGGCACCGGCCGCTCCGCGAAGGCCGTTGCGGGTTCTTCAGAAGGCCTGCAGCCCAAGCGCACGGCCGATGCGCTCTGGTCGTACCTGGTCGGTGCCCAGCCCAAACGGTGACCTGATTGACGGATGGAATTTGTGCGCTGCACAATCTATAAATGCTGCGCATAGGGCTCCCCGCAAACGGCATTGGCGTCGCGGGCCTGGCGCCACTAAAGTCGCGGCAGTTTCCAATCACACCGCTGTCACAGCAAGACTTCCGGCACGCGCCACCCGCGTGCTTTTTTTTAGCCGAGGAACCTGTATGAGCCCCAATTTCAGGACCGAACACGACTTCCTCGGCGAAAAGCAGATTCCTGCCTTTGCCTACTGGGGCGTGCACACGGCGCGCGCGGTCGAGAACTTCGCCATCTCCGGCACCCGCGTGTCGGCCATGCCCGACCTGGTGCGCGCGCTGGCCTTCGTGAAGAAGGCCGCCACGCGCGCCAATGCCGACCTCGGCGCCATCGACCGCGACCGCGCCGCGGCGATCATCCTGGCCTGCGACGACCTCATCGAGGGCAAGCTGCTCGAGGAATTCGTGGTCGACGTGATCCAGGGCGGCGCCGGCACCTCGACCAACATGAACGCCAACGAGGTGATCTGCAACCTCGCACTCGAGAAGCTCGGCCATGAAAAGGGCCGCTACGACGTGCTGCACCCCAACGACCACGTCAACGCCTCGCAGAGCACCAACGACGTCTACCCGACGGCGGTGCGGCTGGCCCTGTGGTTTGCCATCGACAAGCTGCTCGAATCCATGGCCGCGCTGCGCCAGAGCTTCGAGGCCAAGGCGCTCGAGTTCAAGGACATTCTCAAGATCGGCCGCACCCAGCTGCAGGACGCCGTGCCCATGACGCTGGGCCAGGAGTTCCTGACCTACGCCATCATGATCGGCGAAGACGAGGCCCGGCTCGGCGAGGCGCGCGCGCTCATCGAGGAAATCAACCTCGGCGCCACCGCCATCGGCACCGGCATCAACGCGCCGCACGGCTATGCCAACCTGGCCTGCCAGTACCTGGCCGAGCAGAGCGGCGTGCCGCTGAAGCAGGCCGCCAACCTCATCGAGGCCACGCAGGACACCGGCGCCTTCGTGCAGCTTTCGGGCGTGCTCAAGCGGGTGGCCACCAAGCTCAGCAAGACCTGCAACGACCTGCGCCTGCTGTCCAGCGGCCCGCAGGCGGGCTTTGGAGAAATCCGGCTGCCGCCGCGCCAGGCCGGCTCGTCGATCATGCCGGGCAAGGTCAATCCGGTGATCCCGGAAGTCATGAACCAGGTGGCGTTCGAGGTCATCGGCAACGACATCACGGTCACCATGGCATCGGAGGCCGGCCAGCTGCAGCTCAATGCCTTCGAACCCATCATGGGGTGGAGCCTGTTCAAGAGCATCCGGCACCTGAGCAATGCCTGCATCACGCTGCGGCAGAACTGCGTCGAAGGCATCGAGGCGAACCGCGAGTTCCTGGCCAAGCGGGTGCGGGAATCGGTCACGCTGGTTACCGCGCTCAATCCCCTCATCGGCTACGAAAAGGCGGCGCTCATCGCCAAGACTGCGCTGGCCACCGGCGGGCCCATCGACCTGGTGGCCGAATCGCTGGGCATCATGACGCGCGCCGAGATGGAAGCGCTGCTCGTGCCCGAAAATCTGACCCAGCCCGTTCGCCTGTCCGCACCGGTGCCCCCGGCTGCCGAGCCCTCGGGCACAAAGGCTGCTTAGTGAAAGTCGGACAATGCCAATGGGTAGCCCTGCACCACGACGGCGCCGCGATGCGCGGCGCCGGTGCACACGTCATCGAGAATGCACCGGGTTGGCCCGGGTATTCCCCATGACCTGAATGTCTAAAATTTAGTTGTATCTGTATCTTCCAGTCACCTCAGGAGTTTTCCGTATGAAAAAGCAAGTATTGGCATTGGCAATCGCAGCCGTGGCTGCCGGCAGCGCGTTTGCACAGGCCAATGACACCCTGGCCAAGATCAAGGCCTCGGGCACCATCACCGAAGGCGTGCGGGAATCTTCCGGCCTTTCGTACACGCTCGGCAACGGCCAGTACACCGGTTTCCACTACGACGTCTGCGCCAACATCATTCGCGACATCCAGAAGCACCTCGGCCTGGCCAAGCTTGAAACCAAGTACCAGCCCGTGACCTCGCAAAACCGCGTGCCCCTGGTGCAAAACGGCACCGTCGACCTGGAGTGCGGCTCCACCACCAACAACGCCACGCGCCAGAAGGACGTGTCGTTTGCCGTCACCACCTACGTCGAGGAGGTGCGCATTGCGGTCAAGGCCAACTCGGGCATCAACGGCATCAAGGACCTGAACGGCAAGACCGTGGCCACCACCACCGGCACCACGTCGGTGCAAACGCTGCGCAAGAACGAACGCGCCGGCGGCATCGACTTCAAGGAACTGTATGGCAAGGACCACTCCGACAGCTTCCTGCTGCTCGAATCGGGCCGCGCCGACGCCTTCGTGATGGACGGTTCCATCCTGGCCTCGAACATCGCCAAGTCGAAGTCGCCCGCCGACTACAAGATCGTGGGCGAAGTGCTCAGCGTCGAGCCCATCGCCATCATGATCCGCAAGGACGACGCCGCCTTCAAGAAGGTGGTGGACGACAGCATCAAGGCGCAGATCAAGAACGGCGAGCTCGCCAAGCTCTGGGACAAGTGGTTCCTGAAGCCGATTCCCCCGGCAAACGTCACGGTGAACCTGCCGCTGTCCGAAGCTACCAAGTCGGCCTGGGCCAACCCGAACGACAAGCCGATGGAAGAGTACGCCGCGAAGAAGTAATCGCTGCGAAGGTCATCCGCGCAACGCCCGCCGCCCCCGGCGGGCGTTTGTTTTCGCAGGCAACGCAATGCTGCGGCGCGCGGGCACGGCCTCTGCAAGCTGGCAGTCTGGAAATCTGAAAGAAGGAGAGTCCCCGATGGGATCAAACTGGGATTGGCAGGTCTTCTTGCAAGACCCGGGCGGGAAGTACCCGACCTACTGGGAGTGGATGCTGTCCGCATGGGGCTGGACCGTGTCGGTCGCCCTGCTGGCGCTCATCGTCGCGCTGGTGCTGGGTTCGCTCGTCGGCATCATCCGCACCTTGCCCAACAGCCCGTGGCTCATACGCCTGGGCAATGCCTGGGTCGAGCTGTTCCGCAACATTCCGCTCTTGGTGCAGATCTTCCTCTGGTACCACGTGATTCCGGCCATGATTCCGGTCATGAAGGGCGTGCCGAGCTTTGTGCTGGTGGTGCTGGCGCTGGGCTTCTTTACCTCGGCGCGTATTGCCGAGCAGGTGCGCTCGGGCATCCAGGCGCTGCCCAAGGGCCAGCGCTATGCGGGCATGGCGGTGGGCTTTACCACGCCGCAGTACTACCGCTACGTGATCTTGCCCATGGCCTACCGCATCATCATTCCGCCGCTCACGAGCGAAACGATGAACATCTTCAAGAACTCGTCGGTGGCGTTCGCCGTGTCGGTGACTGAACTCACGATGTTCGCCATGCAGGCGCAGGAAGAAACCTCGCGCGGCATCGAGGTGTACCTGGCGGTGACAGGGCTCTACGTGATTTCGGCCTTTGCAATCAACCGCATCATGGCTTTCATCGAGAAGAAGACGCGCGTGCCGGGCTTCATCGTCTCGGCCAGCGGCGGCGGCGGGGGACATTGACATGATGAATCTCGACCTGTCGTTCTATAACTGGGACGTCATCAGCAACTTCGTCGTCAAGGGCTTCTACTTCAGCATCATGCTGACGATCGTCGCCACCATTGGCGGCGTGCTCTTCGGCACCGTGCTGGCGCTCATGCGGCTCTCGGGCAAGAAGTGGCTCGATGCGCCCGCCGCCATCTACGTCAACGGCATGCGCAGCATTCCGCTGGTGATGGTGATCCTGTGGTTCTTCCTCTTGGTGCCGGCTTCGTTCTACGCGGCCTTCGGCTCCGTCGGCTCGAACTACCGGTCGGAAATCTCGGCCGTGATCACCTTCATCGCGTTCGAGGCGGCCTACTTCAGCGAGATCATGCGCGCGGGCATCCAGTCGATTCCGCGCGGCCAGGTGAATGCAGGCCAGGCGGTCGGCATGACCTATGGGCAGAACATGCGCCTGATCGTGCTGCCGCAGGCCTTCCGCAACATGCTGCCGGTGCTGCTCACGCAGACCATCATCCTGTTCCAGGACACCTCGCTGGTCTACGCCATCGGCGCATACGACATGCTCAAGGGCTTCGAGACCGCGGGCAAGAACTTCGGCCGCCCGATCGAGGCCTACCTGCTCGCGGCTGTCGTTTACTTCATCATGTGCTATGCCTTGTCGTGGCTCGTCAAGCGCCTCCACAAGAAGATTGCCATCATTCGCTGAGTGGCTGAACCGGAGAAAGAAATGTCCGAAAAAATGATTGAAATCAAGAACGTCTCCAAGTGGTATGGCCCGGTGCAGGTGCTCAACGATTGTTCGGTGAGCATCGCCAAGGGCGACGTGGTGGTGGTGTGCGGGCCCTCGGGCTCGGGCAAGTCCACCCTCATCAAGACCGTGAACGCGCTCGAGCCCTTCCAGAAGGGCGAGATCACCGTCAACGGCATTCCGCTGCACGACCCCAAGACCAACCTGCCCAAGCTGCGTTCCAAGGTCGGCATGGTGTTTCAGCACTTCGAGCTGTTTCCGCACCTGTCGGTCACCGAGAACCTCACGATCGCCCAGATCAAGGTGCTCGGCCGCAGCCCCGAAGAAGCCAAGACCCGCGGCCTCAAGATGCTCGACCGCGTGGGCCTGATGGCGCACAAGGACAAGTTCCCGGGCCAGCTCTCGGGCGGCCAGCAGCAGCGCGTGGCCATTGCCCGCGCGCTCAGCATGGACCCGATCGTGATGCTGTTCGACGAACCCACTTCGGCGCTCGACCCCGAAATGGTCGGCGAAGTGCTCGACGTGATGGTGAGCCTGGCCAGGGACGGCATGACCATGATGGTGGTGACGCACGAAATGGCCTTCGCCCGCAAGGTGGCCAGCCGCGTGATCTTCATCGACGTGGGCGGCAAGATCCTGGAAGACTGCCCGAAGGACGAGTTCTTCAGCCACCCGGAAAACCGCCAGCCGCGCACGAAGGATTTCCTGAACAAGATCCTGCAGCACTGATCGATTCGCTGCTGCGGCACAAAAACAAAAGCCACGCTGTTCGCAGCGTGGCTTTTTTTTGCCTGGGTTCTCAGGGCAGCCGTGCGATGTGTTCGGTCAGCAGGTCGAAAAAACCCTGCGCATCGCCATCGACGATCCAGTTCACGTTGGCGGGGCGGTTCAGGCTGCCGTACCAGTCGGCCGCCGTCTGGCCGAAGCCCATGCCTTCGCGGCTGTCGACTTCGACGTGGATCAGCCTGCCCCTGAAGAGCGTGGGCTGCAGCAAATAGGCGATCACGGTCGCGTCGTGCACCGGCCCGCCGGGCATGTCGTAGTACTGCATTTCCTGCGGGGCGTAGGCGTCGAGGATGTCGGCAACGATCGCGCCGGCCCGGTTGCCGATGCCGCGCAGCCGCGCGATGCGCTCGTCGCTCGTGAGAATCTTGTGCGTCACGTCCAGCGGCAGCATCTTCGTCGGTACGCCGCTCTTCAGCACGGCCTCGGCCGCATGAGGATCGGCGAACACGTTGAACTCCGCAGTCGGCGTGATGTTGCCGCCGTTGAAATGCGCGCCGGCCATGAGCACGAGTTCGCGCAAGCCGCGCACGATGTCCGGGGCTTGCCCAAGCGCCAGCGCGAGGTTGGTTTGCGGGCCAAGCATGGCAAGCGTCACGCTTTTCTCGGGCGCCTCGCGCAGTGTGCGAATGAGGTAGTCGACCGCATGCCCTTCAGCCAGCGGCGTGGCCGGCTCGTGAACCTCGACGCCGGTGATGCCTTCGCGGCCGTGGATGTTGGCTGCGTAGATCGGCGTGCGCTGCAGTGGGCGCTCCGCGCCGGCGTACACAGGAACGTCCGGCCGCCCCGCCCATTCGCAGGCAAGGCGCGCGTTGCGCGAGGTCTTGGCCAGCGGAACATTGCCGGCCACCGTGGTCAGCGCCTGGAGCTTCAGTGCTTCAGGCGCCGCCATGGCAAACAGCAGCGCGATCACATCGTCCGCGCCGGGGTCCGTGTCGATGATCAGGGTGTGCATCGCGACATTGTCGCGGCGGCACCCTGAAGCGGCACGGGTTGCTTGCTGCTTACTTCTTCCGTGCTGTGATGGCCTTCTCGGCCTTCGCCACGAGGTCGGCACCCACGGTGCCCTTCCACTTTTCGTACACAGGCCGCGTGGCCTTCACAAAGGCTTCGCGCTCGGCGGGCGTGAGCTGGGTCACGGTCACGCCCATGGCGGCAATGTCCTTCAGCACGGGCTTGTCGGCCTCCACCAGGCCCTTGCGCGCAATGGCAATCTCCTGCTGGCCGGCATCGATGGCGGCCTGGCGAACGATGGCCTGGTCGGCCGGCGTCCACGAAGCCCAGATTTCCTTGTTGACCACGAACACCAGCGGATCGGCCACGTAGCCCCAGGTGGTGACGAACTTCTGGCCCACGTTCTGCATCTTGAGAACGGTGAACAGGAAGAGCGGGTTCTCCTGCCCGTCGACCGCGCCGCTCGCGAGCGCGGGCTGGGCGTCGGCCCAGCTCATCTGCGTGGGGTTGGCGCCCAGCGCGGTGAACATGTCGGAGTAGATCGGCGAGCCGACGACGCGGATCTTCATGCCCTTCAAGTCTTCAGGCGACTTGATCGGCTTCTTGGAGTTGGTGATTTCGCGGTAGCCGTTCTCGCCCCAGGCAAGGGGCACGACGCCGGCTTTGTCGAGGGTCTTGAACATGTCCTTGCCGACCTCGCCTTGCGTGAGCGCATCGATGGCCGCGTAGTCGGGCATCAGGAAGGGCATGGAGAAGAGGTTGAGCTGCTTGACTTGCGGCGACCAGTTGATGGTCGAGCCCACGGCCATGTCGATGACGCCCTGGCGCAGCGCGCTGAACTCGCGGGTCTGGTCGCCCTGGATGAGCGACACGCCGGGGTAGAGCTTGATGTTGATGCGGCCCTGGGTACGCTCTTTCACGAGGTCGGCCCAGATCTTTCCGGCCTGGCCCCACGGCGTGGGCGGGCCGAGCACGAGGGACATCTTGTATTCGGGCTTGTAGGCGGCCTGCGCCATGGCGCCGGTCGAGAACATGCCCAGGGCGGTGGCTACGGCGGCAAGGCCCAAGAGGGTACGGCGGAATTTCATGAGAGGTCTCCTTGTTTTCTGAACACAACTAAGTAGTGGATGTTTTCGGGAACGTTTGCTGATGTTTTGGCGCTGCTGTTCTTGGGGCCGCTGTTCAGGGCGTGTGCAAAGGCCACCGGGTACTCCCCTCCGCGAATGTCCCCCGGGGCTGCGCCCCTCCTCCTTTATTTCGCTGCGCGGAGCACCCGATGCCCTGTGCACCTGGGCACGCTCTGGGTGTACCGCTGTTCAACCACCGCTCTGTGCAACGCACCCGCTGGCGGGGTGCCTTGCGCAGCGAAATAAAGGAGGAGGCCGCAGGCCGGGGGACATTCGCGGAGAAAGGTGCCCCGTCGGCGGGTGCGCGCCCTGAACAAGGCGCTAACCGAACAGCGCGAAGCAAAGAGAAGCAGAGTCGCATCTCAATACCCCAGCTTCCGAGGCAACCACAACGCAAGTTCCGGGAAAGCGATCACCAGCACCATCACCAGGAACATCGAGAACAGCATCCAGCCCACCCACCGAACGGTTTCTTCCATGCGCACCTTGGCGATGCGGCACGACACCATCAGGTTGACCGCGAGCGGTGGCGTGAACTGGCCCAATGCCACCTTGAGCGTGAGGATGACGCCGAACCACACGGGGTCCCACTTGTAGTACTGCACGATCGGCAGCAACAGCGGCACGAAGATCAGGAAGATCGACACGCCGTCCAGGAACATGCCGACTGTAATCAAGAGCAGGATCAGCAACGCCAGGATGCCGTATTCGCCCAAGCCCGAATTCACGATCGCACGCGTCACAGGGTCGATGATGCCGAGCGTCGAGAGCGAGTACGCGAAGATGCCCGCGAGCGAGACCACCAGCAGGATCACCGCCGAGAGCTCGCCCGATTCGCGCAAGATCACGAACAGGTCGCGCACCTTGATGGTCCGGTGCACGCACATGCCCACGAACAGGCCGTAGAACACCGCCACCACCGCTGCTTCGGTCGGCGTGAACCAGCCCGCGCGCATGCCGCCCAAGATGAGCACCGGCGCAGCCAGGCCCCAGATCGCTTCGCGAAAGCTCTTCCAGAACGGTGGGCGAGGCAGCGTCGATTCGAGCGCGCCCATCTTGTGCTGGCGGGCCAGTAGCACGGCCGGAATCATCAGCGCCAGGCCGGCCATCACGCCCGGGATCATTCCGGCGGCAAACAGCGCCGGCACCGAGGCACCCGGCACCAGCACCGAATACACGATGAATGCGACCGAAGGCGGAATCAGGATGTCGGTGGCCGCCGCGGCGCCCACCACGCTGGCTGAAAAGGCGGCAGGGTAGCCCGCGCGCGACATGGCCGCGATCATCACCGCGCCCACCGCGGCGGCATTGGCCGGGCCGGAGCCCGAGATGCCGCCGAGGAACATGGCCACCGCAATCGCCACCAGCGGCAGCATGCCGGGGCCGCGGCCGACGATGGCGACCGCAAAGTTCACGAGCCGCAGCGCCACGCCCGAGCGGTCGAAGATGGAGCCCACCAGCACGAACATCGGAATGGCCAGCAGCGGGTACTTGCCCAGGCCGGCATAGAAATTCTGCGGCACGGCCAGCAAGCCGAACCACTGCGCGTCGCTGTTGGCCAGCGCAATGCAGGCGGCGCCGGCCAGGCCGAGCGCGGCGCCAATGGGCACGCCCACCAGCATCATCGCGACGAAGGCGACGAAGAGAAGGGTGGCGATCACGATGCGTCGCCTTTGTCGTCTTTGCTTTGCTCGCCGGTGTACGCCTTGCGGCCTCGGCGGATCATCAGGCCCACCGCGCGCAGCGCAATGGCAAAGGACACGATGGGCAGCCACATCGAATACCACCAGGCCGGCAGGCCGATGCCCGGCGTGGTTTCTTCGAAGCGGTAGTCGTCCCACACCATGCGGATGCTGAGCGCACCGATCAGCGTGAACAGGATGGCGATCATGAGCGCGCCGAACTGCGCGAGCCGCTTGCGCCGCGCCATGGAGCCGTTCTCCGAGAAGTATTCGATGCGGATGTGCCGGTCGCGCGCCACCGCGGCCGAGCCGGCCACCAGCGCCAGCATGATCATGAGGAAGACCGAGAACTCCTCCGTCCACGCAAACGATGAATCGGTGAAATAGCGCACCAGCACGTTGGCAAAGGTGATGAGCGCCAGCGCGCCCATGATGATCACGGTGAGCCAGTCCTCGATGGCAAGCGGCACCTTGGTGGGCTCGTCGGCGGCTTCGATGTCTGGGGGGAGGGGGCTGGCGGCGTCCAGCAAGGGGCCGGACTCGTTGGGAGTGGTCATCGAGAGGGAGGGGGAAAGCAGCCATGGATGGTAACGATCCATGTCCATCCGTTCATCGGGGTTTTCCTAAGCTGCGGCCCCATTCCCGCCCCCTCCGGCCCTCTCGAAACGGGCTACTCGAGCTTGGCGCCCGAATCCTTGATCAGGCGCTCCCAGATCGGGCTTTCCTTCTTGTACACGGCGGCAAAGGCCTCGGGCGAGCTCTCCTTCAGGTCGAAGCCCATCGCCGCCACGCGTGCCTGCACATCGGGCTGGCGCGTGGCCTTGCCCACTTCTTCGGCAATGCGCTGCACGATCGGCTTGGGCGTGCCAGCCGGCATGGCAATGGCGAGCCAGCCGGCCACGCGGTAGGCCTCGTCGTCCAGGCCCTGCTCGGCCAGCGTCGGCACGTCGGGGAGCGTGGCCATGCGGCGCTCGCCGCTCACGCCGACGGCCTTGAGCTTGCCGGCCTCGATGTGCGGCTTGGCCACCAGCGCGCTGGCAAAGGCCATCTGGATCTGGCCGCCGATCAGGTCTTGCAGCATCGGCGCCTCGCCCTTGTAGGCCACCTTGCCCTTGTTGGCGGCCACGTACTTCAAGAGCTCCGGCCCGTTCTTCACCGGCACGCTGGGGTGCACCACCAGCACCAGCACCAGCGGCGCGGTGGCAATCTGGTAGACCAGCGTGAGGTCGCGCTGCGTGTCGTAGGGCAGCTTCTGGTAGAGGAACTGGTTGGTCAGCAGCGAATTGCTCAGCGCCAGCACCAGGGTGTAGCCGTCGGCCGGGGCCTTGGCCACCGCGTCGGTGCCGATGATGCCGGCGGCGCCAGGCTTGTTGTCGACGATGACCGGCTGGCCCAGCCCTGCGGCCATTTTCTCGCCCACCACGCGGGCCAGCACGTCTGTCGCGCCGCCCGCGGCGAAGGGCACCACCATGCGTATCGGCTTGCTCGGGTAGGTCTGCGCCCAGCCGGCGGTGGTGACCGCGAACGCTAGCGATGCCATGGCGCAGTGCAGGGCGCGGCGGATGGTGAATGTGGCGTTGTTCATGTTCTCGATGTCTCCTATGGTTGATTTTTTCTGCGCGTGCCGCAGCCAAGAAACGGCGCAGGGACTACTCCGCGCGCACCTTGGTCCGGAACGGCAGCGGCGCGAGCGCCGCCTCGATCCGCTGCTGCAGCGGCGCCGCGAGCGTGCCCGCGGCGGCTGCGTCGATGCGCACCTCCACCAGGCTTTCGCCCTCGCTGCGCACGCTCGGCCAAGCGGCTTCCGTCAAGCCGAGTTCGTTGCAGATCTGCGCCACCGCAGCCGCCACCACGCGGCTGGCCGCCATGGCGCGAAGCTCGGGCTTGTAGATCTTGCCGACGTTGGTCATCGGCATGTTCTCGATGACGATCACCGACTTGGGTTTGGCGGGCGCCTCGTCGACGCGCGCGGCTGTAAAGGCCAGCAGTTCGTCCTCGGTGGCCGATGCGCCCGGCACCAGCGTTGCGAACACCACCGGCAGTTCGCCCGCGTACGCATCGGGCGCGCCCACCGCCGCGCACAGCTGCACCGCGGGATGCGCGCCCAGCGCGTCCTCGATCACCTTGGGGTCGATGTTGTGGCCGCTGCGGATGATCAGGTCCTTCGAGCGGCCGCTGAGGTTGAGCCTTCCGTCGCCATCGATCCAGCCCAGGTCGCCAGTCGCAAGCCAGCCGTCGGCGGTAAAGGCCTTGGCGTTGTCCGCCGGATCGACGAAACCCGAGAACAGGTTGGGCGACTTGAACAGCACCATGCCCTGCTCGCCCGGCGGCAGGTCGCGGTCGCTGGCGTTGCCGCTTTCGTCGAGCGCCACGATGCGCATCTGCATGTAGGGCAGCGGAAAGCCGACGCAGCCCGCCGGCCCGTCCACGCCGGGCGGCGTGATGGTCGAGATGCCGGCCATTTCGGTCATGCCGAGGCTCTCGTGCACGTGCAGGCCGAACAGGCGCTCGAAGCGCGCGGCCAGTTCCGGCGAGAGCACGGCAGCGCCCGTGCGGCAGTAGCCAATCGATGAAATGTCGGCGCCGTCCAGCGGCACATTCGCCAATGCCGCCAGCACCGTGGGCACGGCCGAGAGCGAGGTCGGCCGGTATTTCTCGACCAGCTTCCAGTAGTTGGCGAGCACCTCCTTGTTGCGCAGCAGCGAGGTCGTCGGAATGATCACCTCCACACCGGCCGAAAGCGACGCCAGCGAAGCCGGCAGCACGCCCGCCACATGGAACAGCGGATAGCCGTTGATCGAGATGCCCTGGTCGTTCATGCCCGCGACCTGCACGCTGGCCCAGGCGGTGAACACCTGCGCGCCGTGGCTGTGGCGCGCGAGCTTGGGTGCGCCGGTGGTGCCGCCGGTGTGGAAGTAGGCGGCGATGTCTGTGGGCGCAATGTCGCGGCCGCTCATGAGCCGGTCGGCAGGTTGCGCGGCGCGCAGCGTGTTGAACTCGGCGACACCTTTGGGCAGCGCGCCCGCGGCGCCCGGTGCCTCGTCGTGCGGCGCCACGCGAAGCACGGTGGTGAGCGTCGGCACCTGGCTGCGCAGCCGCATCGCCTTCGACCACATGCCCGATTCGCTGTCCGAGCCGTAGGCGATCAGCACCTTGGCGCGGCCGGCGGTCATCAGCGCCACCAGCTTCTCGTCGGTCAGCAGCGGATTGAGCGGCTGCACGATGCCCGCCGCTTCGCCGCCCCAGAGCGCCAGGTGGTATTCAAGGCAGCCCGGCAGCAGCACCGCCACAGCGTCTTCCGGGCCCACCCCCAGCGCATGCAGCATGTTCGCGGTCTGGTGGATGCCCGCGAGCAGGTCGGCATACGACCAGCGGATCGGCTCATCGGCCGGGTTGCCGGTGCGAAGAAAGGTGAGCGCCGTCTTGCCGCCGAAAGCCGCGCCCGCGTTGCGAAAGATCTCGTAGGTGCTGCGCACCGTCAGCGCCTGCGCGAGCGGCGTTTCCTCGAGCCTGCGGATATCGGCCAGGCTGCGCACCGGAAACAGGGGGCGGAACGGCTCGCCGGCCATCTTGGTCTTCTTGCTGTCTGCCATGCGTGTCTCCTGATATTGTCTCTTTGCCGGCCGCGTGCGAAGCGCTGTTTTACTGGTTCGTGATCTTGTTGTCGCGAATGACCTTGCCCCAGCGCTCGAAATCCTGGCGCATGCGCGTGCCCGTTTGCTCGGGCGTGCCGTAGGCCGCGAAGGCGCCGACGCTTTCGAGCTTGTCCTGCACTTCCTTGTCGGCCAGCGCCGTCTTCAGCTCGGCGCTCATGCGGTCGACCACGTCCTTGGGCGTGCCCGCCGGTGCCAGCAGGCCGCCCCAGGACGTGGCATCGAAACCCGGGAAGCCCTGTTCGGCCACCGTCTTCACGTCGGGCAGCAGGCTCACGCGCTTGCCCGAGCCGACCGCAATGGCGCGCAGCGTGCCCGCGCGGATGTGCGGCATCACCGCCACCAGGTCGGAGAACATGGCCGGCACCTGCCCGCCGATCAGGTCGGTCACGGCCGGCGCGCTGCCGCGGTAGGGCACGTGCTGCATGTCGAACTTGCCGATGTTCTTGAGCTGCTCGGTCGTCAGGTGGCCGAAGCTGCCGGCGCCCGCCGTCGTGTAGTTGAGCTTGCCGCCTTCAGCCTTGGCCTTGGCGATCAGGCTTTGCAGGCCGGTGACTTCGGGCAGCGACTTCGGATTGACCACCATCACGATCGGCAGGTCGTACACCGTGCCCACGGGCGTGAAGCTCTTGAAGATGTCGTAGGGCGTGGGGCCGTACAGGTGCGCGGCCAGCAGCGTGGGCGTGGCCAGCATCACGAAGGTGTAGCCATCGGGCGCGGCCTTGGCGGCAGCCGCCGCGCCGATGGTGCCCGAGGCGCCGCTGCGGTTGTCGATCAGGATGTTCTGCTTCAGGCCCTGCGACATCTTCTGCGCCACGATGCGCGTGGCCACGTCGGTCGGGCCGCCTGGCGGAAAGGGCACGACCACGGTGATCGGCTTGGCCGGCCAGGCCTGCGCGAAGGCGGCGCCTGCCACCAGCGGAAGGGCCAGGGCGATGAGCGCGCGGCGTGCGGGATTGCGAAGGGAGCGGGAGAAAGGAAATGCCATGACTTCTTCAGGGAATCAATGAGGAGAAGGAAAGAGCGTCTTCAGAGAACGCCGTTCGATTTAAGTTGCGCGAGCTTGTCGTCCGAAAGGCCGAGCAGCGACTGCAGCACCTCGTGCGTGGCTTCGCCCAGTTGCGGCGGCGCGCTGCGCACCGGCAGCCGCTCGCCGTCGAAGCGATAGGGCGGCGCCAGCACGTTGACCTTGCCGGCCACCGGATGCGGCTGCTCGGTAACAAGGCCCGCGTCGGTCGCGCGCTTGGAGTTGAGCGCTTCGAGCAGGCCCAGCACCTCGCCGCAGGGAATGCCTGACTGCGTGAGTTTTTCGAGCAGGTCGGCGCGCTGGCGCTTGGCCAGTTCGGCGTGCAGCTCGGGCAGCAGCACCGCGCGGTTTGCCGAACGCAGGATGTTTGTCTTGAAGCGTTCGTCCGCCGCAAGGTCGGGCCGCTCGAGCACGTCGGTGCAAAAGCGCGAGAACTGCGCGTTGTTGCCCACGGTAATGACCAGCGGACCGTCCGCCGCGTCGAACACGCCGTAGGGCACGATCGACGGATGCGAGTTGCCGTAGCGCGGCGGGTCTTCGCCCATCAGCAGTGCTTCGAGGCCGTAGTAGGCGGTGATCATCAGGCCGCAGTCGAACAGTGCCATTTCCACGTGGCGGCCCTTGCCGGTCTTTTCGCGCTGGTACAGCGCGGCCAGCACGGCCTGCGCCGAGTACATGCCGGTGAACAGGTCGACCACCGCCACGCCGAACTTCAGCGGCGGCTGGTTGGCTTCGCCGTTCAGCGCCATCAGGCCCGCCTCGCCCTGCACCACGAGGTCGTAGCCGGGGCGCGCGGCCTCCGGGCCGGTGCGGTCATAGCCCGAGATCGAGCAGTAGATGAGCTTCGGGTTTTCCTTGCTCAGCTGTTCATAGCCGAGGCCGAGCTTGTCGATGCCGCCGAACTTGAAGTTCTGGATCACCACATCGCACTGCCTGGCAAGGTCGCGTGCAATCTGCTGGCCTTCGGGCGTCTGCAGGTCGAGCGTGACCGAGCGCTTGTTGCGGTTCACGCTGTTGAAGTAGGCCGTCTCGGTGTTGCCGACACGCAGGCCCCAGTCGCGCGTGTCGTCGCCGCGGCCGGGGTGCTCGACCTTGATGACTTCGGCGCCCATGTCGGCCAGCACCATGCCGCACCAGGGGCCCGCGAGGATGCGGGACAGATCGAGAACGCGCACGCCGGCAAGCGGCAGCGAGGAATTCAGCATGGGCATGAGAGCAACTCCCTTGAAACGAGAAAGCCCCGCAGCGGGTGCGAGGCGTGATGTGGGGTGAATGTGTGCAGCGGCGTCAGGAAGGGTCCGGCTTCTGCCGGCGCAGCGCAGCGAAATCCGCCGTGCGCTTGCCGAGAAAGGCACCGATGCCTTCGGCCGCTTCGGCGTCGGCCTGCGACTCGACCATGTACACGGCCTCGGCCTCGAGCTGTTCCTCGAGCGTGGCGCGGTGCGCCTGGCGGCACAGCGTCTTGATGCGCGCGCTCGCACGCTGCGGGCCGTTGGCCACCTTGGCGGCCAGTGCAATGGCCTCGGCCAGCGCGGCGCCCTTGTCGGTGAGCCGGTTGACCGCGCCCAGCGCATGCAGGCGTTCGGCCGTCATGCGGTCGCCGGTCAGGCACATTTCGGTCAGCACCTGGCGCGAGACGAACTCCGACAGAAAGGCCGTGGCGCCGCCGTCGGGCGTGAGGCCGACCTTGACGTAGGCCACGGTGTAGAACGCATCGCGCGCCGACACCAGCATGTCGCAGGCCAGCGCCATCGACAGGCCCGCGCCCGCCGCACCGCCTTCGACGGCCGCGATGACAGGCTTGCCGCAATCGCGAATGGCGCGGATCAGGTCGTGCAGGCCCTCGAGCTTTTCGCGGCGTTCGGAGGCGGGCAGTTCGCGGCGCTTGGCCAGCAGGTTCAGGTCGCCGCCCGAGCAGAAGAAATCGCCCGCGCCGGTGAAGACGATGGCGCCGACTTCGGGGTCGTCTTGCGCGTCGGCGAGCGCGGCGCTCAGCTCCGCATACAGCGTCGGCGTGATCGCGTTGCGCGCACCCGGGTTGCTGTTGGTCAGGATGCGGACGGCGCCTTGCTGGCTGATGAGAACGGTCTTGTCGCTCATTGCACGGTCTCCTTGCCAAGCGCGATGTAGCGCTGCAGATGATGGTCTTCGTCGCCGAGCTGGTGGTCGATCATCACGAGCCGTTTGGCATAGTGCGGCAGCGGCAGCTCCCACGTCATGCCGATGCCGCCGTGCATCTGGATGCTTTCTTCCGCCACCAGCGCACCGATGCGGCCGATGCTGAACTTGGCAGCCGAGAGCGCACGTTCGCGCGCCACGCGGTCCGCGCCGTCGATGGCGGCTGCCGCGTTGATCACCGCCGAGCGCGCCTGCTCGATCTCGAGCAGCAGGTCGGCCATGCGGTGCTGCAGCGCTTGAAAGCTGCCGATGAGCGTGCCGAACTGCTTGCGCGTACGCAGGTAGTCGAGCGTGGCGGTCTTGGCGGCTTCCATCGCGCCGACGGCCTCGGCGCACAGTGCGAGCACCCCTCGGCCGATGGCGCGCTCCAGCGTGGCGTGGCCCTGGCCTTCGGTGCCCAGCAGTGCATCGGCACCCAGCTTCGCGCCGTCGAATGCGAGTTCGGCCACGCGGCCGCCGTCGATGGCGGGGCAGCCGCGCACCGTGAGGCCCGGCGTCTTCGCGGGCACGAGGAACAGCGAGATGCCGGCTTCGTCGTCCACCTGGCCCGAGGTGCGGGCGGAAACCAGGAACAGGTCGGCCTGCTCGCCGTGCGGCACGGCCGCCTTGGCACCGCTCAGCACCCAGCCGTCGCCGCTGCGCTCGGCGCGGGTGGCAACGTGCGTACGCTCGTGGTGCGCGCCGGCTTCGTCGTGCGCGAATGCGGTAACGATGGCGCCGTTGATGATGTCGCCGAGCTTTTCTTTCTGTGCAGCATTGCCGGCGGCGCTGAGCGCTTCACCGACCATCACCGCGCCCAGCAGCGGCTCCACCACGAGGCCACGGCCCAGCGCCTCGAAGACCACGGCAATGTCGAAGCCGCCGCCGCCGAAGCCGCCATCGGCCTCGCTGAACAGCGCGCCGATCACGCCCAGTTCTGCGAACTGTTGGAAGATTTCCTTGCTGAACCCATGCGCGGACTTCGCGACGCGGTCGCGCGCATCGAAGGCGTACTGCTCGGCGATGAAGCGGTTCAGGCTGTCGGCGAGCATGCGCCGGTCTTCGGTGTGTTCGAAGTTCATGGCATGTCTCCTTTACAGACCGAGGATCATCTTGGAGATGATGTTCTTCTGGATTTCATTCGAGCCGCCGAAGATCGACAGCTTGCGGTTGTTGAAGTAGCGCGCAGCCGCGGCCGACGCGTAGGCGGGGCCGAAGGTTTCGCCATCGAAACCGTCGTGCAGCGCTTCTTCGATGAAGGGCCGGCCGTACACGCCCATCGCACGGCGCGCGAGCGACGAGATTTCTTGCCGGATCTCGGTGCCGCGAATCTTGAGCATCGAGCTTTCCGCACCCGGCACGCCGCCGCCGGCCACGGCCGCAATCACGCGCAGGTTGGTCGTCTTCATGTTCTCCAGATCGATCTCGACACGCGCCATGCGTGCGGCGAAGGCGGGGTCTTCCGCCAGCGGCTTGCCGTTCTTCGTCTGCGTGGCGGCAATGCCCTTGAGCTGTTCGAGCGCGGCCACCGAGAAGCCCACGCCCGCGATGTTGGTGCGCTCGTAGGTCAAGAGGTACTTGGCGCAGGTCCAGCCCTTGTTCTCTTCGCCGACCAGGTTCTCGGCCGGCACGCGCACGTCGGAGAAGAACACCTCGTTCACCTCGTGCTCGCCGTCGAGCGTGATGATCGGGCGCACTTCCACGCCGGGCGAAGTCATGTCGATCAGCAGGAAGCTGATGCCTTCCTGCTTCTTCGCCTCGCGGTTGGTGCGCACCAGGCAGAAGATCATGTTGGCGTGCTGGCCCAGCGTGGTCCAGGTCTTCTGGCCGTTCACGATGTAGTGGTCGCCCTGCGCGTCGATGCCGCGCACGGCCGAGGTCTTCACGGCCGCAAGGTCGGAGCCCGCGCCGGGTTCGGAATAGCCCTGGCACCACCAGTCGGAGCCGTCGAGGATGCGCGGCAGCCAATGGCGCTTTTGCGCCTCGTTGCCGTACTTGATCAGCACCGGCCCCAGCATGTTCACGCCGAAGGGCACGATGCGCGGCGCAAAGGCCAGCGCGCATTCGTGCTCGAAGATGAACTTTTCGACCGCCGTCCAGCCCGGGCCGCCGTACTGCTCGGGCCAGTGGTTCGCAAGCCAGCCGCGCGCGTTGAGGATGGCGTGCCATTCCTCCATGTCGGCCTTGGCGAGGATCTTGCCGCCGCTGACCTTGGCCGAGAGGCGTGCGGGCAGCTTGTCGGCGAGGAAGGTGCGCACTTCCGCGCGGAAGGCTTCTTCTTCGGGGGTGAAGTTCAGGTCCATGGCGTCGCTTCTTCCTAAGGGGTTCAGGCGTGGTTGAGGCTGTCGAAGTTCGCGCCGCGTTCGACCAGGTCGACCAGCAGCGGAGAGGGCTGCCAGAAGAGCGGGTCTTGCTTCGCGAATTCGCGGATGTCGGCCAGCACCTTGGGCAGGCCCACGGTGTCCGCGTACTTCATCGGGCCGCCGCGGTGGCGCGGAAAGCCGTAGCCGTAGAGAAAGGTCACGTCCACGTCGAGCGGGCGCAGCGCGATGCGCTGGTGCACGACGTTGGCGCCTTCGTTGACCATCGCGGCCATGTAGCGGCGCATGATTTCTTCTTCCGTGAAGGCGCGCGGCTTGATGCCGGCGCGCTCGCGCTCGGCGTCGATGATGGCCAGCACCTCGGGATCGGGCACGCCGATGCGCGCGCCTTCGGGGTACAGGTAGTAGCCGCGCTGCGTCTTCTGGCCGAACCAGCCGCACTCGCAGATGCGGTCGGCAATCTGAATGTAGCGCGCCTTCGGGTCGCGCGTGGCGGCCTTGCGCTTGCGCGTGGCCCAGCCGATGTCGCCGCCTGCCAGGTCCGACACCTGGAACGGGCCCATCGGGTAGCCGAAGTTGCGCACCGCCTCGTCGATCTGGTAGGGCGAGGCGCCGTCTTCCATCATGTGGTCGGCGGCCTGGCGGTACACCGCGAGAATGCGGTTGCCGATGAAGCCGTCGCACACGCCCGCGCGCACGGGCACCTTCTTGAGCTTCTTCGCCAGCTCGAAGCCGGTGGCGACCACGTCGGCGCTCACCTTGGCGGGCACCACGATCTCCAGCAGCTTCATGATGTTGGCCGGCGAGAAGAAGTGCAGGCCCACCACGTCCTGTGGACGAGAGATGCTGGTTGCGATCTCGTCGATGTCGAGGTACGAAGTGTTGGTGGCCAGCACCGCGCCGGGCTTGCACACGCGATCGAGTTCGGCGAACACGGCTTTCTTCACGCCCATGTCCTCGAACACCGCTTCGACCACGATGTCGACCTGCGCGAGCGCGTCGTATCTCGTGGAGCCCGAGAAGCGCGCCATAACCGCGGCCTTGGCCTCGGGCGTCATGCGGCCCTTCTTGATGAGGCCGTCGTACACCTTCTCGACATGCTGGCGGCCGCGCGCGAGGCTGGGCTCGTCGCGCTCGATCATGACGACGGGCAGGCCCGCGTCGAGCATCGCCACCGCGATGCCCGCGCCCATGGTGCCGCCGCCGACGATGCCGGCCGATTCGAGCGGGCGCGGGCTGGCAGACTTGGTCTCGGGTGCCTTCAGCACTTCGCGTTCGGCGAAGAAGGCATGGATCAGGCCGGCACGCTGCGGGCTGTCGATGCACTGCAGGAACAGCTTGCGCTCCAGCGCCATGCCCTCGTCGAAAGGCAGCGTGAGCGCAGCCTCGACAGCTTCGATGATCTTCATCGGCGAGAAGAGTCCGCGGCTTTTCTTGGCGGTGTCGGCGCGCGCCGCTTCGAGCGCGGCACGGCTGGCCTCGGCATCGGCCAGCCCGGCGGCCTCGCGCGTGCGGCGCACCGGCGCCTTGGTGGCGGCGAGTTCTTCTGCGTAGGCCAGGCCTTCGGCGCGCGCGTCGGCTTCGGTGCTGAGGCGGTCGACGAGGCCGAGCGACAGCGCTTCCTTCGCACCGGCGTGGCGGCCGCTGAGCATCAGTTCGAGCGCGGCCTTCACGCCGATGAGGCGCGGTGCGCGCTGCGTGCCGCCCGAACCGGGCAAGAGCCCAAGCTGCACTTCGGGCAGGCCTAGCTTGGCCGAGGGCGCGGCAAGGCGGTAGTGCGCCGAAAGCGCCACCTCGAGGCCACCGCCCAGTGCCGCGCCGTGGATGGCAGCAATCACCGGCTTGCTGCAGTTCTCGATCTTCAGGCACACCTCGGGCAGCGAGGGCGGTTGCGGCGTCTTGCCGAACTCGCGGATGTCCGCGCCCGCGATGAAGTTGCGGCCCGCGCCGACGATCAGCACCGCGGCGGCCGCGCTGTCGGCCTCCGCCGCCTCGATGGCGGCCACGAGGCCGCGGCGCACATCCACGCCCAGGGCGTTGACGGGCGGGTTGTCGATGGTCACCACGAACACGCCGCCAAGACGCTCGAAGGTGACAGGACCGGAAGACGTGGAAGGGGCGGGAGTGGTGATGGCCATGTGCTTGTCTCTTGCGTTGACGGGCCCTGCGGATGCGGATGCAAGGCGCGGGGCCCGAGGCTCTGGGGTGAACCCCGCATTCTTGGCCCGCACCGCCGCTTTGACAATTGCATAGACGGTTGACAGACTGTCAAAGAATTTTTGACACAATGGCCGCATGGACCTCCAATCGCTGACTTTGCTGGTGGAAATCCTCGACGCCGGAAACCTGAGCGCGGCCGCCCGCCGGCTCAAGATGAGCCGCGCCAATGTCAGCTACCACCTGAACCAGCTGGAGCGCTCGGTCGGCGCACAGCTGGTGCGCCGCACCACCCGTCGCGCCGAGCCGACCGAGATCGGCCTGCGCCTGTACCAGCACGGCGTGGCCATCCAGACCGAATTGCTGGCCGCGCGGGAATCGGTCACCACGCTGGGCGAGGGGTTGCAGGGGCGCGTGCGGCTCAGCGTGCCCAGCGGCTACGGCCAGCTGGTCATGGCCGACTGGCTGATCGACTTCAAGCGCCAGTACCCCGGCATCGTGCTTGACGTGGTGTTCGAAAACCGCATCGAAGACCTGCTGCGCGACGAGGTCGACATTGCCATTCGCGTGGTGCCCGAGCCGCCGCAGAACCTGGTGGCGCGGGAGCTGGGGCCGGTGCGCTACGTGGCTTGCGCCTCACGCGACTACGCCGAGAAGCACGCGCTTCCCACCCAGCTTGACGAACTCCAGGGTGCGCCGGTGGTCACCGCCGCCGTCATCGGCCGGCAACTGCGCGTGTCGGCCTACCAGGGTGAGACCCGGCGCGAGGTGATCCTGGAGCCCACGCTGATATCAGAGAATTTTTTGTTCCTGCGCCAGGCCATCCTCGCGGGCCTGGGCATCGGTCTCGTGCCCGATTACGTGGTGCAGGAGGACGTACGCCGGGGCGAGGTGGTGACCACGCTGGACGACTGGCGGCTGAGCATTTTCGGCACGCAGATGTTCATGCTCTACATGCCCAACCGGCAGCACACGCGGGCGATCCGGACCTTCATCGACTTCATCCTGGAGCGGGTGCGGGTGCGGGTGCCCGGCGCTGAGCCGGTCGATCAGTCGCAGCGGTAGGTGGTTTCGCCGGCCGCCATGGGGCGCGCCTCAGTGGCAGGTCAGAGCCCAAGGGTGGTCAGGCACTGCGCAATGCGCGCCGCGAGGTGCTCGCGCCACCCGGTGCATCGAGAGGCCCGAGCCGGCGCATCTTGTCGTACAGCGTCTTGCGCGGAACACCCAACCGCTCGGCCGCGGCGGCCGCGCTGCCGCCGCAGGCCTCCAGTGCCTCGTGGATCAGGTAGCGCTCGAACTGCGCCATCTGCTCGTCAAGCGTGCGCGAGCCTTGCGCTGTGCTCAGGATGCCGTCGTCGCCGCCGTCCCACAGCCCGAGCACGAAGCGGTCGGCAATGTTGCGCAGCTCGCGCACGTTGCCCGGCCAGGCGTGCGTCATCAGCTCCTGCAGGTGACGCGACGTGACCGCGGGCAGTTTCCGTTCGTGGCGCAGCGCCGCCTGCATCGCAAAGTGGGTGAAGAGCAGCGGGATGTCTTCGCGCCGCTCGCGCAGCGGCGGCAACTGCAGCACCACCACGCTCAGTCGGTAGTAGAGGTCATCGCGAAACTTTTTCTCGCGCGCAGCTTCCAGCAGGTCGGCCTTGGTGGCCGCGACCACGCGGCTGTCCATGGGCCGCAGTTCGTTGGAGCCCAGGCGCTCGTACTGGCGCTCCTGCAGCGTGCGCAGCATCTTGACCTGCAGGTTCATCGGCATGGTCTCGATCTCGTCGAGAAACAGCGTGCCGCCGCGCGCATGCTCGATCTTGCCGATGCGCCGCTTGGCCGCGCCGGTGAAGGCGCCGGCTTCGTGGCCGAACATCTCGCTCTCGAACAGCGCCTCGGGCATGCCGCCGCAGTTGATGGCCGCGAAGTGGCCTTCGTGCCGGCGTCCATGGTCGTGCAGGCAGCGTGCCACCAGTTCCTTGCCGGTGCCGGTCTCGCCGAGGATCAGCACGTCGGCGTCGGTGCTGGCTACGTCGAGCACCAGCCGGCGCAGGCGCTGCATGGCCGAGGAGCGGCCGATGAGCTTGGCCTCGATCGCCTCGTAGCTCGCGAGCTTGCGGCGCAGCAGGTCGACCTCCAGGCTCAGCGCGCGCTTTTCCAGCGCGCGCTGCACCACCTCTGCCAGCTCCTCGGGCGAGAAAGGCTTCTCGATGAAGTCGTAGGCGCCCAGGCGCATGGCCTGCACCGCCATCGTGATGTCGCCGTGCCCCGTTACCAGGATCACGGGCAGCGTCGGGTCGATGTTCAGCGCGTGCGAGAGCAGCGCGAGCCCGTCCATGCCCGGCAGCTTGACGTCGGTGACGAGCACGCCCGCGAAGCCGGGCGCGAGGCGTCGCATCACCTGCTCGGCCGAGCCGAAGCCCGACACGTGCAGGCCCGCGAGTTGCAGCGCCTGAGTGCTGCCCATGCGCACGGCGGGGTCGTCCTCGACGAACAGCACTTCGAGTTCTTCTTCAGCCATGGGTGGTTGCTCCGCGCTGTCCGTTGCGCAAGGTGACGATGAATGCGGCGCCGCCGAGTTCGCTCTCGCCGGCGCGCAGGAGGCCGCCGAAGTCGCGCACGATGCCGGCCGAAATAGCCAGGCCCAGGCCGAGCCCGAGGCCCTGTTCCTTGGTGGTGAAGAAGGGCTCGAACAGGCGCGGCATCACCTCCGCGGCAATGCCGTTGCCGTTGTCGTGCACCTCGACGATCGCGCCGTCGGGCGTGCGGCGCGCGACGATGCGCACGCGGCGCACACCGGTCTCGCCCGCCGTCGCATCGAAGGCGTTGGCCAGCAGGTTGACCAGCACCTGCTCCAGCCGGTTGCCCTCGCACAGCGCATGCAGGTGCGGCTCAACGGCCTGCTCGAGCTGGATGCGTTCCTGGCGAATGCGCTGGTCAAGCAGGAAGAGCGCATCTGCGATGACGTCGGCCAGCGCCACCGACTGCAGCTCGACCGCCGAGCGACGCGCAAACTTCTTCAGCTGCGCGGTGATCTGGCCCATGCGGTCGGTGAGTTGGCAGATGGTCCGCAGGTTCATGTCGACCTGCGCCGACTCGCCGCGCGCGAGGAACACCACCGCATTGGCCGACAGCGTGCGCAGTGCGGTCAGCGGCTGGTTCAGCTCGTGCGTGATGCCCGCGGACATCTGGCCCAGCACGGCCATCTTGCCGGTCTGCACGAGGTCTTCGAGCGTGGTCTTCAGGATCTCCTCGGCGCGCTTGCGCTCGGCGATCTCGGTCTGCAGGTGCAGGTTGGCCTCGCTCAGCGCCTCGGTGCGCAGCTGCACCTTGTGCTCGAGTTCATCGTAGGCGCCCTGCAGGGCTTCGCGCGCGGCCAGCCGCTGGTGCACGATCCGGCGGCGCTGCTGGAAGTACAGCACCAGCAGCGTGAGGAAGACCAGCGCGAACACCGTGGCCACGGCGCTGGTGCGCGCGAGCGCGTGCACGGGCTTCATGTCCGACAGCATGATCAGCTTCCAGTCGGTGCCGTCCACCGGCCGGCTGTCGAGCAGGTAGTCGGGCCCGAAGGGTTCGCCAGCCGTCTGGCGCCGGGCCTCGCTTGCGCTCAGTTGCACCACCGTGGCGGCGCCGCCCGAGAGCGGCCTGTGCTCGCGCATGTCGATGGGCGTGAGCGAGCCGGCTTCGGTGTATTGGCGCGTCTGCGCGAGCTGCTGCAGGGTCTCGCTGGAGAGCGGGCGCAGCGCGCGGAATTTCCAGCCCGCGTCCGACGAGAGAAACACCACGCCGTTGCCGTCCACCGCCAGCACTTTGTCGGCCGAGTGCGACCACGTCGCATCGAGCTTGTCGAGGTTGACCTTCACGGCGGCAACGCCGAGCTGGCGCGCGCCGTCCACGATGCCGAACGAGAAGTAGTAGCCGGGTTCGCGGCTCACGGTGCCGATGCCGTAGAAGCGCCCCGGCACTCCGCGCAACGCGTCCTGGAAGTACGGCCGGTACGAGAAATTCATGTCCACGAAGCTGCCCTGCTGGTTCCAGTTGCTGGCGGCCAGCGTAAGGCCGCTGGCGTTCATCACGTAGATGGCCGAGGCCTGGGCGTGCGCGTTGACGGTCTCCAGGTAGACGTTGGCATTGAACTGCAGGCTGCTGTCGTCGGGACGGCGCAGCAGGTCGAGCACGTCGGGGCTCAGAGACAGCACCTGCGGCAGGTACTCGTAGCGGCTTAGTTCGCTGCGCAGGCTGGTCGAATAGATGTCGAGCCGGTGCAGGGTGCCCTGCTGCAGCGAGCGGATGCCGGCGCGCTCGCCCCCGAGGTAGGCCAGTGCGCCGCCCGCGCCGATGAGGCAAAGCCAAACGCCGATGGCCGCCCAGCGGCGCCAGCGCGAAAGCTGCGGCGTGCCGGTCGTTACGTCGCTGCCATGGAATCGCACCAGCACGGCCTTGTCGCGCAGGTCGCCCGGCGATCCGGCAAAGCCGGGCCGGTACGGCGCCGAAAGTTTCAGCATGGTGCGGCCTGCCGAAAGGAGCAATGACACGGGAACGGGAGGCGGCGATCCGCCGGTCTGCGATGGAGGAGCCCGATCGTAGTCAGGCCCACCCGCTGCGCCGAGACGGAATTACCCTCGATGCCGCCCGCGCCCTGCACCATGAGCTTGCGCCGGGCTCAGTCCGCGTACACGCCGGCGGCCTTGATGACCGGGCCGAAGCGCGCGACCTCGGCCTGCACGAACTTCTTGTGCTCGGCCGGTTCGACCCGCTTGTCGGCGACAACGACCGCGCCCAGGCCCTCTTCCTTCTTGATGAACTCCGGGTCCTTCAGCGCGACCTTGAGCGCGTCGTTGAGCTTTTTCAGCACCGGCGCGGGCGTGCCCTTGGGCGCGTAGAGGCCGTGCCAGATCGTCACCTGGAAGTTCTTCAGGCCCGACTCGTCGAGCGTGGGCAGGTCCTTCAGCGCGGGCGTGGTCAGGCGCTTGAGCGTGGTGACGGCGTAGGGCTTGACCTTCTTCGCCTCGATCTGGCCGGTGGTGTTGGTCGTCTGGTCGCACAGCAGGTCGATCTGGCCGCCCAGCAGATCGGCGATGGCGGGTGCGGTGCCCTTGTAGGGCACGGTGGTCATCTCGGCCTTCAGTTCGCTTTGCAGCAAGAGACCGCACAGGTGCGAGGCCGAGCCGATGCCGGCGTTGCCGAGGTTGGTCTTGCCGGCGTTCCTGGTGACCCACTCGCGCAGCTCCTTGAAGTTGTTGGCTTCCAGCTGCGGCTTGCCGATGACGGTCATCGGCACGTCGTTGATCATGCCCAGGTATTCGAAGTCGATCTCGTAGTTGTAGGGCAGCTTGCGGTAGAGCACCGGAGTGGTTGCCATGCCCACGTGCGTGAGCAGCAGCGTGTAGCCGTCGGCCTTGGCGCGCGCGACCTTGGCGTTGCCGATGGTGCTGCCGGCGCCGGCGGCGTTGTCGATCACGATGCTGGTGCCGTCCAGCGGCTTGCGCATGGCCTCGGCAAGGTCGCGTGCGACGCGGTCGGTCGGGCCGCCGGCCGCGAAGGGCACGACGATGGTGATCGGCTTGCCCGCAGGAAAGTCCTGCGCGTGCAGGCCGAGCGAGGCGGTGGAGAGGGCGGCGGCAATGGCGGCGAGGGCGAGGGGCTTCTTCATGGATGCTTTCAAGGTTCACTCCGGGGATCAGGGAAAGAAAAAGGGCGCAAGGCCATTGCGGCGGCCCTGCGCGCGGGTTGACTTACATGAAGCTCGACACCAGCTTCTTCGTGATGTCGAACAGCAGGTTCACCGGCGACGGACCGAACGACAGCCAGGTGCCGGTGAGCGGCTGCTGGCCGACGCCGGGCTTGGTCCAGTCGCACACGCCGTCGGGGAAGGCTGCGCTCAGGCGCGTCCACTGCGTCGGGCTGAAGGTCACGCTGTACTCCGAGGGGTTCAGCGGCTTCAGCTGGCACTTGGCGATGTCGTCGGTGAGCGGGCCGCCGGCCGCCATGCGCGGCGTGGTGCCGGCCGGGTAGAAGGTGTTGCAGGCACCGGTGCCGAAGGCGGTCTGCTCCTCGGAGTACTTCAAGCCGGCGTTCCAGCAGGCGTCCTGCAGGTCGGCCGGGCGGTTGGCCGCGATCTTCTGGGCCTTGGTGCGGTCCGAGGTGTCGGCCTTTGCGGCGGTGAGCCAGGCGACCATCTGATCGAAGGCAGCGGCGGAGCCGCCGCCGCCCATGGTCCACATCACGTGGTTGTCGATGTGGCCGTTGGCGCGGCGCAGGCGTTCGCGCATCGAGAACGAGTGGATCTTCGTGTGGATGTCGCCGTTGGTGGCGCCGTCGTTGTAGTCGCGCAGGTCGATGATGGCGGTGGACGCGAGCCCGCCGCCGCCGCTCACGATGCGGCCCGACTGATAGGCGCGGCGCAGCGCATCCAGATCGCCCACGGTGCGCGCCGCGGTGCGCTTCATGTCGCGATCCACGCCGCCCACGCGCTCGTTCAGGTCGAGAAACTTGTCGATGCTCAGCTTGCCCTCGTTGAGCGCCTGCAGCCCGTACTGGATGCCCACGTTGTCGATCGGGCGAAGCGCGAAGCCCTCGGCCTCGGTCTTGCCGTAGACGTTGACGGTGTGGTCGAACACCGTGGCGCGGGCGCCGGTCGGGTTGGTGAGCGCGTTGTAGCGCTGCTCGGCCGGCACGCCCGCGGGGAACGACACGGTCGGGTCGAGCCGGCCCGCGCTGTTGCTCATGTTCGGGATGTTGCCGATCTGCAGGTAGCCTGAAATGGCCTGCTTCTCCGCCGTGGTGTAGGCGAGCGCCGCCGTGGCCGGGTCGTTGAAGTAGTTGTTGAGAACGCGCGAATCGTGCAGCTTGAAGATCGTCGAGGAGGTCACGTCCGCGAACACCTGGCTCACCACCACGCCGTCGAACAGGCCCGGGTAGTTGTCGCTGGTCTGGTGGCTCTGGTAGGAGCCGCCCGAGCCGCCGGTGCCGATGGTGTGCTTGGGCACGCCGAAGTTCTCGATGAAGCGCTCCTTCACCATCGCGATCGTTTCCGAGGAGAGCTGGTCGTTGCAGTTGGTGCCGAAGACGTTGAGTGTCGAAGTCGTCACCGCATAGCCGCGGCTCTGGTAGGTCGGGTTGATCAGCGTCGCGAAGTCGTTGCCCTGCTGGAACCAGCCGCCCTGGCAGCCACCGCCCAGCGGATAGATCAGCGTGCCGTTCCAGCCGGCCGGCGGGGTTGTCGGCGATGGCGGCGGCTCGTTCAGGACGTCGTGCAGGATTGCCGACTGGTAGAGCCCGCGGTTGATGGTGCCGCTTTCGAGCCGCACCACGTAGGGCACCTGCTTGCCGTTGATCGTGAGGTAGGCCATGTTGGCCGGGTAGGCCGTGATCGATTCCGGCGCGAAGCGCGTGTTGCCGCCGGTGGTGGTGCGGTAGTAGTAGTCGACCCGCGTCTCGACCGAGCACTTGCCGTCGTCCAGCGGCTTGAGCACCTGGCCTCCCATGCGCGTGAAGGTGGCGTAGCCGCAGACAAAGGGCTCCTCGTGAGGACCGGAGATCACCGGCCCGGTGACCGGGTAGGCGGTGAGCGCGAGCTTGGCGCTGTAGTCGCCGTACTTCGCGACCAGTTCGTTGGCGCCTTCCTTCAGGCCCGTGACCTTGCCGAGCATGCGGCCGTTGGCGGGGTTGCGCACGAAGGCGCCCGTCACGTCGCGGCCGTCGACCGTCACCGCGAGGCTCTCGGCGGGTTGGTCCTTGAGAAACTCGAGCTCGACCAGCGTGTCGTCGCCGGTCACGAGTTGCGGTGACGAGGACAGCACGCTGACCTTGAGCGTGGCGTCGGGCGGCGGCGGCGGTGGCGGTGGCGGTGGCGGGGGCGTGCCGGGATCGGGGTTGCCCGGGTTGCCTGGGTAGTTCGGATTGCCGGGATCCGGGTTGCTTGGTGTGCCTGGTGTGCCGGGGCCGCCGGCGACGGGCGGAATGAAGCTGAAGCCGCCACCGCCGCCGCTACCGCCGCCGCAGGCGGTGAGGATCAGCGCGGCCAGCAGCGTGCTGACCCGGGCAGGGGTGGTGCGAAAGCGTGTCGCGGTCGGGGTTCTCATTTTCATTGTCTGGTCTCCGTTTTGTTGTGGTTGCAGGGCAGGCGAGGAAAAAGGCGGCTTCGCCATCCGGCGCACGGGCATGCGGCGGCGCGACTCGGCAGGGCCGGGTCGTCGCGCAGGGCAGGGCGCGTCAGTGCGGGCTGGGGAGGAAAGAAGCGGGCGAAGCGCGCAAAGCGGGCGCGGCAGGTGTCGGCAGGTCTGTCATGTGTGTCTCCATCCTCTGGCGGGTGTGCAACCTAAGTAGCAACCGATGTGCCATGCCCGGCGCCAGACGCAAGCGGTTGAATTCAAAGGAATTTTTTTGTGGGGCTCGTGGTTTTCCCGTGCGGTGCGGGCTGAAAAACCAGCCAGCCGAAGCCTGCGTTGTCTGGAAATTCGCACGCTGCCCCACGGCACGCTTTCTGCTGCAATCGCCGAATGAACGATGAACTTCCCGCCGCCGCTGCACTGCGGATCACGGCCAGAATCTGGGAGAGGAGCGGCGCGAGGTGATCCTGGAGCCGACGCTGATCTCGGAGAACTTCTTGTTCCTCGCGGGCGATCCGCACCTTCATCGACTTCATCCTGGAGCGGGTGCGGCCGCCCACTGCGGACCCGGCCGATCAGTCGCAGCGGTAGGTGACTTCGGACTCCGGCGCGCGCGCCGCCGCCTTGGGATCGAGGTAGCGCAGCGGGGCGCCGAAGTTGCGGCAGTAGGCTTCGGCATCCTTCACCGAGGGCGACTTGAACACGCCGTCGCCCAGCCAGGTGACGCGGGGCGCGGGCCGCGCGGCGCATCCGGCGAGGACGAGGGCCGCGAGGGGCAGGACGAAAAAAGCGGAGAGAGCAGGCGAGCGGCGCATCGGAAAGCGCATCGCTGCGCAAGGGTGGAGGAGAGCCCGCGACTTTAGCGGCTGTAAGACCCCGGGGCTTTCCCCGTTCTTCAAGACAAGCACCCTTCAAAACTGTATATTCATACAGTATTTTAACTGCCCAGTTTTCCGTGGACCTCCAGCGCAAACTCGCCATCCTCGCGGACGCCGCCAAGTACGACGCGTCATGCGCCTCCAGCGGCTCGCAGCCGCGCGACTCGCTTGGCGGGCGCGGCATCGGCTCGACCGAGGGCGCCGGTATCTGCCACAGCTTTGCGCCCGACGGCCGCTGCATCTCGTTGCTCAAGGTGCTGCTCACCAACCACTGCCAGTACGACTGCCTCTACTGCGTCAACCGCGCGTCGAGCAACGTGCCGCGCGCGCGCTTTCGCGTCGACGAAGTGGTGCAGCTCACGCTCGACTTCTACCGCCGCAACTGCATCGAGGGCCTGTTCCTGTCCAGCGGCATCGTCAAGTCGCCCGACCACACGATGGAGCAGGTGGTCGAGGTGGCGCGCACGCTGCGTGAAGACCACGACTTTCGCGGCTACATCCACCTGAAGACCATTCCCGATGCGAGCGACGAACTCATCGCGCGCGCCGGCCGCTATGCCGACCGCCTGAGCATCAACGTCGAGATGCCGACCACCGAAGGCCTGCAGGCGCTTGCGCCCGAGAAGGACGAAAGCGCCATCCGCCGATCGATGGCGCGGCTGCGGCTGCGCATCGACGACACGCGCGAAGAGGCGCGCCGCGTGGTGCCGATTCGCGCGCTGCCCGGCGCGGCGCCCGCCGCCGCAAAGCCGCCGCCCTTTGCGCCCGCGGGCCAGAGCACGCAGATGATCGTCGGCGCCGATGCCACCGACGACCGGCAGATCCTCGCGTCGAGCGCCACCCTCTACGGCGCCTACAAGCTCAAGCGCGTGTACTACTCCGCGTTCAGCCCCATACCCGACGCCGCCCGCGCGCTGCCGCTGGTGGCGCCGCCGCTGATGCGCGAGCATCGGCTCTACCAGGCCGACTGGCTCATGCGCTTCTACGGCTTCGGGCACCAGGAAATCGTGGCCGAGCCCGACGGCCTGCTGCGGCTCGACGTCGATCCCAAGCTCGCCTGGGCACTCGCGCATGCCGATCGCTTTCCGGTCGACCTGAACCATGCGCCGCGCGAAATGCTGCTGCGCGTGCCGGGGCTCGGCGTAAAAGCCGTCGAGCGGCTGCTGCAGGCGCGGCGCGTGCGCCGGGTGCGCGCGGACGACCTGCGGCGGCTGCACGTGCCGGCGCGCAAGGTGCTGCCGTTTGTCGTTGCAGACGGGCACCGGCCATCGCGCGGAGCGCCCATGCCGTCGACGGCGCCGCAGCGCCCGGCGCAAGCCTCGCTGTTCTGAGCTGAGGTATTCGCCATGCAAGTGCGGCTCGACGACCCGGTCGATCTCGACGCCTTTCGCCGCCACGCGCGGCAGCTGCTTGCCGCGGGCGTGCCGCCGGACCGCGTCGAATGGAACGCGGCGCAGGCCGCTGGCGATGCCGCCGATCTGTTCGGTGCTGCGAGCGATGCGGCGCCGCCAGCAGCGCTTGCCTCCGCCGCGCAGCATCAGCCTGTGCCCGCATGGTTCGTCGAGCTGTGCGGCGACGTCATCCTGCACCGCGACTCGCAGCGCTTTGCGCTCTTGTACCGGCTGCTGTGGCGCCTTTCGCACGAGCCCGCGTTGCGGCACGACCCGCTCGACGCCGACCTGATGCAGGCCCGGCAGATGGCCAAGGCCGTGCACCGCGACATCCACAAGATGCGCGCCTTCGTGCGCTTTACCCGCGTACTGGGCGACGACGGCCTGGAGCGCCACGTGGCGTGGTTCGAGCCCGAGCACCGCATCGTTGAGGCCAATGCGCCGTTTTTTTCGCGGCGCTTCGCGCAAATGCGCTGGGCCATCCTCACGCCCGAGCGCTGCGTCGAATGGAACGGCCAGGCGCTGGCCTTCCAGGGCGGCGCCGACCGCCGCGAGAAACCGCCGCCCGATGCCGGCGAGCAGCTCTGGCTCACCTACTACGAACACATCTTCAACCCGGCACGCCTCAAGCTCGCGATGATGCGGCGCGAAATGCCGCGCCGCTACTGGCACAACCTGCCAGAGGCCGCGCTGATCCAGCCGCTGGCCGAAGCGGCCACGTCGCGCAGCCAGTCGATGATCGAGGCGCCGCCCACCGCGCCGCGCCGCATCCGCGCGCCCATCGCGCTGCACCTGCGGCCGGCGCCGGGCGTGGCGCCCGCCGGCCTTGGCGAGCTTCGCGCGGCGGCGCACGCTTGCCGCGATTGCCCGATCGGCGCGCTAGCCACACAGGCCGTGTGCGGCGAAGGCCCCCTCGGCGCCACGCACATGCTGGTCGGCGAACAACCGGGCGACCAGGAAGACCTCGCGGGCCGCCCCTTCGTCGGGCCCGCGGGCCAGCTGCTCGACCGTGCAATGGCGCAGCTGGGCTGGGCGCGCGACACCGTGTACCTGGCCAACGCAGTCAAGCACTTCAAGTACGAGCTGCGCGGCAAGCGCCGCATCCACAAGACCGCGGGCCAGCGCGAGGCCGAAGCCTGCGCGCACTGGCTCGACAGCGAGATTTCGCTGGTGCGCCCGCAGGGTCTGGTGGCGCTGGGCGCGACGGCCGCGCGCACGCTGCTGGGGCGGCCGGTGGCGGTGCAGGCCGAGCGCGGTGCGTGGCTGCACGAGCGCGGCGATGGCCGGCCCGTGTTCGTCACCCTGCATCCTTCAGCGCTGCTGCGCCTGCCGTACCCGGAGCAGGGCGAAGCCTTCGGGCGCTGGCTGGCCGATCTTGCGTTGGCGCGCGGCACGCTTTCTGCTGCAATCGCCGCATGAACGAACAAGCTTCCGGCGGAACCGCCTTGCGGGTCGCGCCGCTGACACCGCAGGCCTTTGCGCCCTACGGCACCGTGATCGAGGCGCCCGCCGCTGGTGGCCGCAACATCAACGGCGGCAACGCAAGGCGCTTCGACCTGCTCGACAACCTGCAGCTCGATGCCGCCGGCGGCCGCCCGATGCTCGCGCTGTTCCGTGCCGCGGCGCGCAGCTTTCCGCACGCAGTGGCCGAGATGGAGCGCCATGCGCTCGGCAGCCAGACCTTCGTGCCGCTGGGCGAGCGGCGCTTCGTGATCGTGGTCGCGCGTGCGGGCGAAGCGCCCGCGTCGGCCGGCGAACTGGCCGCTTTCGTTACCGACGGAAGGCAGGGCGTGGTGCTTGCGCCCGGCACCTGGCACCACGCGCTGCTGGCGGTGGACGCGGGCGACTTCGTGGTGATCGAGCGCGCCGCTGGGGCTGTCGATTGCGACCTCTGCGCGCTCCCGGCGCCGGCGGTCGTCGACTGGAAAGGCTAGGCGCGCTGCGCCGCAATGCGTCAGCTGGCGGCGATGCGCTCGGCCATCCGGATCAATGAGCGGTCAGAGCCTGCCGGCCCGAGCAGCGAAATGCCCAGCGGCGCGCCGTCGCGAGAAGCCAGCGGCATCGACAGCTGCGGAAAGCCGCTGAGGCCTGCAATGCACAGCATGCGTATGGCGCGGTTGCGGTAGTCCTCCAGCCCGGCCTCGCTCTCGCTGCGCAGCGGCGCAATGTCGGGCATGGTCGGCATCAGCAGCACGCCGTCGGTGCCCAGCAGCGCGGCCAGGTGCGCGCGAAACGCGGTGCGAAAGACGCGCGCGGCCGCCACCTGCGCATCGGTCACGTCGCGCGACCACGCAAAGCGCTCGGCCACGCCCGGGCCCAGCGGCGGTGCATAGCGCTCGATCAGCGGGCCGTCGGTGAGCCAGGCCTCGCGCGACTGCAGGTAGCGAAAGTTCCAGTACATCGCGTCGAACGATTCCATTGCCACCGTCGTGCCCCGCGCGGGACCGAGCAGGCCCTGCACACGGTCGATCACGCCTTGCAGCGCCTTCGTGGCGGTGGGCGCGGCCAGGGCCCACACGTCGTCGGGACCCAGCAGGCGCACGCGCTCGGGCAGGGCCAATGCGTCGGCGCCCAGCAGCACGTCGGCCACGCGCGCAAAGGTGCCGACATCGCGCGCGAACCAGCCGCAGGTATCGAAGCTTGGCGCAAGGTCGAGCGCGCCCTCCAGGCTCACGCGGCCGTGCGTCGGGCGCAGGCCGTACAGGCCGCAGTGGTTGGCCGGCGCACGCACCGAGCCGCCGGTGTCGGTGCCGAGTGCAAAGTCGCAAAGGCTCGACGACACCGCCGAGGCCGACCCCGACGACGAGCCGCCCGTGATGCGGTCTTTGGCGGCACCGTTGATCGGTGCGCCGAAATGTGCGTTGTTGCCGTTCATCGAGAACGCGAGTTCGTCGGTCACCGTCTTGCCCGCGAAGCGCGCGCCCGCGTCGAGCAGCTTTTGCACGGTGGGCGCGGTGCGGCTCTTGATGCCCGACATTGCCAGCACGATGGGGCTGCCGCCGCCGGTGGGGTAGCCGGCCACGTCGAACAGGTCCTTGGCCGCAAAGCTCAGGTCGGCGAGCGGGCCGGTGGGCGCATGCGGCACAGGCACGTCGGGATACGGAACGAAGGCGTGGGCCGGGTCGTGCAAGGGCATGGTGCGTAGGTAGGAGTTGTGCAGGGCGGGTCAGGCGACCAGCGTGGGCGCAATGGCTGCTGCGGCGGCGGTGTGGATGCAGCGCGCGCGGTGGTTGGGCGCGAGCTCGACCACCGGCGGCTGCGCGACGCGGCAGGCGTCGGTGGCAAGCGCGCAGCGTTCGGCAAAGGCGCAGCCCGGCGGCAGCGCCGAGAGATCGGGCGGCGCGCCGCCAATGGTGTCGAGCCGCGCGCCGCGCGCCAGCGCCCCATGCGCGCGGCTCTTGAGCAGCGCGATGGTGTAAGGGTGGCGCGGCGAACGGATCAGCTCGCGTGCCGTGCCTTCCTCGACGATGCGGCCCGCATACATCACGGCAATGCGGTCGGCCACCTCCACCGCGGCGCCGATGTCGTGCGTGACGAAGATCACCGACAGGCCGAGGTCGCGTTGCAGTTCGCGCAGCAGCAAAAGGATCTGGATCTGCACCGTGGCGTCGAGCGCGGTGGTCGGCTCGTCGGCCAGCAGCAACTGGGGCTTGCACGCCAGCGCCAGCGCAATCATGGCGCGCTGGCGCATGCCGCCGGACATCTCGTGCGGATACGCGGCCAGCCGCCGCTCGGGGCTTGGAATACGCACGCGCTCGAACAGCGCGAGCGCACGCTGGTGCGCCTCGGCCGCCGTCACTTTCTTCTCGTGCCGGCGGATCGATTCGACGATTTGCGCGCCGACCGAATACACCGGGTCGAGCGCGAGCAGCGGCTCCTGGAAGATCATCGAGGCGACCTTGCCGCGAAAGTCGTCGAGCTCGCGCGCCGGCATCGCGAGCACGTCGCGCCCGGCCACCTGCACCTGCCCGCCCATGCGCGTGCGGCGCTCCGGGTGCAGGCGCAGCAGCGTGCGCATGGTCACGCTCTTGCCGGAGCCCGATTCGCCGATGAGCGCGACCACTTCGCCGCGCTGCACTTCCAGGCTCACGCCGCTGACCGCATGCACGGGCTTGCGGCCGCCGCTGAAGGTGACGCTGAGGTCGCGCAGGCGGACCATCGGCTCGCCGGCGGGAATGACGTTGGTGCTGCCGTTGTTGGTGCTGCTGCTGTCGCTCATGCTGCCTGCCTCATCGGCGCTTGCGCCATCGGGTGCCCGCTCCCGGGCTCGAGAACAAGGCAGCTCGCCGCGTGCAACGAACCCGTGGCGACGGGCTCGGGCACCACTTGGCTGCACACCGGCGCGGCCAGCGCGCAGCGTGGATGAAAGCGGCAGCCCGAGGGCGGGTTGATCGGATTCGGCGGGTCGCCGGCCAGCGCCGCCTCCATGGTGCGGTTGTCGGGGTCCATGGAGGGCATCGAAGAGAGCAGGGCGCGGGTGTAGGGATGTGCTGGCGCGTCGTAGAGCGCGTCGGCTGGCCCGATCTCGGCCACCTGGCCGAGGTACATGACCATGACGCGGTCGCTCACGTAGCGCACCACGTTGAGGTCATGGCTGATGAAAAGATAGGTCAAACCAAACTCGGCCTTGAGATCGAGCAGCAGGTTGATGACTTGCGCTTCGACCGATTTGTCGAGCGCCGACACGGCCTCGTCCAGAATCACCATGCGCGGCTGCAGTGCAAGCGCACGCGCAATGTTGACGCGCTGGCGCTGTCCGCCCGAGAGCTCATGCGGATACCGTTCGGCGAAGCGCTGCGGCTCCAGGCCCACGCGCGCGAGCAGGTCGCGCGCACGCGCCACAGATTCGCGCCGGCTCACGCCATGCACCTGCGGACCGAAGGCAACCGAGTCCTCGATGGTGAGACGCGGGTTGAGCGAGGCATAGCTGTCCTGGAACACCATCTGCACCTGGCGCCGAAATTCCTTGAGCGGAAGTTCGCGGCCGCCGACTTCGCGGCCGTCGAAAATCACTTCGCCCCGCGTCGGTGCAATGAGCTGCATCAGCAGCCGCGCAGTGGTCGACTTGCCGCAGCCCGACTCGCCGACCACACCCAGCGTTTCACCTTTAAGGACTTCGAAATCGACGCCGTCTACTGCACGCACCACGCCGCCGCCACGACCCAGAGGGTCTTTCTTGAGTGGGAAGTGCTTGACCAAGCCCGTGATGGTGAGCAGTGGTTGTGCGGGGCCGCCAATGTCTTTCAGTGCGTCCATGTTGTCCTTTGTTGCTCTTGTTCTGGGCGCTGCTGTTTCTGGCGCTGTTGTTCAGGGCGTGTGCAAAGGCCACCGGGTACTCCCCTCCGCGAATGTCCCCCGCCTTCGGCTCCTCCTTTATTTCGCTGCGGGGAGCACCCGATGCCCTGTGCACTGGGGCACGCGGCTGGTGTACGGCTGATGAACGACCGCTCCGTGCAACGCGCCCGTCGATGGGGTGCTTTGCGCAGCGAAATAAAGGAGGAGGCCGCAGGCCGGGGGACATTCGCGGAGAAAGGTACCCCGTCGGCGGGTGCGCACCCCGAAGACGGCCCGCAACAAACAACACAAGCAAAACAAGCACCCATCTTCATCCCTTGTTGTCCATTGCCGACCGCAATCCGTCGGACAAAAGATTGAAAGAGATCGAGGTGATGAAGATCATCGCCCCAGGCAGCGCAGCAACCCACGGCTGCACATAGATCGCAGTGCGCAGCGTGTTGAGCATCAGGCCCCACTCCGGCTCCGGCGGCTTCACGCCCAGGCCCAGGAACGACAGGCCCGAAGCCAGGATCATCGACACAGCGATCAGGCTCGTGGCGTAAACGAAGATCGGACCGAGCACGTTGCCCAGCACATGTACCCGCACGATGGTGAACGGGTTGGCGCCCGAGGCGCGCGCCGCTTCCACGTAGTCGCGCGTGCGCACCTGCGTCGTCACGCTTTCGGCCACGCGCGCAATCTGCGGAATGAACACGATGGTCAGCGAGATCAGCGAGTTGACCACCCCCGCGCCCAGCGTGCCCGAGAGTGCAATGGCCAGCAGCACCGATGGGAAGGCATAGAACACGTCGATGGTGCGCATGATCAGCGTGTTGGTGAGGCCGCCAGCGTAGCCCGCGACGATGCCGATCACCGTGCCGAGCACGAAGGCGCAGATCACCGGCGTGATGCCGATGAACAGCGAAAGCCGCGCGCCGACGATCAGGCGCGACAGCATGTCGCGGCCCAGCTCGTCGCTGCCGAGCGGCAAGCCCTCGGTGCCGATGGGCTTGAGCCGCTTGAGCATCGACGAGGCGTAAGGGTCGGCCGGCGCGAGCCAGGGGCCGAACACGGCCAGGCCTATGAGCAGCAGCACCATCAAGGCGGCGCCCATGGCGACCGGATCGCGCGCGAAGCGCAGCAGCGCCGAAGTCCAGTAGCCGCGCGAACGCTGCATCGGCAGCGGTTTTACATCGGCGGCTGCAGCAGCTGGGGAGGGGATGGGGAGTGCGCTCATGGTGGTCATGCCCGCGCGATTCGCGGGTCGAGCATGGTTTGCAGCACGTCGACCAGCAGGTTCAGCAACACGAAGAACAGCGCCAGCACCAGAATGGTTCCCTGCAACAGCGGCAGGTCGCGCTGGAAGATGGCGGAGTTCAGCAGAAAGCCGGTGCCGGGCCAGGAGAACACGGCCTCGATCAGGATCGAGCCGCCGAGCAGGTAGCCCAGCTGCAGGCCCATCACGGCCAGCGCCGTGGGCGCCGCGTTCTTCACCATGTGCCGGAACACGCCGAAGTGCGTGAGGCCCTTGGCGCGCAGCCCGACGATGAATTCCTGGTCCAGGATGTCGGCCACCAGCGCGCGCACCGTGCGCGCGATGATGCCCATGGGAATCACCGACATGGTGAGGGCCGGCAGGATGAGGAACTGCACGTGCTCCCAGTCCCACGCCCAGTCGCTCGAGCCACCCGGGCCCGCGCCGGTGGCCGGCAGCCACATGAGCTGCGACGAGAACACGATCACCATCACCATGCCCAGCCAGTAGTGCGGCACGCTCACGCCCAGCACCGACAGCATCGAGGCGAAGCGGTCGATCCACGAGTTGCGGAAGTACCCGGCCACAAAGCCGAACAGGCAGCCCAGCACGAAGCCGATGAACGTGGCCACCACCGCCAGCCGCAGTGTGTTGCCCACGGCGGTGAACACCTCGCCCGCCACCGCGCGGTTGCTCGCGATCGAAACGCCCAGGTCGCCGTGCAGCGCACGCCAGATCCACATTGCGAACTGCTCGGGCAATGAACGGTTGAAGCCGTACAGCTCGCGCAGCTGCGCCTGCAGGTCGGCCGAGGCATCGGGCGGAAGAATCGACACCAGCGGATCGCCGGGCGCGATGTGCACGAGCAGAAAGCACACCAGCGCCACGCCGATCATGATCGGCACGGCGTAGACCACGCGGCGCAGCAGATAGGCCAGCATCAGTCCATCGTCATGGTTGCGATGTCGATGAACCAGCTCTTGGGCTGCACCACGTTCTTGACCTTGGCCGACATCGCGCGCGGGCCGACGTCGTGCGCAATCCAGACGAACGGCGCGTCATCGACGATGTGCGCATGCAGCTTGGCCAGCGCGCCGTCGCGTGCCTTGTCGTCGAAGCTGGTGCGCGCATCGGCCACCAGCTTGTCGACCTCGGCGTTGCCGTAGTAGCCCCAGTTGTTGGACACCGGCGGGAAGGTCTTGGTGCTCACGAAGCGCACCATGGCAAAGAACGGGTCCATCGCCGCGAAGCTCACGTTGGTGGCGCTGGCGCCGTTGGCCGACGGGTCCTTCGCGCCCTTGCGCCAGTTGGTGAAGAGCGTGTTCCATTCGATCACGTCGAACTCCACGTCGAAGAAGCACTGCTTGAGCGACTGCTGCGCAAATTCGTTCATGGGCAGCGGCTGCATCTGGCCCGAACCCGAGGCTGAGATCTGCACCTTCACCTTGATCGGCTTGGCGGCCGAGTAGCCAGCCTGCGTCATCAGCGCCTGGGCGGCCTTCACGTCGTACTTGATGTCGAACTTGGGGTTGCCCCACCACGGATGGCCGGGCGGCACGGTGCCCTTGGGCTCGGCCATCATGCCGCCGAGCAGCTGCTTCATGCCGCCGCGGTCGATGCACAGGTTGGCGGCCTGGCGCACGCGCTTGTCGAGCCAGGGCGAGCCTTCGGCGAAAGACAGTTGCCACGGCCACACGTGCGGCTGCGCGTTGGAGTAAATCTTGAAGCCGCGCTGCGTGATCTGCGGCATGGCATCGGGCGCGGGGGCTTCGATCCAGTCGACCTGGCCGCCGAGCAGCGCGGCGGTGCGCGCGTTGGCTTCGGGCATCGGCAGCATCACGACCTTGTCGATCTTGGGCACGCGCTTGGCATCCCAATAGGTCTTGTTGGCGGCCAGCTCCAGCCGCTCGCGGGCCACGAAGCGCGTGACCTTGAACGGGCCCGAACCGGCGGGGTCGGCGGCAAAGGCGGTCCATGCGGCCTTGGACTTGTCGGCGGGCGTGGCGCCGGCTGCGGCGTCGAACTTCTTCTGCCACTGCGCGGGAGAGGCCATGAACAGGTTCGTCAGGTTGATCGGCAGGAACGCATCGGGCTCGCTGGTGGTGAGCTCGACCGTCATGTCATCGATCTTGCGCGCGGTGCGCAGCGTCGGCATGCGCGAGGCGGTCACGCCGACCTGGCTGGGGTCGAACTGCGGGGCGTCCTTGTCGAGCACCTTCTGCACGTTCCACACCACGGCGTCGGCATTGAAGGCCGAGCCGTCATGGAACTTGACGCCGGGGCGCAGCTTGAAGACCCACTTGGTCTTGTCCTTGGCGTCGACGGCCCAGGAGCTGGCCAGCGCCGGAATCAGCACGCTCGGCGCATCGGCTTTCGACAGGTCCCACTGCGTGAGCGAGTCGTAGATCGGAATGCCGGTGAAGCGGTTGCCCTCGAAGCCCTGGTCGGGCTGGCCCAGGGTACGCGGAATGTCGGCCGCGGTCATCGCGATGCGCAGCGTTTTCTCCTGGGCCAGGGCCGGCGTTGCGAAGGCCAGGGTGGCGAGCGCCGCGCAGGCGGCCAGGGGTTTCAGGATCAAGGCAGGAACAGCACGCTTCACATGGAACTCCTAGGGATGAAAAGGCAAAAGGTGTCGAACCGGTGGTGAAGCACGACGTGTGCCAGCCGCGGTCTTCAGGGCCAGGCCCAGGCCATCTCGCGGCGGGCGCAGCGCAGGTCCATCTCGTATTCCATGTCGACGATGGGCGGGCGCGCGAGGTGCCAGGTCAAGCCGGTCGTCAGGGCGCCGCGCTGCACGATTTCGTCGAACACCAGGGCGCCGATGTCGTGCGTGGTGTAGGCCTGCACGGCCGATGCGTCGCTCCAGCCGAAGCCCAGCGCCGCGAGCCGGCGCTCCATCTCGGTCATCACATAGGCCAGCTTGGCGCGCATGCCTTCGGTGCTGGTGTCGCCCAGGCGGACCATCACGTCGCGGTAGCTCGCGTGGCCGTCGGGCGCTTCTCCGCCGCCCGATACCACGAAGCTCGGCGGGCCGGCGTCGTCGTCGGCCGGCACCGTGTACGAGAAGGCCTGGAACGCCGGCGTCGCGGGTGCGCCCAGGCGCGGGCAGACGTTGGTGCGGGCGACCGGGTTGCGATCGCCGCGTACGACGCCCCAGCTTTCGAGGGTGCCGGCATAGAGCCGGTTGAAGTCATGGAAACCGCGTTCGGAGAACGGCGCGGGCGAGCGCAGTTCGCAGCCGCACAGCGCCGCGAGCGGCCGGCCGATGGCGGCCAGGTGGTTGGCGATGGCGTCGAACCCGTCGGCCAGCGGCACCGCCTTCTGGAAGCGCACCCGCTCTATCGCGAACCCCGGCTGTGCGGCCACGCCGGCCGAATACTGGAACACGCCTTTCACGTAGCGGTAGCCGCCCTCGGGAAAATCCACCACCTCAGTCGCAGTCTTCATGCAGCCTCTCCAAGTCAGCGCTCAATGTAGGCAGCGCCGGCTCCGGCGGGAAGGCTGATTCCGGCACGCCGCTGTTGCCGGAATCAGAACAGGCGGGCGCGCCGCCGCCGTAGCGGCGCATGCTGGCCGACAGCGCTTCGAGCAGCGCGCGCGCTGCCGGGGAGAGCCGGTGGGCGGGCATGGTGAGCAGGCTGGTTGCCGTGGCCGCAAAGTCGCGCTCCTGCAGCGGCACCGCGCAAAGGTCGCCGCTCGACACCTCGTGCAGCGCGGCATAGCGCGGCAGGAAGGTGGCCAGATCGCTGTTGCGCACCACGCCCTTGGCCATGTCCAGCGTGCTGGTCTCGATGGCGAGCTCCAGCGCAACCTGCGTCTGGCCGGCGATGCGGTCCACCAGGTGACGGATCTGGAACGAGCGGTCGGGCAGCGCCACGCGCTGGCCCGCCAGCTCCTGGAAAGACACGCTGCGCCGCCGCGCGAGTGCATGCGTCGGCGCCACCACCACGCACAGCGGCTGCTCGAGCCGCGCATGCTCGCGAAACGCATGGCGCTCCGGAAGGTTGAACGCCAGCGCGATGTCGATGCGGCCCTCTTGCAGCGCCTCCAGCACCGCGCGGGAGCCGACCACCGAGGCCACCACCCTGACCTGCGGATGCCGCTTCTGGAAGCGCGCAAGATTGTTCGAGAGAAAGTGGCCAACCATGCCCTCGATGCTGCCGATGCGCACCACGCCGCAGGGCTGGCCCAACAGCTCCTGCAGTGCGCCGCGCAGGGCCGTGCTGTCCTGCAGCACCCGCTCGGCATGCGCGAGGACCAGTTCGCCGGCCGGCGTCAGCACCGTGCGGTTGGCGCGGCGGTCGAGCAGCGCGGTCTGCAGCTCGCCTTCGAGATTCGCGATCTGGCGGCTGATCGCGCTCGGCGCCACGCCCAGCTGTTCCGCCGCCCGGCGCAGAGAGCCGGCGCGCGCGGTCTCGCGGAAGTAGAGCATTGCCGTGGAAAGCATCGTGGTGTTCCTTTTCGTGTTCCGGATCGCGCAACCCGGCCGAACCATCGGCCGTTCGGCGCACCACGTCAAGCAACGGGCGTGCCGCAGGGCCGATGCGACAATCGTCTTCCCATGACAGACACCCTCACCATCACCCGCCCGGACGACTGGCACCTGCACGTGCGCGACGGCGCCGCGCTCGAAGCCGTGGTGCCGCACAGTGCGCGCCAGTTCGGCCGCGCGCTGATCATGCCGAACCTGCGCCCCCCCGTGACCACTGCGGCGCAGGCCGCGGCCTACCGCGACCGCATTCGCGCGGCGGTGCCCGAAGGCACGGCCTTCGAGCCCGTGATGTCGCTCTACCTGACCGACAAGCTGCCGCCCGAAGAAATTGCCCTGGCCGCCCAGGCCGGCGTGCGCGCGCTCAAGCTCTACCCGGCCGGCGCCACCACCAACAGCGATGCCGGCGTGACCGACATCCGCCACACCTACAAGACGCTCGAAGCCATGCAGAAGCACGGCCTGCTGCTTCTGGTGCATGGCGAGGTCACCGACCCGGCCATCGACCTGTTCGACCGCGAGGCTGTGTTCATCGACCGCGTGATGATTCCGCTGCGCCGCGACTTCCCCGAACTCAAGGTGGTGTTCGAGCACCTCACCACGAAAGAGGGCGCTCACTACGTGCGCGACGCCGGCCGCTTCACGGCCGCCACCATCACGGCGCACCACCTGCTGTACAACCGCAATGCCATCTTCACCGGCGGCATTCGACCGCACTACTACTGCCTGCCCGTGCTCAAGCGCGAGACGCACCGCGTGGCGCTGGTCGAGGCGGCCGCGAGCGGCAGCGACCGCTTCTTTCTGGGCACCGACAGCGCGCCGCACCCGGCGCACCTGAAGGAGCATGCGCTCGGCTGCGCCGGCTGCTACACCGCGCTGACCGCCATCGAGCTCTATGCCGAGGCCTTCGACAGCGTGGACGCACTCGACAAGCTCGAGGGCTTTGCGAGCTTCCATGGGCCCGACTTCTACGACCTGCCCCGCAACAGCGGCACCATCACGCTGAAGCGCGAAAGCTGGACCGTGCCCGAGACGGTGCCTTACGGCGAAGCCACGCTCAAGCCGCTACGCGGGGGTGAGACGGTGGCCTGGCGCTTGCAGGGCTGACCTCCGATCAATTCCTCAACAAGGGCGCGCACGATGATCGCTTTTTTCATAGATGCCGATAATCTTTGCGTGTCTTCCTGGGTCGAGGAATCCCTTCGCAAGCTGGAGGATGGCGAGGGCCGCGTCCTGGTGCGGCGGGCTTATGGCAGCGCCGAGAAGCTCAAGGGACTGGCCGACGTGCTTCGCACTCGGCACATACGCCCGTTCGTGAATCTTGCGTTGTCCAAGAACACGACCGACGTTGCCTTGGCCGTCGATGTCATGGACCTGTCGTACCAGACCCCTCGGCCGACCGTCATTGCAATCGGTTCCGGCGACGCCGATTTCGTGCCGTTGGTGCTGCGGTTGCGTGAACGCGGGTTTCACATGGTCTGCGTGTCCGAGCAGGGCAAGATGGCTCCGGAGGCCGTTTATGCCTACGACCATGTGATCTTTGTGGGACAGGAGCAGGCTGCCGAGGTGCTGAAGTCGCCTGCTGCCGAGTTGCAAAAGTCGGCTTCACCTCCCGCCAAGTTGCCGGCTGTGCGAACCGCAGCAAAGAAAGCGGCCGCCAAAAAAGTCGCTGCGAAGAAGGCCCCGGCCGCCAAAAAGGTCGCCGCCAAAAAAGCCAAGCCTGCTGCGAAGCAGAATGCGGGCGATGCAGCCGGCAAAGTCACTGTTGATCAGATATTGAACGCAGTCTCTTCGTTGCGGGCGGGGCAACCTCAGTCGCTCGGGGAAGTGGTCAAGCTGCTGCACGACGCCAAGCTGCTCGGCAAGAACGCGGCATCGACCAAGCTGTTCAAGAAGTTTCCGTTTCACTTCGAATTGTTGCCGCCGAAGCAGCCGAACCAGATCCGGTACATCCCATCTTCTTGAGCGGAATGCAAGCGGTTGCAGCGGCGCCCGAGAACCTCGATGTGCCTTGGTACTTGCCATTCACGGGCAAGCGGCAAGTCGAGACGGCATGGCATTCGGGGCTTTCGTTGCACGATGCCCTCAACGGCGCCAAGCCGGGCTTCGTGCAGTTTGTGCCGCAAGAACAGCTTCCGCCTGACGAGGCCTACGAGGCCTTCATCTGGCGCACCGGCACCGTGCCCACGCGCGACAACCTGCACGACTTCTTCAACGGCCTGGTCTGGCTCGCCTTTCCGGAAACCAAGCGCCGCCTCAACGAGTTGCAGGCTGCGGAGATCGCCCGCAGGGGCATCGCGTCCACGCGCGGCCCGCTGCGGGATGCGCTCACTTTGTTTGACGAGAACGGTGCCGTGCTCGATGCGCCCGCACCCTTGTGGAAGGCGCTGGCGGCGCGCGACTGGCATTCCCTTTTCGTCACGCAGCGCGCCCTGTGGGCCGAGGCGCGCCTGCTGGTGTTCGGCCATGCGCTGCTCGAGAAACTCACCACACCGCGAAAAGCGCTCACGGCGCATGTGCTGCTGCCTTGGCCGGAGGCGGGCAGGCTGCCGGCGCTCGACGACCGGGCGCTCGCGCGCAGCCTCGATCCAGACTGTCTGGTGGGCAAACCCTTCGTTCCGCTGCCGGTGCTGGGCGTGCCGGGCTGGTGGCCGGAGAACGAGCTGCCGGATTTCTACGACGACGCGAAGGTCTTCCGGCCCGGACGGTAGAACTTTTGCTCCTATCATCGCTCTACCCGCGAGCCGCCGTGCGGGCCGTCTTCAGAACCAAACAACAACGGAAGAGGGCCACTCATTGCACGGCTTGAAGAGGGCCATCCGGTCCTCATCTATGCGGCAGCGTTCCCCCACGGAGAATTCAACTTGAAACGTATCCTTCTGTTCGTTTTGACCAATGTGATGGTCGTTGCGGTGCTCGGCATCGTTGCCAGCCTGCTCGGCGTCAACCGCTTTCTGACGGCCAACGGGCTCAACCTGACGGCGCTGCTCGGCTTTGCGCTGATCATGGGCTTTGGCGGCGCGATCATTTCGCTGCTGATCAGCAAGCCCATGGCCAAGTGGACCACCGGCATCCGCATGATCGACAACCCCCAGTCGCCCGACGAGGCCTGGATTGTCGGCACCGTGCGCAAGTTTGCCGACAAGGCCGGCATCGGCATGCCCGAGGTCGGCATCTTCGAGGGCGAGCCCAACGCCTTTGCCACAGGCGCGTTCAAGAACTCGTCGCTGGTGGCGGTGTCCACCGGCCTGCTGCAGAACATGACGCGTGAAGAGGTCGAGGCCGTCATCGGCCACGAGGTGGCGCACATCGCCAACGGCGACATGGTGACGATGACGCTGATCCAGGGCGTGATGAACACCTTCGTCGTGTTCCTCTCGCGCGTGATCGGCTACGCGGTCGACAGCTTCCTGCGCCGCGGCGACGACCGCTCGTCGGGCCCCGGCATCGGCTACTACGTGAGCACCATCGTGCTGGACATCGTGCTGGGCTTTGCGGCGGCCATCGTGGTGGCCTGGTTCTCGCGCCAGCGTGAATTCCGCGCCGACGCCGGCGCCGCCGCGCTGATGGGCAACCGCCAGCCGATGATGAACGCGCTCGCACGCCTGGGCGGCCTGCCGGCCGGCGAACTGCCCAAGGCAGTGGAAGCCATGGGCATCACAGGCAGCATCGGCAAGCTGTTTGCCACGCACCCGCCGATCGAAGAGCGCATTGCGGCGCTGCAGAACGCGCGCTGATCTTCCGCCGCGCCAGCAAAAAAGCCGTCACGGGTAACCGTGGCGGCTTTTTTAATGGGGGCGGAGGCTTCGTCAGTACGAACGCAGCGAAATGCCCCAGCGTCCCGCAACGCGGGTGGCAATCCAGAGATTGCGGTGCGTGCTGAGCACCGTGCCGGCTCCGTCTTCACGCGTGTAGCTGACGACGAAATGCACCTTGTCGGCGCTGGGCAGCACGGCTTCCTTGGACTGGTAGCGCGTGAGGCGCCAGCCTGAAGCTGTGAGCTTCTCGAAGAAATCGACCGGGTGGTTGCCGGGTGCCTGCCACTCGAGCCGCTCCGCGCCCGAGAGCATCACATGCGGAAAGTGAAGTTCGCCGTCCATGCCCGCGGTGTCGCGGGCATTGAAGCGCTCGGTGAAGCGGTCGAGGCAGGCGGAGGCTTCGCGGATTGCATCCGCCTCCGCGGCACTCGCGGAGGCTGCCGGTGCAACGAAGCTCGCGAAGTCGGTCACAGATGTTGCGGCGGCAACGGCCGGGGCGATCAGGCCGCGGGAGCTGCAGGCTGGCGCTCGGCGCGTGCGCGTTCGAGCGTGCGCGCGACTTCTTCGGCGTCCATGCCGTACATCTCGGCAAAGGCCTGCTCGCTGTCGCGCCCGCTGGCCTCGAAGGCGCGCAGCAGCGCCTCGCGCTTGGCGGCTTGCCGGCCGAGTTCGGCCAGCGCCTCGTCGAGCACGGCATTGGTTTCTTCGTCGCGCGAGCGCACCAGCACCGCATAGGCTTCGCGGTCGAGGCCCGAGGCTTCCACGGCGCGGGCAATGCGTGCCACCAGCTGCGGACGCAGGTCTTCGCCGGGGTTGCGCTGCGCGCGGCGGCGGTGGAGTTCGAGGATGGCGTGGTGCACATGCTCGGGCGCCACGGGTTCCACCACGTTGCCGTCGAGGTCGTGCCGAGGAAGGCCCGCCGCCACGGCCTCGAGATAGCGCGTGGAGCGCGCATGCAGGCCGAGCGCGACCTTCAGGTCGTCCTTCCTGAAATCGTCGGGGTGCTTTTCGAGCAGGTCCTGGAACACGCCGAGCTTGAGCGGCAGGAAGCGCGCGCCGAACATGCCGGGATAAAGCTCGAACAGCTTTTCGAGCGCGGGGTGCACCTTGCGCGCGCGCTGCGGCTGTTGTTGCTGCGCGGCCTGCTTGCCGGCCTTTTGTTTTTGCTGCTGCTGCCGTGGCTGGCGCGGCTGCCGGGGCGGGCGGGCCCCTTCGGCGCGGGGTTGCTGGGCAGCGCCCCCGGCTTCCGTTTGCTGGACTTCCTGGATTTCTTCTTGAGGCGTGGCGGTGTCGGTCATCGGTCGGTTCTTGTCAGGTTGGCAGCAGGCAGAAAGAAAAGCAATGTTCCCCCGCGCTCAGCGCGGTCGGAACATCTTGAAGAGATTGTCGGGGCTGATCTCGAAATAGTCGGCCGGGCCGCCGCCGCGCAAGATGGGGCGCGCGGCAGCCGTGTCGTAAATGCCGTTCTTCAGCAGGTGCCGCGCAATGTGCACGCCCACCACTTCGCCGAGGATGAGCCACGTGGGCACCGGCTCGCCGTTCACGCCTTCGAGCTGCAGCAGCTGCGTGAGCCGGCACTCGAACGACACCGGGCTTTCGGCCACGCGCGGCACCGCGATGTTGCGCGAAGCCGCTGGCGTGAGGCCGGCAAGCTCGAACTCGTTCACCTCGGGCGGCACGGCCGCGCACGACTGGGTCATTTGCTCGGCCAGCGGCCGGGTGGCCAGGTTCCAGCCGAACTCGCGCGTCTGGCGAATGTTGTGCAGGCTGTCCTTGGCGCCAATGCTGGCAAAGCCGACGATAGGCGGCGTGTAGTTGAAGGCGTTGAAAAAACTGTACGGCGCGAGGTTGAGCGCGCCGTTCTCGTCCTGCGACGAGATCCAGCCGATCGGCCGCGGACCGACCATGGCATTGAACGGATCGTGCGGCAGGCCGTGGCCCTTGGCGGGCTCGTAGAAGTGGAAGCCGTCTTCGCTGTTGTTGCTGTTGGACATGGCGGTGGCTCTTTACGTTCCGGTGACGCTGCGTGCCACCGCCTCGGCCACCTTGATGCCGTCCACGCCGGCCGAGAGAATGCCGCCCGCGTAGCTCGCGCCTTCGCCGGCCGGGTACAGGCCGCGCACGTTGAGGCTTTGAAAGTCGTCGCCGCGCGTGATGCGGATCGGCGACGAGGTGCGCGTTTCCACACCCGTCAGCACGGCATCGTGCAGGTCGAAGCCCTTGATCTTACGGCCGAAGGCGGGAAAGGCCTCGCGCATCGCCTCGATGGCGTAGGCGGGCAACGCCTGGTGCAGGTCGGTCGGCGTGACGCCAGGCTTGTACGAAGGCAGCACGCTGCCGAGCGCGGTCGAAGGTTTGCCCGCGATGAAGTCGCCCACCAGCTGGCCCGGCGCGCGGTAGTCGCCGCCGCCAAGCACGAAGGCGTTCGATTCGAGCTCGCGCTGCAGCGCGATGCCGGCGAGCGCATCGCCCGCGGTCTCTGCCGTCCAGCCGGGAAAGTCGCGCGGATCGATGCCCACCACAATGCCCGCGTTGGCGTTGCGCTCGTTGCGCGAATACTGGCTCATGCCGTTGGTGACCACGCGGCCCGGCTCGCTGGTGGCCGCCACCACGGTGCCGCCCGGGCACATGCAAAAGCTGTAGACCGAGCGGCCGTTGCTCGCGTGGTGCACCAGCTTGTAGTCGGCCGCGCCGAGCAGCGGATGGCCCGCGTGCCGGCCCCAGCGCGCACGGTCGATCAGGCCCTGCGGATGTTCGACCCGAAAGCCGATGGAAAACGGCTTGGCCTCGATGTGCACGCCGCGCTCGTGCAGCATGGCGAAGGTGTCGCGCGAGCTGTGGCCGAGCGCCATCACCACGTGGTCGGCGCGCAGCTCGCTGCTTTGGCCGGTAGCCTGGTCTACAACGGTCAGGCCGCGCAACTGGCCGTCTTCGATGCGCACGTCGGTCACGCGCTGCTCGAAGCGAATTTCGCCGCCCAGCGCCACGATCTGCTCGCGGATGTTTTCCACCACCTTCACCAGCTTGAAGGTGCCGATGTGCGGATGCGCGACGTAAAGAATTTCGGGCGGTGCGCCGGCCTTGACGAACTCTTCCATCACCTTGCGGCCGAGGAAGCGCGGGTCCTTGATCTGGCTGTAGAGCTTGCCGTCCGAAAAAGTGCCGGCGCCGCCTTCGCCGAACTGCACGTTCGACTCCGGGTTGAGCACGCTCTTGCGCCACAGGCCCCAGGTGTCGCGGGTGCGCTGGCGAACGGTCTTGCCGCGTTCGAGCACGATAGGCCTGAAGCCCATCTTCGCGAGCATCAGCGCCGCAAAGATGCCGCAGGGGCCGAAGCCGATCACCACGGGCCGGGGCGCGCCTTCGGGCGCATGCGCCGGCGGCGTGTAGCGCATGTCGGGCGCGGGCTGGATGTGCGGGTGGCCGGCGTGCTTTGCGAGCAGCGCAGCCTCGAGCTTGGCGTCGGCCAACTGCACGTCGCAGATGTAGACCGTGAGCAGGTCGACCTTGCGCGCATCGAAGCTGCGCTTGAAGACGGTGTGGGAGGCGATCGCTTCGAGCGGGACGTCGAGGGTCCGGGCGATCAGGGTGACGAGCGCTTCAGGCGCGTGGTCGAGGGGAAGTTTGAGTTCGGAGATTCTCAGCATGACGGTGGCTTGTGGTTATCAAGCAGGCCGCAGATTTTACGCGCCCGGGGCGCTATGAAAGAGATAGCTGATCAGGCGGGCAGGAAGCCTTCGACCGACAGGTAGCGTTCGCCGGTGTCGTAGTTGAAGCCCAGCACCACTGCATCGGGTGCCAGCGTGGGCAGTTTCTGTGCAATGGCCGCAAGCGTGGCGCCGGAGGAAATGCCCACCAGCATGCCTTCCTCCACCGCGCAGCGGCGGGCCATTTCGCGCGCCGGTTCGGCGTCGACCTGCAGCACGCCGTCGAGCAGCGAGGTGTCGAGGTTCTTCGGAATGAAGCCCGCGCCAATGCCCTGGATCGGGTGCGGCGAGGGCTGCCCGCCCGAGATGACCGGTGAGGCCACCGGCTCCACCGCAAACACCTGCAGCTTGGGCCACTTCTTCTTGAGCACCTTCGCCACGCCCGTGATGTGGCCGCCCGTGCCCACACCGGTAATCAGCACGTCGACGCCGTCAGGAAAGTCGGCCGCAATTTCCTCGGCCGTGGTGCGCATGTGCACCTCGACATTGGCGGGGTTGTTGAACTGCTGCGGCATCCACGCGCCCGGCGTGCCGGCCACGATTTCCTCGGCACGGGCAATGGAGGCCTTCATGCCGCCGGCGCGCGGCGTCAGGTCGAAGGTGGCGCCATAGGCCAGCATCAGGCGGCGGCGCTCCATTGACATGCTGTCGGGCATCACCAGAATGAGCTTGTAGCCCTTGACGGCCGCGACCATCGCCAGACCGATGCCGGTGTTGCCCGAAGTGGGCTCCACGATGGTGCCGCCGGGCTTCAGCGCGCCGGATCTCTCGGCGTCTTCCACCATCGACAGCGCGATGCGGTCCTTGATGGAGCCGCCCGGGTTGGCGCGCTCGGACTTGATCCACACCTGCTGCTTCGCATTGCCGAACAGGCGGTTGATGCGGATGTGCGGCGTGTTGCCGATGGTCTGGAGGATGTTCTGGGCCTTCATTGGATCTCCTTGGGCTTGTTTGGGGCAGTGCAGGGCGGTCGAAGCGCCATTGTGAAACGGCCCGGCAGCGGATGCGAGGGGATCCGGCGATAATCCCTTTCGTGAAGCACGCCAGACCGCCGCTGGTGCAAGCCCGAAAGGGGCGACGCCGCAAGGCGCCGCGTCGAAAGACCGCACTGGAGGAACGTCCGGACTGCACAGGACAGCGCAGGAGTTAACGACTCTCCACCGTGAGGTGAGGATCAGAGCAACAGAGACGAGCCGATTAAGTTCGGGTGAAACGGGCAATCTCTGCGCGCAGCAACACCAAGTAGGCCAGTATCGAGGTGGTTCCGCTGAGCTGGCGGGTAGGTGGCATCGAGCCGTTTGGCGACAAACGGCCCAGAGTAATGGCGGTCACGTTGGGGGCAACCCCAACGCACAGAATCCGGCTTATCGGCGGGCTTCACACTTTTTCTTGCCCGATGATTCGCGCTCAGCGCGTTTCGGGCTGCAGCGCGCCTTCAGCCTTGCAGCGCTTCTTCAGATCCGTACCGATTTGCGCTGTCAGATCGTTCAACGCCCGATCGAATGCAGTCTGGATTTCGCCTTCGGAGTTGGACCAGTTCATCGAATCGTCGAAGCCGCGGTAGGTTCGCGTCGCTGCAGGCGCACCATCCCGGGCAAACTGCACGCGCACGACGATGTTGGCCGACTTCAGCGTGGCCAAACCTTGAAGGTAAGCCTTGAGCACCGAAATCCGTATCGCAGGTGCAGCCCGATCGCGCGTGTAGCCGGGAATCGCCGTGATACCACCGGTGAACCATTCGTTGAAGTCTTCGCCGTCGATGTGCGTGCGGCCCAGCTGGCCCAAGCTGCGGACATCACGCTGATCGTCGATTGCGCCAAGGGTGAACGGGCAGGCCGAAGTCGCGTCGGCCGGCGGCGCAGTGCCTGTACGCCGTTGCACGCCAGCGACTTTGTCCGACGCGCAGCCCACGAGAGAAAGCAGCGCCAACAGGACACAGCCTGCGGCCCTGCCCCACGGCGCATGTCTCACTTGGCAGCCGTCTCCGCGGCAGGCTGCGCAGCAGAAACCGCCTCAGGTGCCACGATGCCGGAAGCGGGCGTTGCCGGCTGCGCGGGCGTCGCAGCGGCGGCCATGGTCGGCACGGCGTCGAGGTTGAGCGAGCCGTCGGGATAGCGAAGCAGTCTGCCGCCGTTGCTCTGCGAGACCAGGTTCGCCTTCAGACCGTTGCCTGCGTCCGCTTTGGCTGTCGTAGCTTCATACGCAGGGTACTTGCGCTGGAGGTCGGCGGCCAGCAGCGTGCCTGCCTGCGCAATGCCATCCTGCAGGGCCGTCTTCAGCATGCGCGCGTTATCGGTTTTCCAAGCCTCGATGTTCTTCGTCGCGTCTGCGCTGGCGGCCGGATGCTTGGCCCGGTACACGATGCTGCTGCGATACACCGCATTCTTCAGATCCAGCGCGGGCTCCGAAGGCGTCGTCGCCAGCGTTGCCGGCTGTTTGGCTGCGGTGCGCGCGGTGGCCCCACGTGGATAGAGCAAGCTGCGGGCAGACACTTCGAGCGTCGAGAAATCGACGGACATGTGATAGTCGATATTGACAAACATGACGGCATTCGATGTCGCCGCCGTGAAGGTCTTCTCATAGGCCGCGGTGTTGACCACCTTGGTCACCGCCACGTTGGCGACCTGCATGCCTGGCACAGACCGCAGCGATTGGGCCAGCGACTCGTTCATAAGCTGGTCGAATTTCATGTCGACCATTTCGTCCTTCAGCGGACGAACACTTTCTTCCGCCGCCTTTGCCCGTGTTGCGTTGACGCTGGCATCTACTGCGCCCATTGCACCGCCGCATGCCGCAGCCAGGAGAATGCCCAAACCCGGAACGGCCGCACAGGCGGCAGCGCCCGACGCCGCTGCGTTCGATCGAACGAAAGCCGCATACAACTCGGACTGCGAAATGCCGACTTTCACGTCGACCGGTTGCATGGCCGCCAGTACCTCTGGTTGGACTGGTTGTGTAGCCGGCAAATGCGTACAGCCGGTGAATACGAGCGACACCAGCACCGGGATCGCGGCGCAGCGAATAGACAACATGGATTCCTCGCCAACGATTGAATCGAATGCATCGCCGCGCAGTTTTTTTGCGGATATCGGCGGCGATGAACCTCGGCCAGGGCTCTCGACCTGTAGCCGACGCGGATCGTACATGTCGTTACTTGGCGTGCGCTCTTTCGTTTCTCCGGACTGTGTGGAAAAGCACTTTCCCTCAGTTTTTTTCAGCGCGTAAACAGCCAGCCGCCCTTGGGCTGGCGCATCAGCTCGTGGCGCCTGACGGAGCGCTCTTCGCCGTCGTCTCCCACGTACACCACGTCGAAGCGCAGCAGCTTGGGCGACACCATCTTCCAGTTCTGGATGCGCTTGACGGTGACGCAGGCTGTCCTGTCGTGGTACTGCATTTCAGCCATGGGGCCGCCCTGGAAGCCCGTGCCGTCGAACAGCCGGCCCGGCGCCGCAAAGGGGTTGAGCACGGCGCCGTTGCGGGCGGTGATGCAGCCTTCGGTCCGCACGAAAGATTCGATGGTCGGCGCCGCGCTTCGCACGATCTTGGCCACGGCGGGCGTCGGCGGCTTGGCGACGATCGCCTCGCGGATGCGCTCCACCTGCTCTTCGGTGATGGGTGCGAGCCCGCTGGGAGAAACGACCGGCGATAGCGCCGGTGGCGCAGGCGGCGCCTGGTTGGGCAGCAATGGCGCCAGATAGCTGCAGCCCGCCAGCGCAAGAGGCGCTGTGCAGGCAAGTGCGGCGGTCTTGAATCCGAACTGCATTTTTGCTCCTGTCCCTGTACCTGTCCCTGTACCTGTTTTTTGTCCCTCGACAGCTTCTTTCTTGTTGTTGTCGTTGTCGTGTCAGAAGCGTTCGTGCGGCGAAAGATAGCGCCACTGCCCGGGCTGCAGCCCCGACAGCGGCACGCGGCCGATGCGGATGCGCCGCATCGCAAGAATGCGCAGCCCTGCGTCATCGCACAGGTGCGCGATTTGCCCAGGCCGCGCGCCCTTCAGCGCAAAGCGCAGGCCGGTCTGCTCGTCGGCTTGGCGGCCGATGCTCACGCGTGCGGGCGAGCGCTCGAAGCGCACCAGCTGCTCGGGGCTGACCGTGCCCGCCACGTCGACCATGACCTCGTGTTCGATCACGCCCGCGTCTTCATGCAGCTTGCGCTCGATGCGCCAATCCTGCGTGTACACGACGAGTCCGCTGGCGCCGGTTTCGAGCGGCGTCATGCAGTTCTGGCCCTTGGCGTGCGCCGGCAGAAAGCGCATGCCGGCGCGCTCGGGCTCGTGATGGTTGGCGGCTACCAGCAGCCGGTGCGCGGTTTCGGTCGGCATGCCGGCCGGCTTGTGCAGCAGCAGCGTGACTGGCAGCACCGGCTCGGGCTTGGCGCCGGCTTCGATCTCGACCTTCTGGTGGTCTTGCACGCGCGACTGCGGCAGCAGCGCCGGCACGCCGTCTACCCGCACCGCGCCGTTTTCGATGAGCAGCTCGGCCTCGCGGCGCGAGCAGCCGGCGATGGCGGCCACGCGCTTGGCAAGGCGAATGCCTTCTTCGCTGGCGCCGGTCATTGGGCGGAAGCCAGTTGCCGGATGCGCGCCACGTGCGCGGCCAGCGAGCGGGCCGCCACGGGCCACATGCGCTCGGGCACGTCGTCATAGGCAAGCGGCAGCCAGTCTTCGGGCGTGCCTTGGGGAAGTTTCTTCATGGCGGATGCAATCTTGGCTTCGCGCTTGAGGCGATGCGCTTTCAGTTGGGCGATGGCGGCACGTGCGTTGCCGATGACGTAGCCGTGCGCCGGCAGGATGAAGTCGATGCCGCCGACTTTGGAGGCCGCGCAGGCCGCGTCGAGCTTGTCCAGCGAATCGAGATACGCGTTCATGTCGCCGTCGGGCGGGTCGACCACGGTGGTGCTGCCGTTCAGGATGTGGTCGCCGGAGAACAGCAGCCCGTCTTCCTCCAGCACCAGGCACAGGTGATTGGCGGCATGGCCGGGCGTGTGAATGGCGCGCAGCGTGTGGGTGATTTTCTGGCCTTCGGCGCCGGTGCCCAAGAGCACCAGGCGCTCGCCGTCGAGCAGCTCGCGCTCGGCGGCAAAGCGCGCGGACGAACGCGCCGTGGGCGCAGAAGAAAGCCCGAGGATCGGCGGCTTCGCCTTTTCGCACAGCGCCTGCAGCGGCGCCGCGCCGGGCGAATGGTCGGCATGCGAATGCGTGCAGACGATCATGCGGATGTCGCCCCGGGTGGCTTGCCAGAGCCGATCGATGTGCGCGGCAATGTTCGGGCCGGGGTCGATCACAAGGTAGCCGGTGGCCGCATCGCCCACGATGTAGCTGTTGGTGCCCGGTCCGGTCATGACGCCTGAATTGGGCGCGGTTAGGCGCTGCACGTTCTTGAGCAGCGGCACCGCGTGCTCGCTCTGCCAGTCGAGCGTGTGCAGCAATTGGCCATCGGGGCACACCAGCGCGAGCTCGCCGTAGGGCGATTCGCCTTCCATGTAGCGCGCATCTTGCCCGCGGAGCAGGCCGGCGCGCGGGCAACTGGTCCACAGCGGCTTTTCGCCGGCGCAGGCTTGCAGCACCGCATCGACCTTGGCGTAGGCCGCCAGCCGCTGCAGCGTGCGCACCGTCGGAAAGATCATGAAGAAGCTGCCCGCCGCGTGGCGCGCCAGCGCGGCGGCCGGCCGCACCCAGCAGGGCTCGAACTGCTCGCTTTCGTCGGCCGTGGGCGTCTGGCCTTCGGGCATGCGTGCCACCAGAAAGGGCACGTCGAAGCGCTTGGGCAAGTCGCGGTCGGTGATCCAGTGCGCAAGGGTGAACACCTGGTCGGACGCGAGCAACAGCCCGCGCTGCTCGCACTGCGCCACAAAGGAAACGGGCGACGTGGTGCTGCGGTCCATCGAGGCGATGTCTTCCGCGCTCACCGGACGGCCGTCGGCATGGCGCGCAAGCAGCACGCCCAGTTCTTCGAAGCCTTCGCGAATGGCCGCAATGGCCTGCGTGAGTTGAAGTCCGCTCTGCGTCGGGCGGCGCGTGGCAATGCGCTGGGCGGCTTCGTCGGCCGCATCGATCTGCCCGCCGGGAAACACATAGGCGCCTGGCGCGAAGCTTGCTGTGTCTGAGCGGCGCGTCATCAGCACTTCGATGCCGGCTTCGGAATCGCGCAGCAGCAGCACGGTGGCTGCCGCGCGCACGGGCACCGGCTCGCGTGCGGGGTGGAGTTGTTGGGTGGGGCGGACCATGCGGCGATTATGGAGAGGTAGCGCGATGCGGGCTCGCCCCGCATAAGCTCATACCGGATCGGGCATGAACCGCGCGCCACAATCCCGGGCTGCACCGCCCGCATCGAGGAAAGACAGTCATGACTCATTCTCCCTTTTCACGTTCCTTCCGGCCCGGCCTGCTGCTGGCCGGCGCCGCCCTGTGCGTGGCCGCGTCGTCCGCCGCCTTTGCGCAAGCCGACTGGCCGCAGCAGCCCGTCACGCTGATCATGGGCTTTCCGGCCGGTTCCGGCGTGGACGTGGTGGCCCGCGCCATCCAGGAGCCGCTTGCCAGGCAGCTCGGCAAGCCCGTGATCATCGACTACAAGTCGGGCGCGGCCGGCAACATTGCCAGCGAATACGTGGCCCATGCCAAGCCCGACGGCTACACGCTCTCCTTTGGTACCGCCGCCACGCACGGCAGCAACGCCGCGCTCTACAAGAAATTACCGTTCGACGTGGAGGCCGACTTCGTGCCCGTGGCGCCGGTGCTCGATGTTTCGAACGTGCTCACCATCAACCCCGAGGTGATCAACGCAAAGACATTGAAGGAGTTCGTCGATCTCGTCAAGGCCAACCCCGGCAAGTACAACTATGCGTCTACAGGCAACGGCGCCGGCACGCACATGGCCTTTGCCGAACTCAATTCGCGCCTTGGCCTGAGCATGGTGCACGTGCCCTACAAGGGCGGGCCCGAGGCCATCACGTCGGTGGTGCGCGGCGAAACCTGCTGCATCATGAACCAGGTGCAGACGGTGCTGCCGCACTACAAGGCGGGCAAGGTGCGCCTGCTGGGCGTGACCACGGCTGCGCCAGTAGCGGCGGTCAAGGAGGTGCCCACCATCGCATCGAGCGGGTTGCCGGGTACGAAGGGTTTCGACAGTTCGATCTGGTTCGGCATCTTTGCGCCCAAGGGCACCGATGCGCAGATCGTCAACAAGCTCAATGCCGCCGTGAAAACGGTGCTCGAACAGCCCGAGATCCGCGAGCGCTTCGAAAGCCAGGGCAATACCGTGCGCATCGAATCGCCCGCGCAGTTCAAGAAGACCGTGCACGACAACCGCGTCAAGTGGGCCGAGGTGGCCAAGGCCGCGAGCATCAGCATCGATTGAGGCCCGGCTAACCTCAGTGCTCGCGTCGATTTTCTTCAGCCTGCGAGCGGTTGCGCTGGCGAGCGCTCCATTGCAACCGGCGAAGTTCTGAACCCCAGCTTGGCAAAGAACTCGGCGGCGCCTGGTCTGCCCGCCCGCAGCACCCATGTGATGCCTGTTTCCGAACCTACGATGTGTTGGACGAGCGCCTGTCCAATGCCTCTCCGGCGGAAGGGCTCGGCGACCACAACCATGGACAGGTAGCCGTTGGACAGGCCGTCGCTGATGGCACGCGCAAAGCCGACGACCTCGTCGTCTGCCACCGCGATCACCGACGTATGCGATGCCGAGATCAGCCGGCCGAGGTACTCGATATCAGCGATCCGGTGGGCCCATCCATTCGCTGAAAGAAGCTTATGAACCGCTTCGAGGTCGGAAGCAGCAACGCTGCGAATTTGCATGTCTTCTGCTCCTCAAAGAACAAGCGGAACGTCTCTCAAGAAAACCGGCAAGTCCATGGTTGGGGGGCGACGCGATGCCTGGTAAAGCATCTGCGCCACATATTCGCGGTGGTAGGTCTTGTGATTCACCACATGGAGCAGCATGTCGCCTCGAGTCATCGCGCCTGAGCCACCATCGACGAATTCGAAGTGCACGGCTTCATCGTGCGCCGTGCCGGAGATCCGGTCGGCATAGTCGATGTACCAGTCGTCGATGAGCGCCTGCGCATTGCAAAGCTCACCAAGGCTTGGCATCACCTCTGTGTTGCGCGAAGTGAAGCCATGGCGTTCTCCTTCGAGGTGAGCCTTCCAGATCAGGTCGACCACATAGGTGTGGTTCAGTGTCTTGATCATGTCGCCTAATGCGGATGCAACGGGCTCGCTTTGCGGCAGCTCGGCCAGTGCGCCGAAGAGGCGCGAGTTTGCCCAAGCCGTGTAGCGCGTGAGCATGCGGATGTTGCGGGTTTCGGTCACGGAGCCTCCATGAGGTGTTCATTTCCCTTTTTGCATCGACTCGTCCAAAGGGATGGAGCACACCGCCAGTGAACGGGCAAGGATGCTGAGACTCACCGACCCTGCCCCGCCCGTTGGGCAAGCCTGAGCACCTGCTGATCTAACCACCCGACGAACTTGTTGCACGCTTCTCGAACGGCCTCCAGCGGCGCCTCTAGAGAAATGTATTGATCTGAGCAAAGGGGTCGGTGTAACACCTTCACGGTTCTTCCATCCGGACAAAAGATGAAAGACTTTCCGCTGTTGTCAAACATCTCACCCCGGTTGATGAGAAAATTGAACTTGCCGTACAGCCGCTCATCCTCGCTCAATTGCGGGAGCGTACGGTCGTCGAAGAGCGCTGCGCCGCGGCGGTAGCCGTACAAGAGCCTATCCAAGTAATCGAACAATTCCACGTCAGCCATGCCGTCGAACTCCCGCTTCCATAAATTCGGCAAGTTGATCGCGAGCTGCTCGAACGCATCACGCGGTAGCCCGCAGTGTGGATTTGCGTAGTTTCCAATGGAGAACCCGCTGATCCAAACGCGCATTCGACCCCATGCTGCGGAGGGCGCTACCAAGTCGGGCTCCACCATCGTTTCGATGGCGAAATGATCTTTGCGGCCAAATAGCATGGTGCTTGAGCCACGAGAGGAAATTTCGGCCTTTCGCTCGATTGCATGGGTCGCGCAGACGTGCTCGACCATGGCTCTGGCGTATCTCACAAACGCAGTCACTTCCACCGCACGATGGGCCAAGTCGTCTTCTGCACAGCCCAAGTAAGCCGCATGCGCTGTCGCCAACACAGGCCGATGCTCGTCGGGCAAGCGCTCAAGAACCCACTCCGCGGCGGCGTTCTTGGAAGTGATCTCACCGGTGGCCGCGCTGAACCATATGCGCGCGAGTGCAAGCACTACGTTGCGCTCGTCGCCTTGCCAATCGGGCTCGTCGTTCCACTGTGCAACAGTGTCCAGCAGGGCCTGCGAGAAGTCGGCTTCAGGCACAGGGTCGAACAATTCCGCGGCAGGTGCACCGGCCACGCACACGCTGTGCTGTCTCACCTTTGTGAGCAATATCGCAAGGTCATGGTCCGGCACGGCCGGCGAGATGATTCCGGCTTGCAACTCCTCGCGAAGCCATTCGCCGAACTGCAGTTCGCGAAGTGGCGGGTATTGCCACGGCACGACTTCGCTCTGAACGACAAGCGTCACTTCGAGGGGGCGCCATGGCCCGTCGACTCCCGGTGCGGCCGAGACGGACAGCAGGTCCATCATCAGCGACCGCCTGACCGGGTCTGTGAGCGCATTGCTCACGGTAACCATCAAGTCGATGTCGCTGAGCGGCTTGAGCCCACCATCGACGGCTGAACCAAACAGGTGGATGGCTTGGAGGTTGTCGGCCAAGTGACGCTCGAGCACGGCTCGCGCTTGCGACAGCTGCGGGGTGATTTCAGCGGGCAGTGACGCAGTCATCAAATCGGCTCTTCTCTTTCATACCGCATAAGCAGCGCAGGCCCATCAGGCGTCATGACTTCGCCAACGTCCTTGAAGCCAACTTTTCTGTAGCACCGTATGGCACGTGCGTTGTCGGGCGAGGGGTCTGTCTGCACCTTCGAAACCCCCGGCTCCTGAAAGAGCCGCTCGACGAAGGCCTTGATCATTGCGGTGCCGAGTCCCTGGTTCAATCGCGCGGCGTCTGCCAGAAACTGGTCGATGCCTCTCGCGCCGGCATCGGTTTCGTCTTCCCACCAGCCGTCTCCGGAGCCTTGCACCACATAGACCTGGATGAACCCGATCGGCTCATCATCAAGGCTGGCGATGAATGCCCTGGTCGAAGACCTGCCGTCGAGGGTGGGCAGGTACTCGTCCTTTATCTCTTCCAGCGTGCTGGGCTCGCTCCACCATTCGGCGACGTGGGGCCGCCGAACCCATTCGTGGAACATCGGAAAGTCGCGCTCTTCCAGTGGCCTGAATGAAAGTGTCTTGGACACGAGCGGGTACTCCTTTTCAAGGTGAGGGCGGGTCTTTACTATAGGGCTCGATTTGGCGTCGACCTGTACCAGGAGTTCACATGAACCGCGCTGCCGTATGCATGCTGCTGGCCAGTGCCCTTGTGCTGGGTTGCGCGCCGGGCTCGGGCCAGACCGATACCGGGTGGGGCGCGCTGCGCAACGGCGACGTCGTTCTGTTCCGGCATGCCGAGGCACCGGGAATCGGAGACCCGCCCGGCATGCGCCTGGACGACTGCAGCACGCAGCGCAACCTCGACGACACGGGCCGCAAGCAAGCGCGCCGCATCGGCGAGCGGTTTCGAGAGCGCGGCATTGCGGTGTCCAGCGTGCTTACGTCCGAATGGTGCCGTGCGCGCGATACCGCCACCTTGGCCTTTCCCGCCATCAAGCCTCGTGTCGACAGTGCATTCAATTCGCTGTTCTCCGATCGATCGCGCGAACCCGAGCAGAGCGAGCGTGCGCGGGCGCTGCTCTTGGCCTGGCGCGGCCCGGGCGTACTCGTGGTGACCACTCACCAGGCCAACATCAGCGCGCTGACGGGCGTGGCGCTGGCGTCCGGCGAAGGCGTGGTCATGCGATCGCGCCAGGGCGCCCTGGCGGTGGTGGGCACGCTACCCACCGACGGGCGGTGACGCCTGGGTCAGGTGAACGCGGCGACCCAATCCCAAACCGTTTCGGGCGCCTCGATCATCACGTTGTGGCTGTGCGGTCCAAGGTCGCGGGCATCGGGGTCGAGCGCGCGGGTCTGCTCCGTCGTGACCAATGCATCGTCGCGCCCCCGGCCAAGGTGAACGGGGCAGCGGGCCAGCGCCATCAGTTCGGATAGCGGAGGTTTGCCGACTGCATTGGCTCGGGGGTCCATCGCCAGGTGCCATCCGTCGGCGTCGCGCTCCACGCCTCTTGCAGCGGCAGCCGCCGATGCATCGGCAATTCCTGCAAGGCCAGAAACCTTCAGGTACCGCTCCCAGGCTTCATCCTCCGTGGAAAACTTCTTTGCGGGCTGCGATGCCAGCGTGTCCATGCGGCGCAGTTCGTCGTCGCTCCATGCCGCCTTGATGCCGGCCCCAAAGACCCGGTGCGGTGCCACACCGAACCAGCCCGTGGCCAGCGCGAGGGCGATCACTCCGCCCAGCGAATGCCCGAGCACCACCAGCCGCCCCGCGGGGTCGACGTGCGGCAGCGCGGCGCGCGCAACGGTTGCGGCGAATTGGCCGATCGCATAAGAGTCTTGCCGGCCGGAGCGGCCGTGGCCGGGCAAATCCAGCGCGAGCCAGCGCCCGGCCCAGCGGGTGCCTGCCGTTTCGCGCATCGGCGACCACACGGCGCCCGTTGCGCCCATGCCATGCAGCATGAGAAGCAGGTCGGGGCCTCCGCCGCCTTGTTCCGCGTAGATGTTCGCTGTTTGCATCGCATCGCTCCTCAGGCGCGGCGCACTTCCATCACGCCATGCTCGCCGGCCTGCTCATAGACCGACGGCACGCGCGCGGCCAGGTGCAAAAGAATGCGGGGCGCCTGCTTCTTGACGGACCACCGCACCAGAATGCCGGCCACCACCAGCGGCCCGCCGATCCACGGATGCCCGGCCAGCGCCGCGGCAATGCCCGGGCCGATGAGGGCGAGTGCCAATGCCGTCGCATGCATGCGGTGCGACACGAAAGGCACCGCCAGCGCGGGGTTGACGATGACGCGAAAGCGCCCCTGCGGCAGCCCCTCGCGGAATTCCTCGAAAGGAATGCGTTCGGCGGTCTCCTGCGTGTCGTTGTGGTGGCTCATGAGCGCATTCTGGCGCCAAATGGCGGTGGGTCGGCTACTGCTGATTCGATGTACCTGATGCGGCTTTTCATCGGCGCTCACCCTTGGAGAGATCAAAGACCTGAATCTCTTCCTAGCGGCCGATCGGGCCGAAGCCGAGGTCTACGCCCGGAGCCTGGTCAGACGCGGTCCGCCGCGCGCGGGCACCGTCATCGCGACCACGCCCGCCACGATGCACGCGAGCCCGGCCCACGCGGTAGGCGAGAGCGCCTCGCCGAGGAACAACACGCCGATCATCACGCCGATGGGCACGCGCAGGTAGGCCTGCGCGGCGGTCGACATCGGCCCGAGCGTCTTGATGAGCCGGAAGTAGATCGTGAAGGCAAAGGCCGTGGAAAGCACCGCGAGCGCCAGCACCGCCAGCACCGAGCCGGCCGAAGGCGCCAGTGTCCACGGCCGGTCGATCGCGAGGCTCGCGGGCAGCAGCATCGCCGCGCCGCAAAGCAGTGAGCCCGCGGCCGGCACCATCGGATCGAGTCCCTTGAACACGCGGCCGAACATGGCGGCGCAGCCATAGCAGACGGCCGCCGCCACCAGCCCGATTTGCCCAACGAGCGAATGCCCGAGGCCGTGCAGCGCCTCGACGCCGACGATCAGGCAGATGCCCGCGAGGCCCGCGCACACGCCGAAGAGGCGGCGCAGCGTCGGCTTCTCGGCGCCGCCCATGCCCAGGCCCAGCAGGAAGATGAAGATCGGCGAGGTCGAGTTGAGGATGGCGGCGAGCCCGGCATCCACGCTGCGCTCGGCCCACGCGATGAGCGTGAACGGCAGCACGCTGTTCAAGCATGCTTGCAGCGCGAAGCGGCGCCACATGGCGGGCTCCCGCGGCAGCCGCACGCCGCGCAGGCGCAGCAGCGCGAGCAGCAGCAGGCCCGCAATCAGCGTGCGCGCCGCGATCAGCGTGACGGGCGGCAGCGTCTGCACGCCGATCTTGATGAAGGTGTACGAGGCGCCCCAGCAGGTGGCGAGCACGGCGAGCAGCATCCATTCGAAAGCGATGCGGGGTGGGGTCGTTGGCATGGTGCGCCGATCATCGAGAGCCTGCGGGAGGAACACTTCGGGCTGCAACGAAACGTGCGCGCCCTCGGCCTACGCAAAAGTCCGCTGTCGGCTGTAGAACGCCGGGCCGGCGCCAGGAGAGTCTTCGCCGCAGACTCAAACTTCGAATGAAAGGCTTTGCATGCGCGCCAACGACAAATCGCTGTCCGGACACGTTGCCGATGAACTGACGCCGCTGGAAATTTCCCAGGCCGTTCTTGAGGGCGAAGAAAACCCGAACACGGCGCGGCCGCTCACGCCGCTCGAACGCGCCGCCACGGGCATCGGAACGGGAAGCGGACAACGCTCGTCGCTCGGCCGCATGCTGTGCAGCCCCGCGGTGGCTTGGGGCGCCGCGGCCGTGGCGGGCCTCGGCCTGCTCGCCGCGCTGGCCTATGCAAAGCGGGAGTCCACGTTCAGGCCTTGACGCCGCCCGCGGCGAAGGCGGGCACGCGGAACCTGCCTCACTACACTGCTGCGGATGAGCCTTCCCACTCCACCGCCTCGCGTGCGAGAAGACCACCTCGTTTGCTACTTCCTGAGCGGCGATGCCATGCGCAGCCGCAGCGTGAGCGATGTGGTGTTGTCAGGCAGGGTCGATGTGCCCGCGCCCCCCGCACGCCTGATTGCAGATTGGGAGCGCGAGGTTTCTTCGCACTTGGCGCTGGAGCCCGGCGACGTGGAGCCGTTGCCCCTGGCGCGGGCCCGGGCGCGCTGGCCCGACTACGCGCGCTGCGTGCAGGCCGCGGCGGAGTGGAGGCGCGCGCTCGGCCTGGGCGACGTGCTCGCGTCGAGCGACGTTGCCCTCATGGCTTGCCGCGGTGCACGCTACCACCACGATGCTGCGCAATACGGCGGTACGGCGTTCTGCAATCTCTTCGTGAGCGAAGACAAGGGGCTGGACGTGCACTTTGCTTCCACGGGCCATCGCATTCCGCTTGCGCGCGGCACGGTCCTGATCTTCGATACCGGCCAGCCTCACGCGGTGGTACCGCGTGGCGGCAGCGGCTTCGATGCGGCCAGCTTCGGACCGGAGAAAGACTGCACCCAAGTGTTCCTTACCTGGGAGCTGCCGATAGAAGATGCCAACGTGGCGCGCGCACTCGGCGTTGCGTTCGACGTCGATCCTTCGACCGCATCGCAACTGCATGAAGAGCAGGTGCGGGTGAAGGGCAAGCGGGCAATCGTGAGCCCTGAATCCGGCCGATGGGCGCCGTTCGACTGAGAAACATCGGCAATGCATTACCAATGCATTACTGATTTGCCTCCAATGCCTACCAAGGTTCGCATCGCTGCTACATCGCGGTGTCATGGCTGCTTCGTACGCTTGATGCCGCCTTGATGCTTTGGCGGCGGAGACACTGCTGGTCATCGAGGCCATTCAAATTGCCTCGGCGAAATCAGGAGTGACTCATCCATGCATTCACGGCTTTTGTATCTGCGCGCGCCGCTCGCGCTGTTGGTCCTCGCTTGCGCGTTGAGCGCATGCGGCGGTGGTGATGGCGGTGGCGGAAGTGGCGGCTTCAGCGCCAGCGCCAGTGCGAAGGACAGCGGCGACAACACGGCCAAGACCGACCCCGCATCGACCACGCCCGACCCGGGCAACAACAGCGAACCCACCGTCAGCTACGCCCCCTGAAGGCGCGCGCATCATCAACACCTGAAACCGACCCACCATGACCACACGTCGCAAGTTTCTACAGAGCGCCACGGGCACCGGCATTGCAGCCGCCACGCTGGCCACCTTTCCGCCCAGCATTCGCCGCGCGCTGGCCATTCCGGCGCACCACGACACCGGCACCATCAAGGACGTGAAGCACGTCGTTCTGCTGATGCAGGAGAACCGCTCTTTCGACAGCTACTTCGGAACCTTCAAGGGCGTGCGCGGCTATGGCGATCGCTTTGCCGTTCCGGCGCCCAACGGCAAGACCATCTTCCACCAGACCTATACCAGGACATCGCCGCCCAGCACCTATGTGCCCTACCGGCTGGACGAGAGCAAGGGCAACGCGCAGCGCGCGGGCAGCACGCCGCACAGCTGGTCCGACTCGCAGGCCGCATGGGACCACGGCCGCATGTTCAAGTGGCCGGACTCCAAGAACCTGCTGTCGATGGGCTACTACGACACCGCCGAAGTGCCGTTCCAGCGCGCGCTGGCCGAGGCCTTCACGCTGTGCGACCACTACCACTGCGGCATGCACACCGGCACCATTGCCAATCGCTTGTTCTACTGGAGCGGCACCAACGGCCCCAACGGCACCAGCCCGGTCGATGGCAGCAAGGTGCAGTTGGCGGTGCTCAACAACCAGTTCAACGCGGGCAACGACATCGGCGCCTCCACCGAAGGCTGGACCTGGACCACCTATGCCGACCGGCTTGAAAAGGCCGGCGTCAAATGGAAGGTCTACCAGAGCCTGATCGACAACTTCGGCTGCAACGAGATGATGAGCTTCAGGCACTGGCGCACCGCCATCGAGCAGATGCCCGAAGCCCGCCGACCGGTGTACGTGCCCGCCACCGACATCACGCAGCCGGTGACCGCCGCGGGGCCGTTTTATGACCCGGCCATCGACGATCCGCTCAGCCCGCTGGCCAAGGGCTTCGGCAACACCATGCCGTATGGCTTTCTCGAAACCTTCCGTGAAGACATCCGCAACGGCACCTTGCCCGCGGTGTCGTGGATCATTTCGCCGTCTGCCTATAGCGAGCACCCCGGCCCCTCGAGTCCGGCCAAGGGCGGCTGGTATGTGCAGGAAGTGCTGGACGCACTCACCTCCAACCCCGAGGTGTGGAGCAAGACCGTGCTGCTCATCAACTTCGACGAGAACGACGGCTTCTTCGACCACCTGCCTTCACCCGCGGCACCATCGCGCAACCCCGACGGAACGCTTGCCGGCGCGACCACCATGGCCGAGGCCGACGTGGCCGTTGAATATCACAACTACACGCCGGCCACGCCGCGGCAGCCCGCCATGGACGGCCGCCCCTACGGCCCCGGCCCGCGCGTGCCGATGTGGGTGGTTTCGCCGTGGAGCCGCGGCGGCTGGGTCAACTCGCAGGTGTGCGACCACACCTCGACGCTCATGTTCCTGGAAAAGTGCTTTGGCGTGGCCGAGCCGCAAATCAGCAAGTACCGCCGGGCCGTGTGCAGCGACCTCACCAGCGCGTTCAACTTCGAGAGGCCCAACGACGAGCCCTTGCCCACCCTGGCAGGCCGCAAGACCAAGGCCGAGGCCGACGCGCTCACCGCTGCGCAGCAGGCCATGCCGAGCATCGTGCCCACGGCCGATGCCGCGTTGCCCGTGCAGGCGACCGGCGTGCGGCCCTCACGCGCGCTGCCCTACGAGCTGCACACCAGCGCCCGCAGCGACTCGCTCAACGGCCGCGTTCAGCTGCTGTTTGCCAACAGCGGCAAGGCGGCCGCCGTGTTCCACGTGTACGACAAGCTGCACCTGTCGGACAGCCTGCCGCGCCGCTACGCGGTCGAGCCCGGCAAGCAGCTCGACGGCTACTGGAACGCCATGACCGACAACGCCGGCCTGTACGACCTGTGGGTGCTCGGCCCCAACGGCTTTCACCGCCAGTTCAAGGGCGACCTGAACCGGCTGCGCGCCGGCGGTGCGGCCGCGCCCGAAATCCGCGTGGGCTACGACGCGCGCCGCGGCGACATCTACCTGCAGATGCGCAACGACGGCCGGCGCGATTGCCGCTTTACCGTGCAGTCGAACAAGGCCTACCCGCGGCCCGATGCCTACCAGGCCGGCGGCAGGGGCCGCCACGAAGACCGCGAAGACGACGACAACGACCGCCGCCGCCATGACAACAACGGAAACAATGCCCACGGCGAGCACGGCGAGCACGGCGAGCACGGCGAGCACGGCAACAACGGCATCTACCGCCCCCATCCCGACGGCTCATGGCGCGTTCGCGTCAAGGGCGGCGGCGACACCGCCATGCGCTGGAGCCTGGACTCCAGCGGCCAGTGGTACGACTTTGTGGTGACCTGCGATGCCGACCCGTCTTTCTACCGGCGCTTTGCCGGCCGCATCGAGACCGGCCGGCATTCGGTGAGCGACCCGGCCATGGGGCTGCCAGACCGCTTCTGACGGCGACCGCCGGGGCCTACGGCAGCAGCCTCGCAACCGAATCCGTGAACGACGGAATATCGGTTTCGGTGTGCGTTGTCGAGTAGGTGGTTTCTTCCACGGTCAGGCCTTGGTACACGCGCCCCTGCAGCCGCCTGAATATCGAGTCGACAGGGCCCGAGTTGCACTCGACCGCGTCGCTGCAGCGCGTAAGAATGAGCGTGGCGGGCAGGGGCCTGCCGTTGAGCGCGTCGTGCATCTGCTGCTCGAGGTTCTCGTACTCCGGCCCCTGGTGCGCATACGCGCCTTCGAACGACAGGAAGTGCGAGAACGTCAAGCTGCCCGCCGCCCCTTCGAGAAAGAGCGCAATGCCGGCCATGCTCCCGCTCAGCGACAGGCCGGTGAGCATGCGCCTGCCTGTGTCGGCGCGGTACTTCGCTTCGATGAACGGCACCAGCTCCTGCGTCAGAAAGTCGTGGTACGCCCTGGCGCCGGGCAGGGTGTAGTCCTGCTCGCGGCGCGACGTGCCACCAATGCCGACCAGGATCGCCTGCGTTCCGCGGCTGTCGAGAATGTCTCTGAAGTTGGAAAAGCGCGTGCCCGGCGGGTTGAACACCGCATCGCCATCCATCGCGTAGATGATCGGGTAGCGCGTTGAGCTGCCGTCGTAAGAAGCGGGCAGGTAGATCTCCAGCGGATAGCTTGCGCCGGTCTTGGCCGAGGCAATGCTGTCGGAAACCACGCGGCTGGTGGCCGGAGGCGGATCGACCGGCTCAGCGGGCGGAGGCGGTGCCGCGGGAGTGTCTGGCGCGGGTGGGGGCGGTGACGGAGGCGCGGCAGGTGTATCGCTCGGTGGCGGTGCGGTACCCACTGCGGCAATGGGGAACGCGGCGCCACCACCACCGCCGCCCCCGCCCCCGCCGCCGCAGCTCGACATGCCGAACACCAACGCCCAGCCCCCGACGAATACGAACGCGCGCAGCGCTCGTCCAAGTTGCCGCATTGCAACTCCTCGATCGATTGTGGTTGCAGAGAAATGCCGTCAGTTGCCACGTCGACAAAGCGCGCGCGCAAGCCAATACAGCCCCGCTTCAGAATGCCACAGGGGCCCGCCGCTGCGGGCCGTTCGAGGGGTAGCTCAGGCCTGAAACACTCGTATCAATCCCATGCAGGCGAAAGGCCCGCGGGGTCGGTCAGCCGCTCGCCGCGGTCGCGCCCATGAACTCCGCCACCGGCACTGCGCTGCCGGGCGAAGGCCAATGGATGAGCGTCAGTCGACATGGTCTGTACACAGTCTGGCGAGGCTTTCTTTCAGGCTGGGCACCGGCTTGCCTTTCGCGTGGTTGTCCTCCGTCCAGATATTGATCGCTGGCTTTTGCGCCTGCGGGCCGCTATTGCATGGCGCTTGATCGAGCCGCGGCTGCCGCTCGCTCTCACATGAACCGCAATCCTCGGCTGAGTTGCATTGAGGCGACGGCGGGCTTCGGCGGTTCACCCAGTTCCGTGAGCCAGGCGCGTCCTTCGTCGGTAATGCGAACCACGGTAACCAGCCGCGGCGAAGCGTATCGGACCGTGGGATGAAGGGCGGGAATGTGGGCGTCGATGAGGCCGGCCGCCGAAAGCACCGAAACATGCCGGATTTCTTCCGGCTCCGCGACCCGCACGGGGAGCTTCTCATGCTGCAGCCGCACCAGGAACGAGAGCGGCATTCGACCTTCCGGCCGATTGGCGCCTGGGTCGTGCCGCGTCGGTTGGGTCTGAATGGGCTTGCCATCGACAGGACTCAATGTCATGGTGTCTCCTTTGATGAGGTACCTGGCGGGGCAATGCGCATGCCTGCGGCCTGGCGCCGCTGCGCCCCGACGAAGCGCCAGCGGAGACGCCCGTCTAACGATCCAAGGGGCCGAACGCTGTGGTGCCGGTGTGCGGCCGTGACAGGTAGTCGTCGATCCAGTGGCGGGCTTTGACCGCCAGCAAGCGGCGCGCTTCGTCTTCCGACTTCACGCCGGCGACGACAAGACGGCAGACACTTTGAGAGAGGCGTTGATCGGACCGTTCTGTCTCGGCGTCCTCGCCGGCTTGAGGAACTTTGCCGACATGAAAGGAGTGCCCGTCGGTCTAACTTTGGTTCTCAGGGCCACAGCGGCGACTTCTCTTCATCAAAAAAAATAGCAATGGGCAAAGGCACGTATGAGCGCAGCACCCGCCACAGAACCGACTCACCGAAAGCGGCTTCTCGCACTTCGGTCAAGGAACAGATGACGAAGCGAGATGCGGACCTGGCGCTGGCAATGGAATCGCTAGAGGCTGTTGCACAGGACGTCGCCGCGAGCATTGCCCAATTTGCGGAATCGGCAATTCCAGGAACGAAGGTGTTGAGCCTGCCTGCTGCGCCAGGGCGCGATCGAGGCTTTCCTAAGGAGTTCGGATTGGCCGGGGACATCGGTCGCGTGGTCTATCGCTTGAAGTTGCTGCAAGCTGCAATCGACAAGGCGACCCGTCGCCACCGACGGAGCAATGCTGTGAAGGCGCAGCACCCCGGAATCCCAGGGTGAGCGCTGGCTCGCAAATGGCGGCTTAATCCGGCAAGAGGTGTGAGGCCATTGCCGGCGCAACGACTACAACGGCGCCTCTCGCCCTAAACTCCTCACTCATGACCGCCACCATCGCTTGCATCCACGTTGCCTTGGCTGCGCTGCTTCTCGCAGCGGCCTATGCCCGTGCGGCCGCAAAGAAGGTGCGTCGTCAGCTGACGCCCGCACATTCCTAAGCCCGGCGGTCCGCTCTCTCCCCTTTCAGCGCAACCATCCACCGCCGGGCACAAAGCCTCGCGCGGTAGCGGTCGCCGTCCCCATCGGACGACGCTCGCATTCGATGGAGTGCGTCAATGCATGCAACGATTCACGGCGAGCGCACGCTCACCGACCTTGACTTCGCCCGCCTGAGCAAACTGCTCGGGCGCGAGCTTCCGCCAAGCCTGGCCGACCTGTTGGCAATCGCCGAAGTGACGAGCTCGCGCGCGGTGCCACCCAATGTGGTGACGATGTACTCGCGAGTGGAACTCGTCGATCTGCACACCGCGCGGCGTCAAACGCTCACTGTGTGCTACCCGGGCGATGCCGCGGCGGCGGCCGGTTTTATCTCGGTGCTCTCTCCGGTTGGCGGCAGCCTGCTGGGGCTGAAGGTCGGCGACATTGCGAAATGGCTGACGCCGAACGGCGACAGCTGCGCTGCTGAAGTCGCGGCGATTCTCTTCCAGCCCGAGGCCGCTGGCGACTACCAGCGATAGATGCCCGGCTCGAGGTGGAGCTCCCGCGCGGGCGCCGAGTGCGCGCTGGCGCACCGCAAACGCCAGGCTGCCTTACGACAACCCTACGCCCGAAACCAGATCTTGAGTGTTACGTAGACTGCATAGCCTAGGCCAAGGACCATCCACGCAAGGAAGAACATGTTGGCCCAGTAATCGCCAGTATTCGCCGCCAGGGTGTAGACCTGCATCCTGCACGCCTTGCCGACGCATGGCACCTCGCCTCGCACGAGTGCGCGCAAAAACTCAAACAGGAAGTAGCAGACTCCGGCAGCAGTCATGAGCAATCCCACCGGCCCTACAAGGCCTTCGGTGCGCTCGCCCTTCTCATTCCAACGCTCTTTTTGAAGCAAGTTTTGCCCGTACTTGTACCAGGCAAATCCGAGCATGAGCATCAGTGAGTAGTAAATGGCGGTGCGCATGTCATTGAGTCGTCGTGCTGTGATGAAGAAGAGCGTTGACAAGATGGTATCCGAGCAACGAAAGGGCGACCGATTTCCCCAAATCGTGGGGGCCGCCTGGAGAGCGCGAACCAGGACCAGTGGCTCTTGCGGCTCTGCGGCCTATGCGATCTGTCGAGCACAAGAATGCCATTGTTGCGTCACCGACTCGGGCAGCTCCAGGCCGGCGGCAAGCATGCGCTTGGGGCTCATGCGTACTCGCGCTGCACCGCATGCAAGAACCCCAGCGGATCGGCCAGCAGCGAGGCCGCCAGAAAGCTCGGCCGCAGGTTGATCGACGCGAGCTCTGCGAGCGCGAACCAGCGGCCCGGCGCACGGTGCACGAGCAGGTGACCGGCATCGAGCACGATGGCCGCGGCACGGACCTGGAAGCTGACCGTGAAGATGGACCGAAATCATGGGGGCTGCTCGATCGTTTGCAGTGGGGACTCGCGCAAGTTTGCACCATCGAGCAGCGCAGCCCCCAGCGCGCGCTAGCCAGAATGCGGCCAAGAGCGCGCGCTGCTCCGCTCACTGCGGCCGGCAGTCATAGTGCAACGCCACGGTGTGCGACCCTGGCAGGCGGTTCTGGCCCAGCAGCTTCCAGCTCTGCGCCAGGCCGGGCTCGAAGGTGGGTACACCCTCACCCAGCAGCACGCTACCCACCAGCAGATGCAGTTCGTCGACCAGCCGCCGTGCCAGAAGGTCGTTGTAGAGCACGTGGCTGCCGTAGATCAGCAGGTCGGGGCCGGGCGCGGCTTTGAGTTGGCTGATGCGTGCCGGGGCTTGGGCCCGGCTGACCACTTCGGTATCGGCCCAGGGCGACTCGGGGCGCACGACGAGACGGTCGCTGACGAGCACTTTGCGTGCTGCCGCCACACGCTCGGCGATCTCGCGCTGCACCGGTTCACTGTCGGGCCCGCGGTCGACGTTGGGCCAATAGGCCTCGAACATCGGGAAGGTGGCCGCGCCAAAGAGCAGCGTGCCGGCGCGGCGCATGCAGTCGAGGTTGTGGACACTGAAGGCGGCATCCATCGGCAGGCCGGCGAGCGCGCCGCCCGGGCCGGCGCAGTAGCCGTCTAGTGAGCTGAGGATGCTGACGATGAGCTTGGCCATGAAGAGGTCTCCTGGAGTTGTGCCACGCCGCCGGCCCTTCCGGGGCGTGTCATCTACTTGGAGACAGGGCGAAGGCCAAACTCATCGGCTCCGGCAGCCGCATCAGCAGATAAGTTCGTCGGCCATGCCGAAGCGCCGACAAACTGCCGGGTCGATGAAGCTGTCGATGGATTCGATCAACCCACCGCGCAGGCGCAGCAGCATCACCCCGCCTGGCGTGAAGCGCTCGGCGCCCGCGTGCTGCATGTAGCAGGCAAAGCCGGGTTGGCCGTTGGCGCGCAGGGGATGCAGACGCCATGGCGTCTGGAACACGCGCTCGGCAAAGAACATCATCGCGAAGCGGCGGCCGTTGAACCAGGCAGGCAGCGGCGGCATGGTGAATCGCGCGTCCTCGGCCAGCAGGCTGGCCAGGGCTGCGACATCGCGGCGCTCCCAGGCGCTGACGAAGCGTTGCAGCAGGCTATCGACGCCTTGCGCCCCGAGTGCCTGCGCGTCGGCCGCCGGTGCGCGCTCCTTCATCGTCTTCTGCGCGCGCTGCAGTGCGCTGTTGACCGACGCCACCGAGGTGCCGAGCATCTCGGCCGTTTCGGCTGCCGAATACTCCAGCACCTCGCGTAGCAGGAGCACGGCGCGCTGCGTGCCGGGCAGGTGCTGCAGCGCGGCCACGAACGCAAGGGCGACCGACTCGCGCCCTTGCAGTGTGGTGGCCGGATCTTCATGATTGCCGATCCACTCGGCATCGGGCAAGGGTTCCAACCACACCGGCCCGGCCACTGGCTCACCCAGTTCGGTCGTGGCCTGCAGCGGCGCGCCATGGTCGGGCGATGTCATGCGGCGTGGACGCTGCGAGGTCATCCGCAGGCATACGCGGGTGGCAATGCGGTAAAGCCAGGTGCCGAGCGTGCTGCGCGACTCGAAGCCGGCCAGGCCGCGCCAGGCGGCAAGCAGGGTCTCCTGAAGCGCATCGTCTGCATCGAAGGGGGAGCCCAACATTCGATAGCAGTGAGCATGAAGCTGGCGACGATGGGGCGCCACCAGTTGGTCGAAAGCAGCGGTGTCGCCGGCACGTGCACGCGACAGGCACTCGGCTTCCGCAACAAGGTCGGGCGCAGGGGACATGGCGCATTCTGGCGCACCACACGAGGTGACGGGCACTGTCGGGCCAGAAGCGACTGGATGCCCATTCGCCGGCGCAACTTGACTGGCAGAATTCAGCGGCCAGGAGCGGAAGTACGATTCAGACGCCGAGCGCCTGGTCTGCCGTTTTTCAATGCCATTGCCCGCGTTGCCTGACCCGCCCCCACTCACCAACGGATGACAATGACCGAAACGACCAAAGTCAAAGGCCCCGCTTCGTACTTTCCTTCAATTGAAAAGACCTATGCGAAGCCAATCGCCTACTGGATGAATGTTCTTCAGGATGCAGGTCCTCTCAAACACATGGACCTCGTGAACCGGCTCAAGACGGAGCATCAGATCGGTCACGGACACGCTAACGCGCTGGTGGCGGCATTCCTGACGAAGAAATAAAAAGTCGGCACTCGAACGGCGCGGAGCACGCTGCCCTTGGAGACTCGGGTAACGGGGCGTGAGCCTGACTCTCGATCTCTGCGTGTCCGAGTACGCTCTTCGTCGCAAGCGGGTTTCACCCGTTTACGCGGTGCGCATACATAGGAAGGATTTGTCTTCTAAACAAACAGATGGAGACAAAATGACCGTTACACGGCGCCAGCTTGCCTTGTCCGCCTTTGGGACCGCCTTCCTTGCCGGATGTACAAGCGTGCCGACCATGCCACCTCCGGCAGTGTCTTCAGACCGA
>NZ_RWKH01000001.1 GCF_003984625.1 Variovorax sp. DXTD-1 | reverse complement strand
ATCACCACCATCGCCTGCGGCCAAGCCATGAAAAAGCCCGATATCAAGCTCAACCCGCATCCGAAGATGCGCTATGAAATCACGCTGACCATCGAGGACGCCCCGGGGCCGTTCGATGCCGTTGAAGGATTCTCTAGCTACCAAGTGTCGAATAACCGCTGCGTACCACTGCAACCCATCAGCGGAGCGCAGCACACACCCAGAAAATCCGTGCCGTTGAGCCTGACCCGCGTGAGTGACAAGCTCTACAAGGGCACGTTCTACGTCGACTACTTGCAGGACGAAAACTACTTCGGCCTGGGCGTATGTCAATGGTCGATGACGTTCGTCGGCTTCAGTCTGCAGATCGGGAACCTGGTATTTAGTCATTCCCTTGATCTCAACGAAGCCCTGGCGGGCAAGCCAGTGCCTAGGTTTTTCAACAACGGGTCTTACTTCAGCGAGTACGCCAAGTCGAAGAAGGACGACCACCCGCTTATCAGCAGTGGCAGGGAAAACCGGTCCGACTTTGGGCAAGACTCGAAGAACACTTTCTCGATGACGCTCACTGCCAAGGAGAAATTCCAATGACGATTAAGTCCACGGATTACGCATTGCTGGCAAAGGATTCGTACAACGATCCTGATCTCGACCCGAAGAAAAGAGAGATCACCCTTGACGGTGTCAAGTACAAAATCGTCGACCATGAAGACAAACCGACGACAGGCTTCCAGGCAACGGCCTACCAGCGGGTCGATACGGGCGAAGTTGTCATTGCATTTCGTGGCACCGAGTTTGATCGCGAGCCCGTGCACGACGGCGTCGTCGATGTCGGCATGGCGTTGGCGGGCGTCAATGCGCAAGCGGCCGATGCCGACGCTTTCACGGAAAGGGTGATGGAGAAAGCCAAGGCCGATGCACAAAAAAACAATCAACCCCTGAACGTCACCGTCACCGGTCACTCGCTGGGTGGCACGCTGGCCCAGCTGGAGGCGCACAAGTTAGGCCTCAAGGGCGAAACCTTCAACGCCTTCGGCGCCGCCGGGCTGGTGCATGGCGTTCCCAAGGGCGGCCACCAGGTCATCAATCACGTTCGCGCAGGCGATGCGGTGAGCGCGGCCAGTGCGCACTTTGGCGAGGTGCGGGTCTATGCGGTCCAGCAGGATATCAATACGCTGGGCAAGGCCGGGTACCGCGACGATGGCAGCATTGTGAGTGTGCGCAACCCCGCCAAGGCGACCGATTTCAGTGCGCATCGCGTCGACAACTTCGTGCCCAACAGCGAGACGCTGGGCCGCTCGATCATCTCGCGGGAGAACGAGGCGCGTTATGACGCCCATCACAGCATGATCGATCGCTACCGCGACGACGTACACAGTGCCCGTGTCACCCTATCCGCATCCACCCCTCTGCGCTCTGGGGTACAGGCTGGCCAGACGGTCGTTGCGGGTGCAAAGGCCGTTGGCCATGCGGCGGGGCAGGCCTACGATGCAACCAGCACTGCGGTTGTTTCGGGGGCGAAGACCGTCAGCCATGCGGCCGAAACGACGGGCAAGGCGATTGTTTCAGGCGCACAGGCCGCCGGTCGCGCAGCCGAGCGCACCTACGATGCCACCAGCACCGCTGTTGTTTCGGGTGCTAAGACCGTCGTCCACGCTGCCGAAAGGACTGGCAAGGCAGTCGTTTCGGGCGCGCAGGCGGCCAGCCAAGCGGCCGAGCGAACCTACGATGCCGCGCGCGAGCAGGTGATCACGGGCGCCCAGCGGGCAGAGCGGACGCTGGAGGAGACCGGTCAAAAAATTCACGAGGGCGCCTCCCGCGCGATGGACAAACTCACCCGTCCGTGGCTTCACAGCCAGACTGAGGCAGCCCCGCTCTTGAACCAGCCAGGGCACCCTGGCAATCGGCTGTACAAGCAGGCCTTGGCCGGCCTGGAGAAGATCAACGCCGAGCGCAGCATCCCTTCCGATCAACGCACCTGCAATGCCGCCGGCACGTTGGCCGCATCGGCGTGTGAATCCAGGTTCAGGCAGATCGATCATGTGGTGCTGAACGACAACGGCAGCAAACTCATTGCGGTGCAGGGCCCGCCGGGCGCCGCGCTGTCGAAGGTGATCGGCGTGGACACGACGGCAGCCCTGAACACACCCCTTGCGCAAAGCTCGCAGGCCTTCGCCGAGGCGCACAACCTGCAACAGAACCAGCAGTTCCAGCAGGTGAATCGGCCTGTACTAGCGCAAACCGGGCCCGTACTGGCTTGAGCTAGCGCTGTCAGTCATTCCAGCCCATTACGTTACCCAAGGGAATTTGAAGTGAAATCAAAAACACACATCAAGAGCATCGCTCTCGGAGTTCTTTTCAGTGTTTTCATGGCACCCCTTGCCGCATACGCGCAGGACAACATTGTCAGGGTGCAAACTCTCCAGGACGCGTGGCAGGTACGCCGCGCGGAGACGCGTGCATTCATCACGGCAATTGGTGACGCGAAAGCCACTCAGGCGCAGCATGCCAGCGCGCGGCGCGCCTTCGATGCGCGTTTGACTGCCGCCGAGAAGGGCGAACTGACGCCCATGGAGACCATGGAACTGTTTCAGGTCTTCTACATCCCAAAGGGGTTGCAGCAAAAGCCGCCGCGCTTCGACACAATGCTTCGAATCATTGCCGCGCAGGCCACGATGGGTTGGTACGACGCGTTGCGCTTCGCGGACGACAGTGGCCGGGCCGAGATCTCGAGCAACGAGGCCTTTTTTACGCTCGCCTTCGATAAGAACACTCGGGACTTTGTCCGGTTCATGAAGGAGCAGCCCGATCAGGCCGCCGCAGCGGTCAAGGCCGGCATCCAAGATGCCCGCGACAAGATCGCGGCCAAGCACATCAACTACGACCCGACCTGGCCGGCCTCCTATGGCATGTTGCGCATGCAATGCGCCATGACGAACGCCAAGACATGCGAGGGGCCCACGCCGCGCCCCGCTGGCGAATGGCCTGCGCTGCTCGATCAGGCCGCCCAGCGGGTCAGCACCGTCTACCGGGCCGCTAAAGGCGAGTGAATGACACCTGCTCCCGTCTTGTCGATCTGAAACCGGCGTCCTGCGCCATCAGTCGTTGAGCAACTGCCGCAGCACAAACGGCAGGATGCCGCCGTGCTTGTAGTAGTCCACCTCGATCGGCGTGTCGATGCGGAGGCGCACCGTCACTTCCTGGTGCGAGCCGTCGGCACGATGCACGACCAGCTTCACGTCCATCTGAGGCTTGAGTTCGCCGCCAATGACCACGTCGATCTTTTCGTCGCCCGTGAGGCCCAGCGTCTGCCATGAATCGGCGCCGCGGAACTGCAGCGGCAGCACGCCCATGCCGACCAGGTTGGCGCGGTGAATGCGCTCGAAGCTGCGCGCCACCACGGCCTTGATGCCCAGGAGCTGAGTGCCCTTGGCGGCCCAGTCGCGCGATGAGCCGGTGCCGTATTCTTCGCCGCCGAAGACCACCGTGGGAATGCCCTGCTCCATGTACTTCATGGCGGCGTCGTAGATGAACATCTTCTGGTTGCCGGGTTGGAACAGCGTGACGCCGCCCTCTTCCTGCGTGCCATTGATGTCCGGTGGAATCATCAGGTTTTTGATGCGCACGTTGGCGAAGGTGCCGCGCATCATCACGTCGTGGTTGCCGCGGCGCGAGCCGTAGCTGTTGAAGTCGGCCTTGGGCACGCCGTTCGCCTTGAGCCAGATGCCGGCGGGCGAGCTTTCCTTGATGGACCCGGCCGGCGAGATGTGGTCGGTGGTGATCGAGTCGCCGAAAAGCGCCATGATGCGCGCGCCCTTGAAGCCGGCGTCCGATGCATGCGGCTGCATCTTGAAGTCCGCGAAGAACGGCGGCTCGGCAATGTAGGTCGACGTGGGCCAGTCATAGACTTGGCCCGTGGTGCCCTGGATGCTGCTCCAGAACTTGCCCGGGTCGGTCTTGACCTTGTCGTAGTTCGCGCGGAACGACTTGGCGTTCATCGCGAAGCGAAGGTTCTCGTCGATTTCCTTCGGCGTGGGCCAGATGTCGCCCAGGTACACGTCCTTGCCGTTCTTGCCCTTGCCCACGGGCTCGGTCATCAGGTCGACCATCACGTTGCCGGCAATTGCAAAAGCCACCACCAGCGGCGGCGAGGCCAGGAAGTTGGCCTTCAGGTTCGGATGGATGCGCGCCTCGAAGTTGCGGTTGCCCGAAAGCACGGCCGCGCCGACCAGGTCGTTCTTGATGATGGCGTCGTTGATCTCGGGCGTGAGGTCGCCCGCGTTGCCGATGCAGGTGGTGCAACCGTAGCCGGCCAGGTAGAAGCCGAGCTTTTCGAGATACGGCAGCAGGCCGGCCTTCTCGAGGTATTCGGTCACGATGCGGGAGCCGGGCGCGAGCGAGGTCTTGACGTGCGGCTTGACCGTGAGGCCCGCCTCCACCGCCTTCTTGGCCAACAGCCCGGCCGCGAGCATCACGCTCGGGTTGGAGGTGTTGGTGCACGAGGTTATGGCCGCGATCAGCACGTCGCCGTTGCCGATGGTCACCCCGCCCTTGGGCGCGGCAGGCGCCGTGGCGTTCACATGGGCGGCGGCCTTGGTCGACCGATTGGCCACCATCTCGACCAGTTCGCGCGGCGCGCCGGGGGGCGGCGGCGCGGCTTCGTTGTCGTCGCCCTGGCCGCTCGTGGTCAGCGGATAGCGCAGCTTGAGCCGCTCGGCCGGCTGGTTGAATCCGTTGGCGTCGTTGGGCTTGCTGAAGAGCTCGGAGAACTTGGTGGACAGGTGGCCCAGGTCGATGCGGTCTTGCGGCCGCTTCGGACCCGCGAGGCTCGGCGATACGGTGCCCAGGTCGAGCTTGACGATCTTGGTGTAGTCGATGTCGCCTGGCGCCGGCATGCCGAAGAGGCCTTGCGCCTTGTAGTAGGCCTCGAAGCGCTCGACCTCTTCCTTGGTGCGACCGGTGCCTTCGAAGTAGGCGACCGTGGCTTCGTCGACCGGAAAGAAGCCCATGGTGGCACCGTACTCGGGCGCCATGTTGCCGATGGTGGCGCGGTCGGGCACGCCGATCGAAGCAGCGCCGGGTCCGAAGAATTCGACGAACTTACCCACCACCTTCTCGGCCCGCAGGATGGAGGTGACATACAGCACCAGGTCGGTGGCCGTCACACCTTCGCGCAGCTTGCCGGTGAGCTCGAAGCCCACCACGTCGGGCGTCAGCATGTACACCGGCTGACCCAGCATGGCGGCCTCGGCCTCGATGCCGCCCACGCCCCAGCCGACCACGCCAACGCCGTTGATCATGGTCGTGTGGCTGTCGGTACCGACCAGCGAATCGGGGTAGTACACCGGCACCTCGGCGTTGTCGCTCGAACTCTTGTAGACGCCGCGCGCAAAGTATTCAAGATTGACCTGGTGCACGATGCCGAAGCCTGGCGGCACCACGCGGAAGGTGTCGAAGGCTTGCATGCCCCATTTCATGAACTGGTAGCGCTCGTTGTTGCGCTGGAACTCCAGCTTCATGTTGAGGTCGAGCGCCTTCGGCGTGCCGTAGTAGTCGACCATCACCGAGTGGTCGACCACCAGGTCGACCGGCACCAGCGGCTCGATGGTCTTGGGCGACTTGCCGAGCTTGGCGGCCACGCTGCGCATGGCGGCCAGGTCGGCCAGGAGCGGCACGCCGGTGAAGTCCTGCAGCACCACGCGGGTGACGACGAAGGGGATTTCATCCACGCGGTCTGCGTTGGGTGCCCAATGCGCCAGTTCTTCGACATGCTTGGGCGACACCTTCTGCCCGTCGCAGTTGCGCAGCACCGACTCGAGCACGATGCGGATGGACACCGGCAGCCGGTTCACGGAGGGATATTGTTTGGCCAGCTCCTTCAGGGACCAGTATTTGCCCGATGCGCCGGACGGGGTCTTGAAGGTCTTGAGGGTGGACGCAAAGGCGTGCGCCGGTGCTTTGGCCATTGAGGAACTCCTGTTGGTTCGATCTGTTCGTGGAAGCACCTCAAAGATAGCAGGGATCGATGTCAGTTGTTGTAGTCGGTCTTCCCTGCAATGCCCCCGAGGTGCCACGTTCCTCATGGCCGCAAATGCCGGGTAAATGGGTGTTGCCGGCATCCGCTCTCGCTCAGGCCAGGGCCATGTTCGCGCTGCCGCGGGTCCGGCGCAGGCCCGTCCATTGCAACTCGGCCAGCACCACCACGCACAGCGCCTGCGCCAGCACCCAGGCCATGCCCAACGCAGTGACCGCGAGCAGGCCGCTCATCAGCAGCGCCACGCAGGCCACGGCCCAGCCGAAGTTGCCGACCACCACCAGCCCGATGAGCGTGCGAGGCGGTGTGCGACGGGTGGCCATGAAGGCCGCGGCTGCCGCATATGCCAGCAGGAATACGCCAGTCCCCATGAGCAGCGGTGCCGGCAGGCCGGTCAGCCGCGACAGCGCATCGGTGAACGCCACCTGCATTGCGCCGGTGGCGGCGCATGAAGCGGCGTCGGCCCACATGACATTGGGGAGGAAACGGGGGGACGCAAAGACGGACATGAGAATCTCCTTCGGGTGGTACGCCGCAAGCCTGTCCTGCCGCGTTGGACCCAATGATTTCGAAAGGCGGGCACAGCGTCGATAACCTCGGAGGTCATGGCGCGCCGGCGCCCTCGCGCCAGAATGCGGGCCATGAACATTCCCCGCACTCATTCGTCCAAGGCCGGCCAACCCGGCGCGCGCGACCCGTTCGGCGCGCATCTTCGGCACTGGCGCACGCATCGCCGGCTGAGCCAACTCGACCTCGCGCAAGAGGCAGAGGTTTCAACCCGGCACCTGAGCTATGTGGAAACCGGCCGCGCCGCGCCCAGCCGCGAGATGGTGCTGCGCCTGGCCGAACGATTGGAAGTGCCGCTGCGCGAGCGCAACGCCCTGCTGGTGGCAGCGGGCTTCGCGCCGATGTACCGGCAGCGCTCGCTCGACGACCCTGCCCTGGCCTCGGCGCGTCGCGCCGTGGACCTGGTGCTGAAGGGCCACGAGCCGTTTCCCGCCCTCGCGGTCGACCGCCACTGGAACCTGGTGGCGCACAACGCGCTGGTGCCGATGCTCATGGCCGGCGCGGCGCCGGAACTGGTTCAAGCCCCGATCAATGTGCTGCGCCTGAGCCTGCACCCCGAGGGCCTGGCCTCGCGCATCGCCAACCTTGCGCAGTGGCGCGCCCATCTGCTCGAACGTCTGCAGCAGCAGATTGCCGCGACAGGTGATGCCGTGCTGCAGGCGCTGCACGACGAGCTCGAGGCCTACCCCACGCCCAGCGTGAGCCATGACGCGCCGGCCGCCAACACCGAACTGTCAGGCGTCGTGGTGCCCTTTCAGCTGGTCACGCCCAACGGCGTGCTGAGCTTCATCAGCACTACCACCATCTTCGGCACGCCAGTGGACGTCACGCTGCAGGAGCTGGCGGTGGAGTCGTTCTTTCCGGCCGATGCGCAGACGGCCGCGGCGCTGACCGCGCTGGCGGCCCAACCTGCTGGCTGAACTGTGCATGCGTCAGGTCGCGCAGGCTGCCGCGCGAGTCGCGGTAAAAGCTCATTCTTGAGCAGGAGTGCCGGCTTCACCCGCCGGCCGAAGCCCCCCCCTGCTCGACGGCAACGAGCGCAGGGCCGGCCGGTCCCTAGAATCGCCGCACCCAGTCAGGACGGCTGGTGCAGCGCCCCCCCTCAATGGAACCCGACATGCTCCAAGCCTCTGAATTGCGCCAGTTCTTCCCCGTGATCGTAACGCCGAGCCATGACGGCAAGTTCTTCCAGAACTACGTCGTCTCGATGATGAACTTCGCCATCGAGGCCGAGCGCGCGGGAATGCATCTCCAGGTGCTGTTCCACCAGGGCGAAAGCCTGGTGACCCGTGCGCGAAACAACTGCGTGGCCCAGTTCCTGGCCAACCCGCAATGGACGCATCTGTTCTGGATCGATGCCGACATCGGGTTCTCGGCCGAGGCCGCCTTCCGGCTGCTGCGTTCGGGCTACGACATTGCAGCCGGCGTGTACCCCCTCAAGCGCGAAAACTGGCCTGCGGAGGGCGTGGCCGAAGGCACCACGCGCCAGCGGTTCGACGCCACCTTCACGCGCTACACGGTCAATGCCAAGGCGTCGTCTTCGTCCGGGGCCGGTGCGCAAATCGACCTCGAAGTGCAGCCGGACGGCTTCATGAAGATGACCGAAGCACCGACCGGCTTCATGGCCATCAAGCGCAGCGTGTTCGAACGGCTCATCGCGAGCTACCCCGATCTCAACTACGTGCCCGACAGCATCGGCGAAGCCGATCTTGGCCTGCACTACCGCTTCTTCGATGTGATGGTCGATCCCGAGACCCGCCGCTATCTCTCCGAGGACTATGGCTTCTGCCGCCTGTGGTCGGGCCTGGGCGAATCGATCTACATCGACGCCAATTCCAACCTGACCCACCAAGGGGCCAAGACCTACGGCGGCGACTTCGCGACATCCCTGCTGACCTCGTTGCCCCATGCAGTGGGCGGTCCGCTCGGCTCGACCATGGTGCTGACCGGCCAGGAATACCTGAAGCCGAACCCGCCGCCGCTTTGATTCAGCAGCAGCCTACGAACAGCGCACATGAAAAAGCCCCGCCGAAGCGGGGCTTTTTCAAGAGCGGGAGCTCTGCGCCGATCAGGCCGCGACCACGGCAGCAGCCGCTTCGGTCTTGTACTCGTCGAGCTTGTCGAAGTTGAGGTACTGGTAGATCTGGGCGCTCGATGCGTCGAGCACGCCCGTTGCGGCCATGTACTCCTCGCGCGTCGGAATGCGGCCAAGGCGCGAGCAGATGGCGGCCAGTTCCGCCGAGCCAAGGTACACGTTGGTGTTCTTGCCGAGGCGGTTCGGGAAGTTGCGGGTGCTGGTCGACATGACCGTCGCGCCCTCGCGCACCTGTGCCTGGTTGCCCATGCACAGCGAGCAGCCCGGCATTTCGGTGCGCGCACCGGCATTGCCGAACACGCCGTAGTGGCCTTCCTCGGTGAGCTGGTGTGCGTCCATCTTGGTGGGCGGTGCAATCCACAGCTTGACCGGGATGTCGCGCTTGCCTTCGAGCAGCTTCGAGGCAGCGCGGAAGTGGCCGATATTGGTCATGCACGAGCCGATGAACACCTCGTCGATTTGCGCGCCGGCCACGTCGGACAGCGTCTTCACGTCGTCCGGGTCGTTCGGGCAAGCCACGATCGGCTCATGGATGTCGGCCAGGTCGATCTCGATGACGGCCGCATAGTCGGCGTCGTCGTCGCCCTTGAGCAGCTGCGGGTCCTTGAGCCAGGCTTCCTGCGCGGCGATGCGGCGTGCCAGCGTGCGGGCGTCGGCATAGCCTTCGGCGATCATCCACTTCATCAGCGTGATGTTGCTGTTGATGTACTCGATGATCGGTTCCTTGTTCAGGTGCACCGTGCAGCCGGCGGCCGAGCGTTCGGCCGAGGCGTCGCTCAGTTCGAAGGCCTGTTCCACCTTCAGGTCAGGCAGGCCTTCGATTTCGAGGATGCGGCCCGAGAAGATGTTCTTCTTGCCCTTCTTCTCGACCGTGAGCAGGCCGCTCTTGATGGCGTACAGCGGAATGGCGTTGACCAGGTCGCGCAGCGTGACGCCGGGCTGCATCTTGCCCTTGAAGCGCACGAGCACCGACTCGGGCATGTCCAGCGGCATCACGCCGGTGGCGGCCGCGAAGGCCACGAGGCCGGAGCCGGCCGGGAAGCTGATGCCGATGGGGAAGCGGGTGTGGCTGTCGCCGCCCGTGCCCACGGTGTCGGGCGTGAGCAGGCGGTTGAGCCAGCTGTGGATCACGCCGTCGCCCGGGCGCAGCGACACGCCGCCGCGCGTGCTGATGAAGTCGGGCAGCTCGTGATGCATCTTCACGTCCACCTTCTTGGGGTAAGCCGCGGTGTGGCAGAACGACTGCATCACGAGGTCGGCCGAGAAGCCCAGGCAGGCCAGGTCTTTCAGCTCGTCGCGCGTCATCGGGCCGGTGGTGTCCTGCGAGCCGACCGAGGTCATCTTGGGTTCGCAGTACGTACCCGGGCGAACGCCCTGGCCTTCAGGCAGGCCGCAGGCGCGCCCGACCATCTTCTGTGCAAGCGAGAAGCCCTTCTTGGTGTCGACCGGGCTTTGCGGCAGGCGGAACAGCGTGGAAGCCGGCAGGCCCAGCGCTTCGCGCGCCTTGGACGTGAGGCCGCGGCCGATGATCAGCGGAATGCGGCCGCCGGCGCGCACTTCGTCGAACAGCACATCGCTCTTCACCTTGAATTCGGCAATGACCTTGCCGTCCTTCAGTGCCTTGCCTTCGTAGGGGCGCAGCTCGACCACGTCGCCGGTGTCCATCTGGCTCACGTCGAGCTCGATGGGCAGCGCGCCTGCGTCTTCCATGGTGTTGTAGAAGATCGGGGCGATCTTGGTGCCCAGGCACACGCCGCCGAAGCGCTTGTTGGGGATGAACGGAATGTCGTCGCCGGTGAACCAGAGCACCGAGTTGGTGGCCGACTTGCGGCTGGAACCCGTGCCGACCACGTCGCCCACGTAGGCGACCTGGTGGCCCTTCTGCTTCAGCGACTCGATGAACTTGACCGGACCGCGCTTGCCGTCTTCTTCCGGCTCGAAAGCCGTGCCTTCGCGCTTGTTCTTGAGCATGGCCAGCGCGTGCATGGGGATGTCCGGGCGCGTGGTGGCGTCGGGCGCGGGCGACAGGTCGTCGGTGTTGGTTTCGCCGGGCACCTTGAAGACCGTGATGGTCAGGCTTTGCGGCACTTCGGGCCGGCTGGTGAACCATTCGGCATCGGCCCAGCTTTGCAGCACGCCCTTGGCGTTGGCGTTGCCCTTGTCGGCCTTTTCCTTGACGTCGTGGAACTGGTCGAACATCAACAGGGTTTTCTTCAGGCCCTCGGCCGCCACGGCGCCCACTTCGGCGTCGTCGAGCAGGTCGATCATCGGGCTGATGTTGTAGCCGCCGAGCATGGTGCCGAGCAATTCGGTGGCGCGAGCGCGCGAGATGAACGCGTTCTTCTCGGTACCGTGGGCCACGGCCGCCAGGTAGCTCGCCTTGACCTTGGCCGCGTCGTCGACGCCGGCGGGCACGCGATAGGCGAGCAGATCGAGCAGGAAGGCACCGTCCTTGGCATTCGCGCTCTTGAGGAGCTCGATGGCTTCGGCGGTTTGCTTCGCGCTCAATGGCAGCGGCGGAATACCGAGCGCGGCGCGTTCGGCAACATGGTCAACGTAGGCTTGCAACATCTTCTTTTCTCCGGAAACTGGGCTGTCGGGCGTGCAGTGCGGCAAGCAAGAGCCGCGCCGCACCCCTGGTTCGGTACTCTTACTTCTTGGCCGCGTCAGCGCCTTCGAACAGGCTCTTGGGCGGGTTCTTCTTCATTTCTTCGGCAAACGCGACCTGCTCCGCCGTCTGGCATTCGTCGGCAATGCGCAGGCCTGCCTTTTGGTTCATCAGCATCGACTTGTTGCCCAGCTGCAGCCACATGGCGCCTGCGCGGGGGTCTTCGAGGCGGATGGCGCCGGTGCGGCTTTCGACCGGGTGCATGCGGTACTTCAGGCCCTTGGTCGACACGTTGAAGAAGCCGGGCTTCTTCTCATCGGCGGCCACGGTCACGTCGGCGCCGAGTTCGCATTGCGCCTTGCCGAGCGACACGCGCTTGGCGACTTCGAGGTCGGCGTCGGTCAGCACGATGTTGGTTTCACCGGCGATGGGCGTTACTTCTTCCACAGCCTTGGCGGCCTTGCGGGTGACCTGCTTCTTGGGGGGGGCCTTCTTGGCTTCAGCCTTGGCGGCCGGCTTGGCAGGGGTGGTTTGCGCCGTGGCGGCAAACGGGAGCGCCAGGGCCAGGGCTGCGATCAGAGCAATTTTCTTCATGGGTGTTTCCTTGAGGCTGGATTCGTAAGTTTCAGGAGGCCGCGAGTGCAAACCAGGCTTTTGCCGCTGGAGGCAACGCGCGCCCTGTTGCGTGGGCACGCGTCAGCACTTGCCAAAAATGGCGATAGCTCGCGCGGTCGTGCAATGTGCCATCAATTTGTGTCGGCGCCCAATCCGCGAGTGCGGCATTTGTAATGATTTCTACGGCAATCTGAATCTGGGCCTCGTCCGGCGCAAACGCTTCGAGGATCGGCCGGATCTGGTTAGGGTGGATGCTCCACATGCGCGTGTAGCCGAATTCGGAGGCTGCCTTGCGGGCCGCCGTGCGCATGGCGCCCGTGTTGTTGAACTCGGTGACCACGCAGTGCGAAGGCACCTTGCCGTAGGCGTGCGCAGCGGACGCGATGGCGAGTTTGGCGCGCACCACCAGCGGATGCGTGAACTGGCCGGCGGCCCCCATGCCATCGGCCGGAATGGCGCCCGCATGCGCGGAAACGAAATCCATCAGGCCGAAACTCAGCGATTGCACGCGCGGATGCGCGGCGATTTCGAATGCGTTGTGCACCGCCAGCGGCGATTCGATGAGCACGTGCAGCGGCAGCGCATCGGCGTCGGCTGCCTCGAGCGCCGCCACGGCCTGCGCCACGTCGGCCACGGATTCGACCTTGGGCACCATCAGGTGGCTCAGCCGGTGGCCGGCACGCCCGGCAATGGTGATCACGTCGCCGGCGAAGGCCGGGTGATCGACCGGATGAACGCGCACGCCGACTCGCATGCCCGGCTTTGCGGCAAGTGCCAGTTCGGTGACGAGCGCGGCATGCTCGGCCTCGCCGCCGACCGGGGCGCCGTCTTCGCAGTCAAGGGTGACGTCGAACACGCAGGCGCCGAACTCCTCGGCCATTTCGGCCTGGAGCGCGAGGCTCTTCTTCATGCGCGCTTCGACCCCGCTGTAGTGGTCGCACACAGGCAGCGTCACGGCGCCGGCTTGCGCGCCGAGCAGCACTTCAGCGGGATGGACCGGGTTCGTCATGCCTTTTTCTGCGCCACGATGAACATGCGCGGAAAGGCAAGCAGCCGCTTGCCGTCGGTGCGGGCGGGATAGGCCTGGTCGACACGGCGCTCGTATTCGGCGAGATAGCTTGCGCGCAGCTCATCCGGCAACCGGTCGACGAAAGGCTTCAGCCCCGTGCCGCGCACCCATTCGACAATGGCTGCGGCGTCGGCCATGGGGTGCTGGTAGATGGTGTGCCACACATCGACCTTGGCCGATTCGGGCGCCAGCAGGTCGTAGTAGCCGCCGAGCGGCAGCAGCAGCGTGCGCATGCGGTCGGCGTCGCCAATGGGCTCGGCCCACGGCGCCTCGGAGGCCACGGCGCGCATGAGGCGGTGCGTGGGCTCCTGGCGGTTGTCAGGCATCTGGATGGCGAGCACGCCGCCCGGCGCCAGCGCAGCAAAGAGGCGCGGGATCAGCGCTTCGTGATCCGGCACCCACTGCAGGGCTGCGTTGGCGTAAATGAGGTCGGGCGCTTGGTCTAGGTCTTGCGGCGCCCAGGTCGCGATGTCGCTCAACTCGAAGCTCGCTTGCGGCAGGCGCTCGCGCGCGCTGGCCAGCATGGCTTCGGAGTTGTCGGTCCCGACGACACGCGCCTTCGGGAACCGGTGAAACAGCAGCTCGGTGGAATTGCCCGGTCCGCAGCCGAGGTCGACCACATGGGCCGCCTCGGACAGCGGCACCCGCGCCAGGAGCTCCTGTGCGGGCCGGGTGCGCTCGTCCTCGTAGCGACGGTAGAGCGCGGGGTTCCAGTCGAGCATGCCGATGCTGCGATTTGCGATTACAGGAGGTGAGCGACGCCCGCCTGTTCGCCCTGCAGCTCTTCCAGGGTCTTGTTGATGCGTTCCTGGCTGAACGCGTCGATTTCCAGGCCTTCGACCAGCTTGTATTCGCCGTTCTCGCAGGTCACGGGGAAGCCGAACATCGTGTCCTTCGGAATGCCGTATTGGCCGTCCGACGGAATGCCCATGGTGACCCACTTGCCATTGGTGCCCAGGGCCCAGTCGCGCATGTGGTCGATGGCGGCGTTGGCGGCCGAGGCGGCCGACGACAGGCCGCGTGCTTCGATGATGGCCGCGCCGCGCTTGCCGACGGTCGGCAGGAAGGTGTTGGCGTTCCATTCCTGGTCGTTGATCATCTTGGCGACGCTTTCGCCGTTGATGGTGGCAAAGCGGTAGTCGGCGTACATCGTGGGCGAATGGTTGCCCCACACGACGAGCTTTTCTATGTCGGCCACGGGCTTGCCCGTCTTGGCGGCGATCTGGCTGGCGGCGCGGTTGTGGTCCAGGCGCAGCATGGCGGTGAAGTTCTTGCGCGGCAGGTCGGGCGCGCTCTTCATCGCGATGTAGGCGTTGGTGTTGGCGGGGTTGCCGACCACCAGCACCTTCACGTTGCGGCTGGCAACGGCGTTCAGCGCCTTGCCCTGTGCCGTGAAGATGGCGCCGTTGACGGCCAGCAGTTCGGCACGTTCCATACCCGGGCCACGCGGACGCGAGCCGACCAGCAGGGCGTAGTCGGCATCCTTGAAGGCGGTCATCGGGTCGCCGTGGGCTTCCATGCCGTCCAGCAGCGGGAAGGCGCAGTCGTCGAGTTCCATCATCACGCCCTTGAGCGCCTTCTGGGCCTTCTCGTCGGGGATTTCGAGCAATTGCAGGATGACCGGCTGGTCCTTGCCGAGCATTTCGCCGGAAGCGATACGGAACAACAGGGCGTAACCGATTTGACCGGCGGCACCGGTGACGGCAACGCGGACGGGTTTTTTGCTCATGGGAAGACTCCAGAAGATGGTGAAAACGGTGTCGGCGGGCGCGCGTGGCGCCGGTGTCCTGCAGGGCGGAAATCCTTCCCGCGGCGCAGGCCGGCCCGCATTTTAAGCCGAATCGACGCAAGCCGTCTTATGTCTTATATAAGATATGCTCGGAGGTTCCGCCACGGCGCACCCCCACCGCTGCCATGAATGCCCCCACCGTCCTTGAAGAATCTGCGACGCCATCCTTCAGTCCGCTCTATCAGCAGATCAAGACTTTGATCCTGCAGAGCCTGCAGGCCGGCGAGTGGAAGCCGGGCGAGCCGATTCCGAGCGAAATGGACCTTGCGGTGCGGTACCGCGTGAGCCAGGGCACGGTGCGCAAGGCCATCGACGAGCTGGCGGCCGAAAATCTGGTGGTGCGGCGCCAGGGCAAGGGCACCTTCGTTGCCACGCATGCCGAGCAGCACGTGCAGTACCGTTTTCTCAAGCTCGTGCCCGATGTAGGCACGCCGAGCACCGAAGGCCCGGCCGAGCGCACCATCGTCGATTGCCGCCGCCAGCGCGCCTCGGCCGACGTGGCGCGCGCATTGGGCTTGCGCACGGGCGATGCCGTACTGCAGGTGCGGCGCGTGCTCGCCTACGCGGGCGTGCCGACCATTCTCGAAGACCTCTGGCTCCCCGGGGCGCCGTTCAAGGGCCTTACGGCCGAGCGGCTGCGGGCCTGGCCGGGCCCGATGTACGCGATGTTCGAAACCGAATTCGGCGTGCGCATGGTGCGCGCCGAAGAAAAAATTCGCGCGGTGCTGCCCGATGCGGAGCAGGCGGCGCTGCTCGACGTGTCGCTGCAGATGCCTTTGCTCAGCGTAGAGCGCCTGGCCCACACCTATCACGACATGCCGATGGAACTGCGTCGCGGCCTCTATCGCACCGACACGCACCACTACCGCAATCAGCTCGGCTGAGATCGCGTCAAATGAAACCACGACCGACCCGCATCGCAGCATCGGCACCCCGTGCGCAGCACGCTCCGAAGTCAATAGCATCCGACTGCAGCGCTGCGCCGACAAGAGCACCTCCGCCATGCAATGGTGCATTGCAATAGAATTTTGCGTTGTTTGCATTCCGCAGAAGAAACAAAGCGTTCGCTATCAGAACAAGCCACCAAGCCACGAAAGCCTCCCCCCAATGACAGAGCTTGCAACCCCTCCCCGGCCGCCGCGCCGCGAATTCCGGAACATCAATGCCTTCACCGATCTCACGACCTACCGCTTGCCGCCGGCCGGCATCGTGTCGATCCTGCACCGCGTGAGCGGCGTCCTCATGTTCCTGCTGCTGCCGTTCATCATCTGGATGTTCGACACCTCGCTCTCGTCCGACTATTCGTTCGCCAGGTTCAAGGCCGCCTTCAACAGCGGCCTTGGTTTCGTTCCGGGCTGGTTCTTCAAGCTGGTCGCGCTCGCGCTGATCTGGGCCTACCTGCACCACTTCATCGCCGGCCTGCGCCACCTCTGGATGGACGTGAGCCACGCCGCCGTCACCAAGGAGTTCGGCCAGAGTTCGGCCCTGGTCACGCTGGCCCTGAGCGTTCTGCTCACCGTGGTGCTCGGCGCCAAGTTGTTCGGCCTGTACTGAGAAGGAGCCAACCATGTCTGTGAATTACGGCTCCAAGCGCATCGTCGTCGGCGCACATTACGGTTTGCGCGACTGGCTCAGCCAGCGCATCACGGGCGGCCTGATGGCGCTCTTCACGATCATCCTGCTCGCGCAACTGATCTTCACGCGTGGCCCTCTCGGCTACGACCTCTGGGCCGGCATCTTCGCCGCGCAGTGGATGAAGGTGCTGACCTTCTCCGTGATTGTTTCCCTGCTCTATCACGTGTGGGTTGGCATGCGCGACGTGTGGATGGACTACATCCAGCCCGTCGGCATTCGCCTCGCCCTGCAAATTTTCACCATCGTCTGGCTTGTCGGTTGTGCGGGTTGGGCCATTCAAGTGCTTTGGAAGATCTGACCCCACCATGACCTACACAAAAGAACAAATCACCAAGCGCAAGTTCGACGTCGTGATCGTCGGCGCCGGCGGCTCCGGCATGCGCGCTTCGCTGCAACTGGCGCGCGCCGGCCTGAACGTGGCGGTGCTCTCCAAGGTGTTCCCCACCCGTTCGCACACGGTCGCCGCGCAAGGCGGCGTGGGCGCATCGCTCGGCAACATGAGCGAGGACAACTGGCACTATCACTTCTACGACACGATCAAGGGCTCCGACTGGCTCGGCGACCAGGACGCGATCGAATTCATGTGCCGTGAAGCACCGAAGGTCGTCTACGAACTCGAACACTTCGGCATGCCGTTCGACCGCAACCCCGACGGCACGATCTACCAGCGGCCGTTCGGCGGCCACACGGCCAACTACGGCGAAAAGCCCGTGCAGCGCGCCTGCGCCGCAGCCGACCGCACCGGCCACGCCATGCTGCACACGCTCTACCAGAAGAACGTCGAGGCGCGCACCCAGTTCTTCGTCGAGTGGATGGCACTCGACCTGATCCGCGACGCCGAAGGCGATGTGGTCGGCGTGACCGCGCTCGAAATGGAAACCGGCGACCTGCACATCCTGCAAGCCAAGACCGTGCTGCTGGCCACCGGCGGCGCGGGCCGCATCTTCCAGGCTTCGACCAACGCCTTCATCAACACCGGCGACGGCCTGGGCATGGCCGCGCGATCGGGCATTCCGCTGCAGGACATGGAGTTCTGGCAGTTCCACCCGACCGGCGTGGCCGGTGCCGGCGTGCTGCTGACCGAGGGCTGCCGCGGCGAAGGCGCCATCCTGCTCAACAGCAACGGCGAACGCTTCATGGAGCGCTATGCGCCCACGCTGAAAGACCTGGCACCGCGCGACTTCGTTTCGCGCTCGATGGACCAGGAAATCAAGGAAGGCCGCGGCTGCGGTCCCAACAAGGACTACGTGCTGCTGAAGCTCGACCACCTCGGTGCCGAGACCATCCACAAGCGCCTGCCTTCGGTGTACGAAATCGGCGTGAATTTCGCCAACGTCGACATCACCAAGGAGCCGATTCCCGTGGTGCCAACCATCCACTACCAGATGGGCGGCATTCCGACCAACATCAATGGCCAGGTCGTGGTCCAGCAGGGCGAGCAGAACAGCGCCGTGGTGAACGGCCTCTATGCCGTGGGCGAATGCTCCTGCGTGAGCGTGCACGGCGCCAACCGCCTGGGCACCAACTCGCTGCTCGACCTGCTGGTGTTCGGCCGCGCGGCCGGCAACCACATCGTCGAGTTCAACGACAAGCTGAAAGAGCACAAGCCGCTGCCGGCCGATGCCGCCGACCGCACGCTGGAGCGCCTGAACCGGCTCGAAGCCGCCACCGACGGCGAATACGCGCAGGACGTGGCCGGTGAAATCCGCTCGGTCATGCAGCAGCACGCCGCCGTGTTCCGCAAGCAAGCCTCGATGGACGAAGGCGTGGTCAAGATCGCCGCCGTGCGCGAGCGCGTCAACGCCATCGGCCTGAAGGACAAGTCCAAGGTGTTCAACACCGCGCGCATCGAAGCGCTTGAAGTCGACAACCTGATCGAAGTGGCGCAAGCCACCATGGTTTCGGCGGCCGCCCGCAAGGAATGCCGCGGCGCGCACACGGTGGAAGACTACGAGCGTCCGTCGGACGACCCGGTTGCACCGCTCGGCCGCGACGACGCCAACTGGATGAAGCACACCCTCTGGTACAGCGAAGGCAACCGCCTCTCCTACAAGCCGGTCAACCTCAAGCCGCTGACGGTCGACTCCGTTCCTCCCAAGGTCCGTACGTTCTAAACAAGAACAACATCACAAGGTTTCACGATGAAGCGCACATTCCAGATCTACCGCTACGACCCGGACAAGGACGCCAAGCCCTACATGCAGACCATCGAGATCGAACTCGACGGCCATGAGCGCATGCTGCTCGACGCCCTGATGAAGCTCAAGGCGCAAGATCCCACGCTGTCGTTCCGCCGCTCGTGCCGCGAAGGCGTCTGCGGTTCCGACGCGATGAACATCAACGGCAAGAACGGCCTCGCCTGCCTGACCAACATGCTCACGCTCAAGGGCACGATCGTGTTGAAGCCGCTGCCGGGCCTGCCGGTCATCCGCGACCTGATCGTGGACATGACGCAGTTCTTCAAGCAGTACAACTCCATCAAGCCATACCTGCAGAACGACAACGTGCCGCCCGAGAAGGAGCGCCTGCAGTCGCCGGAAGAGCGCGACGAGCTCAACGGCCTGTACGAGTGCATTCTGTGCGCGAGCTGCTCCACGAGCTGCCCGAGCTTCTGGTGGAACCCCGACAAGTTCGTGGGTCCGGCCGGCCTGCTGCAGGCCTACCGCTTCATCGCCGACAGCCGCGACGAAGCCACCGCCGAGCGCCTGGACAACCTCGAAGACCCGTATCGCCTGTTCCGCTGCCACACGATCATGAACTGTGTGGACGTGTGCCCGAAGAACCTGAACCCGACGAAGGCGATCGGCAAGATCAAGGAACTGATGGTGCGTCGCGCCATCTGATTCTTTGCCGAGAGAAACCATGCAAACCGCCGCCGAACTCGCACAGCCTCTCAGCGAACGAGCGCTGAGCAAGCTGAAATGGCGCTGCCGGCGCGGTCTGCTCGAGAACGACCTGTTCATCGCGCGCTTCTTCGAGCGGCACGAGTCGCACATGACCGTCGGCCAGGCGGGAGCGATGGAGACATTGATGGACCTGTCGGACAACGACCTCCTCGATCTTCTGCTGCGAAGAAAGGAGCCCGAGCCCGCATGGGCCGGGGCCGAGGTGGTCGAGTTGCTCCAGTTGATGCGCACCGACGGCGCGCAGCGTCCCTCCACCTCTGTTCCCGCCTCCGTTTCCTCTTCGCCTTCCTGAATACTCTCTGAAAGAAACCCGAAATGAAAGCTTCCGATACCAAGGCCACGCTGTCGTTCAGCAACGGCGGCGACAGCGTCGAACTGCCGATCTACAAGGGCACCGTGGGCCCGGACGTGATCGACATCCGCAAGCTGTATGCACAGACCGGCATGTTCACCTATGACCCGGGTTTCATGTCGACCGCCGCATGCCAGTCGGCCATCACGTACATCGACGGCGACAAGGGCGAACTGCTGTACCGCGGCTACCCCATCGAGCAGCTTGCCACCAACTGCGACTTCCTCGAGACCTGCCACCTGCTGCTCTACGGAGAGCTGCCCGACCAGGCCAAGAAGACCAACTTCACGAAGCTCGTGACCAACCACACGATGGTCAACGAGCAGATGCAGTTCTTCCTGCGCGGTTTCCGCCGCGATGCGCACCCGATGGCCATCATGACCGGCCTGGTGGGCGCGCTGTCGGCCTTCTATCACGACAGCACGGACATCAACAATCCCGAGCACCGCGAGATCGCCGCGATCCGCCTGATCGCGAAGATGCCCACGCTCGTGGCCATGGCCTACAAGTACACGATCGGCCAGCCGTACATGTACCCGAAGAACGACCTGAGCTACGCGGGCAACTTCCTGCACATGATGTTTGCCACGCCGTGCGAAGAGTACAAGGTGAACCCGGTGCTAGAGCGCGCGCTCGACCGCATCTTCATCCTGCACGCAGACCACGAGCAGAACGCCTCGACCTCGACCGTGCGCCTGTGCGGTTCGTCGGGCACCAACCCCTTCGCGGCCATCGCGGCCGGCGTGGCCTGCCTCTGGGGCCCGGCGCACGGCGGTGCCAACGAAGCGGCGCTCAACATGCTGTACGACATCCAGAAGGAAGGCGGCGTGGAGAAGATCGGCGAGTTCATCAAGAAGGTGAAGGACAAGAACTCGAACGTCAAGCTCATGGGCTTTGGCCACCGCGTGTACAAGAACTACGACCCGCGCGCCAAGCTGATGCAGGAAACCTGCAACGAAGTGCTGACCGAACTGGGCCTGGAAAACGATCCGCTCTTCAAGCTGGCCAAGGAACTGGAAAAGATCGCCCTCGAAGACGAATACTTCGTCTCGCGCAAGCTCTATCCGAACGTCGACTTCTATTCGGGTATCGTGCAGCGCGCCATCGGCATTCCGGTGCCGCTGTTCACCGCAATCTTCGCGCTGGCCCGCACGGTCGGCTGGATTGCCCAGTTGAACGAAATGATCGGCGACCCCGAGTACAAGATCGGCCGCCCGCGCCAGCTGTTCGAAGGCTCGCCCAAGCGCGACGTGCAACCCATCGGCAAGCGCTGAAGGCGCACCGGCGCTCACCGCGGAAAGCTGCCTTCGGGCAGCTTTTTTGCGTCTTGGCTGACAGGATTCGCAGCACGGCCTCGGTACGTTGTGCATCGGAGGCCCGAGGTCGGGCCGCCTTTTTCAACGACTTCAGGAGATCCGTCATGAAGAAAATTGCCGCGCTGATTGCCGTCACCTTCGCTTTCGCCGTTCCGCTGTCCGGCTGCAACACCTTCCGGGGCGCAGGCCAGGACATTCAGAAGGGCGGCGAAAAAGTTGAAGACGCCGCCAAGAAGCGCCAGTAAGTAGGCACCGACCCCCGGGTCTTTCGAGACCTGCGTACCGCGCGCTGACGCACGCCCTGCTCCCTCGCCCGCAAGCGAGGAGCGGGGCGTTTTGCCATGTGCAGTGGGGAAATTCACCGCACCAAGGGCTGCAGGCCGGAGCTCCTCGCCTCAGGGCAACGAACCCATCGCAGATGACGATGGCAAGTTGGTCAAAACCCAGAGAAAATGGCGAACTCATCGCCAGACGCGATGTCCAGTACCCCATGAGCACTTCAGAACGCAACTTCGCCCGGCGCATCGACCTCACGTCGCTGCAGTTGTTCGTGGCCGTGTGCGAATTGGGCAGCATCGGGCGGGCCGCGGAACGCGAATTCATTGCCGCCTCGGCCATCAGCAAGCGGCTGTCCGACCTTGAAGCCACTCTGGGCACCACCCTTCTCTACCGCCACGCGCGCGGCGTCGATCTTTCGCCCGCGGGCGAAAGCCTGTTGCACCACGCGCGCTCGGTGCTCTACAGCCTCGAGAAGATGCAGGGCGAACTCAGCGAATACGCCGAGGGCGTGCGCGGGCATGTGCGGGTGCACGCCAACATCTCGGCCATCGTGCAGTTTCTTCCTGAAGACCTCGGTGCCTTCACGCGCGAGCACGACGCGATCAAGATCGACCTGGAAGAGCACCTGAGCAACGAAGTGGTGCGCGCGGTGCAGGAAGGCGCCGCCGACCTCGGTATTTGCCACATTCCAGACGGCACGAACGAATTGCAGACGCTGCCCTACCGCCACGACCGGCTCGTGCTGATCGTGCCCGCCGGGCATCCGCTTGCAACCCAAGGTTCGATCGATTTCACGGCTTCGCTCGATTTCGACCATGTGGGCCTGCACACCAACAGCTCGATCTACGTGGCCATGCACCAGGCCGCGGTTGAAGCGGGCCGCAACGTCAAGCTGCGCATCCACGTGACCGGGCTCGACGCCATGTGCCGCATGATCGACAACGGCCTGGGCATCGGCGTGATGCCGGAGCGTGCGTTCGAGCTGCTGCAGGCGGGCATCGGCAGCCGCCTGTGCAGCGTGGCGCTGAACGACGCCTGGTCGAACCGCGAAATCCGGCTGGTAGCACGCGACTTCTCGACCCTGCCGGTGGCCGCGCGCACGCTGGTCAACCACTTGCACACGCCGGCCGCCGCCCACGATCTGGCCGAGCCGATCACCGCATAGAAAACAAGACAATTCACTTCCCCACGAAAGACAAGAGAACGACATGGCACGCACGCTCTACGACAAGATCTGGGACGAACACGTCGTCCACACCGAGGAAGACGGCACCGCCATCCTCTACATCGACCGCCACCTGGTGCACGAAGTCACCAGCCCGCAGGCCTTCGAGGGGCTGCGGGAGGCCGGCCGCAAGCTGTGGCGCATCAGCTCGGTGGTGGCCACGGCCGACCACAACACGCCCACCACAGGCTGGGAGCGCGGCTACGAAGGCATTGCCGACCCGACCAGCAAGGAACAGGTCACCACGCTCGACAAGAACATCGCGGAATTCGGCGCCGCGGCGTTCTTTCCGTTCCTGAGCAAGCGCCAGGGCATCGTGCATGTGATCGGCCCCGAATCGGGCGCCACGCTGCCCGGCATGACCGTGGTCTGCGGCGACTCGCACACCTCGACGCACGGCGCGTTCGGCGCGCTGGCGCACGGCATCGGCACCAGCGAGGTGGAGCACGTGATGGCCACGCAGACGCTGCTTGGCAAGAAGGCGAAGAACATGCTGGTGAAGGTCGAAGGCAAGCTGCCGTTCGGCTGCACGGCCAAGGACATCGTGCTTGCGATCATCGGCAAGATCGGCACTGCCGGCGGCACGGGCTACACGATCGAATTCGCGGGCTCTGCGATTCGCGATCTGAGCATGGAAGGCCGCATGACGGTTTGCAACATGGCCATTGAGGCCGGCGCGCGCGCGGGGCTCGTCGCGGTCGACGAAAAGACCATCAGCTACATCAAGGGTCGCCCGCTTGCCCCCTCCGGCGTGGAATGGGACCAGGCCGTGGCCTACTGGCGCACGCTGCAGTCCGACCCCGATGCGAAGTTCGACGCCGTGGTCGAACTCGATGCAACGCAGATCCAGCCGCAGGTGACCTGGGGCACGTCGCCCGAAATGGTGGTCGACATCAACGGCCGCGTGCCCGATCCCGACAAGGAAAAGGACGCCAGCAAGCGCGGCGCCATCGAGCGCGCACTGGTCTACATGGGCCTGGAGCCCAACAAGGCGATGAACGACATTTTCATCGACAAGGTGTTCATCGGCTCGTGCACCAACAGCCGCATCGAGGACATGCGCGAAGCCGCGGCCGTGGTGAAGAAGCTCGGGCAGAAGGTTGCGAAAAACGTGAAGCTCGCCATCGTGGTTCCGGGCTCCGGCGTGGTGAAGGAACAGGCCGAACGCGAAGGCCTCGACGTGATCTTCAAGGCTGCGGGCTTCGAATGGCGCGAGCCCGGCTGTTCGATGTGCCTGGCCATGAATGCCGATCGCCTGGAACCCGGCGAGCGCTGCGCATCGACCAGCAACCGCAACTTCGAAGGCCGCCAGGGCGCCGGTGGCCGCACCCACCTGGTGAGCCCGGCCATGGCCGCCGCCGCTGCGGTGCACGGCCACTTCGTCGACGTGCGCACCTTCGCCTGAACAAGAAGAGAGATTCACATGCAGAAATTCACCGTGCACAAGGGCCTTGTCGCCCCCATGGACCGCGAGAACGTCGACACCGACGCCATCATTCCGAAGCAGTTCCTCAAGTCGATCAAGCGCACCGGCTTCGGCCAGAACCTGTTCGACGAGTGGCGCTATCTGGACGCGGGCTTTCCGGGCCAGGACCCGGCCAGCCGCAAGCCGAACCCCGACTTCGTGCTGAACCAGCCGCGCTACGCGGGCGCATCGATCCTTTTGGCGCGCAAGAACTTCGGCTGCGGTTCGTCGCGCGAACATGCGCCGTGGGCGCTCGACCAGTACGGCTTTCGCGCGATCATTGCGCCGAGCTATGCCGACATCTTCTTCAACAACAGCTTCAAGAACGGCCTGCTGCCGATCGTGCTGCCCGAAGCACAGGTGGCGCAGCTGTTCGACGAGACCCTTGCCTTCCCCGGCTACTCGCTGACCATCGACCTGGAGCGCCAGGTGGTCGTGAAGCCCGACGGCGGCGAGTTCGCGTTCGACGTGCAGGCCTTCCGCAAGTACTGCCTCATCAACGGGCTGGACGACATCGGCCTGACGCTGCGCCACAAGGACAAGATCAAGGCCTTCGAGGCCGAGCGGCTGGCGCAGAAGCCCTGGCTCGCGCACACGATGATCGCCTGAAGCTTCGCATCTCCAATATCAAACCTCAGACCAACTTATGAAAATCGCAGTTCTCCCGGGTGACGGCATCGGCACCGAAATCGTGGCCGAGGCCATCCGCGTGCTCGACGCGCTCGACCTCTCGTTCGAAATGGAAACTGCGCTGGTCGGCGGCGCGGCCTACGAGGCGCATGGCCATCCGCTCCCCGAATCGACGCTCAAGCTCGCGAAGGAAGCGGATGCGGTGCTGTTCGGCGCCGTCGGCGACTGGAAATACGACAAGCTCGACCGCCCGCTGCGTCCCGAGCAGGCGATTCTCGGCCTGCGCAAGAACCTCGGTCTGTTCGCCAATTTCCGCCCGGCCATCTGCTACGAGCAGTTGGTGGATGCATCGAGCCTGAAGCCCGAGCTCATCGCGGGCCTGGACATCCTCATCATTCGCGAGCTGACCGGAGACATCTACTTCGGCCAGCCGCGCGGCCGCCGCACCGCTGCGGACGGGCACTTTCCGGGCGCCGAAGAAGCGTTCGACACGATGCGCTATTCGCGCCCCGAGGTCGAGCGCATTGCCCGCGTGGCCTTCGAGGCGGCACGCAAGCGCAACAAGCGCGTGACCAGTGTCGACAAGGCCAACGTGCTCGAGACCTTCCAGTTCTGGAAGGACGTGGTGACCGAGGTGCACAAGGACTATCCGGACATCGAACTCGACCACATGTACGTCGACAACGCGGCCATGCAGCTGGTGAAGGCGCCCAAGAAATTCGACGTGATCGTCACCGGCAACATGTTCGGCGACATCCTCTCGGACGAGGCCGCCATGCTCACCGGCTCCATCGGCATGCTGCCCTCGGCCTCGCTCAATTCGAGCAACCAGGGCCTGTATGAGCCCAGCCACGGCAGTGCCCCCGACATTGCCGGCAAAGGGGTCGCCAATCCTTTGGCTACAATACTGTCCGCTGCCATGATGCTCCGCTTTTCACTCAACCAAGCCGAAGCTGCCGACCGTATCGAGTCGGCGGTCAAGCATGTGCTCGCCTCCGGGCTGCGCACGGGTGACATCTGGTCAGAAGGTACGAAGCGCGTCGGCACCCGTGAGATGGGCGACGCGGTTGTTGCAGCAATCACCAAAAAGACGATTACCGGCTAACCGCAGCCCGCTTCGTCACGCCCCTCCCCGGCTCGACGAGTCGGGGGCAAAAAAGACAATTTCTTTCTTTTTCACAAGGGCAAACTGAAATGGCGAACGCATCTCAACCTCTGGTCGGCCTTGTAGGCTGGCGCGGCATGGTCGGCTCGGTCCTGATGGACCGCATGCAGGCGGAAGGCGACTTCGGGCTCATCGAGCCGCTGTTCTTCTCGACTTCCAACGCCGGCGGCAAGGCTCCGGCCATGGCCAGGAACGAGACCGCGCTGAAGGATGCGAACGACATCGACGCACTGAAGAAGTGCGACATCATCATCACCTGCCAGGGCGGCGACTACACCAGCGAGGTGTTTCCCAAGCTGCGCGCCGCGGGCTGGAGCGGCCACTGGATCGACGCCGCTTCCACGCTGCGCATGAACAACGACGCGGTCATCGTGCTCGACCCCGTCAACCTGCCGGTCATTCAGAACGCGCTCGCCAACGGCGGCAAGAACTGGATCGGCGGCAACTGCACCGTGAGCTGCATGCTCATGGGCGTGGGCGCCCTCTACAAGGCCGGTCTGGTCGAGTGGATGACCAGCATGACCTACCAGGCTGCGTCGGGCGGCGGTGCGCAGCACATGCGCGAGCTGCTGACGCAGTTCGGCACCCTGAACGCCGAAGTGCGTGCCCTGCTGGACGACCCGAAGTCGGCCATTCTCGAAATCGACCGCAAGGTGCTGCACAAGCAGCAGAACCTCAGCGCGGCCGAAACAGCCAACTTCGGCGCGCCGCTCGGCGGCTCGCTGATTCCCTGGATCGACAAGGACCTGGGCGACGGCACCTCCAAGGAAGAATGGAAGGCCGGCGCGGAAACCAACAAGATTCTCGGCCAGGGCGCGGGCTTCGGTACCGCCGCAGTGCCGGTCGACGGCTTCTGCGTGCGCATCGGCGCGATGCGCTGCCACAGCCAGGCATTGACCTTCAAGCTCAAGAAGGACGTGCCGCTGGCAGACATCGAGGCCATGATCGCCGCCGACAACCCGTGGGCCAAGGTGGTGCCGAACACCCGCGAAGCCAGCCTCAAGGAACTGACGCCGGTGGCCGTCACGGGCACCATGGACATCCCGGTGGGTCGCATTCGCAAGCTTGCCATGGGCCCTGAATACGTCGGCGCTTTCACCATCGGCGACCAGTTGCTGTGGGGTGCGGCCGAACCGCTGCGCCGCATGCTGCGCATCTTGCTCGAGGCTTGATGGGGGCGCGCCGGCTCACCGCAAGCCCGAAATGTTGCTTAACAGCAACGGAAGATGTGTGCGTAAGTATGCGCGTACTGGGTAGAACAGGCGCAGCGCCTTGTCAGTACCCGGTGTTGGTGCTAACGTCCTCTTACAATTTCTGGGCCTGAGCCGCCCCCTATCAGCATGACAAGACATCTGTTGCCCGCGGCCCGCCCATCGGCCGCTCGCCCTTCCCTGCCTTTGAAAGGCCTCCGCCTTTCCGTTCTCGGTGCCGCCATGGCGGTCGCCTTGGGCGTTTCGAGCACCGATGCGAGCGCTTTTGCACTGGGCCAACTGAAGGTGCAATCGGCACTGGGCGAGCCCCTTCGCGCTGAAATCGACGTCACCGAGATGGCGGCCGCGGAAGCGGACAGCCTGAAGATCAACGTTGCCAGCGCCGACGCCTTCAAGAACGCGGGCGTCCCGTACAACGCGGCCTTGAGCGACGTGAAGGCGACGCTGCAGCGCCGGGCCGGCGGCCAGTACGTGGTGCGCCTGACGGGCACCCGTCCGCTCAACGACCCCTTCATCGACCTATTGCTCGAAGCCAACGGCTCGTCGGGCCGCATGGTGCGCGACTACACCGTGCTGCTCGACCCGCCGGTCACGCGCCAGGCAGCGCCAAGCGCGCCGATTTCGCCCTCCACGCCACAGGTCACCGCGCCTCCCGCGGAGCGTTCGGGCTCGGCTGCCGCTCGTGCACGCCGCGAACGCCCCCCTGTCGCTCCTGTCACGGTTCCGTCCGCAACCGCTCCGGCGCCTGCAACCGCGGCACCGCAAGCTCCCAGCGCCGCCGCGCCAACTCGCCCGGCAAGCGGCGGCGAACAAGTCACGGTGCAGCGCGGCGATACCGCCAGCAAGATCGCCAGGGCCCACAAGCCGGCCGACGTATCGCTCGACCAGATGCTGGTGGCGCTTTTGCTCGCCAACCCCGACGCGTTCATTGGCGGCAACGTCAATCGCATGAAGGCCGGCGCAGTGCTCGATTTGCCGGGCGCCGCCGAAGCCGGCGCCATTCCGCCCGCGGAAGCACGGCGCACCGTGACCGCGCAAAGCCGCGACTTCGGTGCCTACCGCCAGCGCCTGGCCGAGAACGCGCCCACCGCGAATGTGGCCGCCGCCGGCCGCAACGCCTCCGGCAAGGTGCAAGCCAATGTCGAAGATCGCAACGCCACGGCAAGCGCACCCGACAAGCTGACGATCTCGCAAGGCAGCGCGGCCGCTCGCGCCGCCGACGAGAAGGTTGCCCAAACCCGCCAGGCTCAGGAAAGCAACAACCGCGTTGCGGAGCTTTCCAAGAACATCAACGAACTGGCCAAGCTCAAGGCGGCCACCGGTTCCGCAGCAGGCTCGGCACCCGCGCCGGCTGCTCCTGGCATTCCGGTCCCCAACCCAGGCGTGGCGGCCACGGTTTCGCCGACGGCGGCCAGCCCTGCACCGGCTGCGCCTGCCACGGCGACGGCACCTGTGGCTCCTGCCGTGCCTGTTGCACCAGCCGCAACGCCTGCCGCGGCGCCCAGCGCGTCGGCACCGACAGAAGCTCCTGCACCCGCAGCGGTAACGCCGGCAACCGCTCCCGCCGCCGTTGCACCCGACGCTGCGGCATCGGCCGAAACGATGCCGGGCGCACCTGCGGCGGCAGCGAGTGCCGCAGCTCCGGCGCCGGCACCCAAGCCGGTGGTCAAGGCAGCCCCCCCGCCTCCTCCCGTCGAACGCAGCTTCTTCGACGAATTGATGGACAACCCGCTGATGCTGGCCGGTGCGGCACTGATCGCACTGCTGATCGGCTTCCTGCTCTACCGCGTGCTGGGCCGCCGGCGCGAGGAAATGAGCGAAAGCGTGTTCCTCGAAAGCCGCATCCCGAAAGACTCGTTCTTCGGCGCCAGCGGCGGAGAATCGGTCGACACCAAGCACCGCGGCGATTCCACCGTCTCGTCGCTGTCGTACTCGCCGAGCCAGCTCGACGCAGGCGATGTCGACCCCGTGGCCGAAGCCGACGTGTACCTTGCCTATGGCCGCGACCTGCAGGCCGAGGAAATCCTCCGCGAAGCCCTGCGCGTGAATCCGGACCGCACGGCCATTCACCTCAAGCTGCTCGAAATCCACGCCAAGCGCCGCGACGTCCGGGCCTATGAAGGCCTGGCGACCGAAGTGCACAAGCTCACCAACGGCACCGGTTCCGACTGGAACCGCGTGGTCGAAATGGGCAAGGATCTCGATCCGGGCAATCCGCTGTACGAATCGGGCACAGCCCGGGGCGGCGTGAGCCAAGCCGAAAGCGCCGCCTTTGCAGGCGCGCTTGCCACGGCCGCAAAACCCGCTGCGGCTTCCCCCGCCCCGGCGCTCGCCCCCGTTGCTGCTGTCGCGGCGCCCGCCTTCGTGCCATCGGTCGCACCGCTGGACTTCGACCTCGACCTGAGCCAACCCGCGGCACTCGCACCAAGCCCCGCTCCGGTGAGCGCCAGCCTGCCGAAGACCGCCTACGCACCCGCCGCAACCGCGCCCCTGTCCAACGGCCATGCGCATGCACCGGCGCCGGTCGACCTGGAAAACGACTTCGACACCGCGCCCGGCGCTCTGGCGCCGATCACCCGTCCTGCCGGGCTGAGCGAAACCGACGACAACACCCGTCCGGCGGCGCTGCGCAGCGGCAACAATCTTCCCGCCGATTCGGGTTTTATCGAGTTCGACATGAGCGCACTGGCCGGCCTTCCCGCCCGTCCAGTGGCCGGCACTGCCGAACCGAGCCGACCCGCCGCCGCCATGTCCGAAGACGACGGCGACGACAGCCCCCACGCGGTCAAGCTGTCGCTGGCGCGCGAGCTGCAGGCCATCGGCGACGTCGAAGGCGCCCGCTCGCTGGTCGAGGAAGTCGAAGCCGAAAGCGCCGGCGACCTCAAGTCGCAGGCAAAGCAACTGCTCGCAGAACTGCGCTGAGCGGCTGCTTTTCCCCCGTTTTCTGAATTTGTGAGGCTGGCGCTAGGCATCCGCTACAACGGCCAGGCGTACGAGGGCTGGCAAAGCCAGCGCTCGGGCCGCACGGTTCAGGACAAGCTGGAAGCCGCGCTCGGCAAATTCGCCGCACAGCCCATCGGCACGCTGTGCGCCGGCCGCACCGACGCCGGCGTGCATGCGCTGATGCAGGTGGTGCACTTCGACACCGACGTCGAGCGCGAACCCTTCTCCTGGATGCGCGGCACCAACCGCTACCTGCCCGACGACATTGCCGTGCAATGGGCGCACCCGGTGCCCGACGAGTTCCATTGCCGCGCCAGCGCCCTGGCTCGCCGCTACCTTTACGTGCTCTCGCAATCGCCCGTGCGGCCCAGTCTCGATTCGGGCCGGGTCGGCTGGTCGATGCACCCGCTCGACGGCGACGCCATGCGCGCGGCCGCCGCTCTTCTGGTGGGCAAGCACGACTTCAGCTCGTTTCGCGCCTCGGCCTGCCAGGCGCGCTCGCCGGTGAAGGACCTGCGGCGCATCGAGATCACGCGCCATGGCGCAGGCGACCGCTGCCGCTGGCACTTCGAGTTCGAGGCCGATGCCTTCCTGCACCACATGATCCGCAACCTGATGGGCTGCCTGGTGCGCATCGGGCGCGGCGACGAGCGGCCCGAATGGATTACGGAAGTGCTCGAGGCGCGCAGCCGCAAGGTGGCGGCGCCCACCTTCTCCGCCGACGGGCTGTACTTTCTTGGGCCTTTGTACGACGCCAAGTGGGGTCTGCCGGCCGAGGCCACGCTGCAGGCCGGCGGTGCTCCTTATGATGGGCCGCCATGACCTCGCCTCGCACCCGCATCAAGATCTGTGGCCTCACGCGTGAAGCCGACGTCGATGCCGCGGTCGACGCGGGCGCAGATGCGGTCGGCTTCGTGCTCTATCCCAAGAGCCCCCGCGCCGTAACGGCCGCTCGCGCCGCGGAACTGGCTTCGCGCCTCCCCCCTTTCGTCACGCCGGTGCTGCTGTTCGTGAACGAGGCTGCTCCTGAAGTCGCAGCGTCCCTCGCGCGCGTGAGAGGATCGATCGCGCAGTTTCATGGCGAGGAAACGCCGGAACAATGCGAAGAAGCCGCCGGCCAGGGCCGCTTTCGCTACATGCGCGCCGCGCGTATTCCGCTGGGGGCTGCCGGAGCGGGCTTCGACCTCGTAAAATACGCTTCCGATTACTCCCACGCCCAAGCCATCCTGCTCGACGCCCATGTCGAAGGTTATGGCGGTGGCGGCAAGGCATTCGATTGGTCACTTCTTCCACCCGCCGTCGACGCTCACCTCGTCTTGAGTGGTGGGCTCACACCTGCAAACGTGAGCGATGGCATTCGCATCCTGCGGACGCGCTGCAAGACGCTGTCCGTTGATGTGAGCTCGGGCGTCGAACTCGACGGCCCGGGAAACAAGGGCCTGAAGGACGCCGAAAAAATCCGGCAATTCGTCGCCGCCGTGAGAGCGGCGGACGCCTCGTCCTTCTCCAGTTAGCCGCCGCACCCGATCGTGATTTCGGGCTGCGGCCCAACGATCGAGAACCATGCAAAGCCAATTCCAGGACTACCAGCAACCCGACGCCACCGGCCATTTCGGCAACTACGGCGGCACCTTCGCAAGCGAAACGCTCACCCACGCGATCAACGAACTGCGTGATGCGTACGCCAGGTTCAAGGACGATCCGGCATTTCTGGCCGAATTCCACTACGAACTGAAGCACTTCGTCGGCCGGCCCTCCCCCATCTACCACGCGGCCCGCACGAGCCGTGAAATGGGCGGCGCGCAGATCTACCTGAAGCGCGAAGACCTCAACCACACCGGCGCGCACAAGATCAACAACGTGATCGGCCAGGCGATGCTCGCCCGCCGCATGGGCAAGCCGCGCGTCATCGCCGAAACCGGCGCAGGCCAGCATGGCGTGGCCACGGCCACCATCTGCGCGCGCTACGGGCTCGAATGCGTGGTCTACATGGGCAGCCAGGACGTGAAGCGCCAGAGCCCCAACGTCTACCGCATGAACCTGCTCGGCGCGACCGTGGTGCCGGTGGAATCAGGCAGCAAGACGCTGAAGGACGCGCTCAACGAAGCCATGCGCGACTGGGTGACGAACGTGGAAAACACCTTCTACATCATCGGCACCGTGGCCGGTCCGCACCCCTACCCGACGATGGTGCGAGACTTCCAGAGCGTGATCGGCACCGAATGCATCGAGCAGATGCCCGCCATGCTCGCGGCCGACGGAATTACCGGAGAGGCCGAGGGCAAGCAGCCCGACGTGGTGGTCGCCTGCGTGGGCGGCGGCAGCAATGCGATCGGCATCTTCCATCCCTACATTCCGTTTGCCGGCACCCGGCTCATCGGCGTCGAAGCGGCCGGCGAAGGCCTGGACAGCGGCAAGCATGCCGCGTCGATCCTGCGCGGCAGCCCGGGCGTGCTGCACGGCAACCGCACCTACCTGCTGCAGAACGAAGACGGCCAGATCACGGAAACCCACAGCATCAGCGCCGGACTCGACTACCCGGGCGTGGGGCCCGAGCATGCGCACCTGGCCGACATCGGCCGCGCGGAGTACGTGGGCATCACCGACACCGAAGCGCTCGAAGCCTTCCACTACCTGTGCCGCACCGAGGGCATCATTCCGGCCCTCGAATCGAGCCATGCCGTGGCCTATGCGATGAAGCTCGCCAAGACCATGCGGCCGGACCAGTCGATCCTGGTCAACCTCTCGGGGCGCGGCGACAAGGACATCGGCACCGTGGCCGACCTCTCGGGCGTCGACTTCTACGACCGGCCCTCGATGCGCGGCCTGAGCGTGAAGGGAGGCAAGTGATGAGCCGCATTGCCGCCACCTTCGACGCGCTGAAAAAAGACGGCCGCCGCGCGCTCATTCCTTACGTCACCGCCGGATTTCCCTTTGCCGACATCACGCCCGAGCTGATGCACGGCATGGTCGAGGCGGGCTCCGATGTGATCGAACTCGGCGTGCCGTTTTCCGACCCCATGGCCGACGGCCCGGTGATCCAGAAAGCCGGTGAGGCCGCGCTGGCGTTGGGCGTCGGCATGAAGCAGGTGCTTGCCATCGTGGCGGCCTTCCGCCAGAAGGACACGACCACGCCCGTGGTGCTGATGGGCTACGCCAATCCGGTCGAGCGCTATGACCTCGTGCATGGCAAGAAGGCCTTCATCCGCGATGCATCGGCCGCCGGCGTCGACGGCCTGCTGGTGGTCGACTACCCGCCCGAGGAATGCGAAGACTTCGCCGCGGAGCTCAAGGCCGCGAACATCGACCTGATCTTTCTGCTGGCGCCCACCAGCACCAACGAGCGCATGGCCCAGGTCGCGCGCATCGCGAGCGGCTATGTCTATTACGTCTCGCTCAAGGGCGTGACGGGCGCCGGCCACCTCGACACCGAGGCCGTCGGCCAGATGATTCCGCGCATCCGCGAGCATGTGAACATTCCCGTCGGCGTGGGCTTCGGCATTCGCGACGCGCGCACGGCCCAGGCCGTGGGCTCGGCCGCCGATGCGGTCGTGATCGGCACCAAGATCATTCAGTTGATCGACGGACAGCCGCGTGAAAAGGTCGTGCCGGCGGTGCGCGAATTTCTCGCCGGAATCCGCGAGGCGCTGGACGCCCTGCCCGCGTCTACCCCCAAGAACGCGGCTGGCAGATAATCGCCGCTGCCCTCACCCAGCCCCTTTTCCGCATTGCGGAAAAGGGGAGCTAATTCGGAGTCCTATGAGCTGGCTTGAAAAACTGCTACCCGCCAAGATCGCACAAACCGACCCGTCGGAGCGCCGCCAGGTGCCCGAGGGCCTGTGGATCAAATGCCCCGCCTGCGAAACGGTTCTCTACAAGACCGATCTCGAGCACAACCAGAATGTCTGCCCTAGCTGCAGCCACCACCATCGCATCGGTGCCCGCGCACGGCTCGATGCCTTCCTCGACGCCGAAGGCCGCTACGAACTCGGCCAGGAAGTGCTCCCCGTCGACGCGCTGAAGTTCAAGGACAGCCGCCGGTACCCCGAGCGGCTCAAGGAAGCGCTCGAGAACACCGGCGAAACCGACGCGCTGGTCGTCATGGGCGGCTCGGTCCACAGCATCAGCGTGGTCGTGGCCTGCTTCGAATTCGAATTCATGGGCGGCAGCATGGGCAGCGTGGTCGGCGAGCGCTTCGTGCGCGGCGTCGAAACGGCCATCGAGCAGAAGGTGCCGTTCATCTGCTTCACCGCCACCGGCGGTGCGCGCATGCAGGAAGGCCTGCTGTCGCTGATGCAAATGGCCAAGACCAACGCGGCACTCACGCGTCTTGCGAAGAAGGGCCTGCCCTACATCAGCGTGCTGACCGACCCGACCATGGGCGGTGTTTCGGCCGGCTTCGCCTTCGTGGGCGATGTAGTCATTGCGGAGCCCAAGGCGCTCATCGGCTTTGCCGGCCCGCGCGTGATCGAATCGACCGTGCGCGTGACGCTCCCTGAAGGCTTCCAGCGTGCGGAGTTCCTGCAGACCAAGGGCGCCATCGACTTCATCAGCGACCGCCGCGAACTGCGCAAGACCATTGCGAGCACGCTCGCGATGCTGCTGCGTCAGCCGGCCGACGCGGTCATCTGACAAGAATCCTGCCGGCGGGGCCTCAGCCCAGCCGGTAGGCCCAGACCAGCAGGTTGCCGAGCACGATGGCAATCACCTGCAGCACCACGATGGCGGCCAGGGGCGACAGGTCCACGCCCCCAATCAGCGGAATGAAGCGCCTGAAGGGCCGCACCAGCGGCTCGGCCAATCGCGAGATCAGGTCGAGCAGCATGGGCGACGCGCCCGGTATCCACGACAGCACGGCATAGACCACCAGCAGCGCGGTAAGGCCCGACACCGCGAGTTGCATCAGCCCCACCAGCGACACCAGTGGCAAGGCCGCGATGCGCCCCAGGTTGCCGATCAGCAGCCACAGCAACAGGAACTTCACGATCACCAGCAGCCAGGCCGCAATGGCGCTCGCCAGGTCCCAGCGCTTGACCGACGGCACGATGCGGCGCAGCGGCAGCACGATCCAGTCGGTAATCGCAAAAACGAAGCGCCCGAGCGGATTGCCGAAAGGCACCCGGTGGTACTGCATGTAAAGGCGCAGCAGGCAGGCGCCGCCGAGCAGGCCGACGATCACGTCGAGAAGAAACGAGGGGATCTGGTAGAGCATGGGGCAGGGTCGTGAGCGGAATGCGATGATAGCCATGCAAGGTTCTTCGATGACGACACAGCCCCTTTTGCATTCACTGCCATTGTTCCCGCTCGGTACGGTTCTCTTCCCGGGCGGCGTGCTCCCGCTGCGTATTTTCGAAGTACGTTATCTCGACATGGTCGGCAAATGCCGCAAGGCCGATGCACCGTTCGGCGTGGTCAGCCTCACGAGCGGCAGCGAAGTGCGCAAGGCAGGAGCCGATGCCGAAAGCTTTGCGGCCGTCGGCACGCTGGCCGTCATTCGCGAGTTCGAATCACCGCAAAGCGGCCTGCTCCAGATCGAATGCGTCGGCACGCAGCGGTTCCGGGTTCGCCGGACCGAGCTGCAGAAATACGGCTTGTGGGTGGCCGAAGTCGAAGCAGTGATTGCAGACACCGCCATCGAAATTCCCGACGACCTGCAGCACACCGCGACCGCGCTGCGGCGCCTCGTCGACACGCTCGAAGAACGCCGCCGCGCGCAGGGCGCCGAGGCCGTGCGCCTGCCCATCGGCGAGCCCTACCAGTTCAACGATTGCGGCTGGGTCGCCAACCGCTGGTGCGAACTGGTGCCCATGCAACTCGAACTGCGGCAACGGCTCATGGAACTCGAGAGCCCGCTGATGCGGCTCGAACTGGTCAGCGATCTGCTCGCGCGTGCGGGCATCACTGAATAGCTCGCTACTTTTTTCATAGCGTATCGCACAGGATTGGCGGGCACTGGAGGCCGGTTCCATTCGAACCCTATCGGCTAAAATGGCGGGTTGCGCACGCTCCCGTTGCGCCCTCCTCCGCTTTCCATGTCCGACCACCTGATCCCTTCCATTCCCACGCCCGCTGCAGCTCCGGCTTCCGCACCCGCCGTCGACGACAACCAGCTCATCGCCGAACGCCGCGAAAAGCTCAAGCTGATGCGCACCGCGCAGGCCGAAGGCAAGGGCGTCACGTTTCCGAATGACTTCAAGCCGGGCCATCGTGCAGCGGCCCTGATCGAGGCGCACGGCGCCACCGAAGCCGAAGCGCTCGAAGCACAGGCAGTCTCCGTGAGCGTAGCGGGCCGCATGATGCTCAAGCGCGTGATGGGCAAGGCCAGCTTTGCGACGCTGCAAGATGCCACGAGCCGCATCCAGCTCTACGTGACGCGCGACGCCGTCGGCGAAGAGGCGTACGCCGAATTCAAGCGCTGGGACCTGGGCGACATCGTCGGCGCCGAAGGCACGCTGATGAAGACCAAGACCGGCGAGCTCTCGGTCAAGGTGACCAGGCTGCGCCTGCTCACCAAGAGCCTGCGCCCGCTGCCCGACAAGTTCCATGGCATGGCCGACCAGGAGCAGAAGTACCGCCAGCGCTACGTCGACCTGATCACCGACGAATCCGCGCGCGTGCGCTTTACCGCCCGCAGCAAGGCCGTGAGCGCGCTGCGCGAGTTCATGGTGGCCAACGACTTCCTCGAAGTCGAAACGCCCATGCTGCACCCTATTCCGGGCGGCGCCAACGCCAAGCCGTTCAAGACGCATCACAACGCGCTCGACCAGGAGATGTTCCTGCGCATCGCGCCCGAGCTGTACCTCAAGCGCCTGATCGTCGGCGGCTTCGAGCGCGTGTTCGAAATCAACCGGAGCTACCGCAACGAGGGCATCTCGGTGCGGCACAACCCCGAGTTCACGATGATGGAGTTCTACGCGGCCTACTGGAACTACCGCGACCTGATGGACTTCACCGAAACGCTGATCCGCACCATTGCCGACAAGGCCGTGGGCACGCAGCAGCTCACCTACCAGGGCAAGGCGGTCGACCTGACCCAGCCCTTCGAGCGCCTGACGATCCGCGAGGCCATCCTCAAGTACACCGAGGCCGGTGATGGGGTGGACGACAGCGCCTGGCTCATCAACGCCCTGCGCAAGATCGGCCTGAATGAAGAAAAAGACAAGCTCTCGCAACGCAGCCTTGCCAGCCTGCAGGTGATGTACTTCGAAGAAACGGTCGAAGAAAAGCTCTGGCAGCCGACCTTCATCATGGAGCACCCGACCGAGATCTCGCCGCTGGCCCGCGCCAACGACGAACGTCCCGAGGTTACCGAGCGCTTCGAGCTCTACATCACGGGCCGCGAGTTCGGCAACGGCTTCAGCGAGCTCAACGACGCCGAAGACCAGGCCGCGCGCTTCAATGCCCAGGTGGCCGCCAAGGACAGCGGCGACGACGAAGCCATGTACTACGACCACGACTTCGTTCGCGCGCTCGAATACGGCATGCCGCCCACCGGCGGCTGCGGCATCGGCATCGACCGGTTGATGATGCTGCTGACGGATTCGCCCAGCATCCGCGACGTGATCCTGTTCCCGGCGCTGCGCAGGGAATCTTGAGTGTGAAGTTACCGTCGTCGCTGCCGACGATCGGCATCGACTTCGGCACCTCCAATTCCGCCGTGGCCTGCCGGGTCGATGGCGTGGCCCGGCTTCTGCCCATCGAAGGTGCGGCCACCACGCTGCCCACCGCAATCTTCTTCAACGCCGAAGACCGCACCACGCACTTCGGCCGCGATGCGATTGCGCTCTACCTCGCGGGTGTCGAAGGCCGCCTGATGCGTTCGCTGAAGAGCCTGCTCGGCAGCGCGCTGATGCAGGAAAAAACGGCCATCTACGATGGTCTCGTGAGCTTCGAGGACATCATCGCCCGCTTCTTGCGCGAGCTGGCCGCGCGGGCCGGCCGTGAACTGGGCGGGGTGCCCGAGCGCGTTGTCATCGGCCGCCCGGTTCATTTTGTCGACGACGACTCGAAGCGCGACGAGCGCGCGGAAGAAAGCCTGCGCCACGCCGCCCGTGCCGCGGGGTTTCGCGACATCGCCTTTCAGCTCGAGCCCATTGCGGCGGCCTTCGACTACGAGCAGCGCATCACGAAAGAGTCGCTGGTGCTGATCGTCGACGTGGGCGGCGGCACTTCCGACTTCACCGTGGTGCGGGTCGGCCCCGACCGAGCCGCGCGCGAAGACCGCAGCGACGATGTGCTGGCCACCAGCGGCGTGCACATCGGCGGCACCGACTTCGACCAGCGCCTGAACCTCGACCGCGTGATGCCGGAATTCGGTTTTCGCCACACAGGGCAGCAGGGGCGCGAGGTTCCGAGCAAGGTGTTCTTCGAACTCTCGTCCTGGCACCTGATCAACTGGCTCTATGCCGCCAAGGCGGTGCGGCAGGCAAAAGACCTGCGCACGAGCTACAGCGATACGCGGCTGCACGACCGGCTGATGGCGGTGCTCGAAGAACGGCACGGCCACCGCATTGCCAGCGAGGTGGAGCAGGCAAAAATCGACACTTCGGTCAACGATGCGCCCACCGCCATCGACCTCTCGTGCGCCGAACCAGGCCTGATCGCATCGCTCTCGCCCGCCGACATGGCGCAACAGCTCGCGCCGTTGCTCGAAAACGTGATTGCCTGCGCGCACGCCTGCGTCAAGCGCGCCGGGCTGCGCAGCGGCGATCTCGACGCCATCTACCTGACCGGCGGCTCTGCGGCCCTGCGGCCATTCCAGCAGGCCTTGCGCAAGAGCTTCGCCGGCGTGACGCTCGTCGAGGGCGACCTGTTCGGCGGCGTGGCCACCGGGCTCGCCTGCGCCGGCTCGGCTGCATGAAGTATCTCGCGGGGTATCCGCCCACGCTGCTGGCACAGGTGCAGCAACTGGTCGAGACCGAAGGACTCGCGCCGTTGCTGCGCAGCCGCTATCCCGGCTCCATGCACGAGGTGCAGACCGACCGCGCGCTTTATGAATACGTGAGCGAGCTCAAGAGCGACTTCATGCGCAAGGCGCCGCCGCTCTCCAAGGTGGCGTTCGACAGCAAGCTGCACGTGATCCGCAATGCGCTCGGCACGCACACCACCGTTTCACGCGTGCAGGGCAGCAAGCTCAAGGCCAAGCGCGAAATTCGCGTGGCGACCCTGTTCAAGGAGGTGCCGCTCGAATGGCTGCGCATGATCGTGGTCCACGAGCTCGCGCACATGAAGGAGCGCGACCATGACAAGAGCTTCTATGCGCTCTGCGAGCACATGGAGCCCGGCTACCACCGGCTGGAATTCGATGTGCGGCTGTACCTGACGCACCTGGATTCCGGCGGCGAACGCCTATGGACGAACTCGCCGGCGCCGCCTGCAGCGGGCAAGTCGCCGTAAGCAGGCTTCAGGCGCTGGCCAGGCCGACCTTCGCCAGTACTTGCCTTGCTTGCCTGTATCCCGTCGAGCCGACGAGTAGCGCATTCCAGTCGGCGTGCGGTGCATCGGGGAGCAGCGCCCGCCGGCGCGCTTCGCTAGCGGCTTCGGGCTGCCAACGCCCTGCCTTGGCTGCGGCGCCGAAGTCATCGAGCAGCTCGTCGAGCGCCCGTCCTTCGCCGATGCTCTGGTTGCACAGCATCGCCAGGTCGCAGCCCGCATTGAGCGCCGCCAACGCCGCATCGGCATAGCTCAGCAGCTGGCCGCCGATGTAGCGCCCTGCTTCCATGCTCAGGTCATCGCTGAAGATCGCGCCGTCGAAAGCGAGCCGGGTGCGCAGCACATCCTTCAGCCATTTCGAAGAGAAACCGGCAGGCCGCTTGTCCACCTTGGGGTAGATCACGTGCGCCGGCATCACCGCTGTGAGCGTGCCCGACAGCCAGTCGAACGGCCGCGCATCGTCTTCCAGGATCGCCTTCAGGCCGCGGGGGTCGACGGGAATCTCGACGTGCGAATCGGCCGTGACGAAACCATGCCCCGGAAAGTGCTTGCCGCAGTTGCGCATGCCCATCTGCAGCATGCCGTGCATCACGCTCTTTGCCAGCAGCGCCACCACCCGCGGGTCACGGTGAAAGCTGCGGTCGCCGATCACGCTGCTGCCGCCGTGGTCGAGGTCGAGCACCGGCGCAAAGCTGAAGTCGATGCCGCAGGCGCGCAGCTCGGCAGCCAGCACCTGGCCCGTTGCCGTTGCGGCCTGCGTGGCACGCATCGCATCGCGCATCCACAGCTCGCCCAGGGCGCGCATCGAGGGCAGGCGCGTGAAGCCGTCGGTACGAAACCGCTGAACGCGGCCGCCTTCGTGGTCGACACAGATCAGCAGATCGGGACGGATGGTCTTCAACTCTGTATTGAGCGCGGTCATCTGCGCGCGGTCCCGCCAGTTGCGGGCGAAATGAATCACGCCGCCGACGAAGGGGTTGGAGACGCGGCGGCGATCCGCATCGCTGAGTTCCGTGCCCGCCACATCGATGATCAGCGGCGCGTGAATGCTTGTTGTTGCCAGGGTCATGCCTCGTTCTTGTATTCGACCACGACGAAGCTCGCGGCGTATTCGGTTTCATCGGTCACCGTCACGTGCGCCGTGAGGCCCTTGGCCTCGAACCACTCCTTGAGCTCACCATGCAGCACGATGACAGGCTTTCCGCTGCGCAGGTTCGCAATCTCGCACAGGCGCCAGGTCATCGGCATGCGCATGCCCAGGCCGATGGCTTTGCTGAAGGCCTCCTTGGCGGAAAAGCGGGTGGCCAGATAACTCAGGCCACGCTTGGGCCAGCGCTCGCTGCGGGCCTTCCACACCGCGAACTCGGCGTCACTGAGCACCCGGTGGGCAAAGCGTTCACCCTGGCGCTCGAACGTCGCGGCGATGCGACGCAGGTCGCAAATGTCGGTACCAATGCCGTAGATCATGCCGCTGGAGCGCTCACTTGGCTTCGTCGATGCAGCGCAGGTACTCCCGCGTGGTGGCTGCGTAGCCCAAATCAAGCGCATCGGCGATGAAGGCGTGGCCGATCGAGACCTCCCGAACGCCGCGCACCGCACGCAGGAAAGCGGTCAGGTTGTCGCGGCTCAGGTCATGGCCCGCGTTGATGCCGAGGCCCGCGGCCTGCGCCGCACGCGCCGATTCGACGTAGCGCGCAAGCACGGCTGCTTCGTTCGAGGTGCCGCGCGATGCGGCATAGCCTTCGGTGTACAGCTCCACGCGATCGGCGCCCACGGCCTTCACCGCAGCCATCATTTCGGGGATCGGGTCCATGAACAGGCTCACACGGACGCCCAGGGCCTTGGCCTCGGCAATCACCGGGCGCAGGCGCTCGGCGTCTTCCGGAAAGCTCCAGCCATGGTCGCTGGTCGATTGCGATTCGCTGTCGGGCACAAAAGTGGCCTGGTGCGGCTTGAGCTCACGCACGAAGTCCATCAGGTTGTGGAACGGATTGCCCTCGATGTTGAACTCGATGCCCGGCCAGTCCTTTGCAAGCAGCGCGGAGAGGTCGCTCACGTCGTGCGCGCGGATGTGGCGCGCGTCCGGCCGCGGATGCACCGTGATGCCGTGCGCACCGGCGGCAAGGCAGGCGTTGGCAGCCTTCAGCACGCTCGGAATGCCCAGGTGGCGCGTGTTGCGCACAAGGGCCACCTTGTTCAGGTTGACCGACAGCGACGTGGTAGCGGAATGGCCGGGAGTGCTCATAGGGCTTGCAAATCTCTCATCATCTGCCGCGTGCGCAGCGTGGACACACCGCAATGGTAGTTGAGCAAGGCGCGCAGCTGGTTTCTGAGGGCACTGTTGCTGCCGGCGTTCATGGTCGCCACCTCCCGCAGCGTGGAGGTGAAGGGGGCGCGGTCATCGAGCACGCCCTGCAAGGACCGCCAATCGGCGCCGGCCAGCGCCGCCTCGCCCTCGCCCGCCAGCCGCAAACCCGCTTCCGGCACCAGGCTGTAGCGTGCCTCGGCCACGAGAGGTTCGAGCGTGAGAGTCTGCGCATCGAGCGACGGCAAGAGGCCCACTTCGCGCAGCAGCAGCAGCTCGAACGCCCGCAGCGCCGCAGCCTGGGTTGCGGCCTGCGCGCCGGCGTGGTCGCCCGCCAGCACCTGCACCACGCCCGCGTAGGCGTCGAACAGCGCCTCGTGGGCGTCGTCCCGCGCGAGCAGGCGCAGCAGCAGTTCGTTGACATAGTAGCCGGAGAGCAGCGCCTCGCCTGTCGGCATGACATGGCCGCCCATCCACTCGGCGCCCTTGAGCGTGCGGATCTCGGCGTCACCGCCATAGTTGAGTTGCAGCGGCTGCAGCGGCAGCAGCACGGGCCGGAAATTGGAGCTCGGCCTCTTCGCCCCCTTGGCCACGAGCGCAATGCGTCCGTGGTGGCGGGTGAAGACCTCGAGGATCAGGCTCGATTCGCTCCAGTCGTAGCGATGGAGCACATACGCCGGTTCGTGCGAGACGCGGTGGGCAGTCGCCACTTCATTCGTAGCCGAACGAGCGCACGCGCGCTTCGTCGTCTGCCCAGCCGGAGCGCACCTTTACCCACAGTTCGAGGAAAACCTTGGCGTCGGCCAGCTTCTCAAGCTCGACCCGGGTTTCCATGCCGATGCGCTTGATGCGCTCGCCCTTGTCGCCGATGACCATGGCCTTGTGGCCGTCGCGCTCGACCACGATGGTGGCGGCAATGCGCAGCAGCCGCTTCTGGCCCTTTTTCTGCGGCGGCTCTTCCTCGAACTTGTCGATGATCACGGTCGAGGTGTAGGGCAGTTCGTCGCCGGTCAGGCGGAACAGCTTTTCGCGCACCAGCTCGCCGGCCAGGAATTTCTCGCTCCGGTCGGTGAGCTCGTCCTCGGCGTAGAACCAGGGTTGCTCGGGCAGGTATTTTTCGCAGATACCGAACAGGCGTTCGACATCCTTCGGGTTCTTGGCCGACATGGGCACGAACTCGGCAAAGGGGTGCTTCGCCTGCATGGTCTGCAGCCAGGGCGCGATGTCGCCGCGGCGGTGCACGTTGTCGAGCTTGTTGGCCAGCAGCACGGTCGGAATGCCCTTGCCGAGCAGCTTGAGCACCCGCTCGTCGGCCGGCGTGAAGCTGCCCGCCTCGACCACGAACAGAATCAGGTCCACGTCGCCGACCGCGCCCTGCACGGTCTTGTTGAGTGACTTGTTCAGCGCGTTGGCGTGCAGGGTCTGGAAACCCGGCGTATCGACGAACACGAACTGCGTGGCACCGATGGTGCGCATGCCCGTGATGCGGTGCCGCGTGGTCTGCGCCTTGCGCGAGGTGATGCTGATCTTCTGGCCCACCAGCGCGTTGAGCAGCGTCGACTTGCCCACGTTGGGCTTGCCGACAATGGCCACCAGGCCGCAGTGCTGGGGCCCCGTTGTACCCATACCGCCCGCTGCGTCTTCGGGGTTTTCTGCTGCTGAATTTATAGCGTCGTTCATTCTGGTTTCACGCGGCCCCGCGTGCCTTGAGCCGGATCAACATGGCCGCCGCGGCAGCCTGCTCGCCGGCGCGGCGCGAGCCACCGATGCCGCGTTCGCGCAGGCCCAGCTCCGGCACCTCGCACTCGACATCGAAAGTCTGTTTGTGCGCGGCGCCGAGCGTGGCCGCTACGCGGTACACCGGCAACTTCATTTTGTGGCCCTGGAGCCATTCCTGCAATTCGGTCTTCGGGTCCTTGGCGGCCGCTTCCATGCGCGGATTGATCTCCACGGATTCATAGAGGCGGCGCACCAGCGCCTCGGCGGCCGCAAAGCCCGCGTCGAGGTAGACCGCACCGATCAGCGCTTCGAGCGCATCGGCCAGGATCGAAGGCCGGTTGGGCCCGCCGGAACGCGCTTCGCCCTCCCCGAGCCGAAGCAGCGGCGATAGCTGCAGTTCGAGCGCCAGGCGGTGCAGCGTGTCCTGCTTGACCAGGTTGGCACGCACGCGCGACAGATCGCCTTCGGGCAAGGCCGATAAACGGGTGTAGAGCAGGTGCGAAACGGCGAGGTTGAGCACCGAGTCGCCGAGAAACTCCAGGCGCTCGTTGTGGTCAGCCGAAAAACTGCGGTGCGTAAGCGCGAGCTGAAGCAGCCGCGTGTCGGAGAACGAATGCTTGAGGCGCTCCTGCAGCGCTACGAGGCCGCCGTCCACCTTGCGTGTCGCCGCGTTCAGCGGGTCTCGCCTTTGTACTTGAGCACCAGGTAGGCCGGGCCGAACAGCGGAATTTCCCGCTCGTAGGCATACGACACGACGACCTTGTCGCCGACCTTCTTGATGTCGAGGTCCTTGCCCGAAACGGACTTGAAGTCGTCGATGGCCTGCGCGCGGTCGAAGATGGCGCGCACTTCGGGCACGGTGGTGCCTTCCTTGGCTTTGTTGGCGGCCTTGTCGATGGCCTGGTACTCGATCAGCGTCGGGATGACCTGCGCGATGACCACGCCCAGGCAACCCAGCACCACGGCGACAAACACCAGACCGATGAACGAGATGCCGCGCTGGTGCGCGGCCCTGCTGCGGATGGACCGATTTGTTCTCATGCCCTCTTACCCCTCGAACAATGCTGATTACTTATTGAAATGGACCGATGCGACCCAGATCGCCGAAGTTCATCCACACGAAGAACGCCCTGCCCACGATGTTCTTGTCCGGCACGAAACCCCAGAACCGGGAGTCCGCCGAATTATCGCGGTTGTCGCCCATCATGAAGTAATTGCCGGCGGGCACCTTGCAGACCACGCCTTCGACCGAATAGCGGCAGTTTTCGCGGTAGGGAAAGTCGGTGGCACCTTGCACGAAAGCCGGGCCGGCGTCGTCGTTGAGCAGCCTGTGCTGCTTGCCGCCGAGGTCTTCGGTGAACTGCTTGAGCAGGCGCATCGAGTCGCCGTCGAGGTAATCGGGCATCGGGCTCTTGGAAACCGGCTGTCCGTTGATCGTGAGCTTCTTGTTCAGGTAGGCCACCTCGTCGCCCGGAATGCCGACCACGCGCTTGATGTAGTCCATGCTGGGCTTGGGCGGGTAGCGAAACACCACCACGTCGCCGCGCGCCAGCGGCGTGCCGTCGGTGATCTTGGTGTTGATGACCGGCAACCGCAGGCCGTAGGTGAATTTGTTGACCAGGATCAGGTCGCCGGTGAGGAGCGTCGGCATCATCGAACCCGACGGGATCTTGAATGGCTCGTACAGGAACGAGCGCAGCAGGAACACCACCAGGATCACCGGGAACAGCCCGGCCGTCCAGTCGAGCCACCACGGCTGCATGAGCAGGCGTTCGCTCGCCTTGGCGTCGACCGTATCCACCTGCGTGATGCCTTGGCCGGCCAGGCGGGCGTTGCGCTCGCTCAGCGAAGCCTCGAGTGCGGCGGCCGCGCGTTCGCGGCGTGGCAGGAAGTAGAAGCGCTCGGCCAGCCAGTAGAGACCGGTAACCACGGTGGCGCAGAACAGAAGCAGCGCGAAGTTGCCTTCGATGGCACCAAAGTACCAGGCACCGACGTAGCCGGTAAAGGCCGCGAGGACCAGAGTAGTGATGAATGCCATTTTTGAGATCAGTCTTCGACTTGCAGAATCGCGAGGAAGGCCTCTTGCGGGACCTCGACGGAGCCGATCTGCTTCATTCTTTTCTTGCCCGCTTTCTGCTTCTCGAGCAGCTTTTTCTTGCGGGTGATGTCGCCGCCGTAGCACTTGGCAAGAACGTTCTTGCGCAGCGCCTTGATTGTCTCACGCGCAATGATGTTCACCCCGATGGCCGCCTGGATGGCAACGTCGAACATCTGGCGCGAAATGATCTCGCGCATCTTCGACACCACCGCCCGGCCGCGGTACTGCGACTGGGTGCGGTGCACGATGATGGACAGCGCGTCGACCTTCTCGCCGTTCAGCAGGATGTCGACCTTGACCACGTCGGACGCGCGGTACTCCTTGAACTCGTAGTCCATGGAGGCGTAGCCGCGGCTGACCGACTTCAGCTTGTCGAAGAAGTCGAGCACGATTTCGCCCAGCGGCATTTCGTAGGTCAGCATGACCTGGCGGCCGTGGTAGGCCATGTTCATCTGCACGCCGCGCTTCTGGTTGGCCAGCGTCATCACCGCGCCCACGTATTCCTGCGGCATGTAGAGGTGCACGGTGACGATCGGCTCGCGAATCTCGCTCATCTTGCCGACGTCGGGCATCTTGGACGGGTTCTCGACCATGATGACTTCACCGTCGTTGCGCACCACCTGGTACACCACGCTCGGTGCGGTGGTGATCAGGTCCTGGTCGAACTCGCGCTCGAGCCGCTCCTGCACGATTTCCATGTGCAGCAGGCCGAGAAAACCGCAGCGGAAGCCGAAGCCCAGCGCCTGGCTCACCTCGGGCTCGTAACGCAGCGACGAATCGTTGAGCTTGAGTTTTTCCAGCGCGTCGCGCAGCGAGTCGTACTCGCTGGCTTCGGTCGGGTAGAGGCCGGCAAACACCTGCGGCTGGATTTCCTTGAAGCCCGGCAGCGCCTCGGTGGCGGTGGCGGCAGCGCCGCCGGTGCCCGGCTTGATGAGCGTCACGGTGTCGCCGACCTTGGCGGCCTGCAGCTCCTTGATGCCCGCGATGATGTAGCCCACCTCGCCCGCCTCGAGCGACGCGCGCGGCTCGTTGGCCGGCGTGAACACGCCGATGTTGTCTGCGTTGTACATCGCGCCCGACGCCATCATCTTGATGCGCTCGCCCTTCACCAGCCGGCCGTCCACCACGCGCACCAGCATGACCACGCCGACGTAGGGATCGAACCAGCTGTCGACGATCATCGCGCGCAGCGGGCCGTCGGGGTTGCCGCGCGGCGGCGGCATCTTGTGCACGATGGCTTCGAGGATCTCCTCGATACCGAGACCTGTCTTGGCGGAACACGGAATCGCATCGGTCGCGTCGATGCCGATCACGTCTTCGACTTCCTTGCGCGCGTTGTCGGGGTCCGCGTTCGGCAAGTCCATCTTGTTGAGCACCGGCACCACTTCCACACCGAGGTCGAGCGCGGTGTAGCAGTTGGCCACCGTCTGCGCTTCGACACCTTGCGATGCGTCGACGACGAGCAGTGCACCTTCGCATGCAGACAACGAGCGGCTCACTTCATAAGAGAAGTCGACGTGGCCCGGCGTGTCGATCAGATTGAGGTTGTAGACCTGTCCATCGAGCGCCTTGTAGTGCAGCGCAGCGGTCTGCGCCTTGATGGTTATCCCACGCTCTTTTTCGATGTCCATCGAGTCGAGCACCTGCGCTTCCATCTCGCGTTCCGCGAGGCCGCCGCAACGCTGGATCAAACGATCGGCGAGCGTCGACTTGCCGTGATCGATGTGCGCAATGATCGAAAAATTTCTGATGTGATTCATCAACGGGAACGCTTAAGTACTTGAATTGGCTCGTGCGCAGAGTGCGACAGGCAAGAAAAAAGGGCGCGTCTTCTGGAGACGCGCCCTGAACCAACAAGCAATGGCAACTGCAGTAGTTGGAACTTCATTGTAGGCAAAAAGGGAGGCACGTACATCCAGGGACAGGGTCAAAACGGGTCGTTGCGGGTCCACAACATGAAAGATATAAACAACTTATCCACAGGTTCGGTGGGGCACTCGATGAACAACTTGTGGGCGATCTGTGGAGCAGCGGTGGACTGCTGTCTGACATCTCGCATCGTGAAGGAATTCACCTTCCTTATGCATGGACCCACCGCCCAATGGCTCCTATTCTACCGAAAACCGTCCTAAGCCCGCTTACAAGTTAGTGAACACCAACAAAATAGCGGCTCATCGCGCCCCGAAAAAATTTTTGAGCCAGGCTACCGAGCGTCGCAAACACCTCAAAAAAAGGCCCCAAACCCGACTGCCGGGTGGGGCCACTTGACGGCAGCGCCAGATCAGCGTGCGGGTCGGATCAGGGCATATTGCGCCCACTCGCCCCGCCGGAACAGCACGCTGAGCGGCTTGTTCTTGTCGGCCTTGGCCAGGGCGGATTCGAATTCCTTGACGCTGGTCACTTCGATATTGCCGACCGAAAGAATCACGTCGCCCTCGCGAAGACCGGCCCGCGCGGCAGCATCGGTCGCCGCGTCGATACGCACGCCGCGCGCCTTGAGTTCCTTCTTCTGCGCCTCCGTCAGGTCGCTGACCACGAGGCCGATCGACTTTCCGGCGGTGGACGACGGCTTGGCCTGCGGCTCCTCGCGGTCCGACTGGCGCTTGCTCGAGGGCTTGGCTTCGGGGTCGCCCTCTGCAACGGTGATCGAAAGTTCACGCGAGCTGCCGTTGCGGAACACAGTCAGCGTGCTCTTCACGCCTGGCTTGGTGCTGGCCACCGAGCGCGAGAGATCGCTCGGCGTTTCGATGACCTTGTCGCCGTACTTGGTGATGATGTCGCCTTCGCGCACACCGGCCTTGTCGGCCGCCGAGCCCGGCACCACGCTGCTCACCACGGCGCCGCGCGCCTTGCCGAGGCCAAGGGACTCGGCCACGTCCTTCGAGACCGAGCCGATGGTCACCCCGATCAGGCCGCGCGAGACACGGCCGGTGGTGCGCAGCTGGTCGCTGACGCGGATCGCCTCATCGATCGGAATCGAGAACGAAATGCCCATGTAGCCGCCGGAGCGCGAATAGATCTGGCTGTTGATGCCGACCACCTCGCCGCGCAGGTTGATGAGCGGCCCGCCCGAATTGCCGGGGTTGATGGCAACGTCCGTCTGGATCAGCGGCACCAGGTCACCGGTGTCGCGCTGCTTCGCGCTCACGATGCCGGCGGTGACGGTGTTCTCGAGGCCGAAGGGTGAGCCGATGGCCATCACCCATTCGCCGACGCGCAGCTTCGAGATGTCGCCAACCTTCACCACAGGCAAGCCCGTGGCCTCGATCTTGACCACGGCGACGTCGCTGCGCTTGTCGGCGCCAATCAGCTTGGCCTTGAACTCGCGCTTGTCGGTAAGCGTGACCAGGATTTCGGACGCATCCTCGATGACGTGGGCATTGGTCATCACATAGCCGTCCGCGGTCAGGATGAAGCCCGAGCCCACGCCGCGTGGACGCTCTTCTTCCTGGGGCTGCGGCCGGTTCGGACGCGGGCCCGGGCGCGGATTGCCGGGCAGCGGCTGTCCGAAGAAGCGCCGGAAGAACTCCTGCATTTCCTCGTCCATTTCTCCACCGCCGCCGCTGCGGGAGGAAACCTTCTCGACGGTGCGGATCCCGACCACGGCGGGCCCGACCTGCTCGACCAGATCGGCGAAGTCGGGCAAGCCGCGCGCTTGCGGTGTCTGGGGCGTCTGGGCGACGGCCGACGTTACCGGCAGGAAACCCACGCTGGCCGAACAGGCCAAGCCGAATGCGAAGAGATAGGAACGAAGCTTGTGTCCCTCGACTTTGAACATCATCGGTTTTCTTTCAAAAGAACAGAGCGACCAAAAGAAGAGCTATGAGTCTGTGATGCGGACTTGGTTCAGCGCCACCTGCGCATGCGCGCCGGGTCAGCGCGTGCGCGCGAGGCTTTGGGCAAATGCATTGAGCGTCTGCTGCGGCACCTCGCCCACCGCAGTGAGCCACCAGTCGCTCGCCGGCTCGGGCAATCGCCGGCGAATGGCGTTGGTTGCGCCAATGGTCAGCACGCCGTCGCGCGGTGCGCGCTTTTCATCGTAGCGCTCGATGAAAAGCGACACCGAAGCGAGGCCATCGGAGAAGGTCCACTGAACGGTGCGGTCCTGCCCCGTCTTGTCGCCGCCGGCCGGGCGCCGATAGAAGCTGCGCGGCTTGAAGCCGGCCACCGGCGTCTTGAGAACCCAGCCCTCGTCTTGCGCGCTGGTGCGCTCGAGCTCGAGCTTCTCGATGCGGTAACCGCTTGTATTGGTCATCATCTGCGCGAGGGCCTGCGCCTTGACCGGGGCGTCGAGCTGCAGTTCGGAGAACGCCGACTGCTCCACGACGCGGGAATCGCCGTCCACGGTCTGCAGCTTGATGACGAGCCCGGAGCGGCGCTCGCTCCAGATGCGGTAGCCGAAGCGCAAGTTGTCATGCGGCACCAGTTGCACCACATCGGCGTCGAAGCCGGCCACACGGTCCTTGCCGATGGTGCGGACGTCGTAGAAGTCGCCGATCGACGAATCCGGCTTGTCGGGCAGATTGGGGAAAAGGTCGAGGTTTTCGCGCTTTTCGACCTTCACGACCTTTGCCTCGGGCAGGAAGGTCATGACGTGGTGATTGCGCCTGAAAGTCGAGCGCGGCGGCCCCGACAGCGCCTCGATGCGCTCAATCTGCAGGTCGCCGTCCCGCACATGCCAGATGCGCGCGCTCGAAAGATCGCCGCCCGCCGCCGAAACCACGAAAGTGCCCACGTAGTTGCGTTGCCGGGCTCCCGTGTGCATGCGCTGAAGCCACTCGACCACACCCATGGCCGGCGGAGCGTCACCGGTTTGCGCCGAGGCCGCGCCCTTTGCATTCACCGGGCCCGAACGGGTCTGTGCGGTCGCAACCTGCACAAGGCAGAAAGCAGTGAACACCAGCGCGAACGCGCGTACGGAGATCGGCATCTGAACGGTCATTGGGAGCGACAGGCGCGCAATCAGCGCGTGGGCCCCTCGAAGGTCGCGTTGCGCAAGAAGCCCGAAGGCATCTGCGAAGCGCCGCCAGCTTGCTGGTGCGCCTCGAGCAACTGGTCGAGCCGTGGGTCGCGCAGCATGACCTGCGGGCTGCCGTTACCGACCATCACGCGGGTCGGCGTCAGCGTGGTGGCGGCAGGCGACTGGCCGTTGACCGCTGCAGCCGCCAGCACCGAATTGGCAGCCGGTTGCTGCTGGGCGGCGATCTGCGGGCCCGAAGACGGGAAACCTGCTCCGTTGCCCACCAACGTCCAGCTGATGGCAGCCACGGCCACCAGCGACGCGGCGCCGGCCACCAGCTTCCAGCGGAACACCGGCTCGTTGGCGGCATCGGCCCTGCGCTGCAGCGTGACCATCTTGGTGGCCGTTACCGGCGCCAGGATCGGGGTTGCAGCCACGGGCTCGGCCGCTAGGCGCTGCTGGAACCGGGTCAGGAACGCAGTACCGTCGCTGCAAGGCGCATGGGCACCCGAGCGCAGGACATCGCCCACCAGGTGATAGGAACGCCAGGCAGCGCGCGCATCGTCTTCGGCGCAGACGGCTTCGATGGCCCGCGCGAAGTCGTCGCCCTGCAAATGACCGTCCGCCAGTGCGGACACCTGTTCACGAGCCGTCATCGTCTGATTCATTTCATTCACCTGCTTACCTACCAACGCTTGCCCGACTGGTTGTCCAGCAGCGGTTTGACCCTGGCCGAAATGGCCTCGCGCGCCCGGAAAATACGCGAACGCACAGTGCCGATAGGGCAATCCATGACCTCGGCAATCTCTTCGTAACTCATGCCCTCGATCTCGCGAAGGGTGACCGCCTGCCGCAGCTCGGCGGGCAGCGCTTCCATGGCCGCTTCGACCACGCTGGCGATTTCGTTTGCCGCCAGCACCGATTCGGGGGTTTCGTCGCTGATTGGTTCGTTTCCGGGGCGGTAAGTTTCATCGTCTTCGTCAGAAGACGGCCGCAAGGCGCTTTCGGAGATGGTCGGGTCGCGCTTCATGTCGACCAGCGCCTTCTTGGCGGTGTTGACCGCAATCCGGTAAAGCCAGGTGTAGAACTGGGCATCGCCGCGGAACTGGTGCAGCGCCCGGTAGGCCCGGATGAAGGTTTCCTGCGCAATGTCTTCGACCAGGTCGACATCGCGCACCATGCGCCCGATCAGGCGCTCGATGCGGCGCTGGTATTTGATGACCAGCAGCTCGAACGCCTTCTGGTCGCCCGCCACCGTGCGCTGGACGAGTTGGAGATCGACCTCGCCCGGGCGCGGCGCCTCGACGGACACATCGGTCAAGCCGGAGTCCGGTGGCACTGGCGGCGGAGAAGTGGTCATCGGGGAGAGTCAGGGCGCGTCGGCCGGCACGGTCGCCCGCCAAGGCTCGCCAGCAGGCGAGGCGGACGGGGGGCGCGAATATACCGCACGGCGCAGATCGCGCCAGCGCTCAGGGAGGGCGCGCCGTTCGGTCCATATCCAACGCGCGGCGCGGCCTGGTTCGGTCAGCCGGACCAGCAGCAGCGATTGAAGATCGAGCGCCACGGAAGCCTGCGCGGCATGAACGGCACGGCCCCGGTCGGTGCCCGTCAGGCTCCAACGGAGCCCGTCGAAGTGCAACACGCCAGCGCCGTCGCTTCGCAGCCCGAGCGCAGCCGCAATGCCCGAGAACAGAACACTCAGAACCAGGAGCAGCTGGCGCCAGCCGGCACTATCGAAGAGATAGCAAGAGAGACCTGCGCAGCAGGCCCCCAGGGCCCAGGTCGCAATCAGTATCCGGGTTGCGCCGCGCGAGCGCCCCACCGGATAGGTCACCGACGGTGCGCTGTGCATGAAAGAGCAAGGTTCAAGCGCGCTTGAACACCAGCGTGCCGTTGGTGCCGCCGAAGCCGAAGTTGTTCTTGACCGCGACATCGATCTTGAGATCGCGCGCCGTATTGGCGCAGTAGTCGAGGTCGCACTCCGGATCCTGGTTGAAGATGTTGATGGTCGGCGGGCTCTTCTGGTGATGCAGTGCGAGCACCGTGAACACCGACTCGATGCCACCGGCACCGCCCAGCAAGTGGCCGGTCATCGACTTGGTCGAGTTCACGACCAGCTTCTTCGCGTGATCGCCGAAGGCGAGCTTGACCGCATTGGTCTCGTTGAGGTCACCGATCTGCGTGGAAGTGCCATGCGCATTCAGGTACTGCACCTCGTCGGCGTTGACGCCCGCATTGGCCAGCGCCATGGCCATCGAACGGCGTGGGCCGTCGACGTCGGGCGCGGTCATGTGGTACGCGTCGCCGGTCAGGCCGAAGCCCGCCACTTCCGCATAGATCTTGGCGCCGCGGGCCTTTGCTCGTTCGTACTCTTCGAGCACCAGCACGCCGGCGCCTTCGCCGAGCACGAAACCGTCGCGGTCCTTGTCCCACGGACGCGAGGCCGTGGCGGGATCGTCGTTGCGCGTGCTGAGCGCGCGCGGTGCGGTAAAGCCGCCGATGCCGAGCGGAGAAATGGTCGACTCGGCGCCGCCCGCGATCATGACGTCGGCGTCGCCGTATTCGATCATGCGCGCCGAGGTGCCGATGGCGTGCAGGCCGGTGGTGCAGGCGGTGACCACAGCGATGTTCGGGCCCTTGAAGCCGTACTTGATCGACACGTGGCCCGAGATCATGTTGATGATCGAAGCCGGCACGAAGAACGGCGAAATGCGGCGCGGGCCGCGGCTCGCGTATTCGCCATGCGTCTCTTCGATCATCGGCAGGCCGCCAATGCCCGAGCCGATGTTGCAGCCGATGCGCACGGCTTCTTCGTACGACAGCGCTTCGCCGGTCGGCAGCCCGCTGTCCTGCACCGCCTGGATGGCGGCGGCAAGCCCCAGATGAATGAAGCGGTCCATATGGCGCGCTTCCTTCTCCGAGATGTATTGGGTGATGTCGAAACCCTTCACCTCACCTGCGAACTTGCAGGCGAAGGCGCTTGCATCGAATGCGGTGATGTTCGCAATGCCCGAGTTCCCGGCCAACAGGTTGGCCCAGGACTCGGTTGCGGTGTTTCCGACAGGAGCGATGCAACCGAGCCCGGTCACGACGACGCGGCGTTTGGTCATGCCGGCAAACCTTTCTGGAAGCGCTGAACAGCTGCTGGCGGCGCGTACGGTGCTTGAACAAAGCGCCGCCGGCCGTCGCAGTTGCAGCCGGCCCGATCAGGCCTTTTGATTCTTGGTGGCGTAGTCGACGGCGTTTTGCACCGTGGTGATCTTCTCGGCGTCTTCATCCGGAATTTCAATGCCGAATTCGTCTTCGAGTGCCATCACCAGTTCGACCGTGTCGAGCGAGTCCGCACCGAGGTCGGCCACGAAGGCCTTTTCATTCGTTACTTGGGACTCTTCCACGCCGAGTTGCTCGGCGATGATTTTCTTGACACGTGCTTCGATATCGCTCATTTGGTTCCCTCTGAGGGTTGTAGGTAATCGGTGGATTTTAGCCGGGCGCATTGTGGCATTTGCCGTGCACCCGGGACGGGGAAAGATTGCGCCTTGCGGCCAATTACATGTGCATGCCGCCGTTGACGTGCAGTTCCTGCCCCGTCACATAGGAAGCCTGCGGGGATGCGAGATACGCCACCGCATGCGCGATGTCGGCCGGCTTGCCCAGGTGGCCCAGCGGAATCTGCTGTAGCAGCGCCTGTTGCTGAGCCTCGGGCAGGCTGGCGGTCATGTCGGTTTCGATGAAACCCGGCGCGACGCAGTTGACCGTGATGTTGCGGCTGCCGAGTTCGCGTGCCAGCGCACGGGTCATGCCCGCGACGCCGGCCTTGGCCGCGGCGTAGTTGGCCTGGCCGGCATTGCCGGAGGCGCCGACCACGCTGGTGATGCTGATGATGCGGCCGTAGCGCTGCTTCATCATCGGGCGAATCACGGCGCGCGAAAGCCCGAACACGGCCTTGAGATTGGTGGCAAGCACGGCATCCCAATCGTCGTCCTTCATGCGCATGGCGAGCGTGTCGCGCGTGATGCCGGCGTTGTTGACCAGCACGTGGATGGCGCCATAGGCTTTCACGATTTCGTCGATCAGGGCTTCGACGGCAGCGCCGTCGTTCACGTCGAGTGCGCGGCCGCGGCCATCGAAGGCGCTGAGCGCGGAGGTGATCTTGGCCGCGCCGTCTTCGGTGGTGCCGGTGCCAACCACCTTGAGGCCGCGCTGGGCGAGCTCGAGTGCAATCGCTGCGCCAATGCCGCGCGACGCGCCGGTGACCAGGGCGACTTGCCCTTCGAATTTGGGAATGCTCATAGAAGAAGTGTCCGGGCCTTTCGCCGTTCAGGCGGCGAGCAGTTGTCGGGTGTCCGCGAGCGTTGCCGGGTCGTACACCGACGCGGCTTCGAGCTCGGGGGCGATGCGCTTGACCATTCCGGCCAGCACCTTGCCGGGCCCGCACTCGATGATGGCGGCTACACCACGCAGTTTCAAGGCCTGCACGCTTTCAACCCAGCGAACCGGGCCGGCGGCCTGGCGCACCAGGGCTTCGCGGATGCGGGCCGGATCGGTTTCCACGGCCACATCGATATTGTTGAGTACCGGAATCTGGGGCGCAGCGAGGGTGATGGTGCTGAGCTTTTCGCGCAGCGCCTCGGCCGCGGGCTTCATCAGGCTCGAATGGAACGGCGCCGAGACGGGCAACAGCAACGCGCGCTTGGCGCCATTCGCCTTGAGCAGCTCGCAGGCCTTGTCGACGGCCGCCTTGCTGCCCGCGATCACGGTTTGCATCGGATCGTTGAAATTCACGGCTTCGACGATCTCGGCGCTGCCCGCACCGAACGAAGCGGTGGCTTCCGCGCAGCCCGCCACGACCTTGCCAACTTCCATGCCCAGAACGGCAGCCATGGCGCCGGTGCCCACAGGCACCGCTTGCTGCATGGCCCGCGCACGAAACCGCACCAGCGGCGCGGCTTGCGCCAGCGTGAGCACGCCGGACGCAACCAGGGCGGAATATTCGCCCAGCGAATGTCCCGCCACGACGGAAGGGGCTGCGCCGCCTTCGGCCAGCCAGGCGCGCCAAGCCGCCACGCCGGCCACCAGCATGACGGGCTGGGTGTTGGTGGTGAGCGCCAGCTCTTCCTTGGGCCCGCTCTTGATCAGCGCGGCAATGTCTTCGTCCAGCGCCTCGGAGGCCTCGCGCAGGGTTTCGACAACGGCCGGATGGTCGCCCCAGGCGTCGAGCATGCCGACCGCCTGCGAGCCCTGACCCGGAAAGACAAAAGCGAAGGATTTCATTGTTTTAAAGCGTCATGTCGCATTGCAGCCCCTACTGGCGCCGCAATACGCTACAAGTTCAATAGCACCGCGCCCCAGGTGAAGCCACCGCCCACGCCTTCGAGCATGACGGTTTCACCCTTTTTCACCTTGCCGGAGCGCACGGCTTCATCGAGCGCCAGCGGAATCGAGGCGGCTGAGGTATTGCCGTGCTCGTTGACCGTGACGATGAGCTTCTCGCGCGGAAGCTTCAGCTTCTTGGCCGTGCCTTCCATGATGCGGATATTGGCCTGGTGCGGAATGAGCCAGTCGATGTCGGCGTCGGTCTTGCCCGCCTTTGCGAGCGTGGCACGCGCGGCTTCTTCGAGCACGCGCACTGCGAGCTTGAACACGGCCTGGCCGTCCATGTGCAGCAGGGGCGTACCCAGCACATTGCCGCCCGACAGGTGGCCCGGCACGCAAAGAATGCCGACGTGCTTGCCGTCCGCATGCAGGTCGCTCGCCAGGATGCCGGGCTCTTCGCTCGCTTCGAGCACCACGGCGCCGGCGCCGTCGCCGAACAGCACGCAGGTGGTGCGATCGTTGAAATCGAGAATGCGCGAGAACACCTCGGCGCCGACCACCAGCGCGCAACGCGCAGTGCCGGTGCGAATCATGGCGTCGGCCACGGTCAGCGCATAGACAAACCCGCTGCAGACCGCCTGTACGTCGAATGCCGGGCAACCGGCGATGCCGAGCTTGTTCTGAAGGATGGCGGCCGACGACGGAAACACCATGTCGGGCGTCGACGTGGCGACGATGATCAGGTCGATGTCTTCCGCCTTGCGTCCTGCCGCCTCGAGGGCGCTTCGGGCGGCTTCAAGGCCGAGGTCGCTGCTCGTCACCTCGGGCGCCGCGAAATGGCGCGCGTGGATGCCGGTGCGCTCGACGATCCATTGATCCGAGGTCTCGATGCCGCGCGTTGCCAATTCCTTGGCAAGGTCGTCGTTGGTCACCCGGCGCGGAGGCAGATAGCTGCCAGTGCCGGTGATGCGTGAATAAGGGCTCATCAAGCGTGAAGGGCCGTCGCGTCCGCTGGCACCGCTGGCTCCTGCCGCGCGAGCAAAGGCGCGGCGTGGGCGATGCGGGCCCGCACGCGATCGAGCAGGTTGTTGCGAGCGGCATCATAAGCGCGATCCAGCGCATGGCCGAAAGCCACTTCGTCAGCCGAGCCATGGCTCTTGAAAACCAGCCCGCGCAGGCCCAACAGGGCCGCACCGTTGTAACGACGGTGATCCAGGCGATTTTTAAACGCTTTTAGCACCGGATAGGCAACGATAGCCGCAGCCTTGGTGAATAAGCTCCGCGAAAATTCCACGCGAATGAATTCGCCGATCATTGACGCGACGCCTTCACTCGCCTTCAGCGCAACGTTCCCGACAAAACCGTCACACACGACGATGTCGGTCGTTCCCTTGAAGATATCGTTGCCTTCCACGTTTCCGTAGAAGTTCAAGTCTTTGGAATTAGCCGCAGTACGAAGCAGTTGGCTCGCTTTTTTGATGGTTTCGCTGCCCTTGATCGCTTCTTCGCCCACATTGAGCAAGCCGACCGAAGGCGACTCGTTGCCCGTGAGCGCGGAAACCAGCGCCGAGCCAAGCACGGCAAACTGCAGCAGGTCTTCAGCGTCGCAGTCGACATTCGCGCCCAGGTCGAGCACGGTGGTGGCGCCGCCCTTGATGTTCGGCAGCTGCGGGGCAATCGCCGGGCGGTCGATGCCGTCGAGGGTCTTGAGCAGGTAGCGCGCAATTGCCATCAGTGCACCCGTGTTGCCGGCCGAGATGGCGGCTTGGGCGGCGCCGTCCTTGACCTGCTGGATTGCAATGCGCATCGAAGAGTCTTTCTTCTTGCGCAATGCAATCTCGACCGGGTCGTCCATGCCCACCACTTCGCTCGCGGCAACGATGCGCGCCCTAGGGTGTTCGCCAAAGCCGGCCAAGGCCGCGGGCGCTCCGACCAGCAGCAGCGATGCTTCCGCATGCCGATCGAGAAATGCGCGGCAGGCCGCAAGCGTGACGCGCGGCCCGTGGTCGCCGCCCATGCAATCGACGGCAAGCGTGATTGCGGCGGGCGCGGCGGAGGATTCGGAGGAGGAAGACGTAACCATCAAAACAAAGGCCCGACGCTACAGCAAAAGTAGCTTCGGGCCTCGGCCTTGGGATGCGAAATCAGGCTTCGGACTTGTTCTTGAGGACCTGACGGCCACGGTAGAAACCGTTCGGGCTGATGTGGTGACGCAGGTGCGTTTCACCGGTGGTCGGTTCCACGGCAATGCCGGGCACGACCAGCGCATTGTGGGAACGGTGCATGCCGCGCTTGGAAGGCGACTTCTTGTTTTGCTGGACGGCCATGATGGCTCCTGGACTGTTAGGTGAGTGAGTGGATGCGCTCTCTTGCGGTGGCAATACAGGGACATGTATGGAATGCCTTTGTCTGTCTTGCTGCTCACGGCGGCGCGCGCGAAGCCCATGATTATAGCCCAGCCTGCGAGAAAGGGCTACTTGCCCTCTTCCGGCTTGCGCGAACGCAACGCGCCGAGCACCGCAAACGGGTTGGGCTTGGCCTCTTCGGCCGCCTTGAAGTCCTCGTCGCTGGACGAAAGCTGGATCGGCGTCGGGCACACCTCATGGACGGGCATGACGGGGATCTCCATCAAAAGCTCGTCCTCGATGAGGGCATGCAGGTCGAAATCGCGGCTCACGACCAGCAGGTCTTCTTCGGATTCGTCGTCTTCCGCATCCGCCGTAGCCTCATCGGCCACAAAACGGAACCAGCGGTCAGATGCAACAAGCGTATCAACCGGTGCCAGGCAGCGCTGGCACACTAGTGGCACCGTCGTTTCGGCCACCAGATGCAGCCAGGGTTCGGCCTTGCCGTCGGCGCCGGTGCGCTGCTCGCCGGCCGCCTCCCAGTGCACCAAGGCTTCGGGCGCCGGCTCAGCCAGTTCTTGCGCCAGCCGGGAGTAATCAGGCACCGGGTCGTTAGCCGAAAGCACCGCGGCTTCAGCGGCAAAGGCGGCCACGTCGAGCCGCTGGGGAACAAATTCTCTCTTCATCCGCGCCAGTCTAGCGCGCCAGCCGGGGGAATTGGCGCGGTGCAGCCAAAGGCTCTTGCGGGCTCACGCACAATCGTCTCCATGCAACGCCCCTTGATTCTTGCCTCGACCTCGCGCTACCGGCGCGAACTGCTGAACCGCCTTCATTTGCCCTTCGACGTGCAGCCCCCGGAAGTCGACGAAACCGCGCTTCCCGGCGAAACCCCGCGCGAACTGGCCGAACGCCTGGCATTGGAAAAGGCCCGCGCCGTGGCCGCACGCTTTCCCGAGGCCGTGGTGATTGGCTCGGACCAGGTGGCCGACCTGGCCGGCGAGGCGCTCGGCAAGCCCGGCGACCACGCGCGCGCCACGGCCCAGTTGTGCAAGATGCGTGGCCAAACATTGATATTCCAGACCGCCGTGGCCGTCGTTTGCCAAGCCACCGGCTTTGTCGAACGCGATCTGGCGCCGGTTCGGGTCGTTTTCCGAGACCTCAGCGATGCGGCCATCGAGCGCTACCTGCAGGCCGAACAGCCCTACGACTGCGCCGGCAGTGCCAAGAGCGAAGGGCTCGGCATCGCGTTGCTGAGCGCCATCGACAGCGACGACCCCACCGCCCTCGTCGGCCTGCCGCTGATTCGCACCTGCCGCATGCTGCGGTCCGCCGGAGTCGAATTGCTGTGACGCCGGGCAAGCTCTATCTCGTACCCGCACCGCTCGACTTCGGCTGCGATACCCAGGCGCCGCTCCAGGACGCCCTGCCCCTCGGCACGCTGCAGGCGGCCGCCGGCATCACCCACTGGATCTGCGAAAACGCCAAGTCGGCCCGCGCCTACCTGAAACGGATCGACGCCGTTATTCCGCTGGCGGCGCCCCTGCAGGCGCAAGACATCCGGGAACTGCCGCGCGAAGTGCACAAGAAGGGCGACCACGCAGGCCAATTCAATGCCCGGCCCTTGCTGGCGGCCGCACTCGAAGGCCATGACATCGGCCTGCTGAGCGAAGCCGGCATGCCGGCTGTGGCCGACCCAGGCTCTTCGGTGGCGCGCGCCGCGCATGAGGTGGGCATTGCCGTGGTGCCGCTCACCGGTCCGGTGTCGCTGCTGCTCGCATTGGCCGCGAGCGGTCTCAACGGCCAGAACTTCGCTTTCGTCGGCTACCTGCCTCAGGACTCGGGCGAGCGGCAAAGCCGCATCCGCGAGCTTGAGGCGCTGGCGCTCAAGACGGGCCAGACGCAGCTTTTCATCGAGACCCCCTATCGCAACGCCGCGCTGCTCCAGGCGCTGGTGCAAACGCTCCAGCACAACACCCGCCTTGCGGTGGCGCGCGGCCTCACGCTGGCAACCGCCCACGTGCGCAGTGAAACGGTGAAGGCCTGGCGCGCCAAGGCGCCTGGCACCGCTACGGACGAACGCCTGCCCGCGGTGTTCGCGATCGGGCGTTGACGATGGTGGTCACCGCCAGCACCCGCTGGGCCTCGCGCGCGCAGTTCTTTTCCTCCGGCTTCATCTTTGCGACCTGGGGCGTGCACGTTCCCACCGTCAAGGCCCACTACGGCATTGATGAGGCCCAGCTCGGCCTCGCAATGCTCGCGGCCGGTGCCGGTGCGATGTACGGCCTGACCAGCGCCGGCCGCTGGATCGGGCGCCACGGCCCCCGGCGGATGGCGGCCGTCTGCGGCTGCGTCTACGCGCTGCTGCTGGCCGGGCTCATCGCCATGCCCGGCTACCTCGCCCTGCTGGCGTTGCTGGCGGCCTTCGGCCTGGTGACTAGCGTGTTCGACGTGGCCATCAATACCGAAGCGGCGCAGCTCGAGTTGCATGGCGGCACGCCGCTGATGAGCGGCATGCACGGCATGTTCAGCCTGGGCGGCATGGCCGGTGCCGCGAGCGGCAGCGCCGCACTCGCCGCCGGCCTGGGCGCGCAGGCGCACCTGCTGTGGGTTGCGGGCGCCATGGCGTTGCTGGTGGCCGTGTCTTCCATGCGCATGCTGCCCAACCCGCCGGCCGCAGGCGATGCAACTGCCGCAGACCGCAAGTTCCGGCTGCCCCGCGGCGCGCTTGCGGTGCTGGGCGTGCTCGCGGCGCTGGGCCTGATTGCCGAGGGCGCCATCTACGACTGGAGTGTGCTCTACATGCAGCAGGAACTCGGCAGCCCGCAAAAGCAGGCCGCGCTGGCGTACGCGAGCTTCTCGGCGGCCATGGCGGCCGCTCGCTTCGGCGGTGACGCCATGCGTGCCCGCTTTTCGCCGGCCGCGCTGCTGCTCGGCAGCGGTGTGCTGGCGGCAGCGGCCATGACGCTGGTGCTGCTGACGAATCTCCCGTGGCTTGCGCTGATCGGCTTTGCGGGCGTGGGCGTCGGCTTTGCGAACGTGGTGCCGATTCTGTTCGGCGCATCGGCGCGCGTGCCCGGCATCGAACCCGCCACCGGCATTGCCGCCGTCTCGGCCGTGGCCTATCTCGGGTTCATGGCCGGCCCGGCGGTCATCGGCCTGCTGGCGCGGGCCAGTTCGCTGACGGCCGCGCTCTATGTGGTGGTGGTTTTTGCCGTGGCGCTCGCGGCCTCGGCCCGATACACGAACAGCGGCGGCGACAAGCCCGCCTGAGCCGGCCACCGGGGGAAAGCCTTAGCGCAGCGCCGGCGCGGCGGACTGCAGCGAGCGCACCGTGGCGTCGCCCATGGCGGCGCCGAATTTCTTGGCGAGCTTTTCGGCCACGTTGTCGCGGCGGGTGTAGTCGGTCACCTCTTCGGCCTTGATGACTTCGCGCGCCACGTAGTCGACATTGCCCAGCTGGTCCGCCAGGCCGAACTCGACGGCCTGCTCGCCGCTCCAGAACAACCCGCTGAAAAGGCCCGGGGTGTCGAGCTTGAGCCGGTCGCCGCGCCCCGCCTTCACCACGTTGATGAACTGCTGGTGAATCTGGTTCAGCATGGCCTGGGCGTGCGCGCGCTGCGCATCGCTCATCGGGCTGAACGGGTCGAGAAAGCCCTTGTTGTCTCCGGCCGTCAGCAGCCGGCGCTCGACGCCGACCTTTTCCATCACGCCGGTAAAGCCGAAGCCATCCATCAGCACGCCGATGCTGCCGACGATGCTGGCCTTGTCGACGTAGATCTTGTCGGTGGCGGCGGCAATGTAATAGGCGGCAGAAGCACAGGTTTCTTCGACCACGGCGTACACCGGCTTCTTGTGCTTGGCCTTCAGGCGCTTGATCTCGTCGCTGATGATGCCCGCCTGCACGGGGCTTCCGCCGGGCGAATTGATGAGCAGCACGATGCCTTTGGCGCCCTCGTCCTCGAAGGCCGTCTTCATTGCGGCAATGACGAATTCGGCGCTGGCGTCGCCGCCGTTGGCAATTTCGCCCTTGATCTCGACAACCGCCGTGTGGGCTGTTGTCTTGGCGGTGCTCGGCGTGCTGCGCGACATGGCCAGCCAGACCAGGAAGATGAAGAAGGCGAGCCACGAAAGACGCGTAAAGGTCTTCCAGCGGCGCGCGGCCTTCTGTTCGTTCAGGGAAGCGAAGGCGAGTTTCTCGAGCGTTGCGCGCTCCCACCCGGGACGCTGCGTGGGATCTTTGGCCATGTTTTTCGGCGCGCCTTGCGAAGACGCAATGGGGGTGGCCGGCTCAAAAGGATCAAAACCTTCAGGTTCCGTGCGGTTCGGGTCGGTCATTGTCAAAAGCTCAGGGGATGGAGGTTCCAGGCAGTATGCCAGTGCACCACGCCGTCACGTTCGCTGAGGGCGATCTTCAGCAGGCCGCCGCGGCACGGGCCGCCCGCGCATTCGCCGGTGTCCGGCTTGTAGACCGCGCCGTGGGTGGCGCAGAGCAGCCACTGGCCGCTGTCGTCGAAGAAGCGGTCGGGCTGGAAATCCATTTCCATGGCCACGTGGCTGCATCGGTTCAGGTAGGCGTGCGGCTGCCCTTCAAAGCGCACTGCAAAAGCACGGCAGGTTTCACCGCCGTAGACCACGTCGAAAGGTACGGCGAGGCTGCCTTCGACGAGGTCCGAGGCGTTGCAAAGGGGAATGGGCTCTTCTTCGCTCATCGCAAGATCTTCGGTCAGGCGTTGTCCAGGAGCCATGCCTCGAGGCTGGCCACCGAGTGGGCAATGAACAGCGGCTTCAGCGCGTCGAAGCTTTCGGGCTCGTGGGCGCCGTAGCTCACGCCCACGCTGGCGCAGCCGGCATTGAGCGCCAGTTGCAGGTCGTGCGTGGTGTCGCCGATCATCAAGGTGCGTTCGGCCGGCACCTCGAGCTCTTCCATCAGCTCCAGCAGCATGCGCGGGTGCGGCTTGCCGAATGTCTCGTCGGCGGTGCGCGAAGCGTCGAAACGGTCGCGCAGCGCGACCGTCTTCAGCGCCTCGTTCAATCCGCGGCGCGATTTGCCCGTGGCCACGGCCAGCTTGTGGCCGCGCGCGCGCAGGGCGTCGATCATCTGCAGCACGCCGTCGAACAGCACGAGGTCGTCCTGGTGCTGCAAATAGTGATAGCGGTAGCGCGCGCCGAGCTCGGCGTATTTTTCTTTCGGCACATCGGGCGCTGCACGCGCCAGGGCCTCGGCCAGGCCCAGGCCGATGACCCAGGCGGCGTCGTTCTCGCTCGGCTTGGCGCCGCCGACGTCGATCACCGCCGCTTGAATGCAGCGCACGATGAGCCGGGTGGAGTCGTAAAGCGTGCCGTCCCAATCGAAGGCGATCAGGTCGAAGCGCAGGGGTCGGGAAGAATCAGTCATTGGCCGTGGGAGTGGGATGTTGGGCGAGCGCCTCGAGCGCCTGCGGCGGCATCAAACTATGCAGCTCAGGCGGCAAGCCGGCCTGCAGCGCCACGCGCTCGCCGGTCGCGGGGTGGCTGAACTGCAAGCGCCAGGCGTGCAGGAACATGCGCTTGAGGCCCAGTTTTTGCAGCGCGCGCTGGCGCTCGAAGGCGCCGTACTTGTCGTCGCCCGCAATCGGGTGGCCGGCCGAAGCAAGATGCACGCGAATCTGATGGGTGCGGCCGGTCTTGATGGTGACCGCCAGCAATGACAGCGGCGTGGTGTCGCCCGGCAGCGTGAGCCGCGCCAGCACGCGCACCAGCGTGACGGCGCGCATCGCATCAGGATGGTCCTTGGCGACCACGCGCACGCGGCGCTCGCCCGCACCGGCGCCATCGCCCGGCAGCAGATATTTGGCAAGCGGCGCATCGAGCACCTTCTTGTTGGCGGGCCAGGCGCCCTCGACCAGCGCAAGATAAGTCTTGCCGGTCTCGCGGTCGCGGAACTGGTCTTGCAGCGCGACCAGCGCGCTGCGCTTCTTGGCCACCAGCAGGATGCCCGAGGTCTCGCGGTCGAGCCGGTGCACCAGCTCCAGGAACTTGGCGGCCGGCCGCGCGGTACGCAATTGCTCGATCACGCCAAAGCTCACGCCGCTGCCGCCATGCACCGCCACGCCGGCGGGCTTGTCGATGGCCAGCACCGCGTCGTCCTCCAGCAGCACCGGAAATTCGCGCGCCGGCACGGGCGGCGCGGCGCCCTCTTCGGCGCGCGGCGATATGCGCACAGGCGGCAGCCGCAGCACGTCGCCGGCCTCGATGCGCGTTTCGGCCTGCGCCCGGCCCTTGTTGATGCGCACCTCGCCCGACCGGATGATCCGGTAGACATGCGTCTTGGGCACGCCCTTCAAGTGGCGGAACAGGAAGTTGTCGAGCCGCTGGCCCGCGGATTCCGCATCCACGGTAATGAATTTGATGGACGCGTGCGGCGCCGCGGCGTCCACCGCAACCTTTTGGGCCGCGGGATCCGGAACTGCGGGATTTGGAGCGGCCGCGGGGCTTCGCTTCGCACCTATAATGTTTTTCACCAGCGCGGTCGTGTAAGTGCTTGATTAGACAGAAGTTTAGATCACTGCAGTCAAACGCCCAGGACAACGCTGCGAGGTCGATGCCGCTTTGGCGCCGAGACTGCAAACCCCGCGCAATTGCGCAAAGTGGCAGCCCCTGCGCCCAAGTCAAGCCGACACCCACGAAACACCGATACGGAATACCCAGCCTGCAGCTTCCAAGCTGCCGGCGGATCGAAGCGAGTCCCTTGTGTTGATACTGCTGATTCAACTGTGCCTGCGTTGGCCCACCTGGCTTTTGCCAGTGGCCTCAGGCATTGAATCATCCGCACCGCGCGCCACCATTGCGCAACCAGCTATCAATAAGATAGCTGCTCAACACCGAACCTGGCTCGCGCCCATCCACGCGCCCCCACCCCGGCTGTCTTCTTGAGCTGATGCTCAAGAGGCCTGCTCGCGCTTGCCGCGGCAGTGACAGCATCCGGGGCCAAGCGGCAATTCCCCTCGTTTCGCGGGCGTCGTCCGTGCATCGTTGGCCCGTCATGGGCCGGTAGAACGATACATATAAGGACAACGCATCATGAAGCGGATGCTGATCAATGCCACGCAGGCCGAAGAACGCCGCCTGGCCATCGTCGACGGGCAAAAGCTCCTCGACTACGAAATCGAGATCGAAGGGCGCGAACAGCGCAAGGGCAACATCTACAAGGCCGTCGTCACGCGGGTCGAGCCATCGCTCGAAGCCTGTTTCGTCGACTACGGCGAAGACCGCCACGGCTTCCTGCCATTCAAGGAAATCTCCAAGCAATACTTCGCCGAAGGCGTTTCCGCCAACCAGGCCCGCATCCAGGACGTCATCAAGGAAGGCCAGGAACTGGTCGTCCAGGTCGAAAAAGAAGAGCGCGGCAACAAGGGCGCGGCCCTCACCACCTTCATCTCGCTGGCCGGCCGCTATGTGGTGCTGATGCCCAACAACCCCCGCGGCGGCGGCGTGAGCCGGCGCATCGAGGGCGACGACCGCGCCGAACTCAAGGAGGCGATGGACCAGCTCGAATACCCGAAGGGCATGAGCATCATCGCGCGCACCGCCGGCATCGGCCGCTCTGCGCCCGAACTCCAGTGGGACCTGAACTACCTGCTCAAGCTGTGGACCGCCATCGACGGCGCGGCCAAGGGCGGCAAGGGCGCCTTCCTGATCTACCAGGAATCGTCGCTCGTCATTCGCGCCATCCGTGACTATTTCAATCACGACATCGGCGACATCCTGATCGACACCGACGACATCTACGACCAGGCGCAGCAGTTCATGGCGCACGTCATGCCCGAGCATGCCGCCCGCGTGAAGCGCTACCGCGACGACGCCGCGCTGTTCAGCCGCTTCCAGATCGAGCACCAGATCGAGTCGGCCTACGCGCGTACCGTGCAGTTGCCCTCGGGCGGCGCCATCGTGATCGACCACACCGAAGCACTGGTGTCGGTCGACGTGAACTCGGCCCGCGCCATCAAGGGCGGCGACATCGAAGAAACCGCCACCCGCACCAACCTCGAAGCCGCCGACGAAGTGGCCCGCCAGATGCGCCTGCGCGACCTGGGCGGCCTGATCGTCATCGACTTCATCGACATGGACGAGTCGAAGAACCGCCGCGAAGTCGAAAGTCGCCTGCGCGACGCGTTGCGCCAGGACCGCGCCCGCGTGCAGTTCGGCTCGATCAGCAAGTTCGGCCTGATGGAAATGAGCCGCCAGCGCCTGAAGCCGGCGCTCAGCGAAGGCTCTTCGATTCCCTGCCCCCGCTGCGGCGGCTCGGGCCACATCCGCGACACCGAATCGAGCGCGCTGCAAATCCTGCGCATCATTCAGGAAGAGTGCCTGAAGGACAACACGGCCGCCGTGCACGTCCAGGTGCCGGTCGAAGTGGCGTCGTTCCTGCTGAACGAAAAGCGCCCCGAAATCGCCAAGATCGAGCTCAAGCAGCGCGTCACCGTGCTGATGGTGCCCAACAAGACGCTCGAAACGCCGAACTACAAGCTCGAACGCCTGAAGCACGACGATCCGCGCCTCGACCACATCGAAGCCAGCTACAAGATGGCTGACGAGATCGAAGACCCGACCGCCGTCACCCGCCGCTCGCAGGAACCGACCAACAAGCAGACGCCGGTCATCAAGGGTGTGCTGCCCGACGCACCGGCACCCGTGGTGCCGCCCAAGCCCGAAGCCGTGCGCACGCCCGCCGTTGCGCCGGCGCCGGTTGCACCGCCCGTGGCAAGCGCACCCGCGCCGGCCGAAATGGGCTTCTTCGCCCGCATCAAGAGCTGGTTCGGCGGCACGCCGGCACCGGCGCCCGCACCGGCCGTGATTCCCGTCGAGGCTCCGAAGCCCGCGCGCCGTGATGGCAGCCGTTCCGGCCGTGACGGCGAAGCACGCGGCGCCCGCGACGGCGAGCAGCGCCGCGGTGGCCGCGGCGGCGAAGGCCGCAGCGAAAACGGCGGCCGTTCCGGCGGCCGCGACGGCGAACGCCGCGGCGGTCGCGGTGGCGAGCGCCGTGGTGAAGGCCGCAGCAGCGAACAACGCAACGAAGCCGCGCTGCCGCGCGAACCGCGTGAACAGCGCGAGCCCCGCGAACAACGCGAACCCCGTGAAGCACGCGGTCCGCGCGAAGGCGAACAGCGCCGTGGTGGCCGCGGCGAGCGCCGCGAAGGCGAAGGCCGCGAAGCACGGCCCGCATCGGCCGAGCTGATCGACGGCAACCTCGAAGCGCAGCAACTCGCGCCCGCCGGCGACGAAGGCAATGCCCCGGTAGAACGCGCGCCCCGCGCCCGCGGCGAACGCCGTGAACGTGGCGGTGAGCGCGGTGAACGTGCGGACCGTGGCGAACGTGGTGAGCGCAACGAACAGCGCAATGGCACCGATGCGCCGCGCGAAACCTCCGGCGACGACAACAACGTCGCTCCGCAGGACGGTTTGCAAGCCGAACGCGCACTGCGCAATGGCCGTGAAGAGCGCGGCCAGCGTGGCGAGCGCAACGACGGCCGCCGTGACCGCCGCAATGAAGGCCAGCCGCGCTTTGCCAACGGCGAAGCACAGGCACCCGCCGACGAGGCAGCTGCCGTCGCTCCGGGCGCTGAAGGCGAAACCGATGCCAGCGATCAGGCACCGCGCCGTGAAGGCGAAGAGCGCCGCGGCCGTTCGCGCGACCGTTACGGCCGCGACCGCCGTGAACGCGGTCCGCGCGACGAAAGCGAAGCCAATGTGGCGGGCGCATCGGCCGACAACGCCGTGGCCGTGACCGAGCCGAACGAAGCCCGTGCTGCAATGCCCGAAGAAGAATCGCGTGCACCCGCAGCACCGCGGAGCTACTTCGACCGCCCTGCAGCGGCGCCTGCACCAGTTGCCGCTCCGGTGGCACCTGTGCAAGCCGTTGCGCCTGTGGAAGCTGTTGCACCAGTCGCAACCTTCGCTCCCGCTCCCGTCGTGGCACCGATTGCCGTCGAAAAGAGCAGCAGCAAGCCCGCCGCCAACGGCCGTGCCCTGCCGAAGGTCCAGCCCTTCGAACTGCCGCTGAACGAACTCGCGCAAATCGCCGAGCGCTCGGGTCTGCAGTGGGTCAACTCCGATGCGGAACGCATTGCACAGGCCCGCGCCGCCATCGCGGCCGAGCCGAAGCCGGTGCACGTGCCGCGCGAACGCCCGCCTGCGATCACGCTCGACGAAGGTCCGCTGGTGCTGGTCGAAACCCGCCGGGAGCTCAGCGCAATGACGCTGCCTTTCGAAAAGGCATCGACCGACGCGCAAGGCGTGAACTGAAGACGCTCAGGCCCTCGGGCCTGAACGCAATAAAAAACGGCGCCAATTGGCGCCGTTTTTTTATTGGGGAACGGAAGAGATGCCTGTCGGCAACAGCGACCCGCAGCAACGTCGCAGCCGAATGCTCAGGCCTTCTCCGCCTGGGCCGCGCGCTTCCACGCTGCAGCGGCCTGCTCCGCGTCTCCGCGCGCCTCGGCCAGTTCGGCCAGCGCCAGCCATGCACGGCGATAAAGGTCTGTGTCCTGCAAACCCATGCCGGCCTGCATGAGCAGCTGCTGGGCCTTGCCCCACAGTTGCCGCTTCATGCACGCCATGCCGGCCAGGTATTGCAGATTGGGGTCGCTGGGGTTGTTGCGTTGTGCTGTCTCGATGCGGGCGAGCCAATCGGCATCCACCGAATCGAGCCCCGCCTCGAGCGCACGTGCCAACCTGACGCGCAATGCGTCGCCGAGGCCGCGCGGCTGCGACACCATGCGCTCCCAGGCCGGCAGCAGCCAGCCGCGTGCCAAGGCAAGGTCGCCGCGCAAGGCCACCATGCGCTGGGCGGCATGAATCGCCACCTCTGGCATTTCGCGCTCGGCGGCGTCGAGCTCGCCCCAGGCGCGGAGCAATTGCGCCGGGTCGTGCGCGCCGCCCAGCAGTTCGGTGGCCAGGCCGCGCACGATGCTCTGCGCCGCCGCGTCGGAAAAGGCACGGTGCTTGGCGAGCAGGCGTGCGGTTTCCAGCGCTTCGAGCGTGCGCCGGTCCTGGCGGGCCGCCTTCAGGCGAATGCGCAGCGCAAGCGTTCGCCGCTGCACGCCTTGCGGAAGCTCTTCGAGCCGGGCGAGTGCGCCCGCTGGATCGTGGTCTTCGAGCGCCCAGCGTGCGGCGCGCAGCTGCACGCCTTCGCGCGTCTCGGGGCTTGCCAGCACGGTCCGGTCGACGCTTTCATTAAGAGCTTGCTGCAGATGGGCATCGCGCGCCGGCCGGTCTTGCAATGCTTGTGCGCTCTCCGCGGCCAGCAGATGCGAGATCACGCGGACCTGCTGCGCCTGCGGCAGGTTGGCGCCCAGGGCCGCCAGCGTTTTCTCTTGCACCAGCGCGGCTTGCGCGGCCTTGCGCGCACGCGAGAAGCGGCCCGACAGCAGCTGCACCATGGCATCCAGCAAAGCCGAATGCAGCGTGCGTTCCTTTTGCTGCAGCCGCCACTGGCGTGCCTGGGTCGGAAGAGAGAACAGCGCCGCCAGGCCCCGCAGCGCAAGGTGCAGCAACGCGAAGGCGCCCAGCAGGATCACCAGCACCAGGTTCAAAGAAAGATCCACGCGCCACGGGGGCCAGAACACGGTGATCGTGCCCTGGTTGTTGCCTGCGAACAGCGCCACCGCCGCGGCGATGGCGAAAAGCGCCAGAAGCCAGAGGGCCGCTCTCATGTCAGCGCCCCGCCGCTGCGGTTGCCAGCGCGGCCAGCGTGTCGTCGATGCGCGGAGGTTCGGAGGTCTTCACCTGTGCCTGGAGCTGCTGCAGCAGCGTGGCGGCCGCTTGCGTGCGCCGCGACGCGGGATCGAAATAGCGGTTCAGCGATGCGGACACCGTGGCGAGCTCGCTGCGCGCGGCATCCACCTGCCGCGAAAGGAGCGAAAGCCTTGCGTTGAGCAGCTTGAGCTTGAGGTTCTCGCGCAGGAAGTAGGTCTGGTCGGGCGCCAGCAGCACGGCCTCGGGGCGCTCGATGCGGCCGACGCGCACCAGCGAGCGCAGTTCGGCACGCACGGTCAGCAGCGCCCGCTCCCACCAGGCCGCGTCGGCCGGAATGGGTTCTGGCTGCCAGGCGTTGACGCCGGCGCCGCGCGTCGCCACGGCATTGAGCGGCGGCAGGTCGTCCACGCTGCGCATCAGTTCGTCGAGTTTCTGCAGCACCTCGCCGCTGTCGGCACTGGCGCTGCTGCGCAGGCGGTCGGCGTCTCGCTGCATGGCGCGCTGCAGCGGCGCAAGCCTGGGCTGCGCGGCGCGCGCGATACGCAGGTCGCCGGACTTGAGCGCGGCCAGCAATGGCTCCACGCTGCCGGTGACCTGGGCCTGCTGCAGCGCCAGCCGCACGGCCGATTCAATGTCGACCACCAGGTTCTCGTCGCGCGAACGCGAGAGGCTTTGCATGAGTTCTTCGAGCTGCGAACGCTGCAGCGCAACTTCGGCGACACGGGTTTCGGTAAGGGCCGCGCGCGCGGCGGTGTCGCGCACGGTGTCCATTGCCTGCCGCGCGAGCGTGCGCGCCTCGAGCGATTGCGCCTGCGCATCCGCGCTCTGGCGCGCCAGCTGCTCCTGCATGCCGCTCACCTTCTGCCAGAGCGCGATGGCGATGGCCAGGGCCGCGAGCGACACGACGGCCAGAAGGCCGAAGCCGATACGGGAGAGCATGGTTGCGGCGGCCGCCATCGCCTCTGGCGACTGCGGCGCCACGAGCGTTGCGGGCACCGGCGCGGCGGCAGTTGGGGGGGAGAAGTCGTCGGACGGAGACGCGGCACTCATGTGAAGGATTCTATCGACGCGATCAACGCCTCACGCTGGGGACTGCACACGCGCACCGCTCCGAATCCCGCGGTGCGCGCGGCCTCGCCGATGCGTACGTGCGTTGCCACCGCGCTGGCGGCCTGCCAGCCGGTTGCGGGCATGGCCACTTGCAAATTGGCGATAGCCTCGGAGCTGCTGAACAGCCAGACCGCATGCCCTTCTGCACCATCGAGTGCGAGTGCGCGCTCCTCGTCGCCAAAGGAGGGTGGCAGGCGGCGGTAGGCGACCACCGTGTCGCGCAGGCCTTGCGCGGCATCGATCTCGTGGGCGAGCCAGTCGCGCCCCTTCGGGTTGCCCGCCCCATCGCCGCCGCGGACGATGAGCACCCGCACGCCCGCCGAGACCTGCGCTTTGACCCGTTCCCACAAGGCTTCGGAGTCGAAGCTCGCGGCATCGGCCGGCGGTGCGTCGATGGCTTCGTCGGGCACGCCGGCGCGCCGAAGGGCACGCGCCGTGCCGGGGCCGGTGGCCCAGAAGCGCGGACGCGCCGCCACAGCATTCTTCTCGGCATGGAAAAAGAAGTGCTCGACTGCAGCCGCGCTCACAAACATCAGCGCGGCATAGTCCGAGATCCGACGCCAGGCGGCCCGCAGGGGTTCAGCATCAGCGGCCGGTTCGATCACGATCAGCGGCAACGCCGCCGCAGCCAGGCCGGCGGCGCGAAAGTCGTCCACCCACTGCGCGGCCTCGCGGCCCGGCCGCGTGACGATGACGGGCTTGGCAGCCATCTGTCTGGGGCCGCGCTCAGTGCGCGCCTGCGTCGCGCAGCAGGTCCGCGGCCCGTTCGCCGAGCGCGCCTGCCTGTGCGAAATCGGCCGCTTCGGCCTGGGTGTGAATCCGCACCAGCGCGGCATTGCCTTCCGGGTCGCCCCAGGCAGCATCGATGCGCAGCGTGCCATCGGTCTGCCAGCGCGCGTGCGCCGCCAGCGGCATCGAGCAGCTGCCGCCCATCGATCGGCTCACCGCGCGCTCGGCGGCGGTGGCCAGCCAGTCGCTCCGGTATGAGAGCGACGCGAGCAATGCAATCAGGTCGCCGCGGTCGGCCCGCACCTCGATGCCGAGCGCGCCCTGCCCTGCCGCCGGCAGCATGGTGTCGGGATCGAACGCGACCCGGATGCGCGATTCGAGGCCGAGCCGCTTGAGCCCGGCCGCCGCGAGCACGATGGCGTCGTACTGGCCTTCGTCGAGCTTGCGAAGGCGGGTGTCGAGGTTGCCCCTCAGCGGCTCGATGCGCAGGTCGGGCCTCATGGCGCGCAGCAGCACCACGCGCCGCAGGCTCGAGGTACCGACGACCGCGCCCTGCGGCAGTTCTTCCAGCGAGGCATACCGCGGCGACACCAGCGCATCGCGCGGGTCTTCGCGCTCGAGCACGCAGGCCAGGACAAAGCCCTCGGGCAAATCCATCGGCACGTCCTTGAGCGAATGAACCGCGATGTCGGCGCGGCCCTCTTCCAGGGCGAGTTCGAGTTCTTTCACGAAGAGGCCCTTGCCGCCCACCTTGCTGAGCGACTTGTCGAGGATCTGGTCGCCCCGCGTGGTCATTCCCAGCAGGCTGACCGTGTGGCCTCTTTCTTGCAGCAGCGCTTGCACGTGTTCGGCTTGCCACAGGGCCAGCCGGCTTTCGCGCGTGGCGATCACGATGTTGCTCAAGATCGCTCCCAAAAAGTACATGTTTCAGACCTCTGGAATGCTAGCATGTTGCGCCGCAGCAACGCAGGCGAAGTCTCCTTTCTAGTTCAGGAAAAACATCGAATGAAAGCCAGCAAGACACCTGCGCCTCCCAAGCGCCGGCAAGCCGAAGACCAGCCACTGATCGACGACATCCGGCTGTTGGGCCGCATCCTCGGCGACGTCATCCGCGAGCAGGAGGGCGAAGAAAGCTACGCGCTGGTCGAAAAGATTCGCACGCTGTCGGTGGCTTTCAGGCGTGATGCGGACCATGCGGCCGACCGCGCACTCAAGAACCTGCTCAAGGGCCTGAGCGCGGCCGAAACAGTGCGCGTGATTCGCGCCTTCACCTACTTCAGCCACCTGGCCAACCTGGCGGAAGACCGGCACCTGATTCGCCGCCGCACCGAGGCCGAGCGTGCCGGCGAGAGCGCCGACGGCGACCTGCAGACCGCTCTTGCACGCATCCGCAAGGCCGGCGTCAAGCCCGACGAGGTGGTGGCCTCTCTGGCACACAGCTACGTGTCGCCGGTGCTCACCGCGCACCCGACCGAAGTGCAGCGCAAGAGCATCCTCGACGCCGAGCGCGCCATTGCGCAGCTGCTCACCACGCGCGACGAGATCAAGCTTCGCCAGAGCGCCTACGCAGGCGGCAAGGACGCGCTCACGCCGCTCGAGTTTGCCGAGAACGAAACGCAGATGCGCATCCGCGTCACGCAGATCTGGCAGACGCGCCTGTTGCGCTTCTCCAAGCTCACCGTGGCCGACGAAATCGAGAACGCACTGAGCTACTACGAAGCCACCTTCCTGCGAGAAATTCCGCGCGTCTATGCCGACCTGGAAAAAACTCTGGGCCAGAACGGCGTGGTGCCCTCGGTGGCTCCGTTCCTGCGCATGGGCCAGTGGATCGGCGGGGACCGCGACGGCAACCCCAACGTCACGGCCGAAACGCTCGAGTACGCATTGCGCCGTCAGGCCGAGCTGGCGCTGCGCCACTACCTGACCGAAGTGCACTACCTCGGCGGAGAGCTCTCGCTCTCGGCCACGCTGGTGGACGTGTCGGTCGAGATGCAGGCGCTGGCCGAGCGCTCGCCCGACACCAGCGAGCACCGCAAGGACGAGCCCTACCGCCGCGCACTCACCGGCGTGTATGCGCGCCTGGCGGCCACGCTGCGCGACCTGACCGGCGGCGAGGCTGCGCGCCACGCGGTGCCGCCGCAAAACCCCTACACCGCGGCCGAAGAATTCCTGGCCGACCTTCGCACCGTGGAAGAGTCGCTCAACGAAAAGCACGGCAGCGTGCTCGCCGCGCCGCGCCTGCGGCCGTTGATCCGGGCGGTGGAGGTGTTCGGTTTTCATCTGGCGACGGTCGATTTGCGCCAGAGCTCCGACAAGCACGAGGCCGTGATTGCCGAGCTGCTGGCCACCGCGCGCATCGAGCCCTCGTATGCGTCGCTGGCCGAGGAAGCCAAGCAGCAGTTGCTGCTCAAGCTGCTCGACGACGCACGTCCGCTGCGCGTGCCCGACGCCGAATATTCGCCGCTCGCGCAGAGCGAACTCGCGATCTTCGCGGCAGCGCGCAACGCGCGCGCACGCTACGGCGCGGCGGCCATCCGCCACTACATCATCAGCCACACCGAAACGGTGAGCGACCTGCTCGAGGCCTTGCTGCTGCAAAAGGAAGTGGGCCTGCTGCGCGGCGCCATGGGCAGCAACGCAACCTGCGACCTGATCGTGGTGCCGCTGTTCGAAACCATCGAAGACCTGCGCAACGCCGCGCCGATCGTGCGCGCCTTCTACGCCCTGCCCGGTATTGCCGAGCTCATAGAGCGCTCGGGCGCCGAACAGGACGTGATGCTCGGCTACAGCGACAGCAACAAGGACGGCGGCATCTTCACCAGCAACTGGGAGCTCTACCGCGCCGGCATTGCGCTGGTGTCGCTGTTCGACGAGCTCAACAAGAAAAAGAAAACCCATCCGATCCGCCTGCGCATGTTCCATGGCCGCGGCGGCACGGTGGGACGCGGCGGCGGCCCGAGCTACCAGGCCATCCTCGCGCAGCCGCCGGGCACTGTGCGTGGCCAGATCCGTCTCACCGAGCAGGGCGAAGTCATCGGCTCGAAATACGCCAACCGCGAGATCGGCCGGCGCAACCTCGAGACACTGGTGGCCGCCACGCTCGAAGCCACGCTGCTGCCGCAGGGCAAGTCGGCGCCTTCCACCTTTCTTTCGGCGGCCGCGGAACTGTCGACCGCGAGCATGGCGGCGTACCGCAAGCTGGTCTACGAAACCCCAGGCTTCGGCGATTACTTCTTCGGCTCCACGCCCATTCGCGAGATTGCCGAACTCAACATCGGCTCGCGCCCCGCGTCGCGCAACCCGAGCCACAAGATCGACGATCTGCGCGCCGTGCCGTGGAGCTTCAGCTGGGGCCAGTGCCGCCTCACCATACCGGGCTGGTTCGGCTTCGGCTCGGGTGTGGAGCAATTCCTGGCGTCGGCCGCAACGCCGGCCGCGCGCAAGGAACGCATCGCTCTGCTGCGCCGCATGTATGCGCAGTGGCCGTTCTTTCGCACCCTGCTCTCCAACATGGACATGGTGCTTGCCAAGAGCGATCTCGCATTGGCTTCGCGCTATGCCGAACTGGTAGGCGACCGCAAGCTGCGCCAGAAGGTGTTCTCGATGATCGACACCGAATGGCATCGCACCTCCGATGCGCTCACGCTGATCACCGGCGCAAAACAAAGGCTCGAGGGCAATGCCGAGATGCAGCGCTCGGTGCGCCATCGCTTTCCGTACATCGACCCGCTGCATCACCTGCAGGTCGAGCTGATGCGGCGCTATCGCGCGGGCGAAGGCGGCGAACGGTTGCAGCGCGGCATTCATATCTCCATCAACGGGGTTGCGGCCGGCTTGCGCAACACCGGCTGAACAGAGAGACAGAGAGACCCAGGGCCTATAGGACAAAAGGCCACGAGAGGGCGCCTTATGCGTCCTCTCCTACGCAAACACCCGCACAACATCGATCTGTAAGGTCAATTAAGAGAGTAGGGTCGGGGAACCTTCAAAGTTTTCTCGCAATCGCTCGCAATCGCGCGGCAGCTTGAGTCGTATTCAGGAGCCCGTTGCAATGTCTACCCCGCAGTCCCTCGCCCACTCGCAGATCGATTTCGTCAACAACGACTTCGAGGCGCTGGCCTCCCATATGCGCCACTGCTCCCGCGCCCACGGGCGTTGGTTCTCGGCCAGAAGCCACATGCAGCGGGTGCGCGCGCTCGCTGCGGGCCGGATCGTCACAATGGCTTGCGTCGCAGCCGCTTTCGGCATCGGTCTGTTCGCCTTCGCTTGAGAGTGACCGACCCCAAACCGAACTGGGCTGTAGTGCTCCCCGATAGGGAACAAGCAAGCAGCAACCCTCATGGATTCCAGGCAAAGGCGGCGCGATGAGCGCCGCCTTTGTCGTTGATCGGCTCGCGGATCTCAGCCCTTACGCGCGCACGCTGCTGCTTGCTCCGCACGATCCGGTTGCACTGCCGATCCGCGCCGAACTCTTCGGAGCCCAGCGCTTCGAACAGCACGGCCGCAGCCTGGCACGGGCCCAGGTGGTCGAAATCGATCCGCGCCGCGCGCGCGAGGGGGCACCCTTTTTTCCGCGCGTGGACGAGAACCTCGAATCCCTGCGCAATGCCTTCGACTACATCGCGCTGATCTCGCAGAGCGGGCGCTATGTGTCTCCGGCGGCCGAATGGCTGCTCGACAACTTCCACCTCGTGGAAGCGCAGCTCCAGCAGATCAACGAGGGAGTGCCGCGCAGCTACTACGCGCGCCTGCCGAAGCTCGCCACGCCGCCTCTCGCGGGCCTGCCGCGCGTCTACGGCATCGCGTGGGCCTATGTGGCCCATACCGACAGCGTGCTCAACCAGTCGCTGTTCACGGCTTTTCTCAACGCCTACCAGGACATCGACGAACTCACGCTCGGCGAGCTCTGGGCGCTGCCCACCACCTTGCGCGTGGTGCTGCTCGAAAATCTGCGCCGCGTGGCCGAAAGCATTGCGGAGAACAAGGTTGCGGGCGAAATAGCGCATGCCGTCTGGGACGCGGCGCCGCATCTCTCGACGCAAGACCTCGATGCGCTGTACCGCGCATTGCAAAGCCACGACCTGCAGGACGCCTACCTCACGCAGCTCTGGCAGCGCCTGCCGGTGGAGCATGGCGAGAGCATGTCCGCGCTGGTGCGATGGACCGAACAGCACTGCCCCAACGGGCCGGCGCTGATCGGCGAGGCGCAGAACGCGCAGGCAGCGGCCAACCTCACCGTCGGCAACATCATCACCACGCTGCGCATGATCGGACAGGTCGAGTGGAGCGACCTGATCGAACCCGTCAGCCGCTCGCTGCGCGTATTGCGCCAGCTGCCGAGCTTCGCCGACGAAAGCGAGCGCACGCGCCAGCAGATCACGTACGCGATGGAGCGGGTCGCGCGCGACAGCGGCCGCTCCGAGCGCGAGGTGGCAGAGGCCGTGGTGCAACTGGCGGCAGTTGCGCCCGCCGACGATGCGAGCCCCCACCCTGCCCGCGGCGACCGCGCCGACGGCACCGCCGGCTACTACCTGTTCGGCCAGGGGCACGCGGCGCTGATTGCGGCGCTCCAGGCCGACACGGCGGGCGGCCGCCCGGCACGGATGCGGCCGTTGCGCAGCCGCGGCTGGCGCCTGCCTGCCTATGTGCTCTCCATTGTGCTGGGTACCGTCGCGCTGCTGGCGGCCGTGGCTCACGGCCTGCCGCAGCCCCACGGCTGGACCACGTTTGCAGCGATGGCATTGCTCGCATGGCCGCTCTCGGAGGCGCTGATCGCCTTGGCACAGCGCATCATGGCCGAGTCAGTGCGGGTGCAGGCGTTGCCTCGCCTCGACTTCGCGGCCGGCATTCCCGAGCGGCATCGCGCGCTCGTCGTCATTCCCACGCTGCTGAGCTCGCCCGCGAACACCGCGCAGCTCGCCCACCGGCTCGAACTGCATTGGCTCGCGAACCGCGAGGCGCACGCCCAGTTCGCGCTGCTGACCGACTGGGCCGACGCCTCCCAGGCATCGCTGCCGGAGGATGCGCCGCTGCTCGAAGATGCCGTTGCGCGCATCGACGCGCTCAACGCGAAGTACCCGGTTCCCGCCGGCGCGGCCTCGCGCTTCCTGCTGCTGCATCGCCCGCGCAGCTGGAGCGGAACCGAAGAACGCTGGATGGGCTGGGAGCGCAAGCGTGGCAAGCTCGAAATGCTGATGCGCCTCCTGGCAACCGGCGACGCCAGCGGCTTTCTTCCGCTCACGCCGGGCCAGCAGCTGGCTCCGGGATTCACACCTTATGTGCTGACGCTCGACAGCGACACCGGCCTGCCGCCGGGCGCCTTGCGCGACCTGGTGTCGATTGCCGCCCACCCGCTCAATGCGCCTGAAATCGATACGCAAACCCGGAGCGCGGTCGCCGGCTTCGGCATCCTCCAGCCGCGCATCGTGACACCGTTTCCGATGCGCAACGAACGCTCTTTCTTCCACTGGATGTTTGCCGGACAGTGCGGGCTCGACCCCTACGGCAGCGGCGCGTCCGACATCTACCAGGACGTGTTCGGCAGCGGCTCCTTCACCGGCAAGGGCCTGCTGAACGTGCGCGCAGTGCATGGTGCACTCGACCAGCGCCTGCCCGAAGGCGCGGTGCTGAGCCATGACCTGCTCGAAGGCACGGTGGCGCGTTGCGCGATGGTGAGCGACGTGGTGCTGATTGAAGACCACCCGCACCACTCCGGCGTGGCCGCATCGCGCGTGCACCGCTGGGTGCGCGGCGACTGGCAGCTGCTGCCGCTGTTGTGGCGCGCCAGGCACTTCGGCATCGACGCGCTCGGCCTCTGGAAGATGGGCGACAACCTGCGCCGCTCGCTGGTGGTGCCCGCTTCTTTCGCGCTGCTGGTGCTCGTCATCTTCACGCAGGCCATGCCGCTCGGATGGGCGCTTGCCGCGGTCGCCTCGGCACTCACGCTCGGGCCGCTGCTCGGCGCCCTGGCCGGGCTGGTGCCGACACGCCGCGCCATCGAGCTGCGCCACTTCTTCGACGTGGGCGCGGTCGAGTTGCTGCGCGCCATGGCCGGTGCGGCCTGGCAATTCGTGCAACTGGCGGCGCAGACGCGCCTGCTGCTCGATGCGATATTCCTGGCGACATGGCGGCTGACCGTCAGCCGCAGGCATCTGCTGCAATGGACCACGACAGCGCAGGCCCAGGCACAGTCGAGCCAGCAACTGCCACCCTTCCTGCGCAGCGCGGCCCTCAGCAGCGTGCTTTGCCTGGCACTGGCGGCAGTGGCGGCGCGCTGGAGTGCCTATCCGCTCGGCGGACCGCTGCTGTTCATCGTCTGGGCGCTGGCGCCGCTCGCGGCCTGGTGGAGCAGCCGCGTCGATGCGCAGGTGCCCGATCCGCTGAGCGCCGAGCAGCGCAGCTACCTCGAGAAACTGGCACACGACACTTGGCGGTTCTTCGAGCGCGTGGTCGGCCCGGAAGACAACCACCTGCCGCCCGACAACCTGCAGCTCGAACCGCAGCCGACCATCGCCCACCGCACCTCGCCGACCAACATCGGCATGTACCTGCTGGCCACCTGCTGCGCGCGCGAGTTCGGCTGGATCGACACCGCGGCGCTGCTCGCACGCATCACGGCCACGCTCGACACCGTCGACCGCATGCAGAAGCACCAGGGCCATCTCTTCAACTGGTACGACACGCAGACGCTGCAGCTGCTGCCGCCGGCCTACGTGTCCAGCGTGGACAGCGGCAACTTCGCGGGCCACCTGGTCGCCGTGGCCCAGGCCTGCCGGGCCTTCGCCGCGGAAGGTTGCCAGCGCCATGAGGAACCCGCGCTGGAGGCGCTGGCACAACGCTGCGACGCGCTGCACGCCGGAATGGATTTCAGCGGCCTCTACGACCCCAAGCGGCACCTGTTCCACATCGGCCTGCGGGTCGAGGAGAACGTGCTCGATGCAAGCTACTACGACCTGCTGGCCTCCGAGTCGCGGTTGCTGAGCTTCCTGGCAATTGCCAAGGGCGATGTACCCCGCCGCCACTGGATGGCGCTGGGCCGGCCGTTCCTGCTGGTGGGTTACCAGCCCGGCCTCAAGTCGTGGTCCGGCTCGATGTTCGAGTACCTGATGCCCGCGCTCGTGATGTCCGAGCCCGTCGACGGCCTGCTGCAGGTGGCCAACACCGCGGCCATCGCCGAGCAGCAGGCCTTCGGCCGGTTGCTGAACCTGCCCTGGGGCGTTTCGGAGTCGGCCTACTTCGCGCAGGACCATTCGCTGGCCTACCAGTATTCGCCCTTCGGCGTGCCGCGCCTCGCGCTGCGCCGCACGCCCCCCACCGACCGCGTGGTGGCGCCCTATGCGAGCGCCATGGCCGCCGTGCTTGCACCGGCCGCGGCGGTGGTCAACCTGAGGCTGCTCGAATCGCTCGGCGCGCGCGGCGAGTTCGGCTTTCACGACGCGGTGGACTTCACCACCTCGCGCCAGGCCGAGGGCCAGGACTTCACCGTGGTGCGCAACTTCATGGCGCACCACCAGGGCATGTCGCTCGTGGCGCTGTGCCACGTGCTGCGCGCCGAGGCCCCGCGCCGCTGGTTCGGCAGCGCCGCGCTGGTGCAGGCGCACGAGTCGCTGCTGCACGAACGCACGCCGCGGCAGATCATCGGCAGCGCCGACCCGCGCACGCCGCCCGAGCCCAGCCAGACCGAACTCGCGCCGCTGTTCCAGCCCCGCGCGGTGGACCCGACAGGGCCCGGCTTCCAGCCCACGCACCTGCTGTCGAACGGGCGCTACACGGTGGCCCTGCGCGCCAACGGCGCGGGCGTGAGCCGCTGGCACGCGTTCAACGTGACCCGCTGGCGCGACGATCCGCTGCGCGACAGCCACGGCACCTTCTTCTACCTGCGCAACATCGAAAAAGAGGGAGGCCGGCACGAACCCGTCTCGCTCACCGCGCTGCCCGCGCCGGGCGCAGGCTGGAGCTACCGCACCCGTTTTCTCGCCGAGCAGGTGCAGTTCGATGCGGCCGGCGACGGCTTGCAAGTGCGCACCACGGTGCTGATCAGCCCCGAAGACGACACCGAGCTGCGCAACATCACACTGCACAACACCGGGGAAGAAACCCGCACGCTCGAGCTCGTCTCCTACTTCGAGCCGGTGCTGTCGAACCCCAAGGCCGACGAGGCGCATCCGGCCTTCACCAACCTGTTCGTCGAATCGCGCTGGGAGCCTGCATGGCGGGCGCTGCTGATGACGCGCAAGCCGCGGCTGCATGGCGACCCCGTGGTGGCCGCCGTGCACTTTCTCGCCTCGGTCGATGCGCATGTGCTTTCCGTCGACTGCATGACCGACCGGCGCGCCTTCATCGGCCGCAACCGCTCGCTCGCGAGCCCCGCGCTCGATGCGCAGCCGCTCGCGGCCGACGGCACGCCGGTGAACGGGCTCGACCCCATCGCGTGCCTGCGCGTGCGCCTGTCGATCGCGCCGGGCACCACCGCGCGCCTGTGCTTCGCGACCGCCGCCGACGAAAGCATCGAGGCGCTGATGCCCAGCATCGACCGCTACCTGGAGCCGATGCATGTCGAGCGTGCCACGCGCATGGCCGCCACGCTGGCGCAGGTGCGGCTGCGCGACCTGAGCATCGCGCCCGCGCAGACCTTCGCGCTGCAAGACCTGACGACCATCCTCACCTACACGACGCCGCGCGTGATGAAGGACCGTGGACTGGTCGACCTGCGGCAGATCTGGCGCTTCGGCATCTCGGGCGACAAGCCCATCGTGCTGGTCGCCATCCATTCGATGAACGGCATGGGGCTCATCGACGCACTGCTGCGGGCGCAGCCTTGGTGGGGCTTCGGCGGCGTGGCCTGCGACCTGGTGGTGCTCAACAGCGAGCCGAACTCCTACCTCATGCCGCTGCAGCGCGAGATCGAGGCCCTTCGCCTGCGCGTTGCACACCAGACCCAGAACAGTTTTCCGCGCAACGACACGGCGGGCTTCTACCTGCTGCGCGACCACGAGGTGGCGCCTTCGGAGAAGGCCGCACTCTCGAAGCTGGCGCGCGTGGTGTTTACCGCCGACGGGCGCTCGCTCGAAATGCAGGTGGCGGCGCTGCACGAAGCGCGAGTCGATGCTGTGACCGGCGGCGATGCCGAGGCGCCGGCGGCATCGTCGCGGGTCGCGTTGCTGGCACGCCCCGCGGCGGCGCCTTCCGCGCAGGCACCGGTGGGAAGCTTCGACGCCGAAAGCGGCGAGTTCCGCTTCGAGGTCGACGCCGGCCATCGCACGCCTCGCCCGTGGATCAACGTGATCGCCAATGCGAACTTCGGCTTCCAGGTGTCCGAATGGGGCACCGGCTTCACCTGGGCCGGCAACAGCCGCATGCACCAGGTCACGCCGTGGTCGAACGATCCGGTTCAGGATCCGGCCTTCGAGCACTACCTGCTGCAGGACGTCGCCTCGCGCGCCCTGCTGCCGCTCACGCCGGCCGGCCAGGGCGCGGGGAGCGAAGATCAGGTGCGCCACGAAGTGCGCCATCGAGTGCGCCACGGCCAGGGCTACACCGTCTTCGAATGCCGCCAGCAGAACCTGGCACTCGAGACCACCTTCTTCGCGGATCGCGACGACGCCGTCAAGCTGGTGCACGTGCGTGTGCGCAACGAGGGCCCCGGCCAGCGGCGCCTGCGCGCCCTCGGCATGGTCGAGTGGCAACTCGGCGCGGCGCGCGGCGAAAGGCGAACCGTTCATTGCTGGAAGCCCGACGACCAGCCCGCGGTGTTCGGCCAGCAGCGTGAATCGAGCACGGGCTTCGGCGGCAGCACGGCTTTCCTGCTGCTGGCCGGAGCGCCCAGCGCCACCGAATGGACCTGTGACCGCAACGAGTTCTTCGCCGGGCGCGGCATCGTCGAAGTGCCCGACACGCTGGCGCGGCGCGCGGGCGGCGGGCTCGACGCGTGTGCAGCCATCGGCGGCGAATTCATCATCGGTGCGGGCGAGGCGGCGGAGTTCAGCTTCGTGCTCGGCCATGCCGGCAACGCCGATGCGGCCCTGGCGCTCGCACGCCGCTGGCGGCAGCGCGACGTGCCCGAAGCCCTGGCGCAGGCGCGCGGCTTCTGGGACGAGTTGCTGGGCCGCCTGCAGGTGCGCACGCCCGATCCGCTGTTCAACGCCATGGTCAACCGCTGGCTCATCTACCAGACGCTGGTCTGCCGGCTCTGGTCGAAAGCCGGCTTCTACCAGGCCGGGGGCGCCTTCGGTTTTCGCGACCAGCTGCAGGACGCCATGGCCTTTGCGCTCACCGATCCGCCCCGGCTGCGCGAGCAGATCCTGGTCAACGCGGCGCGCCAGTTCCCCGAAGGCGACGTGCAGCACTGGTGGCACATGCCCGGCGGTGCCGGCGTGCGCACGCATTTTTCAGACGACCTGCTGTGGCTTCCTTTCGCAACCGCACACTATGTCGAGGTGAGCGGCGATGCGGCGCTGCTCGACCATGTGGTCGGGTTCATCGAAGGCCCCGCGATTCCCAAGGGCGCCGAAGACGCCTACTACGCGCCGCAGCACAGCGGCCGAATGGCCACCGTGTTCGAGCACGGCGCGCTCGCCATCGACCGCAGCCTGACGACTGGCGTGCACGGCCTGCCGCTGATGGGCACGGGCGACTGGAACGACGGCATGAACCGCGTCGGCCACGAGGGCCGCGGCGAATCGGTCTGGCTTGCATGGTTTCTGTGCAGCGTGGTCGAGCAGTTCGCGCCGATTGCGCAGGCGCGCGGCGAACACGAACGCGCCGAGCGCTGGAACGAAGCCCGGCGCGGCTGGATCGCAGCGCTGCACGACGCCGGCTGGGACGGCGCCTGGTTCCGCCGCGCCTTCTTCGACAACGGCGCGCCGCTCGGCTCGTCGGCCAACGACGAGTGCCGCATCGACCTGATCGCTCAGGCCTGGTCGGTGCTGTCCGGCGCATCGGACGGCGCCCACACCGCGCCGGCAATGGCCGCCGTCAAGAAGCACCTGCACGACGAGCCGGCCGGCCTGCTGCGCCTGCTGACGCCGCCCTTCGCCCGCTCGACCAACAACCCCGGCTACATCCAGGCCTACCCGCCGGGCGTGCGCGAGAACGGCGGGCAGTATTCGCACGGTGCCGTGTGGGCGCTGATGGCGCAGGCACTGCAGGGCGACAACGAAGCGGCCTGGCAGAGCTTCGAAGGCCTGAGCCCAGCGCACCGCGCGGCACATCCGGAGCGCGGGCCCGCCTACGAACTGGAGCCCTATGTGATGGCGGGCGACATCTACAGCGCCGCGCCGTATGCGGGGCGCGGCGGCTGGAGCTGGTACACCGGCTCGGCCGCGTGGCTGCACCGCGCCGCGGTCGAAACGCTGCTGGGCCTGTGCGTGAAGGGCCGCATGCTCTCGCTCACGCCGCGCGTGCCGGCACACTGGCCCGGCTTCGAGATTGCGTTGCGGCTCGGTGAAAGAAGCCTTGTGCTGCAATGGGGCACGCCCAAGGCGGCCGAAGCGACCGGTGAGCCCACGCACCACATTGCGGCGGGCGAATGGATCGACTGGCAAGCGCTGCCGGCCAATGCGGTGCTGCGGGTGAGTTAATGTCGGCAGCGCCCGCAGGGCGCTCGCAGCCGACCGCAGGGCACTCGCCGCCAACAGCCTCCTTCCTTCATGACCACCATCCAGTCCCGCCGCAAGCTCATCGTCGCCATCCTGCTCTGCGTGGCCGTCGGCGGCGCCGTCGTGCGGCACTACGCAACACCGGGCTCGACCACGCGCGATATCGGCACGCTGCTGATGGTGCTGTGGGTGCCCATCATCGGCAACGTCATTGCCTGGCTCATCGGCAAGCTGCCGCGGCGCGCACCGTCGGCCGAGCCCGCGAGCTTCGACACGGCGCGCGCGTTCATGCCGCACCTTCGGGTAGAACTCACGCTGCGCCCGCCGGCGCTGCCTTCGCACGACGTGCCGCTGGCCGCCGGCGAATACCGCTGCGCGCTGGTGATCGGCAACGAAGGCTTTTCCGCGCGCTGGTTTGTGCCGCAGGGCGAACAGCTCGAACGCGGAAAGCCGCATGCGCTCGACGTCGAGTTGTTGACGCCAGACATTGCGAACGCACGATTCCCCGAGGGTGCGACCTTTCGTGTGCTTGTGGGCGACTCTTTCATCGCCGACGGGCGGGTTCTGCAGCTTCGCCCGGCGGCCGCCTAGCAGCACTGCAAGGCACTGGTGCGACCGGTGCCAGGCAGGGCGAGAACGGCAAAGGGTCGATTGTTCGCCGCCGGGAAACTGACTACTGCCGGCAAGGCCCTTGGTGAAGAGCCCATCCGCTTCGACACTGGACGGCCTTTCGCAACAAAACGCATCGGCGCGCGCTTTTTTGGCCGGTGCGACTCCAGGACCATCCCATGATGAATTCACCCAGCAGCAACCCCTGCATCGACGATCTGTCGCCCGAACCGGTCAAGACGACCCGCTCGGCCTGGCTGGCCGTCAGCTCGATTGCCGTCGGCACCTTTGCAATGGTTTCGACCGAGTTCATGCCCATCGGTCTTCTGACCGACATCGCCCGTGGGCTCAATGTGTCGGACGGCACGGCGGGGCTCATGATCACCATGCCCGGCGTCCTTGCCGCTCTTGCAGGACCCGGGCTCATCGTCGCTTCGGGCCGCCTGGACCGGCGGACCGTGCTGATCGCGCTCACCACGCTGCTGATCGCATCGAACCTGCTGGCGGCCTTTGCGCCCAACTTCGCGACCATGCTGGTTGCGCGGCTCATGCTGGGCCTGTGCGTGGGCGGTTTCTGGACCTTTGCACCCGCGGCAGCCACCCAGCTGGTGCCGCAAGCCTCGAAGGCGCGGGCCATGTCGCTGGTGCTGGCGGGCGTGTCCGCGGCCACGGTGCTCGGCGTGCCCGCCGGTTCCCTGCTTGGAACGCTGTTCGGCTGGCGCGCCTCGTTCGCGGTGACCGGCGCGCTTGCCGCGGTCGTGCTGCTGGTGCAGCTGTGGCTGTTGCCTGCAATACCGCCGGTGCGCGCCATCGGCGCACGCGACCTGCTCACACCGTTGACGCGCCGCATGGCGCAGGTCGGCCTGCTGGCCGTGCTGTTCTTCATTGCCGGCCATTTCGCCGCCTACACCTACCTGAAGCCGCTGTTGCAGCAGGTGTTCGGCCTGGCGCCGCACTCCGTCTCCACGCTGCTGCTGGTGTACGGCGCCGTGGGCTTCATCGGCACATTCCTGGGCGGTAGCCTGGTGGCGCGCAGCGTGCGCGGCACCACCCTGCTCGCGGCGCTGATGCTGGCGACGGCGCTGCTGCTTTCGACAGTGATCGGCCGCGGCTTCGTGGCCGGCGCGGTGGTGGTCTTTATCTGGGGCGTGGCCTTCGGCCTGATCCCGGTGGCGCTCACAGGCTGGATGATGGAAGCCGTGCCCGATGCACCCGAAGCCGGCCAGGCACTGCTGGTGAGCGGCTTCCAGGTGGCCATTGCCTCGGGCGCGCTGATCGGCGGCGTCACGGTCGACAACTACGGCATCTCGAGCGCCATGGTGCTCAGCGGCGCGCTGGTGCTGGTTGCCGCGCTCATCGTCGGCACGCTGGGCCGCGCACCCGGCGGCGCGGCGCGGGCTACGTCTTCGGCCTTTTCACCGGAGTAACGGCCGGAGTAACGGCCGAACTCCCCTTCTTGCCCGCCGCAAGAATCGCATCGAGCACCACGCGCAGGGCCTTGCTGACCGGCTTGTCGCGCCGGATCACGACGGCCAGCGTGCGGTGCATGCCCGGGCTCAGCCGGCTTGTCTTCAACCCGGGGTGCGCGCCGCGGCCCGCCATGGACATGCGCGGCACGATGCCGTAGCCCAGCCCTGCGGCCACCATCTCCTTCATGGCCTCGACACTGCCCAGCTCCATGACGGGCTGCGGCTGCAGGCCTTCGGCGGCAAACCACCGGTCGACCAGCTTGCGCGTGTTGGCCGCGGGCTCGAACAGCACCAGCGGCAGCGCGGCCAGGTCGGCAGGCCCGACGCAGGCTTTCAGCGGCGCGAGATCGCCGCGGCCGATGGCGACGAACTCGTCGTCGAGCACCGGCAGCACGCTCAGCGAGCGGCCCGCCGCCGGCAGCGTGACCAGCGCGAGGTCGATGCTGTTTTCTTCCACCTTGCGGACCTGGTCGTCGGTATTGCCGGTGCTCACCACGATGCCGAGCGCCGGGAACTGCTCACGCAAGCCGCGCAGCAAGCCCGGCAGGAAATAAAGGCAGGCCGTTGCGCCGGTACCCAGCCGGACGCGGCCCGTCACGCCGCTGGTGTGGTCCGCCAACGCGTCGATGGCGTTCTCCACCGCCGTCTCGATGTGCTGGGCGTGCAGCAGCAGTGCCGCACCGGCGGGCGTGGCCTTGGCCTGCCTGCCCACGCGCTCCACCAGGCGCACGGCCAGCTTGCGCTCCAGCTGGCGGATCTGCAGGCTCACCGCGGGCTGCGTGAGGCCGAGCCTGTCGGCCGCGGCGGAGAAGCTGCCGGTTTCAATGACCAGCCCGAAGGACTTCAGCTGGTCGAGGTTCAATGTCTTTTCCAAAGTATTCCTTATGCTTTGCATAGGCTGGCCAAGCTTCACTTATCCGGTAAAGGCCGTCAAGATCCGGGGCATGCCTCCACAGACCTTCGCCTCCACCTCCTTGGAGATCCTCGGCGCCGAACCGCACCATATGCCGGCGGTGCAGGCCATCTACAGCCACTACGTGCTTCACGACCTGTGCTCCTTCGAGGAAGAGGTTCCCACCGTCCAGCAGATGCAGGCGCGGCGTGCCGACGTGCTTGCGCGCGGCCTGCCCTACCTTGTGGCAATGAAGGACGGCGAGGTGGCCGGCTATGCCTATGCAAGCCCCTACCGCAGCCGGTCCGCGTACCGCCACACGGTGGAGGATTCGGTCTACGTCGCGCAAGGCATGCAGGGCCACGGTATCGGCAAGGCGCTGCTTCAGGCGGTGATCGGGCGCTGCACCGATGGCGGCTTCACGCAGATGGTCGCGGTGGTCGGCAACAGCGCCAATGCCGGATCGCAGCGCCTGCATGAAAGCCTCGGCTTCGAGATGGTGGGCGTGCTGCGCAACGTGGGCTTCAAGTTCGGGCAGTGGGTCGATACCGTGCTCATGCAACGTGCACTGCGCTGAGGCAGCGCCCGCACGCGGATGGCTGGCGCTGCTGTGCGCGAGCCGGCTGCTGCAGGCAATGATCGTCACCGCCTACTCCGGCGTGCTGCCGTTCATGATGGCCGACTGGCACATGACGGCCGCGCAGGCAGGTTCGATCCAGAGCGCCTGGCACATCGGCTACATGAGCTCGCTGTTCGCGGTGGGCCTGCTGGCCGATGCTTCGGCCCGCATCGCGTGTTCCTTGTCGGCAGCATCATCAGTGCATTCGCTGCAGCGGCTTTCGCGGTCTTCGCGCACGACCATCGTTCGGCCATGCTGCTCTACGGCCTGACGGGGTTGTGCGCTGGCGCCTCGTACACGCCGGGCCTGCAGCTCCTGGCACGCAACACCGAACCCGCCGTGCGCGGCCGCGCGATGGGGCTGTTTCTCGGCGCGGCGTCGATGGGCTATGCCTTGTCGCTCGCAGTGGTGGCGGTGTTGAGCCATGTGCAGCACTGGCGGCTCGGGCTGTTCGTGGCGGCGGGCTGCACCTTGGCGGGTGCATTGCTGACGCTGCCCGCGCTGCGGCGCATGCGCCCGCCCGCGCCGCCCGCCAGTGCCGGCACGCCGCGCGAAGGCGCCTGGCATGCACTGCGCGAAACGGTGCGCGACAAGCCCGCGATGGCCGGCAACTGGGCCTATGCATTCCATTGCTGGGAGCTGATGGCCCTGTGGGCGTGGCTGCCCGCCTATCTCGTTGCCTCCGCGGGCGGCAGTGCTCGGTGGCAAGGCGCGGGCATCGCACTGGCGGCGCTGGCGCACCTGGTGAGCGTGTTCGGCAGCATCGCGGGCGGCGCCGCATCCGACCGGTTCGGCCGTGCGCGAATCATGATGGTCGCCACGGTGGCCAGCCTTTGCATGTCGTTCAGCTTCGGCTGGATGTGGACCTGGCCGCTGTGGCTGCTGGCCGCGATGGCCGCCATCTACAGCCTGCTTGCCATCGCCGACTCGTCGGTCTATTCGACCGCGCTGGCCGACGTGGTGGCGCCGCACCGCCTGGGCGTGGCGTACTCGGTGCGCTCGGTGATGGGCTTCGGCGCCGGTGCCTTGAGCCCCTGGGTGTTCGGCCTGGCGCTGGACTGGGGACAGTCGCACTTCGGCTTCGGCAGCACCTACGGCTGGGTCGCGGCATGGAGCTCGGTCGGGCTCGGCGCGCTGCTGGGGCCGTGGATGATCGTGCGCTTCTCCAGGCTGAACCAGGCCCGTGCCCGGTCTGGCTGAAGCCCTCGTGCGGCGCAAGCCTCCTAGTCGCCCAGAAGCTCCCCGATCGGCTGCAGGTCTTCCACCCGGTCGCAGATCGACTTGACCACCATGGTGATGGGAATGCCCAGCAGCAGCCCCCACACGCCCCAGAGCCAGCCCCAGAAGATCACGCCGACGAACACCGCCACCGGGTTCATTCGGCTGGTGCGGCTGGTGAGCCACGGCAGCAGCAGGTTGCCCACCAGGGTGTGGATGAGCAGCGACGTGCCGGCCACCAGCAGCCCCATTTCAAGCGTGTTGAACTGCAAGAAGGCCACCAGCCCCGCGGCGCCCATGACGATGACGGAGCCGATGTACGGAATGAGGTTGGTCACCGCCGCAACAATGCCCCACACGGCCGCGTTCTCCAGCCCCAGCCCCCAGAACGCGAGACCCGTGGCCACGCCGACCAGCACGCTGGTGAGTATCTGCACCAGCAGGTAGCGCTCGATGTTGCGCGTGATGTCGTCCAGCACATGCACGGTGATCTTTTTCTTTTCGAGGCTGGGGCCGGTGATCTTGATCAGCTTACGCCGGAACGTGTTGCCCGAGCACAGCGCAAAGAAGGTCAGAAAGATCACCAGCGTGAACTGCCCCGCGGCGGCCAGCAACCCGACCGTGCCGCTCCACAGGTACTCGCGCACGTTGAAGGCCGGCCGCTCGATGACGACACGCGCCACGCCCTTGCGGGCCGCAACGCGGGCCGAATTTTCCTCGGCCGCGCGTTCGAGCTGCGCGGCGGCCTGCTGCACGCTGTCGAGCGGCGTGGCGGTGGCGCTCTTGTTGCTGCGCGTGGCCTGCCGCAGCTTTTGCGCCGCAACCGGCAACGAATCGAGCAGCTCCGAGGCGCTGCCCGACAGCGAATAGCCCGTCCAGCCCAGGCCGCCGGTCAAGCCCAGCAGGATCACCGTCGCACCGATCCAGCGCGGCACCTTCCAGTGCTCCAGCCGGTCGACCAGGGGCGAGAGCGCATAGCTCAGCAGCAAGCTCACCATCAGCGGAATGAAGACCGCCGAAGCCCATCGCAACGCGAAGACACCGGCCAGCACCGCAAGCACCACCAGCGAAGCGCTGCGCACGTCGACCGGCATATGCAGCAGCATGCGCTGGGGTTCGGGCTCCGGTTCAGGCTCGGGGGCGGCGGCCTGCGGCGCGGGCGCCGCCGCGGGCTCGGGGGGCAGTTCGGGCGGAGTTTCGGCAGCCTCGGGCGGAGGCTGTCCTGCTGCCGTTGTCTCGTCGGCGGTTTTCTTGTCGTCGGTCATCGGGCTTCCTTCAGCACTTCGCGCACTGCAGCCAGTTGCCGCCGCGAAACCGCGACGGGTTCGGGAATCGCGTCGAGCCGCAAGGCCCAGCCTTCGGCGTCTTCCCCGTCATCGTATTTCTCCAGCGCGCGGATGGCTGCGCGCGCCACCAGCGCATTGCGGTGCACGCGCAGAAAGCGCCCCGGGTACCGCTCTTCGAATTCGTTCAGCGAACCGTCCAGGATGTGGCTGCGCGTGGCGGTGCGCACCGTGAGGTACTTGTATTCCGACTTGAGGTAAAGCACCTCCGAAAGCGGCACCCGCTCGGCGCGGCCCCGGTCTTGAATGAGCACGCTCTCCTGCACGGCGCCCGCCTGCAGCACCCGCCGCTCCTTCAGAAAACGCTCGGCCTTCTGCAGCGCCTGCTGCAGGCGCTCGGCCCGCACGGGCTTGGTCAGGTAGTCGACCGCATCGAGGTCGAAGGCCGTGACCGCATGGGCCGCGTGGGCTGTGACGAACACCACGGCCGGCGCGTCCGCCTGCTCGTGCAGCGCGCGCGCCACCTCGATGCCGTCGACACCCGGCATGTGGACGTCGAGCAGCACCAGGTCGATCGCCATGCTCGCCAGGTGTTGCTGCGCTTCGGCGCCCTGGGCCGCCTCGGCCACCACGTCGGCCGCGGGCGAGCGGCAGTCGCGCAGCAAGGTGCGCAGCCGGGAGCGCGCAAGGGTTTCGTCGTCGACGATCAGGGTCTTGAGGGTCATGATTCGGCGGGAATGGCAATGCGCACGCGGTAGTTCTTCTGGTCCATGCCGGCGCTGAACTGCATCTGCATGTCGTGCAAGAGCCGCAGCCGGTCGCGCACGTTGGCCAGCGCAATGCCGTGGCCACGCGGCAAGGGCTCGTCGGCCCAGCGCAGGGGCGGCAGGCTGTTGACCACCTCGATCACCACCACGTCGCCCCGGCGCTCGGTGCGGATGCGCAGCCTGGCGCCCTCGGGGCTGGGCTCCACGCCGTGCTTGATGGCGTTCTCGACCAGCGGCTGCAGCAGCAGCGGGGGCAGACGCGCACTGCTGGCCGCGGCGTCGAGGTCCCACCGGATGCGCAGGCGGTCGCCGAAGCGCACCTGCTCGATGGCGAGGTAGCGCTCGGCCAGCGCGATTTCGTCGGCCAGCGTGCCCGATTCGCCGGGGTCGGCCAGCGCCTGGCGGAACAGCTCGGCCAGGTCTTCCAGCATGGTCTCGGCCTTGGCGGGCTCCTCGCGCACCAGGGCAATGGCGCTGTTGAGCGTGTTGAACAGAAAGTGCGGGCGGATGCGCGACTGCAGTTCCTCGAGCCGGGCGGTCATCGCGGCCGGCGTCTGGCCGCGCGCGCGCAGCACCATCGCCGCCATGACCATGCCCGCGATGAAGGCGCCCGCCACGGCGCTGGCGAGCCACGGCGCCGTGCCAAGAACACCGGTGAGCCGCAGCAGTCCGCAGCCGTAGAGCGCCGAAACGGCGCCCAGCACTGCGCCCGCCGCGTACTGCGCCTGGCGCGGCAGGCGACCGAGCGGCTTCTTGAGCCCGCAGGCGGCGACCAGCCACAACAGGGTGGCGGGCAAGGCGCCGCCCGTGACGGTGGCGGTCTGCACCAGCCATTCCCCGGGGGAAGACGATACGAAGAGCGTGGCGGTCGCCACCAGAGCCTCGACGAAGAGCACCGCGCGCAGAACCACGCCGATCTGGCAGGCGTCGAACAGCCCGGAAACGCCGCGCGCAGGCAAACGCCCTCTTTCCGGCGAGGACGGAGGCGTGGGGTTGGAGGTGGCCGATAAAATCGCCGGGTTGCGCATCACAGATACATTGGGTAACCAACCCATTATTGCCTCTCGAACGGCTCCCATGACCCAAAACCAACTCGACAAGAAATCCGAAGCCTGGTCGGCCCTGTTCTCCGAACCCATGAGCGACCTCGTGAAGCGCTACACCGCCAGCGTGTTCTTCGACAAGCGTCTGTGGCAGGCCGATATCGAGGGTTCGCTGGCGCATGCCGGCATGCTGGCCGCCCAGGGCATCATCGCCAAGCAGGACCACGCCGAAATCGAACGTGGGATGGCGCAGATCCGCGCTGAAATCGAATCGGGCGCCTTCGAGTGGAAACTCGACCTCGAAGACGTGCACCTGAACATCGAGGCCCGGCTGACCCAGCTCGTGGGCGACGCCGGCAAGCGCCTGCACACCGGCCGCAGCCGCAACGACCAGGTCGCGACCGACGTGCGCCTGTGGCTGCGCGGCGAAATCGACCTGATTGCCGACCTGCTCGTCGCACTGCAAGTCTCGCTGGTGGACATCGCCGAAAAGAACGTCGACGTCATCCTGCCCGGCTTCACGCACCTGCAGGTGGCGCAGCCGGTGAGTTTTGGCCACCACATGCTGGCCTACGTGGAAATGTTCAGCCGCGACGCCGAGCGCCTGCAGGACGTGCGCAAGCGCGTCAACCGCCTGCCGCTGGGCGCCGCCGCGCTGGCCGGCACCAGCTACCCGCTCGACCGCGAACTGGTGGCCAAGACCCTGAAGATGGACGGCGTGTGCCAGAACAGCCTGGACGCCGTGAGCGACCGCGACTTCGCCATCGAGTTCACCGCCGCCGCCAGCCTGTGCATGGTGCACATCAGCCGCATGAGCGAGGAACTCATTCTCTGGATGAGCCAGAACTTCGGCTTCATCCAGATCGCCGACCGCTTCACGACCGGCTCTTCGATCATGCCGCAGAAGAAGAACCCCGACGTGCCCGAGCTGGCGCGCGGCAAGACCGGCCGCGTGGTCGGCCACCTGATGGCGCTCATCACCTTGATGAAGGGCCAGCCGCTGGCCTACAACAAGGACAACCAGGAAGACAAGGAGCCGCTGTTCGACACCGTCGACACGCTCAAGGACACGCTGCGCATCTTCGCCGAGATGATCGGCGGCATCACCGTGAAGCCCGAGGCCATGGAGGCCGCCGCGCTGCGCGGCTACGCCACCGCCACCGACCTGGCCGACTACCTCGTGAAGAAGGGCCTGCCCTTCCGCGACGCGCACGAAATCGTGGCCCATGCCGTGAAAGCCGCCACTTCGCACAAGGTCGACCTGGCGGAACTGCCCCTGACGGTGCTGCAGCAGTTCAACCCGAACATCGAGAAGGACGTGTACGACGTGCTGAGCCTGCGCGGCTCGCTCAATGCGCGCAACATCCTGGGCGGCACCGCGCCGGCGCAGGTCAAGGCGCAAATCGCGCGCCATCGTGCACGGCTTGCCTGACCTTCAAGGCGCCACTTGTTCTACGCCATCCCGCTCGAGAACAAACCGAGCTGGCGCAATCCACCGTGGATGACGGTGCTGCTGATCCTCGTGAACATGATCGTGTTCTGGGGGCCGCAGCGCAGTGAAGAAAAGGCCGACGAACGCGCGGCCCACTATTACGCGCAGAGCGTGCTGCCCGAGCTGGAGCTGCCGCCCTTCGTGGCCTGGCTCGAGGAAACGCGCTCGCCCCGTGCCAAGGCCGCCCAGCGGCTGCTGGCCCGCAAGCAGACAGGGCCACTGCTCGACGGCATGCAGCAGGAAAAAGCGTTCCTGCAAAAGCTGCGCTCAGACGGCGTGATCACGCCCGCCAACCCTCGGTACGCCGAGTGGAAGCGCGACCGCCAGCAATACGAATCGATGCAGCCCGCGCCGTTCACCGAACGATGGGCGCAGGACTACACCAAGGACGCGGAGTTCAAGCCCTGGACCTGGGTCACCGCCGCCTTCCTGCACGGCAGCACCGGGCACCTGCTGGGCAACATGCTGTTCCTCTTCCTGTTCGGCTTTTCGGTCGAGCTGGCACTGGGCCGCGGCACCTACCTGAGCTTCTACATCCTGGGTGCGGTGGGCGCTTCGGTGCTGGCCGACTGGGCCTATGCGGGCAAGGGCAGCTACGGGTTCGGCGCCTCGGGCGCGGTGTCGGCGCTGATGGGCATGTACGCGGTGATGTACCGGCTGCGGCGCATCCGGTTCTTCTACCAGCTGTTCTTCTATTTCAACTACGTCACGGCGCCGGCACTGCTGCTGCTGCCGGCGTGGATTGCCAACGAACTGCTCCAGCACGCGGTAGGCGGCCAGGGCATCGCCTACATGGCGCACCTGGGCGGCCTTCTGGCGGGCGCGGCACTGATGGCCTGCGCCATGGCGCTGAACCGGGTGAAGACGCCGGAGACCGTGGCGTCGGAACAATCGAACGGCGACGAGGAGTTCAACGGCCACGTGGCCGCGGCGCGGCGGCTGGGCGCCGCCATGAAGTTCGAGGCCGCCGCCGCCGAATGGCGCGCCGCCGCCGCATTGCAACCTGGCGACACCGATACGCTGCGCGCCTGGTTCAACACCGCGCGGCTGCAGCCCGCGAGCGAAGACTTTCACCAGGCCGCGCGCCGCATCTTCCGCCTGCCCGCCACCGATCCCGACACCCTGGCGCTGCAGCACGCCAGCTACACCACCTACCTCGACCAGGCCAAGCCCGGCGCGCGCCTGAAGCCCGACGACATGGCCCGGCTTGCGCGCCGCTTCACGCGCGTGCGCCAGTTCCAGGACGCCGACAAGCTGTGCCGCGTGCTGCTGAAGACCGCGCCCGACCATCCGGAACTGGCCGATACCCTGTCGGCCTGTGCCAACGGATTGCTGCATGCCGGCGAGCGCGAGATGGCCAAGGGCTGGCTGCCGCATCTGCTGCGGCTTGCGCCCAACGACATGGTGACGCGCGCCCTCGAGCGCGCCTGAACAGGCTGGCGGCCGCCTAGGCTGCCGGACGGAGCAGCCAGCGCACTTCCTGCGTCTGCTCGCTGTCCGGAAAGCGCGATTCCAGCGTCTTCAGAATCGGCTGCGCCATGTCGGCGCGGCCCAGCCCCTGCACCAGCACCCTGGCCGCCAGTTCGTAGGCTTGCGGAATGGCCGCATGGCCGCGAAAGCGCCGGTCGAAACCCGACAGCAGCGCGAGCGCGGCATGCGCATCGCCGTTGCGCCATTCGGCTTTTGCAAGCGTCACGACCGTGGGCGCGTCGTCGAGCGCAAAAGCCTTGTCCTTCTCGCGGCAGGCCCTGAAGACCTTGAGCGCCTCGGACGCCAGGTCGCGCCCCAGCAGCAGCGGAATGTAGCGGCGCGCGTGGTCGAGCAAGGTGGAAGCCTTGTCGGGCATGAGCAGCAGCACGCGGTGGTAGCGGCGCTGCGCCGCCAGGTCGTCGGACGATGCCACGCGCTGCGCCTCGTAGGCCACGCCCAGCGCGCCGGCCACGTCGCCGTCGGTCACCAGCTGTGCCACCTCGGCATCGGTGCGCTGCGCGGCAATCTGCTCGGGCGTGCGGCGGTCCACCGGCGCGCCGTCGTCCACCCCGCCGCCGGGCAGCAGGTCGATGCCGAAAGCGTCGTGGTGCTGGTACATCACGTAGCCCAGCAGGCTGGCCATCACCCAGCCGAAGTAGATGAACGCGAAATTGGCGATCGGCAGCACAATGAGGCCGTCGATCATCGGCAGCAGCATGTCGATGGCAACCTGGGCGCCCGCGCTCAAGAGAAACAGGAAGAAGCACAGCAGTGCGTAGGGCCAGCCGATGATGCGCATCGCATCCATCACGTGGCCGGGGTTCATGGCCTGGAAGAAGCTGCCCGACTGCACCAGCACGATCACGGCGGCCGGAAAGGTGAACGACACCACGAACACCGCGACAGTGCCCAGCACCGGCTCGTACCAGGCCAGCCAGCCGATCAGCGCGCCCTGCACCACTGAAATAGCAAACAGCTTCCACGGCAGGTTGACCCAGTCCTCATTGAGTTCGCGCGGAAAATCTTCGGAACGCCAGATGCCCCGCGAGCCAAGCGCGGTCACCTTGAAGCCATAGCGGCTGGCCGCCAGCACGATGCCCAGTTCGATCACGATCAGCGACAGGCCGGGATGCAGAAAAGGAATGGCCTCGAACAGCAGGCTGCAAAACGCGAGCACCAGGCCGTACATCAACGGCCGCAACTGGAACGGAAACGCAAAGAAGCTGTTGAGGCGGTGCCAGAACGGCGGCGGGGGCGGCAGCGAGTCGTTGACGAGCATGGTGGCGACGCTCCGCGCTTACTTGAAGAAGTCGCTCTGGCTCATGGCGCCGCGCCCGCCCATGCGCACCACGGTCACGTCGTCGCCGCGCACCAGCCGCATCTGGCCCAGCTCGCGCTCCAGCCGCTGCGTGAAAGTGCTCTTGAACTGCATGGCCGTCTCGCCCATCTTCAGCACGCTGGTGCCTTCGACGGTAGCGCTCTTGCGGTCGCTCGCCACCTCGATGCTGTCGATGTGGTACTCGTACTCGATGGTGAGAATGCCGCCCATGCGCTCGCCCACCGACTCGAACATCTTGAAAGTCTTGCGCAACGAGTCGCAGGCCTGTTCGCGGTCGCTGCTGGTTTCGGTGGTGCGGCCCATCATCACCGTCTTGCTCTGGATGACGACCTTCTTGCTGAGTTGCTTGCACAGCTTGTCCGCGTCACGCGAATAGATGGCGTGCGCCTCTTTCTCGTAGTACGTGCGCACCATCGATTCGTCGAGCTTGCGCCCGCCGATGAAGAAGTACCACGCGCCCACGCAGAGCGCGACAACGATCGCAATTTGCTTCATTCCCCACCCGCACGCTTGTGCGCTCCGCTCCGATTTTGCGGGGCAGTATACGTTGCCGAATGTTTCCTGGGAGCGGGGAGCGAGGCCGGCAAGGCGCTCCGGCGGCGCGTCGGAAGAGTGGCCGGCCCGGTATTTCATGCCCCACAATCCGAAGACGGCACCCGGGTGAAACCGCGCCCACTGCCCGCTCCCGATTGAACAAAAACGGTCCGATTTGCGCTCCGACTTCCGATGCCTTCGATGAAAACCGCGCTGGCCGCGGCCTTGCTGCTGACCGCGGCACTCGCCTCGCACGCCCAGAACCACACTGCCGTCCTCCCCTATGAGTCGCTGGACAGCACGGCGGCGGATGCCTCCACCTCCTCCGAATACCTTGCGGCCAAGGCGCGCTGGCACAACGAGCTCGCGGCCTTCTCGCGAGCCGACCAGCAGCAATTTCCGGCGCCCGGCGGCGTGGTGTTCGTGGGCAGTTCCACCGTGCGCATGTGGAAGAGCCTCGCGCAGGATTTCCGCCAGGTGCCGGGCGTCGTCAACCGCGGCTTCGGCGGCTCGACCATGGCCGACTGCAGCCTGTTCGCGCGCGACCTGGTGGTGCGCTACAAGCCGCGGCAGGTGCTGGTGTACGCCGGCGACAACGACCTGGCCGAAGGCCGCACGCCGCTGCAGGTGCTCGAAAGCTTTGCGCGTTTTGCCAACACGGTGCGCGCCGAGCTGCCGAACACGCGCATCAGCTTCATCTCCGTCAAGCCGAGCCCCTCGCGCGAGCACCTGCTGCCGCTGGTCCGCGAAACCAACAACGTGATCGCGGCCTACCTCAACCGGCTGCCCGACAGCGAATACATCGACGTTTTCACGCCCATGCTCGGCGCGGACGGCCGGCCGCGGCCGGAACTGTTCCGCAGCGACAGGCTGCACATGACGGACGAGGGCTACCGGCTCTGGCAGTCGGTCATCGCGGCGCGCCTGCCGGGAGCCGTTGCGGCGGCAGCGCCGGCACCTGCGACGGCACCCACGCCGACATCGGCGCCGGCCGCGGCGTCTGCCCTGCCCTGACCGCTCTCAGGCCCGCGCAGGCTCCGTAGGCACATCGTCCGCTGGCGGCGGCACATCGGCGCCGCGCGTGAAGCGCGCCACCGCGTACATCCCCGCGAACACCGCCAGCAGCAGCAAGCCGTCGCCCCACCACGGCCGCGCGGTCTGGCTGTCGCCGTAGAAAGCCAGCACCAGCAGCACCGCCACCAGGTGCGCGCAGAACACCGGCAGCGAGGCCGCGCCCATGGCCTCGAGCCAATGCAGGCGCGGAATCTTGCGCATGAACCACGGCCCGAAACGCACCGCCAGGATGCCCAGCGCCACCAGGTTGACGAGGCGCAGCGGCCCCAGTTGCCATTTGTCGAACAGCAGGTTCAGCTCCACGTCGCCCCCAAAGGGCGCCTGGCCGTTGATGCCATGGTGGCGCCACCAGAAGCCATAGAGCGCAATGGCCAGCGCGGGCATCCACAGCCAGGCCGGAAAACGCATCGGCCGCGCATCGGGCAAATTGCGGCTCGCACCCATGCACAGTCCCGCAAACCAGAGGAACTGCCACGCGTAGCTGTTGAAAGCGCCCATTTCATGGAACGGCACCGAAATACCCAGGTAACGCACGGCCAGCGCATAAATCCATTCGCTGATGCCGAACTGCGCCATGGCCCACACGGCGACGCTGGCGGCCATGACCGGCGTCCAGCCGTGGCGCATGGCAAAGGCCAGCACCCAGGGGCTCATCAACATGAAGAAGATGTACATCGGCAGGATGTCGAGCAGCGCCGGTTCGTAGATGAGCAGCAGCCCGAACAGGAAGCCGTCGCGCGGCTCCGCGAGGTAGTACGACACCAGGTTCTTCACCGCCGGCTGGTCGATGTGCAGCCCGAGTGCGGCAATCACCGTGAACAGAAACAGCAGGATCGCCGCCTGGCACAGGTACACCTTGAGCACGCGCCGCCAGAAGGCCTGGCGCATCGAATCGACGCCGCGCACGTAGCCGATGCGGCTGTAGACCAGGCCGGCGACGAAAGCCGACAGCAGCACGAAGCCTTCCGCCGCCGAAACAAAGCCGAAGGGCTGGCCCAGCGGATCGGTCAGCCGCGTCGGCAAATGGGTGACGGTCATCAGCACGAGCATCAGCCCGCGCAAGGCGTCTATTTCCCAGTAGCGTTTCATCGGTCGGCGGCGAGGTCTTGGTGGCGGTCCGCGCGGCGCACGCACGACAGTGCCGATTGTATGAAGACAGCCACGGCATATGACTCTTGGCACTGCCGAACCGCCTTTCAAATCGGCTACGCTGCGCGGTGCTTCAAGGCGGAGAAAAAATTGAAAAGAACCATTCCAGCGTTGCTTTTGGCCGGCAGCGCTTTTTTTGCCGGCCCGGGCCATGCCCTGCAGATCACCAGCCTGACGCCGCAAGGCGAGGTGGCGCGCGTGCGCCAGATCGTCGCCAAGTTCGACCAGACCGCCGTCAATTTCGGCGACCCGAAGGCACCCGCGCCGCTCACGGTGAGCTGCACCGACGCCCGTGCGGGCAAGGGAACGGGCCGCTGGACCGATGCCAAGCAATGGGTCTTCGACTTCGAGAACGACCTGCCGCCCGGCGTGCGCTGCACCGTTACGCGAATCTCCACCTTCAAGCCGAGTGCCGGCGGTGAACTGACCGGCCCGGAGCGCTATCAATTTAATAGCGGCGGCCCGTTCGTGCGCAATTTCATGCCCGGGAGCTACGGGCGCATCGACGAGCAGCAGATGTTCGTGCTCGAGCTCAACGGTGGGGCGACGGTCGAGAGCGTGCGCCAGAACGTCTGGTGCGCGGCCGAGGGCATTGGCGAGCGCATTCCCGTCAGGCTGCTCGAAGGCGAGCAGCGCGCCGGCCTCCTCAAGGCTTTTGGCCGCGACCAGGAGGCCGCGAAAGAGCCGCTGCGCTTCATTGCGCTGCAGTGCAACCGCACGCTCACGCCCGGCAGCAAGGTGCAGATCGTCTACGGCAAGGGCGTGGCCACGCCCTCGGGTGTGGCCAACAACGTGGAGCGCCGCCTGAGCTTTCAGGTGCGCGAGCCGTTTGCGGTGTCTTTCACCTGCGAGCGCGAGAACGCGCAAGCCGCCTGCCTGCCGCTGCGGCCGATGCAGCTGCAGTTCAATGCGCCGGTCACGCGCAAGATGGCTTCGCAGATCCAGCTCAAGGGCGCCGGCAAATCGATTGCCGCCACGCTCGAGAACGACGGCGGCACACCCAGCGAAGACGATGTCGTCAGCGCCGCGAGCTTCGCCCCGCCGCTTGCCGAAGACACCAAGTACACGGTCGAGCTGCCCGCCAAGTTCGAAGACGCATCGGGCCGGCCGCTGGCTTCGCCCGGCAGCTTTCCGCTGGACGTGGCGACCGGCGCCATGCCGCCCCTGGCCAAGTTCGCCGCCTCGCCTTTCGGCGTGGTCGAGCGGCTGGCCGAACCCGGCACGCCGGCCATGATGCCGGTGACCGTGCGCCGCGTGGAACCCGCGCTCATGGTGCAGGCGCTCACGCCCGGCAAGGTCAGCGACATGAATCCGAAGACCGACGCGGAAATCATCGCGTGGTTCCGCAAGGTGCGCCGCTACGACGAGTACACGGTGAGCCGCGAGCAGGCGCGCAAGGACATCAAGGGCGCGCTGCCCGCAGTCATCGAGACCAACGAGCGCACCCGCATTCAGACCCGCATGCTGTCTCTTCTGGCGGGCCAGCCCGGCGTGAAGGCGCTCGACATGCCCAAGGCCGAGAGCGGCGATCCGCGCCCCTTCGAAGTCATCGGCATTCCGCTGACGCCCGGCTTCCACGTGCTCGAAATTGCCTCGCAGAAGCTCGGCGACGCGCTGCTCGACGAGCGCTACGGCGCAAGCCGCACGATGTACGTGCGCACCACCGCGCTGGCCACCAACCTGGCCGTGCATTTCAAGCTCGGCCGCGAGAACTCGATGGCCTGGGTCACCACGCTCGACAAGGGCAAGGTGGTGCCGAATGCCGAAGTGCGCGTGTCCGATTGCCGCGGCACCGCCGTCGCAACCGGCAAGACCGACGCCAACGGCATCGTCAACCTGACCGGCATCGCGCCCGACGCGCCCAGCTGCAACGGGCCTGACGAATACAACACGGGCGCGTGGTTCGTCAGCGCGCGCGCCAAGGACGACAAGGGCATTGAAGACCTGGCTTTCACCTGGAGCGACTGGCAGCGCGGCATCGAGCCCTGGCGCTTCAATGTGCCCACCAGCCTGCAGGCCGAGCCCGACCGCGTGGCCCACACCATCTTCGACCGCACGCTGCTGCGCGCCGGCGAAACGGTGTCGATGAAGCACCTGATCCGCACCCAGACCAGCAAGGGTTTCGGCCTGCCCGAAAACCGGCCGGACACGCTGGTGGTGACCCACACCGGCAGCGGCCAGCGCTTTACGCAGCCGCTTGCCTGGCGCAAGACGCCGACCGGCGGCCTGAGCGCGGAAAACACCTTTGCCATTCCGCCGGCCGCCAAGCTCGGCGTGTACGAGGTCATGCTGCGTACCGGCAAGGGCAAGGACGCCAACAGCGGCGAATCCGATGGCGAGGGCGGCGAAGGCGGCGACAGCGACTACAACCGCAGCTTCTCCACCGGCCTGTTCCGCGTCGAGGAGTTCCGCCTGCCCGTGCTCGAAGGCCGCATTGCGCCCACCGACAAGAAACCGCTGGTGAGCGTGGTCTCGGTGCCGGCCGACGTGCAGATCAACTACGTGGCCGGCGGCGGCGCCGCCAACCTGCCGGTGCGCGTGTCGGCCATGATGCGCGGCAAGAGCCTGAGCTTTGCCGACCACGACGCCTTCAGCTTCAACCCGCCGCGCGTGCAAGCCGACGGTGCGCAGGCGGCCGCGCCCGCCGCCGATGCTGCGGGCGGAGAGGAAGACATCAACAGCGCCAGCGACACCCGCGTGATCGCCGACAAGCTGCCGCTCACGCTCAACAAGGACGGCGCCGGCAAGGTCACGATCGACAAGGTGCCCAAGGTCAAGGCCGCGCGCGAGCTGCTGCTCGAAGCCACCTACGCCGACCCGAACGGCGAGGTGCAGACCATCCGCAGCACGCAGACGCTGTGGCCCGCCTCGGTGATTGCCGGCATCAAGACCGAGGGCTGGGTTTCCACCAGCCAGAAGCTCAAGTACCAGGCGCTGGCACTCGACCTTTCGGGCAAGCCCCAGGCCGGCGTGACGCTCAACGTGCGCGCCGTGGCGCGCATCACCACCACCAGCCGCAAGCGCATGGTGGGCGGTTTCTACACCTACGACAACAAGACCGACACCAAGGACATCGGTACCGTCTGCAGCGGCAAGAGCGACGCACGCGGCCTGCTGCTGTGCGAATCCGAGCTGAAGGAAGCCGGCGAAGTCGAGCTGGTGGCCAGCGCCACCGACAGTGAAGGCCGCGACAGCCGCGCCGCCAGCTCGGTGTACGTGACCAAGCAAGGCGAACTCTGGTTCGGCGGCGAGGACAACGACCGCATCGACGTGCTGCCCGAGAAGAAGAGCTACCAGCCCGGCGAAATCGCCAAGTTCCAGGTGCGCAGCCCCTTCCGCTTTGCCACCGCGCTGGTGTCGGTGGAACGCGAGGGCATCATCGAAACGCACGTGGTCCAGCTCAACGGCAAGGACCCGACCGTGAGCCTGCAGGTCAAGCCCGAATGGGGACCAAACGCCTACGTGAGCGTGCTCGCCCTGCGCGGCCGCCTGCGCGAAGTGCCGTGGTACAGCTTCTTCACCTGGGGCTTCAAAGCACCGCGCGAATGGTGGACGGCCTTCTGGTACGAAGGCAAGGAATACGTCGCGCCCACCGCGATGGTCGACCTGAGCAAGCCCGCCTATCGCCTGGGCATGGCCGAGATCCGCGTCGGCACGCGCGCGCACCAGATCGACGTGACAGTAACCAGCGACAAGCCCAGCTACCCCGTGCGTGGCAAGGCGCAGATCACCATCTCCGCCAAGCTGCCCGACGGCAAACCCGCGGCCGGCGCCGAAGTGGCCTTGGCCGCGGTCGACCAGGCCCTGCTGGAGCTCATGCCCAACGACAGCTGGAACCTGCTCAACGCCATGCTGCAGCGGCGCAGCTGGGGCGTCTCCACCTCCACCGCGCAGATGGAAATCGTCGGCCGGCGCCACTACGGACGCAAGGCCGTGCCCGCAGGCGGCGGCGGCGGCAAGGGCCAGACGCGCGAACTGCTCGACACGCTGTTGCTGTGGAACCCGAAGGTGGTGCTCGACGCCAACGGCCAGGCCGTGGTGACGGTGCCGCTCAACGATGCGCTCACCACCTTCAAGATCGTGGCCGTGGCCGATTCGGGCACCAGCCTCTTCGGCACGGGCCAGACCAGCATCCAGGCCACGCAAGACCTGCAGATCATCAGCGGCCTGCCGCCGCTGGTGCGCGAGGACGACCAGTTCCGCGCCCAGATCACGCTGCGCAACACCACGCAGAAGCCGATGAAGGTGGAAGCCACGCCGCGCGCCACGCTGCTCACGCTCGAGACGCAAACCGTCGACATTCCGGCCGGCGAAGCACGCGAAGTGGCCTGGACCGTGACCGCGCCCGCGCAGCTCGCGCAGACGCGCGCCGAAGCCATCCTGTGGGAGATCGAGGCCAAGGACACGCTGGGCGGCGCGCGCGATGCGCTCAAGGTGCGCCAGCGTATCGTGCCCTCGGTGCCGCTCACGGTGCAGCAGGCCACGCTGGTGCAGCTCGACGGGCCCTTCACCATCGACGTGGCACCACCCGCCGACGCCCTGCCCGGCCGCGGCGGCCTCAAGCTCGCCTTGCAGCCCAAGCTTGCCGAAGGCCTGCCCGGCGTGCGCGACTGGTTTGCGAACTACCCGTTCATCTGCCTCGAGCAGAAGACCAGCAAATCGGTCGGCCTGCGCGACGCGAAGATGTGGCAAGGCGTGCTGGCCCAGCTGCCGACCTACCTGGACAGCGACGGCCTGGCCAACTACTTTCCGCCGCGCGACGGCGAAGCCAACCGCGGCAGCGACATTCTCACGTCGTACCTGCTGGCGGCAACGCACGAGGCCGCGGCGCTGAACCCCGCCTTCGCGCTGCCTGACGACGTGCGTGCACCGATGGAGTCGGGCCTCATCGCTTTTGTCGAAGGCCGCATCCAGCGCGAATTCTGGAGTCCGCGCAAGGACCTGGACGTGCGCAAGCTTGCCGCGCTGGAGGCGCTGTCGCGCTACGGCACGGCCAAGGGCAGCATGCTCGGCAGCATCACCATTGCGCCGAACCAGTGGCCCACCAGCGCCGTGATCGACTGGCTCAACATCCTCAAGCGCGTGCAGGACGTGCCGCAGCGCCAGCAGCGCCTCGACGAGGCCAACAACGTGCTGAAGGCGCGCCTGTCGTACCAGGGCACCAAGCTCATCTTCAGCACCGAACAGGACGACTACTGGTGGTGGCTCATGACCAACGGCGACGTCAACACTGCGCGGCTGCTGCTGAGCGTGATGGACGACCCGGCGTGGAAGGACGACATCGGCAAGCTCGCCAACGGCTTCATCGGCCGCCAGCAGAACGGCGCCTGGCACACCACCACCGCCAACCTGTGGGGCGGGCTCGCGCTCGAGAAGTTCTCCAAGGTGCTCGAAAGCACGCCGGTGGCGGGCATCACCGCCGCCACGCTCGGCGCCGCGAAGGCGCAGGTCGACTGGAGCAAGGTCGATCGCGTGAAGACCACCGATGCGGCCGGCGCCCCCAACCAGAGCACCTTCTTCGGCGCGCCCGCGTCACCGGGCAACCTGAAGAACAACACCATGTTCCTGCCCTGGGCGGCATCGCCTTCGGGTGCGCCGGTGCGCGACACGCTGCTGGTCACGCAGCAAGGCACCGGCAAGCCGTGGCTCACGATGCAGTCGATTGCCGCCGTGCAGCTGAAGGCGCCTTTTGCCGCCGGCTACGCGCTCAAGAAGACCATCACGCCCGTCGAGCAAGCCACCGCGGGCAAGTACACGCGCGGCGACGTGCTGCGCGTGAGCATCGAGGTGAACGCCAGCGCCGACATGACCTGGGTCGTGATCAGCGACCCGATTCCCGGCGGCGCCACCATCCTGGGCAGCGGCCTCGGCCGCGACTCGCAGATCGCCACGCAAGGCGAGAAGAAGTCGGGCGCCGGCTGGCCGGCTTTCGAAGAGCGCAGCTTCGAAGCCTTCCGCAGCTACTACGAGTACCTGCCCAAGGGCGTGGTGAAGATGGAATACACCGTGCGCCTGAACAACGTTGGCGACTTCGCGCTGCCGCCGAGCCGCGTCGAGGCGATGTATGCGCCGGAGATGTTCGGCGAGACGCCGAATGCGCGGGTGAAGGTGGAGGCGGCGAAGTAAGCGCCGGGGCGACAGTTAATACCGGCGAACGCGCGTGACGCACAGCACCGCATTCGCCGAATCGATCATTGAAACAAGGAGGACCCTGTGGGCCTTTCAATCTCCGTCGGCATCCTCGCCGACTTGCTCGAGAACGATCCCGAGAGCGCCGAACGGTTCGATGAAGATTTCGCTGCGGCGAACCGCAGACTCATAGCGGCTGGCCTGCCGCCGCACGTGGAGCCGCGCACGTTGCCGCCACTCGAGTCCCGTGCCCGGATCGATGGCCTGCCTTATTCGTTCATTCATTACCTCCGCCGGGCCTACGCACATCGCGTGACGACGCCCGACTGGATGGCGACGCCCTTGCCGGATGGCGTCGACCCCACGGAAGACGAGACGCTCGAAGACGTGGCGGGCATGTTCGAAAGCCACCTGCTTTGCCACTCCGATGCGGAGGGCTTCTATCTGCCGGTCGACTTCGAAGAGGTGATCTTTGCCGAGCAAGACGAGGCTGATCTGCCCGGTGGCATGCTTGGCTCTTCGTACAGATTGCTTGAAGAACTGGTGCTGGTCGCTCCCGCACTCGGCATCGCGCTCTCGAATGGCCAGCTCTCGGACGAGGAAGCGTCCCGTCTCACCGCGATCAGCGAAGGAGAGGAAAGTCTGTATCGCGAAATCGAGTCTTGGCTGCTGCTTTATGAGTCGGCCCGGCTCAGCATCGCGCACAAGACCGCCATCGTTTTTGGTTGATTCAGGCAGGCCCCGCTGCCGCAAGCGCCGCCTCGTACACGGCCAGGTCCGCGTCCGAGAAGCAGCAGAACGTGGCCTCCTGAACGCTGGCGCTTTCGGCCAGCGCCGACCGGACCGTGGCTACCGCGATGGGCGCCGCGAGTTCGATCGGATAGCCGTAGATGCCCGTGCTGATCGACGGAAACGCGATGGTCCGCAGGCCGTGCTGCCCGGCGATTTCCATCGACTTCCGGTAGCACGATGCAAGCAGTTCCGGCTCATCGTTCGAGCCCCCGCGCCAGACCGGCCCGACGGTGTGGATGATGAACCGGGCCGGTAGCCCTTGGTCAGCTTGGCGTCGCCCGTCTTGCAGCCAGACAGCAGGCGGCACTCATGCAAAAGCTCGCGCCCTGCGGCGCGGTGGATGGCACCGTCGACACCGCCTCCGCCGAGCAGCGATGAATTGGCTGCATTGACGATGGCATCGACCTGCAGCTTGTTGATGTCGCCGCGTACGGCGCGAAGCGCGTTCTGCATGGCCCTGAGCGGAGTCTTACCGATAGAACGCCTCGACCCTGCCCTTCAGCTTGATCAGCAGCGGCTTGCCCTTGCGGTCCACCGTCTTGCCCGCGGGCACCTTGATCCAGCCTTCGCTGATGCAGTATTCCTCGACGTCCAGGCGCTCCTTGTCGTTGAAGCGGATGCCGATGTCGTGCTCGAAAACGGCCGCCACGTGATGGGGGCTGCGCGGGTCGGTGGACAGGTGGTCAGGAAGGGGCGGAAGGGAATTGGCTTCGGTCATGGAATAAACGGTGATCTATCTGAAAAACTGAACCGCGCAGCTTAACGCCGCTTCTTTGTTGCCTTGGCGGGCGCCTTGGGCGCAAACCCCAGCGAGGCGCGCGCGAGCGTGTCGGCCTCTTGGTTGCGGTGCCGCGGCACCCACCGAAGGCTCGCTTCTTCGAAGGAGCCGAGCAGCGCTCGGGCATCCTCGAACAAGCCGGCCATGCGCGCGATCGGCCTGGCGCCGGGCCCGCCAAGCTGCTCGACGAGGATGCTGTTGTCGGTATAGGCCAGCACCGCGGTCGCGCCCCTGGCCTTCAGTTCTTCGAGCGCGAGGGTCAGGGCCCTCAGCTCGGCTTCGTTGTTGCAGCCGGTGGCGTGGCTGGCCAGCGACAGCGTGTGACGGACGCCGTCGGGGTCGGTGATCACCGCGCCGGCGCCCATGCGGCCGGGGTTCGGCATGGCGCTGCCGTCGCAGTACACGGTCCACGGGCGAAGTTGCATCGGCTGCGTCGGCTCAGCAGTTGCTGCGCTTGATGCCCGCCAGGTTCTGGCACGGCCGCTGGCCCGGTGGCGGCCCCGGGTCCTGCGGGCGCGGGGGCCGCGGGCGGATGACGGGGCGGCCCCCGTCGTAGTACGGATCGGGCCCCCAGCTGTAGACGGGCGGCGGCTCGGGCGCCACGCGCGGCTCTTCGACGTTGCGCGGAATGATGGCGGGGCCCTGCGGCACATTGCTGACGGGGGGCTGCGGCAACGCCGCGCTCGGCGACGGCGTGTAGGCCGGGCGGCGCGCTTCTTCCGAGGAGGAAGCAGGCGGCACCACCGACAGCGGCTCGGAAATGGGCACCTGGCGCGAGAGCTTACTCCCGGGCGGGCACTGGCCGTCGGTGTAGACGATGCGGCCGCTGGCGTCGGTGCAGCGAATCACGTCCGCCGCATGCGCCGCCATGCCCATGGCCGCGGCAGCAAAGACCGAAATGAAAAGAACCGTTGTGCGCATCATGCGACCCTCGTTGTTCACTGCCGAAGTCTTGCAGCGTTTCCCCTTGGCCGCATTCTGGCCCGAACTCGGGACTTGCGGCAGCACCCGCGCGGCCTTCAAGCCAAGACGCGCAGGCGCGCCGGGCCCTGCTCCATGCGGCCGACCACCGCGGCATGCGAGAAGCCTTCCTCGCGAAAGACCTGCAGCACCGCTTCGGCCGACTCGGCAGCGCAGCTCACGAGCAGACCGCCCGAGGTCTGCGGGTCGCTCAGCAGTGCCTGGGCAGCGGCGGGGAGGCCGTCCGCAAGCTCGATGTCCGCGCCGTAGCCGGCCCAGTTGCGGCCGGAGGCACCGGTCACGAAACCATCCGCCGCCATGGCGGCCACGCCGTCCAGCAGCGGCACGCGGGGCCAGTCGATGGTGGCCGTGAGCTTGGCGCCGCGTGCGAGCTCCAGCGCATGGCCGGCCAGCCCGAAGCCCGTGACGTCGGTGAGCGCATGCACACCCGGCATCGTCGCCAGCGTAATGCCCGGCGTGTTCAGCCGCGTGGTGTTCTCGATGAGCTGCCGGTAACCCGCGAGCGACAGCTTTTCTTTCTTGAGCGCAGCCGAAAGCACGCCCACGCCGAGCGGCTTGCCCAGCACCAGCACGTCGCCCGCACGCGCCTCGGCGTTGCGCTTGACGTGGGCCGGGTCGACCAGGCCCATCACCACGAGCCCGTAGATCGGCTCGACCGAATCGATGGTGTGGCCCCCCGCAATCGGAATGCCGGCCGCGCGGCACACGTCCTGCCCGCCGCGCACGATGTCGCCGATGACTTCCACCGGCAGCTGGTTGACCGGCATAGCCACCAGTGCCAGCGCCATGATCGGCTTGCCGCCCATCGCGTAGACGTCGCTGATGGCGTTGGTGGCCGCAATGCGGCCGAACTCGTACGGGTCATCCACGATGGGCATGAAGAAGTCGGTGGTCGCGATCAGCGCCTGCTTGTCGTTCAGTCGGTATACGGCCGCATCGTCGGCGGTTTCGATGCCTACCATCAGCTCCGGCGGAATGAGGCCGCCGCCGCTGTTCTTCAGAATTTCCGACAGCACGCCAGGCGCGATCTTGCAGCCGCATCCCCCGCCGTGCGAAAAGCTGGTGAGCCGCAGCGGAGCCAGCGGGTTGAGGGGTGAAATCGTCGGCGTGTCGGTCATGGCGCAATCCGTATCAGGGCAGTCGCCCATTATCGAAGCCGCGCGCAAACGGCGCCCGGACACGGGTTTCTACAATCGAAGGTTGTCCCTTCTTCCTTGCGCCATGCCGCGCCACGCCATGAAACCCATCCTTCGCATCGCCCTTGCACTCTCGCTGTCCGCCTTCGCCCTGGGTGCCTTCGCACAAGGCAAGGTGCTGCGCGTCTCAGCCATTCCCGACGAGGCGCCCACCGAACTGCAGCGCAAGTTCACGCCGCTGGGCGACTACCTGAAGAAGGAGACCGGCATGGAGGTGCAGTTCACGCCCGTGACCGACTACGCCGCGGTGGTCGAAGGCCTGGCCACGAACAAGATCGACCTGGCGTGGCTCGGCGGCTTCACCTTCGTGCAGGCCCGCCTTCGCACGAACGGCGGCGCGGTACCGATCGTGCAGCGCGCGGAGGACGAGGTGTTCACCAGCAAGTTCATCGTGCCGGTCGAAAGCACCGCCAAGACGCTGGCCGACCTGAAGGGCAAGACCTTCGCGTTCGGTGCGCCCTCCTCCACCTCGGGCAGCCTGATGCCGCGCTACTTCCTCATGCAAGCGGGCATCGATCCTGAAAAGGACTTCAAGACGGTGGCTTTTTCCGGTGCGCACGATGCCACAGTGGCCTTCGTGGCCGCCTCGCGCGCCGAAGCTGGCGTGCTGAACGCGTCGGTGTGGGAGAAGCTGGTCGAAAGCAAGAACCCGAACGCCGCCAAGGTGCGCGTGCTGGCCACCACGCCCACCTACTACGACTACAACTGGACCGTGCGCCCCGGCCTCGACCCGGCGCTGACGAAGAAGCTCACCGAGGCCTTCCTGAAGCTGGACCCGGCCAATCCCGCCATGAAGGACATCATGAACCTGCAGCGCGCGAGCAAGTTCGTCGCCACCAAGTCGTCGAACTACGACGGCATCGAGGCTGCCGCCAAGTCGGCCGGCCTGGTCAAGTGATGTCGTTGCGGCGCGCCAGCGGAGCCGTCGCGTGAGTTTCTCGCTCGACCGGGTCGGGCTGGTTCACCCGAACGGCCATCGCGCGCTGCAAGGCGTGTCGCTCGCGGCGCGCAGCGGCGAGCGGGTGGCCGTCATCGGGCCTTCCGGCGCGGGCAAGACCACGCTGCTGCGCGTGCTCGGCGCCGCGCTGCGGCCCGGCGAAGGCACGGTGCAACTGCTCGGTGAATCGCCGTGGAGCCTGGCTGCGCCCGCATTGCGCACGCTGCGCTCCCGCATCGGCACCGTGCACCAGAGCCCGCCGATTGCGCCGCGCCTGCGCGTGGTCACCGCCGTGCTCTCGGGACGGCTGGGGCAATGGAGCGCGATGCGCGCTCTGGCTTCGCTGCTGCGCCCTTCGGATCTTGCGGGCGCGCACGAGGTGCTGGCGCGCCTCTCGCTCGAAGACCGGCTGTTCGACCGCTGCGACCGCCTCTCCGGCGGCCAGCTGCAGCGCGTGGGCATTGCGCGCGTGCTCTACCAGCGGCCCGCGCTGCTGCTGGCCGACGAACCGGTGTCCGCGCTCGACCCGACGCTGGCCGATACCGCGCTGCAGCAGCTGGTGGCGCAAAGCGAATCGACCGGCGCCACGCTTGTGGCCTCGCTGCATGCGGTCGACCTGGCGCTGCGCTGGTTTCCTCGCATCGTCGGCATGCGCGGTGGGCAAGTGGTGTTCGACGAGCCAGTCGGCAATGTGACCGAATCGATGCTCGCGGCGCTCTATGCAAGCGAAGGCGGGTTGCCGGTGCAGGCACCGGAACGCCCTCTTGGCATCGCATCGGGTCCCTTCGCTTCAAGCGCCGTCAACTCCATCGAACGCCCGGATTGCCTGTGAGCACCGTGCAGCAGCCATCGCCGCCACGCACAGCGCCCGCGCTGCGCGACCCGCTAGCGCGCCGCCGCGTCGTGTGGCTGCTGGCCGCGCTCGTCATCGCATGGCCGATGCTGCAGCTGTCGGGCTTTGCGCCGTCGGCCCTGTTCGCGCCCGGCAACCTGCAGGTAATAGGCGGTTTCCTGGCCGGCTTTCTGCCGCCCGAAACCGCACCGGATTTTCTGGCGATGCTGGGCAAGGCCACGCTGGAGACGCTGGCCATGGCCACGGCGGGCACGGCGCTGGCATTCGTCATCGGCGCGCCGCTGGCTTTCGTGACCACGCGCGCGCTTTCGGTGTCGCGCATCGGCCCCGGCCCGGGCCGTGCGAAGGCCGGCATGGTGCGGCAAGCCGGGCGCTCGGTGCTGATGGTGCTGCGCGCCGTGCCCGAGATCGTCTGGGCGCTGGTCTTCGTGCGTGCGCTCGGCTTGGGCCCGGCGGCGGGCGTGCTGGCGCTGGCCATCACCTATGGCGGCATGCTCGGCAAGGTGTATGCCGAGGTGCTCGAATCGACCGACACACGCCCCGCCCGCGCGTTGCTGGAAAGCGGCAGCGGGCGCTTTGCCGCACTGGTGTACGGCCTGTTGCCCAACTCCGCGCAGGAGCTCATCTCGTACACGGTGTACCGCTGGGAATGTGCCGTCAGGGCCTCGGTGGTGATGGGCTTCGTGGGCGCGGGCGGCCTGGGCCAGCTCATGGACCAGTCGATGAAGATGCTCAACGGCGGCGAGGCCAGCAGCATCCTGCTGGTGTTCCTGGTGCTGGTGCTGCTCGCCGATGCGCTGAGCAATGCGTTGCGGCGGTTGCTCGCATGAACGGGCGCGTCGACTTGGCCAGGCCGCCCCGCTGCATCCGCTGCTGGGTGGCATCGGCATTGGTTCTGGCGGCCGTGGTGGCCAGCTTTGCGTATCTGGCCATCGACTACCGCGCGCTGTTCACGGCGGAATCGATCGGCTTCATGGGCAAGTTCATCGCCGAGTTTTTTCCGCCCGATTTTTCGAGCGCCTTCCTTTCCAAGACGGCGTGGGGCGCGCTTCAGACGCTGGCCGTTTCGGCGCTGGGCACGCTGCTGGCCGCCGCGGGAGCCGCCGCGCTGGCATTGCCGGCCTCGGGCAGGTCGGGCCTCCTGGTGCGGCAGGGCTGCCGTTTTGTCCTCAACTTTCTGCGCAGCGTGCCTGAACTGGTGTGGGCCGCGCTCATGGTGCTGGCCGCGGGCATCGGCCCGTTTGCCGGAGCCTTGGCGCTCGCGCTGCATACCACCGGCGTGCTGGGCCGCCTGTTCGCCGAAAGCCTGGAGAACGCGCCGCGCGAACCCGAGCAGGCACTGGTTCTCAGTGGTACCGGCGCGGCAGCGGCCTTTGCCTACGGCAGCCTTCCGCTCGTGCTGCCGCAATGGGTGGCCTATGCGCTGTATCGTTGGGAAATGAACATCCGGATGGCCGCGGTGCTGGGTTTTGTCGGCGGCGGCGGCCTGGGCCAGCTTCTCTACTTTCACTTGTCGATCTTTCAACAGCAGCAGGCCATGACCGTATTGATTGCAATGTTCGTCCTGGTGGCCCTTGTCGACCTGGCAAGCGGCCGGCTGCGGCGCAACCTGGGGCACGCCCATGCGTGACCAAGACAACCCGCGCCACCAGCCCACGCGCGTGGCCGACCTGCCCCGGTTCGACACCGTCATCGACGCGCGCTCGCCCTCCGAGTTTGCGCTCGACCATATTCCCGGCGCCATCAACTGCCCGGTGCTCGACGACGAAGAGCGCCGCATCGTCGGCACCATCTACAAGCAGACCGGCGCGTTCGAAGCGCGGCGCGTGGGCGGCGCCATGGTGGCCGCCAACCTCGCGCGGCACCTGCGCGAACGCTTCAGCGAGCAGCCCGCCAACTGGCGGCCGCTCGTGTATTGCTGGCGCGGTGGGCTTCGCAGCGGTTCGATGGTGACCTGGCTGCGCCTGGTCGGCTGGGACGCGCAGCAGCTTGCCGGCGGCTACAAGAGCTTTCGCCACCATGTGCTGGCGCAGATCGAGGCCACGGTGCCCAAGCTGCGGCTCAAGGTGATCTGCGGTGCCACGGGCAGCGCCAAGACGCGCGTGCTGCAGGCGCTGGCCGCGCGCGGCGAACAGGTGCTCGACCTCGAACACTACGCCAGCCACAAGGGCTCGCTGCTGGGCGCCCTGCCCGGCGTGCCGCAGCCGTCGCAAAAGCAGTTCGAAACCCGCATTGCCACCTGCTTCGGTGCGCTCGACCTCTCGCGCACGCTGTATGTGGAAGGTGAGAGCGCCCGCATCGGCCGGCTCTCGGTTCCCATTCCGCTGGTCGCGTACATGCGCGCCGCCGCATGCATCGAAATTCAGGCGGATGCGGCCGCGCGGCTCGACTACCTGCTGCGCGACTATGCCTACCTGGGCGACGACCGCGCGGCGCTCGCGGAACAGCTCGGCAGGCTGAAGGAAATGCAGGGCAAGGCGGTGGTGCAGCGCTGGCAGGAGTGGGCGATGGCGGGCGACCTGCCGCAGCTTTTTGCGGAACTGATGGCACTTCACTACGATCCGCACTACGAACGCTCGCAGGCGCGCCATTTCGAAAAGTGGCCGCTGCGCCAGCAGGTGGCGGCACCCGACCTGACGGACCAAGGCATCGAAGCCGTGGCGGACGCCATCCTGCGCTTGAACGCGGCCGGGTGACCGGCCGAAAAAAGAGAAGGCACGCTCCATGACACTCGAATGGCGCCATTCGCTCCAAGGCATCGACTGGGAAGAACTCTCGCGGCTCTACCAGGCCGCACCGCTCGGCAACAAGCAGCCCGACGGGCTGAAGCTCGTGTTCTCCAACAGCATGTTCAAGTGCTTCGTGTACGACAACGGCCGCATGGTCGGCGCCGGGCGTGCAGTGGCCGACGGGCTCGACTGCTCCTACATCTGCGACGTGGCGGTGCACCCCACGCATCAGGGCACGGGCCTTGGCAAGCAGCTCGTCTCTCGGCTCATGGATCTTTCGAAGGGCCACCGCAAGATCATTCTGTATGCGGTGGCCGGCAAGGAGCCCTTCTACGAAAAGTTCGGCTTCAGGCGCATGAAGACCGCCATGGCCGTTTTCGAGAACCAGGCGCAGGCCGCGGAGCGCGGGCTGATCGAGTGAAATGGAGCTCCCATGTGCAGAAGCATCAAGACCCTCTACAACTTCGAGCCTCCGGCCACCGAGCAGGAGATTCGCGCCGCGGCGCTGCAGTTCGTGCGCAAGCTCAGCGGCTTCAGCGTGCCTTCCAAGGCCAACCAGGAGGCCTTCGAGCGCGCGGTCGATGAAGTCGCTGCAACGGCCGCCCGCCTGATCGAGTCGCTGGTGACCACTGCCGAGCCGCGCGACCGCGCCATAGAGGCGGAGCGTGCCAAGGCCAGGTCGGCCGCGCGCTTCGGCACCTGAACGCAACAACAACCCTGGAGACTTTTCATGCCCGTTGAACTCTGGCTCGCCTTCGTGGCGGCATCGGCCGTGCTGCTGATCATTCCCGGCCCGACCATCCTCACGGTGATCAGCTATTCCATGTCGCACGGCCGGCGCGCCAATGTGCCGCTGGTGGCGGCTGTGGCGCTGGGCGATTCGACGGCGCTGGTGGTTTCGCTGCTCGGCCTGGGTGCGCTGCTGGCCGCTTCGGCGTTCTGGTTCACGGTGGTGAAGTGGGCGGGCGGCCTGTACCTGCTGTACCTGGGCATCAAGCTGCTGCGCGCGGGCATCACGTCGTCCGAAGTCGCGGCGCCTGCGGCACCCGATTCGCGCTGGCGGCTGTTCGCCAATACCTACCTGGTAACGGCGCTCAACCCCAAGGGCATCGTGTTCTTCGTGGCGTTCTTGCCGCAGTTCCTGAGCCCCGCGGCCGACATGACGCGCCAGCTGTGGGTGCTGGCGGTCACCTTCGTGGCCATGGCGGCGCTCAATGCCACGCTCTATGCCGTGTTTGCGGGATCGGCCCGCAAGCTGCTTTCGTCGCCGCGCGCGCAGCGGCGCTTCAACCTTGCGGGCGGTTCGCTGCTGAGCGCGGCGGGCGTGTGGGCGCTGCTCGCGCGCCGGCCCGCCTGAGGCGCGCTGCAGCCTGGATCAGCGATACGGGTTGTTCGGCCGGCGGTCGTACCGGTTGGGCACCCCGTCGCCATCGCGGTCGCGGTCATAGCGGTTGGGCACGCCGTCGCGGTCTCGGTCGCCGCCATGGTACTGGCCGCGCGGCGGGGGCGGACGGTCGTACGGTGCAACCACGCAGCCGGCCAGAATAGCCGATGCGGCAAGCAGAATGGCCAATGTCTTCTTCATGATTTTCTCCTTGGAGTTTTCAAACGCGGCCTGCCTCCGCAAGCCGTCGTCCGCATTGAAGGCCGCCTCCGTCTCGGCTGCGTATCCCGAATGACGCTCGGGCGTGAAGTTCGTTACCGGATGTGGAACCTTGCTGTGAACTTTGGCTGTAATTGCTGAGCAAGGGAGGCGGCGGCACGCCCGAGTCGAAGTAGGTGCAGTTCCCGTGGGCGCATCGCCGAGAATGGCGCGGCTTGGCCACCGATTTGCCCTCCTCCAGTTCACGCCCTCCATGCATCGCCCGTCATTTACCGCCAGCCATCTTGTCGCCGCGTTGATCGTGGCGGCCTGCGCGCAGCCGGCGCTTGCGCTTGCCGCCGGCGTCGTGAGCTTCGACGAGGTGAAGCGCGAGTTCCGTTCTTCCGACACCGCGGTGCTCGACCGCAGCGGCGAGCTGCTGCAGCGCGTGCGCACCGATGCCACGGTGCGGCGCGGCCAGTGGATTGCGCTGGCCGATGTGTCGCCGGCGCTGCGCATGGCCATGGTGCTGAGCGAAGACAAGCGGTTCTACGAGCATAGCGGCATCGACTGGCGCGCGGTGTCGTCGGCCGCGTGGGCCAACCTGTGGAACACGCGCACGCGCGGCGCCTCGACCATCACGATGCAGCTGTCGGGCCTGCTCGACGAAGACCTGCGCCGCGCCAACAGCGGACGCACCTTCACGCAGAAGATCGGCCAGACCGTGGCGGCCACGCAGTTGGAGCGCAACTGGCGCAAGGACCAGATCCTGGAGGCCTACCTCAACACCGTGCCGTTCCGCGGCGAGATCGTGGGCATCGATGCGCTTTCGCGCACGCTGTTCGGCAAGGCGCCGAGCGGACTGGACGCGCGCGAGGCCGCGGTGGCCGCGGCGCTGGTGCGCGCGCCCAACGCCAAGCCGGCGCACGTGGCACAGCGCGCGTGCGAGGTCATGCGCGCGATGGAGCCGGGCCAGAAGATCGACTGCGATGCGCTCGACATGTTCACCAGCGCAGCCGTGCAGCGGCGGGCGTTCGATGCGAACGAAGGCATTGCGCCGCATGCGGCGCGGCGCGTGCTGAAGGAGTTGGCCGAAGCCGAAGCGACCGCAAAGTCCGCGGCGCCCGCGCGGCAAGCAGGCCCGAGGGAAACCGCCGTGCGCACCACCTTGCGCGCGCCGCTGCAGCGCTTTGCGCTCGACGCGCTGCAGCGCCACCTGAAAGAACTGCGCGGGCGCCATGTGGAAGACGGCGCGCTGGTGGTGCTCGACAACGCGAGCGGCGAAGTGCTCGCGTGGGTCGGCTCGTCGGGCCCGCTGAGCCAGGCGGCCGAGGTCGATGCGGTCACCGCGCTGCGCCAGCCGGGCTCCACGCTCAAGCCGCTGCTCTATGCGCAGGCCATTGCCGAGAGGCGGCTCACCGCGGCATCGCTGATCGACGATTCGTCGGCGCAGATCAACACGGCCAGCGGCCTCTACATTCCGCAGAACTACGACCGCCAGTTCAAGGGACCGGTGTCGGCGCGCACGGCGCTTGCCGCATCGCTCAACGTGCCGGCCGTGCGAACGCTGGTGATGGTGTCGCCCGAATCGTTCGCGCGGCAGTTGCGCGCGGCCGGGCTGCCGCTGCGCGAAAGTGGCGACTACTACGGCTACAGCCTCGCGCTCGGCAGCGCCGAGGTGTCGCTGCTGTCGCTCGCCAATGCCTATCGCATGCTGGCCAACGGCGGGCGCTACGGAACCACCACGCTCACGGTGCGCACGGCCGCGCCGCCGCCGGCCTCATCCGCCAAGGCCAAGGCTGGGGACAACGCATCCGCTGTCGCACCCATGCTCGACCCGGCCGCGGCCTTCATCGTCGGCGACATCCTGTCCGACGCGAACGCACGCACGCGCACCTTCGGGCTCGACAGCATTCTTTCCACGCGCTTCTGGACCGCGGTGAAAACCGGCACCAGCAAGGACATGCGCGACAACTGGGCCGTGGGCTGGTCGCAGCGCTACACAGTCGGCGTGTGGGTGGGTAACGCGAGCGGCGCGTCGATGTGGGACGTGAGCGGCACCAGCGGCGCAGCCCCGGTATGGGCCGAGGTGATGCGCTTTTTGCACGCACGCGAGCCGAGCCGCGCGCCCAGGCCGCCCACCGGGCTGGTGGAGGCGCGCGTGGCTTTCGGGCCCGGCACCGACGGCAATCCGCTCGAAGCGGCACGCAGCGAATGGTTCCTGCAGGGCACGGAGCAACCGCTCTTTGCGCTCGACTCCGGCGCGGGCGCGCGGGCGGCAAACACCGCGGCGGCGCGCATCGTCGCGCCGGTCGACGGCACCATCATCGCGCTCGATCCGGACATTCCGCCCCTGCACCAGCGCGTGCGCTTCGAGTCCGAAGGCCGCGGCGTGCAATGGCGCATCGACGGCAAGCACTTTGCGCGCGGCAACAGCGCGCAATGGCTGCCCTGGCCGGGGCGCCACGTGATCGAACTCGTCGACGCGGCAGGCAAGGTGGTCGACCAGCGCAGGATCGAAGTGCGCGGCGCGGGCGTGGTTGCGAAGAACGCCCGCCGATGAGCGGGAGCGATCGGCCCGGTGGCAGTGGCCGATCCCGCGAACAGCAACTCCCAATCCCCTGCTTGCAACTGCGGCATTGAAGCAGGCGGACAATTCATCCAATGATTCAATGAATAGGTCTTTCTAGTTCATATGCTTGCCCAAGCACCCCGAACCTCTCTTGCCGACAGCGCGGCCAACAGCATTCGCGCCGAGATCTCGGCCGGGCGCTGGCCCGTTGGCTCGCGCATTCCCATCGAACCTCAGCTCGCCCTGCTTCTGGGCGTGAGCCGCGGCACCGTGCGCGAAGCCGTGAAAACGCTGGTCTCGCGCGGCTTGCTCGAAGTGCGCCAGGGCTCCGGCACCTATGTGCGCTCGGGGTTCGACCCGTCGGCCAACTTGCAGAAAATGCGTCGCGCGAGCCTGCGCGACCAGTTCGAGGTGCGCCGCGCGCTCGAGGTAGAAGCCGCCCGGCTTGCCGCCGTGCGCCACACCGCCAAGGACCTGCGCAACCTCAGGGCCCTGCTCGAGCGGCGCGGCTTGCCGGATGCAAGCGACGGCGGTGCAAGCTTCATCCAGCGCGACCTGGATTTTCACCTGGCCATCGTCGACGTTTCGGGCAACCTGGCGCTGGCTGAAACCTGCCGCTTCATTACCGGCTACATCAAGGACACCATCGCCAGCTCCATGGGCACCAGCCTGCCCGAACCCGACCAGGCGGCGCACGCGTCCATCGTCGAAGCCATTGCCAGCCGCGATCCCGACCGCGCCGCGGAAGCGGTTCGCGCATTCATGGCGCCCATGATCGACGCACTGTCGAAAGCCGAGCCATGAAGAGCATTCAATGAGCGCAGTGCCTTTTTCGACCAACCGCGCCGCCGGTGAACTGCTGATCGACGCCGAGGCCGACAGCATGCCCGCGCCGCACCCCACGCCGGCGCCGAGCCTGGCCCGCCGCATCCTGCTGGGTGCGAGCGTGGTGCTGATTGCATTCAACCTGCGGCCGGTGTTTGCCAGCCTCTCGGTGATGCTGCCCGAAATCATGGCAGCCACCGGCCTTTCTGCCACCGCCGCGAGCCTGCTGACCACCTTGCCGATCGTCTGCCTGGGCGTCTTCGCGCCGCTCGCGCCGGGCCTGGGCCGGCGCTTCGGCACCGAGCGCACCCTGCTCGGCTGCATGGTGCTCATCCTGGTGGGCACCGCGCTGCGCGGCACCGGCAACATCCCGCTGCTGTTCGTGGCCTCGGCCGTTGCGGGCAGCGGCATCGCGGTGTCGAACGTGCTGCTCTCGGGCCTGGTGAAGCGCGACTTCGCCGGACAGGCGGCGCTGATGATGGGCCTCTACACCATGGCGGTGTGTGGCGGCGCGGCCAGCGCCGCGGGGCTCACGGTGCCGCTCGAACACGCGCTGGGCGGCGGCTGGACCTCCGCGCTGGCCATGTGGGCGCTGCCGGCCCTGCTCGTCACGCTGATCTGGACGCCGCAGGCCCTGCCGCTGAAGCCGGTGGCAAGCGAATCGGGCTTTACCGTGCGCGGGCTCTGGCGCGACCGGCTGGCCTGGCAAGTCACGTTCTTCATGGGTTTGCAGTCGGCCCTCGCGTACATCGTGATGGGCTGGCTCGCGCCGATATTGCGCGAGCGCGGGTTGGGCGGCGAAACCGCCGGATACGCGGTGTCCCTCGCCGTGATGACGCAGGTGGTGACCTGCCTCGTCATTCCCGCGGTGGCGGTAAAGCTGCGCAACCAGCGCGGCCTTGCCGTGGGGCTGGCCCTGCTCACCCTGGCCGCCATGCTGGCGATGCTGTTCGCGCCGCTCTCCGGCGTGTGGTTCTGGGCCGTGCTGCTGGGCATTGCGCAAGGCGGCACCTTTGCCCTCGCGCTCACGTTCATGGTGCTGCGCTCGCCCGATTCGCACGTGGCGGCGCACCTCTCGGGCATGGCGCAGGGCGTGGGCTACATGGTGGCCGCGTGCGGCCCGCTGCTTGCCGGCCTGCTGCATGGCTGGACCGGGAGCTTCCGCGCATCGTCGTGGCTCTTCATCGGGTTGGGCATTGCGCTGGTGATTGCGGGCCTCGGCGCGGGGCGCACGATGCATGTGGGCGCGGTGACGGTTCCCCGGCGCTGAGGCCGGCGCACCGCACCGCTTCCGCAGAATGATTCGGAGGCTACTGCGGCCCGCCGCAGAAGCTCACCCTCTCGGTGGTCTTGGCGGTGAAGTGAAGACGCGTGGTGGTGGTGCCGCTGGCGGGTGTGTTTGCGGGCCATTCGCTCTGCAGCCATGTGTATTGCCAGCTGTAGGGTCCGCCTGGCTTGCCGGGTTCTTCGTAGGCGATGCGAAGGCTGCCGTTGCTCTCGTCGTGGCAGTGCTTCGAACTCTTGTATTCCTTTTCGCTGAAGCAGGCGCGGATCATCTTCGAGCAGGAAAAAGGAATGCCTTCGTGCACGGCCCGGGTGTCGTCGAGCGGCACGAAATCGGCCTTGCTGAACGAGGCGCCGCCGCCCGAGTACATCTCGGACACGGTCTGCAGCACAGCCATCGCCCATTGCCCTTCGGCCACTGGATAGAGTGCCGGCCCAAGCGAAAGGCGCGTGTCGGACATGCCCGTTGCGGCGTCTTTCTTCATGCCGGCCACATAGGCGCTGAAGTCATGCAGTCGCTCGAGCTGCCAGGTCTTCGCAACCTTGTCGCGCGTGATGCGCGCCATGGCCAGCGGCTCGGCCGAGAGCACTGCAAAGCTGTTTGCCCCGGCGCCGCGCAGCCGGTACAAGCCCAGCGCATGCGGGTCGCAAGGCTGCGGCAGCAAAGCGCACAGGCGCGCGCGCCAATCCGGATCGACCGAATGCGGCTTCTTGACGGCATCGAGCACCTGCGCCGTCGGGGCGGCGAACACATGGCCGGCCGATGCGGCAAGCACCATGGCGGCAGTGCACAAAGCAGGCAGCTTGTTCATGCCGGGATGGTAGCCAGAGGATTCGAAAGATGCTGCTACCAAATGCGCCGACATGCCAATGTTGTAGCCTTCGCGTGGTGGCCGCCCGGCCTCGACAACGGAGCGACGAATGGCTGACAAGATCCTGGTGTTCTACGGTTCCTACAGGTCGGACCGCATGGGCATTCGCCTGGCCGACTACCTGGTGGCAGGCCTCGGCGCGCGAGGCGCCGATGCCGAGCTGATCGACGCGCAGGCGGTGGGCCTGCCCATGCTCGACCGCATGTACAAGGAGTACCCCAGGGGCACGGCGCCCGCACCGATGGAAGCGCTGGCGCAGAAGATCCGCGGCGCGGACGCCTTCGTCTTCGTGACGGGCGAATACAACTGGGGCCCGCAACCAGGCCTGAAGAACCTCACCGACCACTTTCTCGAAGAATGGTTCTGGCGGCCTGCTGCCGTTGCCAGCTATTCGGCGGGCCGGTTCTCGGGCGTGCGCTCGGGCACCGTGTGGCATTCGATCCTCTCGGAGATGGGCATGGTCGTCGTCTCGAGCACGCTCGCCGTCGGGCCGATTTCGCAAACGCTGGATGCTGACGGCAAGCCCACGGGCAGCGCGGGCGAATCTCTCCAGCGCTCGTTCGGCCGCTTTGCCGACGACCTGGCCTGGTGGACCGAAGCCGCGCGCGAGCAGCGGGCGCGCAAGGCGCCGCCTTACTGAGAAGCCGAGTCTGACAAGCCGCTTCGCGCCGCTCAGCCCTTGCCCAGCGAAGGACGGCCGAACAGGCTCGACGCGTTGCTGATCGGCCCGAGCTCGGCCGTTGCGGCCAGCAGCGCCGGCGCCAGCTCGTGCATGCGCTCGCTGCCGAGGCGCGTGCGCGGCCCGGCAATGCTGATGACGCCGATCACCTCCTTGCGGCGGAACACGGGCGCGGCCATGGCGGCCATGCCGGGCGCGAAGACCTCATCGATCATCGCGTAGCCGCGCACCCGCGCCGCATGCAGAAAACCCAGCAGCGCGCGAATGGTGGTCGGCGCCTTCGGACCGTATTCCGCCGGTGTGCCGAACCCCTGGCGCGAGACGAGCTCCAGTGCGCGTTCGTCGCTCAGCGCCATCAGCCACGCGTGGCCGGACGACGTGCACGAAAGGCGCGCATCCATGCCCATGTCGGGGTCGTAGCGCAGCCCCGCTTGCCGCGTGCCCTGCGACTTGGCAACCCAGGTGAGGCGGTCTTCGTCCACGATAGAAAGACGCACCAATTCACCCGATGCCTGCGCGAGCCGCTCCAGCAGCGGCTCGGCAATGTTCACGATGCCGGCGCCGCTCAGGAAGCCGAGGCCCAGCGACACCACCTTGGTCGTCAGCACGTAGTCGCCCTGCTTGCACGTCTGGCGAACGTAGCCGCAGCGCTGCAGGTCGGCCAGCAAGCGGTGGCAGGCGCCGAGCGGAATGTCGAGCTCCGACGCGAGCAGCGTGAGCGGCAAGCCCTGCGGATGCCGTGCAAGGTGCTCCACCATGGAGAGGCCGCGGTCGAGTGAGATGCTCATATCCTGCATTATGAAAGTAGTTTCCAGTTTGGAAAGTCTTTCGTGGCCGCGCCGAAGAATCGGCCGCATGAGTTCCATCGTCTACATCCTCAACGGCCCCAACCTCAACCTGCTGGGGGTGCGCGAGCCGCACCTGTATGGCAGCGCCACGCTGGCGCAGGTGGAGCAGCTGTGCCGCCGCGTCACCGGCGAGCTGGGCCTTGACTGCGAGTTTCGCCAGACCAACCACGAAGGCGTGATGGTGGACTGGGTGCAAGAAGCCCGCGAGCGCGCCGCGGCCGTCGCCATCAACCCCGCGGGGCTGTCGTTCCGATCGATACCGCTGCTCGACGCACTCAAGACGCTGGATCAACCCATCGCGGAAGTCCACATCACCAACATCCACCGCCGCGACGCGCTCTATCAGCATTCGCTGGTCTCGCTGGCTGCCACGGGCGTGATCTGCGGCTTTGGCCCGTTCGGCTATGAGCTGGCGATCCGGGCGCTGGCGCAGCGGCTCGCAGCCGCAACTGCGCCGGCAGCCTGAATTTCAGCGTTCATCATCACAACACGACAGGAGACCACCATGACCTTTTCCATCGATCGCCGCACGCTGCTGGGCGCCGGGGCCGCGCTGGCCGCCGGCGCCGTCTTGCCGGCCGGCGCCCAGGCACAGCCCACGCTGCGGTTTGCCGCGGTGTTTTCGGACAAGGACATCCGCGCCGACATGATGAAGATGTTCGCCAAGGACATCGAGGCCGACTACAAGGTCGAGCTGTTCCTGAACTCCACGCTGTTCCGCCAGGGCACCGAGCTCGTCGCGCTGCAGCGCGACAACCTGGAGATGGGCAACATCGCGCCGCAGGATATTTCCAAGCAGGTGCCGGCCTGGTCGCTGCTCACCTCGGCCTACCTGTTCCGCGACCCCGATCACCTCGGCAAGTTCTTCGCGAGCGACCTGGGTGCGCAGATGAAGAAGATGGTGGAAGACCAGCTGAAGGTGAAGATCCTCGGGCCGACCTTCTTCGGCACGCGCCACGTGGGCCTGAAGACGAAGAAGCGCATCAGCACGCCCGCCGACCTGGCCGGCGTGAAGCTGCGGATGCCGCCCGGCGACACCTGGCAGATGCTGGGCCGCTCGCTCGGCGCCAATCCCACGCCCATGGCCTACGCAGAGACCTACACCGGCCTGCAGACGGGCGCCATCGACGGGCAGGACAACCCGCTGCCCAATGTTCAGAACATGAAGTTCAATGAGGTGATGTCGCAGATCGTGCTGACCTCGCACCTGGTGGCCTTCGACCTGCTCACGGTGAACATGAAGACCTGGCAGGCCATGCCGCCCGCGAAGCAGCGCAGCTTCCAGGCTGCCGCTGACAAGGCCATTGCCTGGAGCACGGCCGAGCACCAGAAGCGCGAAGCCGAGCTGGCCGAGAGCTTCCGCAAGCAGGGCCTGGAGGTGTATGTGCCCAACATCAACGCCTTTCGCGACTACGCGCAGAAGGCCTACCTGGCTTCGGACGATGCGAAGAACTGGCCGCCCGGCATGCTCGACAAGATCAACGCCATGAAGTAACCCCAAAGCCATGTTCGACCGTGTGCTTTCGTTGCTGCACCGCTTCGCCGAAGCGGTAGCCGCACTGTTCCTGGGAGTGATCTTCGTCGCGTTCATCGTGCAGATCGCACTGCGCTACCTGTTCAGCTGGCCGGTGGGCTGGACGTCCGAGGTTTCGCTGGCGGCGTGGCTGTGGCTGGTGCTCTGGGGCGCGGCCTTCGTGCTGAAGGACTCCGACGAGATCCGCATGGACTTCGTCGCCGCGAATGCCGGCCCGCGCATGCGCCGTACCCTCGGCGCCATTGCCGCGCTGGGCCTGATCGTGCTGTTCGGCATGTCGCTGCCGGCCTCGTACGCCTACGTGAGCTTCATGAAGGTCGAGAAGAGCTCGTACCTGGGCATTCGCATGGACGTGATGTACGCCATCTACCTGGTCTTCGTCGTGGCGGTGATTGCCCGGAGCCTGCGCCAACTCGTTCGCGGCCCCGCGCCGCTGACGGACGAACCACCCTCTTCTTCCTCATCCGCATTGTGAATTTCACCAGTCCTTTTTCGCTGGCGCTCTACGTCATCGTGGCGCTCAGTCTCCTGGGCGTGCCCATCGGCCACGCAATGATCGGCGGCTCCGTTCTTTACCTGTACCTCAAGGGCATGGACATGGGCGCCGCGGCGGAACAGTTGCTCAACGGCACCTACTCCAGCTTTCTGATGCTGGCCATTCCTCTGTTCATCCTGGCGGCCACGATCATGAGCTCGGGCAGCATCCTGGACCGGCTGCTGCGCTTCTGCAACGCCATCGTGGGCCGCTTTCCGGGCGGCCTGGCGCAGGTGAACGTGCTGCAGAGCATCGTGTTCGCCACCATGTCGGGCTCGGCGCTGGCCGACGCGGCCGGCTCGGGCAAGCTGATGCAGGAGATGATGACCAAGGACGGCAAGTACACGCCGGGCTTTGCTGCCGCGCTGAGCGCCGTGTCGTCCGTGATCGGGCCCATCCTGCCGCCTTCCATTCCCCTGGTGCTGTATGCGCTGGTGTCCGGAACTTCGATCGGCTACCTGTTCATTGCCGGCGTGCTGCCGGGACTGCTTCTGGGCGTGGTGCAGATGGGCCTGATCTACGTGCTGGCGCGCCGCGGGCGTTTTCCGGTCGAGCCGAGGGTGCCGCTGCGCGAAATGCCCCGCATCACCCGCGAGGCGCTGCCGGCCCTCATGCTGCCCGTCATCCTGCTGGGCTGCCTTTACAGCGGCGTGACCACGCCCACCGAGGCGGCGGGCATTGCCGCCGCGTACGCGCTCCTCATTTCGGTGGGGCTTTATCGCAGCATGCGCTGGGCCGACCTGTACCAGTCGCTGCTCTCCAGTGCGCGAATGAGCATCTCCATCGGCATGCTCATCGCCGGGGCGATGGTGTTCAACTACGTCATCACGTCAGAGAACATTCCAGCGACGCTCAGCACCGCGATGAAGGGACTCGATCTGTCGCCGCTCGGCTTCCTGCTGCTGGTGAATGTTCTGCTGCTGGTGATGGGCGCGTTCCTCGAGGGCTCGACGATCATCCTGATCATGCTGCCGGTGCTGCTGCCGACCGCCACCGCGCTGGGCATCGACCCCGTGCACTTCGGCGTGATGGCGGTACTGAACATCATGATCGGGCTGGTGACGCCGCCTTACGGCCTGCTGCTGTTCATGATGGCCAAGATCGCGAATGTGCCGCTGATGGTGCTGATCCGCGAGACCTTTCCCTTTCTCATGGTAATGCTGGGCGCGCTGGCGCTGGTGACGGTGTGGCCGGACATGGTGCTGCTGCTGCCGAGGCTGGCGGGATATTCGGGTTGAGCGCAGCAGGCCAGCCCGCAAGAGCGGACCTGAGCTCGAACTCTTCCATCTCGCTCAACTCGAACACCAGCTTTTTGAACTCAGACTGGTAGCAAGGCAACATCAGCGCGGCCGTGAGCGCATAAACGTCCTTGCCGCTCTCTATATAGGCATTGCACCGCGCAATGCTTCTGAGAACTTCGAGCGCATGCGCGACTCGGCCATGTGCTTGCTCGTCGCGGATGGCAGGGTCTTTGGTTGTCGTGGGGGTCATCGCCAATCCTTGGGCGCATTCAATGGCGCTGCAAGGCAACTCTATTCACCAGAGAGCACAGCGGGGAGTAACAACATCGTCGTGAATCGGTCCGCTGCAGTGCGATCCTCACGGGGACCCGGCAGAACCCTCTGCGCGCACCGCACGCACCACCGACAGCACCGCGTCGACCACGGCATCCGGGTCTTCGAGCTGGATGTTGTGCCCTGAATTCGGCAGCACCCGGTGGGTGCTTCGGGATGACCAGGTCGCCTGGTCTTCATGCAGCTGCTTCCAGATGGCCTGGACCTGCGTGCCTTGCTCCGGCGTGATCTTCATTCCCCGGAGTTCGGCCGCTGTGTAGGGAGCCATGGCCGTGAGCACCACCAGCGGGCGGCTGCCCAGATCCCGAAAGTCCCGCGCCTCGGCAAGAGTACTGTCGGTCGAATCGCTCTCCGCGAGCTGCGTGGTCAGTGACTTTGGCGCGTAGGCCCATATGGTCTGTGCATCGCGTGCAGTCCGGTGTGGCGACCGGGGCAGAAGCACCGGCGCCGCCGCGCGCAGCACACCGGTCCACGCGAGCGCCACACCGACCCGCGACAACATGGAACGCGATTCGGTCATGAAGCCCGCCACCCGCTCGACCTGCTCCGGATGCGAGGGATCGACGAAGACAAGTCCCGCGACCTCCGGGCCGAAGTGCCTCGTGAAGCCCATGGCGTAAAGCGCCCCGATGGACTGGCCCACCAGCACGATGGGACCACGCTCGCCGGCTTTGGTCAGCGCCGCACGAAGGTCTTGCGCCACCTGCCTGGCGCTGTGGGGGGCGCTCGAGGAATCGCTCCACATCAGGCCCGCGCGGCTGTATGAGCAGGCGCGTGTGTGGGCGGCGATCTTCGGCTGCACGGCGGTCCAACTCAGCGAACCTTCGACGCTCAGCCCCGCCTCGAACACGACGGTGGGAGAGCCCGAGCCCCGGCAATCCAGCTGGATCTTCCGGCCGCCGATGTCGACCATTGTTCCGGGCGGAGGAAAGTCCCGTGCGGCCCGGTACTGGCCCAGGCGCTCGTAGGCAACGCCCGCCAGCACGAGCAACGCTGCGAATGCGGCGACTCCCAAAGCGATATGCATGGTTCGGCGTCTGGAGGTTTTCAATGGTGAGCCTCGGGCCGCTCTATTCTTCCGCAGAACTTCCGCAGAACTTTCGCAAATTTGGGCAAAAAATCGGCATGAAGCGGATACCGCTCGCAGGGGTGCGACGACATGCTGTACCACGCCGGCATAGTGCTTTACCGCGAAAGTACACCGCGGCGCTGAGCCCCAAGACGCGCGTTTTGCAGGATCAGGCAAGAACGCCGTTCGATTCGTCTAACGCCCGAGGCACCATCGGCGCGAGACTTGTCAGCATGCCGGCGCAGCGTTGCGCCATGGTTCACACAGACCAGCACGAGGAGTTTCTTATGAGCGCAATCCAGGAAAAAGTCGTCCTCATCACGGGCGCAAGCGGTGGCATTGGCGCAGCGGCTGCACGGCTCTTGGCACGGCGCGGTGCCAAGGTGGTGCTCGGCGCGCGCCGCACCCACCAGCTGGAAGCACTGGCCGAAGAAATCACGGCGGCCGGTGGAACGGCAAGCTTCCAGCGGCTCGACGTGACCTACCGGCCCGACGTGGAAGCGTTTGCCGAGTTCGCACTCGAGCAGCACGACCGCATCGACGTGCTGGTGAACGCCGCGGGCGTGATGCCGGTCTCGCCGCTGTGGACGCGCAAGATCGATGAATGGGAACTGATGATCGACGTGAACCTGCGCGGCGTGCTGCTGGGCATTGCGGCGGTGCTGCCGACCATGCAGGAACAGGGCTGGGGCCACATCGTGAACGTGGCGCCGGTGCCCGCGCACGGCGTGTCGCCCAACTCGGCGGTGTATTGCGGCACGCAGTACGCGGTGGACGCCATCTCCGAAGGGCTGCGGCAGGAGCATGCCGGGCGGGTGCGCGTGACGGTGGTGCGCCCCGACGTGAGCGAGGACCACAACACGCTGGCCGACCGCATCGCCGCCTGCTGCACGTTCGAGCGCATGGTCACGCGGCGGCGCATTGCGGTGCCGCCGGACGCCGTGGCCCGCTCGATTGCCGGCGCCATCGAAGGCGGCAGCATCTCGGCGCCCCGGCGCCAGGCATGGCGGCCGAAGCCGGCCGAGCACGCGGCGTTCTGAGGGGCCGCGTCTTCCGAACTTCCGAACGGCCGCGGGTCAGTAGGTCTTGTAGGGCAGGAATTTGCCCGACAGCACCACATTGACCCGGTCGCCCTTCGGATCGGCCTGGCGCTGGATGTCCATGCTGAAGTCGATGGCGCTCATGATGCCGTCGCCGAACTCTTCGTGGATCAGTTCCTTGATGGTGGTGCCATACACGCTCACCACCTCGTACCAGCGGTAGATCAGCGGATCGGTCGGCACGGGGGTAGGCAGCGAACCCTTGTAGGGCACGACCTTGAGCCACTTCTGCTCTTCCACGGTCAGGCCAAAGATCTTGCCGACGATCTTCGCCTGCTTGTCGTCGAGCGTCATCTGCCCCAGGCATGCGGCGGTGGTCCATTCCTTGGAGAGGCCCACTTTCCTGGCCACGTCGGCCCATTGAATGCCCTTGGACACCTTCACGGTGATGATCTTCTCTGTAACGTCGTTGCGGTTCATGCGGGTTTGCTCCTTGCAGCACTAGCAAGCAACACCCGTGCCCGGGAGCCGGGGCACGCTCAGCGCTCCCAGCGGAACTTGCGCTCCGATTCAGGAATGGGCTGGTCGTTGATGCTCGCGTAGCGCCGCTGCATCAGGCCGTTCTCTGCGAACTCCCAGTTCTCGTTGCCGTGGCTGCGAAACCACTGCCCCGCCGCATCGTGCCATTCGTACTCGAAGCGCACGGCAATGCGGTTGTCCATGAAAGCCCAAAGCGTCTTCTTCAGGCGGTAGTCGTGCTCCCGCTCCCACTTGCGGGTGAGAAATTGCACCACCTGTTCGCGGCCGTTGACGAATTCGGCGCGGTTGCGCCATTCGGTGTCGGGCGTGTAGGCCAGGCTCACGCGGACCGGGTCGCGCGTGTTCCACGCGTCTTCGGCGGCCTGCACTTTCCTGGTTGCGGTTTCAAGGGTGAAGGGCGGCAGCGGCGGGCGGGATTCCATGGCGGTCTTTCGTTGAATGAAAAAGGGAGGAAGAGATGTCGAAGGTCGGCAATGTGCCACATGTAGACAGACCTGTCTACATGCCTACAATACAGCCATGGACATCTCCGGACTGCCCGCGCGCGAGCGCATCCTGCACGCCGCGCACGACCTCTTCTATGCCGATGGCATTCGCGTCACGGGCATCGACCGCGTCATTGCGGCATCGGGCGTGACCAAGGTCACCTTCTACCGGCACTTTCCGTCCAAGGACGACCTGGTGCGCGAGTTTCTCGATCACCGCCATGCGCGGTGGATGGCATGGTTCGTCGATGCGCTCGGCCGGCGCGGCGCACACGAACGCGCCGGTGGTGCGGGGGCGCTGCTGCTGCTGCCCGAAGTGATGGCCGAATGGTTCGCCGACCCGGTCTTCAGGGGCTGCGCATTTATCAACTCGGTGGCCGAGGTGGGCGGCAGCGTGCAAGGCGCCGCCGAGCGCGCGCGCGAGCACAAGCGCGAAATGGTCGAGGTCATCGCGGGCTTGCTGCCTGCTGGCGCTGCTTCGCGCATCGCGCTCGCGCAGGCTGCCGCGCTGGGGGTGGACGGCGCCATCGTCAAGGCGCAGATGGGCGGCACGGCCCTGGCGCGCGAAGCCGTGGACGATCTGCGCCGGCTGCTCGAGGCCTTGGTGGCCGCGCCGGCCTCGGCCGCGAGCCGATAACATCCGCTCCGGACACGGCAACACACATGGCTTCCACGCGACTCCCCTCGACGCAGGGCCTGCAGGCCTTCGAGGCCGTGGCGCGCCTGCGCAGCGTGAACCTTGCGGCGGAAGAGCTCAGCGTGACGCCCAGCGCGGTGAGCCACCGCATACGGCAGCTCGAAACGCTACTCGATCTCAAGCTTTTCGCAGGCAACGACTTCGGCCTGAGCGCCGACGGCGTGGCCTACCTGGCCCGCGTGCGCGAGGCCATTGCGGCGCTGCAGCAGGTGCCTGGCCGCGAGCCCGCATCGCAAGTGCGGCGGCTGCGGGTGGCGGTGACGCCCACGTTCTCCCGCCAGATGCTGCTGCCCCGGCTCGCGCGGTTTCGCGATGCCTATCCGAACATCGAGCTGATGCTGCAGGTGACCATGCCGGTGCGCAACATGACGGCCGAAGAGGCCGACCTGGAACTGCGCTTCGGCACCGGGCCTTTTCACGACCGCGAGTTCTGCCAATTGCTGGCCGACGACGTCGCGCCTGCCTGCAGCCCGGCGTACCTGCAGCGCCACGGGCCATTCGACGGCTTTGCGACGGATGCCGAGGCCTCGCGCGTGCAGCTGCTGCGCACGCCGCTCGAGTCGTGGCGCACCTGGTTCAAGGCCCGCGGCATCGGCCTGCCGGAGCCGGCCACAGGCCACCAGTTCAACGACCTGGGCCTGGCGCTCGATGCGGCGGCCGAAGACTTCGGCGTGGTGCTGATGCACCTGAAGCTCGGCAGCGCCTGGCTGGAGAACGGGCGCCTCGTGCGGCTTTCGGCAGAGAGCGTGCCCTCGCCCAACGCCTACTTCCTGTGCTGGCGGCCGGGGGCGATGGAGCGCTGGGAGTGCGCAACCTTCGTCGAATGGTTGCGGCAGGCGCTGCGCGACTGACTGAATTCTTTTCAGGTCCGGCCCGGGTATTTTTCAGGTCCAAGTCCGTTTCGGACGCCACACTCGGCCCGCGGCGGAGCTTGCCCATCATCCCGCTCACGCGATCGAAAAACAGAGACCATCCAGGAGACTCCCCGTGCCCGACCTTTCCAAGATCACCTGCATCGAAGACCTGCGGGTGGTCGCCAAGCGGCGCGTGCCGAAAATGTTCTACGACTACGCCGACTCCGGCGCATGGACCGAGGGCACCTATCGCGCCAACGAGAGCGACTTCCAGAAGATCAAGCTGCGCCAGCGCGTGGCGGTGAACATGGAGGGCCGCTCCACGCGCTCCACCATGATCGGCCAGGACGTGGCCATGCCGGTGGCGATTGCGCCCACCGGCCTCACCGGCATGCAGCATGCCGACGGCGAAATTCTCGGTGCGCGCGCGGCCAAGGCTTTCGGCATTCCGTTCACGCTGTCGACCATGAGCATCTGCTCGCTGGAAGACATTGCGGAAAACACCGGCCGGCACCCGTTCTGGTTTCAGCTCTACGTAATGAAGGACCGCGACTTCATCGAGCGGCTGATCGAGCGCGCCCGCGCGGCGAACGTGTCGGCACTGCAGCTCACGCTCGACCTGCAGATCCTGGGCCAGCGCCACAAGGACATCAAGAACGGCCTCTCGACGCCGCCCAAGCCGACCATCGCCAACATGATCAACCTGGCGACCAAGCCGCACTGGTGCCTGGGCATGCTGGGCACCAAGCGCCGCACCTTCGGCAACATCGCGGGCCATGCCAAGGGCGTGAAGGACCTGTCGTCTCTGTCGTCGTGGACGGCCGAGCAGTTCGACCCCGCGCTGAGCTGGGCCGACGTGGAATGGATCAAGAAGCGCTGGGGCGGCAAGCTGATTCTGAAAGGCATCATGGACGAGGAAGACGCGCGCCTGGCCGCCAACAGCGGCGCCGATGCGCTCATCGTTTCCAACCACGGCGGGCGCCAGCTCGACGGTGCGCCCTCTTCCATCTCGGCGCTGCCCGCCATCGTCGATGCCGTCGGCAGCAACATCGAGGTGTGGATGGACGGCGGCATCCGCAGCGGACAAGACGTGCTCAAGGCGCGCGCGCTCGGCGCCCGCGGCACGCTCATCGGCCGCAGCTTTCTCTATGGCCTGGGCGCCTATGGGCAAGCGGGCGTGACGCGCGCGCTGCAAATCATCCACAAGGAACTCGACATCACCATGGCCTTTTGCGGCCACACCAATATCGAGAACGTGGATTCGGGCATCCTGCTGCCGGGCACCTTCTAAGCCCCCTCGGGCGACAGGCTTGCGGCGCTGGCTGACAGCGCGCAAATGCGTGCGTGCGGAAAATTGTTGCTTCCAACAACATCGCCCCGCACGGGCGGCAAAACCCATCATGAGCGCAGTCACGCCTGTCACGGAAGGCCCTTCGGCCTCCGCACCCCCTCCCCGCCAGTACACGGCGGAAGAAAAGCGCCACCGCGTCTTCTCGATCATGGCCGCCTCGTCGGGCAACCTGGTCGAGTGGTTCGACTTCTACGTGTACGCCTTTTCGGCGCTGTACTTCGCGTCGGCCTTCTTTCCCAAGTCGGACCCGACCGTGCAGCTGCTGAACACCGCGGGCGTGTTCGCGGCCGGCTTCCTGATGCGGCCCATCGGCGGCTGGCTCTTCGGGCGCATTGCCGACAAGATCGGGCGCAAGACCTCGATGCTGATCTCCGTCACGATGATGTGCGGCGGTTCGCTGGTCATCGCTTTCTTGCCGACCTATGCGCAGATCGGCGCGTGGGCGCCCTTCCTGCTGCTGGTTTGCCGGCTGTTCCAGGCCTTTCGGTGGGCGGCGAATACGGCACCACCGCCACCTACATGAGCGAGGTGGCGCTGCGTGGGCAGCGCGGCTTCTTCTCGTCGTTCCAGTACGTCACGCTGATCGGCGGGCAGCTGCTCGCGGTGCTGGTGATCGTGGTGCTCGAACAGCTGCTCACCGAGGCCGAGCTCAAGGCCTGGGGCTGGCGCATTCCGTTCGTGGTGGGCGCTGTGGCTGCCGTGGTGGCGCTGCTGCTGCGCCGCACGCTGCACGAAACCCAGAGCGCCGAGGCCAAGGCCAACAAGGAGGCCGGCACCATCGCCGGGCTGTTCAAGCACCACACGCCGGCATTCCTCACGGTGCTGGGGTACACGGCAGGTGGCTCGCTCATCTTCTATACCTTCACCACCTACATGCAGAAGTACCTGGTGAACACGGTGCACCTGCCGATCAAGACCGCGAGCTACGTGATGACCGGCGCGCTATTCGTCTACATGTGCATGCAGCCGGTGTTCGGCGCGCTGTCGGACCGCATCGGGCGGCGCAACAACATGCTGCTGTTCGGCGGGCTCGGCGCGCTGGCCACGGTGCCGATTCTCACGGCGCTGCAGCACACCACCAACCCGGTGATGGCCTTCGTGCTGATCATCGTCGCGCTGGCGATCGTGAGCTTCTACACCTCGATCAGCGGCATCGTGAAGGCGGAGATGTTTCCGCCCGAGGTGCGTGCGCTGGGCGTGGGGCTGGCCTATGCGGTCGCCAACGCCATCTTCGGCGGCTCGGCCGAGTACGTGGCGCTGGGCCTCAAGTCGCTGGGGCACGAATCGGCGTTCTTCTGGTACGTGAGCGCGATGATGGTGATCGCGTTCCTGGTGAGCCTGCGCCTGCCGCGGCAGGCGGCTTACCTGCACCACGACCACTGACCCGTCCCCCGCGCGCGGCGCTACTCTTCGGCGATCCAGAGACCGGGGTAGTCGCGCACGAAGCAATCGGAGGTGACGCTCAGCGTTGCCGCGTAGTCGAAGCGCTTCGCATCGTAGGCGTATTCATCGCTCGCGGTGCGTTCGTAGCGCTGCATCAGCTCGCTCAGCACGCCGCCCTCCAGGTCGACCCAGGCCGCCGGCGCATCGGCCCCTTCGCCTTGTGCAAGATTGAGCCGGCGCAATTGCAGCAGGTTGGTGGCTGGCGTAAAGCCAAGGTCGAGGTCCACGCAATGCGAAAGGTCCGGCACCGCTTCGTCGTTGAGTTTCCAATGCCCGCGCGCGTCGCGGGCAATCGACAAATCGACGGCGTCGGCGCCGAGCCACCCGCGCACGGTGCCCCATTGCGCGTGCCAGTGCAGGTCGCAGCGCACGCGGTAGTGCAGTTGCGCAATGCGGCGGTCTTCGAGCCGGAATACGGCGGCGCCGTCGAGCTGCCATGCAGTGGCGTTGCGTTCGAGGCGGCAGGCGTCATGGCCCGGTGCATCGAGCCTGCGCCACAGGATGGAAGCGACGGTTTGCATGCCGCGGATGATGGCGCGTGCGGGAGCAACAGGCAAGCCTTGTCGTGCATGGCGAGCTAACATCGTACGCCCGACCATTCAGAGGAGCGCGCAATTGGAATCCTGGTTCGCCCATGCCAAGCCGATCGACTCGCTGGAGCCCGAGATCGCTTTTCATTTGCAGGACGAGTTCCGTCCCGTTTCGGGGGGGCCGGCCGAACCGCTCGCCTTGCCCGGGTTTCCGCGCGCCGAGCGTTTGCTGGCGCGCACCCGCGAGGTGGTGGGGCACGAGGCGGAGCTTGCCGCCTACTACGCACAGGTGGTTGCGGCGGCCCGCCGCCACGCGCTCACACTCAGCCAGGTGCGGCACTACTTCTGGATGGATCTGCAGCTGGACAACGAGGAAGCCGGCGTTCAGCTGTCGTTCCCCTGGTACGACACCTTTGCCACGATGGACCATTTTCTTGCCGCAATAGCCGGCAACGGCCAAGGCATGATCTACGACGACCAGGACCAGGGCTGGGCCGTGGAGGTCTGGGCTCGCAACGGCACGCTCTACATCCGCCAAAGCGACCCCGATTCCGACGATGACCCCGGCCAGGCCGTTGCGCTGCCCCGGGCGGGCCTGCAGGCCCGCATTGCGCCGCTGCGCGAGCGCACCGTGAAGATCGTGGCCCATCTTGCCAAAGAGTTCGGCGCCGATGTGTGGACCACGGGCGAGGTGCCTTCGCTTCCTTAGCGCAACCCTCGGAGCAAGGTCAGATCGGATACGCCGTCAGGATGTAGAACGGCTTGCCGTTGTAGCTTTCCATTTTCAGGATGATCCGCACGGCCGAGAGGTCGTTGACCGCCGTGCTGCCGAACTGCACGCCCCGCCCCACCACATAACCCAGCACGTGCTCGAGCTCCGGCGACTTGCTGCCTGCGGCCGCACTGCGTGACCAGGCTTGCACGGCGGCTGCATTGGCGCGCAGCGTTTCGGTGATCGCGCGTTCCGCCGTGGCCAGGTCGGCAAAGGTAGACACGGCCTTGGGACCCGGCCGGGTGGCGGTTCGCACCCTGGCCAGCAGTTGCGCGTCGGTCTGGCCGACGTGCCGTGCCATGGTGTGCCCGCCGAGCCTCGATCCGGCGGCGGCTTCATGCTCGGCCAGGCGAATGCGGCCGCCGCGCGTCACGGCAATGATGCGGGCGGCTCCGAGGCCCGCGGCCACGACCAAGGGAACCGCCACATCGACCGCAAGCCCGATACCGTCGGCCGTTTCACGCGAGGCGCCCAGCGCTTCGGCCGCCGAGCTGGCGGTAACGGCGGTGGCGGTGCGCTGCGGAGTGCCCGTCCAGACCTGGCGGCCCGAGGTGGCCAGGGTATCGAAGCCGTGAACGCCAAGCACCACGCAGCCTGCCTTGGTCACCATCGTGGGCTCTGGCGCCAGGCAGAGCACGCCGGCGCCCACCAGTTCCACGACGCCGCCCACCAGCCCGACGGTACCCCAGAGCCGGTTGCTCAGGCTGGCGGATTCGGGCACGTCCTGCCCGCCCAGAACGCCGGCCATCTGCACCGGCGTCAGCGCAATGGTCATGCCTTCGACTTCGTCACTCATGCCAGTTCCCTTTCCTTGCCATGCTTTTCGATGCCATCGGGCGGCCGAAACCGCGGTCCGCTGCATTCTGGCATGCACACGCCGGCGGGCAGATACGGCCCGGCCGCGAGACAATCGGCCCGTGAGTTCCCAGCCTTTGCCAAAGCCTCCGATCCGCCGCATCGCCCACCTCGACATGGACGCCTTCTTCGCGTCCGTCGAGCTGCTTCGCTATCCGCAGCTCAAGGGCTTGCCGGTGGTGATCGGCGGCGGGCGGCGCAGCGTGGACGAGGCGATTCGCCATGTGCCCGAGGGCGGCACGCTGGCCGACATTCCGGTCGACGCCTTTCCGCGCCTCAGGGACTACGCGGGCCGCGGCGTGATCACCACCGCCACCTACCCCGCGCGGCAGTTCGGCGTGGGCTCGGCCATGGGGCTCATGAAGGCGGCCAAGCTGTGCCCGCAGGCAATCATCCTGCCGGTGGATTTCGACGAGATCCGCAAATACTCGCGCACCTTCAAGCAGATCATCAGGGAGGTCGCGCCGCTGATGGAAGACCGGGGCGTGGACGAGGTGTACATCGACTTCACCGACGTGCCCGGCGGCCAGCGCGACGGCGGGCGCTCGCTCGCGCGGCTGATCCAGAAAGCGATTCTCGACGCGACCGGCCTCACCTGCTCCATTGGCGTGGCGCCCAACAAGCTCATTGCCAAGATGGCGAGCGAGTTCAACAAGCCCAACGGCATCTCGGTCGTCTACGAGGACGACTTGCAGACGCTCATCTGGCCGCTGCCTTGCCGCAAGGTGAACGGCATCGGCCCCAAGGCCGACGAAAAGCTCAAGCGCTTCGGCATCGAGACGGTGGGCCAGCTCGCGGCGCGCGACAGGGATTGGCTCATTCAGAATTTCGGCAAGTCCACCGGCGCGTGGATGCACGAGGTGGCCTGGGGGCGCGACAACCGGCCGGTGGTGACCGAAAGCGAGCCCGTGTCGATGAGCCGAGAAACCACGTTCGACCGCGACCTGCATGCGGTGCGCGACCGCGCCGAGCTCGGCGCCATCTTCACCCACCTGTGCGAGAAGCTGGCCGAAGACCTGCAGCGCAAGGGCTACGTGGGCAAGACCATCGGCATCAAGCTGCGTTATGACGACTTCAAGATTGCCACGCGCGACCAGACCATCGACCGCTACATCGCCGACGGCAAGACCATCCGCCAGATTGGCGGGCTGTGCCTGAAGCGCGTGCCGCTCGAGCGGCCGCTGCGCCTGTTGGGCGTGCGCGTGGGTGCGCTTGCAAAGGCGGGCAGCCCCGAGGCGATGGCGCCTTCCGGCGCGGGAGCCACGCGTGCACCAGCGGACGCGGCGACCACCGCGTCGCTCTTCTAGGTTCTCGGCTCGATGCCGAACCGCTGGCCCCGGCGCATTGCCATTGCACTGCTGGCGCTGCCGCTGCTGGCTGGGCTTTATGTGGGCACGGCCTGTGCGCTGATGTTCTGGCCCGCCAACGCAGAGCCTCGAAACGCAATCACCGCAAACACGCCCGGAGTGCCCGCCTGGGTCTTGAGCAACGGCGTACACACCGACCTGGTGTTTCCGATCCGCTCGGCAACCGTCGACTGGCGGCAGCTCTCCCCGCTCGCGCATTTCAAGGCCGTGCCGGCCGATGCCGAGTTCATCGCCATCGGCTGGGGCGACCGCGAGTTCTACCTGAACACGCCGACATGGGGCGACCTGACGGTGTCGCGCGCATTCGGTGCCATGCTCGGCGGCAACCGCGCCCTGCTGCATGTCACCTACCTGCGCCGCGCGCAGCTGCGGCACAACGCCTTCCACCTGCCGCTTTCCGAGGCGCAGTACGCACAGCTCGCGAACTACGTGCGTGCCGCCCTGCCGGCAGGCCGCGCAACGCCGATTGCCGGTGCACACTACGGCAACGACGACGCCTTCTACGAAGCCGAAGGCGGCTACCACCTCTTCGAGACCTGCAACACCTGGACCGGGCGGGGCCTGCGGCAGGCGGGGGTCAAGGCGAGCCGCTGGACGCCCTTCGACTTCAATGTGACGTGGCACCTGCAGCCGGTGCGGCCCTGAGCCCGTTCAGGGCTTCGGCACGCCGGCCTGCCACTGCGGCCAATTGGCGACGATGTGGTCCACCACGCGCGTGCCCACCAGCGCGATGTTCTCCACCGTCTCGGCAAAGCCGCCGGCCGTCTCGCCCGGGGCCGGGTCCAGGTGCTGCAGCGTGCTTTCCTTCGGGTTGCCCTGGTCGAAGTTGACGGCGCCGCGCAGGCTCATCACGCGGTCGGTGCCATGGGTGCGCTTGATCACGAGGGTGATGGCGGCAGCTTCCATTTCGGTGATCACATAGTCGTCGGCGCCGTAGAGCTTGGCGATGTACTGCGCCTGCTTCGACATGCCGGGTCCGTGGAAGAAGGTGTCGCCCGTCATGTGGGTGCCGGTGCCCACGAAGGGCGCGCGCCGCGCCGCCGCGTCGGGGTAGCGCAGCCGGTACTTGCGTGCGCTGTCCGAGTCCTTGAGCGGCGTATGGGACGAGAGCTTCATCGCCCAGCCCACGAGGTCGGGGTTGAGCTTGAAACGGCGATATTCCTCGTAGCCCTTGCGCGGCATGAAGGTGGGCTCTCCGGGCTTGTTCTCTTCGGGCGCCCAGCGGTGGCCGAGGTCGTAGTCCACGAGCCAGGTGGCCCAGCTCACCTCGCCGATGGTGCCGCGCGCGGGCGGCGTGCCGGCCACGCCGGAAATCACGTAGTAGGCCTGCGAAAAATCGAACTGCGGGTTCAGCAGGATGGCCTGCATCGACGACGAGGAATTGACCTTGCCCATGCCCAGCACCGCGCCGCACACGCCGTCGGCATTGCAATACACGGGCTGCAATGCGCCGGGCACGGCCATCGGCGCGGCGCCCTTCCAATAGCGCTCGTACCAGTGCTGGAACTCGCCGGCCCGGTCGCCTGTGTTCTGGCCGATCTCGAACATGGCCGCGACGAAGACCTTCACCTTGATGGGCGCGGCCGTGGCGGCGGCCGAGCGCGCAGCGGGCACGGGCGCAGTGGTCGAAACAGGCGAGGTCGGCGAAGCACAGGCCGTGACAAGCAGCGCCGCGCTGCAAGCCGAGAGCCAGCGCACGCAGGAGGACGGGAACGGCCGATGGAAGAACATCATTTGTTTGGGACTCCAGGAAAGAACAAAGCGCCTCCATCGCACCAGCGGCGATTGCGGCGTCCTACAGGCGGCCATTGTCGGTGCAGGCACAAGCGCTGGGTACCTTCACCAAGCAAACCACATGCCGGCACGCTCCACATCGTCTCCACCGTCCTCGCCGCCTTCCAAGCCGACGCCGATCGCCAACGGCCTGGTCTATGTGAACCCCGACATGCCCGGCATCCGGCGCCTGAAGCACGGGGACCGCTTTCGCTACCGCGATGCAAAGGGGCAGTGGGTGCGCGACCCGGACGAACTCTCGCGCATCCGCATGCTGGCGATTCCGCCGGCCTATGCGCAGGTGTGGATCTGCCCGCTGCCCAACGGCCATCTGCAGGCCACCGGCATCGATGCGCGGGGCCGCAAGCAGTACCGCTACCATCCCGACTGGCGGCTCTTCAAGGACGAAACCAAGTTCGAGCGGCTCGAAGCCTTCGGGCTTGCGCTGCCGCGCATCCGCGCACGCGTGGCGCGCGACCTGCAAGAGGGCGGCAAGGCCGCCGCGCCGGGGCGCCAACTGGTGCTGGCGGCGCTGGTGCGCCTGCTCGACACCACGCTGCTGCGCGTGGGCAATGAAGAGTACGCGAGCAGCAACGGCTCCTACGGCCTCACCACGCTGCGCAACCGGCACGCCGCCGTGCAGGGCGCGGCGCTCCGGCTGCGCTTTCGCGGCAAGAGCGGCGTCATGCACGAAGCCCTGCTGGACGATCCGCGAGTGGCGAAGGTGGTGCGCCAATGCCAGCAGCTGCCCGGCCAGGCGCTCTTTCAGTACCAGGACGAGGACGGCGAGCTGCGCAGCGTGTCGTCCACCGACGTGAACGACTACCTCGCCGAAGCATCGCCGGGCGAGCGCTTTACCGCCAAGGACTTCAGGACCTGGCATGGCACCGTGCAGGCGCTGGAGCTCACGCGGCTGGCCTGCGAACCGGGCCGGACCGCCGCCGACGGCAGCCGCTACAGCGCCAAGGAAATCCTGACAGCAGTGGCCAAGCAGTTGGGCAACACGCCCGCGGTGTGCAAGAAGGCCTATGTGCACCCCGCGGTGCTGGCGCTGGGCAGCGCGCTTGCGGGCGATGGAGAAGACGAGTCGGCGGAAGTGCTGCGAAAGATGTCGGCCCGCACCGCGGCCCGGCGCACGCGCGGGCTCCACGCCGCGGAGGAGCGGCTGCTCGCCTTCTTGCGGGCGCACCGGCAACGGCTGGCACGCGAACTGCGCGAGGCATCGAAAGCACGGAAGGCGAGCGGCAAAGGCAGCCCGACGGCGGCGCCCCGGCCCACGCGGCGCCCGCCGGCGCGGCAAAGGCCTGCTCAGCCCGTGGCGAGCGAGAAGCGAACGCTGTCGCGTTCCAGCGCCACCGTGTAGCCCAGGTCTTCGGCCAGGCTTTGCAGCGCAATGGCGTCGATGGCCAAGGCGCGCGGCGCACGATGCGCACCGAGCACCGGGCTCACGCCCCCGGATTCGCGCGGCAAGGCACTCAAGCGAAGCGCGTCAGCCCCATCGGCATCGATGCGTATGGCGCCGGCCTCCGGCACGCTGTCGTGCAGATAGCCGAGCCCGCCGAGAAGCAGATAGCGCAATGCGGCTCCCTGCGGCCTGCGGGGTTCGCCCTCGAGCGGATCGAGCGCGGGGTCGACATCCAGCGTCACGCCGTGCATGTCGAAGGCCGCGCGCATCAGGCCCACGCATTGCGCCACCAGCGCGCTGCGCGTGATGCCGTCATCCGCCGTGGCCAATTCCCAGTCGCGCAGCGAGCGGATGCCTTCCACGAGCTCGGACACCTGGTTGTCGATAAGCGCCACGCGCTCTTCGCAGGCGGAGGGGTCGATGGGCGTGGCGCCGACCTGGCGCTTGAGCATGAGCAATGCCATGCGGATGACCGAGACCGGCGCCGCCATGTCGTGCCGCAATGCCGGCAACGCGCGAGTGAGCAATTCATGGCGGACGCCGGCGGCGATCCAGCTGCGGGCTCCTGGCGAGGCCTTCATTGCACGGCGGCGCCCAAGGGCTTCGCCTCGTTTTGTGGACAGGCCGGCAGACGGCTGCGGCCTGCAGGTCGGGGGACGGCAATGGGCACGTTCACTTTGCGCTTCCTGAGCGAAGGAAAGTCCACAAGTATCGGCCCCGCCTTCTTCAGCGGGTGTAGGAGCGTGCCTACGCTTTGGGCATTGGAGAAACCAGGTTTTCGGGGTGGACGCAAGGCTACGGTTTGCCGAGGTAGACCCGCACGTCCTTTACCTCCACGCCCGCGGCTGCGACGGCTGAGCGCAGTTGCGCCTCGGTCACGCCCAGGGTCTGGGTCCAGTAGCGCACCTCGTGCGGCTCGTTCACGTTGATGCGGCTCCGGTCTTGCGGGCCGCGCTTGCTGGGATCGTCTGCCATGGTGGTTGGATGCTCCTTGATCGAAGCACACACGATGCGCTCCTTTTCTGCACGGCACTGGAGGACGGCGGCGCGGCTCGATGCAGGAAAAGTCCGAACAGGAGTCCAGTGCCGCACGGGACCGTCGGCGTTGGAGATGTCCGGAAGCGGCGCGCGCGGCGATGGCCTCGCACCTATCTTCAGCGCTCGATCACTTCCCGCACTGAATACCGCATGACCCCCGAACAGAACAAGCGCACCGTTTCCGACGCATGGAAGGCCTTCGCAAGCCACGATGCGGCACGCATTGCCGCCTGGTTCACGGAAGACGCCGAGTGGCTCGCGCCGCAGCGCAACGCCACTGCGCTGGCGCTTGGCATTCCCGACCACATGATCGGACAGAAGGCCGTCGTGCACTTTCTGGCCGAGATGTTCCCGAAGCTTTTCGTCTCCGATGTCACCGTCGATTTCCGCAGCAGGTACTGCGAAGGCAACACCGTGATCGTCGAACTGCGCTTGCAGGCCCTGCTTGCGAACGGCAGAAAGTACGACAACGACTACTGCTTCATCTTCGAACTCCGGGACGGGCGCATCGCCCGCATGCGCGAGTACATGGATACGCAGAAAGGCCACGCCTGCATCTTCGGCTGATGCATGCAGCGCACAAGGCCGCTATCTGCAGCGCGCCTGCAGTTCGCGCTTGAGCACCTTGCCATTGGCCGTGGTCGGCATGGCGCCGATCGCCTCGATGCGCGCCGGCCGCTTGTAGGGCGACAGATGCTCGGCCAGGTACGTGCGCAGAGCGGGCTCCTCCAGCACCGCGCCGGGCTTCATTTCGACGAAGGCGACGATCTGCTCGTTGCCGTCCGCCTCGGGCACACCCACCACCGCGCAAAGGTGCACGCCGTCGAAGCGGCCGATCACCGCTTCGATCTCGGCGGGGTAGACGTTGAAGCCCGAGCGGATGATCATTTCCTTGAGCCGGCCGACCACGAACAGTGCGCCGTCCGCATCGAAGCGCCCGAGGTCGCCGCTCGCATACCAGCCGCCCGGACGCATGACCTGCGCCGTGGCCGCCGCATCGCGAAAGTAGCCCAGCATGAGGCCGGGGCCGCGCAGCCAGATTTCGCCTGTCTCACCCGGCGCGACATCGTTGCCGCCCGAGTCGACGATGCGTGCCTCGCCGCCTTCCACCACGTAGCCCGCGGCCGTGTCCGCGCGCGGAGCTTCGACGCGCGTCAGGAACACCGAGCCCGCGTATTCCGAGAGGCCGTAGCCATAGTGCAGCGGCTGGCCGAACAGCGCCTCGACGCGCTGCTTGAGCCCCAGGTCGAGCGGCGCGGAACCCGTGTAGACGTAGCGCAGCGCCGGAAAGCGAATCGCAACGCGCTCCGCCTCGACGTGCGCCAGCAGGCGCGCATACATGGTGGGCGGGCCGAGCAGGTTCGACACCTGCTCATGCGCGAGTGCCTGCAGCATGTCGGCGGGCGAAAAGCTGGCGCGCAGCACCAGCGCAGCGCCGCCGGTGAGCGCGGCCATCAGCACCGTGCCAATGCCGAAGATGTGCGTCATCGGCAAGAAGGCGTAAACCCGATCGCGCTCGTTCAGTGAGCGCACGCGGGCCGACACGCGGCCGAAATGCAGCAGCCCGCGGTGCGACACCATCACGCCCTTCGGCGTGCCCGAGGTGCCGGATGTGAAGATGATGGCAGCCGCATCCGCCAGCGCGGGGTCGGCCTCCAGTCGGGCCTCGGCGCGGACGGCTGATCGCATCACGCCCGGCAGTGCAGACGGCACTGCGCCGGCGCGGCTCGCATGCTGGAGCGCGGCGTCCGAGGCGCCCGTGGTGAGGTAGCACACACGCGCATCCGCGCGCTCGGCAATGGCCGCGATCTCGCCCGGAGACATGCGCGCATTGACGCCGCACGACCAGGCACCGACACGGCTGCACGCCATGATCAGCGCAATGTGCGCGACGCAGTTCTCGGCCACCAGCAGCACGCGGTCGGTCGGCCGCACGCCAGCCGCCAGCAGGTCTTGGGCGGCGGCCTCTGCCATGGCCTGCAACGCCGCATACGACACGGTGCCCGCGGGCCCGAAAAGAAAAACCGCTTCGGGCGAGCGCGATGCGCGTTCTTCGAGCAGCTCGTGGATTCGCGTGGGTACCATCGGCTATTCCGCCTCGATGCCCTTGGACGCGATGGCCCAGAGCTTCCGGTCGGCCTGGCCCTTGGTGGCCAGCAGTTCCGCAGCACCCGTCCACACCTCGTAGCCCTGCTCGCGCAGGCGATTGGCGATGTCCTCGCGTGCCATGGCCTTCTGCGCGGCCGCATTCAGGCGGCCGACCAGCGACGGGTCCATGCGCGCGGGGCCGTACAGGCCGAACCATCCGCCCACGTCATACCCGGCCACGCCCGATTCGATCATCGTCGGCACCTCGGGCAGCATGCGGTTGCGCTGGCGCGATGTGACCGCCAGCGCGCGCAGCTTGCCCGACTGGATGAACGGGCGCGAGGTGGCGATGATGTCGAACATCATCGTCACGGTGCCGCCCATCACGTCGGCCAGCGCGGGCGCGCTGCCTTTGTACGGCACATGCGTCAGCTGCACGCCGGCCATCTTCTCGAGCAGCGCGCCGCTCAGGTGGTTCGAGGCGCCGATGCCCGCCGAGCCGTAGAACACCTTGCCAGGGCGCGCCTTCGCGTAGGCCAGCAGCTCGGGCACGCTGTGCACCGGCAGATCCTTGTTGACCACGAGTACGTTGGTGTAGTCCACCAGCGGCGCGATGGGCGTCAGGTCCTTCATCGGGTCGAAGGGCATCTTGCGCTGGATGTTCGGGTTGATGGTGATCGTCGGGCTCGCGCCGAAGAACAGCATTGCGGCATCGGGCGCAGCCTTGGCGACCGCGTCGCCACCTACCGAGCCGCTGGCGCCGGGCCGGTTTTCCACGATGACCTGCGTGCCGAGCTCCTGGCCCAGCGCGGGCGCAAGCAGGCGCGCCGCGCCGTCCACCGGCCCGCCCGCGGAGTAGCCGACCACCAGCTTGATGAGTGGCGGCAGCTGCTGTGGCTGTGCGAAGGCGCGCGAAGGCAGTGCGGCCAGCAGTGCGCTGCCTGCCAGCGCGGCGACGGCTTGCCGCCGTGTGAAGTCCGTGGTTTCCATTGGCTTTGTCTCCTGTTGTTTATTTCTTGGGCGAACGCAACCGGCTCAAACAGGCAGATCGAGCACCTGCCGCGCGAGGATGTTTCGCTGGATCTCGTTGGTGCCGCCATAGATCATTGCGGCCGTCGAACCGATCAGCGGCGACAGCACGTTGAAGGTCTGTCCGTCGAGCACCTGGTCGCCGGCCACGGCGCCCTGCTCTTCCCCGGCCTCGATCAGCATTGCGCCAATGCGGTGATAGGTTTCGCTGGCCCAGATCTTCAGCAGCGACACCGATGCAGGCAGCGGCTTGCCCGCGCGCACGATGTCGGCAAAGCCCGTGTAGGCGGCCGACAGGTCGAGCACGTCGAGCCGCAGTGCTGCAAAGCGCTGCGCGAACACCGGGTCTGCAAAAAGGCGCCGCGCCTGCGCAAGCCGCGCCAGTTGGCCGAGTGCGTACTGCGACTGCTTGGGACTGCCGAGAAAGATGCGCTCGAAGCCCAGCAGCGCCTTGGCAATGGTCCAGCCACCGTGCAGCTTGCCCACCAGGTTTTCGGCCGGCACGCGCACGTTGTCGAAGAACACCTCGCAGAACTCCGGCTCGCCCGAAAGCGTGTGAATCGGCCGCACCGTGATGCCCGGCGTGCGCAGGTCGCACAGCAGAAAGCTGATGCCCTCTTGCTTGCGCGCGGCCTTGTCGGTACGCACGAGCATGAAGATGTGATTGGCGTCCTGCGCGAGCGTGGTCCAGATCTTCTGGCCGTTGACGATGAAGTGGTCGCCCTCTGCATCGCGCCCCGCCACGGCCTCGGTGCGCAGCCCGGCCAGGTCGGAGCCGGCGTTGGGCTCCGAATAGCCTTGGCACCACACATGCTCGCCGCTCAATATGCGCGGCAGAAAGCGGCTCTGCTGTTCGGGCGTGCCGTGCTGGATCAACAGTGGGCCGATCATCACGATGCCCTGGTCTGGCGTGCGCGCGACGCCGTACTGCTCGAGCTCCTCGATCCATGCAATGAGCTTGTCGGCGGGCAGGCCCATGCCGCCATGCGCCTGGGGCCAGGCCGGCGCGATCCAGCCTTGCGCCGAGAGCGTGAGATACCAGTCGCGTATCTCGCTCCAGCGGGCCCGGTGCGAAAGGTAGCGCAACTGCTGCGGATAGCGCTGCTGCAGAAAGCCGCGCACCATGCGGCGGAAATCCGCTTCGGGCATTTCGCTCCAGGCAGCGGTGCGCGGAAACTCGCCCTCCCAATCGGCCATGCCCGTTCGTGCTTCCCCGCTGTCAGCCAGCATGGCATGGCGGCGCTGGTGCGCAGCGGCATTGCCGAGCCACGCCGAAAGGCACAGCGTGCGCTTGTAGTACAGGCTCAGGTCGCACTCCTGCGTGTAGCCGATGGCGCCATGCAACTGCACGGCCGCACGCGAAACCTGCAGCGCCGCGGCGGTACAGCGGGCATTCACGCGGCTTGCCTCGGCTTCGAGCCGGTCGGCCGCGAGCCCCTGGCTGGCGAGCGACAGCACCTCCGCCAACGTGGCTTGCGCCACCTCGAGGTGAATGAACATGTCCACGCAGCGGTGCTGCAGCGCCTGGAAGCTGCCGATGGGCTTGCCGAACTGCGAGCGGGTGCGCAGGTAAGCCAGCGTCTGGGTGAGCATGGCCTGCCCCACGCCCAGCAGCTCGGCGGCCTGCAGGATCTGTCCGGCAGCCAGCGCATGGCGCAGCGCGTCCTGCGCAGCGGGGCCTTCCGCCAGCACCGCTTCGGACGGCAACTCCACCTGTTCGAAGCGCAGGCTCGCGGCCTGGCTGCCGTCCACCAGCGGCATCAGGGTTTCGCTCACGCCGGCGGTGCCGCGCGGCACCCACAGCAGCACCGCGTCGTCGCTGCCCCTCGCCGACACCAGCCAGCCGCTGGCCGCCGCGCCGGGCACCACCATGAGCTTCTCGCCCTGCAGCAGCACGCCGCCCGCATGGCCCGCGCGCGGCTCGCAGCCGCATGCCAGCGGCACGGCACTCAGGTCGCCCGCGCTCTCCTGCCAAGCCAATGCGGGCAGGCTGCGGCCGGCCACGAGGTCCGCCAGCAGCGGCTGCGCGCTCTTCGATTCGAGCCGCGCCAGCAGCAGCGCGCTGAGGCCCGCCACCGCCAGCAGCGGTTCGGGGGCGACGTGCTCGCCGGCCGCCCGCAGTATTTGCGCGGCACCCGTGAGGCCCAGGGCCAGACCGCCGGCCGATTCAGGCGCCAGCATGCCGGTCCAGCCCAGTTCGGCGAGCGCGCTCCAGCCTTGCGTCTCGCCGGCATCGGGGTGTTCCATGCGCTCGCGCCGGCGCTGGATGGAACGGCTGCGAACGAAGTAATCGAGCGCGGCTTCGCGTATGGCAGAGAGTGATTCGGTGTCCATCGCCGCAGCGTGACAGAACACCCCCTCGCGCGGCATTTGCATTTGGCGAAGGGAGGGTTTCGCAATCACAGAACCGCCTCGCGCGGGAGAGGCATAGATTCGGTGGATGAACAGCAGCAACGACACCCGTTTTTCCGATATCCGCGACGCCGTGCGCGACCTGTGCGCGCAATTTCCCAACGAGTATTTCCGCAAGGTCGACGAAGCGCGCGGCTACCCCGCCGAGTTCGTCGATGCGCTCACCAAGGCCGGCTGGATGGCCGCGCTCATTCCGCAGGAGTACGGCGGCTCCGGTCTCGGGCTCACCGAGGCCTCGGTGATCATGGAAGAAATCAACCGCTGCGGTGGCAACTCCGGCGCCTGCCACGGCCAGATGTACAACATGGGCACGCTGCTGCGCCACGGCAGCGAGGCGCAAAAGCGCAACTACCTGCCGCGCATTGCCACCGGCGAGCTGCGGCTGCAGTCGATGGGCGTGACCGAGCCCAGCACGGGCACCGACACCACCAAGATCAAGACCACGGCCGTGAAGAAGGGCGACCGGTACGTCGTCAACGGGCAGAAGGTGTGGATCTCGCGCATCCAGCACTCGGACCTGATGATCCTGCTGGCACGCACCACGCCGCTGGCGGACGTGAAGAAAAAGTCCGAAGGCATGTCGATCTTCATCGTCGACCTGCGCGAGGCCATCGGCAACGGCATGACGGTGCGGCCCATCCTGAACATGGTGAACCACGAGACCAACGAGCTCTTCTTCGAAAACCTCGAGATCCCGGCCGAGAACCTGATCGGCGAAGAAGGCCAGGGCTTCAAGTACATCCTCGACGGCCTCAATGCCGAACGCACGCTCATTGCGGCCGAATGCATCGGCGACGGCTACTGGTTCATCGACAAGGTCACGGCCTATACCAAGGAGCGCGTGGTCTTCGGCCGGCCCATCGGCCAGAACCAGGGCGTGCAGTTCCCCATTGCCGAAGCCTTCATCGAGATCGAAGCCGCGAACCTCATGCGCTATGAAGCCTGCCGCCTGTTCGATGCGCGCCAGCCCTGCGGCGCGCAAGCCAACATGGCGAAGTACCTGGCGGCCAAGGCGAGCTGGGAAGCGGCGAATGCCTGCCTGCAGTTCCATGGCGGCTTCGGCTTTGCGTGCGAATACGACATCGAGCGCAAATTCCGCGAGACGCGGCTGTACCAGGTCGCGCCGATCTCGACCAACCTCATCCTGAGCTACGTGGCGGAGCACATGCTCGGCCTGCCGCGCTCGTTCTGAAGGGACTGATCCAATGACCGATTCGAACCACCCGAGCAAAGTGCTCGCCACCTTTGCCGCCGAACTGCAGGTCGCGGACATTCCCGCGCCCGTTCTGCGCCGCACCGAAGACCTGATGCTCGATTGGCTGGGCTCGGTGCTCGCGGCCCGCACTGCGCGGCCGGTGCGCTCCATCGAGCGCTTTGCGCAGATGATGGGCCCCGCCGATGGGCCGAGCGAAATACTCACCTCGCGCCGCACCAGCTCGCCGGTGTTCGCGGCGCTGGTCAACGCGGCGGCTTCGCACTACGTGGAACAGGACGACGTGCACAACGGCTCGGTGTTCCACCCCGCCGCGGTGGTCATCGCACCGGCGCTGGCCGTGGCACAGAGCATCGGCGCGACCGGCGCGCAGCTGCTGACCGCTGTCGTTGCAGGCTATGAGGTGGGCATCCGCGTGGGCGAATTCCTGGGCCGCTCGCATTACAAGACCTTTCACACCACGGCAACGGCGGGCACGCTGGCGGCGGCCGCCGCGGTGGGCAGCCTGCTGAAGCTCACACCGCAGCAGATGCTGCATTCCTTCGGCTCGGCCGGCACGCAGTCAGCGGGGGTTTGGGAGTTTCTGCGCGATGCGGCCGACTCCAAGCAGCTGCACTGTGCCCATGCGGCAGCCAGCGGGCTCATGTCGGCCTACCTTGCGCAGGACGGCTTCACGGGTGCCGCCAAGGTGCTCGAAGGCGCACAGGGCCTTGGCGTGGGTATGTCGAGCGACGCCGATCCGGCCCGCCTCACCGATCGCCTCGGCACCCGCTGGGCACTGGCCGAAACCTCGTTCAAGTACCACGCCTCGTGCCGTCACACCCATCCCGCGGCCGATGCGTTGCTTCAGGTGGTGACGCAGCACAGGCTCAAGCCCGACGATGTGGCCCGCGTGACCACGCATGTGCACCAAGGCGCCATCGACGTGCTGGGCCGCGTCACGGTGCCGGCCACGGTGCACCAGGGCAAGTTCTCGATGGGCACGGTACTGGGCCTGATTGCGGTGCATGGCCGCGCCGGGCTGGGCGAGTTCGACCGCGACTTTCTCGCGCCCGAGGTGGCCGCGTTCCGCGACAAGGTGGCGATGGAGCTCGATGCAGAAGTCGATACCGCGTACCCCGCGCGCTGGATCGGCAAGGTCAGCGTACAGACCCGCGACGGCCGCACGCTGCAGGGCCGCGTGGACGAACCCAAGGGCGACCCGGGCAACACGCTGAGCCGCGCCGAAATCGAAGACAAGATGCAGCGCCTGGTGCACTACGGCGAGGGCGCCACGGCCGAAGAAGCCAGGGCGCTGTGCGAGCGCATCTGGCAGCTCGAAACCGCGCCGCGCGTCGGCCGCTGGCTCGGCTGAGGGGTCTTCCCGTAACTTTGTTTGGCCCTCAGGCCTCGGCGAAGAGCCGGCCCTGCCCGGCCGAGCGCGCATCGAAGCCCGCGGTGCGCACCAGGTCCCAGAAGCCGGCTGGCGAGCTCGACACCACCGGCAGCTGCAACCGCGCTTCCACTTCGCGCACCGCATCGAGCGTGACCAGCCCGCCGCACGAGATGAGAATGCCGTCCGCCCCGGGCTGTGCATCGAACACCCGCAGGCACAGGTCGACCAGAACCTGCGTAGGCACTTGGCCCACTGCCTGCACGTCGGAGATCGCCAGCCCTTCGAGCGCCAGCGGCTCGAAGCCGCTCTGTTCGAGGTAGCGCCGCAGGTGTGCGTTGACCTCGTCGATGTAGGCGGTGGCCACTGCCACGCGCCGCACGCCCAGCTGACGCAGCGCGCCGACGATGGCGTTGCTCATGGTGGTGCAGGGCAAGCCGGTCGCCCGTGCCATCTCGGCCTGCAGTTGCGCATTGAAATCTGCCCCGCGAAAAAAGCTCAACGAGGTGCCCATGAGCGAGACCGCGGAAACGCCTTCTGCCTTGAGCGCTACCGCCTTCTCCACCACCGAATCGATCACCTCGGTGTATCCGCGCGTCGAGATTTCGCCGAGGCCCAGGCCGAGCGCGCTGAAGCGGATGCGCTCGCCGTACAGCAGCGGGCCATCGACCGGCACGGCGCCGGCCGCTGGCGGCACGATCAGGCCAAGGTGCGGCAGCGGTGCCATCTACTTGCCCTCCGCCACGATGTTCTGCTCGGCAATGATGCGCTGCCAGCGCCTGGTTTCTTCGGCCATGTCCTTGCCGAGCTGCGCCGGTGTGGCGTAGGCGCGCAGCGTGCCCTGCGCAGCGGCCGCGGCGCCCGCCTCGGGCGTGCCGAGTACCGCCTTTACGGCGGCCGAGAGCTTGTCGACGATTTCGTCGGGCGTGCCGGCGGGCGCAAGCACAAAGATCCGCGGTGCCACGTCGAAGCCCGGCAGCGCATCGGCCAGCGGCGGCACGCTCTCGGCGCCTTCGAGCCGCGCGGTGTTCATGAGCGCAATTGCGCGCAGCTTGCCGGCCTTGGCTTGCGCCATGCCGGCCGTGGCGCTGACCACGCCAATGGGCACCTGCCCGCCGACCACGTCGGGCACGATCTGCGCGGCGCCGCGGTAAGGCACGTGCACCACGTTGCTCCCGCTCGATTGCTTCAGCATCTCGAAACCCAGGTGCTGCACCGTGCCAACGCCCGAGGTGGCGAACGAATAGCGCCCGGGGTTGGCCTTGAGCTCCTTCACCAGTTCGGCCGGCGTCTTGGCCGGAAAGTCGTTGCCCGTGACAATCATCAGCGGCGAGACGAAAGCGCCCGCCACCGGCTTGAAGCTGGTGAGCGGATCGAGCCCGATCTTCGGCTGCAGCAGCTTGGCGATGAGCAAGGCGCTGTCCCCCATCATGAGCGTGTAGCCGTCGGGCGGCGCCTTGGCGACGAACTCGGCCGCGATCAGCCCGGTGGCGCCGGTGCGGTTGTCGATCATCACTTGCTGACCCAGGACCGCTGAAAGCCGCGTTCCAAGCAGGCGCGCGACCGCATCGACGCCGCCTCCGGCCGAGTAGCCGACCACGAGCCGGATCGGCTTGTCAGGGTAGCTTTGGGCCCACGCGGCGGGCGCGGCAAACAGGCCCGCGAGGCCCAGTGCCATGGCAGCACGCAGCGCCTCGCGGCGTGCAGGGCGAACAATATCTCTGGCTTTCATCGTGTCTCCAATACGGCCCTTCGGGGGGCGTTCATTTCTAGGCTTTTCCCTTGCCGTGAGAAGTGGGCAGCTTCGCGAGCTCGCGCACCCGCTCGGCATTGGGCGCGAAGCCCAGGCCCGGGGTCTCTGGCAGATGCAGCCAGCCGTCTTGCGGTACCGGCAGGCCGTCGAAGATCTGCTTGAGCATCTGCACCGCCACGTAGTGGTATTCGGCCATGCCGCCGTTCGAAACACCCGCATGCAGGTGCATGTTGTGAAAGGGCCAGGCGCCGCCGTTGTCGATCGGCACGTTGAAGGCCTGCGCCATGCCCGCGATCTTCAGGCACTGCGAATAGCCGCCTGAGATGGTCACGTTGGGCTGCAGCACGTCGGCCGCCTGGTTCACCAGCAGGTCGCGAAAGCGGAAGGCCAGCCCTTCGTTCTGGCCGCAGGCCAGCGGAATGCTGGTGCGCGCACGCAGCTGGGCCATCTGGCGCACGTCATTCTGCGTGAGCGGCTCCTCGAAGAAGCTGATGCCGTAAGGCTCGATGCGGCGCGCGAGCTCGGTCGCGTGGAACAGGTCGAGGCCGCAGTTGGCATCGACATACAGCTTCACGTCGGGCCCGACCGCCTCGCGCACGGCGGCCACGCGGCGCACGTCTTCTGCAATGACCTCGTCGATGGGCCGCGGCTCGTCGCGCCGCGCGAGCGCATGGCCGCCGACCGTCATCTTCAGCCGCTGGAAGCCTTGCGAAACCCAGAGCTTGGCGGCGGCGGCGAGCTGGTCGCGCTCGAAGAAGCCGAAGCCGAAGGTCGCATAGACCGGCACTTTCGAACGGGCACCGCCCAGCAGGCGCCACAGCGGCTGGCCGAGCGCCTTGCCCTTCAGGTCCCACAGCGCGATGTCGAGCGCGGCGATGGTGTGGCTTGCATAGCCGGTCTGGCCGCGGGGGGAGAGCAGCCAGTAGAGCTTCTCCCACAGCCGCTCGGTGGCCATCGGGTCTTCGCCGACGAGCGCCGGGCCGGCCACCTCGCGCACGGCGGCGGCAATGATCTCTTCTTCGGTGATGGCCGTCATGCCATGGCCGACGAGGCCGGTGTCGGTCTCGACCTCGGTCAGGCACAGGGAGAGCGAGGTCTGCTTGTTCAGCCCCAGCACGTCGATGGTGACGGGAATGTTCAGCGGCGTGGCGCTGACGCGGGTGATCTTCAAGAATGTCTCCTTTGCTTGCGGTTGCGCCACCATTCTTGGCGCGCAGGCTGCGGGGAACAATTCGTTTTTGGCGGACACGAGCCTTCGCGCCGCGCGAAGGCCCGGGCTCAGTCGGGCCGGCCCAGATGTTCCAGCACCGAGCGCGCTGCGGCGGTCAGGTCTTGCTGCCGCCGCACGCACAGCAGGTGGCGGCGCACCGCCCACGGCGCATCGAGCTTCAGGCAGCGCAGCTTCAATATCTGCAGCTGCGGCAGGATGGCCGCGTAGGGCAGCACGCCGATGCCCACGCCCTGCTCCACCATGCGGCACACCATGTCGAAGCTGCCCACCTGCATGCGCACCTTGAGCGGCAGCTGCGCCTCCAGCGCCGCGTTCAGCAGCACGCGGTGCAGCGCCGTGCCTTCGCGCACCACGATATGGTCGTGCCGCAGCACTTCCTCCACGCCGATGCGCTTGCGCCTGGCCAGCGGATGGTCGCGCGCCACCACCACGGCCAGTTCATCGCTGCGGTAGGGCAGGCATTCGAGCATGTCGGCTGGCGTGTTGCCCTCGATCACGCCGATGTCCGCCAGGCCGGCCTGCACGGCTTTCACCACCTCGGTGCTGGCGCGCTCCTGCAGGTCGATCTTGAGCACGGGATGCAGCCGCAGGAAGGAGCCGATCTGCGCGGGCAGGAACTGCGCAATGGTGGACGCGTTGGCCGTGATGCTGACCACGCCCGCCACGCCGTTCTGGAAGTCGTCGAGCTCCGCGCCCAGCCGGTCCATGGCCGAGAGCACGGCACGCGCATGCAGCAGCAGACCGTGGCCGGCTGAAGTGAGCGTGACGCCGCGCGCATGGCGCACCAGCAGGGGCAGCCGTGCGCGGGCCTCGAGATCGGAGATGCGCTTGCTCGCGGCTGCCAGCGCAATATGGCAGCGCTTGGCCCCTTCACTGATGCTGCCGTGATCGGCCACGGCCACGAACAGGCGCAGCGACTTCAGATCGGCGGACATGGCTGCACGTCTTTTTTTCAGGCCACGGCGAGGTGATCGAACAGCTCGCGCGCCGAAGCCGGCAGCTGCTCGCGGTCGCGCGCGATCAGCTTGAGTTCTCGCTCCGCCCATTCATCGCTGAGTGCCACCGTCGAGATCCGCATTGCCATCGACAGCCGCTGCGCCGACGAGGCCGGCAGCACGCCGACGCCCACGCCCGCTTCGATCATCAGGCAGATGGCCTCGAAGCTGCTGACCTGGATGCGCGGATTGAAGCCGCGGCCGGCCAGCTCGGCGCGGCGCTGCAAAAAGCGGTGAATGGCACTGCCGTGGTGCAGGCCCACATGCTGCTCGTCGAGCGTGTCGGCGAAGGCTACCGAAGGCGCCCCCGCCAGGTGATGCGTCTTGGGCACCACCAGCACGAGCTGGTTGCGGCCGAAGGGGCGCGCGTCGAATTCGCCGGTGTGCACGTCGCCGGCCAGGATGCCGATGTCGGCCTCGCCGTCGGCCACGGCGCGAACGATCTCCTCGCTCAGGTATTCGCGCAGGTCCACCTGCACGGCCGGATGCTGCGTGAGAAAACCCGCGAGCTTCTGCGGCAGGTATTCGGTGATCGAGGTGGTGTTGGCGAACACGCGCACGTGGCCCTTGATGCCCTTGCCGAAGTCCTGCATGTCGCAGCGCAGATGCTCCATCTGCTGCATCACGCGCTTGGCGTGATAGAGCACCGCCTGCCCCGCGGCCGTGAGGCTCACGCCCTGCGCGCTGCGGTGCAGCAGCTTGCCGCCCACGGCCTCTTCCATCTGCTTGATGCGCGTGGAAGCGGCCGCCAGCGAGATGCAGGCTTTCTCGGCGCCGCGCGTGAGGCTGCGCGCGTCCGCCACGTAGACGAACAGTTTCAGGTCGAACAGGTCGAAATGCAGGTTCACCGGACAAGCACGCCAGAAAGGAAAGAAGCCTGCATTGTCCGGCGAATGGCGCTGCGCGCGCCCTTCTCGGGGTTTGACCTCAGACCGGGTCCCAGCTGAACACGTCCGCCGAGCGGTCCAGCGGATAGAAGCTCGCGCGCATGGCGGGCATGGCGTGCTCGGCAATGCTCTGCGGTGTCCAGCCCTCGGAGCGGTGAATGGAGCGCACCGGCCGCGGCTGGCTGATGAGCGAAATTTCGTTGTTGCGCACCGAGAAGATCTGGCCGTTGACCGCGTCGGCCGCTTCGCTCGCAAGGTACACCGCGAGCGGCGCGACCTTGGCGGGCGTCATCTGCTTGATCTTGTCGACGCGGGCGCGCTGCTCGTCGGTGTCGGTGGGAATGGCGCCGATCATGCGGCTCCACGCGAAGGGCGCAATGCAGTTGGAGCGCACGTTGAACTTGAGCATGTCGAGCGCAATCGACTTGGACAGCGCCGCGATGCCGAGCTTGGCCGCCGCGTAATTGGCCTGGCCGTAATTGCCGATGAGGCCCGAGGTCGAGGTCATGTGCACCATGGCGCCGGAGTTCTGTTCCTTGAAGTGCGTGGCCGCCGCGCGGCTCACGTAGTAGGCGCCGTAGAGGTGCACCTTGATCACGGCGTCCCATTCGTCGACCGACATCTTGTGGAAGAAGCGGTCGCGCAGGATGCCGGCGTTGTTGACCACGGCGTCGATGCGGCCGAAGCTCTCGACCGCGCATTCGACGATGCGCGCCGCACTGGCCGCTTCGGCCACGCTGTCGGTGTTGGGCACGGCTTGGCCACCGGCGGCACGAATCTCGTCGACCACCTGCTGCGCGGGGCCGGCGTTGCCGCCCGCGCCGTCGAGTGCGGCGCCGATGTCGTTGACCACCACCTTGGCGCCGCTCTTCGCCATTGCCAGCGCGATGTCGCGGCCGATACCGCCGCCCGCGCCAGTAACAACGACCACTTTTCCTTCAACCATGTGTGCCTGCTCCGGAAATCCGCCCGCAGTTCACGGGCAGTTCCAGAATGCCACAGGGTCCGGCTGGCGAGTTCCGGATTTCCGAAGAGGGGCTTCGGCGGCACCCTCTTCGTTATTGCCGCGCGGTGCGGATGTTCGGCGGCAGCGCCTGCGGCCAACTGGTGCGGAACGGGTTGATGTCGAGCCCGCCGCGCCGCGTGTAGCGCGCATACACCGCAAGCTTGTTCGGTTTGCAGCGGTTCCAGATGTCCGTGAAGATGCGCTCGGCACACGGCTCGTGAAACTCGTGGTGGTTGCGAAAGCTCACGATGTACGCCAGCAGGCCGGCCTGGTCGATGGCAGGGCCGCTATAGCGGATCTGCACGCTGCCCCAGTCGGGCTGCCCGGTGACGAGGCAATTGCTCTTGAGCAGGCGGCTGGTGAGCGTTTCGTTGACGGGCGGCTGGGTGGCGTCGCTCGACAGCAGCTCGGGCGCGGGCTGGTAGTGGGTGCACTCGATGTCGAGCCGATCAAGGTCGAGCCCGTCGAGTTCATGCACGGGCTCGCGGTCGAACATGTCCGGCGCGAGCAGCTTCACGCCAATGCCGGCGGAGTGGTCGCCGCCGCGCCAGAGCGCCTCGGTCAGGTCGGCGCGCATGCGATCGCGCACGGCATCGATGCTCGCGAAAGCGGTGCTGTTGAAGCTGTTGAGATACAGCTTGAACGACTTGCTCTCGATGATGTTGGGCGTTTCACAGGGAATGGTGAAGTGCGCGATGGCCAGTTGCGGCTTGCCGCGCAGGTTGAGCCAGCTCACTTCGAAGGCGGTCCAGAGGTCGGCGCCGAAGAAAGGCAGCGCACCGGCGGCAATGCCCATGGCTTCACGCTGTGTGGCGCGCGCAATCGGAAAGAGCAGCGAGGCGTCGTACTTGTCGGCGTAGTCCGAGGCGCGGCCCAGTTGCGACTGCTCGGGCGTGTTCGAATTTGGGTTCGGGTTGGGGGGAATGTTGTCCAGGCTCATGGCTTGTGGTGTTCTTCGGCCGCGTGCAGGAACGGGGCGATGTGATTGACGAGGATGGCGCACACCTCGGGCGGCAGGTCGTGGCCCATGCCGGGAATGCTGATGAATTTCGAGCCGGGAATGCGCTTGGCGGTGTCCTGCCCGCAGACCATCGGCACCAGCGCATCGGCCTCGCCATGCAGCACGAGCGTCGGGCATTTGATGCGCGGCAGCACCTCGGGCCGGCGCGAGTCGGCGCCGATGGCGAGCATCTGGCGGAACATGCCGGCCGGACGGTAGGCGCGGCGCATGCTGAAGGTGAGGCGCTCGGCCAGCTCTTCGGTGCTTTGCGGATAGGCGGGGCTCTGGATGAGCCTGAGCAGCTTGATGCTGTGCGCCACCAGTTCAGCCTCTCCGCCGCCCAGCGGACGGCGCAGCAGCATGGCGGCCACGTCGCTCCGGGGGCCGGGCAGGCCGCGCGCACCGCTCGAACTCATGATGCTCACGAGGCTGGCCACGCGGTCGGGTGCGTCGGCGGCCAGGTGCTGCGCAATCATGCCGCCCATCGAGGCGCCGATGACGTGCGCATGCTTGATGCCCAGTGCGTCGAGCACGCCGAGCGAATCGCGCGCCATGTCTTGCAGGGTGTAGGCCGAGCGCACCTGCAGGCCCAGGCGCTGGCGAATGCTTTCCCACACGATGTTGCCGGTCCCCGCATGATCGAAGCCCTGGCTCAGGCCGATGTCGCGGTTGTCGTGGCGCACCACGCGAAAGCCCGCATCGACCAGCGCCTGCACAAAAGGCTGCGGCCAACCGACGAGCTGCATGCCCAGACCCATGATGAGCAAGGCGACCGGGCGCCCTTCGCCGCCGGTGTCTTCGACCTCGATCTGCAATCCGTTGGCTTGGAGCTTCATGGGTTCGTTCTATTTGAATTCGCGTTCGCGCAGCCACTTGGTGGCCACCCACTTCTCGCCCGCGAGCACCGGTGCGCCGCCGTGCAGCGTGCGGGTGGCGGGGTCGGGTTCTTCGTAGCTGAAGAACACGCCGGTGCCGCGCACGGGCGCCACTTCCAGGCCGACGTCCGGGAAGGTGGTGGCGCCGCCCTGCTCGGGCTCCTGCAGGTACATCACCAGCGTGGCCACGCGCTGGCCGCCGCGCTTGAGGATGGTCGGCGTGCCCGGCTCGCCGGGGTCGAAGTAGTCGTAGTGCGGGCGGTACTGGGCGCCGGGCGCGTAGCGCAGGATCTGCAGGCCTTCACCGAACTCCACCGGCCAGCGAAGCAGCGCGGCAATGCGCTGCTCGAGGCGGGCGACGATTTCGTTTTCACCGCGTTCGAAGAACATGCCGTCGCTGGTGCGGTCGACATTCAGCACCTCGCCGCCGGTGCGGGTTTCGACCGTGAGCGATCGCGCAAGGCGCACGCGCGCGGCGGCAATCAGGCCTTCGCACTCTTCAGGGGACAAGAGGTTGCCGAAGACGACGACACGCGGATGCTGCATGGTGTGCAGCACCTGGACGCGGCGGTCGCCGGCATCGATATAGAGCGGCGCGCCTTCCAGGTTGGGGCCGGGCATGTCGGTGCGGCGTGGCTTGGAAACCTCCACATGTGGGAACCCAGCCTCGAGCTGCGCCAGCGCGAGGTCGGTGGCGGCGTCCTGCCAGCCGGCCGCACGCATCGAGGCGCGCAGCGCGGGCACCGAATGCCCCGCCGCGAGCTGCGACACCAGCCATTCCTTCAACTCGGGACTGATCGCCTGTGACATATCAAGTCTTCCTTCTGAACACCAGCTTTTCGGCCGTCGATACCTCGGCGTCGAAACCATAACCCTCGAGATCGAACTTTTCCAGCGCCTTGGGCGTCGCGGCCTTGTGCAGCACCGCCCAGCGCGCGAGCAGGCCGCGGGCGCGCTTGGCATAGAAGCTCACGATCTTGTACCTGTCGCCCTTCCACTCCTCGAACACGCATTCGACCACGCGCGCCTTGAGCGCCTTCTTGTCGATCGACTTGAAGTATTCCTGCGACGCGACATTCACGACCACGGGCGTGCGGTCCGCCGCCAGGCGCTGGTTGAGGTGCTCCGCGATGCGCGAGCCCCAGAAGGCATACAAGTCCTTGCCATGCCGATTGGCAAGCGGCGTGCCCATCTCCAGGCGATACGGCTGCAGCAGGTCGAGCGGGCGCAACAGGCCGTAGAGGCCGCTCAGGATGCAGACGCGCTCCTGCGCCCAGGCCAGCTGCGCGGGGGTCAGCGAGCGGGCATCGAGGCCGCCGTACACGTCGCCGTCGAACGCGAAGGCCGCCTGGCGGGCGTTCTTCGGCGTGCTTTTGCCGGCCCAGGCGTGGTAGCGGGCCACGTTGAGGGTGGAGAGCTTGTCCGACAGGTGCATGAGCTCCGAGATCTGCTGCGGCGACTTCTCGCGCAGCAGCTTGATCAGTTCGGCCGAAGGGCCGCGCGGGGCCTCGAAATGGGGTTTGGTGGCCGGGATTTCATCGGGAACGGGCGTGTCGTAGTCGAGCGACTTCGCAGGGGAGAGCAGAAACAGCATTCGCGGAATTATCGGGCGCGCCGATGACGGGATACCTCCCCGGTAAAATCAGCACCATTCCCACCCTGTGACCGACGGCACCCGCGGGTGCCGTTTTGCATTCTCCCCATGAGCGAATCCACCACTCCCACCGCCCAACCTGGACTGGACAGCCTGTCCAAATCGTTCGAACCCGCCGCCATCGAGGCGCACTGGGGCCCGGAGTGGGAAAAACGCGGCTATGCCAAGGCAGGCTTCCGCGGCACCCAGCAGCCCAAGGAAGGCGCCGATTCCTTCGCCATTCAGCTGCCGCCGCCCAACGTGACGGGCACGCTGCACATGGGGCATGCGTTCAACCAGACCATCATGGACAGCCTCACGCGCTACCACCGCATGAAGGGCGACAACACGCTGTGGGTGCCGGGCACCGACCATGCGGGCATTGCAACGCAGATCGTGGTGGAGCGGCAGCTGCAGGAACAGAAGATCAGCCGCCACGACATGGGCCCCACGCCCGCCGAGGCGCGCAAGAACTTCGTTGCCAAGGTGTGGGAGTGGAAGGAAAAGAGCGGCAACACCATTACGGGCCAGATGCGCCGCATGGGCGACACGGTCGACTGGAGCCGCGAATACTTCACGATGGACGACGACCTGTCGAAGGTGGTCACGCAAACCTTCGTCTCGCTGTATGAAGAAGGCCTGATCTACCGCGGCAAGCGCCTGGGCAACTGGGACCCGGTGCTCAAGACGTCGGTGAGCGATCTCGAAGTCGAAAGCGAAGAGGAAGACGGCTCGCTCTGGCACATCGCCTATCCGCTCGAGGATGGCAGCGGCACGCTCACTGTGGCCACCACCCGCCCTGAAACCATGCTCGGCGACACGGCGGTGATGGTTCACCCCGCAGACGAGCGCTACAAGCACCTGATCGGCCAGCGCGTGAAGCTGCCGCTGGTGGACCGCCTGATCCCCATCATTGCCGACGACTATGTCGACAAGGAATTCGGCACCGGAGTGGTCAAGGTGACGCCCGCGCACGACTACAACGACTACGCGGTCGGCCAGCGGCACAAGCTCGAGCTGATCGGCATCCTAACGCTCGACGCGACCATCAACGACAACGCGCCCGAGAAGTACCGCGGCATGGACCGCTTCGTGGCGCGCAAGGCCGTCGTGGCCGACCTCGAGGCGCTCGGTCTCATGGTCGAGGTGAAGAAGCACAAGCTGATGGTGCCGCGCTGCGCACGCTCGGGCGCCATTGTCGAGCCGATGCTCACCGACCAGTGGTACGTGGCCATGACGCGGCCTGGCGCCGACGGCCAGTCGATCGCGCAGAAGGCCATCGACGTGGTGAAGACCGGCGAGGTGCGCTTCGTGCCCGAGAACTGGGTCAACACCTACAACCACTGGATGGAGAACATCCAGGACTGGACCATCTCGCGCCAGCTCTGGTGGGGCCACCAGATCCCGGCCTGGTACGACGACGAAGGCAATGTGTACGTGGCGCACGACGAGGCGGAGGCCGAGGCCAAGGCGCCGGGCAAGAAGCTGCGCCGCGACGAAGACGTGCTCGACACCTGGTATTCGTCGGCGCTGGTGCCCTTCTCTTCGCTTGGCTGGCCAGAGAAGACCAAAGACCTGGAGCTGTACCTGCCCTCGAGCGTGCTGGTGACGGGCTACGACATCATCTTCTTCTGGGTCGCCCGGATGATCATGATGACCAAGCACTTCACCGGCAAGGTGCCGTTCAGGGACGTGTACATCCACGGCCTGGTGCGCGATGCGCAGGGCAAGAAGATGAGCAAGTCCGAGGGCAACGTGCTCGACCCGGTGGACCTGATCGACGGCATTGCGCTGCCCGAGCTGCTCGACAAGCGCACGCAGGGCTTGCGCAAGCCCGAGACCGCACCCGCAGTGCGCAAGAACACGCAAAAAGAATTTCCGGACGGCATTCCGGCCTTCGGCGCCGATGCGCTGCGCTTCACCTTTGCATCGCTCGCATCGCTGGGCCGCAGCATCAACTTCGACAGCAAGCGCTGCGAGGGCTATCGCAACTTCTGCAACAAGCTCTGGAACGCCACGCGCTTCGTGCTGATGAACTGCGAGGGCCAGGATTGCGGCCTGCGCGAGCACACCAAGGAAGAGTGCGCGGTCGGCGGCCCGGCCCACGGCTACCTGAAATTCAGCCGCGCCGATTTCTGGATCGCGTCGCAGTTGCAGCGCGTCGAGGCCGAGGTGGCCAAGGGCTTCGAGGAATACCGTCTCGACAACGTGGCCAACGCCATCTACCAGTTTGCATGGGACGAGTTCTGCGACTGGTACCTGGAAATTGCCAAGGTGCAGATTCAGACCGGCGACGATTCGCAAAAACGCGCCACGCGCCGCACGCTGATCCGCACGCTCGAAGCGCTGCTGCGGCTTGCACATCCGGTGATTCCATTCATCACCGAAGAGCTTTGGCAGAAAGTGGCGCCCGTCGCTGGGCGCGAAGGCGAATCGATCATGGTGGCGGCCTATCCGAAGAGCCAGCCGGAAAAGATCGACGAAGCGGCCGAAGCGCATGTGGCACGGCTGAAGGCGCTGGTCGACGCCTGCCGCACCTTGCGCGGCGAAATGAACGTGTCGCCTGCGGTGCGCCTGCCGCTCTACGCGGTGGCCGACGATGCCGAAGGCGCGGCGTTCCTGCGCGACTCAGCGCCGGTGCTGCAGGCCCTGGCCAAGCTCAAGGAGGTGAAGGTCTTCGACGACGAGGCTTCGTGGTCTGCGGCGGCTGAAGCAGCGCCCGTGGCCGTGGTCGGCTCGGCACGCCTGTGCCTGCACATGGAAATCGACAAAGCGGCCGAACGTGCCCGCATCGGCAAGGAAATTGCTCGCATCGAGGGCGAGATCCTCAAAGTGAACAGCAAGCTGGGAAATGAGGCCTTTGTAGCTAAGGCACCTCCCACCGTGATCGAGCAGGAGCGCAAGCGCCTGACCGATTTCAGCACCACGATGGAGCGCCTGCGGGACCAGCTTGTGCGCCTCGGCTGACACACTTGGGTCGGGTCAGGGTTTAGCATGGCAACGGCGGCTTTTGCGCCGCCGTTGACTGTAAGACCTTATTCTTCAACCGAACGAACCGACGCCCAATTTGTCCATGCCCACTCCCTCGACACGCATCCGCAAGGCCGTATTTCCTGTTGCAGGTTTCGGCACCCGCTTTCTGCCCGCCACCAAGGCGCAGCCAAAGGAAATGCTGCCGGTTGTCGACAAGCCACTCATCCAATACGCGGTTGAGGAAGCCTACGCGGCGGGCATTCGCGACATGATTTTCGTAACTGGCCGAAACAAACGTGCCATCGAAGACCACTACGACACCGCCTACGAGCTCGAGAGCCAACTCGAAGCCAGCGGCAAGCACGCATTGCTCGACATTGCGCGCTCGGTGATGCCCGACGACATGACCTGCTCCTACGTGCGCCAACCGCGCATGCTGGGCCTTGGCCATGCGGTGCTGTGCGCCGAACATCTGGTCGGCAACGAACCTTTTGCCGTGCTGCTGGCCGACGACTTGATGGTCGGCCCGGTGGGTGGCGCACCGGTGCTCGCGCAGATGACGGCTGCCTTCGGCAAGCTGGGCGCCTCGGTGCTTGCGGTGCAGGAAGTGCCGCTCGAGCACGTGAAGCGCTACGGCATCGTGGCCGGCGAATCCATCGGTGACGATCTCGTGAAGGTCGACCGCATGATCGAGAAGCCATCGCCGGACAAGGCACCATCGCGCCTCGGCGTGGCGGGCCGCTACATCCTCACGCCCGGCGTGTTCGATGAAATCCGCAACCAACCCAAGGGCGCGGGCGGCGAGATCCAGCTCACGGACGGCATTGCGTCGCTGATGAAGAAGGAATCGGTCTATGCCTATGCCTACAAGGGCATCCGCTACGACTGCGGCAGCAAGGAAGGCTTTCTGCAGGCCTCCGTGGAGCTTGCACTGGCGCACCCCGAAGTGGGCGCACAGTTCCGCGAATACTTGAAGAGCCTGGAGCTCTGAAAGAAAGAAAAAGAAAAGGGGCCCTGCGGGGCCCTTTTCTTTTTGCCGGCCAGTTTTGCTGCTGCTCAGCGCCTCTTCAGCACGTGGATGAAGTCGCTGCCGACGGTCTGCTGCTCGACCAGTTCGTTGCCGGTCTGGCGCGAGAAGGCCTGAAAGTCGCGCAGCGAGCCCGGGTCGGTCGACACCACCTTCAGCAGCTGGCCGCTGGCCATGTCGTTCAGCGATTTCTTCGCCTTGAGAATGGGCAGCGGGCAGTTCAGGCCCCGCGTGTCGAGTTCGCGATCAATTTGCATGCTTCGGCTCCTCGGGCGGCAAGTTCAGGCCGCGCCGCCGCTCTTCGTTTTCCGCCGCTGTAAAGAACACCGGCTCGTGTCCCCGCGTGCGCAGCCAGTCGGCCAGCGCGTAGCCGGTGCCGGCGGGCCAGCACTTGAGATCGGGCAGGTCGTAGAGGCGGTAGTCCAGCAGCTCGGGCGAGAGCTTCACCTCGCCGTCGGCCACCACGTGGTACGCGATGATGATCTGGTTCATGCGCTGGAAGTCGTAGGCGCCGACGAGCTTGGTCGCGCTCACGTCGAGGTTGGTTTCTTCCTTCACCTCGCGCGCAATGCCTTCTTCAGGCGTTTCGCCGGCTTCCATGAAGCCGGTGATCAGCGCATACATCTTCACCGGCCAGGCGGCGTTTCGCGCCAGCAGCACCTGGCCGCGGTATTCGACGATGGCCGCGAGCACGGGCGTGGGGTTGTTCCAGTGGGTGTGGCCGCAGTTGGGGCAGCGCAGGCGCTCCTTGGCGCCGCCGTCCTCCATCAGCGCGATCCATTCGAGCGGCGTGGCGCAGGCCTGGCAGAACTTGGGATGGGGCATGGGCTTCTGTCAGGCGGGGAACACGCCGGTCGAAAGATAACGGTCGCCGCGGTCGCACACGACGAACACGATGGTGGCGTTTTCGACCGTCTTTGCAACCTCGAGCGCCACCCACAGCGCACCGGCCGCGGAAATGCCACCGAAGATGCCCTCTTCGCGCGCGAGGCGCCGGCACATTTCTTCGGCGTTGTCCTGGCTCACGCTGATTTCTTCATCGACCCGGCTCGCGTCGTAGATCTTGGGCAGGTATTCTGCCGGCCATTTGCGAATGCCCGGAATGCGCGAGCCCTCGGCCGGCTGCGCACCGATGATGCGCACCGCGGGGTTCTTTTCCTTGAGGAAGCGCGAGACGCCGGTGATGGTGCCGGTGGTGCCCATGGCGCTCACGAAATGCGTGATCTTGCCCTTGGTGTCGGCCCAGATTTCAGGGCCGGTGGTCTCGTAGTGGATGCGCGGGTTGTCAGGGTTGGCAAACTGGTCGAGCACCCGGCCCTTTCCCTGCGTCACCATCTGCTCGGCCAGGTCTCGCGCGTATTCCATGCCGCCGCTCTTGGGCGTGAGCACCAGCTCGGCGCCGAAGGCCTTCATGGTCTGAGCGCGTTCCACGGACAGGTCCTCCGGCATGATCAGCACCATGCGGTAGCCCTTGATGGCCGCAGCCATGGCCAGCGCAATGCCGGTGTTGCCCGAAGTGGCTTCGATCAGCGTGTCGCCAGGCTTGATTTCACCGCGCTCCTCGGCGCGCTTGATCATCGAAAGGGCGGGCCGGTCTTTGACCGAACCCGCGGGATTGTTGCCTTCCAGCTTGCCGAGGATCACGTTGCCGCGCTTGGCGTTTTCGGCGGCATCGATGCGTTGCAGTGCCACCAAGGGGGTCTTGCCGATGGCGTCTTCGATCGTCGGATAATTCATAAGTAATGAGCGTGGGGGCAAGTCATTTTCCCACTGTGCCATAATTTTGGGCTTCGTTCAGAACCCTGCCCGGGTGGTGAAATTGGTAGACGCAGGGGACTCAAAATCCCCCACCGAAAGGTGTGCCGGTTCGATTCCGGCCCCGGGCACCATATTTTCGACTGGCATTCAGGCCGCCTCGCGCAGCCCTGTATGCACCGTCGGATGCGCAAGCCGCACGCGCAGCTCGCGCTTGAGCCGCGTGTTGTCCAGCCTGCGCGATTCCCCCATGAAACTCAGCAATTGCAGCGGCAACTGGCGCTCGGCTTCGTCGCGGGCCACGCGCGGAGGGCGCGGCATGCCGTACATGTCCGCGGCCAGGTCGATGTAGTCGCCCATGCGCAGCTCGGTGTCGTCGGCGGCATGCACGATGCGCTGCGGCCGGCCACGGAACAGCGCCGCCACGCAGGCGCGCGCAAGATCGTCGGCATGAATGTGGCTGGTGAACACGTCGTCCTCGCGCCGCAGCACGGGCGTGCCACGCTGCAAGCGCTGGCGCGGTGTGCCGCCCTCCCGGTCGGGCGCATAGATGCCCGGAATGCGCAGGATGCTCGCGCGCACGCCCGCACTGCGGCCGAGCCAGCGCACGGCGCGCTCGGCGTCCACGCGGCGGTGGGCACGGGGTGTATCGGGTCGCACCGTGCGCGTTTCGCTCACGCGCGCACCGCCGCAGTCGCCGTAAACCCCGCTGGTGGAGCCATAGACGAACGCGAGCGGCGTGGAACGCAGCCGCAGTGCACGCGCCAGCGCGGTGGTGCGCTGGTCGCGCCACCAGGCGGCGCCGCCGTCGCGGGCCGGCGGCGCCAGGTGCAGCACGCGGGTGGCCACGCCGGCCAGCCGGCGAAGCGTGGCGGGATCGTCAAGATCGCCCACGAGCGGACGGATGCCGGCGGCCCGCAGCGCCTGCACCCGCTCAGCCGATGAAGTGAGCGCCACCAGCTGCATGCGGCCGCGCAGATCGCGGGCCACGCGCTGGCCGACGTCTCCGCAACCGACAATGAGCAGGCGCTCGCGGCGGAAGCGCGCCGGCAGCGCGCCGGAAGGGCTATTGATTGAAGGCAAAATCCGGTTTCCTTTCCCTTTTTTCTCTTTTCTGCCACAGGCTGAAACAAGCCGAAGAATACCGATGACTGTTGCAGCGCCGCATGACGCGGGCTTTTCCATCACCGTCGAGCCCAGCGGGCGTCATTTCGTGGTGCATGGCGACGAAACCATTCTCGCGGCCGGCATCCGGCAAGGCATCGGCCTTCCCTATGGCTGCAAGGACGGCGCCTGCGGCTCTTGCAAGTGCAAGAAGCTCTCAGGCGAGGTGGAGCTGGGGCCGCACCAGAGCAAGGCCCTGAGCGCCGAGGAGCAGCTGGCCGGCTTCGTGCTGACCTGCTGCGCCCATGCCAAGAGCGACGTGGTGCTCGAGTCGCGCCAGGTCACGGAAGCCGGTGCTTTTCCAATCCGCAAGATGCCCGTGCGGGTGCTGGCGCTCACGCGCCTGTCACACGACGTGATGAAGCTGCGCCTGCAGTTGCCGGCCGGCGAGCCGCTGCAGTTCCACGCGGGCCAGTACGTGGAATTCATCCTGCGCGACGGCGCGCGCCGCAGCTATTCGATGGCCAATGCGCCGCACACGCTGTCCGCCGGACCCGGCACAGGCATCGAACTGCACCTGCGGCATTTGCCGGGCGGCAAGTTCACCGATCACGTGTTCGGCGTGATGAAGGAAAAGGAGATCCTTCGCATCGAAGGCCCGTACGGCAGCTTTTTCCTGCGCGAAGACTCCAGCAAGCCGATGATCCTGCTGGCCTCCGGTACGGGCTTCGCGCCCATCAAGGCGCTTCTCGAACACATGAAGTTCAAGGGCATCGACCGGCCGGCCGCGCTCTACTGGGGCGGCCGCCGGCCCGAAGACCTGTACATGGACGACTGGGTGCGCGAGCAGTTGGCGGAAATGCCGAACCTGCGCTACGTGCCGGTCGTTTCCAACGCCACACCGGAAGACAACTGGACCGGCCGCACGGGCTTCGTCCATCGGGCAGTGCTGGAAGACTTTGCCGACCTTTCTGGCCATCAGGTGTACGCCTGCGGCGCGCCGATCGTGGTCGATTCGGCCAAGCACGACTACGTGGCGTTGGCCGGCCTTCCCGAAGAAGAATTCTTTGCCGACGCGTTCACCACCGAGGCCGACAAGGCGCTGCCCTGATCGGCCTGCCTCCCTTGGACAACACAGAAAAATGAAAACGAGACACTTCCTCATCACCCTCCTCGCAAGCGCCGCCGCACTGCTTGCCACCGGCCAGGCCGCAGCGCAGCAGCAGCGCCCGATCCGCCTTGTGGTGCCGTACGCCGCGGGCGGCCCGATCGACGTGACGGCCCGCATCCTGGCCGAGCGCGTGAAGGACACCCTGGGCACGGTCATCATCGACAACAAGCCGGGCGCGGGCGGCAACATCGGCGCCGACGCGGTGGCCAAGGCCGCGCCTGACGGGCTCACCATCGGCATTGCGGCCACGGCCACGCATGCGGTCAATCCGTGGCTCTACAGCAAGATTCCGTTCAACGCGGCCAGCGACTTCGCGCCCATCACGCAGATGGTGCGCGTACCCAATGTGCTGGTAATGAACGCGGAAACGGCGCAGCGCCTGAAGATCAACACCGTGGCCGACCTGATCCGCTACGCCAAGGCCAACCCGGCCAAGCTCAACTACGGCAGCGGCGGCAACGGTAGCGCCGGGCACCTCGCGGGCGAACTGTTCAAGAAGCAAGCCGGCATCTTCGCGCTGCACATTCCGTACAACGGCGGCAATCCGGCGCAACTGGCGCTGCTCTCGGGCCAGGTCGACTTCAATTTCGACAACCTTGCCACGGCGGCACCGAACATCCGCTCGGGCAAGCTCAAGGCCATTGCCGTGACCACCTTGCAGCGCAGCAGCGCCATGCCCGACGTGCCGCCTGTGGCCGACACGCTCAAGGGCTTTTCGATCGATACCTGGTGGGGGCTGGTCGCACCGGCCGGCACACCGCACGACGTGCTCGCAAAGCTCAACCAGGCCTTTGTGGCGGCGCTCAACGCACCGGAAACGAAGACCCGTTTTGCCACGCTGCTGGCCGAGCCGGTGGCGAGCTCGCCGGAGCAGTTCGGCGCGTTCATGAAGAGCGAGCTCTCCAAGTACGAAACCGTGGTGAAGACCACCGGCGCAAGGGTCGATTGACCCTCGTGGTTTGGTTTATTCGCCGAGGTAGGCGGCCCGCACGCGCGGGTCGCGCAGCAGTTCCTTGGCATCGCCGGTCATGGTGATGAGCCCCGACTCCATCACGTAGCCTCGGTCGGCCAGTTGCAGTGCGCGATTGGCGTTCTGCTCTACCAGCAGAATGGTCACGCCCTGCGCGGCCACGGTCTGCACCACCTCGAAGATCTTGTCGCACATGATGGGCGACAGGCCCATGGTCGGCTCGTCGAGCAGCAGCACCTTGGGGCGCGCCATGAGCGCGCGGCCCATGGCCAGCATCTGCTGTTCACCGCCCGACATGGTGCCCGCGAGCTGGTCCTTGCGCTCGCGCAGGCGCGGGAAGGTCACGAACACCCGCTCCATGTCGCTGGCGATCTCGGCCTTGTCCTTGCGGATGTAGGCGCCGATCTGCAGGTTCTCGGTGATCGTCATGCGCGTGAACACGCCGCGGCCTTCGGGCACCATGACGAGGCCCTCGCCCACCAGGTCCCACGCCCCGCGGCCCTTGATGTTGCGGCCCAGGAACTCGATGCTGCCGGCGCCCGCCGGCAGCGTGCCGGTGATCGCCTTCATGGTGGTGGTCTTGCCGGCGCCGTTGGAGCCGATGAGCGACACCAGTTCGCCTTCGTGGACCTCGAAGTCCACACCCTTCACGGCCTGGATGCCGCCGTAGCCGACCTTCAGGCCGCTGACCTTGAGCAGCGTCTTGCCTGGGGCATTGGCCGCAGTCTTCAGCAGGGTTGCAGTTGCCGTTGCTGTCGTTGTTTCTTCTGCGCTCGTCATCGTCGTCGTCGCCATTTCAATGTCCTCCGGTGCCGAGGTAAGCCTCGATCACCTTCTCGTTCTTCTGCACGTCGTAGGGCGTGCCTTCGGCGATCTGCTTGCCGTAGTCGAGCACGGTGACGCGGTCGCACAGGCCCATGATGAGCTTGACGTCGTGTTCGATGATCAGGATGGTGCGGTCGTCCTTGCGGATGCGGTCGATCAGTTCGCGCAGCAGCACCTTCTCGGTGGAGTTCATGCCGGCGGCGGGCTCGTCGAGCGCGATGAGCTGTGGGTCGGTGGCCAATGCGCGCGCAATTTCGAGGCGGCGCTGGTCGCCGTACGAGAGCGTGCGCGCCTTGTAGTCGGCAAACTTGCCGATGCCCACGTAGTCGAGCAGCTCCTGTGCGCGGTCGGCAATGGCTTTTTCCTCGGCCTTGAACGAACGCGTGCGCAGCATGGCGCCGAACACGCCCGAATGGGTGCGGATGTGGCGGCCGACCATGACGTTCTCGAGCGCCGTCATTTCGGAGAACAGGCGAATGTTCTGGAAGGTGCGCGCAATGCCGGCCTTAGCCACTTCATGCACGGCCGTGGGCTGGTAGGGCTTGCCGGCCAATTCGAAGCTGCCGCTGTCGGGCGTGTAGAGCCCGGTGATCACATTGAAGAACGTGGTCTTGCCGGCGCCGTTGGGGCCGATCAGGCCATAGACCTGGCCGCGCTTGATGGTGATGCCGACGTCGGAAAGCGCCTGCAGGCCGCCGAAGCGCTTCGAAATTCCGCGAACGTCGAGGATGGTGTCTGTCGTCATGTTGATTGCTTCCTTCGGCTCACGGATTGATCGACATGGGACGCGAAGCCGCACCGGGCAATTCGTCGGCGGGTGTATCGATGCCGGGCGCATGAGTCTGGAGCGAGCCCGGGGCCACAGGAGCATCCGGGGCCACGCCCTTGCGCTGCAAGGTCTTGCCATGCTCGGGCGAAGGCCAGAGGCCGCGCGGGCGCATCAGCATGATGACGATCATGGCCAGCGCAATGAAGAGCTGGCGCAGGATGGACGCGTCGAGGCGGCCGTCGGTCATGGCTTGGAGCGGGCCGGCCACATAGCGCAGCACTTCGGGCAAGGCGGCCAGCAGCACGGCGCCGAGGATCACGCCCGGCAGGTGGCCGATGCCGCCCAGCACCACCATGGCGACGATCATCACCGACTCCATGAGGCTGAACGATTCGGGCGACACGAAGCCCTGGAAGGCCGCGAACATGGCACCCGACACGCCGCCGAAGCTCGCGCCCATGCCGAAGGCCAGCAGCTTCATGTTGCGGGTGTTGATGCCCATGGCCTTAGCGGCGATTTCGTCTTCGCGGATGGCCATCCAGGCGCGGCCGATGCGGGAGATCTGCAGGCGGTGCGAAATGATGATCGTGGCGATCACCAGCGCAAGGAACAGGTAGTAGTAGAGCGTGACCGACGAGATCGTGAAGCCGTCGAACTTCCATGCCTTGCCGAGGTCGAGCCCCCAGAACTTGATGGAGTCGATGGCGGTGATGCCCTTGGGTCCGTTGGTGATGTTGATCGGCTGGTCGAGGTTGTTCAGGAACACCCGGATGATTTCGCCGAAGCCGAGCGTCACGATGGCCAGGTAGTCGCCGCGCAGCTTGAGCGTGGGCGCACCGAGCATCACGCCGAGCACCCCCGCCACCACCAATGCCAGCGGTACCACGATGAGCAGCGAGGTGTGCAGCCCGTTCGGGAACATGGCCTTGAACCACGGGAAGGTGTCCGAAAGGTGCGACGAGCCCATGAGCGCGAAGAGGTACGCGCCCACGGCAAAGAAGGCGACGTAGCCCAGGTCGAGCAGGCCGGCGTAGCCGACGACGATGTTCAGGCCGAGCGCGAGCATCACGTAGAGCAACGCGATGTCGGCGATGCGCACCCAGGCATTGCCCTGGCTTTGCAGGAAGATCGGCAGTGCGAGCACCGCGACGACGCCGAGGATGTAGAGAGCGAGGTTCTTGCTGTTCTTCATGGTGTGCTGCTCCTCAGGCCCGATCCGCCACACGCTCGCCGAGCAGGCCCGAGGGCCGCAGCGTGAGCATGACGATCAACACGATGAAAGCGAAGATGTCGCTGTAGTTGCTGCCGAGCACGCCACCGGTGATCGCACCGATGTAGCCGGAGCCGATGGCTTCGATCAACCCGAGCAGGATGCCGCCGACCACCGCGCCGGCCAGGTTGCCGATGCCGCCGAACACTGCCGCGGTGAAGGCCTTGAGGCCGGGCAGGAAGCCCATGGCGTGCTGCGCAATGCCGTAGTTCGAGGCGTACATCACTCCGGCAATGGCCGCGAGCACGGCGCCGATGATGAACGTGGCCGAAATGACCATGTCGGGCCGGATGCCCATGAGCGCCGCGACGCGCGGGTTCTCGGCGGTGGCGCGCATGGCGCGGCCGAGCTTGGTGTAGTTGACCAGCCACATCAGCACCACGAGCGAGAACGCCGTGACGCTCAGGATCATGACCTGCGTGGGCGAGATCACCGCGCCGCCCACCTCGATGGGCGTGGTGGACAGCAGGTTGGGATACGCCTTGTTGGTGGGCTTCCAGATGATCATTGCCAGCGTCTGCAGCAGGATCGACATGCCGATGGCAGTGATGAGCGGCGCGAGCTTGGGGCTGTTGCGAAGGGGACGGTAGGCGACCTTCTCGATCACGAAGTTGAGCGTGGCGGCCACCACGCACGCAATGACCAGCGAGATGATGAGGATCAACCATCCGGGCGTGCCGGGCATCGATTCCTGCATGAGCCCGATGATGGTCCAGCTCGTAAGCGCCCCCACCATCAGCACCTCGCCGTGCGCAAAGTTGATCAGATTGATGATGCCGTACACCATTGTGTAGCCCAAGGCTATCAAGGCATACATGCTGCCGAGGACCAGACCGTTGATGATCTGCTGCAGCAATATTTCCATAACGCGTTCCTATTTATTGCACCGTTGCAGGGTGCCATTCACCCACCGTGGCACCGGTTTGGCACCTTGGCTTGATAAGCAAAAAACCAGCCAACATGTGTCGCTGGCTGATTTGTGGGCGGGATTGTAAGCACGCGCCAGCGCCGATTTGGTGCGCGCTCACCGGGGTTTACCCGCTCAAGTCATGCTATATGTAAGTGAAGCCATGCATCGCACGCACGCAAGCGTGCATGCGGCACCTTACTCGTCGCGCTGGCTGTTGAGGCGTCGAAGCTCGCGCAGTTTTTCTGCTATGCGGATCTCGAGTCCGCGTTCCACGGGCTGGTAGAAAACTTGGCCCTCGAGGCCTTCGGGCAGGTAGCGCTCGCCGGCGGCAAAACCGCCCTCCTCGTCGTGCGCGTAGCGGTAGCCCTTGCCGTAGTCGAGCTCCTTCATGAGCTTGGTGGGCGCGTTGCGCAGGTGCATGGGCACCGGACGCGTGCTGTCTTTCTTGATGAGCGCGCGCACGGCGTTGTAGGCGGTGTACACGGCGTTCGACTTGGGCGCCATGGCCAGGTAGATCACGCACTCGGCCAGCGCAAGCTCGCCCTCCGGCGTGCCGAGCCGCTCATAGACCTCGGCCGCGTCGAGCGCCAGCCGCAGCGCGCGCGGATCGGCCAGGCCGATGTCCTCGCTGGCCATGCGCACCAGCCGCCGCGCCATGTAGCGCGGGTCGGCGCCGCCATCGAGCATGCGCACGAACCAGTAGAGCGAGGCGTCGGGGTCGCTGCCGCGCACCGACTTGTGCAGCGCGCTGATGGTGTCGTAGAACTGCTCGCCGCCCTTGTCGTAGCGCCGCATGCGCTCGCCAAGCACGCGCAGCAGCCATTCGTCGGTGATGTTGTCGAGCTTCTCGGCCTTGGCCGCTACGGCCAGCGTTTCGAGCGTGTTGAGCAGGCGCCGCGCATCGCCGTCGGCATAGGCGACGAGCCGGTCGACGGCCGCGCCTTCGATGGCGGGCACGGCCTGGATGGCCTGCGCCTTGGCCACGATCTGCTTGAGATCGGCCTCGGTGAGCGGTTGCAGCACATACACCGCCGCCCGCGAAAGCAGGGCCGAGTTGACCTCGAACGATGGGTTTTCGGTGGTGGCGCCGATGAAGGTGAAAAGCCCCGACTCCACATGCGGCAGGAACGCGTCCTGCTGGCTCTTGTTGAACCGGTGCACCTCGTCGACGAAAACGATGGTGCGCCGCTGCTCCAGGCCGTCGCGCGCCGCGGTGGCGCGTTCCACCGCCTCGCGGATGTCTTTCACGCCGCCAAGCACGGCGCTGATGCTGAGGAACTGCGCATCGAAGGCATCGGCCATGAGACGCGCAATGGTCGTCTTGCCTGTGCCCGGCGGCCCCCAGAGGATGCAGGAATGCGGCTGGCCCGATTCGAAGGCAATGCGCAGCGGCATGCCCGGCCCCAGCAGATGCTGCTGGCCGATCACCTCGCCCAGCGTCTTCGGACGCAGGCGCTCGGCAAGGGGTTGATGCGAACTGGTGGCCAAACCTGCCTGTCTGTCTGATCTGCTATTGCTTGATGACGTCGGCACCGGCCGGCGCCTTGAATTCGAACACGCTGGCATTGAGCGCCGGGTTCACTTCGACCTTGCTGAACTTGAGCACCGAGCGCTGTCCAAAGCTGTCGAGAATTTCAAGCGCCGCCAGGGAATCGCCCTGGAAACCGACCAGCACATTCTGCAACTGGCCGTCCTTGTTCTTGGGCGTGGCCTTCACCCACTGCAGGCCGTCGCGCTCCGGCGCGGCCTCGAGCGTGAAATCGGCCTGCAGCGCGCGCACGTCCGGGGCCGCGGCAATCAAAGCGGCCGGCGTGGAGCCCAGCGCCTGCGACTGCGCACGCTGCGTCACCTGGTTCAGGTCGGCGTCGTACAGCCAGAGCGTCTTGCCGTCGGCCACGATGACCTGGGCGAATGGCTTCTGATAGTCGAACTTGAATTTACCGGGGCGCTGGAATTCGAAAGTGCCGTTCGATGTCTTGACGCGGCCCGGCTGCCCTTCGCGCGGCGGCGCGGTAACGGTCTGGGTGAACTCGGCGCGGCCCGACTTGACCGTCTTCACGAAGGCTTCGAGGCTCTCCAGGCCACCGGCCCAGGCGTTGGCGGATGAGAGAAGGCCGATCAACAGCCAATGACGAAATTTCAATTTGGATTCCTCGGAAAAGCAGTGGCGTTGAAGCGACCTTACCCCGCCACGCATTGCGGCATGTGCGGGGTTTGATGAAGTTTTGCAACGTTATTGCAGCTTTTGCAACGTGCCTGTCGGCGCGGGACGCCTGGGCTCGCAGGTGTTTGCCGGCTATTCCGCGCGTGCCGGCACCAGGATTTCGCGTTGCCCGCTGCCGCTCATGGCACTCACCAGGCCCGCCTTTTCCATGTCTTCGACCAGCCGCGCCGCGCGGTTGTAGCCGATCTTCAGGTGGCGCTGCACCAGCGAAATGCTGGCCTTGCGGTTCTTGAGCACCACCTCCACGGCCTGGTCGTACATCGGGTCCTTCTCGGCGTCGCCGCCCTCGCCCAGCATGTCGCCGTCGCCGTCGACCGTGCCGCCTTCGAGCACGCCTTCGATGTAGTCGGGCTCGCCCTGGCTCTTGAGGTAGGCCACCACGCGGTGCACTTCTTCGTCGCTCACGAACGCGCCGTGCACGCGGATCGGCAGGCCGGTGCCGCTGGGCATGTAGAGCATGTCGCCCATGCCGAGCAGCGCTTCGGCGCCCATCTGGTCGAGGATGGTGCGGCTGTCGATCTTGCTCGACACCTGGAATGCGATGCGGGTCGGAATGTTGGCCTTGATGAGGCCGGTGATCACGTCGACGCTGGGCCGCTGCGTGGCAAGAATCAGGTGAATGCCGGCGGCGCGCGCCTTCTGCGCCAGGCGGGCGATGAGCTCTTCGATCTTCTTGCCGACCACCATCATCAGGTCGGCCAGTTCGTCGATCACGACGACGATGTGCGGCTCGCGCTTGAGCGGCTCGGGATCGTCGGGCGTGAGGCTGAACGGGTTGTAGATGAACTCTTCACGCGCCTTGGCTTCGTCGATCTTGGCGTTGTAGCCGGCCAGGTTGCGCACGCCCAGCTTGCTCATGAGCTTGTAACGACGCTCCATTTCGGCCACGCACCAGTTCAGCCCGTGCGCGGCTTGGCGCATGTCGGTGACCACGGGGGCCAGCAGGTGCGGAATGCCTTCGTAGACCGACATTTCGAGCATCTTCGGGTCGATCATGAGCAGGCGAACGTCGCGCGCCTCGGCCTTGTAGAGCAGCGACAGGATCATGGCGTTGATACCCACCGACTTGCCCGAACCCGTGGTACCGGCCACCAGCACGTGCGGCATCTTTGCAAGATCGGCCACCACGGGGTTGCCGATGATGTCCTTGCCCAGGCCCATCGTGAGGAACGACTTGCCTTCGTTGTAGACCTGCGAGCCCAGGATTTCGCTGAGCTTGATCGACTGGCGCTTGGCGTTCGGCAACTCGAGCGCCATGTAGTTCTTGCCCGGAATGGTTTCGACCACGCGGATCGACACCAGCGAGAGCGAGCGCGCAAGGTCCTTGGCAAGGCCGACGATCTGCGAGCCCTTGACGCCGGTGGCAGGCTCGATTTCGTAGCGCGTGATCACGGGGCCCGGCGAGGCCAGTACCACCCGCACCTCGACGCCGAAGTCCTTGAGCTTCTTCTCGATCATGCGCGAGGTCATCTCGAGCGTGTCGGGAGAAACCGTTTCCTGGCGCGCCTGCGCGGCGTCGAGCAGGTCGACCTGCGGCAGCTTGCTGTCGGGCAGTTCCTTGAAGAGCGGCTTCTGTCGTTCCTTGACGACGCGGTCGCTCCTGGGCACTTCGGTCATCGCGGGTTCGATCTGCACCGGCGGAGAGGGCACCCTTCGCTTGGGGCGCGGCTCGATGCGCAGCTCTTCGTCGTCGTCGGCGCCCATCGGCTCGACGGCACCACCCGGTTCACGCGAGAACACGGGCTCCTCGGCTTCCGCGCGTTCGCGGGCGGCCTGCTTGCCCATGGCAATGTCGGCCGCCAGTTCGCGCTTTTCGCGGCGCGATTCAAACAGCGAGTAGGCCCGTGCGCCGATTCGTTCGGCGATCAGGCTCCACGAGAAACGGAACACCAGCGCCGAGCCGATCACGCCGGCAGCAATGGCCACCAGCGCGGAGCCTGTGAAGCCGAGCCAGCGAACGCTTGCGGGCCCGACGAGATAGCCGAGCGCGCCGCCGCCTGAACCCGGCAAATACGATTCGAGCCGGTACAGGCGCGACCACTCCAGCGTGGTGCTTGCACAGAGCAGCAACACAAGGCCGAACCAGAACGCCAGCCGGCTGCGGTTGAACCGGCCGCGCACCGGCTGCTCGGCTGGCGCGGCCTCGCCTCCGCGAAGCCAGTTGGCCAGGGAAGACAGCCAGGCCCGGAGTCCCGCGGCCAGGCACCACCAGACCGAATAGCCAGCCAGGAAATAGCTGCCGTCCGCCAGCCATGCGCCGATGCGGCCCGCCCAATTCTTGATTTCTCCTCCGGTGCCGGAGGTCGACCAGGCTGCATCTGAAGGCGTGAAGCTCAGCATGGCAAGCAGCCAGAACAGCAACGCGGCAAATCCCGCGATCAGCGTGATTTCGTGGGCGAAGCGCATGGCGCGAACGCGCACGGGTTGCCCCTCGGTAGCCGAAGAAGATTGAAGCGTATTGAGCGAATAGGTCATGAAAAACACAGCACCCAGCGCTCGGAAGCGGCGGCTGGAGGCCTGAACACTACAACAAAAGGACTTGGCCGCCAGGAGCGCCAGTGACGGCTCAAGTCAGCGACAGGAGCCGTTCCTTGACGAGCATGGAGCCGTCGTCCTGCGTCTGCACGAATCCGCGCTCTTCCAGGTCCTTCATCACGCGGCTCACCATCTCACGCGAGGCACCGACCATTTTCGCAAGGTCCTGGCGGGATATCTTGTCGCGCACCTTGAGGTTACCCGCGCCGTCGTCGATGGCGAACTCGAGCAGCGAGCGTGCCACGCGGCCATACACATCCATGAGCGCGAGCGACTCGATCTTGCGATCCGCATGGCGCAGGCGCTGCACGAGCCCGCGCATGATGTTGTAGGCCATGGAGGAGTTTTCGGGCAGGCAGCGCGCAAACGCATCCCGGCCGAGCATGAGAACGTCGCACTGGATTTCGGTGCGCACCGTGGCCGAATGCGGCTCGTCGTCGATCAGGCTCATTTCACCGATGTAGTCGCCGGGGTGCAGTGTCGCAAGAATCACTTCGCGGCCGCGGCTATCGGCGCTGGTGACGCGCGCCCGGCCGGTCAGGATGATGTAGAGCGCATCGGACTTCTTGCCCTGCTCCACAATGATTTCCGCTCGCTTGAGACGCTTCTTGACAATCGCATCCGCAATGCTCGACGACTGAGAGGACGTCAGCGAGGCAAACAGCGGAACGCGCCGCAGCAATTCAAGATTGGACAGCATCGACATTTATCAATCCCTGATATGGCGCGTGGGGAGCCCGTCCGCCGGCAAGCCGATGGATTACTACAATCGCGCGCATTGAAAACACCGTGCACCCGGTGTTGAACCGAGCGGTGATACTCCACATATATCGCTACCACCCTGAAAATGTACACGCTGAAGCAGCGCAAATCCTAGGTTTTCTACTTATGCCCGCACCCCAACACGCCAAGGTTTTGATTCTGGGCTCCGGCCCTGCCGGCTATACCGCCGCTGTTTATGCAGCCCGCGCGAACCTCCAGCCTTTGCTGATTACCGGCATTGCCCAAGGCGGACAATTGATGACAACCACCGAGGTCGACAATTGGCCAGCCGACGTGCACGGCGTGCAAGGCCCCGAGCTGATGCAGCGCTTTCTCGAACACGCGGAGCGCTTCAAGACACAAATCGTTTTCGATCACATTAACAAAGTCGATCTAAGCAGGCGTCCTTTTACATTAGCGGGCGACAGCGGCACTTACACCTGCGATTCCTTGATCATTGCCACGGGCGCCTCGGCCAAGTATCTGGGGCTCGATTCGGAACAGAAATTCATGGGCCGCGGCGTTTCGGCCTGCGCAACTTGCGATGGATTTTTCTACCGCGAGCAGGAAGTCTGCGTGATCGGCGGAGGCAATACGGCCGTTGAAGAAGCGCTGTATCTCGCCAACATCGCAAACAAGGTCACGCTGGTTCATCGCCGCGATAAATTTCGCGCAGAGCCCATCCTGATCGACAAGGTCAAGGAGAAGGTGGCCGAAGGCAAGATCGTGCTGAAGCTGCACAACGAACTCGACCAGGTGCTGGGCGACGACACCGGCGTGACAGGCATCCAGATCAAGAACACCCAGACCGGCGAAACCGAGCAGATCGACCTCAAGGGCTGCTTCATCGCCATCGGGCACCACCCCAACACTGACATTTTCCAGGGACAACTGGAAATGAAGGACAACTACATCCTGACCCGCTCCGGCCTGCAGGGCTTTGCAACGATGACCAGCATTCCGGGCGTTTTTGCCGCTGGCGACGTGCAGGACAACGTGTACCGCCAGGCCATCACGAGCGCTGGCACCGGCTGCATGGCCGCGCTGGACGCCCAGCGCTTCCTTGAGCAGGACGGCACGCTCTGACCCGAGCTGCCACAAAAGGGCTATAATCCAAGGCTTTGCCGAAATGAGGCCGCTCTTGTGGTGGCCTTCAGCGTTCGGGCAAGCCGGGGTACCGCCACCCGTTTCTGGCGAGGTCAAGCTGCAAAACACCTGCAATCTCCACGGTTGCGCCGGTGCCAGCTGTTCAAGAAAGAGTGTCCTCATGGCACGCGTATGCGACGTAACGGGCAAAGGCCCGATGGTCGGAAACAATGTTTCCCACGCCAACAACAAAACCAAGCGCCGGTTCCTGCCGAACCTGCAATACCGCCGTTTCTGGGTCGAAACCGAAAACCGCTGGGTTCGCCTGCGTGTTTCGAGCGCCGCGCTGCGCCTGATCGACAAGAACGGCATCGACGCCGTGCTCGCAGACCTGCGCGCACGCGGCCAAGCTTAAGGAGCTAAATCATGGCAACGAGCAAAGGCGGACGCGAAAAGATCAAGCTGGAATCCACCGCGGGTACCGGCCACTTCTACACGACCAGCAAGAACAAGAAGACGATGCCTGAAAAGATGTCGATCATGAAGTTCGACCCCAAGGCGCGCAAGCACGTCGAATACAAGGAAATCAAGCTGAAGTAATTCAGCGCTGGTTCCACCAACAAGAAACCCCGCCGGGCTTGCCCAGCGGGGTTTTTTGTTGCCCGCTTCATTCTCGCTTCCCTGGGCGCAGAAAACGGGCGTAAAAAAGCCGGCTCGAAGCCGGCTTTTTTATGAGGAGCGCGGTTCCCCGCCTCTTCTGATCGATCAGGCTCGTGCAGCGCGCAGACGCGTCGAGAACTCGCGCAGGCCGGCAATGCCGCTGGCTTCGGCACGATGGCACCAGGCAGCCAGGTCGGCGGCCAGTTGCTCGCGCGAGTGCGAAGTGTTGAGCCAGAGCTGGCGCAGCTCTTCGCGCATCGTGACCATCTTGTCGATCACCGGGTGGGCAGCGCGCGCCTGCACCAGGTGCGTGCGGGCCGACGCCGGCACCTTGTCGTCGTCGCGATGCAGCCAGTTCTTGGCCGCCTTGAGCACCGAGATGTCGCCGCCCTTGGTCTTGAGCGCAATCAGCTCGGCCTTGGTCACGCGGCGCATTTCGCGGGCGTAGCCGGCCATGACTTCGTAGCGATTCGCAATGACGGCCTCGAGCGTCTTTTCGTTGGCCACGGGCTGGATGTCGCCCATCTGCATCTTCGGCGGCACCTTTTTGACCTTGGCCCAGCCGATCGCCTGCATCATCTGGATGTAGACCCAGCCGATGTCGAATTCGTACTTCTTGACCGAAAACTTGGCCGACGTGGGATACGTGTGGTGGTTGTTGTGCAGCTCTTCACCGCCAATGATCAGGCCCCAGGGCGAGACATTGCGGCTGGCGTCGGGTGCCTCGAAGTTGCGGTAGCCCCAGTAGTGGCCAATGCCGTTGATGATGCCGGCGGCGGTGATGGGAATCCACAGCATCTGCACGGCCCAGACGGTCAGGCCCAGCGCGCCGAAGAGCGCCAGGTTGATGACCAGCATGAGGCCCACGCCTTGCCAGCTGTAGCGGGTGTACAGGTTGCGTTCGATCCAGTCGTCGGGCGTGCCGTGACCGTAGCGGTCCATCGTTTCCTTGTTCTTCGACTCGGCGCGATACAACTCGGCGCCGCGCCAGAGGACTTCGTCGATGCCCTTGACCTGCGGGCTGTGCGGGTCTTCCTCGGATTCGCACTTGGCGTGGTGCTTGCGGTGAATGGCCACCCATTCCTTGGTGACCATGCCGGTGCCCAGCCAGAGCCACAAACGGAAGAAGTGCGAGGGGATCGGCCCCAGGTCCATGGCCCGGTGCGTCTGCGTACGGTGCAGGAAGATGGTGACCGCGGCGATCGTGATGTGCGTGGTGACGAGCGTGTACAACACGATCTGCCACCATGTCAGGTCCCACAAGCCGTGACCGAGCCACTGGAGGGCCGCGCTCAAAACGGCAGAGTCAGGAATCAACATTGAATTAAGTACTCCATGGCCACACGAAGGTGCAGCCTTCAGTTAACCCACGATTTTAAGGTGGCAAGGCCAAAATGAGGCCTTTTACCCTTCCTTAATAGCGCAGATTTACCCTACTTTGGAGTGCCGAGCCTATTTGCGGTTCCACACCGCCGCAAAGAAACCGTCCGTGGCGTGGCGGTGGGGCCATAGCCGCAGGTAGCGCCGTCCGTCCTCGCCGCCGGCGCAAAGGGCCTCGAAGCCCTCTACCTTCAGGCCCTGCAGCAGTTCCGCCGCGTCCTGGGGCACGAAATCGGGGTTGGCGGCGCTGAAAGCCTCGGCAATGGCCTCGTTTTCCTCCGGCAGCACGCTGCAGGTGGCATAAATGAGACGCCCGCCCGATTTCAGAAGGCGTGCCGCGCTCTGCAGGATGGCCGCCTGCTTGACCGTCAGCTCCTCGACCGACTTAGCCGATTGGCGCCATTTCAGGTCGGGATTGCGGCGCAGTGTTCCCAGGCCCGAACACGGGGCGTCGACCAGCACCCGGTCGATCTTGCCAGCCAGGCGCTTGATGCGGTCGTCGCGCTCATGCGCAATGGCGGCCGGATGAACGTTCGAAAGCTTGCTGCGCGCCAGCCGCGGCTTGAGCGCATCGAGCCGGTGCGCCGACGTATCGAAGGCATAGAGCCGGCCGGTGTTGCGCATGGTTGCGCCAACCGCCAGCGTCTTGCCGCCGGCGCCGGCACAGAAGTCGACCACCATCTCGCCTCGCTTCGCGTCCAGCAGCAGCGCCAGCAACTGGGAACCCTCGTCCTGCACCTCGACGGCGCCTCGGGCGAACGCGTCCAGCTTGGTCAGCGCCGGCTTGCCGTCGATGCGCAAGCCCCACGGCGAGAACGGCGTTACTTCGGATTTGATAGCAGCCTTGGCAAGCTCCGCCTTGACTTCGGCGCGTTTGTCGGTGAGTGCATTGACCCGGAGATCGAGCGGCGCGGGCTGCTGCAGGCTTTCGACCATCGGCCAGAAACCGTCGCCCAATTGCGCCTTGAGCGGCGCGACCAGCCACTCGGGGAGATTGTGGCGATGGCGTTCCAGCAGGTCTTCGGGCTTGACGGCTTCGCAGTTGTCGAGCCAGCGCTTTTCGGTGTCGTTGAGCGCGCTCTTCAGAAAGTCGCGCGGGCCATGAAAGCCGAGGATCGCCATGCGGCGCTCCTTGGAGCCGCTGCCCGAGGGCGACAGGTGGTCGAACAGGAGCTTCTTGCGCAACACGGTGTAGACCGTCTCGGCAAGCGTGGCGCGCTCTCGGGGGCCGAACTCGCGGTGGTCGCGAAAAAATCGCGAAACGACCTGGTCGGCCGGGTGATCGAATTTCAGGACAAGGCCGACCAGATCGGCGGTGGCCTCCAACAGGGCTTTGGGGTGCATACCCCGATTGTCTCAGCCGGATGGCTCTCTACGCCCGGCGCGTCCAGATCGGCCCGAAAGCCTGTCGTTCAATGTCGGCCAGCGTAGGCGAATGGCCGGCCCACAGAACCAGCGCCGCCCCCGGCAGGCTCAAGGTGTGTTCGAGGTGGCGGCAAAGCTGCCAGCGGTCCTCGTCGTCCATGCCCGGCAGATCGACGAACACGATGTAGGCCCGGCGCCACGGAAATTCGCGCAGCGTCTTGCGCACCAGCCAGGCGCGCGAAATGGGAAGGCACCGCGCCAGGTCCGCCTGCAGCTCGCCCAATTCATAGTCGCTCAGATCATGCCGTGCGATCTGGCTGAAGAAGGGCGTCTCTGTGATCTCCTCCCAGGCCCGCGCTTCGGCTTCTTCCGCCTCCTTGAGGCGGCCGCGCCAGAGCTTGAGTGCTTCTTCGTCGTGAGCTCCGGCGTCGGGATTTTCGAGTGCGGCCACGGCGCTTTTTGCGGCCCACCAGCGGCTGGCGGCACTGGACCCGTGCAAGCGCTCGAGCACGGCAAGACGTGCTGCGCGATCGCGCACGGGGAGCATCTGGGACAGTCCCCGCAAGGCGCCGACATGCTCGGGCGAGACCTGGAGCGCACGTTCGTACCGAACGCGCACGGGTGCCGCCGGATCGAGCCGCCGCTCTGAATCGGCCCATTCGACGAGGTCGTCAGGGGTATTGCGCTCGCCCCGCGCCGCCAGAAGCTCGACGCGTTCCCGGATGCGGGACCGGTGCGCATGGTGCTGCTTCCAGTCGCTGGCGTGGTTGCGCCGCCACTGGTTGTCGAAATGCTCGATCCACTTGGCGCTGTCGGCCAGCATGCCCAGCGCGGGCTCGGCCGACCAGGGCGGCACCACGGCCTTCTGGCCGAGCGCCTCGAGCCGGTCGCGCAACACCGGATGTGTGTCTTCGAGATCGCTGACGCGCCGCATGGCGTCGCGCAATGCCCGGCGCGCGAATTCGTCGCTGGGCGGCGTGGCGGCAAGCTCCTTCAGCGCCTTGAAAGGGCCCGGCGGCTGCGGCTCCCTTTCGGCACGGGCCCAGTGCGAAGCCCAGAACTCATCGGCATACCAGTTCGCCTTGATGGCAATTTCCGTCAGCGCGGCAGCGGCGACGGTCGTGCCCAGGAGGCGGCCCGAAATGCGGTCGGCCTCGTACTCGTCCTGCCGGGCGAGCGCGAAAGTGCGGGCCGCAAAACGCGGAAAATACCAGCGAAAGAAGCTCTGCGACACCAGTGCCATCACGCCTTCGTCGCGCTGCAGGCTGGCGTCGAGCTTGAGCCACGACAGCCGCGTTCGGTAGATCCAGGCGCTGAGCTTGCCGTGGTTGCCGCGCAGGTGTCCGTACTCATGCGCAAGCACCGACAGCAGCCGCCGCCGGTCCAGCATCATGAGCAACGGCAGCCCGATGCTGAGGGAATTGACCGCGCCGCCAAACAGCCCGAAACGCGGCACCTGCCGGATGCTGGCGTTGAATTCGTCGTCCAGGTAAACGCGGTGAACCCGCGGGCCCTTGATCTTCTTGCGTATGCGGTCGAGCGCCTCGAACAGCGCCGGCGCATCCGCGCGCGAAAGCTCCCGCCCCTCGGGTTCGTCGAACCGCACCCAGAGCGCGCGCAGCGTGGCCCAGAGCAGGCCCAACGCAAACAGAGCCAGCCAGCCGCGCCCGAAACTGAAGCGTCCCTGTCCGGCCGACAGCGCAACCCAGGCGATGATGCCGACGGAGAGCGCCAGGCAGGCCAGCACCCACAGGTAGCCGAGTGCGGCAAATGCCGCGACGCTGCGCCGGTAGCGCGCACTGTCGTCCGCGCTGGCATGCTCGCTCAGGCGGACAAGGTGAACAAAATCAGCGCGATCCATCCGACTTTTCCCCAACCGACCCTACAGTTTGAAAGAAGCAAGACCGTGAACGACAACGACCTGCCACCCCTGATAGAGACGCCGCCCGGCCGTTATCGCCACTACAAGGGGGGCGAATACGACGTGCTGGGCACCGTGCGCCACAGCGAAACGCTGGAGCCGATGACGCTGTACCGTGCCCTTTACGGCGCCAAGGGGTTGTGGGTTCGGCCCGCCGCGATGTTCGGTGAAACCGTGGAGATCGACGGTGTTCGCCAATTGCGCTTCACCCCTGTCTAGGCCGCTACGTATTCGATAGCGTCATGGACGGCGCTCAGCCGCAGCGAACGTCCGTCACGCGGCCGCGGGCGTCCACATCGAGGTTGAGGCGTCCGCCATTGAGTTCCATCGTGACCACCTCACCGGGCTTCAGAGCCCGCACCGTGCCCGCACCGGCGCGAACGCGGGCCGCGGCTTCGAGTTGGGGCGAAAGCGGCTGGCCGACGGCGAAGCGCGCGCCATCGGCATTGCACTGGAACACCGGCTCGGGTGCCCGAGCAGCTGCAGCGGGGGTTACCGCAGGGGTTGAGCCTTGCGTGGCACAAGCCGTCATCAAGACAGCGCCGGCAACGATGAACAGTAGTGATTGGGTTTTCAACTTGTCTTCTCCCGAAAACCCGCGAATATAAACAACTTTAAAGAATGTGACCTGATGTATCTGCAAGCCATCCAGCAATGGCGCGTGGATACAACTGATGTTCCTGCGCCAGCACGCGGCCGGCCAGGGTGGCGGCCGTGTCGTCCGGCAGCACGGGCACCACGGCCTGCGCCAGGATCGGCCCGTGGTCGAGTTCGGTCGTCACCTGGTGCACGGTGACTCCAGCCACTTTGCAGCCCGCGTCGATGGCCCGCTGGTGGGTGTGCAGCCCCGGAAACGCAGGCAGCAGCGAGGGGTGGATATTGATCAGGCGCCCGGCGTAGCGGCCCACAAAGCCCGGCGTCAGGATGCGCATGAAGCCCGCCAGCACCACGAGCGCCGGCGCGTGCGCATCGACCACCTTGGCCAATGCCTCGTCGAAAGCTTCGCGCGTCGGAAATTCCTTGTGCGGAACCACGGCAGTTGCGATGCCGTGCGTGGCGGCAATCGCAAGCCCGCCCGCTTCGGGCTTGTTGCTGACCACCGCGGCAATGCGGGCGCTAAACCGCTCGGCCCAGCGGTCGCGCTCGGCGGCGCGCACGATGGCCGCCATGTTGGAGCCGCCGCCGGAAATAAGGATCACGATGTTCTTCATGGGACGCGGGATTATCTGTGCTCGGCTCCGGCCACCCTGAACTTGTCGCCGCGCGGACACCGATTCACAGCACGACCGTGCTAAAACTCGAAGTTCCGGAGACACACCGCCATCGGCGCGATGGCGGCGGACCGATCAACACAGCGAGGCACGCATGGATTTGAGCTTCACGCCCGAAGAACAGAAGTTCCGCGAGGAAATTCGCGCATGGGTCAGGGACAACCTCCCCAAGGAGATTTCGCACAAGGTGCACAACGCGCTCGAGCTGACGCGCGACGATCTGCAAGGCTGGGCCAAGATCCTCGGCAAGAAGGGTTGGCTGGGCTACGGCTGGCCGAAGGAATTCGGCGGCCCGGGCTGGACGGCCATCCAGCGCCACCTGTTCGAGGAAGAAACCGCCCTGGCCGGCGCGCCGCGCATCGTGCCGTTCGGCCCGGTGATGGTGGCTCCGGTGATCATGGCGTTCGGCAATGCCGAGCAGCAGAAGCGCTTTCTGCCCGGCATCGCGAGCGGTGAAGTCTGGTGGAGCCAGGGCTACAGCGAACCCGGCTCGGGCTCCGACTTGGCTTCGGTCAAGACCAAGGCCGAGCGCAAGGGTGACAAATACATCGTCAACGGCCAGAAGACCTGGACCACGCTCGGCCAGTACGGCGACTGGATGTTCAACCTCGTGCGCACCAGCAACGAAGGCAAGCCGCAAACCGGCATCAGCTTCTTGCTGCTCGACATGAAGTCGCCCGGCGTTACCGTGCGGCCCATCAAGCTGCTCGACGGCAGCCATGAAGTGAACGAGGTGTTCTTCGACAACGTCGAAGTGCCGGCCGAGAACCTGATCGGCGAAGAGAACAAGGGCTGGACCTACGCCAAGCACCTGCTCTCGCACGAGCGCACCAACATTGCCGACGTGAACCGCGCCAAGCGCGAGCTCGAGCGCCTGAAGCGCATTGCCAAGAGCGAAGGCGTGTACGACGACCTGCGCTTCCGCGACGAGATCGCCAAGCTCGAAGTCGACATCGTCGCGCTCGAGATGATGGTGCTGCGCGTGCTCTCGGCCGCCACCTCTGGCAAGAACTCGCTGGACGTCGCGGGCCTGCTCAAGATCCGCGGCAGCGAAATCCAGCAGCGCTACAGCGAACTGATGATGCTGGCAGGCGGCGCGTATTCGCTGCCCCTCATCCGCGAAGCCATGGAAGCGGGTTGGCAGGGCGACTTCCCGGGCGGCAACCCGGCGCTTGCGCCGCTCGCATCGACCTTCTTCAACATGCGCAAGACCACCATCTACGGCGGCTCGAACGAAGTGCAACGCAACATCGTCGCGCAGACGGTACTGGGCTGAGGAGACAAGAACATGGATTTCAATTTTTCTGACGACCAGGAACAGCTGCGCGACGCCGTGCGCAAATGGGTCGACAAGGGCTACGACTTCGAGCGCCGCCGCGGCATCGAGGCCAAGGGCGGCTTCTCGCGCGAAGCATGGGACGAGCTGGCCGAGCTCGGCCTGGGCGGCCTCTACATCGCCGAAGACGACGGCGGCCTGGGCATGGGCCCGGTGGCCGGCATGGTGGTGATGGAAGAACTGGGCCGCGGCATCGTGCTGGAGCCCTTCGCGCAGACGCTGATTGCCGGCGCCGTGCTCAGCGGCTACGCCGGCGCCGACCTCAAGGACAACTGGCTGCCCCGCATTGCAGGCGGCCAGGCCATCGTGGTGCTGGCTTATCAGGAGCGCAAGTCGCGCTACCGGCTGGACGTGTGCGAGGCCAAGGCCGTGAAGGCCGGCGACGGCTGGTCGCTGACCGGCGCCAAGAGCGTGGTGCCCGTGGGCGACGAAGCCGACGCTTACATCGTGCCCGCGCAGGCCGACGGCAAGATCGCCGTCTTCCTGGTCGAGCGCAGCGCCAGCGGTGTCGAGGCACGCGGCTACGGCACGCAAGACGGCAGCCGAGCGGCCGAGGTCGTGTTCGACAAGGCAGACGCCACGCTGATCACCGCGGACGGGTTGGCTGCGCTCGAGTACGCAGTCGACGTGGGCATTGCCGCCACATGCGCCGAGGCGGTCGGCGTCATGGACAAGACCGTGGCCCTCACGGTCGACTACATGAACCAGCGCAAGCAGTTCGGCGTGGTCATCTCCACCTTCCAGGCGCTGCGCCATCGCGTGGCCGACATGAAGATGCAACTCGAGCTCGCACGCTCGATGAGCTACTACGCCACGCTCAAGCTCAACGCGCCGGCCGACGAGCGGCGCCAGGCCCTGGCGCGCGCCAAGTACCAGCTGGGCGTTTCGATGCGCTTCGTGGCAGCCAACTCGGTGCAGCTGCACGGCGGCATCGGCGTGACGGACGAATACATCGGCAGCCACTATTTCCGCAAGCTCACGCAGCTTGAAATGACTTTCGGCGACACCCTGCACCACCTGGGCGAAGTGTCGGCCCGCATGCAGGACACCGCGGGCGTCTTCGCCTGACGATGTTTTTCCCATAGCATCCAACGCCCGCCCGCCTTGCGCCGGCGGGCGTTTTTACTTGGAACCAGCCAGGAACAAAACATGCCATCACGCCGCACCCTTCTTGCCCTCGGGCTCGCATCGACCGCCATGCTGACCGCTTGCGCCACCGCACCCTCGCCTTCGTTCAGCGAACGCCCGCCGATCGTCTTCATGCACGGCAACGGCGACTCCGCCGCGCTCTGGCAAACGACGATCTGGCGCTTCGAATCGAACGGCTGGCCGCGCAACCGGCTCTTTGCGGTCGATCAGCCCTATCCGCTGGCGCGCGACGACGACACCGTGGCGCAACCGGGCCGCAGCTCGACCGCCGATTCGGCCGCCTTCCTGAAGGCCGAAGTCGAGAAGGTGCTGAAGGCCACGGGTGCGAGCAAGGTGGTGCTGATCGGCAACTCGCGCGGCGGCAACACGATCCGGAATTACGTACAGAACGGCGGCGGCTCCGCCGTGGTGAGCCATGTGGTGCTGGGCGGCAACCCGGCGCACGGCATCTGGGCCGTGAAGGGCTTCCGCGAGAACAACGAGTTCTCGGGCCTGTCGGCCTTCATGCAGCAGCTCAATGCGCCCAAGGGACCGAACGGCGATGAGGTCACGCCGGGCGTGAAATGGCTCACGCTGCGCTCCGACAACAACGACAAATATGCGCAGCCCGATGGGCTGTGGATCGGCGTGCCAGGCCAGCCGACCAACATCGGCTTCGACGGGCCGGCGCTCAAGGGCGCGACCAACGTGGTGCTGCCGCGCGTGGACCATCGCGAGACCTCGTTCTCCCCCGCCGCCTTTGCCGCGACCTGGCAGTTCCTGACGGGCGAGCCGCCGCGCAGCACGGCGATTGCAGCCGAAACGAATGTCGTGCTCGATGGCCGTGCCGTCGGCGCGGAAAACCTCTCGCTGAACGGCGGCCACGTGACCGTTTACGCGGTCGATCCCGCCACGGGCGCGCGGCGGGGCAATGCGGTGCACAGCAAGAACATCGGAGCGGACGGCCGCTGGGGGCCCTTCAGCGCGCGCGGCGACACAGCCGATGAATTCGTCCTCAGCGCGCCGGGCTACGGCATCACGCACATCTACCGCAGCGCGTTTCCGCGCAGCAGCAGCGTGGTAAACCTGCGCCCCGAACGCCTGGCCGCGGCCGATGCCAGCGCCAATGCAGTGGTCGTCTTCACGCGCCCTCGCGGATATTTCGATGCGCAGCGCGACACCATGCGCTTCGACGGCCAGAGCCCGCCGCCCGGCGTGCCGCCCAAGGGCTCGGGCGTGTCGAGCTCCCGGCTGCGCGTTGCCGCGGCGGAGCCTCAGCGCGCCGTGACCGGTGAATTCAACGGCGAGCGCATCACCGGCCTCACCTGGCCGGCCTCACAACAGCATGTGACGGTGCTCGAGCTGACTTACTGAGGGGCAACAGCATGAACGACGCGGCTTCCTCCCCTTTCGTGCTGAAGGCACGCGATGCGCGCGGCGTGGTCACGCTGACGCTGAACCGTCCGGCCTCGTTCAACGCGCTTTCGGAGGGCATGCTCGGCGCGCTCGAGCAGGCCATCGCCGAAATTGCGGTGGACGAGAACGTGCGCGCGGTCGTCATCGCCGCGGCCGGCAAGGCCTTCTGCGCGGGCCATGACCTGAAGGAAATGCGCGCGGAACCGTCGCTCGGCTATTACCAGCAGCTTTTCGAGCGCTGCGGCGCGATGATGCTGTCGATCCAGCGGCTCTCCGTGCCCGTGATCGCGCGCGTGCACGGCATCGCGACCGCCGCGGGCTGCCAGCTGGTGGCAGTGTGCGACCTGGCGGTGGCCTCCAGCGAGGCGCGTTTCGCGGTCAGCGGCGTGAACGTGGGCCTGTTCTGCGCCACGCCCAGCGTCACCCTCTCGCGCAACCTCGGCCGCAAGGAGGCGTTCGAAATGCTCGTGACCGGTGAGTTCATCGATGCGCAGGAGGCCAGGCATAAGGGCCTGGTCAACCGGGTCGCCGAGCCGGCCGAGCTCGATGCCGCGGTCGAGGCGCTGGTTGCCAGCATCGTCGCCAAGCCCCGCAAGGCACTTGCGCTGGGCAAGGCCCTTTTCTATCGCCAACTCGAAACCGGCATCGAAGCCGCCCTGGCCGACGCCAGTCAGACCATGGCCTGCAACATGATGGACGAGAGCGCGCTCGAAGGCGTTCAGGCCTTCATCGAGAAACGCCCGCCCGGCTGGAGGCGCTGAGCCGCAGGCTAGCTGTCGTGAAGCCGTGAGCTCTGCGGCAGATGCGCCATAAGAAATTCCATCTGGTCCGCCAGGATGCGGCGGTTTCGCAGAATGAAATCTTCCCAGAGGCTGGGCACATAGGGCGCGTACAAGAGCGGCATGTTGGCCTGCTCCGGCGTGCGGCTGCTCTTGCGGTGGTTGCATGGCTTGCAGGCCGTGACCACGTTCATCCAGGTGTCGATGCCCTTTTGCGCGAACGGAATGATGTGCTCGCGCGTGAGTTCGTCTTCGTGGAAATGCCCCCCGCAATAGGCGCAGACATTGCGGTCCCGCGCAAAAAGCTTGCTGTTGGTAAGCCCTGGGCGCTGGGTGAAGGGGTTGATGCGCGGCACGCCCTTGGTGCCGATGATGCTGTTGATGGCAATCTGCGATTGCTCGCCCGTGATGGCGTTGTGTCCCCCGCGGAACACAGCCACCTGCGCGCCCACCTCCCAGCGGACTTCGTCCGCTGCATAGTGAATAACCGCCTGTTCGAGCGATATCCACGACTGGGGCAGCCCTTGGGCCGACAGCTTCAAGACCTTCACCACACGCCTCCTCAAAAAGGGAAGAATCACGGAAAGACCAGGGACACGGAGCGCGCCGGAGACCACTTCAAGCGACGCACTGAGTCACAATATACCGGCTTTGTGACAAAACGGCCTGATTCGCCCAATTGACGGGCGCAAGGCGCTATCAAAAAGATACTCACCAATGCAGGTTTTCCGCGGCTTCCGGCACCCGGGCGTGGCTCCGGCCTGCGCCCTCACCATAGGCAATTTCGACGGCGTGCACCGTGGCCACCAGGCCATGCTGGCGCTGCTGCAGACCGAGGCGCGCCATCGCGGGCTGCCGAGCTGCGTACTCACGTTCGAGCCGCACCCGCGCGACTATTTCGCCGCCGTCACCAAAAAGCCCGACCTGGCCCCGGCGCGCATCGGCACCCTGCGCGACAAGCTGACCGAGCTTGCGGCCTGCGGCGTGGCGCAGACGATCGTGCTGCCCTTCGACGGACGGCTGGCATCCCAGTCGCCTGACGAATTCATCCAGAACGTGCTGATCGACGGCTTGGGCGCACGCTACGTACTGGTAGGCGACGACTTCCGCTTCGGCGCCAAGCGGGCGGGCGACTACGCCATGCTCGACGCGGCCGGCGATGCCCACGGCTTCGACGTGGCGCGCATGAACAGCTACGAGGTCCACGGCCTGCGCGTTTCGAGCTCGGCCGTGCGCGAGGCGCTGGCCGAGGGCCGCATGGCCGACGCCCATCACCTGCTCGGCCGGCCCTACACGATCTCCGGCCACGTGGTCCATGGCCGCAAGCTCGGCCGCGCACTGGGCGCCTCCGAACCCGGCAAGGACGACGGGTTTCGCACCCTCAACCTGCGCTTCAAGCACTGGAAACCGGCCGCGAGCGGCATCTTCGCGGTGCTGGTGCACGGGCTGGCCGACCAGCCCCTGCCCGGCGTGGCCAACCTGGGCGTGCGCCCCTCCCTGGACGCCAACGACGTCAACGCCGGCCGGGTTTTGCTGGAGACGCATTGCCTGGAGTGGCCCTCGCATCTGGGAGCCGAAGGTGCCTACGGTAAAATCGTCCGCGTGGAACTCCTGCACAAACTGCACGACGAATTGCGCTACACCAGCCTTGAGGCCCTCACTGCGGGCATCGCGAAGGATGGGCGCGACGCGCGCGCGTTCTTTGCGTCGACCCACGCCGAAACCCATCGCCAGACGACACGCGATCGAATTTAGCCCTGCACGCACCGTGCTGCCGCCCTTCGACAAGCTCAGGGCGAACGGCTTTTCTTCCGCACCGACCGCTCAATGCAGTTCGGGCTGAGCCTGTCGAAGCCCCTCTGTTTCGCACCCCAACATGTCTGACGCCGCCTCCACCACCGATTACCGTTCCACGCTGAACCTGCCCGACACCCCCTTCCCGATGCGCGGCGACCTGCCCAAGCGCGAACCGGGCTGGGTGAAGGAATGGAATGACGAAGGCCGCTACCAGCGCCTCCGCGACGCCCGCCACGGCGCGCCCAAGTTCATCCTGCACGACGGCCCGCCCTACGCCAACGGCCAGATCCACATGGGCCACGCGGTGAACAAGATCCTGAAGGACATGATCACCAAGGCGCGCCAGCTCGAAGGCTACGACGCGCTGTACGTGCCCGGCTGGGACTGCCACGGCCTGCCGATCGAGAACGCCATCGAAAAGCAGTACGGCCGCAACCTGAGCCGCGACGAAATGCAGGCCAAGAGCCGCGCCTACGCCACGGAACAGATCGCGCAGCAAATGGCCGACTTCCAGCGCCTGGGCGTGCTGGGCGAATGGGACCATCCCTACAAGACGATGGATTTCGCGAACGAAGCCGGCGAGCTGCGCGCGTTCAAGCGCGTGATCGAGCGCGGCTTTGTCTACCGCGGCTTGAAGCCCGTGTACTGGTGCTTCGACTGCGGCTCGTCGCTCGCCGAGTTCGAAATCGAATACGCCGACAAGAAGAGCCAGACCATCGACGTCGCCTTCAAGGCGCACGACCGCGAGAAGGTGCTGAAGGCCTTCGAGACCGACCACACGATCCTCGGCGACATCTTTGCCGTGATCTGGACCACCACCGCGTGGACCATCCCGGCCAACCAGGCGATCAACCTGAACCCCGAGATCGAGTATTCGCTGGTCGACACCGAGCGCGGCCTGCTGATCCTGGCCAACTCGCTCGTCGAGATGTGCATGACGCGCTACGCGCTCGATGGCAAGGTGCTGGCCACGGTCAAGGGCGAGAAGCTCGGGGGCCTGGAATTCGAGCACCCGCTGTACGACGTCGATGCTGGCTACAAGCGCCTGTCGCCGGTGTACCTGGCCGACTACGCCACCGCCACCGACGGCACCGGCCTCGTGCACTCCTCGCCCGCTTACGGCGTGGACGACTTCAACTCCTGCATCGCCCACGGCGTGGCGTATGACGACATCCTGAACCCGGTGCAGGGCAACGGCAGCTACGCGCCCGACTTTCCGCTCTTCGGCGGCCAGAACATCTGGAAGGCAGTGCCGGTGATCATCGCCGCGCTGCGCGACGCCAACCGCCTGCTCACCACCGAGACCATCACGCACAGCTACCCGCATTGCTGGCGCCACAAGACGCCGGTGATCTACCGCGCCGCGGCGCAGTGGTTCGTGCGCATGGACGAAGGCGAAGGCGTGTTCACCAAGGACAAGGCGCCCAAGACGCTGCGCCAGACCGCGCTCGAAGCCATCGAGAAGACGAGCTTCTATCCGGAGAACGGCAAGGCGCGCCTGCACGACATGATTGCCAACCGGCCCGACTGGTGCATCAGCCGCCAGCGCAGCTGGGGCGTGCCGATCCCGTTCTTCCTGCACAAGGATTCGGGCGAGCTGCATCCGCGGACGATGGAAATCCTCGACCAGGCCGCTGACATCGTCGAAAAGGGCGGCATCGAGGCCTGGAGCCGGGTCACCGTCGAAGAAATCCTGGGCGCCGAAGACGCGCCGCACTACACCAAGAGCACCGACATCCTCGAGGTGTGGTTCGACTCGGGCTCGACCTTCTATCACGTGCTGCGCGGCACGCACCCCAACGTGCACCACGAAACGGGGCCCGAGGCCGACCTGTACCTGGAGGGCCACGACCAGCATCGCGGGTGGTTCCACTCGTCGCTCCTGATCGCCTGCGCGCTGGAAGACCGCGCGCCGTACCGCGGCCTGCTCACGCACGGTTTCACGGTGGATGCCAAGGGCATCAAGATGAGCAAGTCGCTCAAGAATGGCATCGACCCGCAGGAAATCAGCAGCAAGCTGGGCGCCGAAATCATCCGCCTGTGGGTGGCTGCGAGCGATTACTCGGGCGACATCGCGGGCGACGACAAGATCCTCGCGCGCGTGGTCGACTCGTACCGCCGCATCCGCAACACGCTGCGTTTCCTGATGGCGAACACCAGCGACTTCGACATCGCCAAGGACGCGGTGCCGCTCGACCAGCTGTTCGAAATCGACCGCTATGCGCTTGCGCGCGCTTCGCAGTTCCAGGCCGAGATCCTTGCGCACTACAAGGTGTACGAGTTCCACCCGGTGGTGGCCAAGCTGCAGATCTACTGCTCGGAAGACCTGGGCGGGTTCTACCTCGACATCCTGAAAGACCGGCTCTACACGACGGCGCCGGGCTCGCTCGCGCGCCGCAGCGCGCAGACCGCGCTCTGGCACATCTCGCAAGCCATGCTGCGCTGGATGGCGCCGTTCCTGAGCTTCACCGCCGAAGAGGCGTGGAAGTTCGTGAGCACCGGCAAGCCGGGCGAATCGATCTTTGCGCAGACATTCAGCAAATTCGCCGCGCCCGACGAAGCACTGCTTGCCAAGTGGGGCCGCATCCGCGAGATCCGCGATGTGGTCAACAAGGACATCGAGGCGGTGCGCGCCGAAGGCAAGGTCGGTTCGTCGCTGCAGGCCAACCTGCAGCTCACCGCACCGGCCGACGACTTCGCGCTGCTGGGTTCGCTGGGTGATGACCTGAAGTTCGTCTTCATCACCTCGGCCATCGCAATCGCTGCCGGCGAAGCGCTCTCGACGACGGTAACGCCGAGCAGCGCGCAGAAGTGCGATCGCTGCTGGCACTACCGCGACGACGTGGGCCACGACACGGCGCATCCGACGATCTGCGGCCGTTGCACGAGCAATTTGTTCGGCGCCGGCGAAGCACGGAGCTTTGCCTGATGGCGGCCGCTCGCTCCATGTCGGCATCGCGTTCGCGCAGCGGCAGCATCTGGCCTTGGCTCGGGCTGGCGGCGATCATCCTGATCATCGACCAGTTCACCAAGACGCTGATCCTGGGCTACTACAAGCTCGGTGACGCAACCTACGTCACGAGCTTCTTCAACGTGGTCCGCGCGCACAACACGGGTGCCGCGTTCTCGTTCCTGGCCGACCATTCGGGATGGCAGCGCTGGTTCTTCACGGCCATTGGCCTTGCGGCCGCAGTGTTCATCGTGTGGATGCTGAAATCGCACGCGGGACAGAAGCTGTTTTCGTTCGCGATGGCCTGCATCCTGGGCGGCGCCATCGGCAACGTGATCGACCGGATGATGCACGGGTACGTGGTCGACTTCCTGAGCTTTCACGCGGGGAACTGGTACTTTCCGGCCTTCAACGCGGCGGACAGTGCGATCACGCTGGGGGCCATCTGCCTGATCGTGGACGAGATCCGGCGGGTTCGGCGCGGGAAGTAAGCCAGTTTCTCAAGGGGCCTTCGGGCCCTTTCTCTTTAAGACTCAACGCGAGGGTTTTTCCCGGCTTTCTTGGCCTGTCATAGCGGGGTCATACTGCCGCGGTGCAATGTAATCGATTACATAGCACCGCACGATGAGCATTCAATCCGTTGCAGCCAAAGCCGGGGTTTCCGTGGCCACCGTGTCGCGGGCGTTCAACTTCCCCGACAAGGTCACGCCAGCCACGCGTGAGTTGGTGGAACGCGTGGCGCGCGAGCTCCACTACGTGCCCAACGCCAGCGCGCGCACCTTGCGCACCCAGCGCAGCCGCGCATTGGGCGTGGTGCTGCCGACGCTTCTGAATCCGACCTTCGCCGAGTGCTTGCAAGGCATTGCGCGTGCAGCCATGGCAGGCGGCTACGCCATCATTCCCGTCACCACCGGCTACCGGCTCGACGAAGAAGAACGCGCGGTCCATCTGCTGATGGCGGGCAATGTCGACGGGTTGATCCTGGTGGTATCGAACCCCTCCACTTCGGCGGCCCTCGCACGGCTTCGCACCACCGGCACGCCTTATGTGCTGGCCTACAACCGGCACCCTGATCACCCCTGCGTGACCGTCGACGGCGAAGCTGCCGTGGCCGACGCGGTCGCACGCCTGGTACTGCTGGGGCACCGCCGCATCGCCATGGTCAGCGGCACGCTGGCCGCCTCCGACCGGGCGCAGCAGCGCTACCGGGGCTACGAGAAAGGCATGGCCGATGCCGGGCTCGATGCGCCGCCGCTCATCGAGGTGCCCTTCGTCGAAAGCGCGGTCGGTGCGGTCGTCAACGTGTTGCAGGCCGACGATCGTCCCACCGCGCTGGTCTGCTCGAACGACCTGCTCGCCATCCGCAGCATTCGCGCCGCGCACATGAGCGGACTCTCCGTACCCGACGACCTCAGCGTGGTCGGCTTCGACGGCATTGCGCTCGGCGAAGACCTCACGCCGGCGCTCACCACCATCGCGCAACCCAACAGCGACATCGGCCGCCGCAGCGTCGAGTTGCTGATCCAGGCCATGGCCGGCGGCACCACGCTGCAAGCCGACGCGAGCCTGCTGCTGCCTTGCTTCTTCCGCGACGGCGAATCGTGCGCATCCGCACGCGATATCGCCGACGACTGATCACCCCTCTCACCCGCCTCAACCCTTACATCCACATCAAGGAGTTCTTTCATGTCTCTCCGCATCTCCCGCATGGCCCGCCTGGGCTTGCTCACCGCCGCGCTGGTCGCCGCCGGCAGCGCCGTGGCACAGACCGCCATTTGCTACAACTGCCCGACCGAATGGGCCGACTGGGGCACGCAGCTCAAGGCCATCAAGGCCAAAACCGGCATCACCGTGCCGGCCGACAACAAGAACTCGGGCCAGTCGCTCGCGCAGCTCGTCGCCGAGAAGGCCAGCCCCGTGGCCGACGTTACCTACCTGGGCGTGACCTTCGCGGTGCAGGCCCAGAAGGACGGCGTGGTCGAGCCCTACAAGCCGGCAGCGTGGAAAGACATTCCCGACGGCCTGAAGGACCCAGCCGGCAACTGGTTCACCATCCACTCGGGCACGCTCGGCTTCATGGTCAACGTCGATGCGCTAAAGGGCAAGCCGGTTCCCAAGTCATGGGCCGACCTGCTCAAGCCCGAATACAAGGGCCTTGTCGGCTATCTCGACCCCGCATCGGCCTTCGTCGGCTACGTGGGCGCGGTAGCGGTGAACGAAGCACGCGGCGGCACGCTCGACAACTTCGGCCCGGCCATCGACTACTTCAAGGCGCTGCAGAAGAACGAGCCCATCGTGCCGAAGCAAACCTCTTATGCGCGCGTGCTGTCGGGCGAAATCGCGATCCTGCTCGACTACGACTTCAACGCCTACCGCGCGAAGTACAAGGACAAGGCCAACGTCGCTTTCGTCATCCCGAGCGAAGGCACGCTGGCCGTCCCCTACGTGATGAGCCTCGTCGCCAAGGCACCACATGCAGCCGAAGGCAAGAAGGTGCTCGACTTTGTACTTTCCGACGAAGGCCAGGCCATCTGGGCCAAGGCCTACCTGCGGCCGGTGCGCGCTGGTGCGATGCCGAAGGACGTGGAGGCGCAGTTCCTGCCGGCTACCGAGTACGCCCGCGCGAAGAGCGTGGACTATGCGCGCATGGCTGAGGCGCAGCGGGCGTTCTCTGATCGTTACCTCAAGGAAGTGCGCTGAAGTGTCTTGTTCGGGGCGCGCACCCGCCGACGGGGTACCTTTCTCCGCGAATGTCCCCCGGCCTGCGGCCTCCTCCTTTATGTCGCTGCGCAAGGCACCCCGCCAGCGGGTGCGTTGCACGGAGCAGTGGTTGATCAGCGGAACACCACGAACCTGCCCAAGTGCACAGGGCATCGGGTGCTCCGCGCAGCGAAATAAAGGAGGAGGGGCGCAGCCCCGGGGGACATTCGCGGAGGGGAGTACCCGGTGGCCTTTGCACACGCCCTGAACAGCGGCGCCAAGAACAACAACGCCGCAAGACAAGCAACTGAGATGAAGCAACCCAACGCCTGGAACCCACGCTGGCGCCTGCTGGCCTGCGCAGCCCCCGCAGCCGTGTTCTTCGCTGCCTTCTGGCTATTGCCGGTGGTGCGCCTGCTCACGCTGCCCGCGACCAAGGGCTGGTCCACCTACTTCGCGGTGCTGACAGATTCGCGCTACCTCCATAGCATGGTCAACACCGTTGCGCTGTCGGCGGCGGTGACGCTGACGACACTGGTGCTGGGCGCGGCCGTCGGCATCTACCTCGCGCGCCATGCCTTCACAGGCAAGCGCATGCTGCTGTCGCTGCTCACGTTGCCGCTCTCTTTTCCGGGCGTGATCATCGGCTTCTTCGTCATCCTGCTCGGCGGTCGCCAAGGCGTGGTAGCCGACCTCAGCGACAGCCTGTTCGGCGAGCGCATCACCTTCGCGTATGGCCTGCTCGGGCTGTTCCTGGCCTATCTGTACTTCTCGCTGCCACGCGCCATTGCCACCTATGCCGCAGCGGCCGAGGCCATGAACGTGCAGCTCGAAGAAGCCGCGCGCTCGCTCGGTGCCTCGCGCCTGCGCGTGGCTCGCGATGTCTGGATGCCCGAGCTTGCCCCCACTACGCTGGCCTGCGGCGCCATTCTTTTCGCCACGTCGATGGGCGCCTTCGGAACCGCCTTCACGCTCGCCAGCAAGTTCGAGGTGATTCCGATCACCATCTACAACGAGTTCACCAACTACGCCAACTTTGCACTCGCCGCGTCGCTCTCGATTGCGCTGGGCCTCGTGACCTGGCTGGTGCTGTTCGTCGCGCGACGCTTCGGCGCCAACCCGGTCGCACGCTGAACCGAGGAAACGCTCATGCGAAAGAAGAACACGCAACCCAAGGCGCCCTTCCTGCTGGCCATTACCGTGCTCGTGAGCATTTTCATGATCGCACCGATGCTGCTGTCCGTCATGGCCGGTCTGGTCAACAACTACAGCACGGGCTTGAAGAGCGGCCTCACGCTGCGCTGGCTCGGTGAGGTGTGGGAGAACTATGGCGGCACCGTCGGCTGGTCGCTCGCGCTGGCGGCAGCCTGCGTCGTCGGCACCGTGCTGCTGGGCGTGCCCTGCGCCTATGTGCTGGCGCGCAGCCGCTCGCGCGCGGCGCACATCTTCGAGGAACTGCTCACGCTGCCCGTTGCGGTGCCCGGGCTTGCGACCGCACTGGCGCTCATCCTCGCCTACGGCCAGCTCACGGCCTTCCGCCAGAGCTTCGCTTTCATTCTGGTGGGCCACATCGTGTTCACGCTGCCGTTCATGGTGCGCACCGTGAGCTCGGCGTTCCAGCGTGATGACCTGCTCGCGCTCGAGGAAGCCGCCCGTTCGCTGGGCGCGAACTTCGGCCAGCGCTTCATGGGCATCCTGGTGCCGGCCGTGTTCCCCGCCATCGTGGCCGGCAGCCTCATGGTGTTCACGCTCTCGGTGGGCGAGTTCAACCTAACCTGGATGCTGCACACGCCGCTCACGCGCACCCTGCCTGTGGGGCTGGCCGACAGCTATGCCTCGATGCGCATCGAGATCGGGTCGGCCTACACGCTGGTCTTCTTCGCCGTCATTCTTCCGGTGCTGTGGGGGCTGCAGTACCTTGCCAACCTGATGCAGAAACGCCATGGAACTTGAACGCATTCCTATCGACATCGCGAACTGCGCGAAGACCTACGCCGACGGCACGCGCGGCCTGCTGCCGACCGACCTGCACGTGGAAGCGGGCGAAGTGCTCGCGCTGCTCGGCCCCTCCGGCTGCGGCAAGACGACGCTGCTGCGCCTGATTGCGGGACTCGAGGCACCCGACGAAGGCAGCCGCATCGTGTTCGGCGGACAGGACGTGACCGGGCGGCCGGTGGAGCACCGCGGCGTGGGCATGGTGTTCCAGAGCTACGCGCTTTTTCCGCAGATGACGGTGGCCGCCAACATTGGCTACGGCCTTCGCATCCGCGGCGTGGCGCCCGAAGAAGAAAAGCGCGCCGTGGGCGAACTGGTCGACCTGACGCGGCTCGGCGGGCTTGAAAACAAGCGACCCGCCGAGCTCTCCGGCGGCCAGCGCCAGCGCGTGGCCCTGGCGCGCGCGGTTGCCGTGCGCCCGCGCGTGCTGCTGCTCGACGAGCCGCTGGCCGCGCTCGACGCCAAGCTCAAGGAATCGCTGCGCGACGAACTCGCCGAACTGCTGCGGCGGCTGCACATCACGGCCATTCACGTCACGCACGACCAGCAGGAGGCGCTGGCCATTGCCGACCGCCTGGCAGTGATGAGCGCCGGGCGCATCGTGCAGATCGGCCGCGGCGAAGAGCTGTACCGCGCGCCCGCGCATCCCTTCGTGGCGGAGTTCCTGGGCCGGGTGAATCGGCTCACGCGCGAGCCCGACGCCGTTGCGCAAGGCGTTGTCCGACTCGGCGGAAGCACACTGCCTTGCCCACCTGCCTGGCGCGACCATGCGATGCTTCTGGTGCGACCCGAAGACGTGGAAGTGAGCGCGCCCCAGCCCGGCTGGGGGCTTGCCGCCGTCGAACGCCGCACCTTTCTCGGCGACCGCGTGCAGCTGCAGCTGCGCACGCAGGACCAGTCCTTGCTGGTAGCCGATGTAGGCCGCGACACGCCTTTCGGCCCGGGTGATCCGGTCGGCCTTCGCATCCAACCCGATCGCCTGATGACGTCGCAGGAAACCAGCGCATGAACACGGCAACGACACAAGACACCACCTTCCTGGCGCAGCTGACGGACCTGCACATCCGCGAGCCCGGCCGCCTGGCGTACGGCCGCATCGACACCGCGCCTTACCTGGAGCGCGCGGTGCAGTCGGTGCTGCGCCTGCCGCAATTGCCCGACGCGGTGGTGATCACCGGCGACCTGAGCGACTTCGGCCGCGCGGCCGAATACGAGCACCTGGCGCGCCTTCTGGCACCGCTCAACATGCCGGTCTACCTGATGCCCGGCAACCATGACGACCGCGACCAGCTGCGCCGCAGCTTTCCGGGCCACGGCTACCTGGCGGGGGGCGTGGGCTCCGCCGGCTTTGTCCAATACTCGGTGCGCGTGGGCGCGCTGCGCCTGCTGACGCTCGACACCTGCGTGCCGGGCGAGAGCCATGGTGCCCTCTGCAACGAACGGCTGGCGTGGCTGGAGCAACAACTCGAAACCTGCCGGGGGGAGCCCGTGGTCATTGCCATGCACCACCCACCTTTCCAAACCCTGATCGGCCATATGGACGAGATCGGCCTGCTGCAGGGCGCAGAGGCGCTGGAAGCACTGGTCGCGCGGCACCCCAGCGTCGAACGCGTGATCTGCGGCCACCTGCACCGCGCCATCGACGTGCGCTTTGGGGGCACCATTGCATCCACCTCGCCCGCACCGGCCCACCAGGTCTGCCTGGACCTGGCACCCGACGCGGCCTCTGCGTGGACGCTGGAGCCGCCCGGTTTCCGGGTTCACGCCTGGTCTGCGCGCAGCAGGCGGCTGGTCACCCATCTGGCGGCTTCCGGCACATTCGAGGGCCCTTTTCCTTTCCACGACAACGGAGCACTGATCGATTGAGCCCATAGTGTGGAAAATGGGGCTGAAGAAAACGAACCAAAACGAAAAGGATAGAAACCGCCACCCATGAAGCATCTTCTGAACCTGCTCGCCGCCGTCGCACTGCTGGTGTGGGGCACGCACCTCGTTCGAACGGGCGTGCTGCGCGTGTTCGGGGCCAACCTGCGCAAGATCCTCGTGCAGAGCATGCGCAACCGCTTCACCGCCGCGCTGTCGGGCATCGGTGTGACCGCGCTGGTGCAGTCGAGCACGGCCACGTCGCTGATGACTTCGTCCTTCGTGGGGCAGGGCCTGGTCACGCTGCCGGCGGCGCTGGCTGTGATGCGCGGGGCGGATGTCGGCACGGCGCTCATCTCGGTGCTGTTCTCGGCCGACCTCTCCTGGCTCTCGCCGATGTTCATCTTCGTGGGGGTGGTGCTGTTCATCTCCCGTTCGGCCACCGTGGCGGGCCGCGTGGGCCGGGTGCTCATCGGCCTGGGGCTGATGCTGCTGGCGCTGCAGCTGGTGGTGGAAGCCACCGAGCCGCTCTTCTCGGCCCCGACCGTGCGGGCGCTGCTGGCCTCTCTCAGCAGCGACGTGCTGCTCGAAATCACCCTTGGCGCCGCGCTCGCCATCGTGGCGTATTCCAGCCTGGCCGTGGTGCTGCTGGTGGCGGCCATGGCAAGCTCCAACGTGGTTCCGCTCGATGTGGCGCTGGGGCTGGTGCTCGGCGCCAACCTCGGCAGCGGCTTGCTGGCCGTGCTGACCACCGCCAAGTCGGCCATTCCGGTGCGGCAGGTCACGGTAGGCAACCTGCTGTTCAAGGCGCTCGGCGTGGCCATCGTCGCGCCCTTCGTCGGGCTCTGGCTGCGCTACGTGCAGCCCCAGGTGCCGAACGCGACCCACGGCGTGGTGCTGTTCCACCTGGCGTTCAACGTGATCATCAGCGTGGGCTTCATCGGACTCACGCAGTGGGTGGCAACGCTGGTCACCAAGATGCTGCCGGTGCCGCAGCAGCCGGCCACTTCCACGCGGCCGCATCACCTCGACCCCTCGGCGCTTTCAACGCCTTCGCTCGCCATTTCGAATGCGGCGCGCGAGGCGCTGCACCAGGCCGACATCGTGGAGACCATGCTCATCGGCACGCTCGACGTGATTCGCCACAACGACTTGCGCCTGTCGCAGGAGCTGCGGCAGCTCGACGACACGGTGGACGAGCTCTACTCGGCCATCAAGTACTACATGACGCGCATCTCGCGCGAGGCGCTGGGCGAAGAAGAAAGCCGGCGCTGGACCGACATCATCAGCTTCACCATCAACATGGAGCAGATCGGCGACATCATCGAGCGCGTGATCATCGACATCGAAGACAAGAAGATCAAGCCGCAGCGCAACTTCTCTGCCGCGGGCATGGCTGAAATCGTGGAGCTGCACGAGCGGCTGGTGGCCAACCTGCGGCTGAGCATGAGTGTCTTTCTCAACGGCAATGTGCGCGACGCGCAAAAGCTGCTCGAAGAAAAAGCCCGCTTCCGCGACCTCGAGCGGGCCTATGCCACCACCCACCTCGACCGGCTGTCCGACCGCACCACGCTGAGCATCGAAACCAGCTCGCTGCACATCGACCTGATCAGCGACCTGAAGCGCATCAACTCGCACATCTGCTCCATCGCCTACCCGATCCTCGAGTCGGCGGGCGCACTGGCGCCCAGCCGGCTGCGTGAATCGCGGCTGGGGAAGATCGAGGGCTGATTTTTTGAGGGGCGCGGCCTGCACGCGCAGGCCGCCACGCAAGCGTCAGTGCGCAGCCGAGAACGCTGAGCGCATGAACTGCTCCTGGCGGCGGCGCAGGCAGAAGTCGATCAGGTCGTCGATCTCCGTGGCCTTGTCGAACACCGCATCGGCGCCGAGCTGGGTGCACTTGCGGCGCATTTCGGGGGTGAGATGGTTGCTGAGCACCACCATCTTCTGCGCCGGTTCACGGTTGCGGCAGGCCTCGAGCACGCTGAACCCCGTGCCGTCCTTCAGGAACAGGTCGACGATGGCAAGGTCCCATTGCGCGAGGTTGCTCGTCAGCCAACGCGTACCTTCCCGCTCCGATTCCGCTTGGCCCACGGGGTCGACCCTGGCCACTTCCCGCAAGGTGCCCAACAGGTTTTCGCGGATGGTGGGGTTGTCCTCGACAACAAAGGTTCTAACGGTGTCCATGGCGGCGGCGATCCTCGGGCTTTCTAGCAGGCTACAAATTGCGCGCCGGACAAGACGAAGGCATGACACCCCATCGCGGGTAGGACAAGGCTGGCCCGTCGCCGGGCCGGCCGTGGCCCACTACCAGAGCGTCAGAGCGTGAGGATCGTGCAGCCGGTGGTCTTGCGCGCTTCGAGGTCGCGGTGCGCCTGCTGCACGTCGGCCAATGCATAGCGCTGGTCGATCGGGATCTTCACCGCGCCGCTCTGCGCCACCGCGAACAGGTCGTCCGCCATGGCCTGCGTGCTCTCGCGCGTGGAAATGTGCGTGAACAGCGTCGGGCGCGTCACGTAGAGCGAGCCCTTCGAGGCCAGCGTGCCAAGGCTGATCGGTGGCACGGGGCCCGAGCCGTTGCCGAACACTGCCAGCAAACCGAACGGGCGCAGGCACTCGATCGAGGCTTCCCAGGTGTCCTTGCCGACCGAGTCGTACACCACCTTCACGCCCTTGCCGCCCGTGATCTCCTTCACCCGGGCCGCGAAGTTCTCGGTGCTGTAGTTGATGGCATGCGCCGCGCCATGCTCGAGCGCAAGCTTGCACTTGGCGTCGCTGCCGGCCGTGCCAATCAGCTGCAGCCCCAGCGCCTTGGCCCATTGGCACGCGATGAGCCCGACCCCGCCGGCCGCGGCGTGGAACAGCACGAAGTCGCCGGGCTGCAACCCTTCCGCCGGCAGCGTCTTCTTGAGCAGGTATTGCGCCGTGAGCCCCTTGAGCATCATCGCCGCGCCGGTTTCGAACGAAATGGCATCGGGCAACTTGCAGACGCACTTGGCCGGCATGACGCGCAGCTCGCTGTAGGCGCCCGGGGGCTGGCTCGCATAGGCGGCGCGGTCGCCCGCCTTGAGGTGCGTAACGCCCTCGCCCACCGCCTCGACCACGCCCGAGGCTTCCATGCCCAGCTGCAAGGGCATCTGGAAAGGGTAGAGGCCGCTGCGCTGATAGGTGTCGATGAAGTTCAGGCCCACGGCCTTGTGGCGAATGCGTATTTCGCCGGGCCCCGGCTCGCCGACCTCCACGTCGACGATCTTCAGTTCCTCGGGGCCGCCATGGCGGTCGATACGGACGGCTTTGCTCATCATCTTTGCGGTCTCCAAGCATGCGGAAAAAGAAGACGCGCATCGTGCCACGTTTGGCCTTTCCGCGGCGGCGGCGGGCAATGCCCGGTAGAGTCGGCGGCCATGCAGATCCAGCAACGCCTCACACCGACGACCGTCTTCCTGCTCATCGTGCCGCCGCTGCTGTGGGCCGGCAATGCGGTGGTCGGCCGCATGGTGCGCGAGCTGGTGTCGCCGCTCACGCTGAACTTCGTGCGTTGGGTCATTGCCTTCGTGCTGTTGCTGCCGCTTGCATGGCCCGTGCTGCGCCCCGGGAGCCCGATGTGGGCGCACTGGAAGCGCTACGCGGTACTGGGGCTGCTCGGCATCGGCTGCTACAACGCCTTCCAGTACTTGGCGCTACAGACCTCCACGCCGATCAACGTCACGCTCGTCGGCTCCAGCCTGCCGCTGTGGATGCTCGCGACGGGTGCCGTTTTCTTCGGGGCCCGCGTCAGCGGTCGCGAAATCGGCGGCTCGCTGCTTTCGATGCTTGGCGTGCTGCTGGTGCTGAGCCGGGGCGAATGGCGGCAGCTGCTTGCGCTGCGCCTGGTGCCGGGCGACCTGTACATGATCCTGGGCACCATTGCCTGGGCGTTCTACAGCTGGATACTGGCCCGCACGCGGGAGCCTCAAACCGTGCGGCAAGACTGGGCCGCGTTTCTCATGGCGCAAATGGTGTTCGGCCTCGCGTGGTCGGGCGCGTTCGCGGCCGGCGAATGGACCCTGGCAGACGCCCGCATCGTGCCGGGCTGGCCCCTGTTCGCCGCCCTGGCCTTCATCGGCATCGGACCCGCCGTATTGGCCTACCGCTGCTGGGGCAGCGGCGTGCAGCATGCCGGCCCGCAGGCGGCGAGCTTCTTCATGAACCTCACGCCGCTTTTCGCCGCGCTGTTGTCCGCCGCGTTCCTGGGTGAGCCGCCGCACTGGTACCACGGCGCGGCCTTCTTGCTGATCGTGGGCGGAATCGTGGTCTCATCGTCTAGACGTTGAGACCACGACGCGGGCTCAATAAGTGCCGGGGTAGGCGCCGCCGTCGGCCAGCACGTTCTGCCCGGTCATGTAGCCGGCCTGCATGCTGCAGAGAAAGGCGCAGATGGCGCCAAACTCGGCCGGCGTGCCGAAGCGCTTGGCCGGGATGTTCTTCTTGCGGGCTTCCCACACGGTGTCGAAGTCCTGGCCGGTCTTCTGGGCCGTGCCGGCCATCGTGCCCTTGAGGCGATCGGTGTCGAAGGAACCCGGCAACAGGTTGTTGATGGTCACGCCCTGCGCCGCGATGGAGGTGCGTGCGACGCCCGCCACGAAGCCCGTCAGGCCGCTGCGCGCACCGTTCGAGAGGCCGAGGATGTCGATGGGCGACTTCACCGAACTCGAGGTGATGTTGACGATGCGCCCGAAGCCGCGCCGGGCCATGCCGTCGACCGTGGCCTTGATGAGCTCGATGGGCGTGAGCATGTTGGCGTCGACCGCCTTGATCCACGCCTCGCGGTCCCAGTTGCGGAAATCGCCGGGAGGCGGCCCGCCGGCGTTGGTCACGACGATGTCGAAGTCGTGGCCCAGCGCAAACACGGCCGCGCGGCCCGCCTCGGTGGTGATGTCGGCGGCCACGTGCTTGACGAAGGGCGCCGGCGAACCGGCCGCTGCCGCGGCCAGCCTGGCCGCCGCCGCTTCGAGCGCCTCGGCGCCGCGCGCCACGATCACCACGTTCACGCCTTCGCGCACCAGCGCTTCAGCGCAGCCGTAGCCTAGTCCCTTGCTCGCGCCGCATACCAGCGCGGTCTTTCCTGCAATGCCCAGATCCATGTTGCTTCTCCTGAACTGCAGGGGCGCTAGCGCCCCGTGCGTGTGAAAACGAAGATGCCCGCAATCACGAGCACCGTGCCGGCCGCGATCCACGCGGTGAACGGCTCGTCGAGTATGACCACCCCCATGAGGATGGTCGAAAGAGGCCCGATCATGCCGGTTTGCGCGGCCATGGCCGGACCGATGCGCTCGATGGCCATCATGACCATCAGGACAGGCACCGCCGTGCAGAGCGTGGCGTTGAGCACAGACAGCCAGATGACCTCGGGCGCCACCTGCATCGCAACACTCACCGGCCGCATCAGCACGAACTGCAGGATGCACAGCACGCAGGCCACGGTGGTGGCCAGGCCCACCAGCCGCAGCGACCCGAGGCGCTTGACGAACTCGCCGCTGTAGACGAGGTAGCCCGCATAGCTCACGGCGCTCAGGAACACCAGGAACGCGCCCCAGGCCGCGGCCCCTCCGCCCTTGCCGTCGCCGCCCGTCCAGAGCTCGTGCCCGAAGACCAGCAGCACGCCGGCGTAGCTCACGATCATGCCGAGCACCTGGGGACGCGTCGCGCGCCGCCGGTACAGGAGCCAGCCGAACAGCAGCACCAGCGTCGGGTTGAGATAGAGGATCAGCCGCTCGAAGCTGGCCGAGATGTAGGCGAGCCCCGCGAAGTCGAGGAAGCTCGCGAGGTAGTAGCCCGAGAAGCCGAGCCCCACCACCCCGAGCCAGTCGCGCAAGGTGAGCGCAGGCTTGCCGCGGCCGGCCCACCACGCCATGACGGCGAAGAGCGGCAGCGCGAACAGCATGCGCAGCATGATCAGCGTGACGGCATCGACGCCATGGCGGTAGGCCAGCTTGACGATGATGGCCTTGCCGCTGAACGCAATGGCGCCCAGCGAGGCGAGGACGAGGCCGGGCGCAATGCTCTTTGCGCCGCTCCGGGCAGTGGGAATGCCGGTCGGTACAGCGGACTTGGTCATCCCTCGATCATCGCGTGGCGGTCAAAAACCTGCAGCGAGGCCGTCGCGGCGCGGATCGCTGGCGGCCACGTAGCCTTCGACCGACGGATCGCCCGCGCGCCAGATGAACTGGCCGGCCCCGAAGTCCTGGTAGGAGTCGTTGATCACGTCGAGCTGGTGACCCAGATCGCGCAGGCCCTGCACCGTGCCCGGATTCATCGCGGCTTCGACGTTGAGCTCGAGCCCCGCGTTGAAGCGCCAGCGCGGCGCGTCGCAGGCGGCCTGCGGGTTCTGCTTGTAGTCGAGCATGCGCACCAGCGTCTGCATGTGGCCTTGCGGCTGCATGTTGCCGCCCATCACGCCGAAACTCATGACCGGCTGGCCGTCCTTTGTGAGGAAGGCCGGGATGATGGTGTGGAACGGACGCTTGCCCGGGGCCACGACGTTCGGGCTCTCGGCCTTGAGGCTGAAGCCGTGGCCGCGGTTCTGCAGGCTGATGCCGAATTCGGGCTCCACGCAGCCCGAGCCGAAGCCCATGTAGTTGCTCTGGATGAAGCTCACCATCATGCCGCTCTCGTCGGCGGCGGTGAGGTAGATGGTGCCGCCCTTCACGGGGTTGCCGGCCTTGAAGTCCTGTGCCTTTTTCACGTCGATGAGTCTCGCACGCGATGCCAGGTACGCGTCATCGAGCATTTGCGCGGGGGTCACCGTCATCGACGATGGCTCCGACACGTAGCGGTACACGTCGGCAAAGGCCAGCTTCATGGCCTCGATCTGCAGGTGCTGCGAAGCCACCGAGTCGACCGGCAGCGAAGCGATGTCGAACTTCTCGAGAATGCCGAGTGCGATCAGCGCCGCGATGCCTTGCCCGTTGGGCGGAATCTCGTGCAGCGTATGGCCGCGGTAGTCGCGCGAAATCGGCTTGACCCATTCTGGCTGGTAGGCCGACAGGTCCGCCACGGTGAGCGCGCCGCCCTGCTCTTTCGAAAACCTGGCGAGCGCTTCGGCGATCTCACCGTTGTAGTAGGCCTCGCCCTTGGTGCGGGCAATGGCCTTGAGCGCACGCGCGGCGGCCGGAAAACGAAACAGCTCGCCAATCTCGGGTGCGCGGCCCCAGGGCAGAAAGGCTTGCGCAAAGCCCGGCTGCGACTCGAGGAGCGAGGTGGCCGCCAACCACTTGCCTTGCACCACCGGCGGAACCAGATAGCCGCGCTCGGCAATGTCGATGGCCGGCGCCAGCAGGTCGGCAAAAGGCAGCTTGCCGAAGCGGTCGCTCAGCGCCGCCCAACTGCGCACGGCGCCCGGAACCGTGACCGAGTCGATGCCGCGCGTGGGCGGAGTGGCGGCGTCGGCGCCGTACTTGGCCTTGAAGTATTCGGGTGTCCAGGCCTTGGGCGCGGGACCGGAGCCGTTCAGGCCATGCAGTTCCTTGCCGTCCCACAGGATGCAGAACGCGTCGCTGCCAAGGCCGTTGCTCACCGGTTCGACCAGAGTCATCACGGCCGCCGTGGCAACCGCCGCATCGACAGCGTTGCCACCCTGCTGCAGCATGCGCAGCCCTGCCTGCGAAGCCAGCGGGTGCGAGGTCGACACCACGTTGCGCGCGAAGATCGGAATGCGCGTGGAGAGATAGGGATTGTTGAAGTCGAAGTTCATGGGATGTCTCGCTATTCGTTGGTGATCTTGCGTTCGACCACGATTTTTTTCCACTTGGCGGCGTCGGTGGCCACCATCTTCGCGAAGTGCTCGGGCGTTCCGGCCGCAGCGGGCTCGATGCCCAGGCGCGAAAGCTTGTCCTTCACCTCGGGATCGGCCAGCGCCTCGTTGGCGGCCTTGTTGACGCGCGCCACGATGTCGGCCGGCAGCCCCTTCGGGCCGTAGAAGCCGAACCAGGTGTTCGACTCGTAGCCCGGCAGCGTGTCGGCAATGGGCGGCAGCTCCGGTGCCAGCGGGCTGCGCTTGAGCGTGGTGACTCCCAGCGCGCGCAGGCGGCCGTCGCGCACGTGCGGCATGCCGGTGGGCAGCGAGTCGAACAGCACGTCGATCTTTCCGCTGATCAGGTCGGGAATGGCAAGCGCCGTGCCCTTGTAGGGAATGTGCGTGACGAACACGCCGGCCTGCGCCTTGAACAGCTCCGCCGTGAGCTGCACGATGGTGCCGTTGCCGCTCGAGGCGTAGTTGAGCTTGCCGGGGTTCTTTTTCGCGAAATCGATCCACTCGCGCACGGTCTTCGCGGGCGAGTTGACCGGCACCAGCATGATGCTCGGCGCGTCGCCCACGTGCGCGATGGGCGTGAAGTCGCGCACCGTGTCGTAGGGTAGCTTGCTGGTGATGGCCGGCCCGATCGAATGCGTACTGGTGGTGGCCAGCAGCAGCGTGTAGCCGTCGGCCGGCGCCTTGGAGACCAAGTCGGACCCGATGGCGCCTCCGGCACCGGGCTTGTTGTCGATGACCAGCATGGCGCCGAGCTTGTCGCCCATCTTCTGCCCGAGCGTGCGTGCGAAGAGATCGGTGGCGCCGCCCGCAGGGAACGGCACCACGAGCCGCACCGGCTTGTTCGGATAGCCCTGAGCCAGGCTGGCGGACGATGCAGCCATGCAAAGCGCGACGGCAACCCCTTGAAGGAACTGGATTCGTTTCATGGTGCTGGATTCTGGCCCGTGGAGAAAACCTTGCATGCTATGCAGGCGCCGCGCATCAAGCCAGATAATCCTTGTTATTCAACTATGAGCACGGCTTATGGCAAGGAACGCCACGGAAGAAGTCTCGCTGCAGCAGTTGCGGGCGCTGGCGGCGGTGGCCGAATCGGGCAGCTTCACGCTGGCGGCGGAAACACTGCAGCTGACGCAGCCCGCGATCAGCCACTTGGTCAAGCGCATGGAAGAACAGATCGGGCAGCCGCTGGTCGTGCGGGGCCGGCGCATCCAGCTGACGAGCGCGGGCCAGGTGATGGTCGAGACGGCGGTGCGCGCGCTGCGGCTCATCGATGAATCGGTGGACGCTTGCCGTTCGCAGTCGCAGTTGCGCGAAGGGCGCGTGGTACTGGCGGTGGGGCATCTGACGGCCGGCGCCTTGCTGCCGCCGATGCTCGGCCGCTTTTCGCAGAAGCACCCCACGCTGGCCACCACGCTGCTCGACAGCACTGCGGAGCAGATGATTTCGCGCCTGCTCTCGCAGGAGGCCGACCTGGGCTTTGGCTCGGACATCGGGCAGAAGCATTCGGAGCTGGCGACCGAGCCGTTGTTCACGGAGCGCATGGCTCTTTTCGTGCGCGAGGACCATCCGCTGGCGCAGCGCGTGGTGGTCGACGCCAGGCACCTGGAGGCGTTGCCGTTCATCCACGTGAACCCCGACGCCAATGTGTGGCGCTCGGTGAGCCGCCAACTGTCGAGCATGGCGAATGTGTACCCCCACGTGGTTCATCACGTGTCGATGCTGTCGACGGCCTTCGGCCTGATCCAGGCAGGTGCCGGGGTGGCGCTGCTGCCGCGTTATGTCGAAGTGTTGATGCCCGGAAATCTACGTGCAGTGGCGGTCACGCGGCCGACTCTGGAATACCCGGTAGTAGCCGTTCGGCTGGCCAAACACCCGCTCAGCCCTGCCGCGCTGGCCTTCCTGGCCATGGCTCGGCAGTACATGAAACCACCGAGAGCTGGCAAGCCATAGGTTTTGTTAATTCGTATCGTGGCGCGATCAGCGTCGACATTCAGGGCGGCGCACCCGCCGACGGGGCACCTTTCTCCGCGAATGCCCCCCGGCCTGCGGCCTCCTCCTTTATTTCGCTGCGCAAGGCACCCCATCGACGGGAGCGTTGCACAGAGCGGTGGTTGATCAGCGGTGCACCAGCAGCGTGCCCCAGTGCACAGGGCATCGGGTGCTCCGCGCAGCGAAATAAAGGAGGAGCCGAAGGCGGGGGACATTCGCGGAGGGGAGTACCCGGTGGCCTGTGCACACGCCCTGAAGCAACGCCCAAAACAAAGCACAAATAAAAACGGCGCCCAAAAGGCGCCGTTTCGATAAAGCCGGAAGACCGAAATCAGTCCTCGACGAAAGCTTCTTCGCGTTTCGCCTTCACCGCCGGCAACAGCACAATCACCAGCAGCAATGCAGCGGCAAGCAGCAGTCCGAGCGAGATCGGACGCGTGACGAACACGCTCCAGTCACCGCGCGAGAGCAGCAGCGAGCGGCGCAGGTTCTCTTCCATCATTGGCCCCAGGATGAAGCCCAGCAGCAACGGTGCAGGCTCGCAACCCAGCTTGAAGAAGGTGTAGCCCACAAAACCGAAGATGCCCACCATCCAGATGTCCCACGTGTTGTTGTTCGTGGAGTACACGCCAATGGCACAGAACAGCACAATCGCGGGGAACAGGAACTTGTAGGGCACCGTCAGCAACTTGATCCACATGCCGATCAGCGGCAGGTTCAGGATCACGAGCATTGCATTGCCGAGCCACATCGAGGCGATCAGGCCCCAGAACAGCTCGGGGTTGCTGGTCATCACCTGCGGGCCCGGCTGGATGTTGTGGATCGTCATGGCGCCCACCATCAGCGCCATTACCGCGTTGGGCGGAATGCCCAGCGTGAGCAGCGGAATGAAGGAGGTCTGCGCACCCGCGTTGTTGGCCGCCTCGGGAGCTGCCACGCCGCGGATGTTGCCCTTGCCGAAGGGCACTTCGCCCGGATGCAGCTTGGTCTTCTTCTCGATGGTGTAGGCCGCAAAGGCCGACAGCAACGCACCGCCACCGGGCAGGATGCCGAGCGACGAGCCCAGTGCCGTGCCGCGCAGCACGGCGGGGATCATGCGCTTGAAGTCTTCCTTGGTCGGGAACAGGCCCGAGACCTTGGCGGTGAACACTTCGCGCTCGTCGTCGGGACGCGAAAGGTTGGCAATGATTTCGCCGTAGCCGAACACGCCCATGGCGATGGCCACGAAGCCAATGCCGTCGGTCAGCTCCGGAACGTCGAAGCTGTAGCGCGCCACGCCCGAGTTGACGTCGGTGCCCACCAGGCCCAGCAGCAGGCCCAGCACGATCATGCCGATGGCCTTGAGCAGCGAGCCCGAGGCCAGCACCACGGCGCCGATCAGGCCCAGGATCATCAGCGAGAAGTATTCGGCGGGGCCGAACTTGAAGGCCAGTTCAGTGAGCGGCGGCGCAAAGGCCGCCAGGATCAGCGTGCCCACGCAACCGGCGAAGAACGAGCCCAGGCCCGCAGCGGCGAGCGCCGGGCCTGCACGGCCCTTGCGCGCCATCTGGTAGCCGTCGATCACGGTCACCACCGACGACGATTCGCCCGGCAGGTTCACCAGAATCGCGGTGGTCGAGCCGCCGTATTGCGCGCCGTAATAGATACCGGCCAGCATGATCAGCGCCGACACGGGCGGCAGCGCGTAGGTGGCGGGCAGCAGCATTGCGATGGTCGCAACCGGGCCGATGCCCGGCAGCACGCCGATCAGCGTGCCCAGGATACAGCCGCCAAGGCAGTACAGCAGGTTCGTGAAGGTAAAGGCAACGCCAAAACCCATCGAGAGGTGGTCAATCAATTCCATGTGAGCAGCTTTCTTCTCAACCGGTGATGAAGGTCGGCCAGACCTGGATCTGCAGCTTGAGCGCCCAGATGAATGCAACGTAGCTGCCGACGGCCAGCACGGTGGCCAGGATCAGCACGGTAGGCAGCTTGAACTCGTGGCCCGCAAGGCTTGCGATGATCACGAGCGCGTAGATCGCGATGATCATTCCCATGGCCGGCACGCCGAGGCTCGGCAGGCCGCCGAGCAGGATGCCGAACGCAAGGTTGGCGCCCAGGATGAAGATCACCTGCTTCCACGCCCACTTGCCGATCTTTTCGCCGTCGGTGGTTTCGACGGTCAGGCCGCTGAACATGATTCCCAGGCCGATGACGGCCATCAGGATGCCCAGCATCAACGGGAAGTAACCCGGACCCATGCGGGCGCCGGTGCCTACGCTGTAGGTGGTGGCGCCCCATGCGAACGCCGCGCCCACGACCGTAAACATCAGGCCCGAGAAAAAGTCTTTCTGACTCTTGATTTTCACGAACAGTCTCCTCGAACAAATTTCGATGCCGGATTGTCGAGTCAGCCAGTGGTCAGCCCGATGTGGATTCCACTAACGAAAGGCCTAGGGATAACCCGAAAGACTTCACAGCGCCGACTCCGGCACACCGGGGAATCGGCCCTGCAAGGCTCATTCCAAGGGGGGCGTCGCGCTCAGAACTTCTTCGATGGTGGTTACGCCCTCGGCGACGCGCAGCGCCCCTGCCAGGCGCAAGGGACGCATGCCGTCGATCACGGCCTGCCGCCGGAGCCCGCCGAGGTTCGGCTCCTTGTTGACCTGGCCCTTGAAGTCCTCGCTGATGCTCAGCAGCTCGTAAAGGCCCATGCGCCCCATGTAGCCGGTCATGCGGCAGTCGACGCAGCCCACCGGCTTGTAGGCGCGCACCGAACCGGTGATCTGCCACGGCTTGACGATGGCTTCGAGCTTCTCGCGCGTGATGGTGTCGTCGGGCTGCTTGCAGTTGGGGCACAGCGTGCGCACCAGCCGCTGGGCCAGCACGCCGAGCATCACGGCGTTGATGAGGTACGAAGGCACGCCCAGCTCCATCAGCCGCGTGATGGCGCTCGGCGCGTCGTTGGTGTGCAGGGTGCTGAACACCAGGTGGCCGGTGAGCGCGGCCTGCACCGCCATCTCGGCCGTGGCCAGATCGCGGATTTCGCCGACCATGATGATGTCCGGATCCTGCCGCATCAGCGCGCGCAGGCCTTCGGTAAACCCGAAGTCGAGCTGCGGCTGCACCTGGGTCTGGTTGAACGACGGCTCGATCATTTCGATCGGGTCTTCGACCGTGCTCACGTTGACTTCTTCGGTCGCCACGCGCTTGAGCGTGGAATACAGCGTGGTGGTCTTGCCGGAGCCCGTGGGCCCGGTTACCAGGACGATGCCGTTGGGCCGGGTGACGAGCTGCTCCCAGCGGTGCGCGTCGTGCTGCGAGAAGCCGAGCGCGTCGAGGTCCTTCACCGCCGTGTCGGGGTCGAAGATCCGCATCACCATCTTCTCGCCGAAAGCGGTCGGCAAGGTGGACAGGCGCATTTCGACTTCGTCGCCGCGCATGTTGCGGGTCTTGATGCGGCCATCCAGAGGTCGGCGCTTTTCGACCACGTCCATACGGCCGAGCAGCTTGATGCGCGACACCATGGCGTTCATCACGCCCATGGGCATCTGGTAGGCCGGGTGCAGGATGCCGTCGATGCGGAAGCGGATCACGCCCTGCTCGCGGCGCGGCTCCAAGTGGATGTCGCTGGCGCGCTGGTCGAAGGCGTATTGCCACAGCCAGTCGACCACCTGCACCACGCTCTGGTCGTTGGCGTCGAGTTGCTTGGTGCTCTTGCCCAGTTCCACCAGCTGCTCGAAGCTCGCGCCGCCGGTGTTGCCGCCGGCTTTCTGCGCGGCGCGCACCGACTTGGCGAGCGCAAAAAACTCGGCCGTGTAGCGCTGGATGTCGGTCGGGTTGGCCACCACGCGGCGCACGGTGCGGCGCGACTGGCGCTCCACTTCGGCAATCCAGTCGGTGAGAAACGGCTCGGCCGTCGCCACCACCACCTCAGTCGGCAGCACCTGCACCGGCAGCACCTTGTGGCGCTCGGCATAGGCCGCGCTCATGGTGTCGGCGACCTTGCCCACGTCGACCTTGAGCGGATCGATGCGCAAATAGGTGAGCCCCGCGCGGCCGGCGAGCCACTGCGTGAGCATTTCGAGATCGAGCGGTTTGCCGTCGCTTTCGCGCGTCATGGCCACATTGGCGAGCCGCACCAGCGGCGCCTGCCGGCTCTCGGCCTGGGCGCAGCGCGCGATGGTGCGCTTGGCTTCCACCGGCGAAATCACGCCATCGGTGGCCAGCCATTCAATCAGGCGGCGCAGGTCGAGCGGGCCTTCATGGCGGTCAGCGAGGGGTGCAGGGGCGGATACAGCGGGAACAGCGCTCATGGGCCGGAGGGTCGGGTGAGAGTGGGATTCATCGGTTTGAACACACGCAGCCATTTCGGCGCGGGCAAGCCCCATCGAGTCTGGATCGTTTGGCCGCGCTCGGCAAGGGCTTCGCGCTTCGGACGGCTCGGCGTGCGCTGCGCCAGCACCACCGTGTTGCCTTCGCGCGTCGGCTTGAAGGCCCAGACCGCATCGGCCCCGAACGCGCCGGCGATTTTCTCCAGGCTGCGCTCGTAGCTCGACGACCGGCCGAAGAGGTTGACCGTCATGCAGCCGTCTTCGGTGAGCAGCGCGCGGCAATCGGCATAGAAGTCTTCGCTGTCGAGCACCGGCGCGGCGGCCTCATGGTCGTACAGGTCGACCTGCAGCACATCGACCGTGCCCTGCCACTCGGGCTTGCGGATCTCGAGCGCCGCATCGGCGATGACCACGCGCAGCTTCGGGTCGTCGGCCGGCAATTTGAACCAGCCACGGCAGGCAGCCACCACCTGCGGATTCAGTTCGACCGCGGTGGTGCGCATGCGCAGGGTCTTGCGGCAGAACTTGGTGAGCGTGGCCGCGCCGAGGCCGAGCTGCATCGCATGGCGGCCCGCCACGCTTTTCGGGTCGGCGAACAGCAGCCAGGCCATCATGCGCTGCACGTATTCGAGCTCGATTTCGAAGGGCGCATCGAGCTTCATCGAGCCTTGGACCCATTCGGTGCCCAGGTGCAGGTAGCGAATGTCGCCCCAGTCGGAAAAGTTGACTTCGGGAAGAACGGGAATTTTGCTCGTGGCCATCAAAGAAGGTGGTGGGCGACAAAGACCTCGCGCCAGGCTGCGAGCTTGCGCTCGAAGCTCCACGACGCGTTGGCGGGGCTGGTGGAAGGCAACTGATAAACCGGCACCCCGAGTGTGCGCGTGTGGCGCGCATGCTTGAAGCTCTCGCCGCCGTTGTGCGCAATGGCCGCCAGGCGCGGCAGATGGAGCCCCGCGATGTCGTTGGCTACCGGGGCGCGAATGGCGGAATCGAGGCTGCCCTCGCGCTCGCAGGCGGCGTACACGTCCCAAACACCCAGGCCGCGCTCGAGCAACCACGCTTTTTTCCGGGGATAGCTGTCTGCCCCCATGGGGAGCGGGTGTCGGGGCCAAACGGCTTGCAAGATTTTCCAGAACTGATTTTGCGGATGCGCATAGTACTGCTGCTGCTCGAGCGACCGGACGCCCGGGAAGCTGCCGAGTATCAATACGACCGTGGCGGGCGAGACAACGGGCGCGAGGCCCGTCAGCACCGCGCCGCCGGAATCGGATGCAGTTGGTGGTTTCATGAACAGGCTCCATCTTGGCACTGTCGACGGCCATGAAAAAACCCGCCGAAGCGGGTTTGTGCTGAAGGCGAACGCCGATTATTTCTTGGCGGCTTCGTGTTCGGCGGTGCCGGGAACCTTTTCGCCGATGGCCTTGCCGGTGCTGCGCATGCCGTCGGCCGTCTTGTGGCCGGCAGTTTCAACAGCGTCGCCGGTCTTGGCGGCCACATTCTTGGTGGCGGTGGTGGCCTTCTTGGTGGTGCGCTTGGTTGCGTCCCACGCCTTCTTGGTGCCGCGTTCGGTGGCGTTCACGGCCTTCTTGGTCGTGCTCTTGGTCGCATCGACTGCATCCTTGCCGGCTTCCTTCACCTTCTCGGTGGTGGTGGGTTCGGCGGTGGCAGGCGCGGCGGTTTGCGCCACGGCGGACACGCCGATGGAGGCAAGCGCGAGGGCGAGCACGACGGGCACGGTGCGAATGAAAGATGTGGTCATGTAAAGACTCCTTTTTGGATGAAGTGTTGGAGTGACGGACTTGCCACTGAGCAAGCAACGCCGATTCGAACACCGAGGATGACAGCAAAAATGCAAGCCTCGCCCGCATCGTGGCAAGACGGGATATCGGCCTACGCGCGCTGCGGCCGGCCTTCCGACAAGGAAAGAAGACTTTCGAGCCGAGGCAGCGCATTCTTTGCATTCTGGGTTGTGGCCCCGGCCAGTTCGTCGATACCGACGCCGCGCAATTGCGCCACCACTTCAGCGATACGCGGCAGTTCGCCGGGTTCGTTGCGGCCCTGCGGTTCGCCGGCGGCGCGCTGCGCCTGCGTGCGGTAGATCCAATGCGGCTGGATGTCCGGCGCATCGGTTTCCATCACGATCGATTCGAGCGGCAGCGTGGCCGCCAGCCGCCGCAGCTGCAACGCGCGATCGAAGGTCACGGCACCACCGAAGCCGAGCTTGAGCCCGATCTCGATACAGGCCTTGGCCTGCTGCTCGCTGCCGTTGAATGCATGGGCAATGCCCTGCCATGGCCGGCCGGCCGCTGTCTGCCGCAGATGCTTGAGCACCTTGTCGACCGAGCGGCGCACATGAATGAGCACCGGCAGTTCGTATTTGCGCGCGAGTTGCAACTGAGTGTGAAAGAAATGCTGCTGTTTGTCGCTGTCCAGCCCTTTCACGAAATAGTCGAGCCCGATTTCGCCGACCGCGACCAGCCGTGGATCGCCGCGGCGCATGGACAGTTCGGCGTCGAGCGCCTCCAGGTCGGCGTCTTGCGCATTGCCGGTGCACAGCGGGTGGATGCCCAGCGCATAGGCGTCGCCCTGGACGCGTGCCAGCTCCCGCACGGTTGCAAAGTTGAAGACCGCCACGGCCGGAATGACGCACAGCGCCACGCCCCGCTCGGCGGCGCGCGCACGGATGAGCGGCATTTCCGCACCGAATTCGGGCGCGTCCAGATGGCAGTGGGTGTCGATGAATACAGCCATTGCGAGATGATGCCCGAAGGGATGCAAGGCAGAAGAAAGCGTGCTACTGTGAACCCCTCTCCCGTCATCCCTTGCCGGAGGTGTTTCGATGCGCAGGCCCGCTTTCTACAGCCGTTCGCCCCGCACGCTGCCTCAAGCGGCCGATTCCGCGGCCGCCGATCAGGCCGTGCCATCGCCCGAGGGCGGAGGCAATGGCGCGCCGCCCCCCAACTCCCCACCTCGAACCAAGCCAGGCTGGCAGCCCGGCCGGCGCAGTTTTGCGTTTCTGGTGGTGCTGTGCGCCGTCGCGGTCGGCAGCGCCACATGGTGGCCGCGCCAGGGCGCCAAGGCGCTGACGCAGAAAGACATCGATTCGGCCGTGCTGCGCACGCTGCAGACCCACACGCTCCCCTCGCCCGCCGCCAAGGCCGCCGAGATCGTGCGGCCTTCGGTGGTGCGCGTGGTCGGCTACGGCCCCGAGAAAGCCACGCCCGAGGCCAAGACCCAGAAGCGCGGCCGCAATCTTGCCAAGGGCAAGCCGCCCGAGGCCGACCCGCCGCCGGGCGAGACCGAACGCGGCGTGGGCACCGGCGTGGTCATTGTCGACAAGGGCGTCATCCTCACCAACCTGCATGTCGTGGCCGGCGCCGAAACCATCAAGGTCACCTTCTCCGACGGCCTGGAAGCCGTGGCCACCATCACCGGCGTGCAGCCCGAGAACGATCTCGCGGTGCTGCAGGCCCAGAAGATTCCCGACGACCTGATTCCGGCCGTGATGCGCTCGACCGCCGACCTGCAGTCCGGCGACCAAGTGGCAGCGGTGGGCTTTCCTTTCGGCATCGGCCCTTCGGTGTCGGCCGGCGTAGTGTCAGGCCTGAAGCGCTCGTTCCGCTCGCCCGAGGGCAAGCAGGAGCTGGGCAACCTGATCCAGTTCGACGCGGCAGCCAACCCCGGCAACTCGGGCGGGCCGCTGATCAACATGGACGGCGAGGTGCTCGGCATCGTCACCGCCATTCTCAATCCCACGCAGCAGCGCACCTTCATAGGCATCGGCTTTGCCGTCCCGATAGAAAACGCGGCCTCGGCCGCCGGTTCGCCGCCGTTCTAGAACCAGGAACCGGCATCAGCTTCGTTTTGATTTGTTCATAGAAAGAGGCCATCGCATGAGCACCGAGACCCCGTTTTCCACCTCTTCCGCCACGGCCGAGCTGATGGAGCAGATCCTCTATGAGGTCAAGCGCGTGGTGGTGGGCCAGGACCGGTTCCTGGAGCGGGTGATGGTCGCGATGCTCGCGGGCGGCCACTTGCTGGTCGAAGGCGTGCCGGGCCTGGCGAAGACGCTCACCGTCAAGACGCTGGCCGACACGGTGCGCGGCCAGTTCAAGCGCATCCAGTTCACACCCGACCTGGTGCCTGCCGACCTGGTGGGCACGCGCATCTACAACCAGAAGACCGGCGAGTTCAGCACCTCGCTCGGCCCGGTGTTCGCCAACCTGCTGCTGGCCGATGAAATCAACCGCGCGCCGGCCAAGGTGCAGAGCGCATTGCTCGAAGTAATGCAGGAGCGCCAGGTCACCATTGCCGGCGAGACGCACAAGGTGCCGCGCCCCTTCCTCGTCATGGCCACGCAGAACCCCATCGAAACCGAAGGCACCTATCCGCTGCCCGAGGCGCAGGTCGATCGCTTCATGATGAAGGTGCTGGTCGACTACCCGAGCGACGAGGAAGAGTTCGTCATCGTCCAGCGCGTGATCGGTCCGCTGGTCGAGGCGAACCCGGTCGCGACGACCGAACAGCTCGCGGCCCTGCAGGCCGAGGCGCGGCGCGTGTACGTCGACCCTTCGCTCATCCAGTACGCGGTCAAGCTCGTGTCGGCCACGCGCACGCCCGACAAGCACGGCCTGAAGGACATGCGCCGCTTCATCACCTTCGGCGCCAGCCCGCGCGCGAGCATCAGCCTTACCGAAGGCGCGCGCGCGCTCGCGCTGCTGCGCGGCCGCAGCTATGCCCTGCCCGAGGACATGACGGCGCTGGTACCCGACGTGCTGCGCCACCGCGTGACGCTTTCCTACGAAGGCTTGTCCGAAGGCCTCACACCCGACGGGCTGATCGAAAAGATCATGAAGGCCGTCCCCGCCCCTCCCAAACCTCTTGAACATGAAAAGCTGGTGGCGTAAGGCCCCCGCGGCCGCGAACGACGAACGGCTCATCGCTGAAGCCGGGGGTGCCGAGCGCGCGCTGCGGCGGCTCGAATGGACCGTCATCCGCCGCCTCGACGGCTTGCTGCAGGGCGACTACCGCACGCTGATGCGCGGCACCGGCCTCGACCTGGCCGACCTGCGCGAATACCAGCACCATGACGACGTGCGCCACATCGACTGGAACGTCACCGCCCGGCTGCAGGTGCCGCACGTGCGTGTGTTCACCGAGGACCGCGAAATGTCCGCGTGGTTCGTGCTCGACCTGAGCCGCTCGGTCGACTTCGGTTCGGGCCGCCGAGCCAAGCGCGAGATCTCGGCCGGCTTTGTCGGCGTGCTCGCGCGCCTGCTCACGCGACACGGCAACCGGGTCGGCGCGCTGGTCTACGGTAGCGACCTCGAAGCGGTGATTCCTCCGCGCAGCGGCCGCCGGCACGTGCTTCACCTGCTGCACGCCATGGAGCGCCGCGCCGACAAGGTCGAAAAGGCGCCCACGCAAAAAGGCATGACGCGCCTGGCCGACCTGCTGAAGTCGGCCGCTACGCTGATGCCGCGCCGCTCCACGGTGTTCGTGGTGTCCGACTTTCTGAGCGAGCCCGGCTGGGAACGCCCGCTCGGCCAGCTGGTGCAGCGGCATGAAGTCATTGCGGTGCGCCTGTTCGACCCACTCGAACTCGAACTGCCCGACCTCGGCCTGGTGCCGCTGCGCGACGCGGAAACCGACGAGCAGCTCTGGGTCGACACCCACGATGCCGGCTTTCGCAAGCGCTTCGCCCGCCTGGCGGCCGAGCGCGAAGCCGCGCTGCGTGCCTCGCTCGCAAAGGCCGGGGTCGATGCACTCGAGCTTTCAACCAGCGACGACCTGGTGGAAGCCATCGTTCGTTTTGCCGACATGCGCAAGCGCCGCACGCGCATCGGCTCGGGCAGCATGAAAGCGGTGGCAGCATGACTTTTCTCTGGCCTCAGTTCCTCTGGCTTCTGGCAGCCTTGCCGCTGCTGGTGTTGCTCTACATCTGGCTGATCCGCCGCAAGAAGAAGCTGGCGGTGCGCTACGCCAGCCTCTCGATCGTCCGCGAGGCGATGGGCGCCGGCCAAAGCGTGCGGCGGCACATTCCGCCCTTGCTGTTCCTGCTCGCCATGGCCGCTATGCTGGTGGCGGCCGCGCGGCCGATGGCTGTGGTGCTGCTGCCTTCGAACCAGCAGACCATCATCCTCGCAATGGACGTGTCCGGAAGCATGCGCGCGGCCGACGTGCTGCCCAACCGCCTCGTCGCCGCGCAGGAAGCGGCCAAGACTTTCATCAAGGACCTGCCGCGCCACGTGAAGGTGGGCATCGTGGCGTTCGCGGGCAGCGCGCAGGTGGCCCAGTTGCCCACCACCAACCATGACGACCTGGTCACCGCCATCGACAGCTTCCAGCTGCAGCGCGCCACTGCCACGGGCAACGCGATCGTGGTGTCGCTCGCCACCTTGTTCCCCGACGCGGGCATCGACGTTTCGCAGTTCAGCGCGCCCAGCCGCCAGCGCGGCACGCCCATCGACCAGACGGAGAAGCAGGCCAAGGAGTTCACGCCGGTGGCGCCGGGCTCCTACACCTCGGCTGCGATCATCATGCTGACGGATGGCCAGCGCACCACGGGTGTCGATCCGCTCGATGCCGCCAAGGCCGCCGCAGACCGCGGCGTGCGCATCTACACGGTGGGCGTGGGCACGGTCGACGGCGAAACCATCGGCTTCGAAGGCTGGTCGATGCGCGTGCGGCTCGACGAGGAAACACTCAAGGCCGTGGCCAACAGGACCAATGCCGAGTACTTCTATGCGGGCACCGCGAACGACCTGAAGAAGGTCTATGAAACACTGAGCTCCAAGCTCACGGTCGAGAAGAAGGAAACCGAGGTCTCGGCGCTCTTTGCATTGGGCGCGGCCATTCTCACGCTGCTGTCGGCGGGTCTCTCGCTGCTCTGGTTCAATCGGATTCTTTAGCTCCGGCCCTGGCGGGGGCCGGCAGGCCGGCGAGCACCTCGCGCAAAATTTCCTCGGACAAAGCCTCGTCGTCCATGGCGCGGGCCAGCACCACGCCGCCGTACATCGACGCCAGGATGCGAATCGCGTCGCCGCGGGCGTTCTTCTTCGACCGCCACGGAAACTTGCTGGCGAACCGGTCGATCAGCACCTTGAAGTAGGCCGTCAGCGGCGCACCAATGGCTTTCTCGCTCCCCGGCTGGCCCGCATGCGCGGCAAAGGCCGCCACAAGGCAACCGCAGGCGCGGCTGTCGCGGTGCTCAGGGCTCAGGTAGCTCCGCACATAGGCGCGCATGCCTTCGGGCGTTTTTCCCGCCGCATCGAGGTCGGCGAGCGCGGCATCCCCAGCGTGGACGATGCACTCCGCCATCAGCGCCTCCTTCGAGTCGAAGTGGTTGTAGAACGGCCCGTGCGTGAGCCCGGTGGCTTTCATGATCTCGCTCACGCTCACGCCGTCGAAGCCGCGCTCCTTGAAGAGGCGCGAGGCCTCGGCAAGGATCTTCTGGTGCTTTTCGGCGGTTTCCGCTGCGGGGTATCGCATGTGACCTCTTTCTGTTCCCGGGTACTTCAAGGCATGGCTTGACGTTAAGCATGATAACCATCATGCTTCGACACTTCAAACATGATGGTCATCATGCTTGCAGCAAGGCAACCCTTTCCAACCTAGCTTTTGAACGGATTCGAAATGAGCGAACAAGCAACCCTCGGCACCGCCGTCGTCACCGGCGCCTCGGCCGGCCTCGGCAAGATCTACGCAGACCGCCTGGCCCGCCGCGGCCACGACCTGCTGCTGGTGGCGCGCCGTGCCGACCTGCTGGAAGAAGTCGCAGCGGGCCTGCGCGCCAAATATGGCGTCAAGGTGCAAACGCTCGCGGCCGACCTTGCCGCCGCCGGCGACCTCGAGCGCGTGTCCAAGGCCGTGGCCACCGACCCGTCGGTCACGCTGCTGATCAACAATGCCGGCCTCTCCACGCTCGCACCCGTCGCGCTGACCACGAGCGCGCAGCTGCAGAGCATGCTTGACGTGAACATCAACGCCCTCGCTCACCTGAGCCATGCCGCACTGACCGCCTTCAAGGCGCGCAACCGGGGCACGCTGGTGAACATCGGCTCGGTGCTCGGCTTCTACACGCTGCCGATCAGCAGCATCTACAGCGGCACCAAGGCCTTCGTGGTCGCGTTCACGCGCGGTCTGCAGGAAGAGGTGGCGGGCACCGGCGTGAAGGTGCAATTGGTGCTCCCGGCCGCTACGGCCACCGACATCTGGGAGCTTTCGGGCGTGCCGGTGTCAGCGCTGGCCGAGGGCACGGTCATGCAGGCCGAAGATTGCGTGGACGCCGCGCTGGCCGGCCTCGACCTGGGCGAAGCGATCACGCTGCCGTCGGTGAACGACGCCGCCCTGCTCACCGGCTTTACCGATGCGAGCGCCAAGCTGTTCGGCGCTTCGCAGACCAGCAAGCCGGCCGCGCGCTACCTGGCGACGGCCTGATCGGCCTGCGCGGCCATCGCTGACTGGTCCGGCGACTTCACCGCGCCAATGCCGCCCAGGAACAGATCGGCCACGATCGGCGCAATCGCCGCATGGTCGAGCTTTCCGCCCGGCTTCATCCAGGTGAACATCCAGTTGATCATGCCGAACAGCAGCATGGTCAGCGGCTTGGCGAGGTCGTCGCTCGGCGCGCCGGGCCTGAGCGCCGAGACGGCGCGCGCAAACCCCGCGACCACCTCGCGCTCCTTGTCGAGCACGCGCTCGCGGTCTTCCTCTTCGAGAAAGCGCACGTCGTCGGTCAGCACGCGGTGCGCGTCCTGCGCGCCGGCGTATTCCTCGACGATGCGGTAGATGAAGCGGCGCAGCCGCTCTTCATCGGTGTGCGTCGACGCCTCTTCCTCGGCCACCAGCGCCGCGAGCTTCGAGACGTGCGTCTCGGCGATGCTGATCAGCAGGCTGCTCTTGTCCTTGTAGTAGTGGTAGAGCGTGGCCTTGGAGAGGTTGCAGGCTTCGGCCACCTGGTTCATCGAGGTGGCGGGATAGCCGCGGCGCGCGAACAGTTGGGCGGCCTGCGCGAGGATGAACTCGCGCTGGTCGTCGTAGGTGGCGGATCTTCCACGCGGCATCGGGTCTTCTTTCTTCCTTGATTGGAGTTGCGGGCAACCCGCAATCTTGCATGAAGCGCGCCGGCTAGCCGCGCCGGGTCGCAATCAGCGAACGCACGTCAGTGGCAGGCAGGCGCGGCCGATCGGGCTCCATCTGCCGCAGCGGCGCCACCTCGTGCAGGCTGGCCAGGCTGCGAACCGTCAGCGCCTGGTAGGTCTGCGTGCCCTCGAGCTTCCAGGCAATTTCCTCCTCGCTCAGCATCTTCTTCACCTTGGCGGGAATGCCGGCCACCAGCGACCGCGCGGGCACCTTCATGCCCGCGGGCACAAAGGCGCAGGCCGCCACGATCGCCTGCTCGCCGATCTCGGCCTCGTCCATCACCACCGCGTTCATGCCCACCAGCGCGTCGCGCCGCACGATGCAGCTGTGGAGGATCGCGCCGTGGCCGATGTGGCCGTTGACCTCGACCACCGTGTCCTGGTCCGGAAAGCCATGGATGCAGCAATGGTCCTGCACGTTGGAGCCCTCCTCCAGCACGATGCGCCCGAAGTCGCCGCGCAGGCTGGCGCACGGGCCCACATAGCAGTTGGCGCCCACGATCACGTCGCCGATCAACACGGCGCTGGGATGCACATAGGCCGTGGGGTCGACGACGGGTATGACGCCGTCGATGGAATAGCTGGGCATTCGGTCGGTCTCCTTTTTCCAAGTGGCTCAGGGTTTGCCCTGAATCAACCCCGCTTGTGCCGGATTCAAGGTCGATCCTAAAATCTACCGTCCGGTCGGTCAATAGTGTTTGCATGCCGATTCCGCCAAAACAAGGATGAGAGACAAGCCCATGCCAGAACCTTTAGTTCTCACCGATGATGCCGGCGCCGTCCGCACGTTGAGCCTCAACCGCCCCGCCGCGCTCAACAGCTTCACGACGGAAATGCATGCCGAGCTGATGGCCGCACTGGAGCTCGCAGCCAAGGGCGACAGCGTGCGCTGCGTGGTACTCACGGGCGCCGGACGCGCCTTCTGCGCCGGGCAGGACTTGGCCGATCCGTCGGTGGCACCCGACCCGACGCCGGGCGCCGCTCCCAAGGACCTGGGCCACGTCATCTCCACCTACTACGCACCGCTGGTCGCGCGCCTTCGTTCGATGCCGGTGCCCGTGGTCGCTGCCGTCAACGGCGTGGCCGCCGGCGCGGGCGCGAACCTTGCCCTGTGCTGCGACCTGGTAGTGGCCGCGCGCTCGGCCAGCTTCATCCAGGCCTTCACCAAGATAGGCCTGGTGCCTGACACGGGCGGCACGTGGTTGCTGCCCCGGCTCGTGGGCTCGGCGCGGGCACTCGGCATTGCGATGCTGGGCGACAAGCTCCCTGCCGAGGAAGCGGCGCGCATCGGGCTGATATGGCAGTGCGTGGACGACGCGGCACTGGCCGACACAACGGCCTCACTCGCATCGAAACTCGCCGCAATGCCGACCCGCGCCCTGGTCGCCACGCGGCAAGCCATGGCTGCGGCGCAGGACATGAACCTGGACGCGGCACTCGCCGAAGAAGCACGCATCCAGCGCGAATTGGGCAATGCCGCCGACTACCGCGAAGGCGTGGAAGCCTTTCGTGCCAAGCGTGCACCGGTGTTCAAGGATCGCTGAGATGACTTGCTGTTCATTGAGCCGCGTTGTGAGCCATTCAGGGCGCGCGCCCGCCGACGGGGTACCTTTCTCCGCGAATGTCCCCCGCCCTTCGGGCTCCTCCTTTATTTCGCTGCGCAAGGCACCCCATCGACGGGTGCGTTATGAACGGCGGTCGTTGATCGGTCGCACACCAGCAGCGTGCCCCAGTGCACAGGGCATCGGGTGCTCCGCGCAGCGAAATAAAGGAGGAGCCGAAGGCGGGGGACATTCGCGGAGGGGAGTACCCGGTGGCCTGTGCACACGCCCTGAACAACAGCGCCAAGAACCAAAATGACCGAAACCACCCGCACTCCCCAACAGACAGCCGAACACGTCCGCGACGGCATGTTCGCCAACGACAACGCCAGCAAGGGCCTAGGCATGCGCATCGTCGAGGTCGCCCCCGGCCAGGCCACCCTGCAGATGCAGGTGCGCCAAGACATGCTCAACGGCCACGCCATTTGCCACGGCGGCTTCATGGCCACCTTGGCCGATTCCACCTTCGCCTTCGCCTGCAACTCGTACAACGAACTCACGGTGGCCTCGGGCTTTTCGATCGACTTCATCGCCCCGGCACACGAAGGCGATGTGCTCACCGCGCGCTGCTTCGAGGTTTCGAAGGCTGGGCGCACCGGCGTCTACGACACCGAAATCACCAACCAGCGCGGCGAGCGCGTCGCCATTTTTCGCGGACGTTCATACACCGCCAAGGGCCGCCCCGCCGTTGCCGCCTGAGGAGACACAAGCACCATGACCGCCAGACACCCCGCCCCCGGCGAGCTCGAGCCCATCGAAACCGCCAGCCGCGATGAAATTGCCGCCCTGCAGCTCAGCCGCCTGCGCGCCACGCTGCAGCGCGCGTACGACAACGTGCCGCACTACCGCAAGGCCTTCGACGCCAAGGGCGTGCATCCGGATGATCTGAAGTCCCTCGCCGACCTGTCGAAATTTCCGTTCACGGTAAAGAGCGACCTGCGCGAGAACTATCCCTTCGGCATGTTTGCGGTGCCGCGCGCGCAGGTGGCGCGCATCCATGCCTCGTCGGGCACCACCGGCAAGCCGACCGTGGTGGGCTACACGCTGAATGACGTCGATACCTGGGCCGACCTGGTGGCGCGCTCCATCCGCGCCGCGGGCGGGCGGCCGGGCGACATGGTGCATGTCTCCTACGGCTACGGCCTCTTCACCGGCGGCCTGGGCGCCCACTACGGCGCTGAGCGCGCGGGCTGCACCGTCATCCCCATGTCCGGTGGGCAAACCGAAAAGCAGGTGCAACTGATCCAGGACTTCCAGCCCGACATCATCATGGTCACGCCCAGCTACATGCAGGTGATCATCGAGCAGTTCGAGCGCCAGGGCCTGAGCGCAAGAGACAGCTCGCTCAAGATCGGCATCTTCGGTGCCGAGCCGTGGACCGAGGCCATGCGCCGCGACATCGAAGGCAAGGCCGGCATCGACGCGGTCGACATCTACGGACTCTCCGAAGTGATGGGTCCCGGCGTGGCCAGCGAATGCGTCGAGAGCAAGGACGGCCCCGTGATCTGGGAAGACCATTTCTACCCCGAGATCATCGATCCCGACACCGGCGAGCTGAAGGCCGATGGCGAAGAGGGCGAGCTGGTCTTCACCTCGCTCAGCAAGGAGGCCATGCCCATCGTGCGCTACCGCACGCGCGACCTCACGCGCCTTTTGCCGCCCACCTCGCGGTCGTTTCGCCGCATGGGCAAGATCGTCGGGCGCAGCGACGACATGATGATCATCCGCGGGGTCAACGTGTTTCCCACGCAGGTGGAAGAGATCGTGCTCGCACACGAACGGCTCTCCGGCCTCTACCAGGTGCATGTGCGCCGCGAAGGCCTGCTCGACGAAGTCGAGGTGCATTGCGAGCTCGACCACCGCAACGCCGCCACCGGCGAAGCCGAACGCATGGCCATCGCCGGCTGGGTGCAGGAGCGCGTGAAGACGCTGGTCGGCATCTCGACGACGGTGCGCGTGTTCGACCCCGATTCCATCGAACGCACGCAGACCGGCAAGGCCCGCCGCGTGATCGACACCCGGCCGCGCTGAGCGCGCCTCTTCAACCCATTTGCAAAGGACAGGCACATGTACACCCAGGCCATGGACACCATGGGCAAGGACGCGGGCGACGGCAAGAAAAAATCCGTGCGCTCCGCCGAGGAGATGCGGCTCGAAGAGCGCTTCGATGCCCGCATCGACGCCGGCGACTTCGTCGAGGCGAAGGACTGGATGCCCGAGCACTACCGCAAGACGCTGGTGCGCCAGATCAGCCAGCATGCGCATTCCGAAATCGTCGGCATGCTGCCCGAAGGCAACTGGATCGGCCGCGCGCCCACGCTCAAGCGCAAGGCCATCCTGCTGGCCAAGGTGCAGGACGAAGGCGGCCACGGCCTCTACCTGTATGCCGCCGCCGAGACGCTGGGCACCTCGCGCGACCAGATGTTCGACGCGCTGCACAGCGGCAAGGCCAAGTACAGCTCGATCTTCAACTACCCCACGCTCACCTGGGCCGACATGGGCACCATCGGCTGGCTCGTGGACGGCGCGGCCATCATGAACCAGGTGCCGATCTGCCGCTGCTCGTATGCGCCGTATGCGCGCGCCATGGTCCGCATCTGCCGCGAGGAAAGCTTTCACCAGCGCCAGGGCTACGAAGCCCTGCTGACCATGATGACGCACGGCACCGAGGCGCAAAAGGCGATGGTGCAGGACGCGGTCAACCGCTGGTGGTGGCCCTCGATCATGATGTTCGGCCCGCCGGACGACCAGTCGCCCAATTCGGCGCAGTCGATGCGCTGGGGCATCAAGCGCTTCAGCAACGACGAGCTGCGCCAGAAGTTCATCGACGCCGCCGTGGAGCAGGCGCGCATCCTCGGCGTGACCCTGCCCGACCCCGACCTGAAGTGGAACGAAGAGCGCCAGGCGCACGACTTCGGAAAGATCGACTGGAGCGAGTTCTGGCGCGTGGTGGGCGGCGACGGCCCCTGCAACCGCGAGCGCCTGCAGGCCCGCGTCGATGCCTGGGAAGAAGGCGCCTGGGTGCGCGAAGCCGCCATGGCCCACGCCAACAAGCAACCGATGAAGGAGGCCGCATGAGCGCCGAACAGAAACAAGAGTGGCCCCTGTGGGAAGTGTTCGTGCGCAGCAAGGCCGGCCTCGACCACAAGCATTGCGGCAGCCTGCACGCGGCCGATCCGAAGATGGCGATCCAGTTGGCCCGCGACGTGTACACGCGCCGGCAGGAAGGCAGCAGCATCTGGGTGGTGCGCTCGGACCAGATTGTGGCAAGCGACCCGGGGGACAAGGACATGTTCTTCGATCCGGCGGAGGACAAGGTGTATCGGCATCCCACCTTCTATGCGCTGCCCAAGTCCGTGGACCACATGTAGGCGGCCGGCATGCAAGCATCCATAGAACTGAACCGCACCCCCACGGTGCAATACCTGCTGCGCATCGGCGACACCTGCCTGGTGCTCGCGCAGCGCCTGGGCGAATGGTGCGGCCATGCGCCCGTGCTGGAAGAGGACATTGCCATGGCCAACATCGCGCTCGACCTGGTCGGCCAGGCCCGCGCGCTGCTCACGCATGCCGGCAAGCTCGAAGGACAAGGCCGAGAACACGACGAAGACCAGCTTGCCTACCTGCGCGACGAACGCGACTACTTCAATCTCACGCTGGTCGAACTGCCGCGCGGCGACTTCGCCTTTGCCGTGGTGCGCAACACCATGGTCGCCACGCTGCTCAAGCTGCTGTGGCAACGCCTTGCCGCTTCGAGCGATGCCGAAGTGGCCGCCATCGCCGGCAAGGCTGTGAAGGAGGCGCGCTATCACCAGCAGCATTCGGGCGACTGGGTCGTTCGTCTCGGCGATGGCACCGATGAATCGCGCCGCCGTACGGAAAAGGCGCTGAAGCAACTCTGGCTCTACATGCCCGAGCTGTTCGAAAGCGACGCGGTGGATGAAGCAGCCAGGGCCACCGGCCTAGGCCCCGCGTGGAGCGAATTGCGCGAGCCGTGGCTCGCCGAGATGCAGCAGGTGCTCGATGCCGCCGGCCTCGCAATGCCGCAGGAAGCTGCCTTTCGGAGCACCGGCAAGCAGGGCGTGCACAGCGAGCACATGGGCTACATCCTCGCCGAGATGCAGCACCTGCAGCGCTCCTACCCGGGAGGCGTGTGGTGAACGCCGTCGCATCGCGCGTCGATGCGGCGTGGACCGTGCTGCACACCGTGCTCGACCCCGAGGTGCCGGCCGTGTCCGTCTGCGACCTGGGCATCGTGCGCGAGGTGATCGAGCATGACGATGGGCTGGAGATCGTGCTCACGCCCACCTACTCGGGCTGCCCCGCAACCGAAGCCATCGAGCACGACGTGCTCGCCGCCATCGAGCAGGCAGGCCTTGGCCGCGCACGCGCCACGCTGCGCCGCGCGCCCGCATGGAGCAGCGACTGGATCAGCGACGAAGGCCGCGTCAAGCTCAAGGCCTACGGCATTGCACCGCCCGCGCATCTCACGTCGGAAGCCGCGGCCAACACGGCAATGCCCATCCGACTCTTCGGCCGCATGGCCGGCAACGAAGGCATCGCCTGCCCCCGCTGCGCGAGCGAGCGCACCGAACGCCTTTCCGCCTTCGGCTCCACCGCATGCAAGGCGCTCTACCGCTGCATGGCCTGCCGCGAACCCTTCGAACATTTCAAGCCGATCTGACAAGCGATGAGCAACCTCTTCCATCCGCTGCGCGTGAAGGCGATCGAGCCCGACACGGCCGAGGCCGTCATCGTGTCGTTCGAAGTACCGGCCGACCTGCGGGAAACCTTCGGCTTTACCCAGGGCCAGTACCTCACGCTGCGCCGCGACATCGACGGGCAGGACCTGCGCCGTTCGTATTCGATCTGCGCCGGCCTCGACGACGGCGAGCTGCGCGTCGGCGTGCGCAAGGTGCGGGGCGGCGTTTTCTCCAACTGGATCAACGCGCACCTGCAGCCCGGCGACACCGTGCAGGTGATGGCGCCGCAGGGCCGCTTCTTCGTGCCCATCGAACACGGCGCCGCGCGGCACCATGTCGGCATTGCGGGCGGTAGCGGCATTACGCCCATTCTCTCGATCATGAAGACCGTGCTGGCGCGCGAACCCAAGAGCCGCTTCACGCTGATCTACGGCAACCGGCAGCTGCAATCCACGATGTTCAAGGAAGAAATCGAAGACCTGAAGAACCGCTACATGACGCGGCTTGTGCTGCACCATGTGTTCTCCGACGAGCACACCGATTCGCCCCTGGGCCACGGCGTGATGAACCGCGAAAAGATCGGCGAGTTTCTGCAGACCGTGGTTCCCGCCGGGGGCATCGACCACGCCTACGTTTGCGGGCCGTTCCAGATGAACGACGAGGCCGAGGCTGCGATGCTTGCCGCGGGCGTGCCCGAGGAGCGCATCCACATCGAACGCTTCGGCATTGCGCTGCCCTCCGCCACGTCGGCGGGCCAGGTGGGCGCAGTGGTGCACGAGGCCTTGCCCGGCGATGCCAAGCAGGCGCGCATCACCATCGTGCGGGACGGCCTGCAGCGCGAAATCGCCTTTACCGAAGGCCAGCCGAGCATTCTCGATGCGGCCTCGGCGGCGGGCCTCGAAGTGCCCTTCTCATGCACCTCCGGCGTGTGCGGCACCTGCCGCGCCAAGCTGGTGGAGGGGGAAGTCCGCATGGAAAGAAATTTTGCGCTCGACAAGAATGAAGTGGCCGCAGGATTCGTGCTGACCTGCCAGGCGCACCCCCTCACCGAACGCGTCACCCTGTCGTTCGACGAGCGCTGACACAACAACGATTTTTCAACCCGGAGACAAACCAAAATGAAATTCTTCAAGCCCCTGGCGATTGCCGCGCTGTGCGCCACAGCCGTCGTGGCATGGGCCGACGTGAACGTCGGCGTGACGCTCTCGGCCACCGGCCCGGCCGCCTCGCTCGGCATTCCCGAGAAGAACACCATCGCGCTGATGCCCAAGACCATCGGCGGCCAGAAGATCAACTACATCGTGCTGGACGACGCCTCCGACACCACCGCCGCCGTGGCCAACACGCGCAAGCTCATTGCAGAGAACAAGGTCGACATCGTGCTGGGCTCCACCACCACGCCCAACTCGCTCGCAATGATCGACGTGGTGAGCGAAGCCAAGACACCGATGATTTCCATCGCCGCCTCGGCCCGCATTGTCGAGCCGATGGATGCCAAGAAGCAGTGGGTCTTCAAGACGCCGCAGAACGACATCATGATGTCCCTGGCCATTGCCGAGCACATGGCCACCAGCGGCGTGAAGACGGTGGCCTTCATCGGATTTTCCGACGCGTACGGCGAAGGCTGGTCGCAAGAGTTCGCGAAGGCGGCCGAGCTGAAGAAGCTCAAGATAGTGGCCAACGAGCGCTATGCGCGCACCGACACCTCCGTGACCGGACAGGCCCTGAAGATCATGGCCGCCAAGGCCGACGCGGTGCTGGTGGCGGGCTCGGGCACGCCGGCCGCGCTGCCGCAGAAAACGCTCAAGGAGCGCGGCTACACCGGCAAGATGTACCAGACGCACGGCGTCGCCAATGCCGACTTCCTGCGCGTCGGCGGCAAGGATGTGGAAGGCACCTTCCTGCCTGCCGGCCCGGTGCTGGTGGCCGAGCAACTGCCGGCCAGCCATCCGGTGAAGAAATCGGCCATGGCCTACGTGACTGCCTACGAGGGCGCGAACGGCAAGAACACGGTATCGACCTTCGGCGCGCACGCATGGGATGCAGGCCTGCTGATGACGTCGGCCGTTCCCGTTGCCCTGAAAAAGGCGCAGCCGGGCACACCCGAATTCCGCGCCGCCCTGCGCGATGCGCTCGAGCAGGTGAAGGACGTGGCCGGCGCCCACGGCGTATTCAACATGACGGCGAACGACCACCTGGGCCTGGACCAGCGTGCCCGCGTCATGGTCAAGATTGAAAACGGCGCCTGGAAATACCAGCCCTGACCTGGTCTCGCTCCCTCCCCCTCTGGGGGAGGGCTGGGGTGGGGGCACGACGGCATCGACGTTCGTGCAGCCGTGAGCACGGGGCTGCCCCCATCCCAACCTTCCCCCAAAGGGGGAAGGAACAATGCAGGCACTGATTCGATACAAGGGCTGAGCCCAAAGGTTTTCTATGGATCTGCAGATCGCCCTTTTGCTGGGGCAGGACGGCATCGTGAACGGTGCCGTCTATGGATTGATGGCGCTCGCTCTTGTGCTGGTGTTCTCGGTCACGCGCGTCATCTTCATTCCCCAGGGCGAATTCGTCGCCTTCGGGGCGCTGTCGATGGCAATGCTGCAAACGGGCCGGGTGCCGGCCACGCTGTGGCTGCTGATTGCGCTCGCCGCGATGGTGCTGGTGGTCGAGCTCTGGCGCTGGAAGCGTGGCGCAGTCGTCGACTGGGCTTCCGCAGTTGCGTGGTGCGTCGTGTTGCCGCTGGCCGCCGCCGCACTGGTATTGCTGCTCAAGCCCACCTCGATGGCGGCTCAAGCCGTTACCACGCTGGTGTTGATCGCGCCGCTCGGACCGCTGCTCTATCGCCTTGCCTACCGGCCGTTGGCCGATGCCAGCGTGCTGATGCTGCTGATCGTCTCGGTCGCGCTGCACGGCGTGCTGGTGGGGCTGGGCCTGCTCTTCTTCGGCGCCGAGGGCTATCGCACCGCGCCATTTTCCGAAGAGCGTTTCGACCTTGGCGGCATTCCCGTCAGCGGGCAGTCGCTGGTGGTGATGGGCGTCACGCTGCTGCTGGTGATTGCAATGTTCCTTTTCTTCGGCCGCTCGATGATCGGCAAGGCGCTGCGCGCCACCGCGATCAACCGCGTGGGCGCTCGCCTGTCGGGCATTCCGACCGAGCTCTCGGGTGATTTGAGCTTTGCGCTCGCGGCGCTCATCGGCGCAATTTCGGGCCTGCTGATTGCGCCGCTCACCACGGTGTATTACGACACCGGATTCCTCATCGGCCTGAAGGGCTTCGTCGCCGCCATCGTGGGCGGGCTCGCGAGCTATCCGCTGGCGCTCGCGGGCGCGCTGCTGGTCGGACAGCTCGAAGCCTTTGCTTCATTCTGGGCCAGCCCGTTCAAGGAGGTGCTCGTCTTCACACTGATCATCCCGGTGCTGTGGTGGCGTTCGCTGCACAGCCATCATGTGGAGGACGAGGAATGAACAACACCTCCGCCGACAACACCGCCGCCGCGGCGGCATCCACCGGCCGCGCGCTCATCGCGCCGAGGCAGCTCACGATCGTCTGCGTCGTGGCGCTTGCAGCGGCCTGGGGTTTCCTGCCGGAGTTCACGGTATCGGTGCTCAGCAACATCGGTCTCTATGCACTGGTCGCGGTCGGGCTGGTCATGCTGACCGGCGTGGGAGGCATGACGTCTTTCGGCCAGGCCGCGTTCGTCGGCGTGGGCTCGTACGCCACCGCGTGGATCTGCACGTCGCCCGCCGCCGTGGCGTGGATGGGCAGCATGGCGAGCCCCGCCCTGCTGCCGTGGGCGGGGCTGCTGCTGGGCCTGTTGCTGACCTTTGCGCTCGCGTGGGCGCTCGGGGCGGTCACGCTCAAGCTGCAGGGCCACTACCTGCCGCTGTGCACCATTGCCTGGGGCCTGAGCCTCTACTACCTGTTCGGCAACATGGATTTCCTCGGCGGACAGACCGGCATCACCGGCGTGCCGCCGCTGGTCGTCGCGGGCTTCTCTCTCGCCACGCCGCGCGCGCTGGGCGTCGTGATCTGGGCCGTGCTGCTGCTCGCGCTCTGGGCCATGCACAACCTGCTCGATTCGCGCGAAGGCCGGGCCATCCGCGCGCTCAAGGGCGGGCGGCTCATGGCCGAGTCGATGGGCGTGGACACGGCCCGCCACCGTGTGAAGCTCTTCGTGCTCGCGGCCCTGCTGGCGGCCGTGTCGGGCTGGCTGTATGCGCACCTGCAGCGCTTCGTGAACCCCACGCCCTTCAACCTGAACATCGGCATCGAGCTTCTGTTCATGGCGGTGGTCAGCGGCGCAGGCCATCTGTGGGGCGCGGTGCTGGGCGCCGCGCTCATCACGCTGCTGAAGGAAAAGCTGCAGGACGTGCTGCCCTCGCTGCTCGGCAGCAGCGGCAATTTCGAGGTGATCGTGTTCGGCCTTCTCATGCTCTTCGTGCTGCAGCGGTTTGCGGAGGGGCTGTGGCCGACGCTGGCGCGCGTTGCGGGGCAATGGGTACGCCCGCGTCCCGTTGCAGCCGCCGATGCCGCGGCGCCAGCGGTGCAGCTCGCGCAGCGCAGCCTGCCCCCCAGGGGCGAGGTACTGCTGCAGGCCACCAACGTCAGCAAGCGCTTCGGCGGACTGGTGGCCAACAACGACATCTCGATGACCCTCAGGGCCGGCGAGATCCACGCGCTGATCGGGCCGAACGGCGCGGGCAAGAGCACCTTCTTCAACATGATCTCGGGCGTGGACGATCCGAGCTCCGGCGAGGTGCGGCTTGCGGGCCAGCCGATGGCGGCCAAGCCCTCGCGCGTGTTCGCCGCGCTCGGCCTGGGCCGCACCTTCCAGCATGTGCGCCTGCTCGGTGCGCGCAGCGTGGTCGAAAACGTGGCGCTCGGCGCCCACCTGCGCGCCCGGCGCGGCTGGCTCGCGGCCATGCTCCGGCTGGACCGCGCGGAGGAAGCAGCGCTCATGGCCGAAGCCCGCCGCCAGATCGAACGCTGCGGCCTCGGCGCGCACACCGACACGCCGGCGGCTTCGCTCTCGCTCGGCCAGCAGCGCGTGGTCGAGATTGCGCGCGCGCTGGCCGGCCAGCCCTCGGTGCTGCTGCTCGACGAGCCGGCCGCGGGCCTGCGCCATCTCGAGAAGCGCGCGCTTTCCGTGCTGTTGAGCCAGCTGCGCGCCGAAGGCCTCGGCATCCTCGTGGTGGAACACGACATGGAATTCGTGATGAACCTTGCCGACCGCATCACGGTGCTCGAATTCGGCACTGTCATCGCAACGGGCACGCCGGCCGAAGTGCAGGCGAACCCGCGCGTGCTCGAGGCCTACCTGGGCGGCGCCGACGACGAACTGCTGGAGGACGCGCGATGAGCCATCCCCTCCTTCAGCTCGACGGCTTCTGCGTCGCCTACCGCACCGTGGAGGCCGTACACGGCGTGCATCTTCATGTGAACGACGGCGAGATCGTCACCGTCATCGGCCCCAACGGCGCCGGCAAGACCACGCTGCTGTGCGCGGCGATGGGCCTGCTGCCTTCCACCGGCACGGTCACGCTCCACGGCGAGCGCATCGCGCGCCCCGGTGTCGAGACCATGGTGGCGCGCGGCGTGGCGCTGGTGCCCGAGCGGCGCGAGCTGTTCGGCGAGATGTCGGTCGAAGACAACCTGCTGCTCGGCGGGTTCTACCAGTGGCGCAAAGGCAAGCGCGACCAGCGCGCGCGCATGGAAGAAGTGTTCGAGATCTTTCCGCGGCTGCGCGAACGCAAGCCGCAGCTGGCCTCCACGCTCTCGGGCGGCGAGCGGCAGATGCTGGCCATCGGGCGTGCGCTGATGGCACGGCCGCGGCTCCTGATGCTCGACGAACCCTCGCTCGGCTTGGCGCCGCTGGTGGTGCGCGAAGTGCTGCGCGTGGTGTCTCAACTGCGCAGCCATGGGGTTTCGGTGCTGCTGGTGGAGCAGAACGCGCGCGCTGCGTTGCAGGTGGCCGACCGCGCCTATGTGCTGGAGATGGGCGCCGTCGCGCTCGAAGGCAACGCCCGCGAGTTGATGCACGACCAGCGAATCATCGACACCTATCTGGGCATCGGCAACAAACACTGACCCGCCTCAAGGACACTCACATGACCACCCTTCAAAGCTACATCGCCGGCCGCTGGATCGGCAAAGAGGGCGCGCAACAACTGCGCAGCGCCGTCAACGGCCAGGCCGTGGCCAGCACGCATGCCGAGGCCATCGACTTCGCCGAGGCGTTGAACCACGCACGCAACGTCGGCCTCCCCGCGCTGATGGCTCTCGACTTCCAGCAACGCTCCGAGCGCCTGAAGGCACTGGCCAAGTACATGGCCACGCACAAGGAAACGCTCTACGCCATCTCCGCCCACACCGGCGCGACCCGCGCCGACAGCTGGATCGACATCGAAGGCGGCGCCGGCACGCTCAGCGCCTATGCGGGCATCGGCACCAACGAGCTGCCCTCGGGCAACCTGGTGCATGAAGGCCCGGCCCTTGCGCTCGGCAAGAAGGGCGGCTTCGCGGGCACGCACATCCTGGTGCCGCGCGGCGGCGTGGCGGTGCACATCAATGCGTTCAACTTTCCGGTGTGGGGCCTGCTCGAGAAGTTCGCGCCCAGCTTTCTGGCAGGCATGCCGTGCATCGGCAAGCCGGCGACCGCAACAAGCTATCTGACCGAGGCACTGGTGCGGCTCATCGTGCAGTCGGGCATCCTGCCGGAAGGCAGCCTGCAACTCGTGGTCGGCGGCACGGGCGACCTGCTCGACCGGCTCGGGGGTGCCGACGTGGTCACCTTCACCGGCTCGGCCGACACCGCTGCCAAGCTGCGCGTGCACCCGAACCTGGTGCGCCAGTCGATTCCGTTCAACGCCGAGGCCGATTCGCTGAACTGCGCGATCCTCGCGCCCGACGTGACGCCCGATGACGAGGAGTTCGATCTCTTCGTGAAAGAAGTGGCACGCGAAATGACCATCAAGGCCGGCCAGAAATGCACCGCCATCCGCCGCGCGATCGTGCCGCGCCAGCATCTGGATGCGGTGGCCGAGCGCCTGCGCGCTCGCCTCGCAAAGACCGTCATCGGCGACCCGTCGCGCGAAGACGTGCGCATGGGCGCTCTCGCCTCGCATGCGCAAAAGTCCGACGTGGCCGACCGTGTCGCCACGCTACTGCAAGGCGCCGAACTGGTCTTTGGCGAGCGCGACGGCTTCTCGCCGGTGGGCGACGGCGTGAGCGAAGGCGCCTTCTTCGCGCCCACGCTGCTGTTGAGCCGCAAGCCGCTCGAACATGACGCCGCGCACGACGTCGAAGCCTTCGGCCCCGTCAGCACGCTCATGCCCTATGACGGCATCGACGAAGCGCTGGCGCTGGCCGCGCGTGGCCGCGGCAGCCTGGTCGGCACGCTGGTCACACGCGAGCCGGCCATTGCGGCCAAATCCATTCCGGTCGCTGCCGCATGGCACGGCCGCCTGCTGGTGCTCGACCGCGAAGCCGCCGCCGAATCGACCGGCCACGGCTCGCCGCTGCCGCAACTCAAGCATGGCGGCCCGGGCCGCGCGGGCGGCGGCGAAGAGCTCGGCGGCCTGCGCGCGGTGAAGCACTACCTGCAGCGCGCCGCGGTGCAGGGCTCGCCCACCATGCTGGCCGCGATCACCGGCGAGCACGTGCGCGGCGCGGCGGTGCGCGAGAGCGAGGTGCACCCCTTCCGCCGCCATTTCGAAGAGCTGCGCATCGGCGACTCATTGCTTACCCATCGCCGCACGGTCGGCGAGGCCGACATCGTGGCCTTCGGCGGCATCTCGGGCGACTATTTCTACATGCACTTCGACGAGGTGGCGGCGAAGGAGTCGCCCTTTGGCAAGCGCATCGCGCACGGGTACTTCGTGCTGTCAGCGGCGGCGGGCCTCTTCGTATCCCCCGCGCCGGGCCCGGTGCTCGCCAACTATGGGCTCGACACGCTGCGCTTCGTCAAGCCGGTGGGCATTGGCGACACCATTCGCGCACGCCTGACCTGCAAGCGCAAGATCGACCGCAACAAGAAGGACGCGAGCGGCCAGGGCCAGGGCGTGGTGGCCTGGGACGTGGAGGTGACGAACCAGGACGGCGAGCTGGTCGCGAGCTACGATATCCTGACCCTCGTCTCCAAGAAACCAGAATCCACCTGATGTTCGATCTCACAGGAAAAACAGCACTCGTCACCGGCGGCAATGGCGGCATCGGCCTGGGCATGGCCCAGGGCCTTGCGCAAGCCGGCGCCCGCGTCATCGTTGCCGCCCGCAACGCCCAGAAATCGGCCGCCGCCGTCGAAGCCCTGAAGGCGCTGGGCAGCGACAGCTTCGCGCTCGAAGTCGATGTGGCCGATGAAGCCTCGGTGCAGAAGGCCTTCGACGAGGCGGCCGCACGCTGCGGCAGGCTCGACATCCTCATCAACAACGCCGGCACCACGGTGCGCAAGCCGGTCGACCAGCTGGCGCTGGACGAGTGGCACAAGGTGATGGACACCAACCTGACCAGCGCCTTCCTGTGCAGCCGGGCCGCGCACCCGCATTTGAAGAAGGCCGGCGGCGGCAAGATCATCAACATCGGCTCGATGATGTCGATCTTCGGCGCGCCGTATGCACCGGCCTATGCCGCGAGCAAGGCCGGCATCGTGCAGCTCACCAAGTCGACCGCGCTCTCGTGGGCGGCCGACAACATCCAGGTCAACGCGATTTTGCCGGGCTGGTTCGAGACCGAGCTGACGGACGGCGCCCGCAGCCAGATTCCGGGCCTGTACGACCGGGTGGTGGCCCGGGCCGCCGCCGGCCGCTGGGGCAAGCCGGCCGACATTGCCGGCACGGCGGTGTTTCTCGCGAGCCAGGCCTCCGATTACGTGACCGGCACGGCCATTCCCGTGGACGGGGGCTTCTCCATCTCTGGCTGAAGTCGGGCGGGCCGTGTAAATTCGGCCGCCATGCTCCTCTGGTTTCAGATCTTTCTTTTTGTCGCCGGCACGGCCGCGCTGCTCTACGTTTCGCGCGGGCCGCTGCGCCAGCCAGGCTCGCACGGCTTCTACCGCTTCTTCGCGTGGGAGTGCATGCTGGTGCTGATCATCGTGAACCTGCCGGTGTGGCATGTCGACCCGCTGTCGTTTACGCAATTGCTCTCCTGCGTGTTGCTGGCGCTGTCGATCTGGCTGCCGATCCATGCGGTAAGGCTGCTCAAGGCCCATGGCAAGCCGACCGAGGCCCGCAACGACGATCCTGCGCTCTACGGTTTCGAGAAGACGTCTTCCATCGTGAGCACCGGCGCCTTTCGCTACATTCGCCACCCCATGTACACGGCGCTGATGCTGCTGGCCTGGGGCGCCTTCCTGAAGCAGTTCACCTGGCTCACCCTTGCGCTGGTGCTGGCGGCCACGGTGCTGCTGTTTCTGACGGCACGCAGCGACGAAAAGGAATGCATCGCGCATTTCGGCGATGCCTACCGCGACTACATGCGCCGCACGCGGCGCTTCATTCCTTTCCTGCTGTGAAAAGCCAGGGTTTTCCCAGCGGAGCACAAGCCGCGCTCCTGTTCCTCGCGCTGTTCCTCTGCGAGTTTGTCATTAGCCTGGCATTGCGCGACGCCAACCGCTGGCTCGGGCTGAACGAGATGCAGCTGGGCGTGCTTTCCGTGGTGCTGGGCAACGGCTGCGTATTCGCCGGGGTCATGCACTTTCAGCAGCTCACCTATCGCGAGCTGTTCCACCAGTCCCCGGCCTCCGCCAGGGCCACGCTGGTGCTGATCGTGCCGCCGGTGCTGCTGCTGGTGCCCGGTCTGATGGTGGTGATAGTGACCGCGATGAACCTGCTGATGCTGGTCGCGCCGCTTTCGGCCTGGGAGGAATCGATGTTCAGCCGCATGGCCGACGGCAGCGTTGCCGCCACGCTGGCCGTGTGCGTGATGGCGCCCCTGCTCGAGGAAATGCTCTTCCGCGGCATCGTGCTGCGGGGTTTCCTGCAGCGCTATTCGAGGTGGCAAGCCATCCTGGGCTCGGCGTTGCTCTTCGGCGTGGCACACATGAACATCTACCAGTTTGTCGTGGGTCTGGTCATGGGCACGGCGCTCGGGTGGCTCTATGAGCGCACACGCTCGCTCATTCCCTGCATCGCGCTGCATGCGGCCTACAACACCGGCACGATTTTCCTGAGCGACCTGCCCGAAACCATTTCGCTCGCGGATACCGCGCTGGCCTTGCTGGCAATCTTGCTTGCAACGGTGTGCGGCGTACTGGCTTTGCGGCACATGCTGGTGGCGCCCATTGCGCGCAGGCCGGCGCCCTGACCCGCGGGCGGCGGCGGCTCAAGAACTAAGTCTGCACGGGCGCGAGTGGCCGTGCATCCACCGCGTCGCCATCGACGATGAAGTGACCGCCTGCCACATGGTGCAGCGTGCGCAGGTCGTCATGCCCGATGAAGTTCCAGCGCCCGTCGGCAAACACGCGCGAGTCGGCCTCCGCGGCGATCACCTCGCCCAGGAACAGGTCGTAGCTTTGCTGGATGTGCGGCTCCGGCAGCAGCCGGCATTCGAGCCACGCCACGCAGCCTTCCAACAAGGGCGCCGTACCGGCGGTGCCGGCAAAAGTCTGCAGCCCGTAGGCTGCGAACTTGTCCTGGCCGTTTCGTTCGACGATCTCGCGGCCCGAGCTGTTGCCCAGGGCTTCCGTCAGGTCGAGCTGGGCGCGAGCGGGCACCTGCAGCGCAAAGGTACCCGCGCCTTCGAGCAGCTTGCGGGTCCACGTGCTCTTGTCGAGCACCACGGCCACCTTGGGCGGATCGAAGTCCAGCGGCATGGCCCAGGCCGCGGCCATGATGTTGCGCTGGCCGCCGTGGGCGGCGCTCACGAGAACGGTGGGGCCGTGATTGATCAGGCGGTAGGCCTTGGTCAGGGGTACGGGCAGGCGGTGCGAAGACGATGAAGCGTTGGAAGTGTCGGAGGATGGAGGGGTCATGCGGCCAGCATGCCACGCCTTGCGGCTCTTCGCAGCGCGCGGTCGGAGTGCGGGTGTTCAGGGTGCGCACCCGCCGACGGGGTACCTTTCTCCGCGAATGTCCCCCGGCCTGCGGCCTCCTCCTTTATTTCGCTGCGCAAGGCACCCCGCCAGCGGGTGCGTTGCACAGAGCGGTAGTTGATCAGCGGAACACCAGCAGCGTGTCCCAGTGCACAGGGCATCGGGTGCTCCGCGCAGCGAAATAAAGGAGGAGGGGCGCAGCCCCGGGGGACATTCGCGGAGGGGAGTACCCGGTGGCCTTTGCACGCACCCTGAACAGCAGCGCAAAGAACAACGCCACCCTGAACAAGTCCGCCCTAGCCCCCGCGGCTAAGCATCCGCCCCGCCCGAGCCAGCACCTTCGCCTCGGCGCCGCCGCCGCGATACGCCAGCACCCCATTCACCAACACCCACTCCACGCCCAGGCTCACGCCATGCGGTTTGTCGTAGGTGGCAGTGTCGGCAATGGTCTCCGGGTCGAACACCACCACGTCGGCCATGGCACCCACGCGCAGCAACCCGCGGTCGGCAATGCGCAGGTTGTGCGCCGTCATGCCCGTCATCTTGTGCACGGCCTGCTCCAGCGTGAACAGGCGGCGCTGGCGCCAGTAGCGCGCGAACACGCGCGGGAATGCACCCCACAGGCGCGGGTGCGGATGACGGTCGTGCGGCAGGCCATCGCTGCCGATCATGGTGAGCGGATGCGCGATGACGCGCTCCACGTCTTCTTCCTGCATCTGAAAGTAGCAGGCGCCGCCGGGCTTCAGGCGCAGGCACGCCTCCTGTTCGGTGGTGCCCCACTCGCGCGCAATGTCGGAAATGAGGCGGCCAGTCATCTCGGGGTGCGGGTCGGACCAGGTCAGCAGCACGTCGATGACGCCGTCGACCAGGTCTTCGCGCAGCACGGTGGAGCCGGCCACGTAGGGGTACACGTCCATCGAAATTTTCTGCCGCTCCGCCAGCGCCTCGATCAGCGGCAGCGTTTCCTTCGTGCGGCCCCAGTTGGCGGGGCCGGCGCATTTGTGGTGCGAAATGACGAGCGGCACGCCGGCGCTGAAGGCCGTATCGCCCGCTTCATGCAGCGCCTCGATGATCTGCTGCATTTCGCTGCGCAGATGCGTCGCGTAGACGCCGCCGTGCCTTGCGACGACGCGTGCGAGCGCAGTCACTTCCTCGGCGGGAGCGGCAAACGCTTCTTCATAGAACAGGCCCGACGACATGCCATGCGCACCTTCGGCCATGCTGCTGTCGAGCAGGGCCGTCATGCGCGCCAGCTCGTCGGCGCTCGCGGGGCGGTCAAGCGCTTCCATTGCCGCAAAGCGCAAGGTGGTGTGGCCCACCAGCGCAGCGACGTTGAGGGCGGGCTGCGTCGCATCGACAGCCGCGCGGTACTCGGCCATGGTGGCGTGCTTGAACGACTCCGCGCCCAGCAGCGTGAGCGGCGGCTTGGACTGCACCGTACGGTATGGCGCAAGCGAAATGCCGCAGTTGCCTGTCACCACCGTGGTGATGCCCTGCGATACCTTGGGCAGGCAGAGCGGGTCGCGCAGCACGATGGCGTCGTCGTGCGTGTGCGCGTCGATGAAGCCGGGGGCTATCACCTTCTTTCGGCAGTCGACGATCTCGATGTCGGCCAGCGTCAGGTCTTCTGGCAGCCGCTCACGCAGGCCTTCGCCGAGCGCAACGATTCGGTCGCCCTGCAGCAGCACGTCACCCGTCCATGAAGGCCCACCCGAGCCGTCGACCACAAGGCCGGCTTCGAGCAATATGGCTTTGGCTTCTCCACTCACGATGCGCGGCCTCCGGTGTTGATGCCGCCGCCGTCCCAGCTTTGCAGCGGGTGCGTGGCCGCGTCAATGCCGTGGCGCTGAAAGGCTTCGCGCGCACGCTGCAGGCGCTGTACCGCGGGCTCGCCGCGCCGCTGCGCCACCAGCACCGTGAGAATCTCGATGGCGGTGAGGTGCGTCAGGTAGGCATCGATGCCCACGTGCATCACGGCGTCGTCGGGCACGGACAGGCCCAGCAGAAAGTCGGCCTTGGCCGCCAGCGCGGTGTCCGGCCGCGTGAGCGCGACCACCTTGGCGCCCTGCCCGCGCGCGATGTCCACCGCGTCGAGCAGCGAAGGCATGCCGCCCACGTGCGAAATGGCGATGACCACGCCGCCCGGGCGCTGCGCCGCGCCCGCCACCTGCTGCAGGTGGTAGTCGGCCCAGGCATTGGCCGAGAGGCCGAGCCTGAAGAGCCGCGCCTGCAGGTCGTTGGCCATGAACCACGACGTGGCGCCCGCACCGTACAAGTCGACGTGCGGTGCGGCCGCAATGGCGGCCACCGCTCCTTCGAGCACCTGCATGTCGAGCTGCCCGCGCACGCCCGAGACCGAGGCCGCCGCGCTGCGCGCGATCTTGCTGACGACTTCGTCCGCTGCGTCCTCGATGTTCACGCGCCGGTGCAGCGGCGAGCCACCCAGCGCGAGTTCTTGCGCGAGCGCGAGCTTGAACTCTCGCAGCCCCGCAAAGCCCAGGTCGCGGCAGGTGCGCATGATGGTGGGCACCGAGCTGCCCGAGCGCTCGGCGAGCTGCTCGAAGCTTTCCTCGAGCGCGCGGTCCGGGTCTTCGAGGATCAGGTCGAGAATCGCGCGCCGCGTGGCAGGCGCGCTGCTGCGGATCTCGCCGATCTTCTGAAGCAATGAAGGAGTCATCGGTTGGCGTGGCTCAGAAGTGCATGGCGACGGCGTCGCTCACGCGGTAGTTCTCTTCGACCACCGGCATCCAGTGCCATTTGTCGAAGGTGGTGCAGGGGTGCGAAATGCCCAGGCCGACGCGGTCGCCCACCACGGGTGCCTGCGCCTCTTCCGACGCGTCCCAGCGCAGGTAGGCATGCTGGTCGTTCAGCGCGGTGATCTTCCATCCGGCGGGCACGGCCTGCGCTTCAAGCATGCCGCGGGGCGCGCGTGCGATCGGCACCGGCATCGAGAGATCGAAGGAAATGTCGCGCTTGCCCGCTGCAAGAATCGCCAGGCCTGGTTCGGGCCGCGACTGCACCGTGGCCCACACCTCCATGGCGGGGCGCAGGCTCTCGCCGCAATCGCAGCCCAGGCGCTCGTCCACCGCGCTCACCATGCGCTTGTAGAAGCCGTGGTCGTGCGTGACATAACAGCCCGAGCGCAGCAGGCCGCGCACCGGCGAACCCAGCGCTGGCTTCAAGCGGCCGGCCACGAGATCGAAGATGGCCGAGCCGCCGGCGGAGACCAGCACCTCATCGGTTTCGAACAGCTGCTGCGTGTCGCAATGGCGCGCGATGGCTTCCACCCGGTCCATCAGCGTGGTGGCGTAGGCCGTGTCGGCGCCGCTGGCACCGGTGGCGCCCTGCCCTTCGTAGGTTTCGATGCCGACGAGCTTGACCGCATCGCTCGCACGAAGCCGGGTGGCAAGCGCCACGGCTTCCTCGTGCGTGCGGCAACCGGTGCGCGCGCCTTCGACGCCGATCTCCAGCATCACGTCGAAAGGCACGCTCTCGGGGTGACGTTTCGACCAGTCTTCGATCAACGCGAGCTGCGCCAGCGAATCGATCAGGAACACCACGCGCAGGTCGGCATGCGCGTGCAGCAGCAGTTGGATGCCGGCCAGGTCTTCGTCGCTGACCACCTGGTTGGCGATGAGCGTGCGGCGCGCGCCAGCCGCCACGCCCACGGCAAGCTGCGTGACCGTGGCAAAGGTCAGGCCCCAGGCGCCGGCGTCGAGCTGGCGCTGGAAGAGCTGCGGCGACATGGTGGTCTTGCCGTGCGGCGCCAGGTCGATGCCCCACTCGCGCACGCGCGACTGCATCCAGGCCAGGTTGTGCTCGAGCGCTTCGCGCTTGAGCACGGCCAGCGGCAGCGGCAGATCGCCGGCCAGCACGTTCCAGCCCGCGGCGCCAACTTCGCTGCGGCGGCGCGGCGGCTGGGTGCGCGGATAACCCTTGAAGCTGCTGCCCAGCAGCGGGTCGTTGAAATCGTTGTTGTCGGCGGCGGCGGTGATGTCGGTCATGGTCATGCGGCAATATTGGAAAGCAGCTCTTTTCGGATGCAGGCGCTGTAGTGTCCAGGAGATATTTCATCGAGCGGCGGCACGGTCTGCGCGCAGGCCTCGATGGCGTGGGGGCAGCGGGTGCGGAACACGCAGCCCGATGGCGGCGAGATGGGGCTGGGAATGTCGCCCTTGAGGGCGATGCGCTCGGTGGCAAGCGTCGGGTCGGGCTTCGGGCTCGCGGCCAGCAGCGCCTGGGTGTAGGGGTGCGAAGGCCGCGCGAACAGCTCGTCGGTGGTGGCCACCTCCATCACCTTGCCCAGGTACAGCACCACCACGCGGTCGCACAGGTACTCGACCACATCGAGGTCGTGCGAGATGAAGAGCATGGTGAGCCCGAGCCGCTCGCGCAGGTCGGCCAAGAGGTTGATGACCTGCGACTGGATCGACACGTCCAGCGCCGACAGCGGCTCATCGGCCACGATGAACTCGGGCTCCACCGCGAGCGCGCGCGCCACGCCGATGCGCTGGCGCTGCCCGCCCGAGAACTCATGCGGAAAGCGGCTCGCATGCTCGGCGCGCAGGCCCACGGTTTCGAGCAGCTCGGTGATGCGCTTGTCGCGCGCCGCGGCGCCTTTGTGCAAGCCGTGCGTGGACAGCGCCTCGCCGAGGATGGCGCTGATGCGCATCTTCGGGTTCAGACTTGCATACGGGTCCTGAAAAATGATCTGCAGCTTGCTGCGCAGCTTGCGCATGCGCTCGCCGGAGAGTGCACCGATGTCGTCGCCGCGGTAGAGCACCTGGCCATCGGTGCGCTCGACCAGCCGCAGCACGGTGCGGCCGATGGTGCTCTTGCCCGAGCCAGATTCGCCGACCAGGCCCAGCGTTTCGCCGGGGCGGATGGCGAACGACACATCGTCGACCGCGCGCACCGGGCGGTCGCTGCTGCCGAAGTATTTCTTGAGGCTGCGGACTTCGATGAGGGGAGCGGCGGTGGTCATTGTGGACTTTCTCCCTCCCCTTCCGGGGGAGGGCTGGGGTGGGGGCTCTGGGCGGTGGAGACCGTCGCAACAATAAAACGGCCGCGTGCCCCCACCCCAGCCCTCCCCCGGAAGGGGAGGGAGCAAGACGGGGTCAGCGACGGGTGGCTCATGCAACCCTCGCAAGTTGCGCATCCGGCTGCACCCGCGTGCAGCGCACCTGGCGATCCTGGCGGATATCGATGAGCGGAGGCATCGCCTCCTTGCACCCTGCCACCGCATGGTCGCAGCGCGGCTCGAACGCACAGCCCGGCGGCGGCGCGAGCGGACTCGACACCTGCCCGCGAATGGCGAACAGCCGCTTGGGCTTGGGCTGCCCCGGCAGGCGAGCCTTGCCGGGAAGGCAGGCCAGCAGACCCTGCGTGTACGGATGCTCAGGCTGCGCGAACAGCGGCCGCACGGGCGCGCTTTCGACCACGCGGCCCGCATAGAGCACCACCACGTCGTCCGCATGGTGCGCGACCACGCCGAGGTTGTGGGTGATGAAAAGGATGCTCATGCCCGTCTCGGCCTGCAGCCGGCGCATGAGTTCGAGGATCTGCGCCTGGATGGTCACGTCGAGCGCGGTGGTGGGCTCGTCGGCAATCAGCAGCGTCGGGTCGCAGGCCATGGCCAGCGCAATCATCACGCGCTGGCGCATGCCGCCTGACAGCTGATGCGGGTACTCGTGAATGCGCTGCGCCGCGGCGGGAATCTCGACCAGCTCCAGCATGCGCAGCGCATGGGCCATGGCCGCCTTGCGGTCGAGGCCCTTGTGCAGCCGCACGCTCTCGGCAATCTGCTCGCCGATGGTGAAGACCGGGTTCAGGCTGGTCATCGGCTCCTGGAAGATCATCGACAGCTGGTTGCCACGCAGGCTGCGCATTTCGCGCTCGCCGATCTGCAGCAGGTCGAGCGACTTGCCTTCGCGGGTGACGAAAGAAGCCGAACCGCTGACCTGCGCATTCGCAGTCTTTGGCAAGAGGCGCATCAACGTGAGGCTGGTCACCGATTTGCCCGAGCCCGATTCGCCCACCAGCGCCGTCGTCTTGCCGGGCTGGATCGAAAAGCTCACGTCGGCCACCGAGCGGATGAGGCCATCTTCGGTGGGAAAGCTGGTGCTCAGGTTGCTGACCTGGAGACGCGGTGTGTTCGTGGGGGTCGTCATCACAGCGTCTTCTTGAGCTTGGGGTCGAGCAGGTCGCGCACGCCGTCACCCAGCAGCTGCAGCGAGAGCGCGGTGAAGATGATGGCGAGCCCCGGAAACAGCACCACCCAGAAGGCCTGGTGCGCGTACTGCTGGCTGCCCGCGACCATGGTGCCCCAGGTTGGAATTTCGGGCGGCACGCCCACCCCTAGAAACGAGAGCCCCGCCTCGGCCAGGATGGCGTAGGCAAAGATGAACGACACCTGCACGAGGATCGGCGACATCAGGTTGGGCAGGATGTGCCGCCACAGGATGCGCGAGGTGCGTACGCCCAATGCACGCACCGCTTCGACGAACAGCAGCTCGCGCACCACCAATGTCGAGGCCCGCACCACCCGCGCCACGCGTGGGGTGTAGACCAGCACCAGCGCCAGCACGGTGTTGATGAGCGAAGGACCGAGGATGGCGACGAGCGCAATGGCCAGGAGGATGTCTGGGAACGACATCATCGCGTCGACCACGCGCATCAGCGGCGCGTCGAGTCGCCGGAAGAAACCGGCCATGAGACCCAGCACCGTGCCGGCGACGACCGCGCCGAGCGCGGTAAGCGCCGCAATGGCCAGCGAGTAGCGGGCACCATGCACGATGCGCGAGTACATGTCGCGGCCGAGCTCATCGGTGCCCAGCAGGTGCTCGGCGCTTGGCCCCTTCAGGCGTTGCAGCACGGCGGTGTCGTTGGGATCGATGGAGGCAAACAGCGGCGCGCCGATGGCCATGACCGCGATGACCAGCAGCACCAGCGCGGAGACCATCACGATGCGGCGGTGCATCAGCTGGCGGAGCATTCGGGGCATTTGCATTTTTTCTCTCAAACCTTCACGCGCGGATCGACCACGGCATAGAGCAGGTCGATGGAGAAATTGATCAGCACGTAGATCGCCGCAATCACGAGCAGCGCGCCCTGGATCACCGGGTAGTCGCGCCGCAGCACCGCGCTCACCACGAGGTTGCCGACACCCGGCAGGCCGAACACGGTTTCGGTGATGACGGCGCCGCCGATCATCAGCGCGACCGTGAGGCCGATCACCGTCACGATGGGCACCAGCGCATTGCGCAGCGCATGCTTGAGCACGACCACGCTCTCGCTCAGGCCCTTGGAGCGCGCGGTGCGCACATAGTCTTCGCCGAGCACGTCGAGCATCGAGGCCCGCGTGAAACGAATGATGAGCGCCGAGTTCAAGAGGCCGAGCACCGTGGCCGGCAGTACCAGCGCATGCAGCCGCTCGGCGAACGGCGCATCGGGCGCGCCGTAGCCCGACACCGGAAACCAGCCGAACGACACGGCAAAGATCTGAATGAGCACGATGCCCAGCCAGAAGCTCGGAATGCTGGCGCCGAGCATCGCGATGCCGGTGAAGAGCTGGTCGACCACGCGACCGCGGAACACCGCCGAGACGATGCCGCAGGGCACGCCGATCAGTGCGGCAATGGCCACGGCCATGAGCGCGAGCAGCGTGGTCGGCTCGGCCCGCTCCCACAGCGCCTGCGTCACCGGCCGCTGCAGGAAGATGGACGTGCCGAGATTGCCCTGCAGCACCTCGCGCAGCCAGTAGCCGAACTGCACGGGCAGCGGCTTGTCCAGGCCGTATTCCTTCTGCACGCGGGCGATGTCGGCCGCGGTGGCCTGGTCGCCCAGCAGCACCGAAACCGGATCGCCCGAGGCTGCACGCGTCAGCACGAAGACCAGCACCGCCACGATGGCGAGCACGACGAGCATGCCGGCGGCGCGGGAGGCGATGTAGCGGATCATCGAATGCAGTCCGGGAAGGCCAATGCGAAAGCGAACGGCCCCATTACTTGATCCGGGCGTTCCAGAAGAACGGCCAGGTCGCGGGCTGGTAGTTGTCCAGTGCCGGGCTCTTGGCCGAGAGGCCGTTGAACTTGCCGACGTTGATGTACGGCACCTCTTCGTACACCACCTGCTGCACCTTGCCCCACAGTGCGCCGCGCTTGGCAGGGTCGCTTTCGACGTTGAAGGCCTGCAGCGCCGCCTTCTTGGCGGGCGTGTCCCACCAGCCGGGCGCGCCGTCGCCGAGCTGCGGAGGCGAGAGCATCGGCTCGGGGAACTGGCCCGAATGGGTAACGTAGATGTCCCAGAGCTTGGGGTCGTTGCGGCGCTGCACCAGCGTGGCCCAGTCGACCACGTTGAGGTCGACCTTGAACCCGGCGCGCTTGAGCTGCTCGGCCATCAAGAGCGACATGTTGTAGTGAAAGTCGTACTGGCGGCTGGTGAGCACGCGGATCGGCTCGCCCTTGTAGCCGGCCTTGGCCGCGGCCTCCTTGGCCTTGGGCGCGTTGCGTTCGTTGTACAGCGTGGCGCCGGCCGCCGAATAGAACGGCGAGCCCTTCGGAAAGTGGTTGCCTTCGGCCACGAAGAAGCGCGTGTCGCCGAAGCCGGCCGCGAGCATCTCGCCCTCGCCGAGCGCTGTTTGAATGGCCTGGCGGATGGCCTGATTGGAGGCAACGCCTTCCTTGGTGTTGAGCACCAGGTACGGAAAGCCGAACGACGGCGTCATGATCGGCACGGTCTTGCCGCCAGCCTTCTCCAGCCGGGGCAGCGCCTCCACGGGCAGCAGGTCGGCAAAGTCGTATTGGCCGGCCAAGGCGCCTTCGACGCGCGTGCTCGCATTGGGCACCGGCACGAAGCGCAGTTCTTCAATCGCCGCTTCGCGCTTGCCGCCATAGCCGTTCGCAGGCTCCTTGCGCGCGGTGTATTTGTCGAAGCGCGTGAGCAGCACGAACTGGTCGGGCCGGCGCTCCTTGAACTTGTAGGGGCCGGTGCCGACGAATTCCTTCAGCGGCGAGGCGATGGAATCCTTGGCCATGATGGCGGCCATGCCGCTCGGCAGCGCAAGCTGCGACAGCAGCGGCGCATACGGCGCCTTCAGCACGATCTCCACGCCCAGCGGGCCCTTGGCCTTGAGGCTCTCTATTTCCTTGCCCACGGCCTTGCCGCGCGGCGACTGGTCCATCCAGCGCTGCAGGCTGGCCACCACGTCGTCGGCCGTGAGTTCGCGGCCGTTGTGCAGCATCACGCCCTTGCGGAGGGTGATGGCGTAGGTCTTGCCGTCGGCGGAGATCTTGGGGCTGCTCTCGGCCAGCATCGGCACCACGTTCCACTTGGCGTCGAAGGTGTAGAGCGTTTCATACACGTGCTGCATGATGGTTCCGACCAGGTCGGCAGTCGACGCCATCGGGTCGAGCGTCTGCGGCTCGGCCACCATGGCCAGCGTGGCAAAGTTGCGCGGCCCCTGGGCCTGCGCCTGCTGTTGGGGCAGCGCGGCGCACAGCAGCGCAAGCAGGGAAGCACCCAGCAGGCTGCGCTTGGACAGGTGCGGCAGGCGCTGGACAAGACCGGCGTGAGGCATGGGGAACTCCTTCATGGGGCGGGCGGGTTTGAAAGAAATTTTCTTTTCGGCCCGGACTTTGAAGCAGTATTCATGTCAAATCATCCGTGTTAACCCTCGGTTGAGGGTTTTTCTGAAACTAACTTTCAGATTGGACCGATACTTACGATCCTCTTTCTTCTTCTTTTCTCACTTCAGGAGTTTTCCCATGCCGCTCGAATACCTCGGCGCCCCGCCCGTCGCCTCGGACCGCCAGGCCCGCCCCTTCTCGCCGGCCGTGCGCGCGGGCGATTTCATCTATGTGTCGGGCCAAGTGCCCGCCAATGCCGAGGGCGAAATCGTGGTGGGCGGCATCGAGGCGCAGACGCGCCAGGTGATGGAAAACCTGAAGAAGGTGCTCGCACTGGCCGGCGCCACGCTCGACGACGTATGCAAGAGCACCGTGTGGCTGCAGGACGCGCGCGACTTTGGTGCCTTCAACCGCATCTACATGAGCTATTTCGGCGAAAACAAGCCGGCGCGCTCGACCACCGAGGCGAGCCTGATGGTCGACGCCAAGGTCGAGATCGACGTGGTGGCCTACAAGCCCAAGTAAGCGGCGCCAGTCAGCGCTACAGCAGCTCGGTCTTGCGCTGGATGATGCGCGAGACCAGCCCGTAGGCGACCGCTTCTTCGGCCGAGAGCCAGCGGTCGCGCTCGATGTCGGCCAGCACCACGTCGATCGGCTTGCCGGTTTCGCGCGCAATCTCATGCGCGATGCGGTGCCGGGCCTTGATGATCTCTTGCGCCTGGATGGCAATGTCGGTCGCCTGGCCGCCCGCGCCGCCGCTGGGCTGGTGGATCAGGAAGCGCGTGTTCGGCAGGCACACGCGCCGTTCCTTCGGCGCGGCCAGGTACAGGTGCGTGGCGGCGCTGCCGACCCAGCCGGTGCCGATCATGTTCACCGGCGCGGAAATGAAACGCACGATGTCGTGAATCGCATCGCCCGACTCCAGATGGCCGCCGGGCGAGCTCACGAGAATGTCGATGGGTTTGTCCGGGCTGTCGGCGTCCAGCGCGATGAGCCTGCGCGTGACGTCGGCGGCGACGGAGTCGGTGATGCTGCCGAAGATCAGCAGCGTGCGCGATTTGAAGGCTTTCTCTTCCAGGTAGGAATTGCGCGGCTCCGCAGTGGCAGCGGGCGTGGTGTCGTCGTCGGTTTCCATGATCAAGAAGCACTCCTGTGATTGAACGGCATCTTGCCGAACAGACAAACAGTTTCGCCGACATTGCATGCCCGCGTGGCAGCGGCATCAACTCAACCCGCCAGACGTCCCGCCACCAGTTGCAGCACGCGGTCGCAGCGCCTTGCGAGTTCCTGGTCGTGCGTGACCATCACGAAGGCCGTGCGGTGCTTGTGCGCGAGTTCGATCATCAGCGCAAACACGGCGTCGGCCGTGTTGCGGTCGAGGTTGCCCGTGGGCTCGTCGGCCAGCACGCAGGCCGGCTGCGTGACGAGCGCGCGCGCAATGGCCACGCGCTGGCGCTCGCCGCCCGAGAGCTCGGCCGGCCGGTGATGCAGGCGGCCGCCCAGGCCCACGCTTTCGAGAATCTTGGTGGCCGCCGCCGCCGCTTGCGCGGGCTCGGTGCGCCGGATCTTGAGCGGCATCGCCACGTTGTCGAGCGCGCTGAATTCGGGCAGCAGGTGGTGAAACTGGTAGACGAAGCCCAGGTGCTGGTTGCGCAGCCGCCCTTGCTCGGCCGCATCGGCATGCGCGATGTCCTTGCCGAGCAACTCGACCTTGCCGGAGGTGGGCGCGTCGAGCCCGCCCATCAGGTGCAGCAGCGTGCTCTTGCCGGAGCCCGAGGCGCCGACGATGGCCAGCGTTTCGCCGGCGCGCACGTCCAGGTCGACGCCGTGCAGCACGGTGAGGTCGATGCGCCCTTCGTGAAAGCGCTTGGTGAGGCCGCGCGCCTTCAGCACCACGCCGTTGCCAAGCGTGGCGATATCTTGTTGTTCACTCATAGCGCAGGGCCTCGGCAGGGTTGACGCGGCTGGCGCGCCAGCTCGGATACAGCGTGGCCAGGAAGGCCAGGACCAGCGAAATGATGGCAATCGGCATGATGTCGCTGCGCTGCGGATCGCTCGGCATCTTGCTGATCAGGTAGATGTCCTTGGGTAGGAAGCTCGCATGAAAAAGCTGCTCGAGCGCGGGCACGATCACGTCGATGTTGTAGGCAATGCCCAGCCCCAGCAGCAGCCCGGCCACGGTGCCGATCACGCCGACCATGGCGCCCTGCACCACGAAGATGCCCATGATGCTGCGCGGCGAACTGCCCAGCGTGCGCAAGATGGCGATGTCCGCGCGCTTGTCGGTCACGGTCATCACCAGGGTGGACACCAGGTTGAAGGCCGCCACCGCCACGATGAGCGTGAGGATGATGAACATCATGCGTTTTTCGACCTGCACGGCCGCAAACCAGGTCTTGTTCTGGCGCGTCCAGTCTCGAATCAAAAACTGGCCCGGCAGCGTGACGGCCATCTGGTCGGCCACGTCGCGCGCCTCGTTCAGGTCCTTGAGCTTGATGCGGATGCCGGTGGGCCCGTCGAGCCGAAACACGCGCTGGGCGTCTTCCGCGTGAATCATGGCCAGCGCCGAGTCGTATTCGTAGTGGCCCGAATCGAAGGTGCCGACCACGGTGAACTGCTTGAGCCGCGGCACCACACCCGCGGGCGTGACCTGACCGCCGGGTGCCACCAGCGTGACCTGGTCGCCGGGCTGCACGAAGAGCGACCGCGCGAGCTCGCCGCCGAGCACAATGCCGAATTCACCCGGCACCAGCTTGTCGAGCGTGCCCTTTTGCGCGGTGGTGGCAATGTCGGTGACCTCGGGTTCGAGCTTGGGCACGATGCCGCGCACCAGCGTGCCCTTCATGTCCTCGCCGCGCGCAATGAGCGCCTGCGTGGCAATGAAGGGAGCCGCGCCGACCACCTCGGGGTTCTTGCGCGCCGCGGCCATGATGGCGTCGATGTCGGGCAGGGCCTGGCCGTCGCGCGAAAGTATTTCGATGTGCGACACCACGCCGAGCATGCGGTCGCGCACTTCCTTCTGGAAGCCGTTCATCACGCTGAGCACAATGATCAGCGCCGCCACCCCCAGCGCAATGCCGAGCATCGATACGCCCGAGATGAAGGAGATGAAGCCATTGCGCCGTGTCGCCCGGCCTGCGCGCGTGTAGCGCCAGCCGAGTTGCAGTTCATAAGGAAGTCGCATATTTCCAGTTCTTTGACGCGCTTCCGGCGCCAAGGGCGCTTCGGGGCGTTGCATCCCCGGGATTGTGGCATTCCCGGACAATAGGGGAATGGCCGAACCTCTCCCACGTCATCTGTTGATTCCCTTTGCCGGCCGCGGTTCCCCTGCATGCCGCGCGGCCCTGCCATCGCTTCGGCTGCCCAACCTCGAGTCCCTGCTCTCCCGGCTCTCGCTGGTGGAGACCGATACGCAAGACGAAAGCACGCGCTCACCGCCCCATGAACGGGCGCTGGCCGCGGCGCTGGGGATTTCCGCAGCCGACGGCTGCATTCCCTGGGCCGCGCTCGAAGCCAGGCAGATCGGCATTGCCGAGCCCGGCGACCGCGAAGGCTGGGGCCTGGTGTCGCTGTGCAATTGGCAGGTGGGCATCGACGACGTGGTGCTGGGCGACCCGGCCGCTATCGAGATCGACGCCGCGGAATCGGCCGCGTTGCTGGCCGCCGCCCATCCTTTCTTCGAGGAAGACGGCATTGCGCTGCACCCCTCTTCCACGCCGGGCCGCTGGCTGGCGCGCGCGCGCATCTTCGACGGCCTGGCAACGGCATCGATCGACCGCGCGGTGGGCCATCCGATTTCGCAGTGGTCGCCCTTGGCCGAAGCCGCGCGGCCGCTGCGCCGCCTCCAGAACGAAATGCAGATGCTGCTCTATACCCAACGCGTGAACGACGACCGCGCCGCCCGCGGCGTGCCGCCGATCAACTCCTTCTGGCTCAGCGGCACCGGCGCGCTGCAGACGGACCCTTCTCCCGCCATGCCCGCGCCCACCGTGAGCGACGCGCTTCGCGTCGCTGCGTTGCGCGACGACGGCCCGGGCTGGGCACAGGCGTGGCAAGCGCTGGATGCAGGCCCCGTCGCCGGCCTGCTGGCCGACTACACCGCCGGTGCGACCATCACGATCACGCTGTGCGGCGACCGTGCGGCGCAGCGCTATGCAGTACAGCAGCGCGGGCTGGTGGGTTGGGCCAAGAGCCTGTTCGACCGGCCACGCGCCCCTGCGGTGCTCGAGGCCCTATGAAGATCATCGCCAGGGAAATTCCGCCCCGCACGGTCTGGGCGCTGGAGCAGGCCGGCGTGCACCCCTTGCTGGCCCGCCTCTTTGCCGCGCGCGGCGTGCTGGCCAAGGAAGAACTCGACGACGGCCTCGCGCGCCTGTTGCCGCCCGATACGTTGCACGGTACGCGCGAGGCCGCGGTGCTGCTGGCCGACGCCATGGCGCTGGGCAAGCGCCTGTGCATCGTGGCCGACTACGACTGCGACGGTGCCACTGCCTGCGCCGTCGGGGTGCGAGGCCTGCGCCTGCTCGGCGCAAAGAACGTGAGCTACCTGGTGCCCGACCGCGTGGTCGACGGCTACGGCCTCACGCCGCCCATTGCCGAGCGCGTGGCCGACAGCGGTGCCGACATGCTGATTACCGTCGACAACGGCATCGCCAGCGTCGAGGGCGTGGCCGCCGCCAAGGCGCGCGGCCTGCAGGTGCTGGTGACCGACCACCACTTGCCCGGCCCCGAACTGCCGGCCGCCGATGTGCTGGTGAATCCCAACCAGCCGTGCTGCGGCTTCGAGAGCAAGAGCATTGCCGGCGTGGGCGTGATGTTCTATGTGCTGCTGGCGCTGCGCGCCGAGTTGCGCACGCGCGGCATCTTCACGGCGGCCACGCAGCCCAAGCTCGACGTGCTGCTTCCGCTGGTGGCGCTCGGCACCGTAGCCGACGTGGTGAAGCTCGACGCCAACAACCGTCGCTTGGTGGCGCAGGGCCTGCGCCGCATTCGCGCCGGCGCGCTGCCGGCGGGCATTGCGGCCCTGTTCAAGGCGGCGGGGCGCAATGCCGCCGTGGCCACCACTTTCGACTTCGGCTTTGCGCTGGGTCCACGCATCAATGCGGCCGGACGCCTCGCCGACATGACGCTGGGCATCGAGTGCCTGCTGACCGACGACACGGGCCGCGCCGACGAACTCGCGCGCATGCTCGACGGCATCAACCGCGAGCGGCGCGACATCGAAGGCGGCATGCGCGACCAGGCGCTGATGCTGGCCGAGTCGCTCTTCGGCCCCGATGCCAAGGGCGGCGAAGCGCCGCCGGCCGCCATCAGCGTGTTCGACGCGGAATTTCACGAAGGCGTGGTCGGCATTGTGGCCTCGCGCCTGAAAGACCGCTTCCATCGCCCGACCTTCGTGTTTGCCGCGAGCGGCGCACCAGGCAAGGAGCACGAGCTCAAGGGCTCGGGCCGGTCGATTCCGGGCTTTCACCTGCGGGATGCGCTCGACCTGGTGGCCAAGCGGCATCCGGGCGTGCTGCTGCGTTTCGGCGGCCATGCCATGGCGGCGGGCTGCACCGTGGCGCGCGAGAAGTTCGAGGTGTTCGAGCGCGCGTTGGCCGAGGTGGCGCACGAGTGGCTCGACGCAGCCACGCTGACGCGGCGCCTCGACACCGACGGGCCGCTGGAGCGCGAGTACATGCGCATCGACCTCGTCGACACGCTGCACCGCGAGGTGTGGGGCCAGGGCTTTGCGCCGCCCACCTTCAGCGAGGAAGTGGAGGTGGTGTCGCAACGCCTCGTGGGCGAAAAGCACCTGGCGCTCAAGCTGCGGCACCAAGGCCACCCGGTCGACGGCATCTGGTTCGGCCATACCGACCCGCTGCCCGCGCGCGTGAAGCTCGCCTTCAGGCTCGATGCCGATGAGTGGCAGGGCGTGCGCCGCGTGCGCTTCCTGGTCGAGGGCGCGGAGATTTAGCTCGCCCCCAGGCTTCGCGCACTTCGTGTCGCTACTCCCTCCCCCTACCGGGGGCAACACCAGCGGCCCGGCAAAGCCGGTTCCGCGGTGTTTCTGAAACAGGCACGAAAACTCTCCTTGGTCGGCATCGGTGGGCGTGCATTCGAGACGGATTCCTACGCGGGCCGCGCGACGCGGTTCTACGGTTGTCTTTCACATGCAGGAGCCCAGGCACCATGAAATCGACCACCGCATCACCTTCCAAATCCGCCAAATCATCCAAGTCCGCGGAACCAGCCCGGACCGCGGCCAAGCACCGGGAAGTCCAACGCGCGCAAGATGAAAAAGACAGCGCGAAACCCGCCGCCAAGAAGTCCAGCCAGCCCGCGCAGGCAGGCTCGCGGCCGCAGCCGGCCAACCCGATGCCGGCCCAGCACCTGAGCAAGCCCGGCCAGGAAGCGGACATGGCGCTGCGGCCCCGGTTCGAGGCGCCGGACTACCAAGGCAGCGGCAAGCTCGAAGGCATGACGGCACTGATCACCGGAGGCGACTCGGGCATCGGGCGCGCCGTGGCGCTGCTCTATGCGCGCGAAGGCGCCGACGTGGCCATCGTGCACCTCGATGAAGACGACGACGCGGAGGAAACCCGCCGGCATGTAGAAGAGGAAGGCGCGCGCTGCATCGTGATCAAGGGCGACGTCTGCGATCCGGCGTTCTGCCGCAAAGCGGTCGACAAGACGGTCGAAGCTTTCGGCAAGCTCGACATCCTGGTGAACAACGCGGCGTTCCAGCTGCATGCGGCGTCGATCGAGGACATTACCGATGAGCGCTTCGACCTGACGCTCAGGACCAACGTGTTCGGCTATTTCCAGATGGCGCGCGCCGCGGTGCCGCACCTGGGCCAGGGCTCGTCGATCATCAACACCGGCTCGGTCACCGGCCTCGAGGGAAGCGCGCACCTGCTCGACTACTCGACCACCAAGGGCGCCATTCACGCGTTCACCAAGTCGCTGGCCAGCAACCTGCTGCCCAAGGGCATCCGCGTGAATGCGGTGGCGCCCGGGCCGGTGTGGACGCCCTTGAACCCCGCGGACAGCCCACCTGAAAAGGTCAAGGACTTCGGCAAGAACACCGACATGCAACGGCCGGCACAGCCGGAAGAGCTCTCCCCCGCCTATGTGTTCCTGGCCGCGCCGAGTTGCGCCAGCTACATCACCGGCATCGTGCTGCCGATCACGGGCAGCGTGGGCGCGGTTTGAGACGCAGTAGCACGGTTTCGATGCGAGCCGTCCTGAGGAATGTGCTGACTACACTCTGCACCGGTTTGCGTTGTGCATACGTGTTCACATGTTCCAAGGTTCCAATGAAAATCTCCGCCTCCGCTCTTGCTCTTCTGGTGGCCGCCGCGCTCGCCGCGTCTGCCCTGCCCGCCGCGGCACAGGTTTCCGTCAATATCAACCTGCCCCTGGTTCAGGTGGCGCCTCCCGCGCCTCGCTATGAGCCCATGCCGGGTCCCAGGGCCGGCCAGGTGTGGGTGCCGGGACACTGGCAATGGAACCAGCGCGCCTATGTCTGGCGCGCCGGATTCTGGCAGGCCGCACGGCCGGACTACGCATATGCGCCCGGCCGCTGGGTTCAGGCGGACGGCGGATGGCGGTGGAAGGAAGGCAACTGGCGCCGGGCGGAGAGGGCTCGCCACGCCGACCATGGCGGCGACCACGGCGGCGGCGGGCACGCGCACTGCCCACCGGGACAAGCCAAGAAAGGCCGCTGCTGATCTCTGTAAGCCGCTGGCAGGAAATGAAAAAGGGGCGAGAAATCGCCCCTTTTTGCTTGCCGGCCAAGGCGAGTGCCTTCCGGGATCTTCGATATGGTGCCGCTTGTCGGAATCGAACTGACGACCTTCCGCTTACAAGGCGGGTGCTCTACCAACTGAGCTAAAGCGGCACGAATCCTGGGATTTTAGCGGTGCGAAACGCGCCTACTTCACGCGCTTGAGCGAGGGGCGGCTACCGCCACCGGCCGGAGGGCGCGGCGGCTCGTCATGGGGGTCGGTGGAGGAGCCGGAATCGTCACCGACATCGACCATTTCATCCGCGTCTTCCCCCGTAACCAGGTGCACGATCTTGCCGGCATCGCCTTCGGTGCCGCGCGAGGCATCGCGCAGCGGCATGCGCGCAGGGCCCTGGGGCGAAGGTACGGCGCCCGTGGAAGCACCGCCCTCGGCGCCGCTGCCTGCAGGCACGGGAGCCGGAAAGGCCATGCCCTGCCCGTTTTCCCGCGCATAGATCGCGATGACCCGGCCTACGGGCACGATGATCTCGCGCGCGCTGCCGGCAAATCGGGCCTTGAACTCGATGAAGTCGTTGCCGAGTTTGAGCGAGCTGGTCGCGTCGAAGCTGATGTTCAGCACGATCTCGCCGTTCTTCACGTACTCCCGCGGCACCTGGACGGTGTCGTCGACCTGCACCGCGACATAGGGCGTGAACCCGTTGTCGGTGCACCATTCGTACAGCGCCCGGATGAGGTACGGGCGGGTGGAAGACGACTCGAGCGCGTTGATCATGAATTTTCTACCGTGCAATCTCTGGCTTCGACTCTTCGCAGAACACCGCGGAACCGGCTTTGCCGGGCCGCCGGTGTTGCCCCCCGGCGAGGGGGTTGGAGAAGCGACACGAAGTGCGCGAAGCCTGGGGGAGAGCCTAGTTACTTGCGCATGACCTTTTCGGACGGGGTGAGCGCTTCGATGTAGGCCGGGCGCGAGAAGATGCGCTCAGCGTACTTCAGAAGCGGCGCCGCGTTCTTGCTGAGGTCAATGCCGTAGTAGTCCAGGCGCCAGAGCAGCGGCGCAATGGCCACGTCGAGCATCGAGAAGTTGTCGCCCAGCATGTACTTGTTCTTGAGGAACACGGGTGCGAGCTGCGTGAGCCGGTCGCGAATGTGCGAGCGGGCCTTTTCGAGCGCTTTTTCGTTGCCCTTGGCGGTGCGGTTCTCGAGCGTGGCCACGTGCACGAAGAGTTCCTTCTCGAAGTTGAGCAGGAACAGGCGCACGCGGGCGCGGTCGACCGGGTCGCCGGGCATCAGCTGGGGATGCGGGAAGCGCTCGTCGATGTACTCGTTGATGATGTTCGACTCGTACAGGATCAAGTCGCGCTCGACCAGGATCGGCACCTGGCCGTACGGGTTCATCACGCTGATGTCTTCGGGCTTGTTGTAGAGGTCGACGTCGCGGATTTCAAAATCCATGCCCTTTTCGAACAACACGAACCGGCAGCGGTGGGAAAAGGGGCAGGTCGTTCCTGAATACAAGACCATCATGGCGAGAGACTCCTAAAAATCAAAAAGAGTGGGTCGCGTTGGCAACCCACTCTGTGGGACCGGACGCACGGGGCGCCCGGTCGGCGTGGACGGAACTACTTGACGTCTTTCCAGTACGAGGCGTTCAGTCGCCACACGAAAACCAACGACATGGCCAGGAACAGCAGCACCCACACGCCGATACGGATGCGCGTGTTCTGTGCCGGCTCGGCCATCCATTGCAAGTAGCCCACCAGGTCGCCCACGGCATTGTCGAACTGCAGCGGCGTCATGGTGCCGGGGGTGACTTGCTCCCAGCCCTTGAACACTTCGGTGGCGTGGCCGTGCTGCTCGACCTTGGCGTAGACCGGACGGCGCTCGCCTTGCAGCTCCCACAGCGGGTTGGGCATGGCAACGCTCGGGAAAACGAGGTTGTTCCAGCCCGTGGCCTTGGTGTCGTCGCGGTAGTAGGTGCGCAGGTAGGTGTACAGGTAGTCGGCACCGGTGCCGCCGTGGCCGGCACGCGAGCGCGCGACCAGGGTCAGGTCGGGCGGCGTGGTGCCGAACCAGTCCTTGGCCTGGCGTGCGTCGATGTTGGCCTTCATGGTCTCGCCGACCTTGTCGGTCGAGAACAGCAGGTTGTCCTTGATCTGCTGCTCGGAGATGCCGATGTCCTGCAGGCGGTTGTAGCGCATGAAGGCCGCGGAGTGGCAGTTCAGGCAGTAGTTGACGAACAGCTTGGCGCCGTTCTGAAGGGAGGCGACGTCGGTGGTCTTGTTGGGCGCCTTGTCCCAGGCAATACCGCCGGATTCGGCCGACGCGGCTGCGGAAAAGGTCAGGCCCAGTGCCAGGCCCACAACCGCGAGCCAGCCAGAAATGCTTTTCTTCATCGTGTTTCTCTCGAGCTCTCTTGGGCTTCTCAATGGGCGGCGAAGGTCACGCGGTCGGGCACGGGCTTGAACTCGCCCTTGCTGCTCCACCAGGGCATGAGCAGGAAGAAACCGAAATAGAAAAGCGTGCCGATCTGCGAGATGGTCTGCGCGATGTCGAGCGCGAACGAACCGATGACCAGGTTGCCCCAGACGCCGGGCGCCTGGATGCCCAGGTAGCCCAGGATCAGGAAGAGGAACACGAAGACGCCGTAGACATACTTGTGCCAGCCCGGACGGTAGCGGATCGACTTGACTTCGCTCTTGTCCAGCCAGGGCAGGAAGAACAGGATGATGACCGAACCACCCATCACGACCACGCCCCAGAACTTGGCGTCGAAGGCCTTGAGCAGGAAGATGGCCACGGCTGCCACCACCACGACCGCGATTTTCAGCGCGGTGCCCGACTTGCCCTTGATGAAGTTCAGGATGGCGGCCAGGCCAATGATCAGCGCGAACACGTTGACCATGTCGTCGGTGGTTGCACGCAGCATCGAATAGAACGGCGTGAAGTACCAGACCGGCGCGATGTGGTTGGGCGTCTTGAGCGAATCGGCCGGAATGAAGTTGTTGTACTCGAGGAAGTACCCACCGGCTTCCGGCGCGAAGAACACCACGGCCGAGAAGATCGTGAGGAACACCACCACGCCGAAGATGTCGTGCACCGTGTAGTACGGATGCGACGGGATACCGTCGAGCGGATGGCCGTCAGGGCCGCGCTTGGCCTTGATCTCGATGCCGTCGGGGTTGTTGGAACCCACTTCGTGAAGCGCGATCAGGTGAGCCACCACAAGGCCGAGCAGCACCAGCGGCACGGCGATCACGTGGAAGCTGAAGAAGCGGTTCAGCGTGGCGTCGCTCACCACGTAGTCGCCGCGAATCAGCAGGGCCAGATCAGGACCGATGAACGGGATGGCGGCGAACAGGTTCACGATCACCTGGGCGCCCCAGTAGCTCATCTGGCCCCACGGCAGCAGGTAGCCCATGAAGGCTTCGGCCATCAGGCACAGGAAGATCGCGCAGCCGAACACCCAGATCAGCTCGCGCGGCTTGCGGTAGCTGCCGTACATGAGGCCGCGGAACATGTGCAGGTACACCACGATGAAGAACGCCGAGGCGCCCGTCGAGTGGATGTAGCGGATGAGCCAGCCCCAGGGCACGTCGCGCATGATGTACTCGACCGATGCGAACGCCTGGTTCGCGTCGGGCTTGTAGTGCATCACCAGGAAGATGCCGGTGACGATCTGGATCACGAGGACCAGCATCGCGAGCGAGCCGAAGATGTACCAGAAGTTGAAATTCTTCGGCGCGTAGTACTTGCCCCACTGGTCGTTCCAGAGCTTGGTCAGCGGGAAGCGGTTGTCGACCCAGTTGAGCAGCTTCTCGCCGGCGGGCGCGTTGGGGGAAATTTCGTGGAATTCAGCCATGTTCTTCTTCTGCCTCAGGCCTTCTTGTCTTCGCCGATGAGCAACTTGGTGTCCGACACGTACATGTGCGGGGGCACCGGCAGGTTGTCGGGCGCGGGCTTGTTCTTGAAGACGCGGCCGGCCAGGTCGAAGGTGGAGCCATGGCAGGGGCACAGGAAGCCGCCTTCCCAGTCGTTCGGCAGCGAAGGCTGCGGACCGGCCTGGAGCCGGTCGACCGGCGAACAGCCGAGGTGGGTGCAAATACCAACGACCACCAGCACGTCGGGCTTGATGGAGCGGTGCTGGTTTTGCGCGTATTCGGGGGTGAACTCGTCGGGGTGCCGCTTGGAGAGCGGATCGGCCAGCTGGCCGTCGAGCTTGGCGAGCTCGGCAACCTGCTCGGGCGAGCGCTTGAGAATCCAGACGGGCTTGCCGCGCCATTCGACGGTGATCTTCTCGCCGACCTTGAGGCCCGCAATGTCCACCTCGACCGCAGCGCCCGCGGCCTTGGCCTTTTCGGAGGGCTGGAAAGTACTCACGAAGGGAATCGCGGTGGCCACGCCTCCCGCTACGCCGGCACAGCTGGATGCGATTAACCACGTCCGCTTGCTTGTGTCGATCCGGGGGGAACCGGAGGTCATGTCACTCATGGGGATCCTCTAAGTCTTCTTCGCTGGAGCAGGGTCAACCGGCGATTGTAGCGGGCTGTTGCGGGCATATTCAACGCCGCGAGTCCGGAGCGCGTTCGAATGCGCCCCTCCGGACACTTCGGAAGGTCAATTAAGAACAATTAATTAGTATTTATTTGCAACTTATTTACAAGACATTTCGACACAACGATTTGCACCAACAAAGCGTCGCAAAAGGCTAAATCAGTTGCGGCACACTTCGCCTGCTGCTAATCTTGACTCAACTGTTAATCGTCAAAATCAAAAGGATTTTTGCCATGAGAATCAAGCCACTGGTTTCCGCAACCGTCATTGCAGCTGCAGGCATTTCTTCGGCACTGGCGCAAACCCCGCCCCCGTCTCAAACGCCCGCCCCGCAGCCGGCAAGCGCCACGGGCGCAACCAATTCCGCGTTCGGCCGCATTGCTGCCGGACAGGCTGGCGGCGTGGCCGCCAGCGCCGGCCTGGCAGCTGCAGTAGCCAGCGGAAACGGGGGCAACAGCGGTGGCGGCAGCGGCACCGGCGGTACGGGCGGCACCGGCACAGGTACTACCGGCACGAATTGATCGTGCGGGCCCTCCTGACGGGAGGGCATTCGCTGAATAGTCCGCGCGTTGGCCAAGCCACGCGACTTGTTGAATGCTGTCTTTTGGCGGCATTTCTTTTGGGCGTTGGCGGCTGTTCTTCCGGCTCTTCTGCCATGCTGGCAACGGCGCGGCATATCTATAGCGGCACCTCTTCGGCGCCCCCTCCCACCTTTAATCCTAATTACCGCTATTTGCGCGTGGCCACCGGCAATCAAACGGTGTTCATGGTGCTCGGCTATATCGACAAGCGTCCCGAAGGCGCGGTCGAAGTCTGGTACAGCGGCAGCGGCGAGGTCGTCAGGTTGCTCGACGGGCGCCTGGTGGGAACCACCGGACTTTCCGCCGACTGGCGGGAGGTGCGGTTTTCGGGGCTGCCGGCCTGGGCCGCCGAGGCGAGCAGCCCGACCTCCATAAAAACCTACCAACGCCAGCGCGACATGATGCCGGGCTACCGTTTCGGCATTCGCGACGAGATCGTGCTGGCGCCGATTGCCGCACCGCAGCAAGTCTCACTGGCTGGCACGGCCGCTGCTTCCCTGCGCTGGTACGAGGAGCGCAGCGTTTCCCGGCCGGCAAGCGCCTCGCTGCCCCCCGCGCGCTTCGGCGTTTCGCAAGCGGGCGGCACCCCGCGAGTCGTTTATTCCGAGCAATGTATTTCCAATGATCTGTGTATGAGTTTCGAGCAGTGGACGCCTTCTTCCCCAGCACCCGTCGCAGCGGCGAGCGCTGGTACATGAGCCGTTTGCTTCTTCGTGGCTCCGGCAGACAACCCTGGCCCCTTCGCGCGGTGGTGGCCTGCGCGCTCGCAGCCAGTTGCGCCGCGGCGGCCCAGCCCCTGGGCAGCGGCCCGGTCGACAACAAGACACCGGCCAACGATGCCGACATTCGCCCGGGCGAACGCCTGAGTGCCTGGCTGCTGCGGCAGCCGACGGAATCGGCCGCCCCTGGCTTGTCCTGGCGCGTTCCACAGGAGCGGCTGGCGCAACAGTTCCTGAAGAACCAGGTGCTGCTGCGGCTCGAGGCCGCCAGGCGGCGCGCGCCCCGGGCCGAACAGGCCCAGCGCCAACAGCTGATCGCATGGCTGCAGAACCTTCCCGTCACGGGCCGGGTTGCGCTCGGCATTGTGGACCCGCGCTGGCTCGAGGCGCACCCCGAAGAAGATCCGGTGCTCACGGCAGGCCAGCAGCTCATTGCGCCTCCGCCGGTCCTGAGCACCATTTCGGTGGTGCAGCCCGACGGTCGGCTTTGCCAGGTGGCGCACGAGCCGGGCCGCACGGCATGGGACTATGTCGCGGCCTGCGACCCCGAAAGCAAGCACGACTGGGCATGGGTGGCGCAGCCCGACGGCCGCACCGCGCGTGTCGGCACGGCAAAGTGGAATGCGCATCCGTCGGACGAGCCGGCACCCGGCGCCTGGATGTGGGCGCCCCCTCGCGGCAAGGACGACCTGGAGGCAGTTTCCGAAGGGCTGATCAAGTTCCTCGCCACGCAAGGGCCATCGCCGCAGGGCAATACGATGGCAGAAATGCCCGCCGCGGCTACGGCCTTTGCGACCAGCGCCCCTGCGGCCGCGGCACCTGCGGCCATTCCATTGGCGACAGAGTCCTCTCCCCCGGCCACACCGTTCCAGCCCACCACCGTTTCGGTGCGCCCCGAGGCGGTACCGCAGTACCGCCCGCTGCAGCCCAGCGGCAACGACTGGGGCGAAACCGGCTTACTGCAGACGCCCTCGGCCCGCATGGGCCAGACAGGCGACATGCGCACCTCCATCACGCATGTCTCGCCCTATACGCGGCTGAACGTGATGTTCCAGCCGCTCGATTGGCTGGAAGCCGGCTTCCGCTACACGTCCATCGGCAACCGCATCTACGGTATCGGCCTGAGCAACCAGGACTACAAGGACAAGAGCATCGACTTCAAGGCGCGGCTGTGGAAAGAGTCGGCCTACCTCCCCGAGGTGGCGCTGGGCTTTCGCGACATCGGCGGTACCGGTCTCTTTTCCTCCGAGTACCTGGTGGCGAGCAAGCGCCACGGCGACCTGGATTTCAGCCTCGGCATCGGCTGGGGCTACATGGGCAGCAGCGGCAACATCAGCAACCCCTTCGGCTTGCTGAGCAGCCGCTTCAAGACCCGCGTGAGCGAGACCACATGGGGCGGCGCCAACTTCGGTCGGCTCTTTCGCGGACCCACCGCGCTCTTCGGCGGCGTGCAATTGCGCACGCCCTGGGACCCGCTCACGCTCAAGCTCGAGTTCGAGGGCAACAACTACAAGAACGAACCGCTCAACAACGACCAGCCGCGGCGCTCGCCGATCAATATCGGCCTGGAATACCGCTACGCCCCTGGCGTGACCTTCTCGGCCGGCCTGGAGCGCGGCAACAAGGTGATGGTGGGCCTCACGCTGCAAACCAACCTGGCGAACATGCAGATGGCCAAGACGGCAGACCCGCCGGCGCCGCGCTTTTCGCCGACGCCGCCTGCCACATCGCCAGGCTGGGCCGCCACCGCGGCCGACATCGAAAGCCGCACCGAGTGGACCGTCCAGCGCATTGCGCCGCAGGGCCAGATGCTGCACGTGTGGATCACCGAAAGCGCCACCGTGTACCGCAACGCGCGCGTCGAGCAGATCATTGCCGTGCTGCACCGCGATGCGCCGGGCACCATCAAGAACTTCGTGCTGCACTACTCGGAGCGCGGCTTGCCCATGCATGCGCAAGTGGTCGACCGGAACGAGTGGGTCACGGCGCACTACCAGGCGCAAACGCCCAGCGAAGCGCGCGCGGCCAGCCAGCGCGACTATGCGCCCCCGCCCATCGGCGCCGACTTCCAGCCGGCCAACATTTCGAATGCCAATGCGGCCATCGCGTCGAGGGACGCGCCCGGGATTGCGGACGACAACAAGGCGCTCGCGCCGTGGGAGCGCCGCACCTCCAAGTTCAGCATCGGCCTGACACCCAGCCTCGGCCAGATCCTGGGCGGCCCCAATGCGTTCGTGCTTTACCAGATCGGCGTGCAGGCGGTTGCCGAATACCGCTTCACGCCAAGCACCTGGGTGAACGGTGCGCTGAACCTGCGCCTGCTCGACAACTTCGACAAGTTCACCTACACGGCGCCCAGCAACCTGCCCCGCGTGCGAACCTTGCAGCGCGAGTTCGTCACCGCCAAGCGCCTGACCATGCCGGTGCTGCAGCTGACGCACGTGGGCAAACTCACGGACGACCAGTACTACAGCGTGTACGGCGGTGCGCTGGAAAGCATGTACGCGGGCGTCGGCGCGGAATGGCTCTATCGCCCATGGCGCAGCCGCATGGCCATCGGCATCGACTTCAACCATGTGCGGCAACGCGACTTCGACCAGGACTTCGGCCTGCGCGACTACAAGGTCAACACCGGCCATGCCACGCTCTACTGGGACACCGGCTGGAACGGCATCCTCGCCAAGATCAGCGCGGGGCAGTACCTGGCGGGCGACCGTGGAGTGACCATCGACATCAGCCGCCGATTCGACAACGGCGTGGTGCTCGGCGCCTATGCCACCAAGACCAACATCTCGGCAAGGCAGTTCGGCGAAGGCAGCTTCGACAAGGGCATCTACATCTCGGTGCCCTTCGATGCGCTGCTGCCGCGCTCGAACAAGTTCACCGCCAACTTCGCATGGGCGCCGCTGGTGCGCGACGGCGGTGCGCGCCTGGGCCGCATCCACCCGCTGTACGAGATGACGTCCGCGCGCGACCCGAGCGCCTTCAAGTTCGGCCCGCCGGACAGCGGTGCGCCGGGCACGGGCGACAACATCCTGAAGTTCGAACGGCGCTAGGGCTCTCGCCCTTCCCCCCTTCCCGCACCGTTCGTCGCCAGGTCAGCGAGCCTGCGGCGCAGCGGGGGCGCGCATGATGAAGAACAGCCAGGCCATCATCGCGGCCGCCATGCAGGCAAAGCCCAGCGTCATGGCGTTGATGGTCTGTATGTAGGAGATCGGCGGCTTGCCCATGAGCATGCAGGCCGCGAACACCAGCGCACCGAAGATCGAGCACCACAAAAGAGCTCCGGGCCGGCCCGCGGCCCTGAACCCGGTCCGCAGGCACATCGTGAGGCCGAAGATTGCGGGCGCGTAGAAAAACGGCGAGAAGTCCATTCCACCGTAGTTCTTGCCGAAGGCCAGCACTACCAGGTAAGGCCCCAGCAGGCCCAGCAATACGCCGCCGATTTCCGCCACCAAAAATCCGAAGACGACGAACTTGATGAACAGGCGAAACGCGTCTTTCCGGCGGTCGGATTTCCAGCTCGCCGCCAGCTTGGGCAGGATGTAGTAGCCCAGCGCGAGCAGCACGTACTGCATTGGCAGCAAGAAGGTGATGTAGATCTTCAGCAAGCCGCCCTGCGCCGAATCGGCCGAAGAGCCCAGCAGCAATATGGCGCCGCCCGTCATGATCCAGCTCATGAGTTGCGACAGGCTCGCCTTCCAGCCATAGGCTGTGGCTTCCTTGATGGTCAGGGTCTGTGTGTTGGCCGGTGCGGGAAGCGGCGCAATCACGTTCTTCAGGCTCCTGGCGACCAGCAACAAGAACGACAGCTGAATAGCGGCAATCCAGAGCAAGGCCTGCGTCCATGTTGCCGGTCTCAAGCCGACCAGGACCACCAGGTAGCCGCTGCTGATCAGCACGCCTGACACGCAGAGCACCACGAACCGGCGCCCCACGAGCAAGACGCTGCGAGAAATCCAGAATATCTCGTAGCCCACGATCAACGCCACGCCGGCCCAGTTCAACGGCCCCGGAAACCCGGTGACCTGCCAGATCAGAGAGCCGGCAACGGACACCGCGACAACCAGCGCCCAGCTCCACCAGGCGGCGGAGCGATCCGCGTAATAGCGTTTGATGAGCAATGGCTCATGCACCACCGCCGTATGCAGGATGTACTGGAAACTGACGATCGCCAGGAAAGCCGATGCAATACCGAAATCCGAAGGCGACAACACCCGCGCCAGCGCAAAGCTCAGCAGCAGCTGGCTCGCGCTGTAGATGCATTGATCTGCAACTGCATAGATCGGTCCAAGACGCTTCCGAATTCCGGAGAAGGACGCCATCCTCAGTCAGAAATCGACAACAGGAACGGATAGGCGGTTGCCTTGGCAGCAAAGCCCCCGTCGACCGGATTGCCGCAGGTGCCGTGCCGCACCTGCGGGAAGAAATCGACGCGCGTGCACTTCTTTCCCTTTTCGGCGGGCACCAGCACGTTCTGCTCAGAGCTTTGCGTCCACACCACGTGGAGCAGCGAAGCTCCACGGCTCAGCACCAGCTTGTTCAGCCCGGCGTTGCTCTCGTAAGAAACCTTCCTGGAATTTCTGGCAATCTTGAGGAATTCGGTAAGGCTGGAGAAGGCTTCCTTCTTCTCGCCCCCCTTCGACTTGAGCCCGAAATTGTCTTCTCTCGAAATGGCGGAAGTTCCCCGGTCTTGCCACGCATAGAGGTTCAGGAGCTTGATGCCAGCAGCAACATTGGTCAGGTATTCGCGAAAGATGAGCGAAGCCTGGGTGTTGCGGTCCCGAACAGGAAGATACGACGCATACCCCCATTCGGAAGCAACGATGCCGACCTTTCCAAGCTGCAGTTCGTCCAGCTTGCCACGCAGCTTTCTATAGTCGGCAATGGCTGTTTCAGGAACGGAACGGTAAGGATGGATCGATATGTCCGTCAGGCAATTGGCCTTGGCCGCCGAGACAAAGGCGTTTTCGAGTTGCAGAGGAACTTGGCCCTGCTTGAAAGGAAGCTTCGCAAACCCGAAGCCCATGACGATCTGCGGCTGGTTTTTCAACTGCGTGATGCTGCGGCAGAACTCAGCGGTCGCCGTCTGGAAGCTCGAAAAAAGCGCCGGGTTCAGAAACGTCTTGTGGTCAGGCTCGTTCCACAGTTCCCACACCGCCACGTCGGCGGCGTGTGCGTTCATGAATTCGGCCGCAAAGTTTGCGAACAGCTTTTCCTTCTGCCCACCGGCCTGCTGGTCCGACGAATCGTGCCCCCAGATCTCCCTGCCTCCGAACAGCGTCACGATGGCTTCGAGCCTGGCATTGCGCACGCGCCGGATCAGCTTCGAGTAGTCGATCATTGCGGGGTTGACGCTTTTCAGCGGCGGCCGCACGCCGAACCGGACGAACTCGAACCCGGCCGCCCTGATCTCGTTCAGGTCTTCGTCCGATATATCGCTCGGGTCGATCTGCACGCTCAGTGCGGTCGGATATTCGGTGCTCAGCTCGCTGACGCCCCGCGCCTGTGCCGGGAGCGAGATTGCGGCAAGCACCATCACTGCGCAAAAGAGCTTGGCCATTCCGGACAGGGATGAATATCTCATCAAAGTACCGACTCCTTGTAGAGATCGACGATGGCCGAGTTCATTCGGTCGGCGGTGTATTTTTCTTCGAAGACCTTTCGCCCGTTCCGTCCCATTCGCACCAGATCCTCGGTCGGAATCTGATCGATTTCGTGCAGCATTTCGTCCAGGCGATCGAGCGGAAACAGCCGTCCGTTTTTCGTGTCTTCGACAATGTCGACCAGCCCGCCCACGGCGGAGGCAAAAACCGGCTTGCTTCGCGCCATGGCCTCGACGGCGACAAAGCCGAAGCCTTCCCACCTCGACGGTACGATGACCGCGTCGCAAGAGCGGTATGCGGCATCGAGTTCATCCTTTTCGAGCCAGCCCTTGAACTCGATTTCATCGGAACGGGCCAGGGAAAGATCGTTTCGAACGGCGCCGCCGACGATGGTCAGCTTGAATCTAGGCCGCACGCTGGCGTAGGAATCAAGCAGCAGGTCGATACCCTTCTGCCGGTCGAGCCGGCCCACGAACAAGATCTGTCTTTGCCGCGGCGAAACCTCCTCTTCCGGAGCAGCAACCTGTTCATGGCCCAGCGCCGCGGGTGTGATTCCGTTCGGAATGCACCTGCATCGCTTGATGCCGAATTTTTCGGCGATGCGCAGCTCATGGTCGCTGATGCAGATGATCGCGTCGGTCCAATATGAAAGCAGCCATTCGGCCCAGCGATAGATGGACTTCTTGTACGAAGGGCCGATCTGGTCGAATGCCCAACCGTGCGAGCAATAGACGATCTTTGTCTCTTGTGGCACCTGGCCGAGCAGCGCCATCGCGCGCACCACCCCACCGGCAATCGAGCTGTGGAGATGAAGAACCGATGGCCGCTCGGTCCGGATGATCTTCCTGACTTCTGCGGCGTAGCTCGCAAGCGCCAAGGGGCTGCGCGCCGTGGGCACCACGTGGGTGTCTTGCGAACTGAGCCACTCCACCGGTCCGGGCAAAACGAACTTCGCCTGGGTGATCATGGGGGAGTTCTGCTGAAAGCCGGAAACCATCCGCAAATAGGTTTCCAGCCCGCCCTTGAGCGTTTCGGCAATGTGCAATATTTTCATGGCCTGCGCAGTCAGATCAAGGCATGAATTCCGGCCACCACTTCGCCTCTGAGCAGATCGAGTGTTTGCCGGTCCGGAGTCTTTTCGTTCAGCACGCCCAGCACCGAGGCTTCGAGCTTTTCCACGCGAGGCGACAAGTCGAAGAGATAGCGCTTTCGCTTCGTCAACTCGAAGAAGGATTCGACCTTCTTGTCCCAATTCATCCCAATCGACGGAATGTTCAGGCTGTAGGCCACGATGTTTGCGTGCAGCCGGTGCGCCACGATGCATGAACAGGCGCTGATGAGGGAAACGAGTTCATCTGGGTGCCGCGGAACCAGGAAACTGGATTTCGGCGCGTCCGATTCCGCAGAAATCTCGTTCAGGATCTTGTTGTCTTCAGACGCGCCATTGGTGAAATACAGCACCCGCTTTCCCTCGGCCCGCAGCGATTCAGCCAGCGTTGAAAAGAACTTGGCCGACTCCGTCGAGTTGGCGTTCGCGTATTCGGAGTTCATGACCAGCGCGTCGAGGCTGCTCACGCAAATGCCGATGTCCCAGTTCTTCTCCGGCGAAAGCTCTTCCGAGAACGCATCGGCGCAAACCAGCGCGGGATCGGGAACCACCCTGATGCTTCCCGTCGGAATTCCGAAATGCGTATGCAGGTTGTTTGCCGATTCCTTGTCGCGCGTGGCGTAGAAAACCGGCCTTGCATTGCTGATGACGCGCTTGACGAGGAAGCGGCCCAGAACCGACCACCGGGCCGTAACCCCGACCGACACCACCACCACCCGCTTTCCGCGCAAAAGCCGGCTCAGGAGAAAAAGCTTGGCCGGAAAATTGAGCGCCACGTCGCAAAACAGCTGGCCGCCTCCAATGACGATCAGGTCCGCATCGCTGATGGCGGCTTTCCAGTTCTTCCGCCAGACCAGAAAGTAGCCCTTGAGGCAGTAAAGAAAAACGATCAGTGACCGAAGCAGGGAAGGCAGCTTTGCGAAAAGCCGGAAAGCGCCCCCGCCCCGCAGGTTTTCTTCTTCGAAGCCCACCCGGCCGGCAATATCCAGAAACTCGACGGTGGCGCGCGGGTACTTCATTCCCGCGATATGGGCCAACGATGCCGCGATGACCCCGTCTCCCAGGTTGTCGCTGAACGGCACCGCGCAAATCAGAATCTTTTTCATCTTTGAATGAGCGTCACCGAGAACCGTGGCCTACCGCCACCACCCAGATGGTCCTGATGAAAATCCCGATATCCCTGCCCACCGAAAGCGTCTCGACATAGGTGACGTCCAGCGCCACGCGTTTTTTGTAGCTCAGCTGATTGCGGCCGCTCACTTGCCACAGGCCCGTGATTCCGGGCCGCACGGCGCAATAGAACGACCAGTCGGCGCCATAGAGCCCCTTCTGATCGAGCATGCAAGGCCGGGGGCCGACCAGGCTCATGTCTCCAACCAGCACATTCCAGAACTGCGGCAATTCATCCAGGCTGGTCTTGCGGATGAACTTGCCGAAGCGGGTGATGCGCGGATCGTTCTCGAGCTTTTGATAGTCGTCCCATTGCTGGCGTGCCACGGGATCGTTCTTGAGGTGCTCCTCGAGGATCTGGGCGGAGTTGGGCAGCATGGAGCGGAACTTGTAGAACTTGAACACGCGCCCTCCCCGTCCGTAGCGCGGCTGCGAATAAAGAACAGGGGCTCCGGAAGTGAGAAAGACGCCAATGGCGAGCAAGACATAAAGCCAGCCGAACGCGGTAAAAAAGAAAAGAGATGCGGCAATATCCACCGCTCTTTTAGCGGCACGCAGCATGGCTGGGTGATTGACCTTATCCCAATCCGGGTCCGAAAACTCGGTATGCATATCCTCGCCTCTGGGTGCGGTCAATTCCTCGGAATGGAAATTGGTCATAGGGATGCTCCATTCTTGCATTTGAAGCAGAAGCAATTTTTTAGCTTACGAACTCTCATTTCTGGCGCACCTTTCGTCTTGCAAGCAAATGCCTGCCACTAGCGGGTCGGCGATAAGTTGCGGCTCGGGTTCAGGCCCGATACGGCCACCGGGAGCCTCGGAGGATGCTGCGCAGAAAAAACATTGCGCAATCCCAGCGACTCAACACGCAATACAAAGAACGAAATACTTAACCTAGGACTTTGTCATTAGCTCTTGAGCAAGGGCACCAAATCAGTGCTTGAAGTGATAAATTCCACATTCAAGCCTAATTTTCACAGATACCGAGGCGCCAACTAGGTGGTATCCCTGTTGTTTTTATATTTATAGTGTATGTATCGGTAACCACCATATTTGTAGCTGCTGCTACCCGCGTGGCGCCGCGATAAGTCCATAGCATTCAAAATGACGCCATTGGCTGAACAGCCCGCGTGCGCCAATCTCCGGACACTCTCGTTCAGTTCCCCCAACTGGGTTTTCTCGGCGCGGGCTACCAGCAGCAGCGAGCCTGCGAGCGGTGCCACCGAGGCTGTATCCGCGGCCACCAGTACCGGTGCCGTATCGATGATCACCAAGTCATAGCTTGGCGACAGTTTTTCCAAAATCTGCGAAAAAGAATCGCTCATGAGCAGTTCGGCGGGGTTGGGTGGAAGCACCCCGGTCGTTATCACGTCCAGATTGGGCAGAACCGACGAACGAACGGCTTTTTCGAGACTCAATGTGCCCGCGATCAATTCGGATAAACCGGGTGATCGAGACATTGAGAAAAATTGATTAACCCGGCCCTTGCGCAAATCGGCATCGACCAGAAGAACCTTTTTGCCGGACGCGGCGGTAATTGCCGCGAAATTGACGGAAACAAAAGTCTTCCCGACCCCCGGGGTCGCACCCGAGATGAGCAAGCGGTTGTTGGGCGCCTCCAGCATGGCGAACTGCAGGGCGGTCCGCAGGCTGCGCAGGCTCTCGACCGCGGGGTCTTCCGAATGCTGCAGCGCCAGGATGTGGAGGCCGGGCGCCTTGTTCTCGATGCTCCGGTCGATCATCCGCTGGGCGCCGCTCAGCGGAATGCTGCTGTAGACGCTGAGCCCCGTGTGCATTTCGATCTCGCTCGGATTGCGGATGCCGCCGAAGAACGAGTTTCTTGCGATGGCGGCGGCCACGCCGGCCATCAGCCCCAAGAGCAATGCCAGGGCGAGGATCAACGGCCTCTTGGGCCAGACGGGCTCTTCCGGAATGATGGCGTCGTCCAGCAGGCGCACGTTGCCGACCTTGCCCTCCTTGGCGAGCCGCATCTGCAGCGAGCTGTTGAGCAGCGACACATAGAGGTCGGTGTTGACCTTGATGTCGCGCTGCATCTGCACGGTGTTCTGCTGCAGCAGCGGCATCTTGCGGATGCGCGAATCGACCGAGGCGATTTCGCCCTTCCATGCCGAGATTTGCGTGTCCAGCGTCTGGATGCTCGGATGCTTGTCCGTGAAGCGCGCGGAGAGCTCGCGCCGCTTCTGCTGGGCTTCGAGCAACTTGGATTGCAGATCGACCGTCTGCGTCAGGGCATTCTTTGCCTCGTCGTCCAGGCTGACGGTGCCGTTCTCGTTTCTGTAGCGGTTGTAGAGGTCTTCGGATTGCTCGAGCTGCTTCTTGAACTGGGGCAGCGCGGTATCGAGAAAGCCCAATGTCTTTTCGGCCTCGGCAGCCTTGCGCTCGATGTTCTGGCGCACGTAGAGGCGGCCGATCTCGTTGAGCAGCTGCGTGAGCTTTTCAGGACTCGGATGCTTCCAGCTGACGTCGATCACGCCGGATTGCTTGCCCTTTTCGACGACCTTGAGGCCGTCCTGCAGCGACAGCAGCGTGAGCTGCTTCGAGAACCGCACCAGCCGGAACTGGGCCCCGGGCTTGGCGCTGACGGAGCTGACCAGGAGCCGCAAGCTGCCGCCTGGAAGATTGGCAACCAGCGGGGTTCCGATGGCGCCCTGGAGTGGGGTTTCGATGCCGGGGTGGCCCAGCTCGTAGCGGTTGTCGGCTTGTACAGTCAGAGAGAACTGTTGCTCTTCAAGATCGGCCGGTACGTCGAACTGGGCTACGACGATCTTCTCCGTGCCGGTCACGTAGCCCGACAGGCCCATGAAGCCGGGGTTCGAAAGATCGGTGGCGCGCCGCGAAAGCCAGCTGCCCACCACGGGCGCATAGCGCGGCTGCGCGCTGATGTAGAGCTTGGTGTTTTCCACCGCCTGCGCCAGAACGGCGCGCGACTTGATGATTTCGATTTCGCCCGCGGCGGGGGTCTTCACGCTCAGCAGCGAAGACGCTGCGTCGCCCAGGAAGCTGCCCGCCGAGTTGCCGGAGTCTTCCACCTGCACCGCCACGTTGGCTTCGTACATGGGCTTGCCGAAGAAGGCATAGGCAAAGCCAAGGAACAAGGCCGCCGCGGTCACGATGGCAATGAGCCAGCGGTTGTCAACGAGGATATCGAGGCACTCGACCAGGTTGATTCCTTCGCCCTCTTCTTCCAGCGCTGGCATCGGCAGGGCGGCTTGCTGGGGTGCGTTCATGTCGGTTGCTGCTCGGGTTTTGTAATTTTCAGAATGCGATCGATCCAGGTCCTGGCGCCCACGTCGATGAGGGCGAGGGCATGCTCGAAGGCCGCCTCGTCTTTCCGGTAGGGGTCGGGCACGTCCTGCTTCGCGGCTTCTGCAATGCGAAAGACCTTGCCGCGCACGAACGGGTAGGTCGCTTCCAGATAGCGGCGCTGCTCCATGTCCATCACCAGGATCAGGTCGGCCTGCCGGCAAAGCAGCTGACTCACCTGCTGCGCGACGTGGGCCGAGATGTCGATGCCGCGCTGCTGCATGAGCCTTTGCGCCATGGCATCGGCCGGCTTGCCCACGAGCGCCCCCGTACCGGCGGACACGACGCGAAGATGCGGCAGCCCGGCGGCCAACAGGCCCGCCGCCATGGGGCTTCGGCAGATGTTGCCGATGCAGACGGTCAGGATGGATTTCATCTGTGGCGGCTCCAGACCTCGTCGCCGGCATTGATGACTTGCGCCGCCGGCAGGATCAGGCTGGCCAGGCGGTTCCACGTCACGAGCGGCACGGAATCGATGTAGACCACATCGCGTGGCTGCAGCGGGAAGCGCTCGGCGAGTGCCAGCGCAGCCGGGTTCTTCGCGTTCAGATGGAAGATGGCCGGCAGGCCCCTCGCGTTGTTGCGAATGACGTAGACCTGCCCGGTGTTGGCAGAAGCCAGGTTGGGCCCGCCGGCCTCGCCGAGCGCTTCGTTCAGGCTGAGCCGCCCGTTGTGCATGAGCAGGGCCGAGGGACGCGAGATTTCGCCCATCACGAACACCTTGCTCTCGTCGCGGTGCCGAACCTGGATCACGTCGCCGCTCTGCAGCGGAATCTGGCTGGCATCGGCGCCCAGGTCCTGGAGGTTCGTCAGATTGATGAGCGTCGACTTGCCGCCGCGCTGCAGTGTGACGAACGAACGGTCGCCGTTCGCGGTGATGCCGCCGGCACGGCTGATGGCCTCGGCCAGCGTCATAGGCACGTCGGTGAAGATCTGCAGCCCCGGGGTCCGCACCTCGCCTTCAACGAAGGCGCGGCGGCTTCTGAAGGACTGGATGCGCACCGTCACCTGCGGATCGCGGATGTAGGCCGCAATGCGCTTGGCAATGAGATCGGAAGCTTCGATTTCGGTCAGCCCCTGGAGCTTGACGCGCCCGATGTAGGGAAAGGTGATCTGCCCGTCCGCGCCGACGATGAAGCCCGGCGCCACGCTGATGCCTGTCGGGTCGGCCTGCTGCGTGATCACCGCGCCCGCGTTGGGCAGCAACTCCGGATGGTCGTACACAATCACGCCCACGACGTCGCCCGGCCCGATGGTGTAGACCGGCGCCTCGCCGAATAGTGCCTTCACCTCGGAGGGTACGGCCGTGGGCTGCGCCTCGGCCATCGCGCGGATGAGCGCGGATGAAATCGAGGTAATTACCCCATCCGGTGCGCCGTCGGCCGGCAGGTACTGGAATTCCGGGGGCAGGCTCTGGTCGGCCTCGTAGGCGGACACAGAACTGAAGCCCGGTGCGCAACCCTGCAGCAATAACGCGCCGACTAGGGCTAAACCCCACCCTGACGGGTGCACGTAGCGTGTCAAATTGATCCCCATTGCACAAATTGGTTTTTTCGACATTCCGTGATTCATATGCAAGGCCCGAGCCCAATCCGCATTTGGCCCCGACCTTTTTGTCACGGTTCGTGAAAGCGAGCCTTCGCGATGTCGTCAGGGCGCGCCGGCCGAATTGTCGCTGCCCGCGCATCCCCTGTTTTCCGTTGAATAGACGAAAAAACTGTGTCTATCTGTGGATATCCCGGGGCTGCGCAGGGGAATGTTCATCCGCAATGCCGAAGGGCCGTGTTTCATTGGGGAAATGAAGACCTTCGGGGGACATGCAAAGCCGCTGCACGCGGTTTGCAAATGTGAACTATCAATTAACCCATTGACAGCATCAATTGTGGCATTCAAGCGACAATTGGCGCATATTGGCCGGCCGTCTAAAAGGTTTGCTCTTTTGTAAGCACCTGTGAATTCCCCGTGGGTGCGCGGGCGGGTTGGCGGCCGTGCAGAAGATCGCTGCGCCTGTACGGGCGCTCGATGCCCGCCATCCAGGCGGCCACGGATTCCAGCGCGTACTGAGTGGGTGCGGGCCGCCCCACGACGACGAAAAGTAGCAGCGGTATCGCGACACCCGCTGCGAGCCAGTGGGGCGCTCGCAACGACACCACAGGTAGCCTGTTGCGCTGCAGCCATAGAAAGCTGGCGCTCACAATTGTGCCGAGCGCAACGCCCGTCACGACTTCTGCGGTGGAGTGCACTTCAAGCGCGAGCCGCGATACTCCGACCGCGAGGCCCCACGCCCATCCCACGATAGCCGCAGCAATGCGCAAGAATGGTGCAAACCGCAGCGCCGCAAGCCAGAAGACGACCGTCCAGACGCTGGTTGCCAATGCGGTGTGTCCACTGAAGCCGGTGAAATCGAAGCGGGCGCTGCCAATCCCCCAGCCCAGAAAAGCCAGCTTGGACAGCATGACCACCAGACCGCATCCACCGAATAGGAGCGCCCAATGCACCGCTGCCGGGCGCGTGCCGCGGTCGACCGCCAGCCAAATTGCGATCCACAATGCGGCGGGCAATAGAAATCCACTGTCACCGAGCCCGGTGACCATTAACCAGAAACTATTCATCGATTTAAAATGGAATTGCGCCTTTCGGTGCGGGCCCGGCCATTGAATCGTTATTAATTGAAGCCGGCCGCCCGGCCGGAACTCTTTCGAACTACAGCCATGTGTCGGTCCGGTTCAGGCGCGCGGATTATTCCACAGGCATACTCCCGCCATCTTCAACACCTGTGCGCCCCAGCACATCGAAATCATGAGCATCCTCAGTGAATTCAAGGAATTTGCCGTCAAGGGCAATGTCGTCGATCTTGCGGTGGGCGTGATCATCGGCGCGGCGTTCGGGAAGATCGTCGACTCGCTCGTCGGCGACATCATCATGCCGTTGGTCGGGCTGGTGTTCGGCAAGCTCGATTTCTCCAATCTGTACCTGGTGCTGGGTTCGGTGCCGGCGGGCGTGGCCAACAACCTGGCCGACCTGAAGAAGGCCGGCGTACCGGTGCTGGCCTATGGCAACTTCATCACCATCGCGGTCAACTTCGTCATCCTTGCCTTCATCATCTTCATGATGGTCAAGCAGATCAACAAGCTGCGCAAGGTCCATGCCGAGACGCCCGCGGCCCCGGTGGCGCCGCCGGAAGACATTGCCCTGCTGCGCGAGATCCGCGACAGCCTGAAGAACCGTCCCTAGGCGCCCGTCAGCGTCCTGGCCATGCGCAGCGCCTCGATGAGGCTCGACGCGTCGGCCAGACCCTTGCCCGCGATATCGAACGCGGTGCCATGGTCCGGGCTGGTGCGCACCAGCGGCAGGCCCAGGGTTACGTTCACGCCCTTTTCCACGCCCAGGTACTTGACCGGAATCAGCCCCTGGTCGTGGTACATCGCCACCACCACGTCGAATTCGCCGCTCCCTGGCAAGCCCGCCTTGGCCCGCGCACGCATGAAGACGGTGTCGGGCGCATGCGGACCGCCGGCGTCGATGCCCTCGGCACGCGCGGCCGCAATGGCGGGAGCAATGATGTCGCGCTCTTCGCTGCCGAAAAGGCCGCCCTCACCCGCATGCGGATTGAGGCCGGCCACGCCGATGCGCGGCGCCCGCCCGAGCATGCGGTGCAAGGCACGGTGGGTGATGCGCAGCGTTTCCAGCACATTGCCGAAGCTCACCGCAGTGATGGCGTCGCGCAGCGACATGTGAATGCTGACGAGCACGGTGCGCAGGTCGTCGTTGGCCAGCATCATGCGCACCGGCATGCCGTCCACGGCAACGCCCGCATGGGCGGCGGCCTCGGCTTGCAGCAGTTCGGTATGCCCCGGATACGGAAAGCCCGCAGCGGCCAGCGCTTCCTTGTGCAGCGGTGCCGTCACAATGGCCGCGATGTCGCCCCGCAATGCCGCGCGCGCGGCCCAGACCACGCACTCGCCCGCCACGCGCCCTGCTTCGGCGCTGATCTGCCCGGGCACGATGTGCGCGGGAGGCGCCACCACCTGCAGCACGGGAATGCAGCCCGGCGGCATGGCGGCCGCCTCGGCCGGGTGCTCGATTTCCGCCACCGGCCATGCCGGCTGCCCCGGCAGCGCCAAGGCCTGTGACGCGCGGCGCATGGTGCCCACGTCGCCGGCCACGAAGGCGCCGCGCGCGGCGTCGGGCGCCGGGCGGAAGGCCTTGACGATGATTTCCGGGCCGATGCCCGCGGGGTCGCCGAGCGTGACCGCCAAGGGTGCGCCGGCAGCAGCAGGAGCCTTGCCGTTCATGCGGGGTTGTCGATGTCGATGAACTCGTGCTTCAGCCCGAGCTGGGCCGCCACATGGGCCGCCACGGCCTGCGCGCCATAGCGCTCGGTGGCATGGTGCCCGCAAGCCAAGAAGGCGACGCCCATCTCACGGGCGTAGTGGGCCTGGGGTTCGGAGATCTCGCCGGTGATGAAAGCATCGGCTCCGGCGGCAATGGCGGCCTCGAAGTAGCCTTGTGCGCCGCCGGTGCACCACGCGATGTTCTTGATGGCTTTGTGGGCGGTGTCCACCAGCGTGACGGGCCGCTTGAGAACCTTCTCTGCGTGCGCCGCGAGTTCCTTCGCGCTGGCAAAGCTCTCGCCGTTTTCGCGCGCGCCCAGAAAACCGAGTTCCTGCTCGCCAAAGCGCCCGGTGGAGCCGGCATGCGCAAGCAGGCCGAGCTGCAGGCCCAACTGGGCGTTGTTGCCGAGCTCGGGGTGCGCGTCGAGCGGTAGGTGGTACGCGAAGAGGTTGATGTCATCGCCGAGCAAGAGGCCGAGGCGCTGCTTCATCCAGCCGGTAACGCAGCTGTCCTGGCCACGCCAGAACAGGCCGTGGTGAACGAAGATGGCGTCGGCCTCGGCGTGAATGGCGGCTTCGATCAGCGCGCGGCTCGCCGTGACGCCGGAGACGATTTTCCGCACCACGGTGCGCCCCTCGACCTGCAGGCCGTTCGGTCCGTAGTCCTTGAAGCGCGAAGGCGCAAGAAGCAGGTCGAAGGCGTGCAGCAGTTCGTGGCGGGTGGTGCTCATCGCGACATTGTCGCGCTCCCGCCCCCATCGCGCATGGCATGGCCGCGTGCCGCCAGGGGCCACAGCGCCAGCAGGAAACCCAGCCCGGCGAGCACTGCAACGTAGTGCGCCGGGGCCATGGTGTCGTGCTGAAGCCAGACGGTCAGGATCACAGGCGTCAGCCCGCCGAACACCGCATACGACATGTTGTAGGCAAACGAAAGGCCGGTGAAGCGCACCGGGGCCGGGAATGCCCGCACGCCGGCAATCGGCACCGTGGCAATGGTGCCCACGAACAGGCCCACCAGGCCGTAGTGCCAGAAGAGCGTGGCCGGCGTACCCGGCAGCCCCGCGTAGAACAGGTACGCGGTCGCGAACAATCCGCCCCAGCCGATCAGCATGACGGCGCGCGTGCCGATGCGGTCGCACGCCCAGCCGACCAGCACGCAGCCGATGGTCAGGGTCAGCGTGGCCAGCGCATTGGCTTCGAGTGCCAGCGCGGCCGGAATGTGATGTACCTTCTGCAGGTAGGTGGGCGTGTACAGCACCACCACGACGATCGCGGCCGACAGCACCCAGGTCAGCAGCCCCACGTAGATGCTTGCGGCGCGGTGCTCGCGCAGCACCGTGCGCAGCGGCAGTTCGCGCGCAACGGTCTTGCGGTCCGCCAATTCCTTGAAGACCGGTGTCTCGTGCAGGAACCGGCGCAGGTACACGGAGACGAGCCCGAACACGCCGCCCAGAACGAAGGGAATGCGCCAGGCAAAGTCGCTTACTTCCGCCGGCAGGTAGTAGCGGTTGATGCCCACCGCAACCAGCGAGCCGAGCAGGATGCCGCCGGTGATGCCCGAGGTCAGCGTGCCGATGCCGAAGCCATAGCGCTGCGCCGGCACGTGCTCGCCGACGAACACCCACGCGCCGGGCATTTCGCCGCCGATGGCCGCGCCCTGCAGGACACGCATGGCCAGAAGCAGCAAGGGTGCGGCAATGCCGATGCTGGCGTAGGTGGGCAGCAGGCCGATGACCAGCGTGGGCGCCGCCATCAGGAAGATCGAGAGCGTGAACATGCGCTTGCGGCCGAGCAAGTCGCCGAAGTGCGCGATGACAATGCCGCCCACCGGCCGGGCCAGGTAACCGGCGGCAAAAATGCCGAAGGTCTGCAGTTGCCGCAGCCAATCGGGCATATCCGCCGGAAAGAAAAGCGCACCCAGGACGGTGGCAAAGAAAACGTAGATGACGAAGTCGTAGAACTCCAGCGTTCCGCCAAGAGCGGACAGGGCAAGGGTCTTGTAGTCGCGGGAATCGAGCGTGCGGGCCGGAACCGGCTGGGTGCCGTCCGGAGAAACGTCCGGAGAAAGGGCTTGAGAAGTCATGGCTGTCAGGGAAATCGTTGCCGCACGCAGGACCGCCAGGGGATTGAAAGCGGAAAGGCAGCGCGCCGGCGAAACACCTGGCCGCGTGCGCCGGGTGGGCGTTGCGGAAGGCCGGAGTCCGGAGCCGTGTGGGCTCGCTTCGCGATGCTAAGGGTTATCCCGTATTGGTGCCTCAGGCCTGCGCCAATCTCGACCGGCCGGCGCGGTTTTCCGGCGGCCGGGGGTTGAGGGACAATCGAGCTGTAGCGCCACACCGGACGGCGTGCTTACCCGCTAACAAATTTCATGAAACGCACCTGGCTGCTCTTTGCCCAAGCCGTGACCGTCCTCCTGGCGGCCTATTTTGTTGTTGCGACCCTCAAGCCCGAGTGGATCAACCGTCGCTCCACCTCGCTCGGCGGCGTGGTCTCGATCGTCGAGGCACCGGCCGGTGCGCCGGCGGTGGCGCCCGCCGGCAGCCTGAGCGCGGCGGCCAAGAAGGCTTCTCCGGCGGTGGTGAGCATCAACACCAGCAAGGCGGCGCAGCGCCATCCGCGCAGCAACGATCCGTGGTTCCGGTTTTTCTTCGGCGACCAGGGCGACCAGCCCCAGGTGGGCCTGGGCAGCGGCGTGATCGTGAGCTCCGAGGGCTACATCCTCACCAACAACCACGTGGTCGAGGGCGCGGACGAGATCGAGATTACGCTCAACGACAGCCGTCACACGCGCGCCAAGGTAATCGGCACCGATCCGGACACCGATCTTGCCGTGCTCAAGATCGAAATGGACAAGTTGCCCGCCATCGTGCTGGGCAACTCGGACGACCTGCAGGTGGGCGACCAGGTGCTGGCTATCGGCAATCCCTTCGGGGTGGGCCAGACGGTCACCAGCGGCATCGTCTCGGCGCTCGGGCGCAACCAGCTCGGCATCAACAACTTCGAGAACTTCATCCAGACCGACGCGGCCATCAACCCCGGCAATTCGGGCGGTGCGCTGATCGACGTCAACGGCAACCTGCAGGGCGTCAACACGGCCATCTATTCGCGCTCGGGCGGCAGCATGGGCATCGGCTTCGCCATACCTGTGTCCATGGCGAAGATCGTGCTCGAAGGCATCGTGAAGGAAGGCCAGGTGCGCCGCGGCTGGATCGGCGTCGAGCCGAACGAGCTCTCGCCCGAACTGGCCGAAACGTTCGGCGTGAAGGCGGATACCGGCGTCATCATCACCGGCGTGCTCCAGAACGGCCCAGCGGCCAAGGCCGGCATCCGCCCGGGCGACGTGATCACTTCGGTCGGCGAAAAGAAGACCGACAGCGTGCAGGCCCTGCTGACCGCCGTGGCCGGCCTCAAGCCGGGCAGCACCGCACGCTTTGCGCTGCAGCGCGGCACCGACAAGATGGAACTGGACGTGACGCCGGGCCTGCGGCCCAAGAGCCCCGTTCGGCAGGTGCCCAACCAGCCCGAGTAGCCGCCGAGGCGCTGACGCGCCGGAACCGAATAGCGATCGATCAGGAAGACGCCGAGGAATCGGCGCCTTCTTCCTCTTCGGACGGCTTCTTGGTGCCCATTGCAAAGTAGCGCGCGCCGATGATGCCGACCTCGTAGAGCAGGCACATCGGCACGGCCAGCGCAAGCTGCGACACCACGTCGGGCGGCGTGAGCACCGCGGCGATCACAAAGGCCACCACGATGAAGTAGCCGCGGAACGAGCGCAGCTTTTCGATGGTGACCATCTCGAACTTCACCAGCAGCATCACGACGATCGGCACCTGGAACGCGACGCCGAAAGCGATGTAGAGCGACAAGATGGCTTCGACGTATGACGAGATGTCAGGCGTGGCATTCACGCTCGGCGGCGTGAATTTCTGAATGAAGCCGAACATCTTGTCGAGCACGAAGAACTGCACAAACGCGATGCCGACATAGGCCAGCAGGCTGCCGAACAAGATCAGCGGTAGCGCGAATTTCTTTTCATGGCTATAGAGCCCCGGCGCCACGAACATCCAGGCCTGGTACATGAGCCAAGGCAGCGCCAGCAGCACGGCCGTCATCATCAGCACCTTGAGCGGCACGAAGAAGGGCGAGAACACGCCCACCGCGATGAGCTTGGCGCCCGGCGGCATGTGGGCCTGGATCGGCATGGCAATAAGGTCGATCAGCCCGGCCGGCCCTGGCCAGATGGCCAGCAGCACGCCCGCGACCACGAGGCCGTAGACACAATAGAGCAGGCGGTCGCGGAGTTCGACCAGGTGCTGCACGAACGGCTGTTCGGTGCCCGCCAATTCGTCTTCTGCGTCTTTGTTCTTGTTGTCGGAATCGGCCATTGGAAGGGGAAAAGAGCAGGAGAAAGCGTGGCTTCGGCCGGCGTGCGGCGCACGAGGAACGCGATTGTAAAAGCCGCTAGTTGATCTTGTGGGGACGGAAACGGGCAACGCGGGCGGCACCCGAGAGCGCCTTGGTGCGCACGCCGTTGCGGGCCTTGTACCACTGCGGCGTGGCGCCCTGCTTCAGGCGCCAGTTCTTGCGCGGGTGCCTGTACTCGGGCACCGAAGGCTCCGGTTCGGCCAGTGCCGAAAGGGTTTCGCCCGAGCCGGAGAACTGCTTTTCGAGATCGGTCGCGCCCGTCTGGATGCTGTGCTCGACGTCGCGCGCCGCATCCTCCACGGTGGTTTTCATCTTGCGCAGCTCTTCGAGTTCCATCGAGCGATTGACCTCGGCCTTGACGTCGTTCACGTAACGCTGCGCCTTGCCCAGCAGGGTGCCGACGGTGCGCGCCACCCTGGGCAGCTTTTCGGGCCCGATGACGATCAGCGCCACGACGCCGATCAGCGCCAGCTTCTCAATACCGAGGTCGAGCACTTAAAACCCGCGCTCAGGACTTCTGGCGTGCTTCGACGTCGATCGCCGACTTGTCGCTGTTGGCCGGCTGGCCGGTCACTTGGGCGGCAGGGGCCGATGAAGCGGGTGCGTCGGCCGTGGTGCCGCCGTCTTTCATGCCGTCCTTGAAGCCCTTGACGGCACCGCCAAGGTCGGAACCCATGTTCCGCAGCTTCTTGGTGCCGAAGATCATGACCACGACGAGCAGCACGATCAGCCAGTGCCAGATTGAAAATGAACCCATGGAAGACTCCTAAGAATGTGTCCGATTTTAGTCGGGCGAAATGTGACAGTTTGGCCTAATGTTCAGCCGCGAAGCCATGGGCGGGGACCGCCCATGACATGGACATGGAGATGGTGCACCTCCTGCCCGCCCTCGGTGCCCGTATTGATGACGACGCGCCAGCCGCCCTCCGGATAGGGCCTGCAGCCCTGCTCCACCGCGAGCTTGGGGACCAGCGTCATGATCTTGCCCATCAGCGCGGCGTCGTCGGGCGTGAGCTGCGCCATTGACGCGATGTGCTTCTTGGGCACCAGCATGAAGTGCACCGGCGCCCAGGGCGAGATGTCGTGGAAACCGAACAGTTCGTCGTCTTCGTAGACCTTGCGCGAGGGGATCTTGCCTTCGATGATTTTGCAGAAGACGCAGTTCGGATCAGATGACATCTTTGGGTTCCATGGGACGGTTGTCGTTCATGCGGATCATGCCTTTCACGATCCGGTAGAGGAACCACAGCGAAATCAGGCTCCAGGCAATCCAGCCCGGCACGAGGAACAGCAGCCAGAGCCACGAGGTCACGATGTACAGCAGGCCGGCCCACAGCACCGAGCGGATGCGCCAGCTGAAATGCGAGGCCTGCCAGGTGCCCGCTGCGTTGTCGCGCTTGACGAAGTCGATCACCAGCGCCACCAGCAAGAGCACCACCGAAGCCTGCGCCCCGGGCAATACAGCGCAAACGGCCACGATCAGGTGCAGGATGTAGCTGACCCAGCCCCAGGTCTTGAGGGAGTCGTCGGGTTCCACGTTCACGATGTCGTTGGCCATTGGAGATGTCCTTTCAATCGTTGGATGCCTCGCGGGCCTGCGCCTTGCGCAGGGCTTTTTCCTCGATGCCGCTGGTGCCCTCGCGGCGCTCGAGCTCCGCAATGACCTCGCCGGGCGAAAAACCGTAGTGCGCCAGCGCCACCATAGTGTGGAACCACAAATCGGCCACTTCGTTCACTATTTTCGTGCGGTCGCCGCCATGGTCGGCGTCCTTGGCCGCCATGACGACCTCGGTGGCTTCCTCGCCGATCTTCTTGAGGAAGGCGTCGGGGCCCTTGTGCAGCAGGCGCGCGACGTAGCTCTTCTCCGGGTCGCCGCCGTGCGCGGGCAGGCGGCTTTCGATGACGGCGGCAAGGCGCGCAAGGGCGTCGGAGGTGTTCACCGTGGCTGTCATTTGTAGATCGACTCCGGGTCTTTCAAGACCGGTTCGACCACGGTCCATTGGCCGTTCTCGTATGTGCTGAAGAAACAGCTGTGTCGGCCGGTGTGGCAGGCAATGCCGGGCTCGTGGCCGAGCTGGGTGACCTTGAGCAGCACCACGTCGTTGTCGCAGTCGAGGCGGATTTCATGCACCGTCTGCACATGGCCCGATTCCTCGCCCTTGAACCACAGCTTGTTGCGCGAGCGGCTGAAATACACGGCGCGGCCCAGCTCGGCGGTCTTTTCGAGCGCCTCGCGGTTCATCCAGGCGAACATCAGCACGTCGTTGCTGCCCTGTTCCTGCGCGATCACGGGCACCAGGCCGTTCGCGTCCCATTTCACTTCGTCAAGCCAATTCATGAAGGGTATTGTCCCACCCCGGAGCGGCGCTGAAGCGGATCACGTGCGCACGGGAATGCCCCGCGCGGCCATGCGGGCTTTCGCCTCGCCCACGGTGTGCTCGCCGTAGTGAAAGATGCTGGCGGCCAGCACCGCGTCGGCGCCGCCGGTCTGGATGCCGTCGGCCAAGTCGTCGAGGTTGCCCACGCCGCCCGACGCAATGACCGGTACGTTCACGGCGTCGCTCACCGCACGGGTGAGCTCAAGATCGAAGCCGCTCTTGGTGCCGTCGCGATCCATGCTCGTGAGCAGGATTTCGCCGGCGCCGCGGCGCACCATCTCGGTCGCCCATTCGACGGCGTCCAGGCCGGTGTTCTTGCGGCCGCCATGGCTGTAGACGTCCCACCCCGCGCCGCGGGTGGCGGCTTCTTCGGGGCTGCGGCGCTTGGCGTCGATGGCCACCACGATGCACTGCGAACCGTATTTCTGAGAGGCGTCGTTGATCACCTGCGGATCGGCAATGGCCGCCGAGTTGAAGCTGGTCTTGTCGGCACCGGCGTTGAGCAGCCGGCGCACGTCGGCCACGGTGCGCACGCCCCCGCCCACCGTCAGCGGAATGAAGACCTGCGAGGCCACCGCCTCGATGATCGGCAGGATCAGGTCGCGGCCGTCGCTGGTGGCGGTGATGTCGAGAAAGGTGAGCTCGTCGGCGCCCTGCGCGTTGTAGCGCGCTGCAATCTCGACCGGATCGCCGGCGTCGCGCAGTTCGAGAAAGTTGACGCCCTTGACCACGCGGCCGCCGGTAACGTCGAGACAGGGAATGATGCGTTTTGCGAGCATGGTGGGTCGGAAGAAAAAATCAGAGAACGCGAAGCTGCTGCCAGCCCTGCCATTGGGCACCGGGCAAGAGCAGCACCTGCTCGTCGATGCGCGCGGCTTCCACGCACAGCATGTGCCGGTAGCCGTCTTCGGGCATGTCGGCGAGTTTCGCACCAAGCACCGCACCCGGGTTCCAGACCACGGTTTCGCTGCAGCTTGCGCTCTGCGTGATTTCGAGCGTGCCGCCCGGCTGCACCAGGCGCAGCGGCTTCGCGGGAGCGGCATAGACGCTGTCGAACTCCGCATCGAAATGCAGCGCGGGCGCGGTTTCCACATGGCGGTCGTCGCGCAGCGAATCCCAGCGGTTGGCGCCTTCCAGCCCCTCCAACCGCACATCGCCGATGTCGTCGACGCGCAGGTAGGTGTGCAGCGCCGCCGCAAAGCTGAATGGCGCATGGTCGACATTGAGCAGCGTGAGCGCGGCGCGCAACCGGCCGGGCGCCATGCCGATCTGCAGGCGCGCCTCGAAAGCGTGCGGCCAGAGCTTGCGCGTGGCCTCGCTGTCGCGCAGCCGCAAGGTCAGTTCGCCCGATGCGGCGTCGATCCCACGGTTTTCCCAAGGCAGATTTCGCATGAAACCATGCTTGGGCAACATGCCGCGCTGGTTGAACTGGGGGCAGCAAATGGGCACGCCGCCGCGGATTGCGGCCGTTCCGTCGAACACGGCGCGCGGGCTCAGGTAGAGCCGCTCGACGCCATCCGCCGTGGTCCAGGAAAGCAGCTGCGCCCCGTGTAGAGACACGGTGAAAGCGCTGCCGTCGGCACCGGTGGCGCGAAGCGCCGGCTGGCCGCGAAACTCGATCGGATTGATGTCCATGCGGGAATTGTAGGCAGCGGAAATTCCCGCAGCCGAAAGCGGCAATGATCGTGTCGGACGTATTTCTGCGCCTCATCAAGATGCTGATCGGGCCGCTCGTGTTCTCCACGCTGGTGGTGGGCATTGCGCACATGGGCGACGCCAAGTCGGTGGGCCGCGTGTTCGGCAAGTCGCTCGGCTGGTTCTTTACCGCCTCGCTCATCTCGCTGCTCATCGGCCTGGTGATGGCCAACCTTCTGAAGCCGGGCGAGAACCTGGGGCTGCCGCTGCCGGACATCGGCGCCTCGGCCAACCTGGCGACCGCGAAGTTCACTCTCAAGGACTTCGTGAGCCACCTGGTGCCCAAGTCTTTTGCAGAGGCCATGGCCAACAACGAGATCCTGCAGATCGTGGTGTTCTCGATGTTCTTCGGCGTGGCGCTCGCCTCTCTCGGCGACAAGGCCAAGACGCTGGTGGCCGCCATCGACGAGCTCTCGCACGCGATGCTCAAGATCACCGGCTATGTGATGAAGCTGGCGCCCCTTGCGGTACTGGCCGCCATGGCCGCCACCGTTGCGACGAACGGCCTGGGTATCCTGCTGAAGTTCGCCGTTTTCATGGGCGACTTCTACCTGGGCCTGTTCGTGCTGTGGGGTGTGCTGATTCTTGCGGGCGTGTCGTTCCTGGGCCGCCGGGTGTTCAAGCTGATGGCGCTCATCAAGGAAGCCTTTCTGCTGTCGTTCGCCACCGCCAGTTCGGAAGCGGCCTACCCGAAGATCCTGCAGGCGCTCGACCGGTTCGGCGTGAAGCGCAAGATCTCGAGCTTCGTGATGCCGATGGGCTATTCGTTCAACCTCGACGGCTCGATGATGTACTGCACCTTTGCCGTGCTCTTCATCGCGCAGGCCTACAACATCCACATGCCGCTCAGCACGCAGATCACGATGCTGCTCATCCTGATGCTCACCTCCAAGGGCATGGCCGGCGTGCCGCGCGCCTCGCTGGTGGTGATTGCCGCCACGCCCAACCACTTCGACATTCCGGAAGCCGGCCTGCTGCTGATCCTGGGCGTCGACACCTTCCTGGACATGGGACGCTCAGCCACCAATGCGGTGGGCAATTCCATCGCCACCGCGGTGGTTGCCAAGTGGGAGGGCCAGCTGCTCTCCGAGAGCGACGCAGCGGTCAACGCCAAGGCGCTGGACGAGGAGGCTGCGGCCACTCTCGCCCATCCGGCCCACGCGTGAGGCTCGCCATGAAGCCCAGGCCCACGCTGCCGGTTTTCATCGCCCGCCTGCTGGCGGCTGCCACCCTTGCCATAGGCGCCCCCGCACAGGCGCAGGAAGCGCCCCCTACGCTCACCGGCACGCTTGCCAAGGTGCGCGAGAGCGGCGCCGTCGCCATCGGCTACCGCGAATCGTCGGTGCCGTTTTCCTTTCTCAATGCACGCCAGGAGCCCGTTGGCTACTCGATCGAGCTCTGCCGCGAACTGGTCACGGCCATCGAGGAGGCAGTGAACAAGAGCCTCGCAATCAAATGGGTGCCAGTGACCTCCGATTCGCGCATGGATGCGGTCGAACGCGGCACGGTCGATCTCGAATGCGGCTCGACCACCAGCAACCTCGAGCGGCAGAAGCGCGTGAGCTTTTCGCCCACGATCTTCGTCTCGGGCACCAAGGTGCTGGTGAAGAAAGGTTCGCCGATCAAGTCGTTCCGCGACCTGGCCGGCAAGCGCGTGGCCGTTACCGCGGGCACCACCAACGAGAAGACGCTGCGCGAGCTTTCGCAGAAGTTCAGGCTCGGCATCGACCTGCTGGTGGCGCGCGACCACGCCGATTCGTTCGGGCTGGTGAAAAGCGGCCAGGCCGATGCCTTTGCCACCGACGACGTGCTGCTCTACGGCCTGATCGCGCGGGAAGCCGCCAAGGCTCAGTACGAGGTGGTCGGCGACTATCTCTCCTACGACCCCTACGGCATCATGTACCGCAAGGGCGATGCGCAATTGGCCAAGGTGATCAACGACCCCTTCCAGGTGCTGGCTCAGGACGGCGAGATCGAGCGCCAGTACAAGCGCTGGTTCCTGCGCAAGCTGCCCACCGGGGAAAGCATCGACCTGCCGATGAGCGCGCAGCTGCAGGCGATCATCCAGACGATGGCGGTCAAGGCCGAATAAGCCGCACCGGCGGTCAGCGCGCCGGCCAGGCCCAGTGCGGTATCTCGCTCATGTCGAGGTTGGCGATGCGGGTTTCGCCGAAGCGCTTCTCGAGCACCACCGATTGCAGGTCGTCGCTGTCTTCGAGCGCGGCAATCAGCCGCGGAGCGTGCGACACGACGATGATCTGCGACTCGCGCGCGGCCTGCGCGATCAACCGGCCGAGCGCGGGCAACAGGTCGGGGTGCAGGCTGGTCTCGGGCTCGTTGAGCACCAGCAGCGCCGGCGGACGGGGCGTGAGCAGCGCGGCGATCCAGAGCAGGTAGCGCAAGGTGCCGTCCGAAAGCTCCGCCGCCGTCAGCGGCCGCAGCAGGCCGTGCTGGTGCATCAGCGTTTCGAAGCGATCTTCGTTCACGCGCACCTGGATGCGGGCACCGGGAAACGCATCGTCCACGGCACGGTCGAGCGCACTGCTGTCGCCAATCTCGCGAATGGTCTGCAGCGCGGCGGCCAGGTCGGCGCCATCGTTGGCGAGCACCGGTGTGTAGGTGCCGAGCTGCGGCTGGCGCGCGGGCGCATCGGCGTCGGAGCGGAAGTGGTCGTAGAAGCGCCAGGAGCGCATCTGCTCGCGCAGCGTGAGCATCTCGGGTGCGGCATGCGGATCGGCGTACTCGGTCATCATGCTGGCGAACTGGGCGATGGGCCGGCCCACCGGCTCCCAGCTTCCGCTGCGGTCGCCGCGCAGCCGCAGCGAAGCGCCCTTGCGGTCAACCAGCTGCGTGGCGGGCCGCAGCACTGGGCCGCTCCAGATGGCCTCGCGCTTGATTTCGGGATCTCCCCCGAACGCTGTTTCGCGCGGCACCGGCAGGCCAATGTCGATCGCGTAGCCGAAGTCGCTCGTTTCGACGCCCGAGAACCCGAGCCGCAGGTTCACCGGCTCGCTGCGCACGGTGCCCTGCACCGGGGCGTCTCCGCGCAGCATGGCGGCCGAAAAACGCTCGGGCCCGGCCCACAGCGTGGAAGACAGCCCGCCTTCGCGCACCAGCGAGCGGATCACGCCGCCGTTGGCAATGTCGGCCAGGAGCCGCATCGCGCGGTACACGCTGGATTTGCCGCTGCCGTTGGGCCCGGTCACGACGGTGAGCCGGCCGAGCGGCACCGTCAGCTGGCGCAGCGACCGGTAGTTGGCAATGGCAAGCGCGGAGAGCACGCCGCGCTACGCAAGTGGCATCAGACGCCGGCGAGTTCGTCCGCGCGGGCTTGCGCGGCGGCGAAGTCGAGGTCGCCCGAATAGATGGCGCGGCCGCAGATCACGCCTTCGACGCCTTCGGACTCGACCGCGCAAAGCTGGTCGATGTCGGCCATGTTCGAGAGGCCGCCCGAGGCGATCACCGGAATGGTCAGCGCCTGCGCGAGCTTCACGGTCGCGTCGATGTTGATGCCCGAGAGCATGCCGTCGCGGCCGATGTCCGTGTAGATGATCGATTCGACGCCGTAGTCTTCGAACTTCTTGCCCAGGTCGGCCACCTCGTGGCCCGTGAGCTTGCTCCAGCCGTCGGTGGCCACCTTGCCGTCCTTGGCGTCGAGCCCCACGATGATGTGGCCGCCGAAGGCCACGCAGGCGTCCTTCAGGAAGCCGGGGTTCTTGACCGCGGCGGTGCCGATGATCACGTAGCGCAGCCCGTCGTCGATGTAGCGCTCGATGGTGTCCAGGTCGCGGATGCCGCCGCCCAGCTGCACCGGAATGTCGTCGCCCACCTCGCGCAGGATCGCCTTGATGGCCGCGTGGTTCTGCGGCTTTCCGGCGAAGGCGCCATTCAGATCGACCAGGTGCAGCCGCCGCGCGCCGGCCTCGACCCACTTGCGGGCCATGGCGGCGGGGTCTTCGCTGAAGATGGTGGACTGGTCCATGTCGCCCTGTTTGAGGCGAACGCAATGGCCGTCTTTGAGATCAATGGCGGGAATGAGGAGCATGGAAGTGACGCGAGTGTGCGGAATCCGGGCTGAGGAAGGTTCGGCCCGGTCGGAAATATAAGGTCAGGGATTCCAGTGGAGGAAATTTCGGTAGAGCTGCAACCCGTGGTCCGCACTCTTCTCCGGGTGGAACTGGGTGGCAAAAATGTTATCGCGTGCGATGGCCGCGGTAAAGCATGCCCCGTAATCCGCCTCGCCCACGCTGTGCCGGGCGTCCGCCGGCCGTGCGTAGAAGCTGTGCACGAAGTAGAAGTAGCTCTGGTCGGGAATACCCGCCCACACGGCATGCGGTTGGGCCTGGCGCACCTGGTTCCAGCCCATCTGGGGCACCTTGAAGCGGCTGCCGTCGGGCTGCAGACGGCCGGCCAGATCGAACTTGACGACCTCGCCGGGAATCAGGCCGAGGCCGTCGGTCGGCCCTTCATCGCTGCGCGACAGCAGCATTTGCATGCCCACGCACACGCCGAAAAGCGGCTTGTTTGCCGCAGCCTCGAGCACCGACTCCTGCAGGCCGGAATCGCGCAGCTCGCGCATGCAGTCGGGCATGGCGCCCTGGCCAGGCAGCACCACGCGGGTGGCCTTGCGCACCACCTCGGGGTCGGAAGTGACGAAAACCTCTACACCCACCTGGTCGGCCGCATGCCGCACGGCTTGGGACACCGAATGCAGGTTGCCCATGCCGTAGTCGACGACCGCGACGGTATTTGCTACAGATTTCATAGCTGTTCGCTGGAAGATTTCAGAGCGAACCCTTGGTCGAGGGAATGACGCCCACGGAGCGCGGATCGAGCTCCAGCGCGCCGCGGATCGCGCGTGCAAAGGCCTTGAACACCGTTTCGCACTGGTGGTGCGCGTTCACGCCCTTCAGGTTGTCGATGTGCAGCGTGACGAACGCATGATTGGCGAAGCCCTGGAAGAACTCGTAGGTGAGCTGGCTGTCGAAGGTGCCGATCATGCCGCTGGTGAACGGCACGTGCATCACCAGCCCGGGGCGGCCCGAAAAGTCGATGACCACGCGGCTCAGCGCTTCGTCCAGCGGCACATAGGCGTGCCCGTAGCGGCGAATGCCCTTCTTGTCGCCCACGGCCTTGGCCACCGCCTGGCCGAGGGTAATGCCCACGTCTTCCACGGTGTGGTGGCCGTCGATGTGCAGATCGCCCTGGCAGTCGATGTCGAGGTCGATCAGGCCGTGGCGGGCAATCTGGTCGAGCATGTGGTCGAAAAAGCCGATGCCGGTGGAGAGCTTGGCCTTGCCCGTGCCGTCGAGGTTGACGCTGACGGTGATCTTGGTTTCGGCGGTGTTGCGCGTGACCGATGCGGTACGCGCGACGGTGCCCGTGTCGGCTGTTTGGGGGGTGGTCATAGTGAGGCTTCGAGTGCCGCGAGCATCCGCGCATTCTCGTCGGACGTTCCGACGGTGAGGCGCAGGCAATTTGCGAGCAGTTCGTGCATTTTAGAAACGTTCTTCACCAGAATCCCGTGTGCCTTCATGCCCTCGAAGGTCTTGGCGGCATCGGGCACCCGCACGAGGATCATGTTGGCGTCGCTCGGCCACACCTTCACGCCCACGAGCCGGCCCAGCCCCATCATGAGGCGATGGCGCTCCTCGCGGATTTGCCGGGCCTGGGCCTCGAACACTTCGGCATGCTCGAGCGCGAACAGCGCGCATTCGCAGTTGAGCACGCTGATGTTGTAGGGCGGGCGCACCTTGTCGATCTGCGCGATCAACTCGGCCGGCCCCATGAGATAGCCGAGGCGGATGCCCGCCAGGCCGAACTTGCTGAGCGTGCGCATCAGCAGCACATGGCCGTGCCGTGCGATGCGATCGATATAGCTCCTGGCGGCAAAGGGCTGGTAGGCCTCGTCGATCACCACCAGGCCGCCCTGCGCGCCCTGGGCCTCGACGATCTTTTCGATGACCGCATCGTCCCAGAGGTTGGCGGTGGGGTTGTTCGGATAGGCCAGGTACACGATGGCCGGCTTCTCGCGTGCGATGGCCGCAAGCATTGCTGCCTCGTCGAGCTCGAAATCGGCCGTGAGCGGAACGCCGGCGAAGCGCAGGCCCTGCAACTGGGCGCTCATGGCGTACATCACGAAGCCGGGCAACGGCGCCAGCAGCGTGGCGCCCGGCACATCGCAGGCAATGGCCAGGAGCGAAATCAGCTCGTCGGAGCCGTTGCCCAGCATCAGCGCAAAGCCTTCGGGCATGTGCGCATGCGCGGCCAGCGCGCGCTGCAAGTCGCCGCCCCGCTCGCCCGGGTAGCGGTTGAGCGCCAAGGCGGCGAGCCGAGCGCCCAGTTCGGCCTGCAATGCGGGCGGCAGGCCGAACGGGTTCTCCATGGCGTCGAGCTTGACGAAGCCGCGCGCGTCCTGCACCGCATAGGCGTGCATGGACTGCACGTCGGAGCGGATGCGGTCGATCGGGCGGGCGGTAGGGGAAGTGGTCATCGGGTGCAGCGGTAGCTGTTCTTGAGGGCGCCGGACATCACCAGTTGCACGGGCATGTCGGCTTCATAGCTGTCGGCGTTGCGAGTCAGCTCGGTTTGATAGAGGGAGCGCGCCATCGATGGCTCGAGGCGGCGGCCTTCAACGCAGAAGATGGGCTTTTGCCCGTTGCGCTGCGATGCCTCCACGCTTTCGCGCAGGCCTTCGAGCACGCCGACGAGGTAGTAGCTCGCGTAGGCCTTGCCGTCTTTCTCGTTGGCCTCCAGGGTGCGCAGTTCACGGATGCTCATGGCGTGCACCGTGCCCGCGGCGGCAAGCGCGAGCACCAGCGCGGCTGGACGCGAACAATGGAAACTGCGGCGATCCATCTGGCTTTGCTCCTGGCGGAAGATGGAGGCTTCAGGCCTTGCGCAGGCGCATCCGTGCCGCTTCGGCGTGCGCCTGCAGGCCCTCGCCTTCGGCCAACGTCACCGCAATGGGGCCGAGCACCTGGGCACCGGCTTCGCTCACTTCGATGAGGCTCGAACGCTTCTGGAAATCGTAGACGCCGAGCGGGCTCGAAAAGCGCGCCGTGCCGCTGGTCGGCAGCACGTGGTTCGGGCCGGCGCAGTAGTCGCCGAGGCTTTCGCTGGTGAACGCGCCGAGAAAGATCGCACCCGCATGGCGCAGCAGCGGCTCCCAGCGGTTCGGCTCGCTGCTGCTGACTTCCAGGTGCTCGGGCGCGATGCGGTTGCTGATCTCGCAGGCCTCTTCCATGCTCTTCGTGTGGATCAGCGCGCCGCGGCCGTTGAGCGAGGCGGCAATGATTTCCGCGCGCGGCATCGTGGGCAGGAGGCGATCGATCTCGGCCTGCACGCGATCGATGTAAGTGGCGTCGGGGCACAGCAGGATGCTTTGCGCCAGCTCGTCGTGCTCGGCCTGGCTGAACAGGTCCATCGCCACCCAGTCGGGCGGCGTGGTGCCGTCGGCCAGCACGAGGATCTCGCTCGGGCCCGCGATCATGTCGATGCCCACGGTGCCGAACACGCGGCGCTTGGCGGCGGCCACGTAGGCGTTGCCGGGGCCGGTGATCTTGTCGACCGCGGGGATGGTGGCGGTGCCGTAGGCGAGCGCGGCCACGGCCTGCGCGCCGCCGATGGTGAAGGCGCGCGTGACGCCCGCCACGTAGGCGGCGGCCAGCACCAGCACGTTGCGCTCGCCCTTCGTCGACGATTGCCCACCCGTGCCGCCCGTCGCAACGCTGCCCTTCACGGGCGTCGGCACGACCATGATGATTTCGCCGACGCCGGCCACATGCGCCGGGATCGCGTTCATCAGCAAGCTGGACGGGTAGGCCGCCTTGCCGCCAGGCACGTAGATGCCCACGCGGTCGAGCGGCGTGACCTTCTGGCCGAGCAGCGTGCCGTCGGCGTCGCGGTAGCTCCAGCTTTCGCCGCTGGCCTTCTTCTGCGCCTCGTGATAGCTGCGCACACGTTGGGCCGCGGCTTGCAGCGCATCGCGCTGGTCTTGGGGCAGCGAGTCGAAAGCCTCCTTGAAATCGGCTTGCGTCAGTTCGAGTTCCGGCACGGTCGCGGCACCCAGCCCGTCGAAGCGGCGCGTGTACTCCAGCACCGCCTCGTCGCCGCGCTTCTGCACATCGGCCAGGATGTCGGCCACCACCTTCTCGATGGCCGCATCCGCATCCGCGGACCAATGCAGCCGCGCCTTGAATTCAGCGTCGAAGCTGGCTGAAGTCGTGGAGAGACGGGCGGGGGCTGCTTTCAGTTTCATCACGTGTTTCGAGAAAAATGTCCAACAGAGCGACGGTTCATTCGAGGTCGCTCAAAAGACGCGAGGGCTTGTTGGCCAAGGTACCTCTTATCTTGACGGTCGCTTCAAGAGCGCGGGCCGTCGCCCAGACGGCGAACAGCGCGATCAACGCGCCCGCCCCGCTGACCCGGCCGCCAGCCGCCATGCCATAGCCGGCAAAGATCAAGGTCCCGAGCGCAAATACCAAAGCGATGCCTGCGGCAACCCGACTGCGGAAGCGAGCGATGCCAAATGCGCATACGGCATTCAACGCAGCATCCACCAACCCGATCTTGTCGCCCATCAGCGCAGAGATGGCTTGCAACGCCGCAATGACCCAGAGGGCCTTGGAGGCATCTCTGATCATCTCGACTGCCGCATAGTGGCTATCGAGTTTCGAAAAAAAACTTCTTTTGTTTTCTTCGGACATGCGCTTTTCAAGACCCAGGAATAGCAGAAGCAAAGGCATCGATGATGCGGCGGATCGGCTCGCGCTTGAGCTTGAGCGCGGCCTGGTTGACGACGAGGCGCGCGCTGATGTCCATGATGCGCTCGACCTCGACCAGGTGATTGGCCCGAAGCGTGTTGCCGGTCGAGACCAGGTCGACGATGGCATCGGCCAGGCCCGTGAGCGGCGCGAGTTCCATGCTGCCGTAGAGCTTGATCAGGTCGACGTGCACGCCCTTGCTGGCGAAGAAGTCTCGCGCCAGGCCCACGTATTTGGTGGCCACGCGCAGGCGCGAGCCCTGCTTCACAGCCGAGGCGTAGTCGTAGTCGGCGCGCACCGCCACACTGAGGCGGCAGGCCGCAATGCGCAGGTCGAGCGGCTGGTAGAGGCCCTGGTTGCCGTGCTCGAGCAGCACGTCGGAGCCGGTCACGCCGAGGTCGGCGCCACCGTATTGCACATAGGTGGGCACGTCGGAGGCACGCACCAGCACCACGCGCACATCGGGCCGCGTGGTCGCGAGAATCAGCTTGCGGGATTTTTCCGGGTCTTCGGTCACCTCGATGCCGGCGGCGGCCAGCAGGGGCATCGTCTCTTCGAAGATGCGGCCTTTGGACAGAGCAAGCGTGATCACGATTGCGACTCCTGTGATGCAAGCGTGATCACGATTGCGACTCCTGTGATGCAAGTGTGATCACGATTGCGACTCCTGTGATGCACAGCGTGATCATGCGGCGGCTCCCGCCACGCGCTCGATGTCGGCCCCGATGCCGCGCAGCTTGGCTTCCATGCGGTCGTAGCCGCGGTCGAGGTGGTAGATGCGGTCGATCAGCGTCTCGCCGTCGGCCACGAGCCCGGCGATCACGAGGCTGGCCGAGGCGCGCAGGTCGGTGGCCATCACGGTGGCGCCCGAAAGCTGGGGCACGCCTTCGACCATCGCCACCTTGCCTTCGACGTGGATGGTCGCGCCCAGGCGCACCATCTCGTTCACGTGCATGAAACGGTTCTCGAAGATGGTCTCGGTGACCATCGAGGCGCCGCGCGCAATCACGTTCAGGGCCATGAACTGGGCCTGCATGTCGGTGGGGAAGCCGGGGTATTCGGTGGTGCTGAAACTCTGCGCCTTGAGGTGCTCGCTGGCCGGGGCCTTGGAGCTGATCCGCACCCCGCCCTCTTCCGGCGCGACCGTGCAGCCGGCGTCCCGCAGCTTGTCGATCACAGCGTCCATGTGGTCGGCGCGGGCGTGGCGCAGGAACACGTCGCCGCCCGTGGCCGCGACGGCGCACAGGAAAGTGCCGGCTTCGATGCGGTCGGCCACCACGGCGTGTTCGCAGCCGTGCAGCTTTTCAACGCCCTGGATGCGGATGTGACTCGTGCCATGGCCCTGGATCTTGGCGCCCATGCGGATCAGCATTTCGGCCAGGTCGACGATCTCGGGCTCCTGCGCCGCGTTTTCGAGCAGCGTCTCGCCCTCGGCCAACGCGGCGGCCATGAGGAAGTTCTCGGTGCCGGTGACGGTGACCATGTCGGTCAGGATGCGCGCGCCTTTCAGGCGGGTGCGCCCGGCCGGCAGGCTGGCGATCATGTAGCCGTGCTCGACGACGATTTCGGCGCCCATGGCCTGCAGGCCCTTGATGTGCTGGTCGACCGGCCGCGACCCGATGGCGCAGCCGCCCGGCAGCGAGACCTTGGCACGACCGAAGCGCGCCAGCAGCGGGCCCAGGGCCAGCACCGAGGCGCGCATGGTCTTCACCAGTTCGTAGGGGGCTTCGGGGTTGGCTAGGTCGCCTGCATTGAGCTGCACCGTGCCGTTGTCGTCGCGCTCGGCCACGACGCCCATGTTGCGCACCAGCTTGAGCATGGTCGACACGTCCTGCAGGCGCGGCACGTTGTGCAGCGTCACGGGCTGGTCGGTCAGCAGCGCGGCGCAAAGCTCCGGCAAGGCTGCGTTCTTGGCGCCGGAAATGAGTACCTCGCCGCGAAGCTGGCGCCCGCCGCGAATCAGAAGTTTGTCCATCGAATTTCCAGCGAAATCAGGCCCCGCGGGGCCGGAGAGTTATTTTTCCAACGCCGCCCATTCGGCCGGCGTGTAGGTCTTCATGGAGAGCGCATGCACCTCGTCGGTATGCATTTTCGCACCGAGGGTGGCGTAGACCCGCTGGTGACGCTGAATGGCGCGCTTGCCCTCGAATTCGGCCGAGACGATGGTGGCGTACCAGTGGCGGCCGTCGCCTTCGAGCGTGATGTGCTCGCAAGGGAGATGGGACTGGATCAGGGCCTGGAGTTGTTCGGCGGTCATGGAATTCTGGAAAAAGGCGGTCAGCCTCGGATTTTGTAGCCGATTCGCAGCAAGTGGACGGCAATGGCGCTCACCACCAGCCAGGCGCCGCCGACGATGCCCAGGCTGAGCCAGGGCGAGGCGTCGCTGACCCCGAAGAAGCCGTAGCGGAAGCCGTCGATCATGTAGAAGAACGGGTTGAGGTGGCTCACCGATTGCCAGAACGGCGGCAGCGAGCCGATGGAATAGAACACGCCCGAGAGAAATGTCATGGGCATGATCAGGAAGTTCTGGAACACGGCCATCTGGTCGAACTTCTCGGCCCAGAGCCCGGCAATGAGCCCCAGGGTGCCCAGCATTGCGGAGCCGAGCAGCGCGAACACCAGAATCCAGAGCGGCGCGACGAAGCTCGGCATGGCGAAGAACATGGTTACCGCGAACACGCCGAGCCCCACGGCCAGGCCGCGAATTACCGACGAGCCCACATAGGCGAAGAACCAGCCCCAGTGCGACAGCGGCGTGAGCAGCACGAACACCAGGTTGCCCATGATCTTGCTCTGGATGATGGACGACGAGCTGTTGGCAAAGGCGTTCTGCAGCACGCTCATCATCACGAGGCCCGGCACCAGGAAGGCCGTGTAGCCGACCGAGCCGTAGACCTTCACGTGGTCTTCGAGCACATGGCCGAACACCATGAGATAGAGCAGCGCAGTGAGCACCGGCGCGCCGACCGTCTGGAAGCCGACCTTCCAGAAGCGCAGCGTTTCTTTATAAAGCAGCGCGCGCCAACCTGTCACTGCCATCATCGCGAGACCTCCAGCGGTGTTTGCTCACCCGCCATCAGGTCGATGAACACGTCTTCGAGATCGGCCTTGCGCATTTCAACGTCTTCCACCACGACACCGGCCTCGCGTATCGCGGCCAGCAGTTGTTCGACTTCATGGGCGTTCTGCGCCGGCAGCTGCACGATGCGCCCGGTGATGCGCGCGTGCTGCGCAATGGCCCAGGGCAGCATGGCATCGGTCTTGAAGCGCAGCACGTTGCTGGCGGCCGACTTCAGGAGTTCGCTGGTGCGGTCGAGCGCAATCACGCGGCCCAGCTTGAGCATGGCGATGCGGCTGCACAGGGCCTCGGCTTCCTCGAGGTAGTGCGTGGTGAGGAGCACGGTGCTGCCCTCCTTGTTGAGCCTGGCGACAAACTGCCAGAGCGTCTGGCGCAGTTCGACGTCGACCCCGGCCGTCGGCTCGTCGAGCACGATCACGGGCGGCTTGTGCACCAGCGCCTGCGCCACGAGCACCCGGCGCTTCATGCCGCCCGAGAGCTGGCGCATGTTGGCCGTGGCCTTGTCGGCCAGGCCGAGGCTTTGCAGCAGCTCGTCGATCCACGGCTCGTTGTTCTTGATGCCGAAGTAGCCCGACTGGATGCGCAGCGACTCCCGCACATTGAAGAAGGGGTCGAACACCAGCTCCTGCGGCACGATGCCAAGCTGGCGCCGGGCCTCTGCATAGTCGCGCTGCACGTCGAAGCCATGCACGCTGATCGCCCCGGCGGTAGGACGAGATAGGCCGGCCAGCATGCTGATGAGGGTGGTCTTGCCCGCACCGTTGGGGCCGAGCAGGCCGAAGAACTCGCCCGGCTCGATCTGGAAGCTGACCTCGTCGACTGCGCGCAGCCCTTGCTTGCCTTGGGCCCGTTGCTGTCTGGAGGGGGGATAGGTCTTGGAGACCGATTGGAATGAGATCGCGGGCATGGGAGCCGGCGATTTTACGGGCCAGTCCCGCAAGCTGCTTCGCCGCGGCCAGATGCCCTGACGCGGCTACAGTCCGGCTGCCCCGTGCTCAGGGCGCCGCGGGCAAAAGACCTGCAATGCCGTACAAGGCGGCCAACTCGCGCAGCCGCGGCGAAAGGCCCTTCACGGCAAAGCCGCGGCCGAGCGCGCTCGATTCACGCCGGCATTCCAGCAGCACGGCCAGCGCCGACGAATCGAACTGCGTCAGTGCGCTGGCGTCGACCACTGTGGAGGTGTCGGTCTGCCCCGCCAGCCCCTGCTGCAGCATGCGCATGCAGGCCGGGGCCTCGTCGTGGGTGAGTTTGGTCGGCAGCACCAGCATGGCGTCAGCTCTTGCCGCTGTTGCCCTTGTTGCGCGCGGCCAGCGCTGCAATCAGGCCATCGATGCCGCGGGCGTTGATTTCCTGCGAGAACTGGGTGCGGTAGGTGTCGACCAGCCAGACGCCCAGCACATTGAGGTTGTAGACCTTCCAGCCGCCGCCCTGGCCGGGCGTTTTCTCGAGCCGGTAATCGAGCTGCACGGGGTCGCCGCGGCCCTTGACCTCGGTGCGAACCAGCACTTCGGTGTCGTCGGGCGAACCGCGGAACGGGCGGACCGTGACGGTCTGGTCGCTCACCTGGTCGAGCGCGCCAGCGTAAGTGCGCACCAGCAAAGTCTTGAATTCTTCCTGCAGGCGCTTTTGCTGCTCGGGCGTGGCCTGGCGCCATGCCGGGCCCACGGCGGAGGCCGTCATGCGCTGGAAATTGACGTTGGGCATGATCTTGCTGTCGACCAGCACCATGATCTTGCTGATATCGCCGGCCTTGATGGAAGTGTCGGCCTTGATGGTTTCGAGCACGTCCGTCGACAGGCGCTTCACCAGCGCGTCGGGCGCTTCATCGGCGGCATGTGCCGGACGCACGAAAGCCGCGGCGGCGCCAAAAAGCAGTGCGCTCGCCAGTACCAAGCGGCCCAGGCCGCGTCGTTGCAAGATCTTGTTGTTCATGGCAATTCCCTCAAGTTTTGAAAATCCGCGAGGCGCACGTTGAAACGATGCGCCTCCTGGAAAGAACGTGTTCGACGGGCCCAGAGCCGACCGGGTTCCCTGAAGCGCAGGTGAAGCCTTGAAACCGGATGCAAGCAGAAAGCGCCCCATCCGGCTGCGAACGGCTCCTTTTTTGCTCCTTTTTTGTTCTTACTTCCCACCTTCGTCATCGGGCGGATTGCCGTCATAGACGTCGTTGCGGCGGTGCTGCAGGAAGGCGTCGCGCGTGAAGGTGTACTTGTCGAGCGCGGCGTCGTCGAGCAGGCGGCCGGCGCGCAGGTACTTCGCGCGCGTGTCGACAGCCTCCAGGAACGACAACGAATTGCGCCAGGCCACGTCGTTCATGTTCGAGACCACGCCACCCGCGCGGTCCACCGGCAATGCGGCGGTGTCGCGCAGGGTCGAAGGGCCGAACACCGGCAGCACGATATACGGACCGGCGCCCACGCCCCAGCGGCCGAGTGTCTGGCCGAAGTCTTCTTCGTGGCGGTCGATCCCCGCCTCGGTGGCAATGTCGAGCAGGCCGCCGAGCCCGAAGAAGGTGTTGACGTTGACCCGCATGAAAGTCTCGGCGCTGTTCTGCAGCTTGAGCTGGGCCACGCTGTTGGCAAAACTCCAGACGTCGCCCAGGTTGCCGAAGAAATTGCCCACGCCGGTGCGCACCATGGAGGGCAGCACGCGCTGATAAGCGGTCGCCACGGGCACCAGCACCGCCTCGTCGATGGTGTCGTTGAACCGAGTGACGCCGCGGTTGAGCGGCTCGAACGGGTCCGCCGGATTGGCGTGGGGGCCGCTTGCACATCCTGCAATCAATGCAAAGGCGGTCGTAATACCCATCCAGCGGGCAGAGTTCGCTACATTTTTGATAGCGACTGACGAAAAAAGACTTGTTTTCATTTCTTGTTGGCTGTTCCCGGCGTCGACGTATTTCCTTCGGCCGCCTTGCTGTAGAGGAACTGGCTGATCAGGTTTTCCAGCACCACGGCCGATTGGGTCGCGGTAATGGTGTCGCCGGCTTGCAGGTTCTTCTCCTCGGCACCCGCTTCGATTCCGATGTACTGCTCGCCGAGCAGGCCACTGGTCAGGATCTTGAGCGAGCTGTCCTTGGGAAAACTGTAACGGTTTTGCAATGCCAGCGTCACGCTGGCCTGAAAGGACTTGTCGTCAAATGAGATGGATTCCACACGGCCGACCACCACTCCCGCGCTCTTGACCGCGGTTTGCGGCTTGAGGCCGCCGATGTTGTCGAAGCGCGCGGTGACGTTGTACGTCTTCTGGAAATTCAGGCTCAGCAGGTTGGCCGACTGCAGCGCGAGAAACAGAAGCGCCGCGCCGCCGATCAGGACGAACAGGCCGACCCAGATGTCGTTAGTGGAACGTTGCATGGTTTGCACTCTCTCTAGAACGATGGGAGCCGAAGCTCCTTCAAATACTGAACATCATGGCGGTCAACAGGAAGTCGAGGCCGAGCACCGAAAGCGATGCCATGACCACCGTGCGCGTGGTTGCGCGCGACACGCCTTCAGGCGTGGGCTGGGCTTCGTAGCCCTGCAGCAGCGCGATGAAGGTCACGGTGAAACCGAAGACGATGCTCTTGATCACGCCGTTGCCCACGTCGCGCCAGACATCGACGCCGCCCTGCATCTGGCCCCAGAACGCGCCCGGATCGACACCCAGCATCAGCACGCCGACCACGTAGCCGCCCATGATGCCGACCGCGCTGAACACGGCCGCCAGCAGCGGCATCGTGATGACGCCGGCCCAGAAGCGCGGGGCAAGAATGCGCCGGACCGGGTCGACCGCCATCATTTCCATGGCGCTGAGCTGTTCGCCGGCCTTCATGAGGCCGATTTCCGCGGTGAGCGAAGTTCCGGCACGCCCGGTAAAAAGCAAGGCAGCCACCACTGGGCCGAGCTCGCGCACCAGGCTCAGGGCAACCAGCAGGCCGAGCGCCTCGGAAGAACCGTAGCGCTGCAGCGCGTAATACATCTGCAGGCCCAGCACGAAGCCCACGAAAAGGCCGGACACCGCAATGATGGCGAGCGAGTAGTTGCCCAGAAAGTGAATCTGGTCGCGCACCAGGCTGAAGCGCCGCAGGCTCTGCGCGCCTTGAAACGCCAGGCGCACGAACAGCTTGGCGCCATAGCCCATATCGGCGAGCTTGCTGCGCACGGCAAAGCCGACATCGGCGGGCTTCCACCAGGTCATGCGCGCCCCCCTTCGTTGCCGAAATCTGCTTCGATTCCAACGCCAGGGTAATGAAAATGCACGGGCCCGTCGGGCAGCGCATTGACGAACTGGTGAACCAGCGGATCGGCGCTTTGCCGCACTTCGTCGGGCGTGCCCTGCGCCGCGATGGCGCCGTTGGCCAGGATGATCACGTGATCGGCGATGCGGAATGTTTCTTCGAGATCGTGCGAGACGACGATGCTGGTCAGTCCCAGCGTGTCGTTGAGCTGGCGGATCAGCCGCGCCGCAGTGCCGAGCGAAATCGGATCCAGTCCGGCAAAAGGCTCGTCGTACATCACCAGGTCGGGGTCTAGCGCAATGGCACGCGCAAGCGCCACGCGCCGCGCCATGCCGCCGGACACTTCGCTGGGCATGAGGTCGCGCGCGCCGCGCAAACCCACTGCGTCGAGCTTCATGAGGACGATGTCGCGCACCAGCGCTTCCGACAGCTGCGTGTGTTCGCGCAAAGGAAAGGCAACGTTGTCGAACACGCTCATGTCGGTGAACAAGGCACCGAACTGAAAGAGCATGCCCATGCGGCGCCGTGCTTTATAGAGAGCGGCGGCGTCGAATTTGCCGACGTCCTGGCCGTCGAACAGCACTTCGCCGCGCTGCGCCCGCTGCTGTCCGCCGACAAGCCGCAGCACGGTCGTCTTGCCGCCGCCCGAGGCCCCCATGAGCGCGGTGACCTTGCCGCGCGGGATGGCAAAGGACACACCGTCGAGAATCGCACGCGCGCCATAGCCGAACGTAACGTCGCGGAACTCTACAAAGGGGTGTGGCTGTGCGGCTGGGTCCATCTCAATAAAAAAGCCGGGCACCTTGACAGGCATCCCGGCATGCGGTTTCCGCAAATGATAGCGGGGCCGTGAAGGGCCCCGCGAAATTGAAACAAAATTCAGCGAGGTAAGTCGCTAAATCCCATCAAAAACTCGTCTACCGAGCGCGCAGCCTGCCGGCCCTCGCGAATTGCCCACACCACGAGCGACTGGCCACGGCGGATATCGCCTGCCGCAAACACCTTCGGCACGTTGGTGGCGTAGCCGCCAATGAAATCGACGGTGGCCTTGGCATTGCCGCGTGCATCCTTCTCGACGCCGAAGGCATCGAGCACGGTGGCCACGGGGCTCACGAAGCCCATGGCCAGCAGCACGAGGTCGGCCTTGAGGATCTGCTCGCTGCCAGCCACTTCCTGCATCTTGCCGTCCTTCCACTCGACGCGGACGGTCTTCAGGCCGGTGACCTTGCCCTTTTCGCCGATGAACTCCTTGGTGGAGATGGCGAACTCGCGCTCGCAGCCTTCTTCGTGGCTGGAACTGGTGCGCAGCTTGATCGGCCAGTAGGGCCAGGTCAGCGGACGGTTTTCTTCCTCGGGCGGCTGAGGCATCAGCTCGAACTGCGTGACGCTGGCGGCGCCATGGCGGTTGCTGGTGCCCACGCAGTCGGAGCCGGTGTCGCCGCCGCCGATGACGATGACGTGCTTGCCGTCGGCACGCAGCTGGCCCTTGACCTTGTCGCCCGCATTCACGCGGTTCTGCTGGGGCAGGAACTCCATCGCGAAGTGAATGCCGTCCAAGTCGCGGCCCGGCACCGGCAGGTCGCGCGACTGCTCGGCGCCGCCGGTGAGCAGCACGGCGTCGAATTCCTTGTCCAGCTGCTCGGGCGTGACGGTTTCCTTGGCGAGGTTGGTCACCTTGGAGCCTTTGCCCAGCGGGTCTTTTGCGGCACCGACGATCACGCCGGTGCGGAATGTCACGCCCTCGGCCTTCATCTGCTCGACGCGGCGATCGATGTGCGTCTTCTCCATCTTGAAGTCGGGAATGCCGTAGCGCAGCAGGCCGCCGATGCGATCGTTCTTTTCGAACAGCGTCACGTCATGGCCGGCGCGAGCGAGCTGCTGCGCCGCGGCCATGCCGGCCGGGCCCGAACCCACCACGGCCACCTTCTTGCCCGTCTTGTGCTTGGCAACGCGCGGCGCCACCCAGCCTTCGTCCCAGGCGCGGTCGATGATGGCGTGCTCCAGCGACTTGATGCCGACCGGGTCGTCGTTCACGTTGAGCACGCAGGCGGCCTCGCAGGGGGCGGGGCAGATGCGGCCGGTGAACTCCGGAAAGTTGTTGGTCGAGTCGAGCACCGCGAAGGCGTTCTGCCAATCGTTGCGGTAAACGAGGTCATTGAAGTCCGGAATGATGTTGTTGACCGGGCAGCCGCTGTTGCAGAACGGCGTGCCGCAGTCCATGCAGCGTGCGCCCTGTACCTTGGCCTGCTCGTTCGTCAGGCCGACGACGAATTCCCTGTAATGCTTGACGCGCTCTTCGACGGGCTTGTAGCCCTCTTCGATGCGCTCATGCTCCATGAAGCCGGTGATCTTTCCCATCGCGATTCCTTTTACACCCCCGTTGCTTGCTCACTGCGTGTAGCCGCCACCCCCCTCAAGGGGGCAACACCAGCGGCCCGGCAAAGCCGGTTCCGCGGTGTTCCCCGAAGGGGCTGTGGCAGTTTCACGTGCTGCATGCCGTGTGGGAGCTAGTTCTGTTTTTTGGTTGATCTTCAAACTGCGGCCGGGGTGGCCTGCGGCGCGGCGGCCACCGCGTGCGGCTCCAGGCCGATGTGCGCGTTGTTGCCGCTGCTCGTGAGCTCGACCTTGCGGTCGTGCAGCTCGGCGAGCGCACGCTTGTATTCGTTCGGGAACACCTTGACGAACTTGGTGCGGGCCACGGCCCAGTTGTCGAGCAGTTCGCGCGCACGCTTGCTGCCGGTCCAGCGGTGGTGCTCTTCGAGCAGCTTCCTGAGCTGGGCCTCGTCGGTCTCGCCGCCGTGCCAGATCTTGCGGTGCACGCTCGCGGTCTGCTCGGCCGAGGTCAGCACCTTGTCGAGCGACACCATCGAGAGATTGCAGCGCGTGGCGAACTGGCCGTCTTCGTCGTAGACGAAAGCCACGCCGCCGCTCATGCCGGCCGCGAAGTTGCGGCCCGTCTTGCCGAGCACCGCAACCGTGCCGCCGGTCATGTATTCGCAGCCGTGGTCGCCCGTGCCTTCGACGACCGCCGTGGCACCCGAGAGACGCACCGCGAAACGCTCGCCGGCCACGCCGCACAGATAGGCTTCACCGGTGGTCGCGCCGTAGAGCGCGGTGTTGCCGACGATGGTGTTGCGCGTGGCTTCGCCGCGGAAATCAAGGCTCGGGCGAACCACCACGCGGCCGCCGGAAAGGCCCTTGCCGGTGTAGTCGTTGGCATCGCCGATCAGGTAGAGCGTGATGCCGCGCGCCAGGAAGGCGCCGAACGACTGGCCGCCCGTGCCTTCGAGCTGGATGCGGATCGAATCGTCGGGCAGACCCTGCGGATGCACCTTGGTCAGCGCGCCCGACAGCATGGCGCCCACCGAGCGGTTGACGTTGCGCGCCACCTCGATGAACTGCACCTTCTCGCCGCGCTCGATGGCGGGACGCGACTTTTCGATCAGCTTGACGTCGAGCGCACGCTCGAGGCCATGGTCCTGGTTCTCCACGTGGTAGCGCGGCACCTCGGCCGGCACCGTCGGCAGCGCGAACAGGCGGCTGAAGTCCAGGCCGGAAGCCTTCCAGTGCTCGATGCCCTTGCGCATGTCGAGCAGGTCGGCGCGGCCGATCAGGTCGTCGAACTTGCGGATGCCGAGCTGGGCCATGATCTGGCGCACTTCTTCGGCCACGAAGAAGAAGTAGTTGACGACGTGCTCGGGCTTGCCCGAGAACTTCTTGCGCAGGATCGGGTCTTGCGTGGCCACGCCCACCGGGCAGGTGTTCAGGTGGCACTTGCGCATCATGATGCAGCCTTCGACCACCAGCGGCGCGGTGGCAAAGCCGAACTCGTCGGCACCCAGCAGGGCGCCGATGGCGACGTCGCGGCCGGTCTTCATCTGGCCGTCGGCCTGCACGCGGATGCGGCTGCGCAGGCGGTTGAGCACCAGCGTCTGCTGCGTTTCGGCCAAGCCGATTTCCCACGGGCTGCCCGCATGCTTGATCGACGACCAGGGCGAAGCGCCCGTGCCGCCGTCATGGCCCGCGATCACCACGTGGTCGCTCTTGCACTTGGCCACGCCGGCCGCGATGGTGCCCACGCCGATTTCGCTCACCAGCTTGACGCTGATGCTCGCATGCGGCGCGGCGTTCTTCAGGTCGTGGATCAGCTGCGCCAGGTCTTCGATCGAGTAGATGTCGTGGTGCGGCGGCGGCGAGATCAGGCCCACGCCCGGAACCGCGTAGCGCTGCTTGCCGATGTACTCGGTGACCTTGCCGCCGGGCAGCTGACCGCCCTCGCCCGGCTTGGCACCTTGCGCCATCTTGATCTGGATCTGGTCGGCCGAATGCAGGTACTCGGCCGTGACGCCGAAGCGGCCCGAAGCCACCTGCTTGATGCGCGAACGCAGCGAGTCGCCGTCCTTCAGCGGCAGGTCGACCTCGACGTTGGCCGCGCCGATCACACTCTTGAGCGTGTCGCCCTGCTTGATTGGAATGCCCTTGAGCTCGTTGCGGTAGCGCGCCGGATCTTCGCCGCCCTCGCCCGTGTTGCTCTTGCCGCCGATGCGGTTCATGGCAATGGCGAGCGTGGAGTGCGCTTCGGTGCTGATCGAACCGAGCGACATCGCGCCGGTGGCAAAGCGCTTGACGATTTCAGCCGCGGGCTCGACCTCGTCGACCGGAATGGCCTTGGCCGGGTCCAGCTTGAACTCGAACAGGCCGCGCAGCGTGAGATGGCGGCGGTTCTGGTCGTTGATGAGCTGCGCGTACTCCTTGTACGTGTTCCAGTTGTTCGAGCGCGTGCTGTGCTGCAGCTTGGCGATGGCGTCGGGCGTCCACATGTGCTCTTCGCCGCGCGTGCGCCAGGCGTATTCACCGCCGGCGTCGAGCATGTTCGAAAGAATCGGATCGTCGCCGAAAGCCGCCTTGTGCATGCGGATGGCTTCCTCGGCAATCTCGAACACGCCGATGCCCTCGACGCGGCTGGCTGTGCCGGTGAAGTACTTGTTGACGGTGGCGGTATTCAGGCCGATGGCTTCGAACAGCTGCGCGCCGCAGTAGCTCATGTAGGTGCTGACACCCATCTTCGACATGATCTTCGAGAGACCCTTGCCGATGGCCTTGACGTAGTTGTAGACCGCCTTCTCGGCGCTCATGTCGCCCGGCAGGTCGGCGTGCATGGCCGCCAGGGTTTCCATGGCCAGGTAGGGGTGCACGGCTTCCGCGCCGTAGCCCGCCAGCACGCCGAAATGATGCACCTCGCGCGCCGAACCGGTCTCCACCACCAGGCCGGCGGTGGTGCGCAGGCCCTCGCGCACCAGGTACTGGTGCACGGCCGACAGCGCCAGCACGGCGGGGATCGCAACCTGCGTGGGGCTCACGCCGCGGTCGCTCACGATCAGGATGTTGTGGCCGCCCTTGATGGCGTCGACTGCCTCGGCGCACAGCGACGCCAGCTTGGCTTCGACGCCTTCGTCGCCCCAGGCGAGCGGATAGGTGATGTCGAGCACGTAGCTCTTGAACTTGCCCTGCGTGTACTTGCCGATGTCGCGCAGCTTGGCCATGTCGGCGAAGTCGAGAATCGGCTGGCTCACCTCGAGCCGCATCGGCGGGTTGACCTGGTTGATGTCCAGCAGGTTGGGCTTGGGGCCGATGAACGACACCAGCGACATCACGATGGCTTCGCGGATCGGGTCGATCGGCGGGTTGGTCACTTGCGCGAACAACTGCTTGAAGTAGTTGTAGAGCGGCTTGTTCTTGCTGGAAAGCACGGCCAGCGGGCTGTCGTTGCCCATGGAGCCGATGCCTTCTTCACCGGCCTGCGCCATCGGGCTCATCAGGAACTTGATGTCTTCCTGGGTGTAGCCGAAGGCCTGCTGGCGGTCGAGCAGCGCGACCTGGTTGACGGGTGCCGCGACGGGTTCCGCCTTCACGCTGTCGAGCTTGATGCGCAGGTTTTCGATCCACTGCTTGTACGGCTTGCTGTTGGCGAGGGTGGCCTTGACCTCCTCGTCATCGATCATGCGGCCCTGCTCCAGGTCGATCAGGAACATCTTGCCGGGCTGCAGGCGCCACTTGCGCACGATCTTCTGCTCGGGCACGGGCAGCACGCCGGACTCCGAAGCCATGATGACCAGGTCGTCATCCGTCACGCAGTAGCGCGAGGGGCGCAGGCCGTTGCGGTCGAGCGTGGCGCCGATCTGGCGGCCGTCGGTGAACACGATGGAGGCCGGGCCGTCCCACGGCTCCAGCATGGCGGCGTGGTATTCATAGAACGCGCGGCGGCGCGGGTCCATGGTGGCGTGCTGTTCCCAGGGCTCGGGAATCATCATCATCACGGCCTGGCTGATGGGGTAGCCGGCCATCGTCAACAGCTCGAGGCAGTTGTCGAAGGTGGCGGTGTCGGACTGGCCGGCAAAGCTGATCGGGTACAACTTCTGCAGGTCGGCGCCGAGCACCGGCGACGACATCACGCCTTCGCGCGCCTTCATCCAGTTGTAGTTGCCCTTGACCGTGTTGATTTCGCCGTTGTGGGCAACGTAGCGGTACGGGTGGGCCAGCGGCCACTCGGGGAAAGTGTTGGTCGAGAAGCGCTGGTGCACGAGGCCCAGGGCCGAGATGCAGCGTTTGTCCTGCAGGTCGAGGTAATAGGTACCCACCTGGTCGGCCAGCAGCAGGCCCTTGTAGACCACGGTGCGGCTCGACATGCTCGGAACGTAGTATTCCTTGCTGTGCTTGAGCTTCAGGCGCTGGATGTTGGCGCTGGCGGTCTTTCGGATGACGTAGAGCTTGCGCTCGAGCGCGTCCTGCACGATCACGTCGTTGCCGCGGCCGATGAACACCTGGCGCAGCAGCGGCTCCTTGGCGCGCACGGTGGGCGACATCGGCATGTCGCGGTTCACCGGCACGTCGCGCCAGCCGAGCAGCACCTGGCCTTCGGCCTTGATGGCGCGTTCCATCTCTTGTTCGCAGGCTTCGCGCGAGGCGTGTTCCTTCGGCAGGAAGATCATGCCGACGCCGTATTCGCCGGGCGGCGGCAGGGTAACGCCCTGCTTGGCCATTTCTTCGCGGTACAGGTGGTCGGGCAGCTGGATCAGGATGCCCGCGCCGTCGCCCATGAGCTTGTCAGCGCCCACTGCGCCGCGATGGTCGAGGTTTTCGAGGATCTTCAGGCCCTGAAGCACGATCGCATGGCTTTTCTCGCCCTTGATGTGCGCCACGAAGCCGACGCCGCAGGCATCGTGCTCGTCGGCACCGGAATACAGACCGTGTTGTTGGAGATGTTCGATCTCGGCAGCCGTCGTCATGGCGCACTCCTTCAGTTTTTCGCAGGGAAGAGAAGGATATTGCGATGCACAAAGAATGCCAAACACTTTAATAGGGGTCAGATTCTGATTATATTCCGAGTGTTCCAGTCAGAATTAAATTGGGGACATATTAAAAGAAGAAGCAACACAGCCCAAGATTGCGCCGTCCGCCGAGCTTCAGGCTCAGGAGTTGGCGGTAGATGGCGGTCGACCGGCCTTAGCCTTGGCGACTCGCCGCTCGGTCGACTTTTGAAGCGAAGCAAGAAAATCCGCGTCGCCGGCCGCCCACCCGCGCAAAGTGGCTTCGGTCAGAGTGCCCTGATCGGCGGAACGCACGCCCGCGCGCACCAATTCGACATATGCAGCCTCACGGGCGAAAGGCGTGTTGCCAAGCTCCCAGTAGAGCGGATGCGGCGTCAGCAGCCTGTCGTGCCGCAGGCCGGCATAGTGGCCGTGGCTGGACCATGGAAAGTCGCGCGCGTCCACGACCATGCCGGCCCGCACCGGGTTGAGGTCGATGTACGCCATGCAGGTCATCAGATAGCGATCGGTCTGAATCAGCGTCGACCTGTAGCGCCCCTCCCACAAGGTGCCGCTGCGGCCGTGGCGGTCATTGAAATAGCGCACATAGCTGCGCCCCACCGACTGCATGAACTGCGGCAGTCCGGTGGCGGTACTGGGCGTTGCCAGCAGATGGAAGTGGTTGTCCATCAGCACATAGGCGTGCAGCGCGATGCCGAAGCGCACGGCGTTGTCGGCCAGCAGGGCGAGCAAGCGCTCGTGGTCCGCACGGTCGACAAAGATCGCCTGGCGGTTGTTTCCGCGCTGGATCACGTGGTGCGGCATGTCGGCCAGCGTGAGGCGGGGGAGACGGGCCATGGCTTGAAGGCGGCGCGTGCTCGCGGATTTCAGCTCAGGCGAAAGCGCGTCTCGCCCAAGGCATCGAGGCCGAACTGCGCCAGCAACTCTCCCAGTCGGGCGGCAGCGGCGGCCTTGCGCTGCCCTGTGTGGCGCGCCAGGATCAGCTCGTTCTTCATGCTGTGCTCCCAGCCCACCAGTTCGGTCACGGTGACGCTGTAGCCGTTGGCCTCGAGATAGAGGCAGCGCAGCACATTGGTGAGCTGGCTGCCGATTTCGCGGGTGTGCAGCGGATGGCGCCACAGTTCGGCCAATGGCGTGCGCGACAGCGCGAGCGCCTTGGTTTCGCGCAGGCAGGCGGCCACCTCGGCCTGGCAGCACGGCACCAGCACCATGCAGCGCGCCTTCTTCGCGAGGCCGAAGGCAATCGCATCGTCGGTGGCGGTGTCGCAGGCGTGCAGCGCGGTGACCACGTCGATTCGCTCGGGCAATTCGCTCGCGTTCGCCGATTCGGCGACGGTGAGATTGAGGAAGGACATGCGGTCGAAGCCGAGCTGCCTGGCGAGCGCGCGCGATTTTTCCACCAGCTCGCTGCGCGTCTCGATGCCGTAGACGTGCCCGCCTTCGCGCGAGCGGAAGAACAGGTCGTAGATGATGAAGCCGAGGTACGACTTGCCCGCGCCGTGGTCGGCCAGCGTGGCCTCGGCGCCGCCGCCCGGCAGTTCGCGCAGCAGTTGCTCGATGAACTGGAACAGGTGGTACACCTGCTTGAGCTTGCGTCGCGAATCCTGGTTGAGCCGGCCTTCACGCGTAAGGATGTGCAGCTCTTTCAGGAGCTCGACGGACTGGCCCGGGCGCAGAACCTCGGACAACTCGGCTTCGGCCTTGGCAGTCTTTGCGGTCTTCACGGTCTTGGTCGCTTGTGCATTCATCTTCGGGCGCTCCCGGGGCCCACGTCGAGCGCGGCCCAACCTTCGGGGCCCAGGGCTTCGAGCGTTTCGATGTTGCGCTCGAAGATTGCCTCCGCCTCCGGGAAGGCTTCAACCGCGCGACTCACGCTGTCTTCGCGCAACAGGTGCAGCGTGGGATACGGCGCGCGATTGGTTGCGTTGGAGATGTCGTCGGGCTCGGTGCCGCCGAACTGGAACTGCGGATGAAAGCTCGCCAGCTGGAACACACCGTCGAACCCCGCGCGGGCGAGCTTGCGTTCGGCGCGTGCCGTGAAATCGTTGAAGTCCAGAAAATCCGCCAAGGTGTTGGGTGCTATCAGCAAGGTGGTGTCGCGCACGGAGACTTCGAGCGCTGCGAGTTCATTGGCCTCGGAAAGAAGCATTTCGATCAGCGCGGCGTCGTCGGCCGGCATGTACACGGCGAGGTGAATCTGCGCCTTGACATGAACCGCCTTGGCAAAGGGACACAGGTTGAGTCCGATCACCGCACGTTCGAGCCAGCGCCGGGTATCGGCTTCGGCCTGCATGGCCTCGATTGTCGCCGCGCCCGTCATGCCACTGCCGCCGCAAGGCGTATTCGTCCAAGGTGTCGCGCCATGGCCATGCCGGCCAGCGAACATGCCAGCGTGGCCGTCCATGTCCAGTGCCAGCCGCCGACACGGTGAGCCACCCAAGCCACCGCGGGCGGCGCCAGGAACTGCCCCAGCGAGGAGGCCTGCTGCATGAGTCCGACCGTGGTCGAAACGGTGCTGGGCCCAGGCGCCATGCGGACCCCGAGAAGGAACAGCGTTGCCGGCACCATGCCGCCGCCCAACGAAAAGAGGCAGACAGCGGCATAGCGAAGCGCTGGGGGCAGGCCGAGCGCGTCGGCGCCCTGCCCCATTTGCGCAAAAGCTGCCACGCCTCCCAGCGCCATTGCGCCGAAGCCCAGCTGCAGCAGGCGCTCGGGCGCAACGCCGCGTTGCAGCCAGCGCCCGCCCGCCACGTTGCCGACGATGTTCATCGCGGCCGCGATGGCGGTGAGCACCGCATTCCAGCCTGGCGGTACACCCGCGCCGGCATAAATGGCGGGAAGGAAGCCGATCACCGCCATCCACTGGGCGGAATACACGGCAAACGTCAGCGCGATCATCCAGGGTGCGCGTGCGCCGACCGTCGCGCGCAGCCGCGACGACCACCCCGCCGTTGCACCGCCCACGGCGGCGGAGCGAACCTCGTCCGCGGGTACGGCCAACCACAACCAGACCACCACGGCGGCCGAAACGGCGGAAAGCGCCAACCACCAGTCGGACCACCCGCCCCAGGCGATCAACGCCGGACCCAGCAGCAGCGCAAGCGCGACGCCAAGCGGCATGTACGCACCCCACAGTCCGAGCGCGGCCTTGTCCGCTCCGGCCGGCGTCAGCGTGCGGATCAACCCTGGCCCCGGCATGACCGCCAGCAGAAAGCCAATGCCTTCGGCGGCGCGCAGAACCAGCAGCCACCGCACTGCGTGCGCATCGCCGAAGAGGCCGGCGCCGACGGCGCCGCCAAGCAGGCTGGCGACAACCAGCACAAGCAACCCCGTGAGCATGCTGCGCCGAAGGCCGATGGTGTCCGCCGCAAGCCCGATCGCCAACCCGAGGGTCATGCTGGCCACCTGCACCAGCGACAGCAGAAACCCGGCTTCGACAAGGCTGATGCCGAGTGAAGCCTGCAAGGCCGGCACGGCGGGCGGCAGCTTGCCCAGGTGCAGCGCAGCGCTGACGCCGCCGAGCAGAACGGCGAAGGCAGCGGCTGGAACGCGTGCCGACACGGTAGCCACCGAACTCACCCGATGCCCCGCCGGCCGGTGAGCCTTTCGTGCTCCCGCATGGCGAACCGATCGGTCATGCCGGCGATGTAGTCGGCCACGGCGCGATGCCGGTCGCTGCGGTCGGCGTAGGAAGCGGGCATTTCGGCGTTTCGCTCGAGGTATGCATCGAACAGTTCCCGCACCACCTGCTGTGCCTGGTCGGTGGTTTGGGTCACCTGCGGATGCCGATAGAGGTTGCGGAACAGGAAGCTCTTGAGCTCGCTGGACTGCGACTGCATGGTTTCGCTGAACGCGACGAGCGGCGGCGAGTTGCGGACGCCGTCGGCATCGACCGGAGCTGCACTTTCGACCGCCGCACGGGTGGCATCGATCACGTCATAGACCTGGGCGCTCAGCATGCGCCGGATCGTCTCGTAGAGCACGCGCCGCCCTTCCAGCCTGGGGTACTCGGCGAGCGCCTCGCGGCGGTAGCGCTCGAAAAGCTCCACCTCGCCGAGCTGCTCGACGCTGATGAGCCCCGAGCGCACGCCGTCGTCGATGTCGTGCGCGTTGTAGGCGATGGCGTCCGCCAGGTTGCACAGCTGCGCCTCGAGCGCCGGCTGGGTGCGGTCGAGGAAGCGCCGGGCCACGCCATTGGGTTCGGCGGCCTCCAGGCGTTCGGCATTGGCACGCGAACAGTGCTTGAGAATGCCCTCGCGGGTCTCGAAGCTGAGATTCAAGCCGTCGTACTGCGGATAGCGGTGCTCCAGCGCATCGACCACGCGCAGGCTCTGCAAGTTGTGCTCGAAGCCGCCGTGGCTTTCCATGCAGGCATTGAGCGCGTCCTGCCCCGCGTGGCCGAACGGCGTGTGGCCGAGGTCGTGCGCCAGGGCAATGGCCTCCACCAGGTCTTCGTTGAGGCGCAAGGCGCGCGCGATGGAGCGGCCGAGCTGCGCCACCTCCAACGAATGCGTGAGCCGGGTGCGGAACAGATCGCCTTCATGATTCAGGAACACCTGCGTCTTGTAGACCAGGCGCCGGAACGCGGTGGAATGCACGATGCGGTCGCGGTCGCGCTGGAAGGCATCGCGCGTAGGTGCGGGCGGCTCGGCATGTCGGCGCCCGCGCGACCGCGCGGGGTGGCAGGCATAGGCCGCAAGACTCATCGGCGCACCCTTGGCGCTGCGCTCACCCGGCGCTGCAGCACTGCGCGAGCACTTCGCGCACGAGCGCATCGGGCGCGCTGCTGACCGCGGCGGAGCCCGGCTTGTCGATAACCACAAAGCGGATTTCACCGGCTTCTGATTTCTTGTCGACCCGCATGAGCTCAAGGTAACGGTCGGCTCCGAGCGCCGGGCCGACGGTTGGCAGGCCGGCGCGTTCGATGAGCCGCGTGAGCCGTTCGACAAACGCCGTATCGACGCCGCCAAGCCGCTGCGACAGGTGCGCCGCCATGACCATGCCGCAGCCGACCGCTTCGCCGTGCAGCCATTCGCCGTACCCCAGGCCCGACTCGATCGCGTGGCCGAAGGTGTGGCCGAAGTTGAGAATGGCGCGGAGGCCCGTTTCGCGCTCGTCCTGCCCGACGACCAGCGCCTTGATTTCGCAGCTGCGCCTGACGGCGTAGGCCAGCGCGGCGGGATCGCGGGCCACCAACGCATCGATGTTCGCTTCGATCCAGTCGAAGAACGCCATGTCGTGGATGGGCCCGTACTTGATGACCTCGGCCAGGCCCGCGCTCATCTCCCGCGGCGGCAGCGTCTGCAACGTGCCCAGGTCGCACACCACGAGCTGCGGCTGATAGAACGCGCCGATCATGTTCTTGCCCAGCGGGTGGTTGATCGCGGTCTTGCCCCCCACCGACGAATCGACCTGCGCCAGCAGCGTGGTCGGCACTTGGACGAACGGCACGCCGCGCATGTAGCTGGCGGCCGCAAAGCCTGTCATGTCGCCCATCACGCCGCCGCCCAGGGCGAACAGCACAGTCTTCCGGTCGCTGCCGTGGCCGAGCAGCGCATCGAAGATCAGATTCAGGGTCTGAAGGTTCTTGTGCGCCTCGCCGTCGGGCAACTCGAGAAGGTGCACGGTGCGGAAACGGCCGGCCAAGGCTGCGTGCAGCGCCTTGGCATAGAGTGGTGCCACCGTGGTGTTGCTGACGATCAGCGCGCTGGCAGCGTCGGGCGCCGCGGCAAAGCTCGAAGGTTCACCGAGCAGGCCGGCGCCGATCAGGATGGGGTAGCTGCGCTCGCCGAGCTGGATATCGACGCGTTCTGGCGGTGCGGAAGGTGCGGGCAATGGCATGCAGCGAGTTTAGGCGCTGCGGACCGGTTGCTCAGGCGGCGGGTTCTTCCGGGTGGGCACCCGGCGCCACGATGCCGGCGAGCTCCAGCTGCATGACGATGATGTTCACCAGCATGGCGATCGACGGGCGGCCCGTGTCGACCACGTCGTGGGCCGTTTCCCTGTAGAACGGGTCGCGCGCATCGTGCAGCTCGCGCAGCCGCCCGAGCGGATCGGCCACCTGCAAGAGAGGCCGCTTGACGTCGTGCCGCAAGCGGCGAAACAGGTCTTCGGGGGAAGAGCGCAGGTAGATCACGTGGAAGTGGTCCCGCAACTGCTTGCGATTGACCTCCCGCAAAACCGCCCCGCCTCCCGTGGCAAGCACGCCGTGGGGCTGTGCGCAAAGGTCGGCAATGACTGTCTGCTCGAGGTCCCGGAAAGCGATTTCGCCTTCGCGCTCGAAGTAATCGCGAATCGAGCAGCCGATGCGGTGCTCGATCACGTGGTCGGTATCGACGAACGGAAGGCCGAGGCGAGCGCCCAGGCGCCGCCCCACTGCGGATTTACCGGCGCCGGGCAAACCGACGAGTGCGACCGCCACGCGGTGGCTGCTACGCCCGCGCGTCAGCGCGCGGCGTTGCGGTCGGTAATCATCTTCGGAGTGATAAAGACGAGCATTTCGGTCTTGTTGGCAACGCGTTCGCGCTTGCGGAACAGTGCCCCAAGGTAGGGCACTTCACCCAGCACCGGCACGCGCGATTCGTCATTGGTTTCGGTGAGTTCGAAGATACCACCGATGACGACCGTGCCGCCGTTCTCGACCAGCACTTCGGTCTGCACGTGTTTGGTATTGATGGCCGGGCCTGCCGAGGTGTTGACGCCGCGGGCATCCTTGCTCACGTCCAGGGTCAAGATGATGTTGCCTTCGGGCGTGATCTGGGGCGTGACCTCGAGCTTGAGCACCGCCTTGCGGAACGAGATCGAGGTTGCGCCGCTGGACGTGGCCTGCTGGTAGGGGATTTCTTCGCCCTGCTCGATCAGCGCCTTGGTCTGGTCGGCCGTGATGACGCGGGGGCTGGAAACCAGCTTGCCCTTGCCGTCGGCTTCCAGTGCCGAGATCTCGAGGTTCAACATGCGCGACAAGCTCGAGTTGAACAGCGAGATCGCGAAGGTACCGGGCGCATTGCCGGTGCCGCCGGCATCGCCTGCGGGCAGGTTGAGGAAGTTGGAGTTGGTCCAGGTAGCTGCTGCTGCGCCGACGCCGCCGGTGGTGGTGGTGGGCATGACGCCGAGGGTGCCGTATGCCGGATTGCCGTTGGCCGACGCGACGCGTTCGCGGGAGATACCGCCGCCCAGACGCACGCCAAGCGACTTGCCAAAGGTGTCGGAAGCCTCAACGATACGAGCTTCGATCAGCACTTGGCGAACCGGAATGTCGAGCTTCTGGATGAGTTCGCTTACCTGTGCAAGGCGTGACGGCACGTCGGAAACGAACAGCTGGTTGGTGCGCGACTCCGCGATCACGCTGCCGCGCGGGCTCAGGATGCGGGTCGTGGTGCCGGAGCCGCCACCGCCGCCGGACGAAGCGCCGGTGCCGGTCAGGCCCTGGGCGATGGCAATCGCCTTGGTGTAGTTGAGCTGGAACGACTGGGTGCGCAGCGGCTCCAGGTTCTCGATCGCAGCCTTGGCTTCGAACTCGAGCTTTTCCTTGGCGTTGATTTCGTCCTTGGGCGCTATCCACAGCACGCTGCCGTTCTTGCGCATGCCCAGGTTCTTCGCCTGCATGATGATGTCCAGGGCCTGGTCCCACGGCACATCCTTCAGGCGCAGCGTCAGCGCGCCGGTGACCGAGTCGGAGGTCACGATGTTGAAGTTCGTGAAGTCGGCAATCACCTGCAGCAGCGAGCGGATCTCGATGTTCTGGAAGTTCAGCGACAGCTTCTCGCCGTTGTAGCCCACGCCTTGCGTCAGCTTGGTCGGGTCGACCTTGCGGGCACGAACCTCGACGACGAACTGGTTCTCGCTCTGGTAGGCGCTGTGCTCCCAGTCGCCCTTGGCCTCGATCGTCATGCGAACACGGTCGCCCGACTGTTGCGAGGTGATCAGTTGGACCGGCGTGTTGAAGTCGGCCACGTCCAGGCGGCGGCGCAGGCCTTCGGGCAGCGTCGACTTGGTGAACTCGACGACGAGGTTCTTGCCCTGCTGCTTGACATCGACTCCCACCTGGTTGTTCGGCAAGTCGACGATCACGCGGCCGGTGTTGTCGGAACCGAGGCGGAAGTCGACGTCGCGCAGCGGCAGCGTGTCGCGGTTGCGGTTCTCGGCAAACACGGTGGGCGTGGACGATGCCAGCGCCGTGCCGGCCACCGGCTCCAGAATCACCAGCAGCGACTTGCCCTGGATCTCGGTCTTGTAGGCGGTTGCCTGCTTGAGGTTCAGCACCACGCGGCTGCGCTCGCCGGCCTGCACCACATTGACGGAACGCAGGTTGCCCTGGTTCACCTCGATGGCGGAGCGCCCGATGGCGTTGGTAACCCCCGGGAAATCAAGCGCAATGCGCGCCGGGGTCTGAACGGCAAAGCCGGTCGGCACGGCCGCGAGCGGCTGCGCCAGGTCGATGCGGATGACCTCGGCGCCGGATTGCGTCGAACTGGTTACTGCTTCGATGGCGTTTTGCGCATGCGCCATGGCAAATGCGCCGAATGCCAGCAGACCTAGCCCGGCAGCTCGCAGCCGCTGTGCCATTGTTGATTTTTTCTGATTCATTTCGCACTCTCTTGCAGCTGCAATGTCGCCACGCGTTCGATCCATTCACCGGCAGCGTCTTGCACGATTTCACGCAAGGCGACTTCGGTTTCGTTGATACGGGTAATGCGCCCGTAGTTGAGCCCCAGGTACTCGCCGACGCGCACCTTGTAGAGGAGCTTGTCGACACGGACCAGCGCCACCGGCTGGCCGTTGCGGTTCATGCTGCCCACCATGGCCATCGAGTCGAGCGGGAAGGCTTCGAGCGCTTCCTTGCGGCGCGCCAGTTCAGGCGCGATCAGCTCCGATGTGCTGGGCTGGTTCGATTCGCGGCGCAGTGCCTGCGTGAGCTTCAGCAGGTTGAACGGCTCGAAAGCAGCCCCTTCGGTATAGGCCTGGGGCGTGAATTTCTTGGGCTCGGTGATCGGCGGCACATTGGGCTTTACCTGGGCACGCTGCTCGACCATCCAGCGGCGCAGGTCTTCCTGCTCCGAATCGGCGCAGGCGCTCAGGCCCACAGCGGCCGCTACCAGCCACATGAGTTTGGCGATCGTCCTCATTTCTTGGCCTTCGGCGCCGCGGCGCGTTTCTGGGCCGCCCGCTCTTCGTCATCGAGATAGCGGTAGGTGCGTGCCGTGGCATCCATCGTGAGCGTGCCGTCCTTGTCTTTTTGCGGAGTGATCGTCAGGTTGTTCAGCGTCACGATGCGCGAGAGGCCGGCGACGTCGGCGGCAAACGAGCCGATGTCGTGGTAGCGGCCGGTCACGCGCACGGCGATCGGCAGTTCCGCGTAGTAGTCCTTGACCGAAACCTGCCCCGGTCGGAACAGCTCGAACTGCAGGCTGCGGCCGAGGCCGGCCTGGTTGATGTCGGACAACAGTGCGTCCATTTCCGCCTTGCTCGGCAGCTGCTTCTCGAGCAGCGTCACATATTGCTGCACCTGCTCGCGCTGCTTCTTCAGCAGCTCGAGGTTGGCGGCCAGCGCGACCTTCTTCTGGTAGTCGGCGCGCAGCGTAACTTCCTTGGCGCGCTCGCCTTCGAGCTCGTCGTTCGAGTTGGTGAGCCACAGGAACCACAGGCCGACCAGCACCATTGCCGTCACCGCCAGGCACAAGGCATAGCGGGGCACCGGCGGCCAGCTGGCCGGATCGTTCGGATTCAGGTTGCGGAACTGGTCACCGAAGCCACGGAACGCGGCGGCGACGTCTATCTTTTGAGAGGGGCGATTGCTTGCCATGATCCGTCCTACCCCTTGACTTGCGCCGCTGCGGCCAGGGCCTTGTCGGCCGCGGCCTTCTGCGCGTCGGTCGGCCGCTTGAGGCCGATGCGCATCGTGAAGTTCGCCACGCGGCGCTGGTCGCGCTGGCTCAGGCTCACCGTTGCGGAAGTAATTTCAACCAGCTCGGGCTTGACCAGCCAGGGGCTGTTGTTGCCAAGGTTGCGCAGCAGTTCGGAGACGCGCTCGTTCGACTGCGCCATGCCTTGCAGCGTGACGGTCTGGTTCTCCTGCTTCATGCTGGTGATATAGGCGCCGTCAGGCAACTGCCGGACCAGTTCATTGAGCAGGTGCACCGGCAGGTTGCGGTCGCCCTGAAGGTCTTCGACCGCCTGCTGGCGAGCACGCAGGGCTGCAATTTCCTGCTGCAGCGTCGAAATTTCCTTGATCTCGGCGTCGAGCTTGGTGATTTCCGTCTTCAGGAAGTTGTTCTTGGCCTGCTGGGCCGAGATTTGCGCCTCGAACCAGAGAAAGCCAAGGCCCGCGATCACGCCGCCCAGGATGGCCGCGGCACCCAGGGTGCCGTAGAAAGCTTCGCGCCGGCGCTTTCGCGCAGCTTCGCGATGCGGAAGCAAATTGATGAGGATCACTGCACGAACCTCCGCATGGCAAGACCGCAGGAGGTCAGATAGGAAGGCGCCTCGCGCCGAACCTTCTTCTCACGGATGTTGGGCCCCATCTCCATGCCGTCGAACGGATTCACGAGCGAACAGGCAAAGGAGGTCTGACGGGTGACGGCGCTGGTCAGACTTGGCAACGAGGCCGAACCGCCCGCGAGCAGCACATAGTCGACGCGGTTGTGCGGCGTGCTGGTAAAGAAGAACTGCAGTGCACGGGCAATTTCCTGCGCAATGCTTTCCACGAAGGGCTTCAGCACGCTGGAGCCGTAGTCGTCGGGCAGGTCTCCGCTGCGTTTCTTGGCTTCAGCCTCTTCGGCGGAAAAACCGTACTGGCGGACGATCAGTTGCGTCAGCTGGGCGCCGCCGAAAGCCTGGTCGCGGTCGTACAGCACTTCCTGGTTGCGCAGCACCTGCATGCTGGTGGTGAAGGCGCCCACTTCGAAAAGGGCCACGACGGCGTCGAGGCCCTTGCCCGGCAGTTGTTCGATCAGGCGGGCGGTTGCGAGGCGCGATGCATAAGACTCGACGTCCAGGATCATCGCCTTCAGGCCGGCCGCTTCGGCCAGCCCTTCGCGGTCCTGGACCTTTTCCTTGCGGGATGCGGCAATCAGCACCTCGACATCGCCGGCAGAGGCGGCGCTCTGGCCGGTCACACAGAAGTCAAGACTGACTTCGTCCAGCGAAAACGGGATGTATTGGTTGGCTTCGGACTCCACCTGGAGTTCGAGCTCCTGCTCGCTCATGCCGCCCGGAAGAATGATCTTCTTGGTAATGACAGCCGATGGGGGCAGCGCCAGCGCCACGTTGCGCGTGCGGGTGCCGCTCTTGCGCACGACGCGGCGAACGGCTTCGGCTACTTCATCGAACTTTTCGACGTTGCCGTCAGTGATCCAGCCCCGCTCAAGGGGTTCGATCGCGCACCGCTCCAGAACCAGCTTGCCGCTGGCCTCCCGGCCGAGCTCGACCAGCTTGACGCTGGACGAACTGACGTCCAAGCCGAGCATGGGGGCGTTCTGACGACGAAACAATGATCCGAAAGCAGCCAAGTTAGGTCCCTTTACCCCTGCATTTGTAACCAATGGAAAAAATTGCGTTCGGTTGCATGCTAGCAGGAGGCGTACTTGCAACCAAGCGGCGGCGGGGTTCAACCCTGGGGACCGTTGTCAAAACCTGACGTTGAAGCCACATTCAGTAACTTTTGGTTTAGCGCGCAACGATGCGCCAAAGTTCGTCCTCGGGCAGGAGGGCGGCTTTTTATAATGTCGGGTGATTCTCCGGGCCTACATGCAAGAAACCTCACGCCCTAAAGGGCCAGCCAAGACTCCCTCCTCCACACGCCCAGCCTGGCTCAAATGGCTGCTGCGCTTCATGGCCTGGGGATTCGGCATTGCCGCGGCCGGTGTGCTGGCCGTTCTGTGCGTGGTCGCGGTCGCCCTGGCGGTCGCCTACCCCAATCTGCCGGATATTTCCGAGCTGTCCGACTACCGGCCGAAGCTGCCGCTGCGGGTTTTCTCCGCCGAAGGCATCCTGATTGGCGAGTTCGGCGAGGAGCGCCGCAACCTCACGCCGATTGCGGCCATCCCCAAGCTGGTGAAGGAAGCGGTGTTGGCCGCTGAAGACACGCGCTTCTACGACCACGGCGGCGTCGACTACAAGGGCATGGTGCGCGCGGGGCTGGCCAACATGAACCGCGTGAAGAGCCAGGGCGCCTCGACCATCACGATGCAGGTGGCGCGCAATGTCTACCTGAGTTCGGAGAAAACGCTCACCCGCAAGATCTACGAAGTGCTGCTCACTTTCAAGCTGGAGCACCTGCTTACCAAGGACCAGATCTTCGAGATCTACCTGAACCAGATCTACCTGGGCAACCGCGCATACGGCTTTGCCGCGGCCTCCGAAGCGTACTTCGGCAAACCCCTGCAGGATCTTTCCATCGCCGAGGCGGCCATGCTGGCCGGCCTGCCGAAGGCACCGGGCGCCAACAACCCGGTCAACAATCCGCAGCGCGCGCGCGGGCGCCAGTTCTACGTGATCGACCGCATGCAGGACGCAGGCTTCATCACGGCCGAGCAGGCCGCCGAGGCCAAGAAGGAAGAGCTGCACTTGCGCGACGCGGCGGACCCGAACCGCCTGCACGCCGAGTACGTGGCCGAAACCGTGCGCCAGCTGATGTATGCGCAATACGGCGACAGCACCTACACCCGCGGCCTGAAGGTGTACACATCGCTGGTCGCTGCCGACCAGGCCGCCGCATACAAGGCGCTGCGCAAGGGCATCATGGACTACGAGCGGCGCCAGATCTATCGCGGCCCCGAGAAATTCGTCGACCTGCCCAGCGATCCGAAGGAACTCGACGAAGCCGTGGACGACGCGCTGACCGACCACCCCGACAACGGCGACGTGATGTCCGCCGTGGTGCTCAAGGCCAGCGCGAAAGAGATCTCGGCCGTCCGCGGCAACGGCGATCCGGTGCAGATCACCGGAGAAGGCCTCAAGCCCGCCCAATCCGGCCTTTCCGACAAGGCACCGCCCAACATCAAGATTCGTCGCGGCGCCGTGATCCGCGTGGTGAAGACGCCCAAGAACACCTGGGAAATCACCCAACTGCCAGAAGTGGAAGGCGCCTTCGTCGCCATGGATCCGCGCGACGGCGCCATCAAGGCGCTGGTGGGTGGCTTCGACTTCGGAAAGAACAAGTTCAACCACGTCACGCAGGCCTGGCGCCAGCCGGGTTCGAGCTTCAAGCCCTTCATCTACTCGGCCGCGCTCGAGAAGGGCTTCACCCCGGCCACGGTGATCAACGACGGCCCGCTCTTCTTCGATGCCGGCACCACCGGCGGTCAGCCTTGGGAGCCCAAGAACTACGGTGGCGGCTATGACGGGCCGATGTCCATGCGCACCGCGCTGATGAAGTCGAAGAACCTGGTGTCGATCCGCATCCTGCAATCCATCGGCACGCGCTACGCGCAGGAATGGATCACCAACTTCGGCTTCGACAAGGACAAGCACCCCGCCTACCTGCCGATGGCGCTCGGGGCCGGTTCTGTCACGCCGATGCAGCTGGCCGTGGGGTACTCGGTATTCGCCAACGGCGGCTACCGCGTCAATCCCTATCTGGTGACCCGCATCACTGACCACAAGGACAGGGTGCTGGTCGACAAGCAGCCGCCGCTGTTGAACGAGACAATTCGCGCCATTCCCCAGCGCAATGCCTTCATCATGGACACGCTGCTGCAATCCATCACGCGCGCCGGCACCGCGGCCAAGGCGCAAGCCATGCTGAAGCGGCCCGATCTCTACGGCAAGACCGGCACCACCAACGACTCGCTCGATGCATGGTTCGCGGGCTTCCAGCCCACGATGACGGCCATCTCCTGGATCGGCTACGACACGCCGCGCAACCTGGGCGACCGCGAAACCGGCGGCGGCCTGAGCCTGCCGATCTGGATCAACTACATGGAAACGGCGATCAAGGGCGTGCCCGTGACCGATCTTTCAGCCGCACCGCCCGCCGGCGTCGTGAACGTCGGCGGCGAGTGGTACTACGACGACTACGCGCCGGGCCGAGGCGTCTCCAGCCTCGGCGTGGAGGCCCCTTCGGCGCCTGCGCCTCCCGCAGAGTCACTGAGCGGCGTGCCGGTGAGCCCGCCTCCGCCGCCCGAGGAGCGCAATCGCATTCTCGACCTCTTCAGGAATTGAGGCGAACAAGGTCAGGCGGCCGCAAACTCCAGCGGCTGCCCGGCTTGCAGGCTCGCCTCGCGCGACAGGTTGCCGAAGAATTCCTCGCCGGTCTTGGTGTCGACCCAGGCCTTGCCGTCAAAGCGGTAGTGATAGCCGCCGGAGCGCGCAGCCAGCCAGATTTCCTGCAGCGGTTTCTGCAGGTTCACGATCAACTGGCTGCCATTCTTGAATGAAATCGTGATCATCCCGCCCACCCGCTGGTTGTCGATGTCGGCGTCGGTTGCATCGTTGATGCGGTCGCAACCTTGCTCGATGGCGGCGAGCGCGGCTTCGGCGCGGTCCATGTATTCGGAGTCGGTCATTACAATTTCGTTATGTTGAATGTTCGTCAAATTCTAGTGAGCGCCTCCAGCCGCGCTGCGCTCATGGTCTGCCTGGCTGCGGTGGCGGGCGCCCTGGGCGCTTGCGGGCAGCGTGGGCCGCTCTATCTGCCAACCGATCCGGCGGCCGCGCAGCGTGCCACGCTGCCGCAGTTGCTCACACCCGGCGGCTCGCGCGCTGCAGACGCTGAAGCAGCGCCCAAGCCCGCCGCGGCCAGCAGCGCGCCGGCTGCCGCAACCGGCAATGCCACCAGCCCTGGAGTGCCGAAGTGACGAACGCCCCTCTTCCTCTCCTTCCCGGCCATCCGCACATCGCGCATCGCGACGGCGCGCTCCACGTCGAGGGTTTGAGCCTCGACGCCCTCGCCCGCGAACACGGCACCCCCTTGTTCGTCTATTCGAAGCAATGGATGCTGGACGCGCTGGCAGCCTACCAGCGCGGCTTCGAGGGCCGCGAAGCCCTGATCTGCTACGCGATGAAGGCGAACTCATCACTCGGCGTGCTGCGCGTATTCGCCGAGGCGGGCTGCGGGTTCGACATTGTTTCGGGCGGCGAGCTGGGCCGTGTGCTGGCCGTGGGCGCCGATCCGGCAAAGATCATCTTCTCGGGCGTGGGCAAGACCCGCGCCGAAATGCGGCAGGCGCTCGCGGCCGGCATTGCCTGCTTCAACGTGGAGAGCGAAGCCGAGCTCGACGTGCTCAACGAAGTGGCACTGGCCGAGGGGCGCCGCGCGCCCATCAGCATCCGCATCAATCCCAACGTCGATCCCAAGACGCACCCCTATATTTCCACCGGGCTCAAGGGCAACAAGTTCGGCATCGCCCACGACCGCGCGGTCGAGGCCTATCGCCACGCCGCCAGGCTGCCGGGACTCGAGGTGGTGGGCATCGACTGCCACATCGGCTCGCAGATCACCGAAGCCTCGCCCTATCTGGATGCCTGCGACCGGATACTCGACCTGGTCGAAGCCATCGAAGCGGCCGGCGTGCCGATTCATCACCTGGACTTCGGCGGCGGCTTGGGCATCGACTACAACGGCGAAGTGCCGCCCAGGGCCGATGCGCTCTGGCAGCAACTGCTCGCGCGGCTCGACGCCCGCGGCTTCGGACGGCGCAAGCTGGTCATCGAGCCGGGCCGTTCGCTGGTCGGCAATGCAGGCGTGTGCGTGACCGAAGTGCTCTACACCAAACCGGGCGAAGACAAGAACTTCTGCATCGTCGATGCGGCAATGAACGACCTGCCGCGGCCGGCGATGTACCAGGCGTTCCAGCAGATCGTGCCGCTGCGCATCCGTGCCGGCAGCGCGCCGGTCTACGACGTGGTCGGCCCGGTTTGCGAAAGCGGCGACTGGATCGGCCGCGACCGTGCGCTCAACGTGGTGTCCGGCGACCTGCTGGGGGTGCTGTCGGCAGGCGCCTATTGCATGAGCATGGCCAGCAACTACAACACGCGAGGCCGCGCCGCCGAAGTGCTGGTGAGCGGCCAGAGCGCCACGCTGATCCGCCGCCGCGAGACGATGGAAGACCAGCTGCGCAGCGAGCGGATCGAGGGCTGATCCGTCGCAGCCGCCGGGGGCGCGCCGACCAACGCGTCAGCCGGCGCTGCTGCGGCCCAGCGACTTCTCGTTGCTGCTACTGCCGCCGCGAGCGCCCGCCAAGGGCTTCGGCTTGCGCTTGCTCGCGTAGTTCCACACGCGCCACCCCAGCAGCACCGCGACGATTGCCGCGTAGACGAACACCTCTGCGAAGTTGTTCTTGCCCGCGCGCATCCAGAAGAAGTGCAGCAGGCCGAGGCCGGCGATCAGGTAGACCAGCTTGTGCAGCATTTGCCAGCGCTTGGCGCCCAGTGCCTTGATCGCGCGGTTGAACGAAGTGGCAGCCAGCGGCGTCAGCAGCACGAAGGCGGAGAACCCCACCAGGATGAATGGCCGCTTGGCAATGTCCTTGGCGATTTCGGCCCACTCGAAGCCCATGTCGAACCAGCTGTAGCACAGCAGGTGCAGCACCACATAGAAATACGCGAACAGCCCCAGCATGCGGCGAAAGCGCGCGAGCGCGTTGGCCTTGGTGATCACGCGCAGCGGCGTCACGGCCAGAACGATGCAGATGAAGCGCAAGGTCCAGTCGCCCGTGGCGCGGATCAAAAACTCGGCCGGGTTCGCACCCAGCCCGTCGGTGAATGCGCCGTAGGTCAGCCACGCGAACGGCAGCAGGCACAGCAAAAAGATCACCGGCTTGGCCGCCGGATGCATGAGCAGCTTGTTCATGGCGCGAAGGCTGAGTGGCCGTGCCGGCTCAATAGTTCTTCTTCAGGTCCATGCCCGCATAGAGCTGGCCGACCTGGGCTTCGTAGCCGTTGAACATCAGCGTCTTGTTGCGCTTGGCAAAAAGCCCGCCGCCGTCGCCGATGCGGCGCTCGGTGGCCTGGCTCCAGCGCGGATGGTCGACGTTCGGGTTCACGTTCGAATAGAAACCGTATTCCTGGGCCGCGGCCTTGTTCCACGCCGTGCTCGGCTCCTTTTCGACAAAGCGGATCTTCACGATCGACTTGGCCGACTTGAATCCGTACTTCCACGGCACCACCAGGCGCACCGGCGCGCCGTTCTGGTTGGGCAGCACTTCGCCATACATGCCAAAAGCCAGCAGCGTGAGCGGATGCATGGCCTCGTCCATTCGCAGGCCTTCGGTGTAGGGCCAATCGAGCACGCGCGAGCCGACGAAAGGCATGGTTTTGGGGTCGGCCAGGGTGACGAACTCGACGTACTTGGCGTTGCCCTGCGGCTCGACCCGCTTGATGAGCTCGGCCAGCGAATAGCCCACCCACGGAATGACCATCGACCAGCCCTCGACGCAGCGCAGCCGGTAGATGCGCTCTTCCTGCGCGCTGAGCTTCAGCAGGTCTTCGATGCCGTACTTGCCGGGTTTCTTGACCAGCCCCTCGACCTCCACGGTCCACGGGCGGGTCTTGAGCGTGCCGGCGTTCTTGACCGGATCGCCCTTGTCGGTGCCGAACTCATAGAAGTTGTTGTAGCTCGTCGCGTCCTTGTAGTCGGTGAGCTTTTCCATCGTTTGCGCGCCCGGCACGGCGGACTTGGCGCCCGGAAGCAGCGCCAGCTTGTGCGGCCCGGTCGCCTGGGCGAAGGCCTCGCGTCCGGCAAAGCTCGCCAGCGCGGCGCCGGCGGCGCCGCCAGCCATGAGCTTCAGCAGGTCGCGCCGGCTCTCGTAGATGGCGCGCGGCGTGATCTCGCTCGAAAGCGGATGGATGAAACCGCTGTTGCGACCTTGCGGGCGGGAGAAAAACGACATGGTGGTGGCCTTTCGCGTGAATCGTTGTGCTCAGGGTAGTTCGAGCAATTCCCTGATTCGGTTACGCACAATCGCTGCGCGTGGATTCCATTCTTCGCGAAAAGCCGGCGGCCCGGGGCTACAAAGTGCCGTAACTGTGCAGTCCGCTCAGGAACATGTTCACGCCCAGGAAAGCAAAGGTGGTGACCGCCAGGCCAGCCAACGCCCACCAGGCCGCCACGGTGCCGCGCAAACCCTTGACCAGCCGCATGTGCAGCCAGGCCGCGTAGTTGAGCCAGACAATCAGCGCCCAGGTCTCCTTCGGATCCCAGCTCCAGTAGCCGCCCCAGGCGTCGGCCGCCCACAAGGCGCCCAACACGGTGGCAATGGTGAAGAAGGCAAAGCCGACCGTGATCGACTTGTACATCACGTCGTCGAGCACCTCGTTGGCGGGCAGCCTTGCCGCGATGCGCTTGCGGCCCAGCAGAATGCCCGCAGCGATGAGTGCGGAGATGCCTGCATAGATCACCCAGTAGCTGCCGCCGGCCTCTTGCACGCGCTGGCGGAATGCCACCGGCACAAAGCACAGCGCCACGCCCAAAAGCCAGATCGGCGTGAGCTTGTACCAGCGGGTTTCGCCCGCCTGCTCCTTCACCAGGTAGGCGAAGGCCACCATGGCCGCAAGCGCGAAGGTGCCGTAGCCGATGAAGTTGGCTGGCACATGAAGCTTCATCCACCAGCTCTGTAGCGCTGGCACCAGCGGCTGGATCTCGTGGGCATTGCGCACCAGCGTGTACCAGAGCAGGAAGCCCACCGCTGCGCTCACCACCAGCATGACGAACGCGCCGAGCGCGCGGGTGCCATAGCGCGCTTCGAAGTACAGGTAGAAGGCCGCGGTGAGCCAGCAGAACAGCACGAACACTTCGTACAGGTTGCTGACCGGGATGTGCCCGATGTCCGGCCCGATCAGGTGGCTTTCGTACCAGCGCACCATGGTGCCGATGAGCGCCATGGCAATGGCGGCCCATGTGAGGCGCGAGCCGATGAGTTCGAAGGTGTCGCCCTGCTTGCCGCCGAAGAAACCGAGCCAGTAGAACAGCGTGCTCATGAAGAACAGCACGCTCATCCAGAGAATGGCCGACTGGCTCGACAGGAAATACTTGAGCCAGAACACCGTGTCCGCGCGCGCCAGGTCGCCCTGGTAGGAGCCGATGGCCAGCAGCGAGGCCGCCGCCACTAGGATGGCGAGCACCCGCAGCGGCCGCCAGAACCAGCCGATCGCAATGACGGAAACCATTGCGGCGATGAGGATCGGCTTCTCGTACGAGTCCATCGAACCCGCATACCGCACAAAGGCAAAAAGGCCGCCTGCAAGCACCAGTGCCGCGAAAACCCAGTCGAACAGGTTGCGGCGCGAAAACCAGCTTTCATTGAGCGTGAGGGTGGTGGTGTTCATGGCGACGCCGTTCCTTCGTTTTTCAGGGCAAGCAGCTTGTGCTTGAGGTGCTCGAACTCGCGATCGCTGTCAATCGTCTTGCGATTGACCGAGAAGGCCATCGTGGCAGCCGTGGTGGTGTTGTCTCCTGCGCTTGCGCCGGCGGGTGTCAGCCATACCCAGAGCCGGCGTTCGCGCACGTACAGCATGGCAAAAATTCCGACGATCAGCAACAGGCAGCCCAGATAGACCACGTTCTTTCCGGGCGCGCGCGCCACCTGGAACACGCTGGCCTGCACCTGGGTGAAGTCGGTCATCATCATTGCGACCGGCGCCGGATAGAAATGCGCGTCGCTGATGGCCAGCACCGCCTGCGTGAGAAAAGCCTGCGCCTTGTCGTCGCGCGGCAAGGCCGCGAGCCCCGCGCTTTCGCGGCTGAGATTGAGCAGTTCGAACAGCACGTCGTTCAAGATGCGCACCAGTACGGCGCCGGCACGTTCGCGCTCGGGCTCGGGCACGTTGGCTTCCATGAATTCCGCAATGGCCTGCCAGCCGCCCTGCGTGCTGGCGTCGGCCTTCGCCCGCTCGCTGCCGGCAAAGAGCGCGAGTGCACGCGCAGCCGACACGCTCAGTTGCTCGGCCATTTCAGGCCGCTTCGGATCGACGGCCTTGGCGACGTAGCGCTCGACGGCACGCGCGCGGGTGTCGGCGTCGGCCAGCAAAGCGCGCATGCGCACGAAGCTGTCCATGCTGCCCTGCTCGTCGGCCGGCACGCGAAGATAGCGGAACGGCTCTTCGGGCTTTTCGCGCATGCCGAGCAGGAACACCGGCTGGCCGTCGCCGGTGTCGACCGGCACCATGTAGTTCTGGTACTCGCGCGCCTGGCCGGCGGCATCCCGCAGCTTGTAGCCGATGCTCGGGCCGATGTTGCGCAGCACCTTCGGCTTGGTGGTCTTGTTGGCGGCGCCCAGGCGCGATTCGATGTCGTGGCGCAGGTCGACCTTGCGCACGTCGGCGCCGCTGCCCATGGCACCACCGTCGGCAAAATTCTCGACGTTGATCACGCGCAGCGCCGCATATTCGAGCGTGAGCTTTTCCTTGCCGTTGGTAATTTCGGTGCTCGGCCCGCCGATGACGCCATCGACCTCGAAGGGCTTGGCGGCGGCGGCCATCGGCACTGCCTTGAGCTTCACCTTGGAGCCGCCGTCGTCGAAGCTCGACTGGTAGATTTCCACGCCCTTGTAGCTGGCCGGATGATTGACCTCGATACGCGCGGGCACCTGGGCACCGGTCTCGCGGTCGTGCAGCACCACCTCGCTTGCAAACAGCTTGGGCATGCCGGTCGAGTAATAGTCGACGATGAACTTCTTGAGCTCGATCGAGAACGGCAGCTCCTGCAGCAGCACGCCGTCGGACTGCTGCAGGATGGCCACGCTGCCCTGCCCGCCTTCGGGCACCAGGATGTTGCCGCGGAAGGTTGGGTTGCGAGGCGACAACCGGTGCTGCGGCGGCACGTCGGCAATCATGCCGCCGCCGGTGAACACGCTCTTGCCGTTGAACCAGGTCTGGGCACGCACCACCAGGTCGCCGTCGAGCAGGCCGCCGATGCACACCAGCACGATGGCGCTGTGCGCGGCGATGTAGCCCAGCTTGTGGGCGCCGCCCGCACGGGCCGCGACCATCCAGCCGGCGCCGGACTGGCCTTCCACGGCCTCGCGCTGCTGCAGCTTGACCTTCCAGCCGCCGCTCACCAGCAGTTGGCCGATGCGGTTGGCCGCCGCGGCGGGCTCCTCGGCAAGCTGGTTTTCAGCGCGATGGCCAAAGGCCTTGAGACTCTGCGCGCGGATGTTTTCCTTGAAGGTCTTCAGGTCCACAAAAATGCGCGGCGTGTTGCGCGCAATGCAGAGCGACGTGCTGATCACCAGGAACAGCAGGATCAGCAGGAACCACCAGGCGCTGTAGACCGAGTCGAGCTTGGCCGCACGGAACAGCTCGGCCCAGAACGGACCGAACTGGTTGATGTAGTTGTTGATCGGCTCGTGCTGCTTGAGCACGGTGCCGATGATCGATGCGATGCAGATGACCGTGAGCAGCGCAATCGCAAACCGCATCGACGAGAACAGCTCCACCGCAGCGCGAAGCACTTGCGGGCCGCGATGGACGCGAAGGCCGTGGGTGGAGACAGACATCGGTAGGCGAGGAGGAAAGGAACAGGAAAAAGCAAAGGGCGGGCCATCCAGCTGGATCGGCCCGCCCTCTGTTTGGGTTTTTTATCGGCGGTTAGTTCACGCTGAAGGGCGTGGCGTCAGCGCAGGCCGGCAATGTAGTCGGCAACGGCCTTGATCTCGCGGTCGTTCAGCTTTGCGGCCACGCCCGTCATGGGGGCGCTGTTCTGGCGCACGTTGTCCCGGAAGGCAACAAGCTGTGCCACCGTGTAGTCGGCGTGCTGGCCGCCCAGGCGCGGGTACTGGGCGGGCATGCCGGCGCCGTTGGGGCTGTGGCAGCCGGCGCAGGCCGGAATCTGGCGGTCGGCAATGCCGCCGCGGTAGATCTTTTCGCCCAGCGCCACGGTGTCCTTCTCCTTGGAGAAGCCGGGCTTGATCTTCTTGGAGCCCACGAACCACGCGATGTTGCGCATGTCTTCGTCGGACAGCTTGGCGGCCAGGGGCTGCATGATCGGGCTCTTGCGCTTGCCGGACTTGAAGTCCTGCAGCTGCTTGAGGATGTATTCGGGGTGCTGCTGCGCCAGCTTCGGGTTTGCCGCAATGGCCGAGTTGCCGTCTGCGTTGTGGCAGGAAGCACAGGCCTGGGCGGCGGAATTGAACACCGCGTCGCCCTTGGCGGGGTCGGGCTTGGCCGGCTTGGCCGCGGCGGGTGCAGCCGGTGCGGCTGCATGTTCGTCAGCCGCAAGGCTCGCGCTGGCTGCGACGCCCATGAGGGCTGCAAGCAGAAAATTGGCAAACAACTTCATATCGGGGGCTCGATTTATTGGCGCAAAACCCCGCGATTCTACAATGGCGGCCCGTTCCGAAAGCTCATAGATGACCACCCCGTCGCGCAAGCACGCTGCTCCCCCTTCCCGCGCGACCCCTGCCGTGGACCCCGCTGTCGCCGAGCGCGAGCGCGTTGCGCTCGGCTGGCTGCACACCGCCCACTTCCTGACCAGCGCCCCGCAGCTCGAGCATTTGCCTCCGCTCGACCTGCCCGAAATCGCCTTCGTCGGCCGCTCGAATGCGGGCAAGTCGACCGCAATCAACACGCTCACCCAGCAGACGCGCCTGGCCTTCGCCTCCAAGACACCGGGCCGCACGCAGCACATCAACCTGTTCGGCGTGGGCAAGCAAAAGGCCGACGACGCCGTGCTGGCCGACCTTCCCGGCTACGGCTATGCCGCGGTCCCCAAGGAAGCCAAGCTGCGCTGGCAGCGCGTCATGGGCAACTATTTGATGACGCGCGAAAACCTGCGCGGCGTGGTGCTGATGTGCGACCCGCGCCAGGGCCTCACCGAGCTCGACGAAATCCTGCTCGATGTGATCCGCCCGCGCGTGGAACAGGGGCTCAAATTCCTCGTGCTCCTGACCAAGTCCGACAAGCTCACCCGCAGCGAGGGCGCCAAGGTGCTGTCCATTACGCGACTGCAGGCCGGCGGCGGCGAGGTCAAACTGTTTTCCGCCCTCAAGAAGCAGGGCGTGGGGGAAGCCGCAGAGCTGCTGTGGCGCTGGGCGCATCCGCCCGGGGAAGCGCCGGCGGAAGCCGAGCAGCCCCCAGTGCCGGAAAACACTTAGGGAAACCCGGCTCGCTGTCGTCCCATCTGCAGGGTCCACTATGAAAACAATAGCAACGAAAGTTGAAGGAGACAAAGCATGATCGAGACGTTCCAGCGCAGCCTGCCCAATGGAACCACGCTGAGCTGCCGCGCAACCGGCACGCCCGGCCGCCCGCTGATGGTGTTCCTCCACGGCTTCCCGGAGGCTGCATTCATCTGGGACGAGCTGCTCGAGCACTTCGCCCAACCTGAACACGGCGGCTACCGCTGCCTCGCGCCCAATCTGCGCGGTTTCGAGAAATCGAGCGCGCCGACCGACGTGGCCGCGTACAAGGCCCATCTGCTGATCCAGGACATCCAGCAGCTCGTTGCCACCGAAAGCGCCGACGGCACCATGGCCGCGCTGGTAGCGCACGACTGGGGCGGCGCTTTCGGCTGGGGCTATGCCAATGCGTTTCCGGAGCAGGTCGGCCGGCTGGTCATCATCAACTCGCCGCACCCCGGCACCTTCACGCGCGAGTTGCGCAACAACCCGGCGCAGCAGCAAGCCAGCGCCTACATGAACTTCCTGGCAAGACCCGATGCCGAAGCGCTGCTCTCGGCGGACGACTTCAAGCGCATGTGGCCCTTCTTCACCTTGATGAAGGCAGGCCCCGACGGCTTCGGATGGCTCACCGAAGAGGTGAAGCAGCAGTACCGCGAGGTGTGGAATGCCGGCTTTACCGGCGCCTGCAACCTCTATCGCGTCACGCCGATGAAGCCGCCGCTGCCGGGCCAGAGCATCGACGGCATTCCGGTGCTGCCGCGCGAGCGGCTCACGGTGAACGTGCCGACCTTTGTTTTCTGGGCGCTCGACGACGCAGCGCTGTTGCCGGGCCTGCTCGACGGACTGGAGGAATACGTGCCCAAGCTCGAGATCAAGAAGGTACCCAACGCCACGCACTGGATCGTGCACGAGCAGCCGCAGCTCGTGGCCCGCGAGATCGAAGCCTTCCTCAAGCGGAACTGAAGAAGCCGCTTTGCTTCTTCTTCAATAGATCGACGGCGAGCCCTCGGGCCGCGTCTTGAAGCGGCGATGCACCCAGTAGTACTGCGACGGCATCTTGTCGATGTAGCCCTGCAACCGCTCGTTCATGAGCGCCGTATCGGCTTCGACGTCATCGGTCGGAAAGTTCTGCCAAGCCGGCAGCACCTCGATCTCGTAGCCGCCAGCGGTGAGCTTGGAGACGATCGGCACCACCTTGGCCTTGCCCAGCCGCGCGAAGCGCGAGAGCGAGGGCACGGTGGCCGCCTGCACGCCGTAGAACGGCACGAAGATGGTCTGGTCGCGGCCGAAGTCCATGTCGGGCAGCAGGTACAAGAGGCCGCCCTTGCGCAAGCCTCCGAGCACCGGCTTGATGCCGTCGACGCGATTGAGCGCCGCCACGTTGCCGAAACGCGTGCGGCCTTCGCGAATCCATTCGTCGACCATCGGATCGCGCTGGGTCGTGTAGATGGTGGCCGAGGGGCGGGCGGTGTGCATGGTCAGCGCTGTCGCCGCGGCATCGAGGCCGTAGAAATGCGGCGCGAACAGGATCATCGGCTCGTCGCCATCGGCAATTTCGTGAATTTCCTGGGCCGAGCCCACCACCTTGAGCCGGCTGGCCACCACCTTTTCGGGTGCATGCCAGAGCCAGCTTCGGTCCAGCCACGACTGCGCCACATACACAAACGTCTCGCGCGCGATGCGGCGGCGTTCGGCTTCCGATTTGTCGGGAAAGCACACCGCCAGATTGGTGTCGACCACGCGCCGCCGCGGCACGGCGACGGTGTGCAGCACACGGCCCAGCAGCGCGCCGAAGCCGCGCACCAGCGGAAGGGGCAGCGGCGCAATCGCGCGCATGAAACCGATGCCGAGTCGGGAGCCGAGACTCATTGCGCCTGCTCCCCATTGGCCGCAGCCGCCACCACGGTCTCGCCGCGCGGCTCCTTGTAGCGTGCGTAGTCCCACACGTATTGGCCGGGCAGGCTGTGGATCAAGCGGCCGATGGCGTCGTTCATTGCAGCGGCGGCATCTTCGATGGACGCCTTGGGATCGGTGAGCGCCGTGCCCACGATGGGTTCGAAGCGAATCACGTAGCCCGCACCGCGCGGCAGCCTTTCGCACACGCTCAGGAAGCAGGCGGCGCCAGTCTGCTGCGCGAGGCGCGGCAGCAGCGTCATGGTGTAGGCCGGCCGGCCGAGGAAGGGTGCCCAGACACCCTGCCCCGCTGGCGGCACCTGGTCGGGCAGGATGCCGGTGTAGCCGCCGCTGCGCAGCGTGCGGATGAGGCCGCGCACGCCGGTGTTGTTGGTCGGCAGCGTTTGCAGGCCGGGCCGGTCACGCGAGCCCGCGGCAATCAGCTCGGCCATCCATTTCTTGCGCGCGGGGCGAAACAGCGCGGTGATCGGTCCGTAGGCCTTTAGAAAGCGCTCGCCGATGGCCTGGCCGCACATCTCCCAGCTGCCCAGATGCGGCGCCACCAGGATCACGCCCTTCTTTGCCTGCATGGCGGCCTCGAATGCCTCGACGCCTTCCCAGCGCACCACGCGCCGCAGCACGCTTTCGCCCTGCGGGCGCAGCCAGAGCCAGGGCAGCTCGGCGGCCATCTGGCCGGCGGCGGCGATGGCGGGGCGGTACTGGTCGGGCGTGAAGCCCGCGTTTTCGGCATTGGCCTTGAAACGGCGGCGGTAATCGGGCGCGCACCACCAGACCATCCAGCCAAGCAGCGCGCCCAGCCGATGCATCAGCGGCATCGGTATGCGGGCAAGCAGGCGGAACAGGGTGACCATGGGCTGACAACAGGGAGTGAATACCAGGACGCGCGCGCACGATTTGGCGCGGCTCGAATAGAATGCAAATTGTCGCCGAGTTACGGAACAACTTGCAGGGCGACAAACACAAGCGCAAAGGCGATTGTGCCCCGCCGATTCGTCGGCATCTGCTAAAGCGTTCGCCAGGGCTCCGCAGAGTTGGCAACGCGCCAAATCACTTCAAGGAGCTTTGAACAAAATGGCGAACGACTTCCTCTTCACGTCCGAATCCGTTTCCGAAGGCCACCCCGACAAGGTCGCCGACCAGATCTCGGACGCCATCCTGGACGCGATCTTCGAGCAGGACCCACGCAGCCGCGTGGCCGCCGAAACGCTGACCAACACCGGCCTGGTGGTGCTCGCGGGCGAAATCACCACCAACGCGCACGTCGACTACATCCAGGTGGCGCGCGACACCATCAAGCGCATCGGCTACGACAACACCGACTACGGCATCGACTACAAGGGCTGCGCGGTGATGGTCTGCTATGACAAGCAGTCCAACGACATTGCCCAGGGCGTGGACCACGCCAGCGACGACCACCTGAACACCGGCGCTGGCGACCAGGGCCTGATGTTCGGCTACGCCTGCGACGAAACCCCCGAGCTGATGCCTGCGCCCATCTACTACGCGCACCGCCTCGTCGAGCGCCAGGCCCAGCTGCGCAAGGACGGCCGCCTGCCCTTCCTGCGCCCCGACGCCAAGAGCCAGGTGACGATGCGCTACGTGGACGGCAAGCCGCATAGCATCGACACCGTGGTGCTCTCCACCCAGCACAGCCCCGACCAGAGCGAAACGCCCACCAAGATGAAGGCTTCGTTCAACGAAGCCATCATCGAGGAGATCATCAAGCCCGTGCTGCCGAAGGAATGGCTGCAGAACACGCGCTACCTGATCAACCCGACCGGGCGCTTCGTCATCGGCGGTCCGCAGGGCGATTGCGGCCTGACCGGCCGCAAGATCATCGTCGACACCTACGGCGGCGCCTGCCCGCACGGCGGCGGCGCGTTCTCGGGCAAGGACCCGTCCAAGGTCGACCGCTCGGCCGCCTACGCCGCGCGCTACGTGGCCAAGAACATCGTGGCGGCCGGCCTGGCGCGCCAGTGCCAGATCCAGGTGGCCTACGCCATCGGCGTGGCGCAGCCGATGAACATCACGGTCTATACCGAAGGCACCGGCGTGATTCCCGACGACAAGATCGCCGAACTCGTGCGCGAGTTCTTCGACCTGCGTCCGAAGGGCATCATCCAGATGCTCGACCTGCTGCGCCCGATCTACCAGAAGACCGCGGCCTACGGCCACTTCGGCCGCGAAGAGCCCGAGTTCACCTGGGAAGCCACCACCCAAGCCGCTGCTCTGCGCGCTGCGGCGGGCCTCAAGTAAAGACCACAGGGCGGCGGGTCAGAAGCGGTAAGCGCCGCTCAGGCCCACCGTCCAGTTGCGGCCCGGCGCGGGCTCGTAATAGCGCGCATTGCCCTCGTTGACGATGACCGACCCTATGTAGCGGCGGTCGAACAGATTGTCGACCCGCGCAAAGGCGTTGAACTCCCAACGCGCCCACTTCTTCAAATAGCCGGCGTAGAGCGCAGCGACCGCGTAGCCCGGCGCGCTGGCGGTGTTGACGTCGTTCGCCTGCATGCGGCCCAGCGCGCGCACCTCGGCGCCGGCCCGCCAGCCTTCGGGCGGCACCCAGCCGAGCGATGCAAAGAGCGATTGCCGTGCAATGCCCGGAATGCGGTTGCCCGCCGCCACGGTGTTGGATGCCGCACAGGGCGACGGCGAGCAGAAGGCATCGCGGTAGCGTGCGTCGAGCCAGGTGTAGGCCAGCTGCGTGCGCCAGTGGTTGGCCGTTTCATGCTGCCAGGCCAGCTCAAAGCCGTTGCGCCGCGTGCGGCCCGCATTCTGGAAGGTGGCGCGGCCGCCGCTGTTGGTATCGGTCACGATCTCGTCTCGCGTGCGGGTCTGGAACAACGCGGCCGTCAGCAGGCCTCCACCCAGCCTTGCCTTGGCACCTACTTCCAGGCTGTCGTTGACCGAGGGCCGCAAGGCAAAGTTGAGCCCGCTGGCACCGCCCGCCCGGTACGAGAGTTCGTTGAGCGTGGGCGTCTCGAAGCCGCGGCCGATCGAGCCGTAGAGCGCCAGGTCCGGCGTTGCCTGGTAGCGCAGCGAGGCGACCGGGAGCGTCTTGCTGTAGCGCGCGCTGCCACTATCGTCGCGGTTCGCGCCCACGATGTAGCGGTCCTGCGAATCGAAATGCACGCTGCTTCGGCGCACGCCGGCTTCCAGCGTCCACTGCTCGGCCAGGCGCCATGTGGCTTGTGCATAGGGATCGAGATTCCAGACCTCATTGCGCTCGCTGCGCCGCAGGCGGCCTTGCACGCCCAGCACGGGCGAGGCTACGCGGCCGAGGTAGTTCTCGTAGCCGCGGCGCTGCTCGCGCAGGCTGTCGTAGCCAAGGCCCACGACAAGATCGAGCGGCCGGTCGGCCATCTGCAATGCGGCGGTCCAGCGCAGATCGACCCCGCCGTACTGGCGCGACAGATCGATTACGCCGCCCGCATGCAGCGGATTCTGTTGAGGGCCGAGCGGAATCGACTGGTACTGCACGGTCTTGCGCTCGCCGCCGTACGCCATGAGCCGCAGCGACTGCGAAGCACCCACGCGCCGTTCGTAGAGCAGGCCCGCCTGCGTCTGCTCGACCGTCTTGCGCGTGTCGAACTGCGTGGCCAGCGCCGCGCTGCGTGGCGCCAGCGCGTACTGGTCGGCCGTGAGGCCCAGCGGGTCTTGCGCGCTGATGCGCACGCTGTTGAGCACCAGCGTGAGCTTATCGCCGTTGTCCAGTGCGATGCCGATCTTGCCGTTGGCGATGTCGCGCCGCGCCGCGCTGTGCTCGCGCCAGCCCTCGGTCTGGAAGCGGCTGGCGTTCAACAGGTAGTCGATTGCGCCTTGCGATCCGCTGGCCTGCAGCGACTGCCGCCAGGTGCCGAAGCTCCCGCCGGCCGCCGAGTACGAAAGCCGCGGCGCGCCCTCGCCCGACGCGGTGAAGGCCTGCAGCACGCCGCCCGAAGAGTTGCCGTAGAGCGCCGAGAACGGTCCTCGCAGGATCTCGACGCGATCGAGCGAGCCGATGTCGATGTTGGAAGTCTGGCCCTGGCCATCGGGCAGCGTGGCGGGAATGCCGTCGACATACAGCCGCACGCCCCGCACCCCGAAGGTGGAGCGCGCACCGAAGCCGCGGATCGAGAGCTGCAGGTCTTGCGCATAGTTCATGCGGTTCTGCACCTGCAGGCCCGGAACGCCGCCCAGGCTTTCGGACAAGTTGACCTGCAGCCGGTTGTCACGCATCTCCGCGCCTTCGACGCGATCGACCGAACCCGGCACGTTGAAGGGCGCGACCTCGCCGCGCGGCGTGGACACCGTCACTTCGGGCAGGCGGCCGCGGTCGGCTTCTGGAGGAGTCGCTTGTTGCGCGTGTGCGGCGAGCGGAGCCCCCAGCAGCAGCAAGCGGACGGCAGTGGCGGTGGCGGCGAGTGTGGGCTTCATCATCGCGCCGATTCTGCGTCGGCGCGCGGCGCTGCTCGTACTAGCAACAACCCGCGCGGGCCGAAGCAGCCAGCCCGGGTTCTGAGCTCAGGTTCTGCGCCAGCCGTACCAGGCGCACACGGCAACAGGAATGCCCAGTGCGAACCAGGCGAGCATGTCGCCCAAGCCGCCGTCGCTGAACAGCGCGGAAATGAGGCCGATGGACGTCAGCACGCCCAGCACGATCGGCCAGCCCCACATGCGCCGGAACGCGTGGCGGGGCTTCATGCCTGCACCTTCATGGCCGGGGCCGGGTCAGGCTGCTGGCCGCCATGCTGCGGCGCTCGCCCTGCACTGCCCGCAGCTGTCGGCGCGGCCGGTGCCGGCACGGTGTTGCCGCGCTTGAGCCACAGGTAGAGCCCGCTGCCCAGCACGATGATGGTGGCAATGTCGAGCAGCGCCCAGATGATCTGCATCGGCATGCCTCCGTAGTCGCCGAAGTGCAACGGCTGCGACACGAGCAGCGCCGTCAGGTACCAAGGCATGTCGGGCGAGGCCGTCACCTGGGCGGTCTTGGCATCGACCAGCACCGGCTTGAGCAGCTTGGAGGTGAAAGGCTCGTTGCCGCGCAGGAAGAAGGTGGTGTGGTGCGGGCTCGAGAACGAAGTACCCGGAAACGCGATGAACGACAGCTTCATGTCCGGCGCCTGCTGGAGCGCGACCTCCATCGAACGCTGCACCGAACCGCGCTCGGCCACGGGCACGATCGGCTCGTTCTTGTAGGGGGCCAGGAGCGCGCTGAGCTGGTCGTACTGCCAGTACTTGATGAGCAGGTCAGCCCAAGTGTTGATCATGCCGGTGGCACCCACCACGAACACCCACACCAGCGTGACGATGCCCAGCAGGTTATGCAGATCGAGCCACTTGAGGCGTGGCCGCTTCTCGCGCCGCACCGTGCCGAAGTCGAGCTTGCGCATGAACGGCGCATAGAGCACCACGCCCGAGACGATGGCGACGAGCAGCAGCAATCCCATGAAGCCCAGGAACAGCTTGCCGGCCAGCCCGGCGAACAAGTCGACGTGCAGCTTGAACATCACGTACATGAAGCCTTCGTTGAACTTGGGCTGCGCAAGCACGGCGCCGGTACGCGCATCGACCGCCACCGACTTGAAGTCGTCGGTAGGTTCAGGCGTTGGCGTGAGCGTAACGAACCACAGGCCATCATCGTCCTCGGGCTGGGAGACGAACTGCACCACGCGGTCGGGGTGCTTGGCGCGCGCCGTTTCGAGCACGCGGTCCATGCTCACGCGTGGCGTGCCCGCGGGCATCTTGGGCGACTCGACCTCGGTGCCCAGCAAGTGGCCGATCTCGTGATGAAAGATCAGCGGCAGGCCGGTAATGCACAGCAACAGCATGAACACGGTGCAGACCAGGCTGCTCCACTTGTGCACCCAGGCCCAGGCCTTGATCTTTCGGCTGTTCATCATGTCGTCACTGCTCCCATCGAAAGAGAAATATCAAAAGCGGTAGGTTGCGCTTGCCACCACGCTGCGGCGCGCGCCATACCAGCAGTCACCGCGCGAAAGGCAGGTGCTGAAGTAAGTCTTGTCCGTCAGGTTGTTGATGTTGAGCGCATAGCGCCAACTGGCATTTTCGTAGGCAAACACGGCATCGAGCAACGTCACGCCCGGCACCCGCGGGCCCACGCCGGATTGCAGGTCGCGGAACGAGCTCATCATGCGCACGCCCGCGCCGGCCGAGAACCCGCTGAGCCCGCCGATCGAGAAGCGGTACTTGGCCCAGATGCTCGCCTGGTGCTTGGGCAGGCCCTCGATCAGTTCGTCGGCATCGGTGTAGTTGTAGTGCGCAATCAGGTCGAGATTCGAGCCGATCGAGCCCTTGGCCTCGAGCTCCACGCCCTGGGTCTTGGTCTTGCCGACTTGCGTGTACACATTCATGGACGGCGAAGTGATCTGGTTCTTCTCGCGCAGGTCGTACACCGCCGCGCTGAACGCCAGTGCGCGGTCCTTCGGCTCGTACTTCACGCCGGCTTCCCATTGCTCACCGCGCAAAGGCGTGAAGATCTGCCCGTTGCGCGGCGACTGCGGCGTGAACGATTCGCTGTAGCTCAGGTACGGCGACCAGCCAGAAGGCATGGCGTACATCACGCCGAAGCGCTTGGTGGTTGCGCTGCTCTTCTCGGCGTCGCTGCCCTCTGCGCTCGAAACGGCCTTGTCGTGGCGCAGGCCCGCCACGAAGATCCAGTTGTCGAGCTTCATCTGGTCCTGCAGATAGAAGCCGTTCTGGCGCTGCCGGGTGCGCGGCCGCGCATCGCGCACGGGCATGTCGACGTGGCCATACACAGGCGCGTAGGCGTCGATGGTGTCGTACGTGGTTCCGCCCCAGACGTTTTCGCGCTGGCGCGCGAAGTCCGCGCCCACGAGCAGCGTGTGCTTGAGCGCGCCGGTCTGGAAATGGCCCTCGACATGGTTGTCGAGCGTCTGCGTGCGGTTGCGCGTCAGGTAGCTGTCGTAATAGCGTCCCAGCACGCGCCTGAAGATCGGGTCCGTCGCGTCCCAGCTTTCGGCACCGCTGAAGGCCGCGCCGTAGTGGTAGCGGTTGTCGTTTTCGTTTTGCGCATAGCGGAAGTTCTGCCGCAAGGTCCAGTTCTCGTTGAACTTGTGCTCGAACTGCCAGCCGAAGGTCTTGCGCTCGCTGTCGTAGTAGTCGAAGCCCGGCTCACCGATGAAGCGGCTGGTGGGAATGCGTCCGTTCGGGTTCGGCAGCAACGTGCCCGACCACGGGAAGAATTGCGAGCTGCTGCCGCTCTTGTCCTTTTGGTACAGGCCTTGCAGCGTGAGCGAGGTTGCCGCACTGGGCCGCCACGTCAACGAAGGCGCAATGACGCTGCGGTCGTCGGGCACGTAATCGACCTGCGTGTCCGACTTGCGCTGCAACGCGATCAGCCGGTAAGACAGCGAGCCGTCCGCATTCAGCGGGCCGGTCAGGTCGGCCTGGATCTGCTTGCGCCCGAAGCTGCCGAACTGCACGCCTACCTCGCGCTGCGCTTCTTGCAGCGGGCGCTTGCTCACCATGTTGACCACGCCCGCGGCAGTGCCGGCGCCGAACAGCATGCCCGAGGGGCCGCGCAGCACTTCGAGCCGCTCCAGCGTGTAGGGCTCGGTGCGCGTGGTGCTGGTGTAGTAGCCGTAGGACTGGCGCAGGCCGTCCAGGTAAATGTCGGGAGTGGCGCCGCGAATGCGCACCGAGTCGGTCCGCGAGTCGAGGCCGTAGGCGTCGGAGCGCACGCCGGCTGCGTAGTTGAGCGCGTCCTGCAGATTGCCCGCGCCCTGGTCCACCATCTGGTCGCGCGTAACCACGGTAACGGACTGGGGGGTTTCGGAAAGCGGTGTGTCGGTCTTGGTGGCGGTGGCCGCGTTTCTCGCGCGATAGCCGATCACCGGCGAAGTGGCGGTTTCGGCCTCTGCGCTTGCATCGACCCTGATTTCCGGCAACGCGCCGGGAGCCGGGGCTTGGGCCAAAACCTGCTGATGCACATAAATTGCCATGCATCCTGCCAGCACCGATGCGACCTTGCGCCCCGCCATCAACCTCGTCATTCCTGCTCCACTCCGAAACATTATTAAGAACGATTCGTATTCTAATAGTTATAAAGTCTCATTTGTTTCAATTTCCCGAGAAAGGCGAGGGGCGTTGCGACCATTGACACCCGGCGTGCTGGCCCCCAAAGCGGCTACGATCCCGCCCGCACGCCCCGTGCGATGGCCGGTCTCATGCTCAAGCTCGTTGCACTCTCGTTTTCCGCGCTGCGCGGTCCAGCTCTGCGGCTGATCGGCTCCGGACTCGCGCTCGTTCTGGCGGGCTGTGCCGGTCTTCCCCCTCGCGCGCCGGAGCCGCCGACGCTGTCGATCGCGGCCTCGCCCGCCACCACGCTCGGCCGGGCTGCTGCAGACCTGAACGCAGCGCAGCACGATGGGCTTTCCAGCATCCGCCCGCTGGTCGAGGCCTCTTTTGCGCTGGACGCCCGGTTCGAACTGATGCGGCGGGCGCAGGCCTCGCTGGACGTGCAGACCTACCAGCTCGGCAACGACAAGACCGGCCGCCTGCTGTTGCGCGAACTGCGCGATGCCGCACGGCGCGGCGTGCGGGTGCGCCTGCTGCTCGACGATTTTTATACCGCCGGCATGGACCGCCTTCTGCTCGGCCTTGCCGCGGAGCCCAATGCCGAGGTCCGCCTGTTCAACCCGTTCGTGAACGCCCGCGACCACTCGGCCACGCGGTGGATCGAGTTCTTCGCGGACTTTCGCCGGCTCAACCACCGCATGCACAACAAGCTCTTCGTGGCCGACGGCGCCATGGCGATTGCCGGCGGGCGCAACCTGGCCGACGAGTATTTCCTGCGCAGCGAAGGCGCCAACTTCATCGATTTCGAACTGATCATGGCCGGACCCGTGGTTCCGGAGGCGGCGCGCATCTTCGACACCTACTGGAACAGCGACGTGGTCTACCCGCTCCAGCGGATTGCCGGCGCCAGCGACAGCCCGGAAGTGCTGAAAGCGGCGTTCGAAGCCGCCACTTCACCCGTCCATGCGCCGCCGCTCGCCCCTCTTGCCGGCACCGACCTGCTCGGCGACGCGCCGCTCGGCACGCAGCTTGCCGACATCGGCCGGGTGAAGTGGATGCGGGCCGAGGCCCATGCCGCGGCGGACAGCCCCAACAAGGCGTTGGGCACTCTTGCATCGCCGGCCGAATCGCTTGCGGCGCGGTTCCATGAAATGACCGCGAGCGCGCGCTCGGACGTGGTGGTGATCTCGCCCTACTTCATTCCGGGCGAGGACGGCATGGCGCGCATCCGGGAAGGCCGCGCGCGCGGCGTGCGCATCAGCGTCATCACCAATTCGCTGGCCGACAGCGACGAACCGCTGGTGAACATCAACTACAACCGCTACCGCGTCGACATGCTGAAGCTGGGCGTGAACCTGTACGAGGTCAGCACCCGGCAGCTCAAGCGCAACCGCCAGTTCCGCACGCTGCTCAAGAAAGCGCGCGGGCGCCTTCACGCCAAGCTGGCCTTGGTCGACCGGGAATGGGTGCTGCTCGGCTCGATGAACCTCGACCCCCGCTCGGCGCGGCTGAACACCGAGTTTGGCGTTCGCGTGCGCAGTTTCGAATTGAGCCAGGCGCTGCTGTACGCGTATCAGCTGGACGACATCGAAGGCGTCTACCGCGTGGTGCTCATGCCCGACCGCGAGAACGTGCAATGGATCGGCACCGGAGACGTGGACAACGAGGTGCTCGACAGCGAGCCGGATTCCAGCCTGCTCACGCGGCTGCAGCTGCTGCTGTTCTCCTGGTTCGTGCCGACGGACCAGTTGTAGCGCCGCAGTTGTCGATGCTCGTTTAACTCGGAATTCCGCGTCCTTGTAAGTCAACGACTTAGCGCAACTTGCCTCACCTCGCCGGGATGTTCCTTCACTGCGGTGCCGGTTTTCCTACAGGTGCCAAGTCACATCAGCCGGAAACCGCGGCTGAATTGCATCGAGGTACTTACAGGCACCGCCACCTCGCTCATCTTCGCAAGCTCGGCATGGCCGTTTTCCGTGATACCGATGACTATTGCCAAGCGCAACGGAACGTAAGGTGCCCCTGGCTTGAGAGTCGTGATCTCGGCTTCGATGAGGCCCGTAGCCAAGAGCACCGACACGTGCAGGAGCTCTTCTCGTTCAACAACTCGAACCGGGAGTTGCACGTGCTTCAGCCTGTACAAGAACGAAAGCGGCATAGGGTCTTTCTGTCCGTAGCGGAGGTGGTAAGCCACGCTAGTCAGGAAAGCGAATCGCCACTGTTCGCCAGCGCACCATGGCGTCAAATAAAGTGCATCGGTTGGTGCGCCACCGTACAGACGCCATGCACTGGCGGCAGAATCATGAAAACTTTGGAAGCTGCTCCCTGCCATGGTCTTGCTCCCGCGTTCGTCTTCGTTGCAGGCGGCTGCCGCACGCAACGGTCTTCTGGCCGCGATTCCTCCCGAGGTGATGGTCCGCATGGAGCCGTTTCTCGAACAGGTGCCGCTGCGTCTTGGGGAAGTGCTTTATGAGTCGGGCGTCGTCCAGGAGCACGTGTATTTCCCGACCGAATGCATCGTCTCGTTGCTCTACGTGCTCGAGAGCGGGCAATCTGCCGAGATCGCCGGCGTCGGCTTCGAAGGCATGGTCGGCGTGTCGCTTCTGATGGGTGGGGGTAGCACGCCCAATCGCGCGGTCGTGCAGAGCGCCGGTCACGCCATCCGACTGAGTGCTGCCCACATCAAGAACCTGACCCAGCAGGGCGGGCCGCTTCTGCAGCTTTTGCTGCGCTACACGCAGTCGCTGATCACGCAGATGTCGCAGACTGCGGTTTGCAACCGGCACCATTCGCTAGAGCAGCAACTGTGCCGTTGGCTGCTGCTGAGCCTCGATCGCCTTCCAGGCAGCGAACTGGTGATGACGCAAGAACTCATCGCCAACATGCTCGGCGTACGGCGCGAGGGGGTGACGGAGGCTGCAGGCAAACTGCAGCGGCTGAACCTGATCAAGTACGCGCGCGGGCATATCACCGTGCTCGACCGACCCGGGCTCGAACGCCAAGTGTGCGAGTGCTACCAAGTCGTCAAGCGCGAGACGGACCGGCTGCTGCCGCACCGGCCGGTCCCCTGAGTGGCGTCGTCATCACGTCGCACCTGTAACTTCTGCTGAGTGCGCAGGCGCACATAGTGCTCCCTCTCGGTCGGCAACAATGCGGGCGCCCGCGCGGTCCCCGCGCGACGCCTCTGGCTTTTTCCTTCTTTTCAACGGGCGGTTGCGTGACTTCAGACTCGACTGCTCCGGCGCTCAATCGATTGCTCGAAGCGCTGCCGCCCGCTGACCGGACACACCTGCTGGCGCGCTGCGACAGCGTAGAGTTGGCCGCGCCGCAGGTCCTTTACGAGCCTGGCGACGCCATGCTGCACATCCACTTCCCAACGAGCGCTTTTGTATCGCTGGTGTCTACGGCCGACGGTCACGATGGCCTGCAGACTGGCATGGTGGGCAACGAGGGGGCCGTGGGCCACGAGCTGTCGCTGGGCGTGCAACGATCCCCGCTGCGCACGCTGGTCCAGGGCTCCGGCCTGGCATGGCGGCTCACTGCGCAAGCGCTCGAGCAGGAGCTGCTGGAAAGTGCTCCCCTGAAGCGCGTGCTCCAGCACTACGTGTGTGCGCTACTGACCGAGTTCGGCCGCCTGGGCCTGTGCCACCAGTTCCACCAGATCGAAGAGCGCCTCGCGCGGTGGCTGCTCACCACGCAAGACTGCGCGCACTCGGCGCATCTGGCACTCACGCACGAAGTGTTGGGCCGCATGCTGGGCGTGCGCCGGGTAGGCATCACCAACGCGGCCACGGCACTGCACGCGCGCCACCTGATTGACTACCGCCGCGGCGTCATCACCATCACGGATCGCCCGGGGCTCGAAAATGCCGCCTGCGACTGCTATCGCGCCAACCGACGCAGCTATGCCGAGCTGATCGGCCTCCGCGAGGACGCCGCTGGCAACACCTCTTAACCTACCGTGATCGCCACGGGGTGAATCGCCCCGGATTTTGAGGGGGCTCAACACTCTGAGAGGATTGAGCCATGAGGAAGTCGAACAAGTTCTCACCAGAGGTGCGTGAGCGCGCGGTGAGGATGGTGCAGGAGCACCGTGGGGAGTACCCGTCGTTATGGGCTGCGATCGAGTCGATTGCACCGAAGATCGGCTGCGTGCCGCAGCCCCTCACAGTCCGCACCCGTCAGTTGACATCCTCGTTGACGGCAGCTTTGCCTTGCCTCCAGTGATCCCCTTATTTTACCCGGGCAAAAAAACGCACGAAGGTTAAATGGCGCGTCCACTAATCTCCGCCGGCGTTTCGCAAGAACCGACAGCTGCGCCCCCGGCCCTTGAAACTCCGCCGATTGCCCTTATGATTAGCACTCGCTGCTGACGAGTGCTAACAAGCCTCGATTCCAGTCGATGGGCCGCCGGTCTCCCCGCCCGGCGCCCGACCACAACCCCGTTTCTTATCCAGGAGATGCAATGAAACTTCGTCCTTTGGCCGATCGCGTGATCGTCAAGCGTGTTGACAGCGAAACCAAGACCGCCTCCGGCATCGTCATTCCCGACGCAGCCGCCGAAAAGCCCGACCAGGGTGAAGTCCTGGCCGTGGGCCCGGGCAAGCGCACCGACAAGGGCGACCTGACCGCACTGACCGTCAAGGTCGGCGACCGCGTCCTGTTCGGCAAGTACAGCGGCCAGACCGTCAAGGTCGATGGCGACGAACTGCTGGTCATGAAGGAAGACGACCTGTTCGCGGTCGTCGAAACGAAGTGATTTTGCGGGACAGACCAGGCAGACGCGAAGCGGCTGACTGCTCTGTCCCCAAGTGATTAATAACTGATTTCGGAGTAATAAAACATGGCAGCAAAAGACGTAGTCTTCGGCGGTGAAGCCCGCGCACGCATGGTCGAGGGTGTCAACATCCTCGCCAACGCAGTCAAGGTGACCCTGGGCCCCAAGGGCCGCAACGTGGTGCTCGAGCGCTCGTTCGGCGCCCCCACCGTCACCAAGGACGGTGTGTCGGTCGCCAAGGAAATCGAACTCAAGGACAAGCTCCAGAACATGGGCGCCCAGCTCGTGAAGGAAGTGGCCTCGAAGACCAGCGACAACGCTGGTGACGGCACCACCACCGCCACGGTTCTGGCTCAAGCCATCGTTCGCGAAGGCTTCAAGTACGTGGCCGCCGGCATCAACCCGATGGACCTGAAGCGCGGCATCGACAAGGCCGTCACGGCCTTGGTCGAAGAGCTGAAGAAGGCTTCGAAGCCCACCACCACGTCGAAGGAAATCGCACAAGTCGGCTCGATCTCGGCCAACAGCGACGAAACCATCGGCAAGCTCATCGCTGACGCGATGGACAAGGTCGGCAAGGAAGGCGTGATCACCGTGGAAGACGGCAAGTCGCTCGAGAGCGAACTCGACGTCGTCGAAGGCATGCAGTTCGACCGCGGCTACCTGTCGCCCTACTTCATCAACAACCCCGAGAAGCAATCGGCGCTGCTCGACAACCCGTTCGTGCTGCTGTTCGACAAGAAGATCAGCAACATCCGCGACCTGCTCCCCACGCTGGAACAAGTTGCCAAGGCCGGCCGTCCCCTGCTGATCATTGCCGAAGAAGTCGAAGGCGAAGCCCTGGCTACGCTGGTGGTGAACACGATCCGCGGCATCCTGAAGGTCGTGGCTGTCAAGGCTCCTGGCTTCGGCGACCGCCGCAAGGCCATGCTGGAAGACATCGCCATCCTGACGGGCGGCAAGGTCATCGCTGAAGAAGTGGGCCTGACGCTCGAAAAGGTGACGCTGGCCGACCTGGGCCAAGCCAAGCGCATCGAAGTGGGCAAGGAAAACACCATCATCATCGACGGCGCCGGCGCTGCTGCCGACATCGAAGCCCGCGTGAAGCAAGTGCGCGTGCAGATCGAAGAAGCCACGAGCGACTACGACCGTGAAAAGCTGCAAGAGCGCGTGGCCAAGCTGGCCGGCGGTGTGGCAGTGATCAAGGTTGGCGCCGCCACCGAAGTCGAAATGAAGGAAAAGAAGGCTCGCGTCGAAGACGCCCTGCACGCCACCCGCGCTGCAGTGGAAGAAGGCGTTGTGGCTGGCGGCGGCGTGGCTCTGCTGCGTGCCAAGCAAGCCGTGGGCGACCGCGTGAAGGGCGACAACGCCGACCAGGACGCCGGTATCAAGCTGGTGCTCAAGGCGATCGAAGCACCCCTGCGCGAAATCGTGAACAACGCCGGCGGTGAAGCCTCGGTGGTGGTGAACGCTGTGTTGGCCGGCAAGGGCAACTACGGCTTCAACGCTGCGAACGACACGTACGGCGACATGCTCGAGCTGGGCATTCTGGACCCGACCAAGGTGACCCGCACCGCGCTGCAGAACGCAGCATCGGTTGCTTCGCTGCTGCTGACGACCGAAGCCATGGTCGCCGACGCACCGAAGGAAGAAGCCGGTGCCGGCGGCGGCATGCCCGACATGGGCGGCATGGGTGGTATGGGCGGCATGGGAATGTAATTTCCCGGCTGAGCTCTGCTCACCAAAACCAAAAGGGCCGCGCAAGCGGCCCTTTTTTATTGGGCGGTACGTTTATCGAAACTGATCGCGCAGCGCCATGTAGAGCACCTGGAAGCGCGCATGCCGCGTCTTGTGCGAGCCGGCTCCTTCGGGCGAAGGCGTCAACTGCTGCTTCACAGGCGGCAGCGTGCACACTTCGGCCACGCTGCCCCCGTCAGCCAGCCACGCAAGCCGCGCAGCACCCAGTGCCCCGCCTGTCTCGCTGCCCGCATAGAGCGTGAGTGGCACCTGGAAGATGTCGGCCAGCAGCTGGCCCCACCACACGCTGCGCGCACCTCCGCCGACCAACGCCATTTCGCGCAGCGGCATGTCGGCCGGCAGGCGCAAGGTGTCGAAGCCGTCGCGCAGCCCGAAGCTCACGCCCTCGACCACGGCATAGGCAATCTCGGCTGACCCATGCGCATGCGTCAGGCCGAACAGCGCGCCTTGCGCATTCGGGTTGTTGTGCGGCGAGCGCTCACCCGAAAGGTATGGCAGGAACAGCGGGCATCGCTCGCGCTGCGCCGGCGCGACCGAGGCTGCCGCTTCGAGCAATGCCGCCTCGTCGGCAAACTTGAATGCCTTGGCGGCCCAGCTCACCGCGCTCGCGGCCGAGAGCATCACCGACATCTGGTGCCAGCGCCTGGGCAGCGCATGGCAGAACGCATGCATCGCCTGCGCAGGGTTCGGCAGAAAGCGGTCCGTCGAGACGAACACCACGCCCGATGTGCCGAGCGACACAAAGCCCTGCCCCGGCTCCACCAGCCCCATGCCGACCGCGCTGGCAGCGTTGTCGCCCGCCCCGCCGGCAATGAGTACCGTGGTGCCGCTGCCCACGCCCCAGCGCGCCGCCAGCTCGGGCTTGAGCTGCGCTGACACTTCGCTGCCTTCGACCAGCCGCGGCATGTGCTCTCGCGTGAGCCCCGTGGCCGCAAGCAGTTCGTCGGACCAGTCGCGCGCGCCCACGTCCAGCCACAGCGTGCCGGCCGCATCGGACATGTCGCTGACCGCCTCGCCGCCGAGCATGAAGCGAAGCCAGTCCTTCGGCAGCAGCACGCGCGCCACGCGGGCAAAGATCTCAGGCTCATGCTCGCGCACCCACAGCAGCTTGGGCGCGGTAAAGCCGGGCATCGCCAGGTTGCCCGCGATCTCGCCCAGGCGAGGCACAGCGCGCGTGAGCGCCTGGCACTGCGCGCCGCTGCGGCCGTCGTTCCAGAGAATGGCGGGACGCAGCACCTCGCCAGCCGCGTCGAGCAGCGTGGCGCCGTGCATCTGGCCCGACAGTCCGATGCCGCGCACGGCCCGCAGCGCATCGGGGTACGCGTCCCGCAACTCGGCCATCACTTGCTGCAGCGCTTGCCACCACTGGCTTGGCGCCTGTTCCGACCAGAGCGGTTGCGGCCGCTCCACCGTGAGCGATGCGCGTGCCACTCCGACGATGCGGTGATCGTCGGCAAGCAGCAGCGCCTTGAGCTCGGACGTGCCGAGGTCGAGTCCCAGATACAAGATAGTGCTCCCTGATTGCGCCTTGACTGCCGGCTGTTGCCTTGAACTCAGCCGAACCGCGTGTCGGCCTGCCGCCTGAATTCGCTCGGCGTCATGCCCTTGATCTCGAGAAAGCGCCGGTTGAAGTTGGCCACGTTGTTGAAGCCCACCTGGTAGCAGATGTCAGTCACGTAGTGGTCGGTCTGCATCAGAAGATGGCAGGCGCTGTTGATGCGCACGCGGTTGACGAAGTCGGTAAAGCTGTTGCCGGTGGAACGCCGGAAGAAGCGGCTGAAGCGGCTCTCGCTCATGCCGAGCTCGGCCGCCACGTCCGACATGGAGATCGGCTCCGCCAGGTTGGCGGTGATGCGGTTGACGATGTCGTTGATCTGGTCGACCTGCGCATCGCCCTCGATGCCTTGCGCGCCCTGCATCTGCACGCTCGACAGCAGCCGGTAATCGGTGCACTGCGCAAGGTCGGCCATGAACTCGAAGAACAGCCCGAGCCGGCGCACGCCGCGCGCGGCCTTGATGTTGTCCCAGTGCGTTTGCGCCTGCTGCGACATGCCGAAGAACTCGATGCCATGGCGGGCCCGCTCTAGCAGCTGCATCACCTCGCGCAGCTCCGGAATGCCGGCCGCGGCGCTCTCGATGGGTTCGTGGCGGAACTGAATCACCCGGTCGCGCCCCTCGGCGCCGCCTTCGGGCACGTCGAGCGAGATCCAGTTGTGCGGCAGCCGCGGCCCGCAGAGCACCAGGTGCCCCGGTTGGAACGGCCCGATCCAGTCGCCGACGAAGGCCTTGCCCGAGGTCTCCGTGATCAGGTGCAGCTCGTAGTCTTCATGAAAGTGCCATCGCACCAGCGGGCTCGGAAAGCCGTGCGCAAGGCAGCGCACCAGCCCGGTTTCGGGGGCCTCGTAGCCCAGCGACGGGGAGCGCGCAATGTCGCGCTCCAGCTCGGGGTGGCGCTGACGGGGAATCGCGCGTTTGCGGGTGGACGTTGTCATGGCAGCACGAAGGTCAGGACCGGGACGCGGCAGGCCCATTGTCCTGCTGCGCGAGCGCGGCCTCAACCACTTGGAGCGTGGGCGGGTCGGCGCCTTCGCGGGTGCAGTTCAGCGCAGCGGCCGTGGCGGCAAAGCGCATCACCTCGCGCCAGGCCTCGTCGCTCAGCTCGCCAAGCTGGGCCGGGTGCCCCACGCCGTGCGCAAGCAGCGACACAGAGAGGCCGGCCGTGAAGGTGTCTCCTGCGCCAATGGTGTCGACCACCTCCACGCGGGGTGCCGCCACGGCCAGCGGTTCGCGCCCGGTGCGCCAGAGCGTGGCGCCGGCGCCGCCGCGCGTGACGATGACCGCATGCACACCGGCCTGCAGGCACTCCGCGGCCAGCGCATCGACCGGCCGCCCAGGGGCGAGCAGTTCGGCGTCCTCGTCGCTGAGCTTGACCATGTCGGCCATTGCAAGCCACTCCATGACGCGCGTGCGATACGCCGGCATGTCGGGAATCAGGCTAGGCCGCACATTCGGGTCGAACACGATCACGCGGCGTCCTGCGTTGGCCGTGACCAGTTCGGCAATGCGCGTGGCCGCCGGCTCCTGCAGCAGCGAGATCGAACCGAAGTGCAGAAAGCGGCAGTCCGCCGGCAGCTGCGGCAGCGGCTCGGGCGCCCAGGTGGCGTCTGCACTGCCGCGCGTGTAGAAGGCATAACGGTTGGTCTGCGGCGTGCGCTCGACAAAGGCCAGGGTCGACGGCGCATTGCTGCGCAGAATGAAGCTGGTGTCCACGCCGTTGCGCTCGAGAAAACCCATCAGCCGCTCGCCGAAAAGGTCGGTCGACAGTTGCGTGAGAAAGCCGGTGGGTTGGCCCAGGCGCGCGCAGGCCACTGCAGTGTTGAGCGGCGAGCCGCCCTCGTGCCCCAAGAACCCGAGGGTGCCTGCCTCGCAGGCGGTGAAATCGATCAGGGCTTCGCCCGTGAGTGCAATACGCATGATGGTTGGATTCTCTTCGTCTTCTCTCAGCCCAAGGCACGCGCGTCGGCCAGGAAGCCGCGCTCGGCGGCCAGCGTGGCGGGATGATCGAGCAGTTCGGCAAAAAGGCGCGGCGGAATCGTGATGGCTCCCACGCCAAGCCCCAGCAGCGAAAGATACGCCTCGCGCGAGCGGATGCTTGCGACCAGCAGGCGCGTGCCGGACGAAGGGCGCTGCGCAACCAGGGTCTGCATCTGCGCAATCAGCGCCAGCCCGTCGATGCCGGCGTCTTCGAGCCGCCCCAGGTACGGCGCCGCGTATGCCGCGCCCAGTTGCGCTGCAAAGTGCGCCTGCTCTGGCGCGTACACGGCCGTCCACGTCACCGGCACGCCTTGCGCAATGAGCCGCGCGCCGGCATCTAGGCCCTGGCGCGTGGCGGGAATCTTCACCACGAGTTGTCCGCGGTCGAAGTGCGAGAGCAGCTTTTCAGCGTCATCGAGCATGCCGTCGACGTCGCTCGAATACACCTGTGCCTGTACTTGTCGCGCGCCCAGATCGATGCAGCGCTTCAGCAGACCCGGTACTTCGCCTCGGCCGATGCCTGCGCGTTGAAGCAGCGTGGGGTTGGTTGTTACGCCGTGAACGACTGGGTGCGGCAGGCACGTCTTCAGCTCGACCAGGTCGGCGCTGTCCAGATACAGGTGGAAATCTTGGTTCATGGGCTTGTTTGGTGCACAGAATACGGAGAGTTCGTGGTGTGTGCAAAGGCCACCGGGTACTCCCCTCCGCGAATGTCCCCCGGGCTTCGCCCTCCTCCTTTATTTCGCTGCGCGGAGCACCCGATGGCCTGTGCACATGGACGCGCTGCTGGTGTTCCGCTGATCAACCACGGCTCTGCCCAACGCACCCGCTGGCGGGGTGCCTTGCGCAGCGAAATAAAGGAGGAGGCCGCAGGCCGGGGGACATTCGCGGAGAAAGGTACCCCGTCGGCGGGTGCGCCGCCCTGAACAACAACGCAAGACAAGCAGAAGCTGTCCATCTCAACTCATCACATTCCCGCCGTCGACGTTCAAGGTCTGCGCCGTGATGTAGCGCGCCTCGTCGCTGGCAAGAAATACCGCTGCGCCGGCAATGTCGCTCGGCATGCCCATGCGGCCGAGCGGCACCTCCAGGCCCACTCGCCGCTTCTTCTCGCCGAGTGGCAGCCCTTCGGCCTTGGCGAACAGGCTGTCTACATGGTCCCACATGGGCGTGTCGACCACGCCCGGCGCAATGCCGTTGACGCGAATGCCGTGCGGGGCCATGGCCAGTGCGGCGCTCTGGGTGTAGCTGATGACCGCGGCCTTTGTTGCGCAGTAGTGCGACACCAGCGCCTCGCCGCGCCGCCCCGCCTGCGAAGCCATGTTGATGACCGATGCGCCCTGCGTTCCGGCTTCGACCATGTGGCGCAGCACCGCTTGCATGACGAAGAACATGCCTTTCACGTTGACCGCGAACAGCTTGTCGAAGGAAGCCTCGTCGCTGTCGAGCAGCGGCGCGAGGTCGAACACCGCGGCGTTGTTGAACAGGGTGTGAATGGGGCCAAAGGCGACCTGCGCCTCTGCGAGAAGGTGCGTGATGCCTTGTGTATCGGTGACGTCGGCCGCGATGTACGCAAGACGGTCGGGATGCTGCTGCAACAGCGCCCGCACTGCTTCAGGCGCAGCGGCCATGCGGTCGACCACGCTGCAGCGCGCGCCCTCGGCAATGCATGCTTCGGCTACTGCCAAGCCGATGCCGCCGCCGGCACCCGTCAGCAGTACGTGACGGTTCTTCAGACGTTCGCTCATTTCGTTGCTCCTGCATTCATGAAAGTTGCCACGCGTGTGCTCGCGCTGCGCACGGCCTCTACCAGCCGCGCATCGCCTGCAATGGCGCCCCACAGCCCCGCGTCCGAGCACAGCGCCAGCACCGGATCGGCGGCATTGCATATGGCATGCGCCACGGCTTCGTCCATGCCCTGGTCTTGATACGCATACGGCAGCGCCCCGCGATGCCAGCGCTGCAGAAATGCGAGAAACAGTGCGGGCAGAATCGCAACGCTGTCGGTCGGCTGCCCGGCGGCAAGCCGCTCACGCACCGTGGGCGCGATGAAGCCCGGAATCTTCGAGAAGCCATCCGCCGCCACGCGCTGGTTGGTATCGCGGATCGCGGGATTGCCGAAGCGGTCGAGCACCACGTTGCGATACGCCGCAAGGTCGATCGGACTCGGGCTCAGGCACGGGATCACGTCGTCGGTCACGTAGTCGAACGCCATCTTGCGGATGGCCGCGTGGTGCGTGCCTTCATGGATGAAGCTCAGCCCGATCAGCGTGCCGGCCCAGGCAATGCAGCTGTGCGTGGCATTGAGGATGCGGATCTTGGCTTCTTCGTACGGCTGCACCGAATCGACAAGCTCCACGCCCACGCGGCCCCAATCGGGACGGCCCGCGACGAAGTTGTCTTCGATCACCCACTGGATGAAGCTCTCGCCGGTGATCGCAGCGGCATCGTCGCGGCCGGTGGCGGCCTTGACGCGCGCGCGCAGTTCGGGCGGAGGGCGCGGCGTGATGCGGTCGACCATTGCGTTCGGGCAGGCCGTGTTCGACTGCGCCCACGCGAGCAGTTCGGTATCGCCCGCGCGTTCGATGAACTCGAGCAGCCCGGCACGGAAGCGGTCGCCGTTGTGGCGCAGGTTGTCGCAGTTGAGCAGCGTGACCGGGCCGGCCTGCGCGGCCTTGCGCGCACGCAAGATCGCGCAGACGGCGCCGTAGATGGTCACGCCGTCACCCCCTGCTTCACCGCGGCGGGCTCGCCCGATGTCTACCGCAAGGTCGCCGAAGGAGAGGTCCAGTTTGCCCTCGGTATCGAGGTAGTAGCCCGCCTCGGTCACCGTGAAAGATACGATGCGCGTGGACGGCGCCGCGCCGCGCGCGATCACCCCAGCCAGTGAAGTCTCATAGGGCAGGACTTCGCGTATGGATTCGATCTGCTCGTAGCGGTACTCGAGGGCCGGCGACACGGTTTCGAGCGTGTAGCGCCCGCCCTGGGCCTGCAGGGCCGCCACCACATCGGCCATGTCGGGCCGGATGTTGGCGCCCGAGAGCGACCAGCGGGTGTCGCCCGCATCGATCAGCCGCTGGAGGTAGACCGCCTGGTGGGCCCGGTGGAACGAGCCGAGCCCAAGGTGAAGCACCGTGAACTCCGAAAGAGCCGGTGGTGTTTGTGCAAGAGGCGCTGCTGCAAGGGTCACGGGAATGTTCCGGAAGAAATCAGGCGGAGACCGAACGGCCTTCGCGGTTGAACAAATGGAGCACCGACGGATCGAGCTCGACCGCCACGTCGTCGCCCGCATGCAGCGGCGTGCGCTCGTTCTGGCGCGCGATCAGCGGCACGCCGCCCACGTCGACGTGAATCAGCGTGTCGGCGCCCAGCGCCTCGATCAGTTCCACCCGCCCCGGCACGCCCGCGGCGGCAGCCTGCTTCGGATGCACGCGCAAGCCCTCGGGCCGCACTCCCAGGAAACCATCGCTCGGAAGGCGCCCGCCAGTGGCTGCCGAGAAACTCGGAATCGCACTCGCCGCCACCATGTTCATCGACGGCATGCCGATGAACTGCGCAACGAACTGGTTGGCGGGGTGGTCGTACAGTTCGAGCGGCGTGCCGACCTGCTCGATCAGCCCGTCCCTGAGCACCACCACGCGGTCGGCCAGCGTCATGGCCTCGACCTGATCGTGCGTCACATAGATGGTGGTGGCACCGAGCGAGCGATGGAGCTTGTGGATTTCGACGCGCGTGTTGCCGCGCAGCGCCGCATCGAGGTTCGACAGCGGCTCATCGAACAGAAACACCTTCGGCGCGCGCACGATGGCGCGGCCGATGGCCACGCGCTGCCGCTGGCCGCCCGACAGGTCCTTGGGCGTGCGGTCCAGGTACTGTGTGAGGTTGAGCGTCTTGGCCGCGTACTCGACCTTGGTCTTGATCTCGCTCTTCGACACGCCCGCGAGCTTGAGCGCGAAGGACATGTTGTCGTACACGCTCATGTGCGGGTAGAGCGCGTAGCTCTGGAACACCATGGCCAGGTCGCGCTTGCCCGAAGGCGCCCAGGTGATGTCCTTGCCGTCGAGCAGCAGGTTGCCGCTGGTGATGGGCTCGAGCCCCGCAATGAGGCGCAGCAGCGTCGACTTGCCGCAGCCCGAAGGCCCGACGAAGACGATGAATTCGCCCTTCTGGATTTCGAGATCCACACCCTTGATGATGTCGACGTCGCCGAAGCTCTTCTTGATGTCGTTGAGTTGCAGGTAGGCCATGAGATGTCTCCCTTTCTTTACTTGACGGCGCCGAAGGTCAGGCCTTGCACCAGTTGCTTCTGGCTGAACCAGCCGAACACGACGATGGGTGCAATGGCCATCAGCGATGCCGCCGACAACTTGGCCCAGAACAGGCCCTCGGGGCTGGAGTACGAGGCGATGAGCGTGGCCAGCGTGCCGGCCTTGGCCGAGCTGAGGTTGAGCGCCCAGAAGGCTTCGTTCCAGCTCAGCACCAGGCACAGGAGGCCGGTCGATGCGAGGCCGCCCACCGACAGCGGCAGCACGACGTGGCGGAACTCGGTCCACAGGCTGGCGCCGTCCATGCGCGCGGCCTCGAGAATTTCGTTCGGAATGTCCTTGTAGGCGCTGTAGAGCATCCACACCATGATCGGCAGGTTCGACAGCGTGAACACGATGGTGAGCGCAGTGAGCGAGTCGAGCAGGCCTGCGGTTTGCGCGAGCACGTAGATCGGCACCAGCGCGCCCACGGCCGGCATCATCTTGGTGGAGAGCATCCACATCAGGATGTCGCGCGTCTTCTTCGTGCGAAAGAAGGCCATCGAGTACGCCGCGGGCGCCGCAATCAGCAAGCCGATGATGGTCGAGCCCAGGCTGGTGATGAGCGAGTTGCGCGCGTACAGCAGGTAGTCGCTGCGGCGCTGCACTTCGCCGAAGTTGTCGAGCGTGGGCTCGAAGATGAAGAGCGGCGGCACGTGAATGGCCTGCAGCTCCGTCTTGAAGGCCGTGAGGAACAGCCAGCCGAGCGGAAAGAACAGGAGCAGCGCCACGGCCCACGCACCCACGGTGCGCAGCAGTTGGGGAAGGAAGTTGCTGGGTTGCATGGTCGTTCCTTCAGTCGAGGTTCTTGCCGATGATGCGGATGAGGAACACGGCCACGATGTTGGCCAGCACCACCGCGAACAGCGCACCGGCCGAGGCCACGCCCACGTCGAAATTCATCAGCGACTGCTTGAAGATCAGGTAGGTCATGTTGGTGCTCTCGTTGCCCGGGCCGCCGTTGGTGGTGATGGCGATCTCGGCGAACACGCTGAGCAGAAAGATCATCTCGATCATGATCACCACCGCCATCGGCCGGCCGAGGTGCGGAATGGTCAGGTAGAAGAAGCGCTGAAATGCGCTCGCGCCGTCCATGCGCGCGGCCTCCATCTGCTCGCGGTCGAGCGACTGCAGCGAGGTGATGAAGATCAGGCAGGCAAACGGCAGCCACTGCCAGGCCACCATAATGATCACCGAGAACAGCGGCACGTCGGTGAGCCAGTCGACCGGCTGCGCGCCGAAGAAGCGCCACACGTCGGCCAGGATGCCGTAGATGGGGTTCATCATCATGTGCTTCCACAGCAGCGCGTTGACCGCGGGCATGACGAAGAACGGAGAGATGAGCAGCACCCGCACGATGCCGCGGCCGGGGAAAGGCTCGTTCACCAGCAGCGCGAGCAGCACACCGAGCACCACCGTGATGACGATCACGCTGCCGATCAGCATCAGCGTGTTCCACGTTGCGGGCCAGAAGTCGGGGTCGGTAACGAAGTAGTGAAAGTTCTCGATGCCCGCGAAGGTGCGCTCGCCGGGCTGCATGAGGTTGTAGTTCACGAACGAGAAGTACAACGTCATCACGAGCGGCACGATCATCCAAAGGAGGAGCGTGAGCACGGCGGGCGCCATGAGGGCCCGGGGCAGGAGTCGTTTCATGAGGAAATCCCTTCTCGTTGTCTCTGGCTCCTTCCCCCGCTGGGGGAAGGCTGGGATGGGGGCTCCCGGATCAAGCGCCGCGATGATTGACACGCCGCGTGCCCCCACCCCTGCCCTCCCCCGGAAGGGGAGGGAGCAAGAAAGAAAGCCGGCTTACTTGTAGTACCCAGCCTTCTTCATCTCGCGCTCAGCCGCCGTCTGCGAAGTCTTCAGCGCCTGGTCGACCGTGACCTTGCCCGAGAGCGCCGCGCTCATCTGCTGCCCCACCGCCACGCCGATGGCCTGGAACTCGGGAATGGCCGCGTACTGCACGCCCACGTAGGGCGACTTGGGCAGCGTGCTGTCGCTGAGGTTGGCCGTGTCGATGGCCTTCTTCTCGGCTGCGGCAAACTTCGCGACCTTCTGGAACTCGGGGTTCGCATAGGTCGACTTACGCGTGCCGGTAGGCACCGTGCCCCAGCCATGCTCCTTGGCCACCAGGTTCACGTACTCCTTGGAGGTCGCCCACTTCACGAAGGTCTGCGCGGCGGCACCCTTGGTCGAGCTTGCGGGAATGGCCAGGTTCCAGGTCCACAGCCAGTTGGCGCCCTTGGGCGTCACTGCCACGGGCGCCTGGGCAAAAGCAACCTTGTCTGCCACCTTCGACTGCTTCGGGTCACTGATGAACGAGGCCGCGATGGTCGCGTCCACCCACATGCCGCACTTGCCTTCGTTGAAGAGCGCAAGGTTCTCGTTGAAGCTGTTGGCCGATGCGCCGGGCGGCCCATACGACTTCATCAGGTCGACGTAGAAGTTGATCGCGTCCTTCCAGGGCTTGGTGTCGATCTGCGGCTTCCACTGCATGTCGAACCACTGGCCGCCGTTGGTATTCACCAGCGTCGTCAAAAAGGCCATGTTGTCGCCCCAGCCCGGCTTGCCGCGCAGGCACATGCCGTACACGCCGGCCTTCGGGTCGTGGATCTTGCCGGCCAGCTCTTTCACCTGCACCCAGGTGGGCTGCTCGGGCATCTTGAAGCCGACCTTGTCGGCCAGGTCCTTTCGGTACATGAGCATCGAGCTCTCGCCGTAGAAAGGCGCGGCGTAGAGCTTGCCTTCGTACGACAGGCCGGCGCGAATGGCGGGCAGCAGGTCGTCGGCGTCGTAGGCGGCATCGGTGGCAATCGGCTGGAGCCAGCCCTTCTTCGACCAGATGGGCGCTTCGTACAGGCCGATGGTCATCACGTCGAACTGGCCGCCCTTGGTGGCGATGTCGGTGGTCACACGCTGGCGCAGCGTGCCTTCTTCCAACGTCACCCACTTGAGCTTGATGTCGGGGTTGGCTTTTTCGAAGAAGGGCGTCAGCTTCTGCATCTCGATCATGTGGCCGTTGTTGACGGTGGCAATCACGAGTTCGGTGGCGGCGTGGGACGCGAGCCCCGTGCCGGCGAGTGCGAGGACGAGGCCCGCTTTCAGAAAACGCTTCATGTTGTCTCCTAGAGGTGAGCGACGCCCTCTGTTTGGGTCGCCGTGGCGGGATTCTGGAGAAACGCGCTTGCGGGTTTGGTACTTCATCCGCCTGTCATGGTACTTTCATGCACCAGTTGGCTAGGAGATTCCCTAGTTAACGCAATACAGCATGGAAAATCTCAATCCAAAGACTTCAGGCACCGCCCAGCAGCTGGCGCCTGAATTGCGCCGCGGCCGGTGAAAGCGCCCGGTCCTGCCGGGTGATGAGGCAGATCGGCGGCACGCGCACCGGCAGCTCCACCGGCACGGTGCGCAGCACACCCAGCCGCGCGTAGTGGCCGGCCTGCGAAGCCGGCATCACGGCGGCCATGTCGGAGTTCTCGAGCAAGGCGGTAATGGCAATCGGCGATGCCGTTTCGATGATGTCGAGCCGCGCCTGGATGCCCGCCTCGCGCATGGCCGCCTCGAAGCGCCCGCGCTGCGGCGAGCCGGGCGGCTGCAGCACCCATGACCAATTCGCCATTTCGGCCAGCGTGACGGTGGGCTGCCCGAAGACAGGGTGAGCGGCGCGCACCACGACCACCTGCGACTCGCCCAGCAGCGGCACGCTCGCGTACTTGGCCTCGTCGTGGCTGTCTGTGAGCCGGCCCAGCACCAGGTCGACGTCGCCCTGCTCCAGCTGCGCCTGCATCACATCGCTGGTCTCGACCACCACCGACACGGCCACCTGCGGATGACGCCGGTGGTACTCGACCAGCGCCGGCGCCAGCAGCTCGGGCACCGCGCCCGGCACGCTGCCCACGCGCAGCGAACCGCTCAGGCCCGAGCGCAGCGCAAGCATTTCTTCCCGGGCGCTGCCGAAGTCGCTGAGCACACGGCGGGCATAGCGGATCAGGATGTCGCCGTAAGGCGTGGGCTCCATGCCCCGCGCAAGGCGCTCGAAGAGCTTTTCGCCCAGCGAATCCTCCAGCTGCTGCAGCAGCTTGGTGGCGGCGGGTTGGCTGATGTTCATGGCCTCGGCCGCGCGGCCCAGGTGGCGGTGGGCATCGAGCCGTGCCAGCAGCAGCAGCTGGCGCGGCCGCACATGGAGCATCAGCGATGCGTCGGTCAGGCCTGATCCGGAGGTCATGCACAAAAGTATATGGAGCTTCGGGCTTTTTCGATTGGATTGGCAACACGAAGCTCCCTAAGCTGACACCAAACAAGCAGGAGACACACCCGATGAAGCTTTCTTTCCTGGCCCGCACGGCGAGCGCGGCAACGCTGGCACTGGCAACCGCCATGGCCGGTGCGCAGCCCGCCTACCCCGACAAGCCGCTGCGCATCATGGTCGGCGCCTCGCCCGGCGGCGGCACCGACATCCTGGCGCGCGTGCTGGCCGACAAATTCGCGCCGGTGCTCAAGCAGCCCGTCACGGTGGAGAACCGGCCCGGCGCATCCAACACCATTGCCGGCGAACTCACCGCGCGCGCCGCCGCCGACGGCACCACGCTGCTGCTGGCCACCAACACCGCGCAGGCGGTGGCGCCGCACATCCTCAAGCTCAAGTACGACCCGCTGAAGGACCTGCAGCCGATTGGCCTTGTGGCCGTGATGCCCAACGTGCTGGTGGTGTCGGCCACCTCGCCCTACAAGTCGGTCAAGGACCTGGTGGCGGCCATGGCAGCCAAGCCGGGCGGCTTGAAATACGCGTCGTCCGGCATCGGCAGCACGCAGCACGTGGGCGGCGAGGCCTTCAACCTGGCCACGGGCATGAAGTCGATCCACGTGCCCTACAAGGGCAGCTCGCAGGCCCACATCGACATCATCGGCGGCGAGGTCGACATGATGTTCGACAGCACCTCCTCCGCCATGGGCCAGATCAAGGCCGGCAAGTTCCGCGCGCTGGCCGTGAGCGCGCCGCAACGCTCGCCCGAACTGCCGGACGTGCCCACGCTCGCCGAGCAAGGCATCAAGGGCGCCGACGTGTCCACCTGGTACGGCCTCTACGTGACGGCCGGCACGCCGCGGCCCGTGGTGGAGCGGCTCGGTACGGAACTCACGCGCACGCTCAAGCTGCCCGATGTTCAGGCGCGCATCAAGGGCCTGGGTGGCGAGCCCGGCGTGATCACCGGCGAAGCTTTCGCGGCCATGAACAAGCAGGAGTTCGACCACTACGGTCGGCTCGTGCGCGACGCCAACATCAAGGCCGAATGAGGCTTTCCTTTCCTTTCCTTTTCTTTCATTCCTCCACTTCATTCCCGATTCCATGTCCACCCCATCGAAGACCCCGAGCGTGACCTCCGCCAAGCCCCGCATCGCCGTGCTGCTCGGCGACCCGAGCGGCATCGGCCCCGAGATGGCCGTGAAGCTGCTCGCGCGCCAGCGCAACCTGGACGCCGCGCGCGTGCTGCTGATTGCCGACCCGGTGGTGCTGGCCGCGGGCGAGCGCGTGGCGGGCGTGAAACTCGACCCGCTGCAGATCGACCGGCTCGACGACCTGCGCTTCGAGGACGGCCGCCCCACGCTGCTGCTGCGCGACTGGATGGAGGGCCGCGAGCCGGTGCTCGGCGAATCGAACGAGGCCTCGGGCCGTGCATCCTTCGAAGCACTGGAACTCGCCACCGCGGCGGTGCGGCGCGGGCAGGCCGACGGCATTCTCTTCGCGCCGCTCAACAAGCACTCGCTTCGCCTGGGCGGTCTGGTGCATGAAGACGAGCTGCGCTACATGCAGGAGCGCTTTGCCGTGAAGGGCTTCGTCTGCGAGTTCAACCTCACGGGCTCTCTATGGACGTCGCGCGTGACCTCGCACATTCCACTGAAGGACGTGGCAAGCCACATCACGAGAGAGGGCGTGAGCGACGCGGTGAAGATCATTGCATCGGCGCTGCGCCGCGCGGGTGTGGCACAACCGCGTATTGCGGTGACGGGGCTCAATCCGCATGCGGGGGACGGCGGTTCCATCGGCATGGAAGAAATCGAGATCATCGCGCCGGCCATCGAACAGCTGCGCGCAGAGGGCTTCGACGCCCGCGGTCCGTTCTCGCCTGACACGGTGTTCATCGGTGCACGCCGGGGCGATGTGGATGCGGTGGTGTCGATGTATCACGACCAAGGGCAAATCGCGATGAAGCTGATGGGCTTCGAGCAGGGCGTGACGCTGCACGGCGGCCTGCCGGTGCCGGTGGCCACCTCGGCCAGCGGCAGTGCCTTCGATATCGCGGGCAAGGGTGTTGCGCAGATCGAAGGGCTGCAGCAGGCCTTCGACTTGTGCGTACGGATGGCGAGTGGTGCGCCCGTGCGGACGCCTTTGGAAGCGGCTACGGTCTGAGGAGGTGCTTGGCAGCGTTGTTTGTTCGAGGCGCTGCTGTTCAGGGCGCGTGCAAAGGCCACCGGGTACTCCCCTCCGCGAATGTCCCCCGCCTTCGGCTCCTCCTTTATTTCGCTGCGGGGAGCACCCGATGCCCTGTGCACACCGGGCGCTGCGCTTGTTCCGTTCGATCAACCACCGCTCTGAACAACGCTCCCGTCGATGGGGTGCCTTGCGCAGCGAAATAAAGGAGGAGGCCGCAGGCCGGGGGACATTCGCGGAGAAAGGTACCCCGTCGGCGGGTGCGCCGCCCTGAACGCGCCCCTATTCCGAAAAACCAAACAAGCTCAGGAACCCAGACGCTTCAGCAACCCGGCCGTAGAAGCATCGAGCCCCATGATGTCGCCCGAGGCCAAGCGCGGCTCGATGTCTTTCGCGAGCACCTTGCCGAGCTCCACACCCCACTGGTCGAAGCTGTTGATGCCCCACAGCGCGCCGCTGGTGAACACGCGGTGTTCGTACAGCGCGAGAAAGGCACCGAGCGACTCGGGCGTGAGCTTCTCGAACACGAAGAAGGTGCTCGGCCGGTTGCCCGGAAAGTTCTTGTGGCCGCCGGCATCGAGCTTGCCGACCATCAATGCCTGTGCCTGTGCGAGCGCATTGGCCAGCAGCTTGGGGTGGTGGCCTTCGAGCGTGTGCGCTGCGTCGCGCACCGCCACAAATTCGAGCGGAATCACGTCCGTGCCCTGATGCAGCATCTGGAAGTAGGCATGCTGGCCATTGGTGCCGGGCTCGCCCCAGAGCACGGGCGAAGTGCCCAAGCCAATCGGCAGCGGCTCGCCGCTTGCGTCGACCTGCTTTCCGTTGCTTTCCATTTCGAGCTGCTGCAGGTAGGCCGGCAGGCGCTTCAAGGCGCTGTGATACGGCGCGATGCCGCGGCTCGTGAACTTGTGGAAGTTGCGGTACCAGACGTCGAGCAGGCCCAGGCGCACCGGCAGGTTCTTTTCGAGCGGCGCGGTGCGGAAGTGCTCGTCCATTGCATGCGCGCCCGCCAGCAACCGGCGGAATCCGTCGGCGCCGATGGCCAGTGCAATCGGCAGCCCGATGGCCGACCACAGCGAATAGCGGCCGCCCACCCAGTCCCAGAAGCCGAAGGTGGTGTCGATGCCGAATTGCTTCGCTGCCTCCACATTGGTGGTGAGCGCGGCAAAGTGGCCGGCAATGTCCGTGCCGCCCGACTGCTCGTACCAGCGCTTGGCCGAGAGCGCGTTGGTCATCGTCTCTGCGGTGGTGAAGGTCTTCGACGCGATCAGGAACAGCGTGTGCTCCGGCGCGAGGTCGCGCAGCACACCCGCCAGCTCGTGTCCATCGACGTTCGAAACGAAATGAAAGCGCTTGCCCGGCGCAGCGAATTCGGCGAGCGCCAGCACTGCCATCTGCGGGCCGAGGTCGGAGCCGCCGATGCCGATGTTGACCACATCGGTGATCGTGTGGTCGCCGCGCACCTTTTCGGCATAGGCCAGCATCGCGTCGAGCGTGGCGTGCACTTGGCGCAACTCGCCGGCAGTCTTGCCCATGGCGGCGTCGGCCGGCGCGCGCAGCAGCGTGTGCAGCACGGCGCGGTCTTCGGTGTTGTTGATGTGCTCGCCGGCAAACATCGCATCGCGATGCGCCTCGAGGCCGCATTCGCGGGCCAGCGCGAGCAGCATTTCCTCGGTGCGCGCATCGATCAGGTTCTTCGACAGGTCGGCAAAGACGCAAGGTGCTTCCTGGCTGAAGCGCTCGAAGCGCCCGGCATCGTCGACGAAGGCATGGCGCACGTCGAACTGGCGGCCCGCGGTCTCGAAGTAGCTCTGCAGTTGCGCCCAGGCGGTCGCACGGTCGCATCGAAGGGTCATGGCCATGTTTACTTGCCGCTTTCCTGCATGAGTTTTTCCAGCTTCACGGCGTCGGCCGCAAAGGCGCGGATGCCCTCGGCGAGCTTCTCGGTGGCCATGGCGTCTTCGTTCAGTGCAAAGCGGAAGCTTGGCTCGTCATAGCTCAGCTTCTCAACGCTGGCCGTTGCGGCGGCCTTCTTGGCGTCGAGTGCGTGTGCTAGCGGCTCGTTGCTGGCGGCCAGCTCGGCGAGCAGTTCGGGGCTGATGGTCAGCAGGTCGCAGCCGGCCAGGGCCTGGATCTGCCCCACATTGCGGAAGCTCGCGCCCATCACCTCGGTCTTGATGCCGTGCTGCTTGTAGTAGTTGTAGATTTCGCGCACCGACTTGACGCCCGGATCGTTGGCGCCCGCGCTCGCTGCCTCGTCCCACTTGGTGCCGGCCGACTTCTTGTACCAGTCGTAGATGCGGCCCACGAACGGCGAGATGAGCTGCACGCCGGCCTCGGCGCAGGCCACCGCCTGCGCAAACGAGAACAGCAGCGTGAGGTTGGTGCGAATGCCCTTCTGCTCGAGCGCGCGCGCCGCCTGGATGCCTTCCCACGTGGAGGCCACCTTGATCAGCAGGCGCTTCTCGGTGTCGATGCCTTCGGCCTTGTAGAGCGCCACGATGCGCTCGCCGCGCGCAATGGTGGCGGCGGTGTCGAACGACAGGCGGGCGTCGACTTCGGTCGACACGCGTCCGGGAATGATCGAAAGAATCTCTGCGCCGAAGCGCACCAGCAGGCGGTCGATCACTTCGTCGAGCGGCTTGCCCGCATGGCTCTTGACGGCTTCGTCGAGCAGCGGCCGGTACTCGGGCTTCTGCACCGCCTTGAGGATGAGCGACGGATTGGTGGTCGCGTCCTGCGGCTTGGAAATGCTGAGTTGCTTGAAGTCGCCGGTGTCGGCGACCACGGTGGTCCATTGACGGAGAGCATCGAGTTGATTCATGTCGAAGATTATCCTGTGCGGGTGATGACAAGTCCTGCACGCTATTGCGCTGGGGCCGATGTTTTCATGCGCACCGTAGCACGGCTTTTGACCGCGCTGCATCGGCCTTCGGCCGACAGGGTTGTACGCCGGCTGCCCTGCCCTACATGGGCTGTGGTCCGCCGCTGACGGCAGCGGGTGCGTCCAGGCGCTAGCCTGCGGCTTCCCGCCTTGATGCTTTCCCACTACAGGAGTGCTCCCATGTCCTTCCGCCATCGCTCCGCAGCTTCCGCAGCAGCGAGCCGCGCTCCTTTCGACGACCGCCGCACCAGTTCGTCCATCGGCACCCTGGCCACTGCCTTCGTGGTAGGCGGCGTGGCCACGTGGCTGGCCCTTGGCGCCGGCCGCACCGCGCGGGCGCAACTGCCCGGCCCCGCCGACAGCGCACCGCTCATGCGCGCGCCGCTGCAGGTGGTGGCGCCGGTCGACATCCAGCGCTATGCCGGCGTCTGGCACGAACAGGCCCGCCTGCCGAACCGCTTCCAGAGGCAGTGCGCGGGCCCGGTGACCGCCGAATACACGCCCCAGCCCGACGGAACGCTGCAGGTCATCAACCGCTGCGTGCGGCCCGACGGCAATTTCGACGAGGCGGTGGGCACGGCGCGCGTGGTGCCGGTGGCGGGCCAGCCCGGCGCGGGCCGGCTCGAAGTGCGCTTTGCGCCTTCCTGGCTGAGCTGGCTGCCGATGGTGTGGGGCGACTACTGGATCCTGAAGCTGGACCGCGACTACCAGGTGGCGCTGGTCGGCACACCCGATCGCCAGTACCTCTGGGTGCTTTCGCGCGCTCCCCGGCTGGAAGACGACGCGTTGCAGGCCGAACTGGACTACGCCGCCAGCCTGGGCTTCGACACCGCCAAGGTGGTGCTTACCGCCCGGTAGTCGAGACGGACGGCAGGTAGCGCCCGAGCTGCGCCGCCAGCGCGGCGGGGTGGGTGCAGTGAATGGCGTGCCAGCCGAAGGCGCGCGCCGCTTCCACATTGGCGGCCGAATCGTCGATGAACACCGTCTGCTGCGGATCGAGCGCATGGCGCACCGCCAGCAGCTCGTAGATTTCGCGATTCGGCTTGATGAACTTCACGTCGCCCGAGAAGACCCCGCCGTCGAAGCGCCGGATGAAGCCGTGCCGGCGCTCGATGGCGCGCGCATAGGGCGCAGGCATGTTCGAGAGGTAGTAAAGGCGCAGCGCCTCGCCGGCATCCCGGCGCGCGAACAGCCCTTCGAGCAGTTCGACCGTGACCGGAATCGGCTCCAGGCGCTCACCCAGCGTGCCGAGCATCTCGTCGAGCCGTGCGGCGGGAAGCGACAGGCGCTGGGCCATGCGCGCAATGGCATCTTCGAGCGAGCGGGTGCCGCAGTCGAAGCACAGCCAATCGTCATGGTGAAACAGTGCCCGCCCGAGCGCCGCGGCGGCAAGCTCAGTGGCGGCGTGTTCGGGAAGATGGGTCTGCACCAGCCGGGTGGGCTCCCATGCCAGCAGCACGGCCCCAAGATCGAAAACCACGTTCATGGCGCCATTGTTTCATGCGCCGGGCACCACGCTGACGCCGTGCGCCGCCAGCGACAGCGTGGCCTGCGCGCCCGCGGCCAGGGGGCGCGAAAGATCGGTCGACACCACGAAGACGGGCCCGATCGGGGTGTCGAAGCCGTATTCATAGAAGCTGCCCAGGTAGGCCGCCTTTCGCAATGTGGCAGGCAGCCCCTGGCCTGCCTCGGCGCCGCCGATGTTCCAGGCCTCGGGGCGCACCGCCACCTTCACGGCGCCGGGCGCCACCGCATGGCGCGGCTGCAGGCGCAGCGGGCCGAAGGTGACGCTGCCGTCGGCTTGCGCCATGGCCGGAAAAACCATCGCCTCGCCCATGAAGCCCGCGACAAATTCGCTTTCGGGCCCGCCGTAGAGCTGCTCGGGCGTGCCGCGCTGGGCGATGACCCCGTGGTCCATCACGATGATCTGGTCGCTCACGGCCAGCGCCTCGCTCTGGTCGTGCGTCACATAGGCCACAGTGAGCTTCAGGCGCTGCTGCAGTGCGCGGATTTCCTCGCGCATTTCGCGCCGCAGGCGGGCGTCGAGATTGGACAGCGGTTCGTCGAACAGCAGCACCGCAGGCTCCAGCACCAGGGCGCGTGCCAACGCCACGCGCTGCTGCTGGCCGCCCGAGAGTTCGCTGGGCAGGCGCTCGTCGAAGCCGACCAGGCCCACGCCCCTGAGCGCTTCACGCGCGCGCGACGTGGCTTCGTCCTTCTTCACGCCGCTCATGCGCAGGCCATAGCCCACGTTCTCGATCACGTTCATGTGCGGGAACAGCGCGTAGCTCTGGAACATCATGCTCACGTTGCGCTCGGCCGGGCCGAGCGTGGTGACGTCGCGCCCGCCCATCAGGATCGAGCCCGAGGTCGGCGATTCGAGCCCCGCGATCATGCGCAGCGTGGTCGTCTTGCCGCAGCCGGAAGGGCCGAGGATGGTGGTGAGCGTGCCGACCGGCACCTCGAAGCTGATGCCCTTGACCGCGAGCGGACCGTCCTTGTCAGTGCCGTAGCGCTTGGTGACGTTGCGAAATTCGATGCCGTTGCTCATGTGTTCTTCTCCCGGTCAATGCACCACGGGCGCGGCCACCACTGGCACGCCCGCCTTGCGGCGCCCCAGCTTGCGCTCCCCGACCACCCACTGCACCAGCGCAATGGCCAGCGACATCAGCACCATGAGCACCGTGCAGTAGGCCAGCGCAATGCCGTAGTCGCCGTTGCCCACGCGGCCGATGATGTAGGTGGTGGCAAGCTCGTTCTCGGCCGTGACCAGGAAGATCACCGCGCTCACCGTCGTCATGGCGCGCACGAAGCTGTAGACCAGCGCGGCCACCAGCGCAGGCTTCAGGAGCGGCAGCACCACCTTGAAGAGCGTCTGCGACGTGGAGGCCCGCAGCATCAGCGAGGCTTCGTCGAGCGAGCGGTCGAGCTGCTTGAAGGCCGCGGTGCCGGCGCGCACGCCCACCGGCAGGTTGCGGAACATGAAGCACAGCACGATGATGAGCCCGGTGCCCGTCAGCTCGAACGGCGGCACGTTGAAGGCCAGGATGTAGCTCACGCCCAGCACCGTGCCCGGAATGGCAAAGGCCAGCAGCGCGCCGAACTCGAACACGCCCTGTCCCTTGAACTCGTTGCGCGCCAGCAGCCACGCAATCAGCAAACCCAGCGCCGCGGTGATCGGCGCCGAGATGCCCGCGAGCTTGAGCGTGGTGATGAGCGAGTTCCACGCCGTGCCAGCCCACACCAGGCCGAACTGCCCCCATTCGAGCGCGAACGCACTCCTGAAGTGATTCAGCGTGAAGGTGTAGTCGCGGCCCCATGTCTGCACAAAGCCGCCCGCAAAGGCAAACAGGTAGACCATGGCCGTGAAAGCGATCCACGGCAGCGCGATGCAATAGATGGTGCGGCGCACGCCATCGGGCAGGGCCATGGCAATGCCGGCATCGCCTTTACCGCTCACCGTGGTGTAGTTCTGCTTGCCGAGCAGGCCGCGCTGCAGCGCGAACACGCCAAGTGCGAAGAGCGTGAGCACCCAGGCGAGCGATGCCGCGCGGCCCTGGTCGTACTGCGCGCCGACAATGGCAAAGAAGATGTCTGTCGACAGCACCGAGAACTGGCCGCCCACGACCACGGGATTGCCGAAGTCCGCAATGCTTTCGATGAAGCCGACCAGGAAGGCGTTGGCCAGCCCGGGCTTCAACAGCGGCAGCGTGATGGTGAAGAAGGTGCGCCGCCGGTCGGCACGCAGCATCTGCGCGGCCTCTTCCAGGCTGGGCGCAATGCCCTGCACCACGGCGCGCATGATCATGAAGGCAATCGGCGTGAAGGCGAAGAGCTGCGCCACCAGTACACCCGGCATGCCGTAGAACCACCGCGTCGGCTCGATGCCGAACAGGTTTTCGAGCAGCTGGTTGACGATGCCTGCGCGGCCGAACAGCAGGATGAGCCCCAGGCCCACCACGAACGGCGGCGTGATGATCGGCAGCAGTGCCAGCACCCGCAGCGCACCCTGCCCGCGCTTGCTGCCGCGTTCGGCCATCAGCGCCATCAATGTGCCTAAAAAGGTTGTGCCGGCGGCAGTGAGCAAAGCCAGCACCAGCGTGTTCCAGGCCACCCCGCAGCGCACCCCGCCCGCGATGCAGCCCAGCCCCCAGATGCGCTCGGTGAACACCCGCGCAATGAACGCGGAGATCGACCACTGCCCGTCTTCATTGAAGAAGGCGCCGGCCAGCGCCTTGCTCACAGGGTAGGCGATGAACAGCGCCATCAGCACGCCGCAGCCGATGACCGCTGCGGCCACGAACAGGTCGCCCTTGAACAGCCCGAGCCGCGCAATGCCGAAGGCGGCCAACAACGTGAGTGCCGTAAGCGCCACGAAGCCGCCCGCGCCAATGCCGAACTGGTTGACGGCCAGTTCGCCGAACTGCGTGTTGAGTGCCGCAATGCTCCAGCCGCGCGCGCCGATGGTGAAGCCTGCAATGGCAAGGCCCAGGGCGCCGATGGCGCCACCCGCCAGCAGCCAGCGCCCCTGCGCCCGGCCGGCCGGCAGCCAAGCACCGGCGGCGCACATCGCCAGGCCGACGAGTCCGATAAAAAGCCAGCTGCGCCCCTGCGTGGCCGCCTGCATCAGACCGTTGGCACCCTCGGCCTGGCCGAACACTTGCGGAACGGCCTCGTACCAGGACGAGTCCTGAATCGCATACCAAGGCAGCACGAGATAGGCCGCAAAGCCCAGCACAACCCAGGCCCATATCCAGCGCTGCGAACGCCGGGCCGAAGCCGCGGCCGCCGGATTGACCGGCGCGGCGCCGGCGGCGACGGTTCCCACTTAGCGCGGGAGCGAGTTGACGTCTTTTTCCCAGCGCGCGATCAGGCGCCGGCGCTCGGCGCTGGCGCCGTACTTGGCGTAGTCGTAGTTGATGAACTTGATCTTCTTGAAGTCAGGAATGCGCGGGTCGAGCTTGGCTGCGCTGTTGCTCGGCAGCTGAAACTGCTTGTTGGCGGCGCCAAGCTCCTGCGCACCGGGCGTCAGCGCCCATTCGTAGAACTTTTTCGCGGCCTCGAGGTTGCGCGCGCCCTTGATGATGCTCATGGAGCCGATCTCGGCGCCCGTGCCGTCGCTGGGTGTGATGGTCTCGACCGGAAAGCCCTGCATCTTCTCGCCCGGGCCGTCATGCACGAAGCTGATGGACACGGCCGTTTCGCCGCGCGCCACGGCCTTGATGGGGCCGGTGCCGGAACGGGTGTACTGGCCCACATTCTTGTGCAGCGCCTTGAGGTAGTCGAAGGCCTTGTCTTCGCCCATGAGCTGCACCAGCGTGGCGATCATGGTGTAGGCCGTGCCGCTCGAGGCAGGGTTGGCAACCTGGATGTCGCCCTTGTATTCGGGCTTGAGCAGGTCGGCCCAGGTCTTGGGCACGGGCAGCTTCTTCTTGGCGAGCAGCTCGGGGTTGTAGCCGAAGCCCAACGGGCCCGAATAGATGCCGACCGTCTTGTAGCCCGACTGCTTGGCTTGCTGCTGGGCCCACGGGTGCAGCTGCGCCAGCGTGGGCGACTTGTATTCGAGCGTGAGGCCCTGCTCGGCTGCCTGCAGGTGCGGGTCACCGGTGCCGCCAAACCACACATCGGTCTTGGGGTTGTCCTTCTCGGCGATGAGCTGGGCCAGCGCCTCGCCCGAGCCCTTGAGCGACATGTTGATGCGGGTACCGGTGGTGCGTGCGTACACGGTGGCAATCACGTTGCACCATTCGGCCTGGACCGAGCAGATCACGTTGACCGTGCCCTGGGCCGATGCGGCGGCCGACAAACCCAGCAAGGCCGCTGCAGTAAAAAGCTTCTTCATGTGAAAACCCCGCCTCGAAAACAAAAATAGGCCTCCCGGCCGGGGTTGAGCGTAGCTTTCGTACAGGTTTCATGAATTGGTACAAGTACCATTCGGTTGAAACAGCCCACTCGGCACCAAGACAAAAGGAAATTCGACACATGAGCTTCGATCTCGTTCTGTTCGGCGGTACTGGCGATCTTGCATGGCGCAAGCTGATGCCCGCGCTGTTCCAGGCCTTCAGGCACGGCAGCCTGCCGAAAGACGGACGCATCGTCGGCGTGGCGCGGGACGACCTCTCGGACGACCAGTACCGCGAGCTGATCCAGTCGCGCTTCAATGCCGTCGAGGGCGCCAAGCGCCCCTCGGCCGAGGAGTTCGAGAAGTTCGCCTCGCTGCTGCATTACCTGCGCATGGATCTGTCGAAGCCGGCCGACTACGGGCGGCTTGCCGATTTGCTGAAGCAGCGCAATGCCGACACCGTGGTGATGTACGTGGCGACGGCGCCGGCGCTCTTCACCCAGGTGGTGGAGCAAGTAGCCGCGGCGGGCCTGAACGGGCCGGCGACGCGCATCGTGCTCGAGAAGCCGCTGGGCCATGACCTGGCATCGAACCGCGCGATCAATGCCGCGGTGTGCAAGGTATTCGAGGAGAAGCAGGTCTTCCGCATCGACCACTACCTGGGCAAGCCTTCGGTGCAGAACCTGTTCGCCATGCGATTCGGCAATGCGCTGTTCGAACCGATCTGGCGCCGCGAGCACATCGCCAACATCCAGATCACCATCGCCGAAGACCTGGGCGTCGAAAAGCGCGGCGCGTTCTACGACCAGACCGGCGCGCTGCGCGACATGGTGCAGAACCACGCGCTGCAGCTGGTTTGCGCCATTGGCATGGAACCGCCCATCAACTCGCATGCCGATGCGATCCGCGACGAAAAGCTCAAGGTGCTGCGCGCGCTCAAGCCCTGGACGCCCGAAACGCTGGGCCTGCATGCCATTCGGGGCCAGTACACCGCCGGCACGGCCTACGGCGAGCGCGTGCCGGGCTACAGGGACGAACCCGGCGTCGACCCCGACAGCCGCACCGAGACCTTCGTGGCGCTGCGCACCGAAATCGCCAACTGGCGCTGGGCTGGCGTGCCCCTCTACATCCGCACCGGCAAGCGGCTGGCCTCGCGCGATGCGCGCATCGAGGTCAACTTCCGGCCGACGCCGCACGCGATCTACCGCGCTCCCTCGGGCGCCGTCAACAAGCTGGTGATCAACCTGCAGCCCAAGGACGGGCTGGAGCTGCACATGCTTGCGCAGGCGCAGGACAACCGCCGCAGCAACGGCCACCAGAGCGCCGCGCAGCTGGCGCCGGTACAACTCGACCTCGATTTCGACAAGCGCTTCGGCGCCGAGCGCGTGGGTGCCTACGAGCGGCTGCTGCTCGACGTGATCGACGGGCGCCTGAACCTGTTCGTGCGCAGCGACGAGCAGGAAGAAGCATGGCGCTGGGTTGAGCCGCTGATCGACAGCTGGTCATCGGACGGTGGACCGCGCCCCTACGCGGCCGGCACCTGGGGCCCGAGCGCCTCGAGCGCGATGATTGCGCGCGACGGCTTCTCGTGGGGCGAGGAGCAGTAGGCCCGCGCGCTCAGCCGAACTGGATGCAGCGCATGCTCAGCGTGCCTGACTGGAATCCTTCGTAGATCGTCTTCGCGCGCTCGTTCGACCCTGCGGCGCCGAGGGCGTAGAGAAAAGGAAAGTAGTGGTCCGGCGTTGCAACAGCGGTTGCGGCGCCCTCCAGCTTTTCGTAGGCGACCAATGCGCGGTCGTCCCGGCCTGCCAGCGCGGCCTTCACCGCGTCGTCGAAGCCTTGCGCCCACGGCCGGCTGGCCGCGGGCCCGTCGGGCGTGCCGCGGTCGGTGGCCCGCAGGTTGTGCACCACGTTGCCGCTTCCCATCACCAGCACACCCTTGTCGCGCAGCGCCGCGAGGTCGCGGCCAACGGCGTAGTGAAACGCCGCTGGCTTGTCGTAGTCGATGCTGAGCTGAAAAACAGGAATGTCGGCCTTCGGGTACAGGTGCTTCAGCACCGTCCATGTTCCGTGGTCCAGGCCCCATTGCTGGGTGCCCACCACGGGGGTTTGCTTGACGGCGCCGATGGCTTCGCGTGCCAGCGCCGGATGGCCCGGCGCCGGGTAGTCGATGTCGAACAGCGCCTGGGGAAAGCCGCCGAAATCGTGAATCGTCTTCGGCCGCTCCTGCATTCCGACGCCGGTGGCGCCGCGGCTCAGCCAGTGGGCCGACACGCTCAGAATGGCCGAAGGCCGCGGAAGCTCCTTGCCCCATGCAGCCAGGCGGCGCGTGAAGGCGTTGTCGGCCAGCGCGTTCATGGGCGAACCGTGGCCGATGAAGATGACCGGCAGGCGCCGCCCGGGCGTACCCGCTGCGGCATTCGATAGCGAGCAAAGAGCTGCCAGCGTGGCGGTCGCACCGAGCGCGGAGCTCATGAGAAAGCCGCGGCGGCCGAGTTCCGTTTGCATTGCTGGGCTGCTGTCTTCGCTCGGGTGCATCTTCATCATTGTCATGGCCGCACTCTGCGCCGGATTGCCGGGCAGGTCAGTGCGTTTGCGCACACCCTTGCCTAGATGCGACCCTCTTCCGCCGCATGGCAGGCCACCTGCACGCCCTTGATGCTCAAGAGCTTCGGCCGTTCGGCCGAGCAGCGCGCATTCGCATGCGGGCAGCGGGGATGAAACGCACAGCCCGCCGGCGGATTGAGCGGGTTCGGCACTTCGCCCCTGACCGGCGTGCGTGCGCGGCCGGTGTGCTTCATCTGCGGAATCGCATCGAGCAGCATGCGCGTGTACGGATGCCGCGGCTCGGCGAAGAGCTTTTGCTTGTCGGCCACCTCGACCAGCCGGCCCAGGTACATCACACCGACCTGGTCGGCCACATGCCGCACCACCGCAAGGTTGTGCGAGATGAAGAGATAGGTGAGCCCCTGCTGGCGCTGCAGGTCCTTCATGATGTTGAGCACCTGCGCCTGCACGCTCACGTCGAGCGCCGAAGTGGGCTCGTCGCACACCAGGAACTCGGGCTGCGTGGCGAGCGCGCGGGCAATCGAAATGCGCTGGCGCTGGCCGCCCGAGAACTGGTGCGGGTACTTGCTCATGTCCAGCGGCGAGAGGCCGACGGACTTGAGCAGTTCGCCCACGCGTTCGCGCAGCTCGGCCTTGCCGCTCAGGATGCCATGCTCGCGCAGCGGCTCGCCGATGATGTCTTCGACGATCCAGCGCGGGTTCAGGCTCGCGTAGGGGTCCTGGAAGATCATCTGGATGCGGCGGCGCAACTTGCGGCCTTCGGGCGTCTTGAACGCGGCGTGCGCATCCTGTCCGTCGAATTGCAGTCCGCCGCGCGTCGGCGCATACAAGCCGACCAGCAGGCGCGCGACGGTGCTCTTGCCGCAGCCCGATTCGCCGACCAGCGCCAGCGTCTTGCCGCGCTCGATGGAAAAGCTCACGCCATCGACAGCATGCAGCAGCACGCGCGGCTTGCGTTCGAGCACGCGGTTGAGCCAGGGCGGCGACACGTCGAAAGTGCGGGCCAGGTCGTGTGCGACGACGAGCGGCTCGCCGCCTTCCGTGCTGCGGGGTTCGAGTACTGCGCTCATCGGGTGACCTCTTCAATCGGCGCGGCCGCATCGGGAACGGCGCGTTCGTCGGCAAGCTGCGCTTCGTGGTGCCGTGCCGCAAGTTCGGCCTGGCCCTTGTGCGGATCGGCGGCATCGTGCAGCCAGCATGCGGCGCGCGTGGCGCCCGCGTGCATGAGTTCGGGCCGTTCCGAAAGACAGCGTGCGAAAGTGCGCGGGCAGCGCGGGTTGTAGGCACAGCCCTTCGGAATGGCGTTGAGCCGGGGCATGGCGCCGTCGATCTGGTTCAACCGCTCGCGGTCGCTGGCCATGTCGGGGATCGACGCCATCAGGCCGGAGGTGTAGGGGTGCGCCGGCTGGTGGATCACTTCGTGCACCGGGCCGATCTCGGCAACGCGGCCCGCGTACATCACGGCCACGCGGTCGCAGGTTTCGGCAATCACGCCCATGTCGTGCGTGATCAGCATCACGGCGGCGCCGCGCTCCTTGCAGACGCGCTTGAGCAACTGGATGATCTGCGCCTGGATCGACACGTCGAGCGCGGTGGTCGGCTCGTCGGCCACGATGAGCTTGGGCTCGGCCGCGAGCGCGAGTGCAATCACCACGCGCTGGCGCATGCCGCCAGAAAACTGATGCGGGAAATGATCGATGCGCTGCTCGGCGGCCGGAATGCCGGTGTCCTGCAGCAGGCCGATGGCGCGGCGCCGCGCCTCGGCTTCGGTCACCGGAAGATGGGCGCGGATGGTTTCCACCAGCTGGCGGCCGACGGTGTAGAGCGGGTTCAGCGAAGTGAGCGGGTCTTGGAAGATCGCGCCGATCTTGCGGCCCCGGATGGGTCGCATCGCATCGAAGCCGAGGTTGTCGATGCGCTGGCCTTCGAGCACGATTTCTCCGTTGGCCACGCGGCCCGGCGGCTCGAGCAGCCCGATGATGGCCGCGCCCGTGAGCGACTTGCCGGCACCCGATTCGCCGACCACACCCAGAATTTCGCCGGGCGCGATATCGAAGGAAATTCCGTCGAGCGCACGCAGCGTGCCGCGGCGGTGCGGAAACTCGACGACGAGGTTTTTGACCTGGAGCAGCGTCATGGTGGCGTTGTCCTTTTTGGTTTCAGCGCAGGCGCGGGTTCAGCGCGTCCCGCAGCCAGTCGCCGAGCAAATTCACGCTGAGCGCAATCAGCACCAGCATCAAGCCCGGAAACACGGTGATCCACCACTCGCCCGAGAACAGGTACTGGTTGCCGATGCTGATCAGCGTTCCGAGCGAAGGAGATGTCGGCGGCACGCCGACGCCGAGGAACGACAGGGTCGCCTCGGTGATGATGGCGGTGGCCACCTGAATGGTGGCCAGCACCATCACCGGCCCCATCACGTTGGGCAGCACGTGGCGCAGCATGATGCGAAGCGGCGCCACGCCGGTCACGCGGGCGGCCTGCACGTATTCCTTGTTGCGCTCCACCAGCGTGGAGCCGCGCACGGTGCGCGCGTACTGCACCCAGCCGGTCAGCGAGATGGAAATGATGAGCACGCCAAAAGCCAGCGACTCATGGGCGCCCGGGAACAGCGCGCGGCCGACACCTGCAATGAGCAGCGCCACCAAAATGGGCGGAAACGACAGCATCACGTCGCACACGCGCATCAGGAAGGAATCGAGCCAGCCGCCGAGAAAGCCGGCGAGCAGGCCGAACAGGACACCGACCGTGATCGACAGCAATACCGACACGACGCCGACGATCAGCGAAATGCGCGCTCCGTAGATCACGGCCGAGAGGATGTCGCGGCCCTGGTCGTCGGTACCGAGCAGGTATTTGGAAGAGCCTTCGGCGCTCCACGCCGGCGGCAGACGCGCATCGCCGAGTTCGAGCGTTGCAAGGTCGAAAGGATTGTGCGGAGAGACCCATCCGGCAAAGACCGCGCAGAACACGCAGGCCAGCGCGATGAGTGCCGCACCGATTGCCACGGGCGAAGTGCGAAAGCTGTAGCCGACGTCGCTGTCGAGCCAGCGGGCAAGTGTTTTTTTCATCGTGAAGCAAAAGGAATGGGCCCGCAAGAAGCGGGCCCATGGTCAGGCCGCCCTGCGGGCGGCCGGCGGAATCACGGCTTGATGCTCATCCACTTGAAGTACATGAAGTTGTCGGCCAATTGAACCAGCTCGACCTTCTTGCTCACGCCCCACGCCAGCGACTGCTGGTGCAGCGGCAGGGTCCCGATGTCGTCCGCATGGATCTTGAAGGCTTCCTTGATCAGCTCGTTGCGCTTGGCCTTGTCGCTTTCGGACTGGATCTTCTTCGTCAGTTCGTCGAGCTTGGGGTTGCAGTACGCACCCAGGTTGAACTGGCCCGTGCCCTTGTCGTCCGGACAGGCGGTGAGCGAGCTCAGCGCGTTGTGCGAGTCGTAGGTGGTCGGGGTCCAGCCCAGCATGTAGAAGCTGGTGTCGCGGCGCAGGATCTTGGGGAAGTAGGTGCCCTTGGTCTCGGCAGCCAGGTTGATCTTGACGTTGATCTTCGCGAGGTTGGCGGCCACGCTCTGGCAGATCTGGCCGTCGTTCACGTAGCGGTCGTTCGGGCAGTTCATCGTCACTTCAAAGCCGTTCGGGTAGCCGGCTTCGGTCATGAGCTTCTTGGCGGCTTCGACGTCGAAGGGCAGGCGCTTGTCGAGTTCGGCAGTCCAGCCGTTGACGCCGGGGCCGACCAGGAGGCCGGTGGGCCGCGAGGCACCGCGCATCACGGTGCGCTGGATGCCGGCGATGTCGATGGCCTGGTAGACGGCCTGCCGCACGCGCTTGTCCTTGAACGGATTCTTGCCCTTGATGTTGGAGTACAGGAGCTCGTCGCGCTTCTGGTCCATGCCCAGGAAGATGGTGCGCAGCTCGGGGCCGGTGATGACGCGGGCGTTGGGCGCCGCATTGATGCGCGCGATGTCTTGCACGGGCACCGGTTCCATCACGTCGACTTCGCCCGAGACCAGTGCAGCCACGCGGGTGGCCGGGTTGGCGATGGGCGTGAAGACGATTTCTTGCGCGTTGCCGTCGATCTTGCCCCAGTAGGTGCCGTTGCGCGAGAACACGGTACGCACGTTGGGCTGGCGCTCGCGCACGCGGAACGGGCCGGTGCCGTTGGCCTTGAACGAGGCGGTGTTCTCGATGCCCTTGCGGCGGTCGACGGGCTTGGTGGCCTGGTTTTCCTCGCACCACTTCTTGCTCATGATCATGGTGAGCGAGATCACGTCGGGCAAGATGGGGAACGGGCCGTTGGTTTCGATTTCGACGGCGAAATCGCCGACCTTGCGCACGGCCTTGATGTCGCTCAGCGTGGCGCGAAGATCGGAACCGTCGCCTTGCGCACGCGCAAAGCTGAACACCACGTCATCGGCGGTGAACGGGGTGCCGTCGTGGAACACCACGCCCTTGCGCAGTTCGAAGCGCCAGATGTTCGGCGAGGTCTGCTTCCAGCTGGTGGCCAGCAGTGGCGCCAGGCTCAGGTCCTTGTTGCGCCCCACCAGGGTTTCATAGACGTTGGCGGTCACGCTCAGCTGCAGCGACTCGTTGAGCGAGTGCGGGTCGAGCGACAGCGCGTCGCCCTGGTTGGCGATGCGGATGGTCTGCGCGCTCGCGACCAGGCTGATGGCGCCCAGGGCGCACAGAACGGTGGCCGCGGCCACTTTCTTCTTGAAACTCATTGGGAACACTCCTCGGGTTGGAATCGGAAATACATCAAGGCGTCGCGGTAGCGGCGTCTTTCACGGGCTGCCCGCTGCGGATAGCAGCCAGCGGCATGCCCTGCTCGATCAGCCCCGCATGCAATGCGGCGCCGAGCGGCAGGATCTCGTCGTTGAAGTCGTAGCGGCTGTTGTGCAGGAAGGCGCCGTTCTTCGCGTCCTGGCCAATGCGCAGGTAGGCGCCCGCCTTTTTCTGCAGCATGAAAGAGAAGTCCTCGGCGCCCATGCTGGGCTCCATGCTGCGGTCTACATTGGAGGCGCCCAGCAGCGACTCGGCCACGTCGGCGGCGAACATCGCCTCGGGGGCGGTGTTGATGGTGGCCGGATAGATGCGCTCGTACCTGATGGTGGCCGAAGCGCCAAAGCCCGCGGCCACTGCCGTGCAGAGTTCGGTCAGCCGCTGCTCGACCTGCGCCTGCACGCGCGCGCTGAAGGTGCGCACGGTGCCGACGAGCGTGGCTTCGCCGGGGATGACGCTCATCGCGCCCAGGTCGCCCGCCTGCACGGCGCAGATGCTGACGACCGCCGCATCGATCGGACGCACGTTGCGCGAGACGATGGTTTGCACGGCCGTGATGATGTGCGCGGCAACCACCACGGGATCGATGGTCTGGTAGGCATGGGCACCGTGCCCACCCTTGCCCTTGATCTCGATGGTGATTCGGTCGGCCGCGGCCATCATGGCGCCGCGGTTGATGCCCACGGTGCCGGCCGGCATGCCGGGCCAGTTGTGCATGGCGTAGACCGACTGCACCGGAAAGCGGTCGAACAGGCCGTCTTCGATCATCACGCGCGCACCGGCAAAACCTTCTTCGCCGGGCTGGAAGATCAGCACCGCGGTGCCGTCGAAGTTGCGGGTTTCGGCCAGGTAGCGCGCCGCACCCACCAGCATGGCGGTGTGTCCGTCATGCCCGCAGCCGTGCATCAGGCCGTCGTTGGCGGAGCGCCAGCCGAAATCGTTGTCTTCGCGCATGGGAAGCGCATCCATGTCGGCGCGCAGGCCGATCATTCGGCGGCTGGCCGTGGACTTGCCGCGGATGACGCCCACCACGCCGGTCTTGCCGATGCCCTCGTGAATCTCATCCACGCCGCAGGCACGCAGTGCCTCGCGCACACGGCCGGCCGTGTAGACCTCTTCGAAGCCGAGTTCAGGGTGTGCATGCAGATCGCGACGAAAGGCCGTGATCTCCGGATAAAAGCTCGCGATGTGCGCAAACGCCCTTCCGGAGGCTTGCAGTCGCGGTGCTGCGACAGCCGTCATCTCAATGTCCTCCTGCCTTGCCAACGCGCAGCCGCGGATCGACCACGAAATACAACAGGTCGACCACCAGGTTGATCACCACGAAGATCAGCGCAATGAGGCACAGGTACGCCGCCATCACCGGAACATCGGCAAAGGTAACGGCCTGGATGAACAGCAGCCCCATGCCGGGCCACTGGAACACCGACTCGGTGATGATGGCAAAGGCAATCAGGCCGCCGAGCTGCAGGCCGGTGATCGTCATGACCGGCACCAGCGTGTTCTTGAGCGCATGGCCGAAGTGAATGGCGCGGTTCGTCAGCCCGCGGGCCCGCGCAAACTTGATGTAGTCCGTGCGCAAGACCTCGAGCATTTCGGCGCGGACCAACCGCATGATCAGCGTGAGCTGGAAGATGGCGAGCGTTACGGCCGGCAGCACGATGTGATGCCAGCCGTCGGCGCGCAGGAGGCCGGTGCTCCACCAGCCGAACTGCACGGTTTCGCCGCGTCCGAAGCTCGGGAACCATCCCAGCGTGACGGCAAAGACGAGGATCAGCAAGATCCCGATCAGGAAGGTAGGCAGCGACACGCCGAGCAGCGACACGGTCATGAAGACCTGGCTCAGAAAGGTGCCGCGGCGCAGCGCCGTGTACACGCCCATCGGAATGCCGATGAACAACGCCAGCACGGCGGCAACAAGCGCAAGTTCGAGCGTGGCAGGAAAGCGCTCGCCGATGAGGCGCGACACTTTCGCGCCCTGGCGCAGGCTCAGGCCGAACTCGCCTTGCGCGGCATTGACGAGAAAGTGCCAGAACTGCACGAAGAAGGGTTGGTCGAGCCCCAATGCGGCGCGCAGCTCGCGAATCTGCTCGGGCTTCGCATCCTGGCCCAGCAGAAAGACGACGGGGTCGCCCACGTATTGAAAGAGAAGAAAGGCAATGAACGCAACCGCGATCATGACGATCACGGCCTGGATCAGGCGGCGCAAGACGAAGGCAATCATTCAGCAAACAGAGTGAGCAGGCATGCTAGCAGTGCAAGGTGCGTGCCCGCACGGTGATTCCCCGGGGGTGCACGCCAATGGTGCATTTACCTGGGCCAACGCCCAGCAAAATCCCAATAAAAAAGCCACTCGACTTTCGTCGAGTGGCTTTTGAGTCTTTCGATTCAAAGCTGGCGGAGGCCAGCCTCAAATTAGAAAGCGTGACGGATACCGAAGTCGTAGCCGGTCGAGTTCTTCGGGGTGAAGACACCGGTGTTGATGAAAGCGGGGCCGCCAACGGTCAGCGCTGCACCGTTCTTGTTGCTCACGCGAGCAACGGTAGCGTACAGAGCCGTGCGCTTCGACAGGTTATGCACGTAGCCGAGCGCCAGCTTGCTGGCCTTCGGATCTGCCTCTGCCGGGAAGAACGGGCTCTGAACTTCGTTGAAGTCGTACTTGACGCGCGAGTACGAAGCGCGGATCAGGCCAGCGCCAACCGGCACGGTCACGCCGAGCAGGTAGCCGGTCAGATCGGTGTCAGCACGGCCACCGGTGAACAGGGGGGTGACTTCGTAGTCGACCTTGTTCTTGGAGCGCGACACTTCACCGAAGAGCTTCACGGGACCGAAGTCATACGAAGCGCCGAGGTTCAGCGTGTTGACCTTGGTGGTCGTGCCGATGTAGAACTGATCGCCAACCGTGCTGCTGCCGTAAGCAATAGCGACGTCCAGCGGGCCGTTGGCGTAGCCGAAGCGACCGGCGATGTTACGACCAGCGCGCGAGTTGTTCGCGACATCAGGCGTAGCCAGGCCAGGGCTGTACTTGGTCTTCTCATGGAAGCCGTACTGCAGTTGACCGTAGAAGCCACCCAGGTTCGGCGGCAGGAAGTAGCCGATGGTGTTGCTGGCGCGGGTGGGGCGACCGAATTCGGCGTTGGCCGTATGAATCAGGTTGGTGCCGACGCCGTTGGTGCCGAACGGATCGAACACGGTGTCGTTCCAGAAGGTCGGGCTGTAGTCGCGGCCGAGGCGGACTTCACCAAAACCACCCGACAAGCTCACGGTCGAACGGCGATTGAAGGTGGCAACACCTTCCGAGCCGTCGTCGTTCTTGATCGGGGCTTCGAGCCAGAAGCTGGCTGCCAGGCCACCACCGAGGTCTTCCGTACCACGGAAGCCCAGACGGCTGGAGTTGTAGCCCGAGTTAGCCAGTTCACGACGGCTGACCTTGACGCTGCCTTGGTTCTGATAGAACGGATTAGCGAGAGTAGCGCCGTTCAGGTCACGCGAGGTGGACGAGTAGCTGCTGATCGAAGCGTCGACCACACCGAACAGCGTGACGGACGACTGAGCCGAGGCAACACCGGCAACAGCCAGGGCAGCCAGAGCAACTAGAGATTTTTTCATTGCAAGTTTCTCCAAGGTTAAACATAGGGCTCCGGTGCGAAGGGCTCACCGTGACTGGCACTTTGTGCTCCCACCGGACCCCGGGCCAACCTCCTTTTGGGAAGTTGATGCTATTGCACCAGAGCCGCTGCGGCAGGGCAAAACAATTCGCCCGAAAACTCGGGTGGCCCATGCGTTTCGTTGCAGTAGTGCAACAAAGGGCTTGAGAGCACTCCCGAACCACAATGTGAAATGAAACGAGGTTCCGGCCAGCCCCGTTTTGCTTCGGTTCAAATAGACGCATGATCTTTTCGCTCGATCCCGCCCTGACCGCAGCGGACGCGGCATTACGTACTCTGTTTGCCCGGCCTCATTCCACACGAGCCGTGCCCCAGCCCGCTCAAGCGCCGGGTGAACTGGTGGACTCGGAACGGCGTGAGTCGGGCGCGCTGATGCGGGTCAACCACGTGGGCGAAGTGTGTGCGCAAGCGCTTTACACCGCACAAGCCGCGGTGGCACGCGATCCCGTCCTCCGCACTCGATTGCTCGAAGCCTCCCATGAAGAAACCGATCATCTGGCTTGGACGCAGCAGCGCCTCGACGAGCTCGGCGCCCGGCCTTCGGTGCTGAACCCGCTCTGGTATGCGGGCGCATTCGGCTTGGGATTGCTGGCCGGACGCCTGGGGGATCCGCTGAGCCTGGGGTTCGTCGCAGAAACTGAACGCCAGGTGGAAGCCCATCTGGAGAGCCATCTGGGACGCCTTCCACCAGCCGACAGCGCCTCACGGGCCGTGGTCGAACAGATGAAGATCGATGAAGCTCGCCACGCCGCTCAAGCCATTGACGCGGGCGCCACCGAGCTACCGGCGCCGGCCAAGGCCCTGATGCGGCTTGCCTCCCGCGTCATGACCACGGTGGCGCATCGAATCTGAGGGCTGCCGTCTCAGGTTTCGATCAGATCGAAACTGGTGGTGATCTCGGCCGTCTTCGCAAGCATGATGCTCGCCGAGCAGTAGATGTCGTGGCTCATTGCGATGGCCCGCTCCACGGCAGCGGCGGGAATGCCCTTTCCCGCCACCGTGAAGTGCATGTGGATCTTGGTGAAGACCTTGGGGTCCTTGTCCGCCCGTTCGCTGGTCAGTTTGACGCTGCAGCGCTCCACCCGGTGGCGGCCCCGCTTCAGGATCAGCACCACGTCATAGGCCGTGCAGCCGCCCGTTCCCGCGAGCACGGTTTCCATGGGCCTGGGAGCCAGGTTTTGCCCCCCGTTTTCAGGCTTCGCCGCATCTGGCGCTCCATCCATCGTCAAAATGTGGCCGCTGCCTGTTTCGGCCACGAAACCCATGGCCGAGCGGGTGCCGGCGTCGCCGGTCCAACTTACTGTGCATTCCATCTTTGTCAGATCCAATCGGGACGTTCAGCGAGGAAAAGCTCGCAGAGACATCAATTTGTGTGTGGGAAAAGCGTCACTCGCTTGTTGCAACGCAGCAAACAACCGATATACTTTATTTCATCGCGCACGAAGCCGTGCGCACCGGTTGTCTCCTCCACCCTTCCAATTGGTGGATTTAGCCCCGAGCTGCAAGGCTCGGGGCTTTTTTCTTTGCGGCTTCTGTTGACGGTCTGCCTGGCCTGCATGCACTGCGAGCTGGCTGATGCCTCTTATCATCGCCAGCTACCAAATGAACACTCCACTGGAAAAAGCTGTGCGCAACGCACCCGCTCCGGCGCTGACGCCTGCCGACTATCTCAGAAAAATCCTGAACGCCCGCGTTTACGATGTAGCGGTCGAGTCCGCGCTCGAGAAAGCAGATGCGCTCAGCCAGCGGCTCGGCAACACGGTGATACTCAAGCGCGAGGACCAGCAACCGGTTTTCAGCTTCAAGCTGCGCGGCGCGTACAACAAGATGGCGCATCTCACGCCCGAGCAGCTGGCAAGTGGGGTCATCTGCGCATCGGCCGGCAATCACGCGCAAGGCGTGGCGCTGGGCGCACGCAAGCTGGGTACGCGCGCGGTGGTGGTCATGCCGGTGACGACACCCAGGCTCAAGATCGATGCGGTGCGCGGTTTCGGCGGCGAAGTCGTGCTGCATGGAGACAGCTATTCCGATGCCTATCTGCATGCGCTCGAGCTGCAGGCGCAGCAAGGCTTGACCTTCGTGCATCCGTTCGACGACCCGGACGTGATTGCGGGCCAGGGCACCATCGCGATGGAAATCCTGCGCCAGCACCAAGGCCGGCTCGATGCGGTCTTCGTCGCGATCGGCGGCGGCGGACTCATCTCGGGCGTGGCCAACTACATCAAGGCGGTGCGTCCGGAGATCAAGGTCATCGGCGTGCAGATGAACGACTCCGACGCAATGATGCAATCGGTGGCGGCGCGCCAGCGCGTGAGCCTGTCCGATGTTGGGCTGTTTTCAGACGGCACCGCGGTCAAGCTCGTGGGCGAAGAGACGTTTCGCATTGCCAGCAACCTGGTCGATGAATACATCGCGGTCGATACCGACGCCGTCTGCGCGGCCATCAAGGACGTCTTCGTCGACACCCGCAGCATCGTGGAGCCGGCGGGCGCCCTCGCGGTGGCCGCCATCAAGCAATACGTGGCCGAGCACGGCCGCCATGGCGAAACCTACGCAGCCATCTTGTGCGGCGCCAACATGAACTTCGACCGGCTGCGCTTCGTGGCCGAACGCGCCGAGGTCGGCGAAGAGCGCGAGGCGCTGTTCGCTGTGACGATTCCCGAAGAGCGCGGCAGCTTCCGCCGTTTTTGCGAGCTGGTCGGCGAAATGCCGGCCAGCGAATCGCAAGAGGCGGGCTCCACCGGCGGTGCGCTGCGCAACGTGACGGAGTTCAACTACCGCATCAGCGACGCGGCCAAGGCGCACGTGTTCGTGGGCCTGACCACGTCGACGCGCGGCGAATCGACCCTCATCGCGCAGACCTTCAACGCCCACGGCTTCGATGCGCTCGACCTCACGCACGACGAGCTCGCCAAGGAACATCTGCGGCATCTGGTGGGCGGCCGCACGGGCCTTGCGCACGACGAGCGGCTGCTGCGCTTCGTCTTTCCCGAGCGCCCGGGCGCGCTGCTCAAGTTCCTGAACCTGATGCGGCCGAACTGGAATATCAGCCTCTTCCACTACCGCAACCAGGGCGCCGACTATGGGCGCATTCTGGTGGGCTTGCAGGTGCCGGCCAGCGATGCGGCGGCCTTCGACGCCTTCCTCGAAACGCTGGGCTATCCCTACGTCGAGGAGACCGCGAACCCGGCGTATCGCCTGTTCCTGCAGGCCTGACCGAGCCCTCGCTTATTGCGCGAGTTGCGCTGGTGCCGGCGGCGGCATCTGTTGCGGCTGCTGCGATTGCTGCGATTGCTGCATTTGCTGCGCAGCCGCATCGGCGGGCGGCGGTGCCATCACGGGTGGCACCGTGGCCGGAAAAAGTCCGCTGGGCCGGGCCGCCGGCGAAGGCGCAGCCGGCATCGCCGGCAAGCCTGGGCTGCCGACACTGATCGGCGCACGCACCGGCAATTGCAGCGTGAATGCCGCCGGCCCCTGCGCGCTGGTGCCGAGCGTTGCTGCACGCACTCCCACCGACTGCAGTACGTAGTTGTCGCCGACGCGTGAGCCGACGCGAAACGGGCGCGGAGGCTTGCCGTCGATGGAAATCAGCGCGGCGCCCTGGTTGAAAGGGTCCGCCACCACGCCGGAAAGCGCAAACCGGCTGGCGGCTTCGGGCGCGGCAGGCGCCGCTTCCGTTGCCGACGCCGCCCCCAGCAGCCGCGCGACCGCATCCGCATCGGCCGAAACTGCCGCCCGCGGCATTGTTGCCGCCGCGGCTACCGGCTCGGCCGGGCTCGCCAGCCGCAGTCCCCAGAACACCGCGGCGCCGGCCGCCAGCGCCCAGAGCCCCGTGGTTGCAACAGGGGCGTGCCAGCGGGCGGCGGAATAGGGACTTGTCATGGCCGCGGATTATCATGCAGCGCGCTTTCCGAAACATGTCACCCAAGCTATGAAAAAAATCCTTCGCGACGCAGCCCGCACCGCCCAGCGCGGCTTCACGCTGATCGAACTGATGGTGGTGCTGGTCATCATCGGCGTGCTCGCCGCACTGATCGTGCCCAACGTGATCGAGCGCGCCGACGACGCCCGCGTGACCGCCGCCAGGACCGACATCAACAACCTGATGCAGGCGCTCAAGCTCTACCGCCTCGACAACCAGCGCTACCCCACGGCTGAGCAAGGCCTGCAATCGCTGCTCACACGCCCGACCGCCGGCCCGGCCGCGCCGAACTGGAAGCCTTACGTCGAAAAGCTGCCGAACGATCCGTGGGGCCATCCGTACCAATACATGAATCCGGGTATCAAGGGCGAAATCGACGTGCTCTCGCTCGGCGCCGATGGCCAGGCCGGCGGCGAGGGCAAGAATGCCGACATCGGCAGCTGGCAGTAGCCGCCGCGCCCGCGGCTTCACGCTGCTCGAGCTGATCGTGGTGATCGCGATCATCGCGATGGCCACTGCCGGCGTGAGCTTTGCGCTGCGCGACAGCAGTGCCGCCACGCTCGACCGCGAGGCCGACCGGCTGGCCGCGCTGCTCGAATCGGCCCGCGCGCAGTCGCGCGCAAGCGGCGTCGCGGTGCGTTGGCGCCTCGTGGAAGGCGGCGGCTTCGTTTTCGACGGACTGCCTCCCGATGCACTGCCCAGCGGATGGGCCGCGGGCGGCATCAGCGCCCAGGCGGCTCTGGCCAACGGCGCACCCATCGCCGCCGTGCAGCTGGGCCCCGATCCGATCATTGCCGCGCAACAGATCGTGCTGTATTCCGAAGGCCCGCCCGCGCGCTCGCTGCGCATCGCGACCGACGGCTTGCGGCCTTTCACCGTGAGCACGCCATGAACGCCAGGCGTCGTGCGGCCAACGGCGGATTCACGCTGATCGAAGTGCTGATTGCGCTCGGCATCGTCGCACTGGCGCTCGCGGCGGGCTCGCAGGCCACGATGTCGTTGACGCGCAATGCGCAGCGCCAGTCGGACCTGCTGCTGGCCGACCTGTGCGCGGAGAACGAACTCGCCAAGGCGCGGCTCGCGCGGCAGATGCCGGCCGTGGGCGATTCGGGTTCGATCTGCGTGCAGGCCGGCGTTTCGTTCAACGTGACCACCTCCACCATCGCCACGCTGAACCCGAACTTCCGGCGAGTGGACGTGCAGGTGCGCGATGCAACCAACGCGCCGGTACTGCGCATCTCGACCGTGGTGGGCCGCTTCTGATGCGCCGCATCCCACGTCAACGAAGTCCGCAGGGCTTCACCCTGATCGAACTGCTCGTGGCCATTGCGGTGATGGCCCTGCTGGCGCTCGTGAGCTGGCGCGGGCTCGACGGCATGTCGCGCGCCACCACGCAAAACCAGCAGCGCGCCGACGCGGTGCTGACGCTGCAGACCACGCTCGCGCAATGGAGTGCCGATCTCGATGCCGTGACCGCACTCGCGCAAACCCGGCCGATCGATTGGGACGGCCGCGTGCTGCGGCTCACGCGCCGCGGCAGCGATGCGGCAGCCCCGGCCATGCACGTCGTGGCATGGACGCTGCGCTCCGGTGCCGACGGTACCCGCTGGCGGCGCTGGCAGTCGCCGCCCTTCACCACGCGCGGCGAATGGCAGCAGGCCTGGAACATGGCCGCATCCTGGGCACAAGAAGGCGGCGCCGGAGACGTCGCCCTGATGCCGGTGGACAGCTGGCAGCTCTACTACTTTCGCGAAAACACCTGGACGCCCGCGGGCGAGTTGCCGACCGGCGCGCCCAATCCGGCAAACCCCACGAACCCGACGGGCGCCATCGTGAACATGCCCGACGGCGTTCGCCTGGTGCTGAGCCTCGCTCCCGGCGAAGGGCTGTCTGGCACGCTGACGCGCGATTGGGTCAAGCCCACGGTGGGAGCGCCGCGATCATGACCGCGCGATTCTTCTCGGGCCGCCAACGCTCGCACCGCCAACGCGGCGCCGCATTGCTCGCCGCAATGCTCACCGTGATGCTGGTGGCGACCTTCTCCGCCGCGGCGCTGTGGCAGCAATGGCGTTCGTCAGAGGTCGAGGCCGCCGAGCGCGGGCGTGTGCAGGCGGCATGGGTGCTGATCGGCGCGCTCGACTGGTCGCGCCTCATCCTGCGCGAAGACGCCCTCACCGGCGGGCCCGATCACCTGGCCGAGCCCTGGGCCGTGCCGCTCGCGGAAGCGCGGCTCACCAGCTTTCTGTCGGCCGAGAAAAACGTGGCGAGCGACAACCTCGAAGGGCTGCCCGACGCGTTCCTGTCGGGCCGCATCGTCGATGCGCAGTCCAAGCTCAACGTGCTGTCGCTGGTCGATGGCAACAAGCCGGTGCCGGCGAGCGTTGCCACCTTCACCAAGCTGTTCAACGTCCTGGGCCTGCCGGCCTCGGAACTCGGCGTGATGACAAGCTCGCTCGTGCGCGCCCTGGCAACAAGTACCGACCCGGCCGGCGGCGGCGATGCCGGCACCGCGCCGCTCATGCCGCAAGAGGTGTCGCAGCTGGTGTGGCTCGGCCTTTCGCCCTCGACCGCGGCCGCCCTCGAGCCCTACGTGACGATCCTGCCCATTCGTACCCCCCTGAACATCAACACCGCAAGCGCCGAGGCCATCAGCGCCAGCCTGCCTTCCCTCACCATCAGCGATGCGCGCCAACTGGTCGAGAAGCGCACCCGCTCGTTCTTCAAGCAGATCGCCGACGCCAACACAGCCCTTCCGAACGGCGGCGCGCAGTTCAACGCCGCCCAGCACAGCGTGAGCACCCAGTTCTTCGAGGTCTACGGCCGGCTGCGGCTCGACCGCACCTGGGTCGAGGAGCGCTCGCTGCTGCAGCGCGACGGGGTCACCGTGAAGACGATCTGGCGCAATCGCGGGGCCGGCATGACGGCCCCTCCGGCTAAACCCTGAGTGCGGCTTCTTCCATCAGTTTTCTTGCCCCAAAAGCATCGCCCAGTGCCCGTCGCATCTACGTCACACGCTACAAATAAAGTAGCACCCGCACAATAACCGCGCCCCTACAATCACCCGCCCTTCCGAAATCGAAATGACACCGCTGTTGCTCATTGCCCCCCTTCCTCCGGCGGACGCCGCGGGCGAGTACGACTGGGCCCAGGCAGGCGACGACGGCATCGCTTTGCGCAACCATGGCCGCGCGCTGCTCGCGCTGCTGCCGGCCAGCGCGGAAGTCACCCTAGGCATTCCCGCCGCCGCGCTCTCGTGGCACCGCGTCACCCTGCCCAAGGGCAGCATGGGCAGCACTTCCAAGCTGCGCGCCGTGCTCGACGGCCTGCTCGAAGAGCACCTGCTCGACGAACCCGAGGCATTGCACTTTGCACTCGAGCCCGATGCCAAGGCCGGCGTGCCGGTGTGGGTGGTGGCCTGCAACCGCATGTGGCTGCGCAGCGTCGTGCAGGGGCTCGAGTCGGCAGGGCGGCGTGTGGTTCGCATCGTTCCTGAATTCGCACCGCAACCAGCCGACGGTCCGCCGCTCTTGCAGATCACCGGCGAAGCCGAGGCGCCGCAGCTCACGGTGTGCGACGCCGACGGCGTTGTTTCGCTGCCGCTTGCGGGCGCCGGGCTGGCGCTCTCCGGCAGCCTGCCGCTCGACACCGCGGTCATCACCGCCGAACCCGCCGTCGCCGAAGCCGCCGAGCAACTGCTGGAGCGCCGGCTGCCTATCGTGCAGGCGCCGCAGCGGTGGCTGCAGGCCACGCGCTCGCCCTGGGAGCTTGCGCAGTTCGACCTCGCCGTCACGGGCCGCGCCCGCGCCGGCAAGAAATTTGCATCGGTGGTCCAGACGCTTCGCTACGCGCCCGAATGGCGCGCCGCGCGCTGGGGCGTCATCGCCCTGCTGCTCACCCAATTGGTCGGCCTCAACGCCTGGGCCTGGAAGGAACGCAATGCCCTCGACGCCAAGCGCCAAGCCGTCAAGACCATGCTGACCGAGACCTTTCCCTCCGTGAAGCTGGTGGTCGATGCGCCCGTGCAAATGGCCCGCGAAGTCGCGGCGCTGCAGCAGGCCGTGGGCGACGTGGCCGGCAGCGACTTCGAACCGATGATCGGCTCGCTCGCCGCCAATCTCCCGCCGGGCCGCGTACCCACCGCCGTCGACTACAGCGCCGGCCAGCTGCGCCTGCGCGGCCTGGGCCTGCAGCCTTCCGAGCTCACGCGGCTCTCCGGTGCCATGGGCCCGCGCGGCTACAGCGTGCGCGCCGAAGGCGACCTGCTGCTGGTGCAAGCCGAGGCTTCGCGATGAACGTCGGCGAACAACTCCGTGCCCGCTGGGCTGCGCTCGAGCTGCGCGAGCGGCGCATGGTTGCCATTGCCGTGACGCTAGTAGTGCTCGCCCTCTTGTGGTGGATTGCCCTCGCCCCCGCCTTGCGAACCCTTGCCGCGGCACCCGCCGAACACGCGCGCCTCGACGCGCAATTGCAGCAGATGGCCACCTTGCAGAACCGCGCAAAGGCGCTGCAGGCCCAGCCCCGGCTGAACCGCGACGACGCGCTGCGCGCCCTCGAAACTTCCGTGCGGCAGAGCCTGGGCACCAATGCCCAGCTCGTCACCGCTAGCGGCGACGGTGCCGCCACCGTCACGCTGCGCGCCACGCCGGACGAACTGGCCCAGTGGCTCTCGCAAGCACGCGGCAATGCCCACGCCGTTCCGCGCGAAGCCCACCTGACCCGGGCCGCCGCCGCGCCTCCGGCGGCGGGCAGCAAAGACCCGCAACCCCCGAAGGTGCGCTGGGAGGGCACGCTCGTGATGGCGCTGCCCGCGGCCCGTTGAGCACGAGCACCGCCGCATGGTGACGCGCTCTTCCCTTTCCGAACCCACGCCGCGCCGCGGCTGGCGCTGGGCCTTGCTGGGCATCGTGATCGGCGCACTGCTCGCGCTCGTTCTGTTCGCGCCGGCCCGGTGGCTGGCCTCGGCACTTTCCAACTGGAGCCAGGGCCGGCTGCTGCTCGTCAACCCGCGCGGCACGGTCTGGAACGGTGCGGCGGCTGTGGTGCTTGCAAGCGGTGCGGGCGGCGCCGAGGCGGTGTCGCTGCCCGGCTCTCTCAACTGGCGCATGCGGCCAACCTGGAACGGCATGTTCGCCGTGCTCGACCTGCCCTGCTGTGCGGCCCGGCCGCTCCTGCTCAAGGCCAGCCCGCGTGCGGACGGCATGCAGCTGCAGTGGGGCGACGGCAGTTCCCGCTGGCCCGCCACCTTGCTGACGGGCCTGGGCGCACCCTGGAACACGCTCAAGCTCGAGGGCACGCTCGATCTTTCCACCAAGGCCTTGTCGATGCAGTGGGACGGCCCCGTGCTGCGTATCGCGGGCCAGGCCACGCTCGACGCCACCGATGTGTCGTCGAGCCTTTCGACGCTGAAGCCGATGGGCAGCTACCGGCTCACGCTCGAAGGCGGGAGCCGGCCGAGCCTGCTGCTGAGCACGCGCGAAGGCAGCCTGCAGCTGAACGGCAGCGGCAGCTGGAACGGCACCGCCTTTCGCTTCAACGGCGAAGCCAGCGCCGCCCCCGGCCGCGAAGACGCACTTTCCAATTTGTTGAACATCATCGGACGGCGTGACAACACGCGTTCGATCATCACCCTGGGTTGATCATGATGAAGCCATTGACTTCGCACGGCGGCCGCCTCGGCATCGTTGCACTCGCAGCGCAAATGCTGATCGCCGCCACCTTCCTGCAGGCCGTGCCGCCCGCCTTCGCGCAAGCCACCAACCCCGATGCGCCGCGCCGGGGCGAACCGATCACGCTCAACTTTGCCAATGCCGACATCGAGGCTGTGGCCCGCACCATGGCGGTGGTGACCGGCCGCGACGTGGTGGTCGACCCGCGCGTCAAGGGCACCATGAACCTTGTCACCGACCGCGCCATTGCGCCGGCCGCCGCGTTCAACCAGTTTGCTTCGGCGCTGCGCCTGCAGGGCTTCGCCGTGGTCGAGTCCGAAGGGCTCTACAAGGTGGTGCCCGAGGCCGACGCCAAGCTGCAGACACAAACCGTCAATACCGCCACCCCCAGCGCCGGCTCGGTGGCCGGCAACCAGATCGTCACGCAGATCTTCAGGCTCAACTACGAGTCCGCGAACAGCCTGCTGCCGGTGCTGCGCCCGCTCATTCCGCCCAACAACACCATCAACGTGAACCCGGGCAACAACTCGCTCGTGATCACCGACTATGCGGACAACATGCGCCGCTTGAGCCGCATCATCGCGGCGCTCGATGTGCCCAACGCTTCGGACATCGAGGTGATCCCGCTCAAGCATTCCATCGCCACCGACATGCTGCCGCTGATCACTCGCTTGGTCGACGGCAGCGGCTCGGGCGCACCGGGCGCCGCCGCGCCGGGCACGGCCGACTCTTCGTTCCGCACCACCCTGCTGGCGGATCCGCGCAGCAATGCGCTGATCCTGCGCGCGGCCAATCCGGCGCGTGCCGCACTGGTGCGCACGCTGGTCGAAAAGCTCGACCGCGCGCCGGCTGAAAGCAGCAACGGCGCGGCGGGCAACATCTACGTGGTCTACCTGAAGAACGCCGATGCCGTGCGCCTTGCGGCCACGCTGCGCGCCGCCATGGCCGCCAACCAGCTGCCCGGCACGCCCGGCTCCCCCGGCGCCGCGGGTGGCGGCCAGGCGCAGCCGCAAGCCAGCATTCCGCAGGCCATGCAGCAGACGAGCCTCAGCGGACAAGGCGGCTCGGCGGCTGCCAATGCGCCGCTGAACAACGCCAACCAGCCGTCGACCGGCGGGCAGATCCAGGCCGACCCTTCGACCAACTCACTGATCATCACCGCGCCCGAGCCGCAATACCGGCAGATGCGCGCGGTGATCGACAAGCTCGACGGCCGGCGCGCGCAGGTCATGATCGAGGCGCTGATCGTCGAGGTCAGCGCCAAGAAGGCCGCCAATTTCGGCGTGCAGTGGCAGAGCGCTCTGGGCAACAACGCGGTCATCGGCACCAATTCGAGCCTGGCCAGCGCCAACATCCTGGCGCTGACGCAGGCGCTGGCCACGCGCGACGTGGCCGGCGTGCGGCCTTCGTCGGGGCTGAACCTCGCCATTGCCGGCAAGATCGGCGGGCAATACATCCTGGGCGCCATCGCGAACTTCTTCAACAGCGACGGCGACGCGAACGTGCTCTCGACGCCCAACCTGCTGACGCTGGACAACGAAGAGGCCAAGATCGTCATCGGCCAGAACGTGCCCTTCGTCACCGGCCAATACGCCAGTACCTCGGGCTCTGTGGGCATCAACCCGTTCACCACGGTCGAACGCAAGGACGTTGGCCTTACGCTGCGCGTGCGACCGACCATCAACGAGAACGGCACCGTGAAGATGACCATCTTCCAGGAGACCTCGACGGTCGACGGCAACACCATCAACAACCCCAACGGCCCGACCACCAACAAACGCTCGATCGAATCGAGCGTGCTGGTGGAAGACGGCGGCCTCGTCATGCTCGGCGGGCTGCTGTCTGACGACTACGGCAACACGGTCGAGAAGGTGCCGGTGGCGGGCGACATTCCGGTGCTCGGCAATCTGTTCAAGAACGAGATCCGTACGCGCAACAAGAGCAACCTGATGATGTTCCTGCGCCCGGCCGTCATGCGCGACGGCGCCTCGACTGAAGCCTTTGCCTACGACCGCTACGACGAGATCCGCGGCATGCAGCAGCGCACGCAGCCGAACACCGACAACATCATGCTGCGCGGGGTGGACTCCGCACCCGTGCTGCCCGAAGCACCCGCGCCGCGCCCCGACCGCACAAGCAGCAGCAACAGCAGCGAGCGCATCCAGGGCACGCAGCTCATTCCGCCGCCGCGTCCGCCGGCCGACACGCGCAGCCTGCGCCCGAGCCCGCTGCGCGGCGCCTTGCCGCCCACGGCCGATCCGACCAGCTCGCGCGAATTGCCCTGAAGCCCATGCGCCACCCCCTGCCCTACGCGTTCGCACGCAGCCAGCAGCTGCTGCTCGAAGAAGCCGACGACGGCCGCTACACGCTGTGGATGTCGAACCATCCCTCGCGCAGCGCGGTCGGCGAAGTCACGCGCAAGTACGGCGTGCAGGCCTTCGAGGTGCTGGCCGACGGCCCGCTCGCGCAGCGCATCAGCGCGGCCTATGCGCAGGGCGAGTCGAGCGCCGCCGCGGTGGTGAGCGAGGTGCAGAGCGACGCCGACCTGTCGCGCATGATGCAGGAGCTGCCGGCGGTCGAAGACCTGCTGGAAAGCGCGGGCGACGCACCCATCATCCGCATGCTCAACGCGCTGCTCACGCAGGCCGCGCGCGACGGCGCGAGCGACATCCACATCGAGCCCTACGAGCGCACCTCGTCCGTGCGCTTTCGCATCGACGGCACGCTGCGCGAGGTGGTGCAGCCCAATCGGGCGCTGCACGCCGCGCTGATCTCGCGCCTGAAGATCATGGCCGACCTCGACATTTCCGAGAAGCGGCTGCCGCAGGACGGACGCATCTCGCTGCGCATCGGCACGCGTGCGGTCGACGTGCGCGTTTCCACACTGCCGAGCGCCCATGGCGAGCGGGCGGTGCTGCGCCTGCTGGACAAGACCGAATCGAAGCTCACGCTCGAATCGGTCGGCATGCAGGGCGACACGCTGGAGCGCTTCGAGCGCCTCATCGCACAGCCGCACGGCATCATCCTGGTGACCGGGCCTACCGGCTCAGGCAAGACCACCACGCTGTACGCCGCGCTGGCCCGGCTCGACGCGAGCCGCAGCAACATCATGACGGTGGAAGACCCGATCGAGTACGAACTGCCGGGCGTGGGGCAGACGCAGATCAACGCCAAGATCGAACTCACCTTCGCGAAGGCGCTGCGCGCCATCCTGCGGCAGGACCCGGACGTGATCATGATCGGCGAAATCCGCGACTTCGAAACCGCGCAGATTGCCATCCAGGCCTCGCTCACCGGCCACTTGGTGCTCGCGACGCTGCACACCAATGACTCCGTCAGCGCCGTCACGCGCCTCACCGACATGGGCGTGGAGCCGTTTCTCTTGAGCTCGTCGCTGCTGGGCGTGCTTGCCCAGCGCCTGGTGCGCAAGGTGTGCACCAGTTGCGGCGGCGCCGGCTGCGATGTCTGCGGCCAGACCGGCTACCAGGGCCGCACCGGCATCTTCGAACTGCTGGTAGCCAACGACGAAGTGCAGGCGCTCATCCATGGCAAGGCTGCCGAGAGCCGGCTCTTCGAAGCCGGCTCGCGCGGCGGCCTGCGCTCCATGCGCGAGGACGGCGAGCGGCTGGTGCAGGCCGGCATCACCTCGCGCGCCGAGCTGGTGCGGGTCACGCGCGAATAAATAGCCTTTTCGGTCTGCCATGCCCGCCTATTCCTTCGAAGCCATCGATGCCAGCGGCCAGTCCCGCGAAGGCGTGCTCGAGGCCGACACCGCCCGCAGCGCCCGCAGCCTGCTGCGCGCGCAGGCGCTCATTCCGCTGTCGGTCACGCCGGTCGGCAGCAACCATGTCAACGGTACCGGCAACGGCGGCCTGCGCCGGTGGCTGGGCGGCGGCGCCAGAATCTTCAGCTCCACCGGCCTCGCGGTCTGGACGCGCCAGCTCGCCGGCCTGGTGTCTTCGGGCCTGCCGCTCGAGCGCGCGCTGACCGCGCTCACCGACGAAGCCGAAACCGAGCCCCAGCGCAACCTCGTCGCATCGCTGCGCGCCGAGGTCAACGCGGGCTCCCCCTTTGCACGCGCGCTCGCAGCCCATCCGCGCGAGTTCTCGCCCATCTACACGGCCGTGATCGGCGCGGGCGAGCAGAGCGGCAACCTCGGCCTCGTGCTCGACCGGCTCGCCGACGATCTCGAGGAGCGGCAGGCGCTGCAGCAGAAGCTGATTGGCGCGGCGCTGTACCCCGCCATCGTCACGCTGGTGGCCATCGTGATCGTGATCTTTCTCGTGAGCTATGTGGTGCCGCAGGTGGCGCAGGTGTTCGCGGGCACCAAGCGCTCGCTGCCTTTTCTCACCACGGTGATGCTGTCGCTGAGCGCGGCGGTGCGCAACTACGGCTGGTGGATGCTGGGCGGCGTGGTGTTCACTGCCATCGCCGCACGATTGGCGCTGGCGCAAGAGGCCTTCCGCTTGAAGTTCGATGCCGCCTGGCTCAAGCTTCCGTTAGTCGGCAAGCTCGCGCGCGGCTACAACGCGGCGCGCTTCGCAAGCACGCTGGCCATGCTGGCCACCGCCGGCGTGCCGATCTTGCGTGCGCTGCAGGCCGCCTCCGAAACGCTCGGCAACCGCGCGATGCGCGCGGACGCGCTCGATGCGCTGGTGCTGGTGCGGGAAGGCGCGCCGCTGGCCTCGGCGCTGGCGCAGAAAAAGCGCTTTCCGGGACTGGTGTCGATGTTCGCCCGCCTCGGCGAACAGACCGGCACGCTGCCGCTGATGCTGCAGCGCGCGGCCAACCAGCTCGGCGCCGAAGTGCAGCGCCGCGCGATGCACCTGGCCACCATTCTCGAACCCCTGTTGATCGTGGCCATGGGCGGTGTGGTGATGCTCATTGTGCTGGCGGTGATGCTGCCTATCATCCAGCTGAACCAGTTCGTCAAGTAACGCCGCCAGGAAACCCGACAACCCATGCCCGTCACGCTCGAAGACAAGCTCGTGGTCGCGATATCGTCGCGCGCGCTGTTCAACCTCGAAGAAGAAAACAAGATCTTCGAGGCCGGCGACAACGAGGGCTACATGCAGCTGCAGCTCGACCGCATCGATGTGCCGGCCGCGCCGGGCATCGCGTATTCGCTGATCCGCAAGCTGCTGCGCTTCAACGACGACGGCGTGCAGCGCGTCGAGGTGGTCATTCTTTCGCGCAACGATCCAGTCTCGGGCATGCGCATCTTCCGCTCCAGCGCGGCCGCCGACATCAAGCTGCAGCGCGGCGTATTCACGCAAGGCCGCCCGCCCTTCGGCTACCTGCGGCCGCTGCGCGCGCACCTGTTCCTTTCGGTCAACGCGCAAGACGTGCGCGAGGCGCTCAACGCGGGCTTTCCGGCCGCGCGGGTGCTGGTCGAATCGGTGAAGGCCAGCGATGCCTGGCCCAACGAAGTGCGCATTGCCTTCGACGGCGACGCGGTGCTGTTCTCCGACGAAGCCGAGCGCGTGTTCCAGGCCCAGGGCCTGGACGCCTTCCAGGCGCACGAGCTCAGCAAGGCCGACCTGCCGCTGCCCGAAGGCCCGTTCAAGCCGCTGCTGTCCGCGCTGCATCGCCTGCAGCTGGCCGGCAATGCGCAGATGCGCATCCGCACCGCGCTGGTTACCGCACGCAGCGCGCCCGCGCACGAGCGCGCCATCCGCACGCTGATGAAGTGGAACATCCGCGTCGATGAGGCGATGTTCCTCGGCGGGCTACCCAAGGGCGAGTTCCTGCGCGAGTTCGAACCCGACTTCTTCTTCGACGACCAGACCGGCCACGTCGACGCCGCGGCACGCCACGTGCCGGCCGGCCACGTCTCCAGCGGCATCAGCAACGAGGGCTGAGCCTCTCGTGGAGCGGGCGCCTTCGCGGCGGCCCGCTCCCTCGGCGCACCCCGCGCCTTTGCGTTGTCATCGCTTCTTCATGGCGATGTAACGGGTTTTCCCTAGTCTTGCGGTCTGTCCGGTGCGCGGTGCCTCCATGGCGCCTTTTTTTGTCGCGCCCGAACGTCCATACACGACAACACCAAGGAACCCACCATGCGACTCCCATTCCCCTCCGTGCGGCTCTTTTCCGCACTGGCCCTGGCCTGCGCCCTTTCCGCCTGCGGCGGCGGCGATGGAGGCGGCGGCTTCTCCGGCTTCCTGCCCGGCACTGGCACACCGACCACGCCCACCACCCCCGACGTGCCCGCCAATCCGAACCCGCCCGCACCCGACACGGGCGTGAAGCCCGAGATGCGCTGCGCACCCTGAGCGCACCGACGCAACGCCACCGCATCTCCTCATGACCAAACACAACAAGACCATGAACTCACGCCGCAAATTCTTGCAGGGCACGGCCACCACCGGCGCCGCCGCGCTCGCACTCGCCGCCTTTCCGCCCAGCATCCGCCGCGCGCTCGCCATTCCCGCCAACAACAAGACGGGCACCATTCAAGACGTCGAGCACATCGTCATCCTGATGCAGGAGAACCGTTCGTTCGACCAGTACTTCGGCACGCTCATGGGCGTGCGCGGCTTCGGCGACCGCTTCACCATTCCGCTGCCCAACGGGCGCAGCGTGTGGCAGCAACTCGACGACACGGGCAAGGAAGTGCTGCCCTACCACCTCGACGGCTCGAAGGGCAATGCGCAACGCATGGCCGGCACGCCGCACAGCTGGAGCGACGGCCAGGACGCATGGGCCGGCGGGCGCATGCACGAATGGGTGAAATACAAGAAAACCGACAAGGCGCCTTTCACCCAATCGATGGGCTACCTGCAAGAGGCGGAACTGCCCTTCCAATTCGCGCTGGCCAATGCCTTCACGCTCTGCGATGCGTACCACTGCAGCATGCACACCGGCACCAATTCGAACCGCATGTTCCTCTGGACCGGCACCAACGGCCCCACGGGCGCGAACGTGGCCACGGTCAACAACGAGTGGGACGGGATCGACAGCTCCGCCAACGGCTACGGCTGGAAGACCTACCCCGAGCGCCTGCAGGAAGCCAAGGTCAGCTGGATCGTCTACCAGAACATGCCCGACAACTTCACCGACAACTCGCTGGCCGGCTTCAAGCAGTACCGCCTCGCCAACGAAGCCTCCGGCAAGCCAGTGAGTGGCAGCGCCATCTCGCCTGCCTATGATCCGGCCAGCGACGACGCCGGCAATCCGCTCTACAAGGGCATTGCCAACACCATGCCCGACGGCGGCTTTCTCGAACAGTTCCGCCAGGACATCAAGAACGGCAAGCTGCCCCAGGTGTCGTGGATCGTCGCGCCCGCGGCCTATTCCGAGCACCCCGGCCCTTCGAGCCCGGTGCAGGGTGGCTGGTACACCCAGGAAGTGCTCGACGCACTCACCGCGGTGCCCGACGTGTGGAGCAAGACGGTGCTCTTCATCAACTTCGACGAGAACGACGGCTACTTCGACCACGTGCCTTCACCGGCCGCACCGTCGATCAACTCCGACGGAACGCCCGCCGGAAAAACCACGCTGCCGCTCGAAGCGCTCTCGCCCGAGTATTTCAATCATCCGAGCCCGCCCGGCACCACCGACCAGCCCCCGCCGGACGGCCGCGTCTACGGCCCCGGCGTGCGCGTGCCGATGTACGTGGTGTCGCCCTGGAGCCGTGGCGGCTGGGTCAACTCGCAGGCCTTCGACCACACCTCGGTGATCCGTTTCATCGAGGCGCGCTTCGGTGTGAAGGAAACCAACATCAGCGGATTCCGCCGCGCGGTGTGCGGCGATCTCACCAGCGCCTTCAACTTCGTGTCGCCCAACAACGAAGCGCTGCCCACCCTCGCAGGCCGAACGACCAAGGCGCAGGCCGACCAGCTGCGCACAGATCAACAGGCACTCTCGCAGGTGCCGTTTCCGGCGCTACCGCAACTGCCGCTTCAAGCCAAAGGTACGCGCCCTTCGCGCGCGCTGCCCTACGAGCTGCACACGAGCGCCCGCATCGATGCCACCGGCGGAAAAGCCCAACTGCTGTTTGCCAACACGGGCACGGCCGCCGCGGTGTTCCACGTGTACGACAAGCTCAACCTCGACCGCCTGCCGCGCCGCTACATGGTCGAGCCCGACAAGACGCTGGACGACACCTGGAACCCGCTGAGCGACAACAGCGGCTCCTACGACCTGTGGGTGCTTGGGCCGAATGGCTTCCATCGCCACTTCAAGGGCGACCTGAACGCTCTTCGCAGCGGAGACGCGGCCGCGCCTGAAGTGCGCGTGTGCTACGACATTGCCAACGGCAACGTGTACCTGGAAATGCTCAACGGCGGCAAGAACGCCTGCAAGTTCACCGTGCGAGCCAAGGCCTTCCGCACCGACGGCCCGTGGACCGCAACGGTAGCGGGCGGCGCCAAGGCCGAACTGCACTGGAACCTGGCAGACAGCGGCGCGTGGTACGACTTCGAAGTGGCCTGCGATGCCGACGCGAAATTCGTGCGCCGCTTTGCAGGCCGCGTCGAAACCGGCAAGCATTCGGTGAGCGACCCCGCCATGGGCCTGGCCGACCTGTGAGGCTGCACGCGCAATGAACTCACGCCGCAGATTTCTCACAGGCGCTGCCACCACGGGCGCCGCGGTGCTCGCGGTCTCGGCCTTTCCGCCGAGCATTCGCCGTGCGCTGGCCATTCCCGCCAACAACAAGACCGGCACCATCCAGGACGTCGAGCACATCGTCATCCTGATGCAGGAGAACCGTTCGTTCGACCACTACTTCGGCACGCTCATGGGCGTGCGCGGCTTCGGCGACCGCTTCACCATTCCGCTGCCCAAGGGCCTGAACGTGTGGCAGCAGACCGACGCCAGCGGAAAGCTGGTGCTGCCCTACCACCTGGACAGCCGCAAGGGCAACGCACAGCGCGACGGCGGCACGCCCCACGACTGGGCAGACAGCCAGAACGCCTGGGACGGCGGCCGCATGTACCAGTGGCCGCGCTACAAGACCACCAAGGCCATGGGCTACCACAAGGAGGCGGAAATTCCGTTCCAGTTTGCGCTGGCCAACGCCTTCACGCTCTGCGATGCGTACCACTGCAGCATGCACACCGGCACCGATGCGAACCGGGCCTTCCATCTCACCGGCACCAACGGTGCGACCGCCAACGGCACCGCCTTCGTCACCAACGAGTGGGACTGGATCGACGGGCGCCCCGAGTCGGTGAACACCGGCTACACATGGAAGACCTATGCCGAGCGGCTCGAAGAAGCCGGCGTGCGCTGGATCAGCTACCAGAACATGCCCGACGAATGGGGCGACAACATGCTGGGTGCGTTCCGCCAGTTCCGCCAGGCCAACCTCGACTCAGGTTTTCCGGTGTCCAGCGGCGGCAAGCCGAACACGCCCTATGCCAACACCGGCCAGCCGCTGCCCTACCGCGCCTACGACCGCGCGACCGACGACGCGAAGAGCCCGCTCTACAAGGGCGTGGCCAACACGCTGCCGGGCACCCGGCCCGAGGACTACCTCGACGCCTTCAGGCGCGACATCCGCGAAGGCAAGCTGCCCCAGGTGTGCTGGATGAATGCGCCGTCGATCTACTGCGAGCACCCGGGCCCGTCGAGCCCGGTGCAAGGCGCATGGTTCCTGCAAGAGGTGCTGGACGCACTCACGGCCGTGCCCGAGGTCTGGAGCAAGACCGTGCTGCTCGTCAACTTCGACGAGAACGACGGCTACTTCGACCATGTGCCCTCGCCTTCGGCACCATCGCCGGTCGGCGACGGCACCATTGCCGGCAAGACCACGCTGCCCGCTGCGGACCTGGCCCCTGAATACTTCACCCAGGCGGCGCCGCCCGGCAGCACCAAGCAGCCTGCGCCCGACGGCCGCGTGTATGGCCCCGGCCCGCGCGTGCCGATGTACGTGATCTCGCCATGGAGCCGCGGCGGCTGGGTGAATTCGCAGGCCTTCGATCACACGTCGGTGATCCGCTTCATCGAAGCGCGCTTCGGCGTGAAGGAGGCGAACATCGGCGCGTTCCGGCGCGCGGTGTGCGGCGACCTCACCAGCGCCTTCAACTTTGCCAACCCGAACGACGAGCCTCTGCCCACGCTGGCGGGCCGCAGCACCCGCGACCAGGCCGACCAGCTCCGGCTGAGCCAGGAGGCGCTGGGCCAGGTGCCGCTACCGATCGACCCGCAGCTGCCGCGCCAACCGACCGGCACCCGCCCCTCGCGCGCGCTGCCGTACGAGCTGCATGCCAGCGCGCGCGCCGACGCGGCGGCCGGTACGGTGCAATTGCTGTTCTCGAACACGGGCAAGGCGGGCGCGGTGTTCCACGTGTACGACAAGCTCAACCTCGGCCGCCTGCCGCGCCGCTACACGGTGGAAGCCGGCAAGACGCTCGACGACACCTGGAATTCGGCCGTCGACAACAGCGGCTTCTACGACCTGTGGGTGCTTGGCCCCAACGGCTTTCACCGCCATTTCAAGGGCAACCTGGACGCGCTGCGCACCAGCGGCGCGATCCCTGAAGTGCGTGTGTGCTACGACATTGCCAACGGCAACGTGTACCTCGACATGCGCAACGGCGGAACAAAGAGCTGCAAGTTCACTGTGAGCGCCAAGGCTTACCGCAGCGATGGCCCGTGGGTTGCAACAATCGACGGCGGCGCCGCGGCCGAACAGCATTGGGAGCTCGCCACCAGCGGCCAGTGGTACGACTTCGCAGTCACCTGCGATGCCGACCCCGGCTACCTGCGCCGCTTTGCCGGCCGAGTGGAAACCGGCAAGCACACGGTGAGCGATCCGGCGATGGGCCTGTCAGACCTCTGACGAGCCTTGGATCGCAGCGGCGGGGGGTTGCGCGCTACGCCGCCGCGCTGCGAAGCCACAGCTTGCGAACCCTGAACGTCAGCAGCGCCGCGATGCTGACGTTCAGCAGGTTCCAGCCAATGCCGTTCAGGAACGCCGCGTGGTAGCTGCCGGTCAGGTCGAAGATCTTGCCCGACATCCAGCCGCCCAGCGCCATGCCGAAAAGCGTGAACATCAGCACCGTGCCCACGCGCGCGCCTGCTTCCGCGGGCGGAAAGTGCTCGCGCACGATGATGGCGTAAGACGGCACAAGCCCGCCCTGGAACAGGCCGAACAACGCCGAGATCACATACAGCGGCACCAGCCCGTCGAACGGCAGGAAGAGCAGCAGCGCCACGCACTGCAGCACGCCGCCCAGCAGCAGTGTTCGCAGCCCGCCGATGCGATCGCAGATGGCGCCCGACACCAGCCGGCTCACCACGCCGAAGCCCAGCATCAGCGACAGCATCTGCGCACCCCGCGCGGCGCCGTAGCCGAGGTCGCCGCAATAGGCCACGATGTGGACCTGCGGCATCGCCATGGCCACGCAGCAGGCCACGCCCGCCACGCACAGCAGGCCCTGGGCCGTGCCCATGCTGAGGCCGAAGGGCCGCGTCATGTCGCGCATCGGCGCTGCGCTACTGGATGCCGCGCCCGTCGGCGTGGCGGCCAATGCCGGCGGCCGTGCACGGAAGAACAGCGCGAGCGCCGCCATCGCAAGCCCGCAGAAAATGCCCATGCCGATGTAGGTCTGGCGCCAGCCGACCGCCTCGATGAAGTGCTGCGCAATGGGCGGCCAGATGGCGCCGGCCACATAGTTGCCGCTTGCGCACACCGCCACCGCAATGCCGCGCCGCTTGACGAACCAGAGCGAGGTGTCCGCCACCAGCGGCGCAAAAGCCGCGGCACTGCCCAGCAGCCCGACCAGCACCGCTTGCGCCGCGATGAAGGCGACGATGCTGTCGGCCATGCCGCATGCGACATAGCCGGCACCGAGGCTCAGCGCACCGATCAGCAAGGGCCACATCACGCCGAAGCGATCGGCCAGCCGCCCCATCAGCACACCACCCATGCCGAAGCCGAGCATCAGCAGGGTGTACGGCAGCGAAGCATCGGCGCGCGCGACACCGAACTCGGCCTGCACGGCGGGCAGCATCACCGACACCACGTACATGCCGCTGCTGCCGACCGTCATGACCAGCAGGGTGATGCCGAGCCGCAGCATGGCATAGCGCGAATCGGCTTGATGGATGGTTGTCTCGCGTGTCTTCATTGTTTTTTCTCCGCACCGAGAATACCCCCGGATGCGAAGACGCATGGACGCGAGCGCGCAAAGCCCGGCGGCGCGCTGCCGCCTGGCGCCCGATGCGGCGAATCAGCCCGCGGACAGTGCCGGCACTACGACATTCGCCGAAGCCTTGGGCATCGGCCCACCCGGCTTGGGCTTGTCGTTGCAGCCGGCCGTCACCAGGCCGATGCAGAACAGAAGAACGAAGGCTGTGCTTCTCATGCGGCGGATGCTATGCCCGCTGCAAGGCAAGTCAAGTCGGATGCCGCGCCGTGCCGCGCGGCATCATCGAACCATCAGGCGGCAGCCGGCCGCTCGCCGCCATGCAGACGGCGCTCGATATCCTCGAGCACATTGGGCAGGTCGGCGACGCTGTCGATCACATAGTGCGCGCCTGCAGCCCGTAGCTGCGCGGTAGCCCGTTCTCGGTGTTCCTGCTGCTGTGCAGCATCGAGCGCCTGCCATTCGGCGAGCGTGAGTCCGACCGCATTGCCGCTTACCGCTAGGCCCACGGCCCAGGTGCCGGCATTGAGGCCCTCCTGAAGTCCCACACCGGTGTCGTCGACCTTGACCACCGTGTGCGGCGGCCACACGCCCAGGTCGGCAAAGCAGCGGTACATCATGAGCGGCGATGGGCGGCCCTCGGCAAGGTCGCCGGCGCACACGAGGTTGTCGGGCGCATAGCCGCCGGCCGCGGCAATGGGCGCCACCACTTCCATGATCGGGCGGTTGTAGCCGGTGGTCGAGCCAATCTTGAGGCCGCGTTCGCGCGCGGCGTTCACGGCCTCCAGCGCGCCGGGAATGAAGCCCGCATGGTCGCGCACGCTGGCCGCGTTCATCGGTGTGAATACTTCGTAGAGGTGGTCGACATCGGCATCGTTGAAGGCATGGCCCTGCGCAGCCTTCCATTGCGACGCAATGCGCGGCAGCGTGCCCAGCGCCTTGATGTGGTCCCACTTCGCCATGCCCATGGGGCCGCGTGCCTCGGCGATGGTGATGTTCACGCCGAACTGCTCGAACAGCTTCACGAAGGCACCCATGGGCGCGCAGGACCCGAAGTCGATGATGGTGCCGGCCCAGTCGAAGACGACGGCCTGGAGCTTGGAGTGGTTGTGGGCGTTCATAAAAAGGGGTTGATCACCATGTCTCGAAGACGTCGTGCGCAATGCCGAAGCCGGTGCTCGCGCCGGTGCCGCTGGTGACCAGCACCACGCGCGTCGCGTCGGCGGGCGCATCGATCACACAGGGCGCGCTCTTCGACGAGGGATAGACGCCGGTCCACCGTTCGGTAACTTGTGCGGTTTCGAGATCGAGCGTGCTGCGCAGGTGGCGAAGGATGAGCTGGTCGACTTCTTCCATCGCAAACGGCTCGGGCGCATCGCCGTAATGATGCGAGTCGCCGACCACCAGGGAGCCGTCGGCACTCTGCACCACGATGAGGTGAATGCCGTGCGCGAGCGAAGCGGCCTCTTCCTCCTGCAGCCGCGTGCGCAAGGCGGCGGCTTCGGGCAAGGTGCTGTAGCCCTCGTAGCGCACCAGGCTCAGGTCCATCATCACAGAGCCCGGCAGCCGAAAGCCGGCCTCCGGCTTGACGCGCAGCATCTGCAGCCGGCACAGCGTGAGCGCGTGCGCGGCAATGCGGTCGGCAAACAAACCGTGCAGATCGGTGTTGGTGCACACCACCACGCGCTCCCCGTGCAGCGTGCCGCGAGAAGTGCGCACGCGCGGCGTTTCAACTTCGTGCACGGTTTCACCGAAGCGGAACACCACGCCATGCACTTCGGCCAGCCATTTGGCGAGCAGGCCGATGGCCGTGCGTGATTCCACGCGCAGCTCGTGCGGGCTGAACAGCACCGAGCGTGCATCGGCCAGGCTCAGCGCCGGCGCCTTGGCCTGCGCGTCGGCCGCATCGAGCAGCTCGCAGCCTTCGCCCATCGGGGTTCGCATGAAGGCCTCGAGCACATCGTGCGCTTCGCTGCGGTAGGCCGCGAGACAGAGGTTGCGGTGAACGATGTCGATGCCGGCCTGCGGTGCGATGTGCTGCCAGACCTCGCGGGCGTGCATCGCGCGGCGCCAGGTGTCGCCCGGTGCCTGGCCGGTGATGGTGATGAAACCGAAGTTGCGGATCGACGCGCCGATGCAGGCCGCATCGCGCTCGACCACGCACACCTTGAGGCCGCGCAGGGCTGCCGTATAGGCGTGGGACATGCCCACGATGCCGGCACCGACGACGATCACGTCGAAGCTGTCTTTGCTCTTGTTGCTGCTGTCGATTCGAGGTCCGGGCATTACCGGTTTCTCCAGGTTTGGGTTCGCGCAAGCGCCCAGTGCCCGGCCAGCGCGAACACGCCGCGGCCGACAGTGGCCGTGAGCATGATCAGCGAGGCCATGGCGGCGGCGGGCGCCACGTCGCCGGCATCGTCCATGTTGAGCACGGCAATGGCGGCCAGCGTGGTCTGCGGCGAGTACAAGAACACGACGGCCGACACGGTCGTCATCGCGTTGACGAAGAAATAGCCGCCCACGTTGAGCACGGTGGGCAACGACACCGGCAGGTGCACGCGCCAGAGCGTGCGCCAGAAAGGAACGCCCATCGATTCGGACACCAGCTCGTATTCGCGGTCGAGCTGGCGCAGCGCAGTGAGCGAAGTGAGGTGCGCCACCGAGAAGAAATGCGCCACGGTGCACACGACGAGGATGGTCATGCTGCCGTAGATGGCGCGCAGCGGGTTCGAGGGCGAGATGAAGAAGAAGATGTAGCCCACGCCGAGCACCAGCCCCGGCACCGCGAGCGGCAGGTTGGCCAGCAGATTGAGCAACTCGCGCGGCAGGCCGAAGTGGCGCGGCTTCTCGACCAGGTAGGCCGAAATGAAGGTAACGAACGCACCCGCCACCGCGGCACACACGGCAAGCCGCAGCGAATTGAAGTAGCTGCCCCAGCCGCCGCCGTCCATGTTGCCGAAGTCGTAGTTCTTGAGAGACGGCGCGAGCTTGTAGGGCCAGTAAGTGGCGAGCGACGCGAACACCGCCATGCCGATCATCACGAGAATGGCGCAGGCCGTAAGCACGCAGAACACCAGCAGCGCACGGTCTCGCGTTTTGACGGGCTCGGGCCGGTAAGGCGTGGCGCGCGCCGAGAGCGCCGCAGCCTGTTTGCTTCGCACGTGCCGCTCGACCAGAAACGACAGCACCGCCGGAATCAGCAGCACCAGGCCGACCACCGCGCCCATCTGAAAATTCTGCTGCCCGACCACCTGCTTGTAGATGTCGGTAGCAAGCACGCCAGTCTGCCCGCCCACGACCTTGGGTACGCCGAAGTCCGTGATGACCAGCACAAACACCACCATCGCGGCCACGATGAGACCGTAGCGAGAGGACGGCAGCGTCACCGTGCGGAAGATGCGCCAGCGCGAGGCGCCGAGCGTCTGCGCTGCTTCGTAGAGCCGGCCATCGGAAGTGGCCATGGCAGTGGTGAGAATCAGCAGGGCATGCGGCAGCGTCCAGAACACCGACCCCAGCACAATGCCCAGCGGGCCATAGATCGACACATCGCCCAGCAGCCCCTTGAAGATCCCCTGGTTGCCGAACAGATAGACCAGGCTGATGGCCGGCAACAGCGAAGGCGCAAGCAACGGAATGAGCGCCACCGCACGCAGCACGCCCTTGGCCGGCATGCAAGAGAGCGTGAGTCCATAGGCGTACACATAGGCAATGGCCGTGCAGATCACAGCGCTGATCGCCGCGAGCCCCAGGCTGTTGAAAGCCGACTGCACCAGTGCGGGGTTCTCGAGGTAGCGCGCAAAGTTGGCCAGGCCGACGAACACGCCGGTGCGATCGAAGAAGCTCTGGCCGACGAGTGCGCCGACGGGCAGCGCGACGATTACCACCAGCAGCAACACGACCAGCCACACGGCGGCGCCTGTGAGCCAGCGCTCGCGGTCGAATGCGCTGCTGCGTGCCGGTGCCAGAGGGATCACGGCACTGTTGGGGGTGGCGCTCATCTGGACACGGCGCGGCCTGCTCGACCGTGGTTGAGTTCGGTGAGGGGTGCAAAGGCCACCGGGTACTCCCCTCCGCGAATGTCCCCCGGGCTTCGCCCTCCTCCTTTATTTCGCTGCGCGGAGCACCCGATGCCCTGTGCACTTGGGCACGCTGCTGGTGTACCGTTGATCAACGACCGCTCTTTGCAACGCACCCGCTGGCGGGGTGCCTTGCGCAGCGAAATAAAGGAGGAGGCCGCAGGCCGGGGGACATTCGCGGAGAAAGGTACCCCGTCGGCGGGAGCGCGCCCTGAACGACCCACCGCAATCAGAAAGCAAGCACTCATTCAATGCGCCAAAACAGACAGCGCATTCAAAGGCAACTGGATATGCACCATGCTGCTGGGCACCAACGGCTCCCCGCCGTCGCCCCGCGCATCGGCCGGCAGCTCGGCCTCGATCTCGATACCCAACGGCTCGCAAGCCAGGCGGGCCGAGGTACGGTTGCCGAAGAACTCCGTGTCCAAAAGCCGCGCCGCAAAACTGTTGGCGCCGAGTTCGGAACCGAAGCGCTTGACCACCACATGCTCGGGCCGAATGCCCACTGTGGCCTGCGCACCGACGCTCAGGCTGCCCGGCGCGCAGAACAACTCGCTGTCGCGCACACGCACCTTGCCATCGGCCAGCACCGTGGCGGGCAACATGTTCATGCGGCCGACGAAGCCCGCCACGAAGCGCGTGCGCGGCTGGCGGTAGAGCTCGTCGGGTGTGCCGGCCTGCTCGATGCGGCCGTTGTGCATCAGCACCACGCGGTCGGCCATCGAAAGGGCTTCTTCCTGGTCGTGCGTGACCATGATGGTGACGATGCCGAGGCGCTTCTGCAGCGAACGGATCTCGCTTCGCAGGCTTGCGCGCACCTGCGCGTCGAGTGCCGACAACGGTTCGTCCAAGAGCAGCAGGCGCGGGTTGGGTGCCAGTGCGCGGGCCAATGCCACACGCTGCTGCTGGCCGCCCGAAAGCTGCACCGGGTACTTGTCGGCATGCGCCGCCAGCCCGACCAGATCCAGCATCTCGCGCGAGCGCTTGGCCATCTCGCGCGCCAGTGCGCCTGTGGGATGCAGACCGTAGGCAATGTTCTGCGCGGCTGTGAGGTTGGGGAACAACGCATACGACTGGAACACCACGCCGAAGCCGCGCGCCGCGGGCGGCAGGCCCGCGATGTCTTGCCCGCCGAGCAGGATCTGCCCGCTGTCGGCGCGCTCGATGCCGCACACGATGCGCAGCAGCGTCGTCTTGCCGCAGCCCGAGGGTCCGAGCAGGCACACGAACTCGCCGGGTTCGATGTCGAGGTCGATGCCGTCGAGCACGCGCGTGGCGCCATAGGACTTGCCAATGCCGCGAAGAGAAAGAAAGCTGGTCATCTGCTGGGGCTGAAGCTGGTGCTGTTCTCAAGCCCGATCACATCGGCTTCTTTTCCGACTTGGATTCGTAGCGCTTCGACCATTCCGTCAGGATGCGGTCGCGGTTGGCTGCGGCCCAGGCGAAGTCGTTCTTGGCGAGCAGCTTCTCCACGTCGCCCGGCACAAACTCCAGCTTTTCCTGGATGCCCGGCAGCGCGAGCACGGCAAAGTTCTTGGCATACAGCTCGTTGGCCTGCTTGGTCACGGCCCAGTCGGCGAGCGCCTTGGCTGCTTCCTGCTTCTTGCTGGTCTTCAGGATGCCGGTGGCTTCCATGTCCCAGCCCAGGCCTTCCTTGGGCAGCACGATGTCGATGGGAGCGCCGTCGCGCTTGGTCTTGTTGGCGCGGTATTCGAACGACATGCCAAGCGCGAACTCGCCCGCACCAGCCTGGCGGCAGGGCTTGCTGCCCGATTGGCTGTAGATGCCGATGTTCTGGTGCAGCGCGTCCATGTACTTCCACGCCTTTTCTTCGCCCATCATCTGGATCCAGCCCGACACCATCAGGTAGCCGGTGCCCGACGCCGCCGGGTTGGGCATGGTGATCTGGCCCTTGTAGACCGGGTTGGTCAGGTCGGCCCAGCTGGTGGGCTTGGGCAGGCTCTTCTTCGTGGCTTCGGCGGTGTTGAAGCAGATGGCCGACGACCACACGTCCATGCCCACCCACTTGGGCGGGTTGGCCGCATCGCGCATCGTGGGCTTGATGGCGTCCAGGCCCTTGGGCGCATAGGGCTGCAGCATGCCTTCCTTGTCGAGCAGCATCAGCGAGGTGGCGGCCAGGCCCCACACCACGTCGGCCTGCGGGTTGGCCTTTTCGGCCAGCAGCTTGGCGGTGACGATGCCGGTGGAGTCGCGCACGAACTTCAGTTCGATGGCCGGGTTCTCCTTTTCGAAGGCGGCCTTGTAGGCCTGTACCTGGTCGGCCTCGAGCGCGGTGTACACCAGCAGCTCGGTGCGGCCCTGGGCCGAAGCGGCAAAGGCCAGCGAGAGCAGAGCGGCCGGCACGGCGGCCCAGCGGATAGAACGACGCAGCATGGGGATACCTCGGAAGGAAAAGAAGACGAAGCGGAAAGGAATGCGGAAGAAAAAAGTACGCACGGCAAGCGCCATGAACGCGGCGATGCTGGCAGCGGCGTGTGACAGGCATTTGTCAGAAGGCGCGCTCCGGCATGGTGTTTGCAGGGCTTCGTCATGCCCTTGTCACCGCAATGCCCGAAGCTCGCGCACTGCCGCCTGCGCTTTCCGCCTTTTGTTTCAGAGCCATGACACTCGACCTCGCCGAGATCACCCGCCTGTTCGCCGAACGGGGCGGCGTCGCATATGCGGGCGAGCCGGTGTCGCAGCTCGAACATGCGCTGCAATGCGCCTGGCTGGCCGAGCAGGCCGGCGCGGACGATGCGCTGGTCACGGCCTCGCTGCTGCATGACCTTGGCCACCTGCTGATCGCAGAGCACCAGACGCTCTCGCGCTCCCCCACCGAGCTGGGCATCGACGACCGGCACCAATACATTGCCATGCCGGTGCTGCGCGGCGCCTTCGGGCTGGAGGTGCGCGAACCGATCCGCCTGCATGTGGATGCCAAGCGCTATCTTTGCGCGACCCGGCCCGACTACTTCGCGCGGCTTTCGCCCGATTCGGTGCGCAGCCTGGCACTGCAGGGCGGACCGATGACCACTGAAGCCGCGCGGCGCTTTGCCGACCACCCCTGGTCGGGCGATGCGATCCGGCTGCGGCTCTGGGACGAAGAGGCCAAGGTGGCCGGACTCGAGACGCCGCCGCTCACGCACTTTCTGCAGACTGCGGCGCGGGTCATGCTGCATTGAGGCACGCGGCATTGCCGGCTTGGGGCGCGACTTCAGGCCGGCTTAAGAAATTTGTCTAGGATGGCTTCCTCAAGATCTCCGCGCGCAAGCGCCTCCGAGGAAAACCCCGCATGTCTCCTTCCGTCAACGAACGCGCCAAAACCTTCGTCCAGGTGCTGCGCCGCGTCTTAGCGCTCGCGGCGCCCTACTTTCGGTCCGAGGAGAAGTGGCGTGCGCGGCTCATGTTCGCGGCGATCGTGGCTCTCAACCTGGCCTACGTTTATGCGCTGGTGCTTTTCAACCAGTGGTATGGCCGCTTCTACGACGGCCTGCAGAACAAGGACGCCGACGTGTTCTGGCGCGAAGTCCGCGTGTTCTGCGTACTTGCCTTCTTCAATATCGCGCTGCAGGTGCTCAAGTTCTACGTGACCCAGTTGCTGCAGTTGCGCTGGCGCGCCTGGATCACGCGCAACTATCTCGGCCGCTGGATGGCCAACCGCACGTTCTACGAGCTGGAGCTCGCACGCTACGCCAAGAGCGACAACGCCACGCCCGACAATCCGGACCAGCGCATCCAGGAAGACATGCAGCTCTTCACGGCCGCGACCATGACGCTCTCGATGGGGCTGCTGAACGCCGTGGTCACGCTGATCAGCTTCGTGGGCATTCTCTGGGGCCTGTCAGGCACCACGGCGCTGCCGATTGGCGGCAGCACCTACGAAATTGCCGGCTCGATGGTCTGGCTCGCGCTTGTCTACTGCGTGGTCGGCACCGTGATCACCCACTACATCGGGCGGCCGCTGATCGGGCTGAACTTTCGCCAGCAGCGCTTCGAGGCTGACTTCCGGCACCACCTGGTGCGTGTGCGCGAATACAGCGAGGCAATCGCCCTCGATCGGGGTGAGACGGTGGAACGCGGCCAGCTCGACCTCCGCTTTGGCGCGGTGTTGCGCAACTATCTCGCGCTCATCAAGCAGCAGAAGAACCTCGTGACCTTCACCGCCTTTTTTGGCCAGGCTGCAGTGATCTTCCCGTTCGTGGTGGCGGCACCGCGCTTCTTCAGCGGCGCAATCCAGCTGGGGCAACTGATGCAGATCTCGTCGGCCTTCGGCAAGGTGCAGGACGCGCTGAGCTGGTTCGTCGACAACTACGACAACGTGGCTTCGTGGCGCGCGACGGCCGACCGGCTCACAAGCTTCGACGACGCGATCCGTGCGCATGCCGAAAAAACGAACGCCTTCGAACGCAGCGATGCAGAAGTGCTGCGCACCGACGGCCTCTCGCTGAGCCTGCCGGGTGGCAGCAAGCCGCTGCTCGCGAATGCAGCGCTTTCGGCCGCAGCCGGCGACAGCGTGCTGGTGCAGGGCCCATCGGGCAGCGGCAAGTCCACGCTGTTCCGCGCCTTTGCGGGCATCTGGCCGTTCGGAAGCGGCAAGGTACAGGTGCCGGCGGACGCAATGTTCTTGCCACAGCGGCCGTACGTGCCCAACGGACCGCTGCGCCAGGCGCTGGCCTATCCCGAAGATGCCGCCAAGTACAGTGACGCCGAGCTGCGCCAGGCCCTGGCCGACGCGCTGCTGCCTGACTTGGCCGCCCGGCTGGACGACAGCGACGCCTGGAGCCAGAAGCTCTCGGGCGGTGAACAGCAGCGGCTTGCGATAGCGCGCGTGCTGCTGAAGAAGCCGCGCTGGGTTTTCGCGGACGAGATCAGCAGTGCGCTGGACGGGCCAGCCGAGCACACGCTATATCAGCGGCTTTCGGAAATGGTGCGCAACAAAAACGGCGCCATGGTTTCCATTGCGCACCGCGCAGCCGTTGGCGAGTTCCACACCCAGCGCTGGACGCTGGTGCCTGAAGCAGAGGGCGCCGCCGCGCGCTACCGCGTGGAGGTGACGCCGGCAGGCAGCGTTGCCGCGTAGCGCTCCCACCCCTTCTTGCGCAAGTCGCAAGCGGGGCACTCACCGCAGCCGTAGCCCCAGGCCTGGCGATGTTCGCGGTCGCCAAGGTAGCAGGTGTGGGTTTCTTCCACGATCAGGTCGACCAGCGGCTCGCCGCCGAGGCGGTGCGCCATCTGCCAGGTTTCGGCCTTGTCGATCCACATCAGCGGCGTCTCGATGACCATGCGGCGCTCCAGCCCGAGCGAAAGTGCGAGCTGCATCGCCTTCATGGTGTCGTCGCGGCAGTCGGGGTAGCCCGAGAAGTCGGTCTCGCAGACACCGGTAACGATCACCTGCAGGCCGCGCCGGTAGGCCAGCGCGCCGGCAAGCGTAAGAAACAGCAGGTTGCGGCCGGGCACGAAGGTGTTGGGCAGGCCGTCGGCCTGCATTTCGAACGCCACCTCTTCGGTGAGCGATGAGCCGCCGAGCTGCGCCAGTGCGGCGAGCGTGAGCACGTGGTCTTCGCCCAGGCGCGGCGCCCAGTCTGGAAAGCGCTCGCGCATCTTCGAAAGGATGGTGCCGCGCACGTCGAGCTCCACGCGGTGCCGCTGGCCGTAGTCGAAGCCCAGCGTTTCGACGCGCTGGTACTTGAAGAGCGCGTCCGCGAGGCAGGTGGTCGAGTCCTGACCACCGGAGAACAGGACGAGGGCGGTGGTGTGCAGGGGCATTTCTCTTCGGCGGCAGTGGGCGTCGCGGGTACAAAAGCCCTGATTTTCGCAGCCTGCTAGAGAAAGCGCTCGAGCAGCTTGCGCGAGGGGCGGTCGAGCGCCTTCGCGTCGGGAATGCGGAACTGCACGCCGTGGGCGCTGGCAATCAGCAGTGCGCCACCCTCGAGCCGGCGGATGTCTTCCTCGGCCTTGAGCACGAAGCTGGTTTCGCCGCGGTCGGTGCTCACGGTCCAGGTACTGGGCACGCCGAAGCTCGAGACGCCGTGCAGCTTCAGCAGCGTAGGCGCGAAGTCGCGCACCGCCAGCTCTTGCTCGAGCAACGTGCGCGTTTCCGCCGGCAAGACCTCGACGCGATCGATCCAGACCAGTTCGCGGCCCTCGCTGCCGACCAGCGACACGCCCTCTCCGGGCGCGCTGAGCGGAAAGGCGCGCACGGGTGTCACGCCCACGTGGCGTTCGCCTTCGGCGTCGGTCAACACCAGGCGGCCGAAGGCATCGCGCTCGAGATTGAAGACGGGAATGTTGCCGTTCATCACGCCTCCCCCGCCGGATGCGCCGCATGGCTGACCAACGGCAGTTGGGCGCCCGCGCGTTCGTCCACAGCGCCTTCGCTCGCATCGTCGTCCGCCTGGCGCAGTTGCGCCTGGTAGAGCCGCCAGTAGGCGCCCTGCTTCGCCATCAAGGCATCGTGCGGACCGACCTCGACCACCTCGCCGCGGTCCATTACCACCAGCCGGTCGGCTTTGCGCAGCGTCGACAGGCGGTGCGCAATGGCGATGGTGGTGCGGCCCTGCACGAGGTTGTCGAGCGCCTTCTGGATTTCTTTCTCGGTCTCGGTGTCCACGGCCGAAGTGGCTTCGTCGAGGATGAGGATGCGCGGGTCGATCAGCAGCGCGCGCGCAATGCTGATGCGCTGGCGCTCGCCGCCCGAAAGGCCTTGGCCGCGCTCGCCCACGAGCGAGTCGTAGCCGTGTGGCAGGCGCAGGATGAAATCGTGCGCATGCGCGGCGCGCGCGGCGGCCACGATTTCTTCGCGCGTGGCATCCGGCTTGCCGTAGGCGATGTTCTGCGCAATGGTGCCGAAGAACAAAAACGGCTCCTGCAGCACGAGCCCCACGTGGCGCCGGTAGTCGGCCACGGCAAAGCGGCGGATGTCGGTGCCGTCGACCTTGATGGCGCCATCGGTCACGTCGTAGAAGCGGCAGATCAGGTTGACCAGCGTGCTCTTGCCCGAACCGCTGTGGCCCACCAGGCCGATCATCTCGCCGGGCTCGATGGTCAGGTCCAGGTCGCGGATCACCGCGCGCGAACCGTAGCGAAAGCCCAGCCCGCTCATCTCGATGCGCCCCTGCACGCGTTCGATCTTCACCGGGTTGGCGGGCTCGGGCACGTTGCTCACGTGGTCCAGGATGTCGAAGATGCGCTTGGCGCCCGCCGCCGCCTTTTGCGTGACCGAGACGATGCGGCTCATGGAGTCGAGCCGCGTGTAGAACCGGCCGATGTACGCAATGAAGGCGGTAAGCACACCCACGGTAATGCTGCCGCGCGCCACCTGCCAGATGCCGAAGCCCCACACCACCAGCAGGCCGATTTCGGTCAGCAGCGAGACGGTGGGCGTGAACAGCGACCAGGTGCGGTTGAGCTTGTCGTTGACCTGCAGGTTGTAGACGTTGGCAATGCGAAAGCGCTCGGCTTCGCGGCGCTCTTGCGCAAAGGCCTTGACCACGCGAATGCCCGGAATGGTGTCGGCCAGCACGTTGGTAACCTCCGACCACACGCGGTCGATCTTCTCGAAGCCCGTGCGCAGCCGGTCGCGCACCACGTGGATCATCCAGGCGATGAAGGGCAGCGGCACCAGCGTGACCACCGCCAGCAGCGGATTGATGGACACCAGGATGACCGCAGTCATCACGATCATCAGCACGTCGTTGGCAAAGTCGAGCGCATGCAGCGAGAGAAACACGTTGATGCGGTCGGTTTCCGAGCCGATGCGCGCCATCAGGTCGCCCGTGCGCTTGCCACCGAAATAGTCGAGCGGCAGCGTCAGCAGGTGTTCGTAGGTGGTGGTGCGCAGGTCGGCGCCAATGCGCTCCGACACCAGCGCCAGCAGATAGGTGCGGGCCCAGCCCAGGCCCCAGCCGACCAGCGCCGCACCGAGCAGCCCGCTCAGGTACAGCGCCACGCGGGAGGGATCGATCTTCTGCCCGTTCTGGAACGGAATCAGGATGTCGTCCATCAGCGGAATGGTCAGGTACGGCGGCACCAGCGTCGCGGCGGTCGAAATCAGGGTCAGAAAGAAGCCCGCGATCAGCTGCTTGCGATAAGGCTTGGCAAAGCGGCCCAGGCGCAGCAGCACCCATGTCGAAGGGGGCGTCTGCAGCTCTGTGTCGACGGCGGCCGGGTCGTCGCCATCGGGCTCGGCTGTCGCCTCAGCGACAACACCGTTCGCCCGCTGGCCGAACAGCTTGAGCAGCCGCAGCGCCGCGGGTTGGTTGGCCAGCGTGTAACGCCAGCGCGCCAGCCGACCCTTGGCCCCGATCAGATCGAGGGTTCCAACGCCTGAATGGTCGTTGAGATACAGTTCAAGCGATTCATCGGCTAGTGACCACTCACACCATTGCCCGCCCGGTTGCAGCGCCATCAGCCGCCGGTCGGTCAGGGCGACGAGGCCAAACGTAAACAGAAGTTCTTGGTCGAGGTCAACCGGGAATGTGACCAGAACGTTTTCCGCGGCAGCGAGCCGGCTTTTCAGCGCGTCTGATGCCGCCTCTGTTTCGCCCTCCCGGGTGCCGACTGGATCGTGATGTTGCATTGTGTTTCTTTGACTCTTGCCCGTCGCGGGCCTCAGGGACCGCGCCATGGCGTCCTGTGTCGGGCGCCGATTCTGACTGATTGCCATGGGCGCGCTTGAAGGCGCCGTGGTGCTCGGCCAAAGCACATCGAACGTTTGCATGACCCGTTTCGACGACATCCGCCTGCTGCGCATCAACTATTTGCGCGGTCCCAATCTCTGGACCTACCGTCCGGTGCTCGAAGTGTGGCTCGACCTGGGCCAGCTGGAAGACTACCCCTCCAACAAGATCGACGGGTTTACCGACCGCCTGACCACGCTTCTGCCGGCGCTCATCGAGCACCACTGCGGCGTGGGCGAGCGCGGCGGCTTCATCCAGCGGCTCACCGAAGGCACCTGGTCGGGCCACGTGCTCGAACACGTGGTGATCGAGCTCTTGAACCTGGCCGGCATGCCGACCGGTTTCGGGCAAACCCGCAGCACCTCGGAGCACGGCGTCTATCGCATGGTGTTCCGCGCGCGCGACGAGCAGGTCGCCCGGGTGGCGCTCGCCGAAGGCCACCGCCTGCTGATGGCGGCCATCAACAACGACCCGTTCACCGCCGATGACGTGCAAAAGGCCGTCGATGCGGTCAAGGCCAAGGTCGAAGACTGCTACCTGGGCCCGAGCACCGCGGCCATCGTGTCCGCAGCCACGGACCGCGGCATTCCGCACATGCGGTTGAACAGCGGCAACCTGGTGCAGCTGGGCTACGGCGCCAACCAGCAGCGCATCTGGACCGCCGAGACCGACTACACCAGTGCCATCGGCGAATCGATTGCCAGCGACAAGGAACTGACCAAGTCGCTGCTCGCGAGCTGCGGCGTGCCGGTGCCCGAAGGCCAAGTGGTGGCCAGCGCCGAAGAAGCCTGGGAAGCCGCCGAAGACATCGGCCTGCCGGTGGTCGTGAAGCCATCGGACGCCAACCACGGCCGCGGCGTGTCGCTCGAACTCACCACGCGCGAAGAAGTCATGGCCGCTTTCGCGGTGGCCGAACCCGAAGGCAGCGACGTGATGGTCGAGCGCTTCATTCGCGGCCACGAACACCGCCTGCTGGTGGTGGGCGGCGAAGTGGTGGCGGCTGCGCGCGGCGAGATCATTACCGTGACGGGCGACGGCAAGAGCACCGTCGCCGAACTCATCGAAAAGCAGCTCAACAGCGACCCGCGCCGCGGCGCTGAAGAAGAATATCCGCTCGACCTGATCGTGCTGGCCACTGACGCCAAGCTGCAGCTCGAGCTCAAGCGCCAGGAACTCGACGGTGCTTCCGTGCCGGCTGCCGGCCGCGTGGTCACCATCCAGCGCAACGGCAACATGGCCAACGACTGCACCGACCAGGTCCATCCTGAAGTGGCGCATGCCGCCGTGCTGGCCGCGCGCGTGGTGGGTCTCGACATTGCGGGCATCGACCTCGTGGCGCAGGACATCGGCAAGCCGCTCGGCCCGCAGCGCGGCGCCATCGTCGAAGTGAATGCCGGCCCCGGCCTCCTGATGCACCTGAAGCCGGCCGTCGGTTCGCCGCGTCCGGTGGGCCGAGCGATTTGCGACCACCTGTTTCCCAACGACGCACCGGGCCGCATTCCGGTGGTGGGCGTCGCGGGCTCCAAGGACACCGCCGTGCTCGCACGGCTTGTGGCCTGGGTCATCAACCTGGGCGGGCGCCACACCGGCCTTGCCTGCCGCGACGGCCTCTTTCTCGAGCGCCGCCGCGTCGATGCACGCGACAGCGCCAACTGGGACGCCGGCCACCGCCTGCTCGTGAACCGCGCGGTGGAAGCCGTGGTCATCGAGAACGGCGCCGAAACGATTCTGCGCGACGGCCTTGCGTACGACCGCTGCGAAGTGGGCATCGTCACCGACCTGGAAGGCGTGGAGGCGCTGGCGGACTACGACATCACCGAAAGCGACCAGATGGTCAAGGTGCTGCGCACGCAGGTCGACGTGGTTCTGGCCGAAGGCACGGCCGTGCTCAACGCGGGCGATCCGCGCGTGGCGGGCCTGGCGCCGCTGTGCGACGGCTCCGTCATCCTGTATGCCGCCGATCCGCAGGCCCCTGCCCTCACCGCGCACCAGGCCGCGGGCGGCAAGGCCGTGCTGGTGCGGCAAGACCGCGTGGTGCTGGCCACCGGCAGCAGCGAATCGTTCCTGCCCGGCCTCGGCCGCCTGACCGTCTGGCGCGCCACGCATGCGGGCGTCAGCCTCGAGAGCCTGCTGGCCGCCGTGGCCGCAGCCTGGGCGCTGGGCATTCCGCTGAACCTCATCGGTGCGGGTGTCGAGGCTTTCGAAGCCGACCTGCAGGCGGCGCTGGCCTCGCTGCAGCTCTCGCAGACGCAGCCGCTTTCGTCCCAACCCCAATTTGCCTGATGCGCGCCGCCCCATGAAAGTTACCCGTATCCGCGCCTTGCGCGGTCCCAATCTCTGGAGCCGCCACACCGCCATCGAAGCGGTCGTTGCCTGCGAAGGCAACGAAAACGCCATCAGCCGGCTGCCGGGCTTCGAAGCCCGCCTGCGTGCGCGCTTTCCCACCATTGGCGAACTGCACCCGATGGTGCTGGGCCAGCCGCTGGCGCTCGCGCACGTGCTCGAGAACGCCGCCGTGGCGCTGCAGGCGCAGGCCGGCTGCGCCGTCAACTTCGGCCACACCTCACCCACGGTGGAAGAAGGCGTCTACCAAGTCACCTTCCAGTACACCGAAGAAGCCGTCGGGCGCCGCGCACTCGCACTGGCCGAAGAGTTGATTGCCGCCGCACTGGCCGACACGGCCTTCGACGCCTCCGCCGCCATCACTGAATTGCGCGACCTCGACGAATCGGAGCGGCTCGGCCCGAGCACCGGCTCCATCGTCGACGCCGCCGTGGCGCGCGGCATTCCGTACCGCCGCCTCACCAGCGGCAGCCTGGTGCAGTTCGGCTGGGGCTCCAAGCAACGCCGCATCCAGGCGGCCGAAATCGACAGCACCAGCGGCGTGGCCGAATCGATTGCGCAGGACAAGGAACTCACCAAGCAGTTGCTCAATGCCGCCGGCGTGCCCGTGCCGCTGGGCCGGCCGGTGGCCGACGCCGACGACGGCTGGGCCGCGGCCATGGAAATCGGCCTGCCGGTGGTGGTGAAGCCGCAGGACGGCAACCAGGGCAAGGGCGTCACGGTCAACATCACGACGCGCGAGCAACTCACGGCCGCTTATGAATCGGCCGCGGCGTACGGCGAAGTCATGGTCGAGAAATTTCTGCCTGGCTTCGACTTCCGCCTGCTGGTGGTGGGCGACCGCCTCGTGGCCGCCGCGCGGCGCGATCCCCCGAACGTGATCGGCGATGGCAGCTCCACCGTGCGCCAACTGATCGACGCGGTGAACCTCGACCCGCGCCGCGGCGAAGGCCATGCCACCTCGCTCACGAAGATCCGGCTCGACGACATCGCCATCGGCCGGCTCGAGGCCCAGGGCCTCACGCCCGAGAGCGTGCCCGCGCGCGGCGAGCGCGTGGTGCTGCGCAACAACGCCAACCTTTCCACCGGCGGCACCGCCACCGACGTGACCGACACCGTGCACCCCGAAGTGGCCGCGCGCGCCGTCGATGCGGCGCAAATGGTGGGCCTGCACATCTGCGGCGTCGACATGGTGTGCGAGAACGTGCTGCGTCCGCTCGAAGAGCAGCACGGCGGCGTGGTCGAAGTGAATGCCGCGCCCGGCCTGCGCATGCACATCTCGCCTTCGTTCGGCCGCGGCCGCGCGGTCGGCGAGGCCATCGTGGACACGCTCTTCGCCCCCGGCGACGACGGCCGCATTCCGGTGGTGGCGGTTACCGGCACCAACGGCAAGACCACCACGGCGCGCCTCATCAACCACCTGCTCGCATCGAGCGGGCTGCGCACCGGCATGACCAACACCGACGGCGTGTACGTCGACGGCCGCCAGACCGACAGCGGCGACTGCAGCGGCCCCAAGAGCGCGCGCAACGTGCTCATGCACCCCGACGTGGATGCGGCCGTGTTCGAAGTGGCGCGCGGCGGCGTGCTGCGCGAAGGCCTCGGCTTCGACCGCTGCCAGGTGGCCGTGGTCACCAACATCGGCAGCGGCGACCACCTGGGCCTGAACTACATCACGACGGTCGAAGACCTGGCGGTGCTCAAGCGCGTGATCGTGCGCAACGTGGCGCCGGACGGCTATGCGGTCCTCAACGCCGCCGACCCCAACGTGGCGGCCATGGCCGCCGGCTGCCCCGGGCACGTGATCTTCTTCACCGCCGACCGCCAACATCCGGTGATGGCCACGCACCGCGCGCAAGGCAAGCGCACCGTGTACGTCGACCAGGACGCACTGGTGGCGGCCGAAGGTTCGTGGCGCGAGCGCATTGCGCTGCGCGACGTGCCGATCACGCGCAACGGCACCATCGGCTTCCAGGTCGACAACGTGATGGCTTCGGTGGCCGCCGCGTGGGCCGTGGGCCTTGACTGGGACACCATCCGCAGCGGCCTCGCAAGCTTCATGAACGACGCGGCCGGCGTGCCGGGGCGCTTCAACGTCATGGATTACCGCGGCGCCACCGTGATTGCCGACTACGGCCACAACACCGACGCCATGCGCGCGCTGGTGTCCGCCGTGGACACCATGCCGGCCAACAAGCGCTCGGTGGTGATCAGCGGCGCGGGCGACCGGCGCGATTCCGACATTCGCGACCAGACCGCCATCCTGGGCCAGGCTTTCGACGACGTGATCCTCTACCAGGATGCGGCCCAGCGCGGCCGTGCGGACGGCGAAGTGATGGCGCTGTTGCGCCAGGGCCTGCAAGGCGCGGCACGCACGCGCTACATCGACGAGATCCGCGGAGAGTTCGTCGCCATCGACACCGCGCTCGCGCGGCTGCAGCCGGGCGACCTGTCGCTGATCCTGGTCGACCAGGTCGAAGAAGCGCTCGCACACCTGGCACAGCGCATCGCGGCGGGCTGACCCCCCCCTGGGGCCTGCCGGACACGTCCCACACGCATCGGCGAGTCTGGCCGGGTCAGCTGGCTCTGCAGTCCCACACCCCGCAAGGGGTGCGCCGGGCCACACTGTTGCTCCGGTCGCGCTTTCGGAGGGCGCGCCTCAACCAGGAGCACCCGATGACAACAACAGTTCGTTCCACCCTTTCTGCTGCCGCGCTTTTTGCAGCAAGCGGCTTCTTCATATCTGCCCCGGCGCTGGCCCAGGCGCCTGGTTCCGCAGAACGCGCGCAGCAAGAGCGCGCCGTGTGCGACGGCGTCCAGCAGGACCGCGCCGCATGTCTTCGCGAGGCCGGTGCCGCGCGGCAGGAAGCGCAACGCAATGGCCTGACCAACGTAGGCCCGGGCCGCGCAGACGCCAATGCCATGGCGCGCTGCCGCGAACAGCCGGTTGCCGACCGCGCCGATTGCGAAGCCCGCCTGCAGGGCGGCGCACGCACCACCACCGAGGGCAGCGTGATGGGCGGCGGCGTCATCCGCGAAACCGTGACACCCCTGCCCCCGCAACCTGCCGCGCCTTCGCGCTGAGCAGCCATCCACGCGTGGAACCTGCCTTGAAGCAGCCTGTCGAACAGTTTTCAACTTTCGTTTCACGCCACTTAGAGGAGCACACCATGAACAGCACAGCACGCTCGATGATTGCCACCCTGATTGCCGTGGGCGGTATTGCCGCGGCCACATCGGCCTCGGCGCAGCCGCGTCGCGGCGATTCCACCTACCAGCAGGAGATCGCGGTCTGCGGGCATAACCAGCAAGACCGCGCCGCCTGCATTCGCGAAGCCGGCGCCGCACGCCAGGAAGCCGCTCGCGGCGGCCTGACCAGCGCGCCCGACTACCAGCGCAATGCGCTCGCGCGCTGCGGACTCCAGCCGCCCGCCGATCGCGCCGACTGCGAAGCACGCGTGCTTGGCGGCAGCGGCAACACCCGCGGCGCTGTCGATGGCAGCGTGATGGGTGGCGGCGTGATCCGAGAATCGGTCACCACCGTCGTCATGCCCGCCCCCGCCGTGATGCCGGCTCCCACCGTGATGCCAGCCCCGGTGCCCGCGCCTTCACGCGTACCGGCTCCGGCGATTGCGCCGATGGCACCCATGACGCCGATCGCACCCATGCAGCCGGCGCCGCTGCCCGCACGCTGATGCAGCGCTGAGCGTCGCAGCTGCGGCACCCGTCGTCGCCGCCTTCCGATGCGGCGGCGGGGCTGCATACACCAGAACCGCACGAACCGTGATGACCCCGCTTGTCACAAGACTGTCATAAAGCACGGTGCGCTGCTAGCTATAGTTCTCGGTCTCTGCCTACCGAGGAAACCTTTCCCATGAATGCCATCAAGGTCGCTCGCCGATTCATAGAAACGGACCCGGCCAACGAATCGGCCAAGATCCTGGCCCAGCTCGTGTTGGCGCTCGAATCCGAACGCAGTTTCGAGCTGGTCACGCTCTACAGCCTTGACTACAAGAGCTTCGAGCTCGCCATGGACATCCTGAAGGAATGGCGGCTCGACCGCTACTACGCGAGCAAGTCGAAGCTGTTCGACCTCTCGCTGCAGGTCAGCGAACTCGAGAAGAGTTGAGCGCCCTTCTCTTTCCCGTCTTTCTCTTCAGCGCGCCCAGCGCAGCACCAGCGGATCGAGCCGTTTCGCGGTTTCGATCAGCCCTGCGCGCGTGTCCGGGTGCATTGCCGGCAGCGGATGGCGCGGTGCCTCGCAGGCGATCACGCCGCCCTCCTTCATGAGCGACTTGCAGGCCAGGAGGCCGGCCTGCCGGTTCTCGTAGTTGATGAGCGGCAGCCACTGCTGGTAAAGCGCAAACGCCTTGTCGCGGTCGCCCGCGCGGTGCGCCTCGATGATCGGGCGAATTCCGTCCGGATAGCCGCCGCCGGTCATCGAACCGGTCGCGCCGGCATCGAGGTCGGGCATCAGCGTGATGGCCTCTTCGCCATCCCACGGGCCTTCGATGGCATCGCCGCCAAGGCGGATCAGCTCGCGCAGCTTCGAGGCCGCGCCGGGTGTTTCGATCTTGAAATACGCAACGTGTTCGATCTCCTTGGCCATGCGCGCGAGGAACGGCGCCGACAGCACCGTGCCGCTCGCCGGTGCGTCCTGGATCATGATCGGAATACTCACCGCGTCTGACAGGCCGGCGTAGAACTCGAAGATCTGCGGCTCAGGCACGCGGAAGGTGGCGCCGTGATAGGGCGGCATCACCATCAGCATGGCCGCGCCCATGTCCTGCGCGCGCCGGCTGCGCTCGGCGCATACCTTGGTGCTGTAGTGGGTGGTGGTCACGATCACCGGCACGCGGCCGTTCACGTGCTCCAGCATCGTGCGCGTGAGCACCTCGCGCTCTTCGTCCGACAGCACGAACTGTTCGGAAAAATTGGCCAGGATGCACAGGCCGTCGGAGCCCGCGTCGATCATGAAATCGACGCAGCGCTTCTGGCTCTCGAGGTCGAGTGCGCCCTGTTCGGTGAAGGTGGTGGGCACCACCGGAAAGATGCCGCGGTATCTGGGAGTCATGATGAATCAGTGTGAATGACGGGGAACGGCGGAGCCTCTGCAGCCCACCAGAAAGTCGAAGTCGCAGCCTTCGTCGGCCTGCAGCACGTGGTTGACGTAGAGCTTCTGGTAGCCGCCGCCGCGCGTGCTCATGGGCTGTGCGTCTTTGTTCGAAAGCGAAGCCAGGCGCGCCGCCAACTCTTCGTCGCTGATGTCCAGGTGCAGCCGGCCTGCGTCGCAATCGAGCTCGATCCAGTCGCCGTCGCGCACCGCCGCGAGCGGCCCGCCGTCGGCCGCTTCGGGCGCCACGTGCAGCACCACCGTGCCGTAGGCGGTGCCGCTCATGCGGGCGTCCGAAATGCGCACCATGTCCTTCACGCCCTGGCGCAGCAGCTTGGGCGGCAGGCCCATGTTGCCGACTTCGGCCATGCCGGGATAGCCCTTGGGGCCGCAGTTCTTCATCACCATCACCGACGTGGCGTCGATCTCCAGGCTTTCATCGACGATGCGCTCCTTGTAGTGCTCGAGGTTTTCGAACACCACGGCGCGGCCGCGATGCTTCAGCAGCTCGGGCGAGGCCGCCGAGGGCTTGAGCACCGCGCCGCGCGGCGACAGGTTGCCGCGCAGGATGCGAATGCCGCCATCGGCAATCAACGGCTTGTCCAGCGGCCGGATCACTTCGTCGTCGAGGCTCGGCGCCTCGCGCACGTTGTCCCAGATCGATTGGCCGTTGACGGTGAGCGCGCCGGGATGCGGCAGCAGGCCGGCTTCGCCAAGGCGCCTCAGCACCGCGGGCAGGCCGCCCGCGTAGTAGAACTCTTCCATCAAGAACCGGCCCGAGGGCATCAGGTCGACGATGGTCGGCGTGTTGCTGCCGATGCGCGTCCAGTCCTCCAGCTCCAGGTCGACGCCGATGCGCCCCGCAATGGCCTTCAGGTGAATCACCGCGTTGGTCGATCCGCCGATGGCCGCATTGACGCGAATCGCATTCTCGAAAGCCTCGCGCGTGAGAATCTTCGAGAGCGTGAGGCCCTCCTTCGCCATTTCGACCGCGCGCATGCCCGACATCTGCGCGAGCACATAGCGCCGCGCATCGACCGCCGGAATGGCCGCGTTGTGCGGCAGCGAGGTGCCCAGAGCTTCGGCCATGCAGGCCATGGTCGAGGCCGTGCCCATGGTGTTGCAGGTGCCCGCCGAGCGCGACATGCCGCCTTCGGCCGAAAGGAACTGGTGCAAGTTGATCTCGCCGGCCTTCAGCGACTCGTGCAGTTGCCACACCGCCGTGCCTGAGCCGATGTTCTTGCCTTCGAGCTTGCCATTGAGCATCGGCCCGCCCGTGACGACGATGGCGGGAATGTCGCAGCTTGCCGCACCCATCAGCAGTGCGGGCGTGGTCTTGTCGCAGCCCGTGAGCAGCACCACCGCATCGACCGGGTTGCCGCGAATGGCCTCTTCCACGTCCATGCTTGCAAGGTTGCGCGTGAGCATGGCGGTGGGCCGCAGGTTCGACTCACCGTTCGAGAACACCGGAAACTCGACCGGAAAGCCGCCCGCCTCCGAGATGCCGCGCTTTACGTGCTCTGCGATCTTGCGGAAGTGCGCGTTGCAAGGCGTGAGCTCCGACCACGTGTTGCAGATGCCGATGATCGGCCGGCCGTCGAACTCATGATCCGGTATGCCCTGGTTCTTCATCCAGCTGCGGTACATGAAGCCGTTCTTGTCGGCCGAGCCGAACCATTCGGTCGAGCGAAGCTTCTTCTTGGGAGTTTGGTCCGGCATGCGGAAGTTTCCTGAAAGCGAGAGAAAAGAGAAAAAACAACGAACGCGTCAGCGCCGTGGCGCACGCGAAGTGAAGAAGCGCTGCAGCAGGCAGAACACGAAGAGCAGCGCACCCACCACGATGCGCGTCCACCACGAGCTCAGCGTGCCGTCGAACGAGATAAGCGTCTGGATGATCCCGAGCATCAGCACGCCGAAGAGGGTGCCCGCCACATAGCCCACGCCGCCCGTGAGCAGCGTGCCGCCGATGACCACCGCCGCAATCGCATCGAGCTCCAGGCCCAGCGCATGCAGGCCGTAGCCCGAGAGCATGTAGAAGGTGAAGATCACACCCGCCAGCGCCGAGCAGAAGCCCGACAGCGTGTAGACGCCGATGAGCGTGGAGCGCACCGGCAGGCCCATGAGCATGGCCGACTGCTCGCTGCCGCCAATGGCATACACCGCGCGGCCGAAAGGCGTGCAGTGCGCAATGAACACCGCCGCCAGCAGCACCACGACGGCGATCACCGCGCTGATCGACAGCGAAGCCTCACCCCAGATCGGAATGCGGATCTGCGAGACCTCCGAATAGAACTCGTTGGTGATGCTGATCGAATCGATGCTGATCAGGTAGCAAAGGCCGCGTGCCAGGAACATGCCCGCCAGCGTGACGATGAAGGGCTGCAGCCTGAAGCGCTCGATGAGCAGGCCCATGAACGCGCCGAAGGCCGTGCCCATGGCCAGCACCAGCGGAATCACCACCATGGGGCTCCAGCCGTGCTTCTCGACCAACGAGGCCGACACCATGGTGGTCAGCGCAATCACCGAGCCCACCGAAAGATCGATGCCGCCCGAAAGAATCACGAAGGTCATGCCCACGGCCACGACGATCAGGAAGGCGTTGTCGATCAGCAGGTTGAGGAACACCTGCGCCGAAAAGAAGCCGTCGTAGAACACCGAGCCCAAAGTGGCCATCAGCATGAACAGCGAGATGGTCGCGGCCAACGGCAGATACTTCGGGTTGAGCCCCGTCTTGCCCCCTCTCCCGCGCGCGGGAGAGGGTTGGGGTGAGGGTGCAGCCGCCTCGATCACCGCGCTCATGCCCGTCCCCCTTCATGCGCCGGCCGCTGCACCAGCGACCGCACTTCCGACCTGAACTCCGGCGACTGCAACAGCATCACCGCGAACACCACCACGGCTTTCACGACAAGATTGATCTCCGGCGGAACGCCCAGCGAGTAAATGGCATAGGTCAGCGTCTGGATGATCAGCGCACCGATCACGCTGCCCATGAGGCTGAAGCGCCCACCGATGAGCGCCGTGCCACCCAGCGTCACGGCCAGGATGGCGTCGAGCTCCAGCAGCTGGCCCGCGTTGTTGCCGTCCGCGCTCTTGACGTTGGAGCTGATCAACAGCCCCGCGATGCCCGCGCATACGCCGCAGAACGCGTAGGCGCCGACGATGAGTCGCCGCGCCTGCACGCCCGCGACACGCGCGGCCGTCGGGTTGATGCCCACCGCCTGAATGAAAAGGCCGAGCGCCGTGCGCGTGATGGCCAGGTACAGCAGCACGAACACCGCCGCCACGATGAACAGCGAGAACGGCAGGCCCAGCAGATAGCCGCTGCCCAGGAAGAAGAAGGGCTTGTAGTAGATGGTGATGATCTGCCCGTCGGCGATGAGCTGCGCAATGCCGCGCCCCGCCACCATGAGGATCAGCGTCGCGATGATCGGCTGCATGCCCACCTTGGCCACCAGCAGGCCGTTCCACAGGCCGCACAGCAGCGCAACACCAAGGGCGGCCATGATGGCCAGCCACATCGGAAAGCGGCTCACGTCGCTCGCCACCGAGCCGCCGATCATCCAGGCCGCCACGGCCGCCGCAATGGCCACCACCGCCCCCACCGAAATGTCGATGCCGCGCGTGGCAATGACGAGCGTCATGCCCAACGACACCAGCACCAGCGGCGCCGCGCGGTTCACGATGTCGATCAGGCTGCCGTAAAGATGGCCGTCGCGCCACTCGAGGTGCAGGAAGCTGGCGTTGAATGCGGTGTTGATTGCGAGCAGCAGCACCAGCGTGACCATCGGCCAGGCGAGGCGGTGGCTCATGAGCGATGAAAGGCGATTCGTCATGGCTTCGGTCCTGCTCCTTCCCCTTCCGGGGGAAGGTTGGGATGGGGGCAGACGGCGCTCGCAAGCCAGCAGCACTCCATCGAAGGCCGCTGTGCCCCCACCCCTGCCCTCCCCCGGAAGGGGAGGGAGAAAGACAAGAGGGAGCTCATGCTGCTGCAATCATTTCGTAGACCTCGTCTTCGGTCGAACCGCCCGGCAGCTCGCCCACCTTTTTGCGATCGCGCAGCACCACGATGCGATGCGCCACGCGCACCACTTCGCTGATTTCGGAAGAAATGAAGACCACCGCCATGCCCGCGCGCGCAAGCCGAAGGATCTCTTCCATGATTTCCTGCTTGGCCGCCACGTCGATGCCGCGCGTCGGCTCGTCGAGGATCAGCAGGCGCGGCTCGGTTGCGAGCCAGCGCGCGATCATCGCCTTCTGCTGGTTGCCGCCAGAGAGCAACCCTATGGGTGTTTCCACGCTCGCAGTCTTGATGCCCAGCGACGCTACAAAGCGCTCGGCCATGGCGGTCTGTTCGGCGTGCGGCAGAAAGCGCCGCGTGCCGAGCCGCGCCTGCAGCGCGAGCGCGATGTTCTCGCGCACCGACAGCTCGGCCACGATGCCGTCGGTCTTGCGCTCTTCGGGGCACAGCGCCAACCCTTCGCGAACGGCGTCCGCGGGGTTCGAGAAACTGACCGTCCGGCCGTCGATCTTCAACACGCCGCGGTCGGGCGTTTCGAGCCCGAACAGCAGGCGCGCAAGTTCGGTGCGCCCGGCGCCCAACAGGCCCGCAATGCCGACCACTTCGCCGGCACGCACGCGCAAATCGGTTGCCTGCAGTTGCCCGGCCTGCCCGAGGCCTTCCGCCTGCAGCAAGGCCGGCGCCGCTTCGTCGAACGCCGGCAGCGCAGCAGGCCGTGCGGACTGGGCCGCGAGTTCCCGCCCCAGCATGGCGGCAATCAGCGCCTGCGGCCCCAGGTCCGCAGCCCGCCACTCGCCCACCCAGCTGCCGTTGCGCAGCACCGTGATGCGGTCGGACACCGCATACATCTGGTTCAGGAAGTGCGTCACGAAGACGATGGCCAGCCCCTCGCCGCGCAGGCGCCGCAGCACCTCGAACAGCTTTTCGACCTCGTCGTCGTCCAGGCTCGAAGTCGGCTCATCGAGGATCAGCACCTTCGACGACACGCCGAGTGCACGCGCAATGGCCACCAGCTGCTGCACAGCCACCGAATAGCTCGACAGCAGCCGCGTCACGTCGATGTCGAGTCCGATGCGCGCCAGCAGTTCAGCGGCGCGCCGGTTGACGGCCGCCCAGTCGATGCGAAAGCCCTGCGCCGCGCCGCAGCGCGGGTAGCGGCCCGCAAACACGTTCTCGGCCACCGAGAGGTTCGGGCACAGGTTGACCTCTTGGTAAACCGTGCTGATGCCCCGCTTCTGCGCTTCGAGGGGCGATGCGGGATGAATGGCCTGCCCGTCCAGGCGTATCTCCCCCGCGCTCGAAGGCAGCACGCCCGTCAGGACCTTGATGAGCGTCGACTTGCCCGCGCCGTTCTGCCCCATCAGCGCATGGATCTCGCCGGGGTAGAGCCGCAGCTGCACGTCGCGCAGCACCGGGATGTCGCCGAACTGCTTGTGGATGCCCCGCAGTTCGAGCACGGGTGAAATGCTGCCGCCGGTCATGCGCTTACTTGTTCTTGTTGTAGACGTCGATGAACACCGCGGCCAGCAGCACCAGGCCCTTGATCACCTGCTGGTAGTCGATGCCGATGCCCAGGATCGACATGCCGTTGTTCATCACGCCCATGATGAACGCGCCGATCACCGCGCCCATCACGCGGCCCACGCCGCCCGAGGCCGAGGCCCCGCCGATGAAGCAGGCCGCGATCACGTCGAGCTCGAAACCCAGGCCGGCCTTGGGCGTGGCCGTGTTGAGCCGCGCCGCGAACACCAGGCCCGCGAGCGCTGCCAGCGCGCCCATGTTCACGAAGGTCAAAAATGCGAGGCGCTGCGTCTTCACGCCCGACAGCCGCGCCGCCTTCTCGTTGCCGCCCAGCGCATAGATGCGACGGCCGATGGTGGTGCGGTTGGTGACGAAGTCGTACACCACGATCAGCACCGCCATCACGATCAGCACATTGGGAAGGCCCTTGTAGGTCGACAGCAGATAGCTGAAGAACAGGATGATGGCCGCGAAGAACAGGTTCTTCACCAGGAAGAACACATAGGGCTCCGTTTCCATGCCGTGCGCCGCGAGCTTGGCGCGCCCGCGCAGCTTGAAGAACACCAGCGCCGCCGCGGCCAGCGCGCCCACCACCAGCGAGGTGGTGCGCAACGTGTCGCCACCCAACGGATCGGGAATGAAGCCGGAGCTCAGCCGCTGGAACTCCACCGGAAACGGCCCGACCGACTGCCCCGCCAGCAGCGCCAGCGTGAGCCCCTTGAACACCAGCATGCCCGCAAGCGTGACGATGAACGACGGGACCTTTCGGAATGCGACGAACCAGCCCTGCGCCGCGCCGATGACCGCGCCCGCCGCAATGCTGATGAGGGCCGTGGGGACGAAGTGCCATTCGTACTCGACCATCAGCACCGCCGCCAGCGCACCGATAAAGCCGCAGACCGAGCCCACCGACAGGTCGATGTGCCCCGCCACGATCACCAGCAGCATGCCCAGCGCCATGATGACGACGTAGCTGTTCTGCAGCAGCAGGTTGGTGAGGTTCAACGGCCGCAGCAGCGTGCCGTCGGTCAGCACCTGGAACAGCACCATGATCGCGACCAGCGAGATCAGCATGCCGTATTCGCGCAGGTTGTTCTTCAGGAAGCCGGCGTGCAGCTTCGGGGCAGCCTCTGCAATGGGGACTGCGGCATTCACCGCGTTGACTTCAGGCCGCGACATGGACGGAACTCCCCGCGCTCACGATGGCGTGCATGATGCGTTCCTGCGAAGCTTCAGCCGCTGTAAATTCGGCCACGAAGCGGCCCTCGTTCATCACATAGATGCGGTCGCACATGCCCAGCAGTTCCGGCAGTTCGGAAGAAATCATGAGAATGCCTTTGCCCTCGCTCGCGAGCTGGTCGATGATGGTGTAGATCTCATATTTGGCGCCCACGTCGATGCCGCGCGTGGGCTCGTCGAGGATCAGGAGTTCGGGTTTTGTAAAGAGCCACTTGCTGAGCACCACCTTCTGCTGGTTGCCGCCCGACAGGTTGACCACCAGCTGCTCCACGCCCGAAGACCGGATGTTGAGTGCCTTGCGGTAGTCGCTGGCCACCTTGAATTCGCGTGCGTCGTCGATCACCATCGAACTCGACACCGCCTCCAGGTTGGCCAGGCTCACGTTCTTCTGGATGTTTTCTTCCAGCACCAGCCCCAGGCCCTTGCGGTCCTCGGTGACATAGGCAATGCCCTGGTCGATGGCCTTGCGCACGGTGCCCACGTCCACCGGCTGGCCATGCATCAGCACCGTGCCGCTGATGCGCTGGCCGTAGGACCTGCCGAACACGCTCATCGCAAGCTCGGTACGGCCCGCGCCCATGAGGCCTGCAATGCCGACGATCTCGCCTTGGCGCACATGCAGGTTCACACCCTTGATCTGCTCTCGGTCGGCATGCAGCGCGTGGTGCACGCGCCAGTCGCGCACTTCGAAAACGGTGTTGCCGATCTTCGGATGGCGCTGCGGATAGCGGTGCGCCATGTCGCGGCCGACCATGCCGCGGATGATGCGGTCTTCGCTGATCGGCTGGTTGCGGCAGTCCATTGTTTCCACCGTGGCGCCGTCGCGCAGCACGGTGATCGAATCGGCCACCTTGGCAATCTCGTTGAGCTTGTGCGAGATAAGAATCGATGCGATGCCCTGGCGCTTCAGTTCCAGCAGCAGCATCAGCAAGGCATCGCTGTCGTTCTCGTTGAGGCTGGCGGTGGGCTCGTCCAGAATCAGCAGCTTCACCTCCTTGGCCAACGCCTTGGCAATCTCCACCAGCTGCTGCTTGCCTACGCCAAGGTCGGTCACCAGCGTGGTCGGCGGCTCTTTCAGGCCCACCTTCGCAAGCAGCTCGCGCGTCTTTGCATAGGCGGCAAACCAGTCGATCACGCCGCCGCGCGTAATCTCGTTGCCGAGAAAGATGTTCTCGGCAATGGACAGCAGCGGCACCAGCGCGAGCTCCTGGTGGATGATGATGATGCCGAGCTTCTCGCTGTCTGCAATGCTCTTGAAGCGGCGCAGCTCGCCTTCGAAGTGAATCTCCCCGGTGTACGAGTCGCACGGGTAGACGCCGCTCAGCACCTTCATGAGCGTCGACTTGCCCGCGCCGTTCTCGCCGACCACCGCATGGATCTCGCCCGCGCGCACCGCCAGGTTGACATTGCTCAGCGCCTTCACGCCCGGAAATGTCTTGGTGATGCCGCGCATCTCGAGGATGCTGCGCGAGTCTGCTTCCATGCCGCTTCTCACTTGACCTGGCTTTCCTTGTAGTAGCCGCTTTCGACCAGCACCTGCTTCCAGTTGCCGCCATCCACGCTCACGGGCTTGAGCAGGTATGAGGGCACCACCTTCACGCCGTTGTTGTAGGTCTTGGTGTCGTTCACTTCAGGCGTCTTGCCCGAGAGCATCGCGTCGACCATGGCCACCGTTACCTTCGCCAGTTCGCGCGTGTCCTTGAACACGGTCGAGGTCTGTTCCTTGCGCAGGATCGACTTGACCGAAGGAATCTCCGCGTCCTGCCCCGAGACGATGGGCATCGGCTGCGAGGCCGAGCCGTAGCCCACGCCCTTGAGCGACGACAGAATGCCGATCGAAAGGCCGTCGTACGGCGACAGCACCGCATCGACGCGGTCCTTGGTGTAGTAGGCCGACAGCAGGTTGTCCATGCGCGCCTGCGCCACCGCGCCGTCCCAGCGCAGCGTGCCAACCTTTTCCATGCCCATCTGCTTGCTGCGCACCACCAGCTTGCCGCTCTTGATGTACGGGTCGAGCACCGACATCGCGCCGTTGTAGAAGAAGAAGGCGTTGTTGTCGTCCGGCGAGCCGCCGAACAGCTCGATGTTGAACGGGCCCTTGCCGCTCTTCAGCCCAAGTGCCGCCTCGATCGACTGCGCCTGCAGCACGCCGACCTGGAAGTTGTCGAAGGTGGCGTAGTAGTCGACGTTCTTCGAGCCCTTGATGAGCCGGTCGTATGCAATGACCTTCACGCCCTTGTCGGCCGCTTTCTGCAGCACGTCGGACAGCGTCGTGCCGTCGATGGCCGCGATCACCAGGACTTTGGAGCCCTTGGTGACCATGTTCTCGATTTGCGCGAGCTGGTTCGGAATGTCGTCGTCGGCGTACTGCAGGTCGGTCTTGTAGCCCTTTTCCTTGAAGTACTTGACCATGTTGGCGCCGTCGGCGATCCAGCGGGCCGACGACTTGGTGGGCATCGAGATGGCGATCGGGCCCTTGTCCTGCGCATGCGCGAGCGGTGCGATACCGGCCACGGCCAGCGCGATGCCTGCGAGCGAGGCCTTGAGGAAGTTGCGTTTCATGGGTATGGGCTCTCAGTACTTGCGATTGGGAAACTCTTTGGCAGCCACTTCCATGGGGAAGATGCCTTCTTCGGTCACGATGCGCTTGGGCAGCGCCTTGCCGGCCTTGATGTCTTTCACGGCGCTCATCAGCTGCGGCCCGAGCAGCGGGCTGCATTCGACCGACACGTTGAGCTTGCCGGCGATCATGGCTTCGAAGGCGCCCTTCACCGCGTCGATCGAGATGATCGTGATGTCCTTGGCCGGCTTCAGGCCCGCTTCCTCGATGGCCTGGATGGCGCCGATCGCCATGTCGTCGTTGTGCGCGTACAGCACGTTGATCTTCTTGCCCTCGGCCTTGAGAAAGGCTTCCATCACTTCCTTGCCCTTGGCGCGCGTGAAGTCGCCGGTTTGCGAGCGCACGATCTTGAACTTCGGGTCGGCCTTGATGATTTCCTCGAAGCCCTTCTTGCGGTCGATGGCCGGTGCCGACCCCACGGTGCCCTGCAGTTCGACGATGTTCACCTCGCCCTTCTGGTCCTTCATCTTCTCGACCAGCCAGCGGCCCGCCTTGCGGCCTTCCTCGACGAAATCGGAGCCCATGAAGGTGACGTACAGCGAGTCGTCCTTGGTGTTCACGGCGCGGTCGGTCAGCACCACCGGAATCTTCGCGGCCTTGGCTTCGCGCAGCACGGTTTCCCAGCCCGACTCCACCACCGGAGAGAAGGCGATGACATCCACCTTCTGCGCAATGAACGAGCGGATCGCCTTGATCTGGTTTTCCTGCTTCTGCTGCGCGTCGGAGAACTTGAGCTCGATGCCCGCTTCCTTGGCGGAAGACTTGATCGACTCGGTGTTGGCGGTGCGCCATTCGCTTTCGGCGCCAACCTGGCTGAAGCCCAGCATGATTTTCTTCTGCGCCAGTGCCGTGGCAGGCAGAAGCCCGCCGAGCGAAGCTGCGGCCAGCGCGATATTGAGGGTGCGGCGATTGAGTTTCATGGCTTGTCTCCTTCTTTCTAAGTGCTTGTTGAAAACCGTCCGTGGTGGTCAGGCCCGCATGAAGCCGGTCTTGACCGTCGTGTAGAACTCCGCGGCGTGGCGCCCTTGTTCGCGCGGCCCGTAGCCCGACCCCTTGCGGCCGCCGAAGGGCACGTGGAAGTCCACCCCCGCGGTCGGCAGATTGACCATCGTCATGCCGACTTCGGCATGGCGCCTGAAATGCATCGCGTGCTTGAGCGAGTTGGTGCAGATGCCCGCGCTGAGGCCAGAGGGCGTGTCGTTGCACAGTGCCAGCGCTTCGTCGTAGTCGGCGGCGCGCAGCACGCAGGCCAGCGGGCCGAAGATTTCCTCGCGTGCGATGCGGTGCTCGGGCCTGGCCAGAAAGAGCGCCGGGCTCATGTAGTGGCCCGCGGTGGCACGCTTGAGCGGCTCGCCGCCCCACACATGCTCGGCGCCCTCTTCTTTCGCAATCTCGACCCAGGCCAGGCTGCGCGCCAGCCGCTCTTCGTCGACCAGGGGCCCGATGTCCACGCCGCGCTCCAGCGCGTGGCCGATCTTCAGCGTCTTGAGCCGCTGGTGCAGCCGCGCAACGAAGACGTCGTGCACGGCGGCCTCGACGATGAGCCGGCTGGATGCCGTGCAGCGCTGTCCGTTCGAAAAGTAGGCGCCCTGCACCGCGCAATCGACCGCGTGGTCGATGTCGGCATCGGCCAGCACCACGAGCGCGTTCTTGCCGCCCATCTCGAGCTGCACCTTGGCGCGCCTTGCGGCGGCCGCCTGAAGAATGCGTTCGCCATTGCGTGCCGAGCCGGTGAAGCTCACCGCATCGACCAGCGGGCTGTCGACCAACGCCTGGCCCGCCTCGCGGCCGCTGCCCATCACCAGGTTGAAAACGCCCGCCGGCAATGCGGCGCGGCTGATGATTTCGGCCAGCGTCCAGCCGCAGGCCGGCACCAGTTCGGCCGGCTTGAACACCACGCTGTTGCCATGCGCGAGCGCCGGTGCAATCTTGGTGGCGGGCACCGCGAGCGGCGAGTTCCACGGCGTGATGAGCCCTGCCACGCCCACCGGCTCACGCGTGACGTCGACCTGCACGCCCGCGCGCAGCGAGGCCATGTTTTCGCCGCCGCCGCGCATCGCCTCGCCCGCGAAGAACTTGAAGGTCTGCCCGGCGCGCGTGGCCTCGGCCACCGCTTCGGGCAAGGTCTTGCCGACCTCGCGCGCCAGCAGCAAACCCAACTCGTCCCGGCGCGCCAGGAGCTCGGTGCCGATGCGGTCGAGCACGTCGGCCCTGCGTTGCGGGGTGCTGTGGCTCCAGTGCGGAAAGGCGTCGGCGGCCGCGCGAATCGCGAACTCGACCTGCCGGCGATCGGCGCGCGCGTATTCGGCCACCACCTCGCTGGTGTCCGACGGATTGGCGCTCACACCCGTGGTCGCGCTGGTTTCCCAGCGGCCGTTGATGTACTGCCGCACGCTCTGATGAAGCTCGCCGTGGATCACCGCGCTTCTTGCCTCTCGTTTTCTTGAAGTGCCGCGAGTCTAGAAACAGAATTGATATCAATCCAATCATTTTTTCGACAAAATGCATATCAATCGCTGGATTCTGGAAAACCCGGCAGCCCAAAGTTTCAATAACAAATGACCAACTACAACCACTGGTTCATCCGCGCACGCCTCAAGACGCGGCAGCTGCTCTTGCTGGTGGCCCTGGCGGAGGAAGGCAACATCCACCGCGCGGCGCAGGTGCTCAACATGACCCAGCCCGCGGCCTCCAAGCTGCTGAAAGACCTGGAAGACGTGCTGGAGGTGCCGCTGTTCGACCGGCTGCCGCGCGGCATGCGCCCCACCTGGTACGGCGAAACCATGATCCGCCACGCCCGCGTGGCGCTGGCCAGCCTGAACCAGGCGCACGACGAGCTCACCGCGCTGAAGGCGGGCCGCTTCGGCCAGGTGGGCGTGGGCGCCATCACCGCGCCGGGCCTCACGCTGATGCCGCCCGCAGTGGCCATGGTGAAGCGCGAACAGCCCGACCTGCGCGTGTCGCTCGAGATCGAGACCAGCGCGGTGCTGATCGACCGGCTCGAGCAGGGCAAGCTCGACATCCTGGTGGCACGGCTGTTCGCCGAGCACGACAAGTCTCAGCTGCGCTACGAAGCGCTGGCCGAGGAGCCGGTGTGCGCACTGGTGCGCCCCGGCCATCCGTTGCTGGGCATGAGCAGCCTCACGCTGCGCGACGTGGTGGGCGCCGGCTGGATCGTGCCGCCCGCGGGCAGCGTGCTGCGCCACCGCTTCGAGCTGATGTTCCAGGAGGAAGGCCTTTCACCGCCGGGCAACATCATCGAGAGCTCGGCCCTGCTCTTCATTACGCGCATGCTGCAGCAAAGCGACATGGTGGCCGTGCTCGCGAGCGACGTGGCGCGCTACTACGCGGCGCACGGCATCGTGTCGCTGCTGCCGCTGGACATGCCCTGCCACATGGACGCCTTCGGCATCATCACGCGCACCGACCGGCTGCTGTCGCCGGCGGCCAAGGTGATGATGAAGGCGCTGAAGACCGCGAGCTTCAGCGTCTACGGACGCAAGCTGGAAATGGACTGATCAGGTCCAGCCCGCGTCCACCGTGAACTCCTGCGCGGTGCACATCTTCGCGTCGTCCGACGCGAGGAACAGCACCATGCGCGCGATGTCTTCGGGCATGAGCTTGTCGGGCAGGCACTGGTTGCGCTTGAGGGCCTGCTCGCCTTCGTCGTCGAGCCAAAGTTTGACTTGCCGGTCCGTCATCACCCAGCCGGGCGACACGGTGTTGATGCGGATGCGATCCTTGCCCAGGTCCACCGCCAGGCCGCGCGTGAGGCCGTTGACCGAAGACTTCGCAATGGCATAGCACGGGTAGCCCGAGCCCTTGGTCTGCCAGCCTGTCGAGCCCAGGTTAACCACCGAGCCGAAGCCCAGCCGCCGCATGCCCGGCACCACCGACTGAATGGCGAACAGCGCGGGCCGCTCGTTGATGGCCATGCGGTTGTCGTAGTAGTCGGGCGTGACCGATTCCAGCGTGTGGCGGTCGTCGCTCGCCACGTTGTTGACCAGCACGGCAAAGTCGCCCAACTCGGCGGCCGCATCGGCAATGGCCTTCTGCATGGCGCCGATGTCGCGCACGTCGCAGGCGCGCCACCATGGCGCCGCATGGCCTTCAGCGACGATCTGTTGCGCGAGCGCCGCACTGGCGCCTTCGGCAATGTCGATGAACGCCACACGCGCGCCCTGCGCGGCAAAGGCGGCAACAATGGCCGCGCCAATACCGCTGCCGCCGCCCGTGACGAACACGGCGCGCCCCTTCAGGCTGGGGTGAATCGATAACTTCGAGGAATCCGTCAAGGTATGTGTCTCCGGGGTTGGCCATGACATTGCAAAATCAACATCAGTTAATGCCATAAACTTTGATTTCTATTATCAATATGCCTTGATACGATCCGCCGCGTCAAGCACCCGAGACAACGAAGGCACAAAAACAAATGACCCAGAACGGCCGCACATCCACGCCCGCACCCCTCGGTGCGCCAACCATCCTTGGCCAGCCCGAATGCCTGTGGCCGGCGGAGGCCACGCTCGGTGAGGGCACGCTGTGGTCGCCGCGCGAACGGGCGCTCTACTGGATCGACATCCTCGGATGCCGCCTGTACCGCTACGACCCGCAAAACGGCGCGCGCCAAAGCTGGCAGTTCGACGAAGAGATCACCGCGCTGGCCGAGCGCGCGGGCGCGCCGGGGCTGATCGTCACCATGCGCCGCGGCTTCGCCTTGTTCGACCCCGCAGTCGATGTGCCGCCGCGCTACCTGCACCAGCCCGAAACCGACCGGCCCGGCAACCGCTTCAACGACGGCAAGTGCGACAGCAAGGGCCGCTTCTGGGGCGGCACCATGGACTTCGACTGCGTGGCGCCGACCGGTGCGCTCTACCGCTTCGATGCCGACAGCCGCTGCACCCGCCACGACGACGGCTTTGCAGTTACCAACGGCCCCGCGTGGTCGCTCGACGAGCGCACGATGTATTTCAACGCCACGGTCGAAGGCTGCGTGTATGCGTATGACTTCGACAACGAAGCAGGCACCGTGAGCAACAAGCGGGTGTGGCTGCGCTTTGCCGATGGCGACGGCCTGCCCGACGGCATGACGACCGACGCGGCCGGCCGCCTGTGGATTGCGCGCTGGGGCGGGCATTGCGTGAGCTGCCATGACCCGGTGAGCGGCACCGAGCTGTGCCGCATCGAGCTGCCCGCAAGCAACGTGACCGACTGCGCCTTCGGCGGCGACGACATGTGCACGCTCTACATCACCACCGCGCGCAGCGGGCTCACGGCCGAGCAGATCGAAGCGGAGCCGCTGGCCGGCGCGCTGTTCTCGGTTCGCATCGGGAGCCCCGGCCTGCCCGCCGCGGAGTTCGGCGCGGCTGCGGCTGCAACCTAGACCTCTCTGCGCCGCTGCGGACTGCGAGCGGCGTGACTTCCGGTACATCCGTGAGTTCTGCCGGGGCTCCAGATCTCCACGAGCACCTCGGCGATCACTGCGCGGTATGCCGTTCGTCGCGCATCGCAGGAACTTCCATTGCACACGAGAACGTGTCCGCCTCATCGGCAAGTTGCCATTGGCATTTCCCTGAAGATATTTCCGAAAGCAGTATCTCGCGGGTACTGCCTCTGCCAAGCCCGGCGCTCTCGGGTCGCTCTTGATATTTCGTACGGAAGCAGCGATGGCAAGAATGAATCCGCCACAGCCATCTATGCACGGCAAAAAGAAAACCCGCCCGGACGAGATTCGCCAAGGCGGGTCAAAAGGCAGCCTCACGGGGATCAGGGATTCGTGACTCATGGCTACCTGCCCAAATCGTAGCCGGTGAACCACGGCGCAGCCGCATCGATGACAACTTAATGCCTCATCGCCATGCCCCCGGGCGTGTGCGATATGTGGCGCTTTCCGGCTCAATCTGCGCGCCCTGCGATTCCTTGACATTCCTTACGGCATCTCGAACCCAGAATCCGGGCCTGCCGATGTGGATGTCGGCGAATCAGCACGGTCGCTTGTCGCGGCGTGCATGGCTGTCACGCAGAGAGATCAGGGAAGAAGAACGCGATGAATAAGAATTTTTTCGGGTAATTTGGAGCGCAGTGCGCGCGATGCGGGTCGTGGTGCACGAGGCCGCGGCCTCGACTGGCAAAAGCTCATCCAAGGCCACCACCGGTGCCGGCGGCACCATCGCCGCAGGCGCGGCCGCCCTGGCCCCCATGTTCGTGGGGGCAGCGCTGGCGGGCCTGCTCACGGCCCCCTATGCGCAGGCCCAGATCGTCGCCAACCCGATGGCGCCGAATGGCATGCGCCCCACGATCCTCGTGGCCCCAAATGGCATCCCCGCAATCAACATCGCGACCCCGAGCGCCGCCGGCGTCTCCAGAAATCAATACCTCCAGTTCGACGTGAACGGTCGGGGTGTGGTCGTCAACAATTCAAGAACGGCTGTGCAGAGCCAAATCGGCGGCTTCATCCAATCGAACCCCTATCTCGCGACGGGTCCGGCCCGGGTGATCGTCAACGAGGTCTACTCCAGCAACCCGTCGTACATCAACGGCCCGGTGGAGATCGCCGGCTCCAGAGCCGACTTCATCTTGGCCAACCCGGTCGGTATTTCGGTCAATGGAGCCACCTTCCTCAACTCTGGCGCCGTCACGCTCACGACCGGCACGCCGCAATTCAATGCGTTCGGTGGGCTGGACTCTTATGTCGTGCGCGGTGGCACGGTCAGCATCAACGGCGTGGGCCTGGATCTGAGCCGGACCGACTATGCCGCCATTCTCGCGCGCGCGGTGCAGGTCAACGCGGCGATCCATGCGAACGACCTCAAGGTGGTCGCTGGCGCGAACACCATCAGCGCCGATCACGCGAACGTGACCCCGACGGCGGGCACGGGCAGCACGCCCACCTTTGCGCTCGATGTTTCGCAGCTCGGCGGGATGTTTGCAAACCACATCTTTCTGGTGGGCACCGAGGCAGGCCTCGGGTCGCGCAATGCCGGCAGCATCGGCGCGAGCAATGGCAACCTCGTCGTGACGTCAGCCGGCAGGTTAGAGAACACCGGCACCCTCGAAGGCACGCGCGTCGAACTCGCCAGCGCGGGTGACATCGACAACCGCGGCGGCACCATCCGCCAGACCAGCAGCGCGGGTCTCGCGATCACTGCGCCGGTGCTGTCCAACACGAACGGCGGCATCATCGGTGCCGAGCCATTGCCTGCGCCCACGGCGGGCTCGGGCGGCGGTGCAAGCACCGGAGGCAGCGCCGGCACGGGCGGCACCGCCAGTCCGGGCACGCCCACGGCTGGAACAGGTTCCACCTCCGGCACCAGCGGCACGGCCTCACCGGCACCG